>NZ_LSOF01000005.1:63911-352360 GCF_001592875.1 Pseudomonas sp. BMS12 | reverse complement strand
ACGCGGCTTCTCCACACTGGGCGTTTGAGGTGGCGGAGTGGGGGGGGTAGGGGCTCAGCAGTTGGGAGTCAGGTGGCTCCAAGAGATTCTGGCGGGGCTGGAGGCGAGTGGTGACTACAACGCCTTCCTGGTGCTGCAACTCGAGACTATTGTTACCGAGGGCGCTGGTGAGCTGGAGGGCGACATAGTCTGGCATGCCACCACGTCTTTTGTGGCGGTGTTGTGGCTCAATGGGGCGTTAAGCTTCGTCCGATCATGAGGTGTTCTCCCGCGTGTATATGCAGTAAGTGAGAGAGGGTTTTTAGATGATCGGAAACAAAAAAACCGGCCAAGGCCGGTTTTCTTAAGTTTGACACAGCCTCATGCAGGCTGAGGTCGGGATATGGTCGGAGCGACTGGATTCGAACCAGCGACCTTCTCGTCCCGAACGAGACGCGCTACCAAGCTGCGCTACGCTCCGATGGATGGCGCGCATTTTACCGAAAAAGTTTTGCCGCACAAGGGGTTAGCTGAAGGTTTTTTACCGCATCACGTCCTTGTGAGGCGGATGGGGCGCTGTGGCTCAGAGTTCTTTGACGGTGATTACCTGATCCTTGTTGATGCGGGCAGGTTTGCCGTCCAGCTGTTCGAATTCGTAGAAACCCGAGTCTTCGTCAAATTCCGGTGTGTCTACCGTCTGCACCTGGCTGCCATCGTTGAGGGTGATCACGCTGGGTGTGGCGCAGCCGGTCAGGCTGGCCAGGCCGAGAAAGGCGAAGCTGATGTAGAGGTTCCGTCGGGTCATGGGTATCTCCTTGATTTCTTGGGAACTACCGGGTTTCTGACGGGCTTGCGCGGTATGAGTTCAATCGAATTGCGGCTTCATCGTGCTGGCGAGCAGTTCGGGAGTGTTCAGGTTGGCCAGGCGTGGGTCGTGCGTCGTGCAGGGATAAGCCTGCGCATCTAGTTGCAACAGCGCGCGTCTGGGACTGCGCTCGCCAGCGTTCCAGGTTGCAAGCAGCGGTTCGTGCAGGAGCGTGGGGATGACGCAGAACAGCGGCTCCCATTGCTCGCCCTGGCGGACCATCACTGGACGCTGCGGTTGAGCTAGCGCTGCGCTGTACAAGTCCTGCAGTAGCGTTGTATCGAGCAGCGGTGCGTCGCAGGGCAATACCAGCATGTGCTCGTGACGCACCTGGGCCAGGCCTGCGAGGATGCCTGCCAGCGGCCCTTGAAACCCCGTTTCGGCGTCGATTACCAGATGGTCGGCATAAGGGGCATAGCGATCATGGTTGCGATTGCAGGAAATGATCAGATCATCGGTGAGCGGGCGCACTAGTGCGTGCAGATGTGCGATCAGCGGCCGTCCTTGCCACTCCAGCAGGCCCTTGTCCTGGCCGCCCATGCGTTGTCCGCGGCCGCCGGCCAGAAGCAGGATCGAGCAGAGGGGGGCAGGGCTGGTCATGGCGGCGCTCTGAGTCGGGGGCCTGTGATATAACACCGGCCAGTTTTCACCACAACCGGACCACGTCATGAGCCACAAGGCCGAGGCGGCTTTCGTGCCGCTGAACATCGCCGTTCTTACCGTTAGCGATACCCGCACCCTGGATACCGACACTTCCGGTCAGCTGTTCGTTGACCGCCTGAGCGCTGCAGGCCACTGCCTGGCTGCACGCGTGCTGCTGAAGGATGACCTGTACCGCATCCGCGCCCAGGTGGCGCAGTGGATTGCCGAAGACGAGGTACAGGTCGTGCTGATTACCGGTGGTACGGGTTTTACCGGCCGCGACAGCACGCCGGAGGCTGTGAGTTGCCTGCTGGACAAGCATGTAGATGGTTTTGGTGAATTGTTCCGCCAGATATCGGTTGCAGATATCGGCACCTCCACCATCCAGTCTCGCGCCCTCGCCGGTCTGGCCAATGGCACGCTGGTCTGCTGTCTGCCGGGCTCCACCAACGCCTGCCGTACGGCCTGGGATGGCATCCTCGGTGAGCAGTTGGACAATCGCCATCGCCCCTGCAACTTCGTGACCCATCTGAAGCAAGTCGCTGTTTGCGAGAGTCGCGGATGAGCTTGTTGCCGGTCGAAGAGGCGCTGGAGCGCCTGCTGGCGCTTGCCGATCAGGCGCCGATTCGCGAATTGGAAATGTTACCGCTGGCGGCTGCCGATGGCCGGGTCCTGGCCACCGAGCTGGTTGCCGGTCTGGACCTGCCGCCATGGCCGAACAGCGCGATGGATGGCTATGCACTGAATCTGGCCGACTACAAGGGCGAGGCATTACCCGTGAGCCAGCGTGTCCAGGCCGGACAGGCGCCACAGCAATTGCAGCCTGGCACCTGCGCACGAATCTTTACCGGCGCGCCGCTGCCATCTGGAGCGGATACCGTGGAAATGCAGGAGAACTGCGAAGTGCTGCCTGACGGCCGCATAGCTTTCCGCGAGCCTCTGCGAGCCGGGCAGAATGTGCGCACCCAGGGGCAGGAGGCTCGTCGTGGCGAAGCGGTGCTGAGCGCCGGTTCGCGTCTCGGGCCGGTGCAGCTGGGCTTGGCGGCGTCGCTGGGCTGCGCACTGTTGCCGGTACGGCGGAAACCGCGGGTGGCGGTGCTTTCCACGGGCGACGAGCTGGTCGAGCCGGGGCAGGCCCTGGAGCCTGGGCAGATCTACAACAGCAATCGCCGTTTGCTCTGTGCCTGGCTGCAGCGCCTCGGGTGCGAGGTGCTGGATGCGGGCATTCTGGCCGACGACCTGCAGCTTACCCGCCTGGCCCTGGGGGCTTTGGACGATGTCGACCTGATCCTCTCCACCGGTGGTGTGTCGGTTGGCGAGGCCGACTTTCTCGGCCAGGTGCTGCGTGAAGACGGCGAGCTGACCCTGTGGAAGCTGGCGATCAAGCCGGGCAAGCCTCTGACCTGCGGTCACTACCGTGGCGTGCCGGTGCTCGGCCTGCCGGGCAATCCGGCGTCGACGCTGGTGACTTTCGGTCTATTGGCGCGCCCCTATCTGCTGCGGCGTCTCGGCGTTGCTGAGGTTGAGCCGCTGGCCATCCCGGTTCCCGCAGGATTTGCCTGGAGCAAGCCGGGCAGTCGGCGGGAATACCTGCGGGCGCGGTTGGAGCAGGGGCGGGCGGTGCTCTACCCGAACCAGAGCTCGGGGGTGCTGCGCAGTGCGGCCTGGGCCGATGGGCTGGTGGAGGTGAGAGAAAATGCCACTTTGGCGGAGGGCGATCACCTCCGCTTCATTCCCATGAGCGAATTGCTCGGCTAGCGCCAGGGCTTCAACCATAGGGCAAGACCGGCCAGACAGCTTGCCGCGTAGAGTGTGCTCAGCGGTAGCTGCAGCCAGGGATTGCTCAGCGGGTGCAGCAGGACCGCGGCGAGAACGAGCATGAGCAGGCTGGCCAGCCATTGTGCCGGCCAGGCCAGGCTGTGCAGCAGCTCCTGGCGCTTGAGCAGCAGCACGTTGGTGACGAGTACGCCAGCCAGGGCCGCCAGAGCGATGCCGGGAAGCCCCAGGGCGAAGGGCAGGAGACCGAGCAGCAGGGCGTTGGCAGCACTGCCGAGCAGCTCGCAGCGCAGCGGCAGGCGGGTATCTCCCGCGGCGTAGGCGTAGCGCGCCAGCATGGCGTTCCAGGCGCCGAAGACCAGTGGAATGGCAAACCAGGCCAATAGGGCTGGCAACGGGCTGTTCTGTGCTTGTTGCGGTAACAGCAGGGCTACCAGCGTCGGGCTGGCACCGACCAGACCAACGGCCGCCGGCAGGCTCAGCAAGGTGGCCGCAGCCAGGCCGCGGCGCAACAAGGGCAGGCGTTCACCCCCCGTCTTGCCGCTCATCATGCCGAGCAGCACCTGATTGAGCGCCATCAGGGCTATCAATGGCAGATTGACCAGTTTGCGCGCCAGGTTGACCCAGGTCACCGCGCCCTCACCAAGCAGGCTGGCAATCAGTCGCTCCAGCAGCGCCAGTCCCTGACTGGCGGCATTGCTGGCCAGGAGCGGTCCGATACGGCCAAGGAGCTCGCGCCCGGCACCGGATTCGCCACGCCAGTGCCAGGGTCGCCAGCCCAGCCGGCCGGCGGCCAGCACCAACGCCAGAGGCATCAGCACGCTGCCGGCAATACAGGCCAGGGCCAGTTGCGTGTTGCTACTGGCGGCGCCTTGCAGGGCCAGCAGCAACACCGGTGGCAGGTTGAACAGCAGCGAGCCGAGTCCCGCCAGGACAAAGCGTTCACGGGCCTGCAGGGGAATGCTCAGCCAGGCGTGCAGCAGAAAGCCGGGAGCACACAGGGCGAGCAGCTGCAGGCTGGCGCTGGCCTCGTGCTGTGCCTCGCTCGCCAGGCCGGGGCCGATCAAGCGGCACCACAGCGGTGCCCCCAGTGCCAGCAGGCCTGCGAGCAGTATTGCGATCAGCAACAACCACGGGCTCAGGCCATTCAGCCAGCGGCTCCTGGCCAGTTCGTCCCGCTGTAGATAGAGCGGCAATGCCGCCGCCCCCAGCAACCCGGCAGCCAGGGTCATGCGCAGCGCTTCCGGCAGGAACAGCGCCACGAGAAAGGCGTCGCTGCGCGAACCGGCGCCCCAGGCGGCGACCAGTAGCCACTCCCGGGCGAAGCCGAGGCCGAGGCCGGCCAGGGTGGCCAGGGTCAGCCACAGGGTGCTGTTGAACATGGCTCAGTGCAGCAAGGTGAACAGGCCCTTGCCGCCGACCTTGTAGTTGAGGTCGTGGGGGCGCTCGCCCATGGGCTTGGCGCCGCTGCCACCAACGATCTTGTAGGGCGCGATTTCCTTGGCCACGGTGGTATTGGCGGTGACCACGGCGCCGCGGCCGATATGCGAGCCGAAGCTGATCAGGGCGCGGCTGGCGATCCAGGCGTAGTCGTCGATATAGATGGGGCCCGAGATGGACCAGAACTCGGGGGCGGTCAGGTCGTGGCTGCCGGCGATGATCAGCACGTGGGAGGCGATGGCCACATGGTCGCCGATGACCAGGCCGGCACGGGCGTCTACCTGGCAATGCCAGGCGATGACGCTGTCCTCGCCGATCACCAGATTCTCCACTCCAAGTACCTCGGTGTTGCGCCAGATCGACGAGCCCTTGCCGATCTTTGCACCGCCGGCGCGCAGCCACCAGATGCGCAGGTTGTGGCTGGGAATCTTGTTGATGACGATGTTGTAGACCTGTTCCCAGGCCCGCAGCCAGCGGTCCTTGAGGGTCGCCCAGTTCTTGCCGTAGATCGGTACGAATACCGCCGGGATCTCGGTCTTGAGCAGGGCGTAGAAGCGTTTGGCCAAAGGCTGGTCAATGCGCTGTTCGGCATCGATGGAGGCGATGGCGTAGCGCTCGCCTTCCTCGAACGCCACGTCGTTGGCCAGCATCCACTCCAACGCCTGGCCGAGTTCCTCGGTGCTGGTGCCGAGCTTTTCGGCGTATTCGGCGAGCTGGTTGCGCAGGTGCGAGCGGAGCATGACGCGGTGTTTCATCGGGCGGATTCCTTGCGGCCGGTGGTGTGCTGCGGATACAGCCTGGCCTGTTGCAGGGCCAGGCCGGCGAGTAGCCAGAACAGGGCGATGATGACGAAAGTGAAGCTGTAGTAGTGGTCGAAGATGCCCGTGAGCAGTGCCGCCATCACGCCGGCCATGCTGCCCAGCCACAGGGCGTTTTCCCGGGTAATGCTGGTCACGCTGGCGAGCGGGCGAACCTCGCGCCACCAGCGCAGGGTAACCAGGACGAACAGGGCCATGCCGGGCAAGCCGATCTTGTAGATGAAGTTCAGCCACAGGTTGGAAATGCCCAGCAGGCCGCTGCCGGGCACGGGCGGGTCGATCTTGAAGCCGATCCCCAGGGGGTAGCGGGCCATGGCTTCGGGGAACATGGCGTATTCCTCGAAGCGGATCTCGGTACTGGCATTGCTGGCGGAGAACATGCTGAGCAGGCGCTCCTGAAGCGGTGGATAGAACATCACCAAGGCGGCGCCGAAGGCCGCGCCCAGACCGATGATGCGCCCGCTATAGGGCACCCGCTTGTAGCTCAGCCAGAACAGCACCAGCACCAGGGCAACGATGGCGCCGCGGGAAATGCTGAACAGCAGACCGGCGCAGCCGAGGATCGCCACGCTCAGGCCGAGTAGGCGCCTCCAGCCTTCTCGGGTCCAGCCATACAGCAGGGCCAGCGGCACCATCAGAGCGAGGATGCCGCCAGTCAGGTTGGGATGTACCCAGGGTGAGGCCATGCGCTGGTAGTTGGCCGAGAAGATGTCCCGAACCGCCTCGGGGTGCGCGTATTTGAGGTCGGTCAGGATCGGGATCATGGTGTTGGCGTCGCGATCCTTGAGGAAGATGAAGATCGACAGGCAGAGCATCGCCAGGTTGCCGAGCAGCAGCGCCACGACCAGTTGGTCGCGATCCCGGTCGGTACGCAGCAGCAGTGGCACCAGGAACAGCAGCGACAGGTTCATCAGCCAGCGCACCCAGTTCACCGGGCCGTTGCCTTCGGCGTGGATGATCAGCATGCCGACCACGAAGGGCAGGGCGCTGTAGGCCATCAGCATGGCCAGACTGCGTTCCAGCGGGTGCCAGTGCAGCAGCCCGCGAGTCCGACCGAGAAAGGCCTGCCAGAACACTGCGACCCAGGTCAGTGCCAGTACGGCCTCACTGACTGTCGTGCGGATGCCGACCTGTACGGTGGTGTAGGGAATGCTGGTGGCCAGCACGGCGAACAGCAGCAAACCCCACAAGGGCTTGCGCATGAGGGTCAGGGCCAGGACCACACCGGCCATGAGGATGATCAGCTTGCTGACCGGCAGCACCCAGAGCAGCCCGCCAAACAGGGTGCCGAGCAGCACGGCGATGGGCAGCCCGATATTCACGCGTACAGCTCCTCAAGCAGTTCATCCAGGCGCGCGGCGTATGCCGGCATGGCGAAACGCGCTGCCCATTGACGCAGCTCTGGGCGGTCGCGGCCTGGTGGGTTGGCAGCCAGCTTTAGCAGGCAGGCGAGCAGCGCCGCAGAGGAGTGAGCGGCAAAGCGCGGCGACTCGCTTGGGGCCACTTCATCCAGCGCCGAGCCCTGGGCCAGGGCCACCGGAGTGCCCAGGCCCAGAGCCTCGACCACGGGCAGGCCAAAGCCTTCGGCGTAAGACGGCTGCCACAGGCATTCGGCATGACGGTAGAGCGCCTGCAAGGCGGCATCATCCAGGCCGCTCAGCCAGTGCAGGCCGGGCAGTGCGCGCAGGTTTTCGGGCAGGTCGTGCGGATGGCCGACCAGGGCCAGCTCCGGCACCAGCGGCGACTGTGCGCGGGCCTGGCGCCAGGCCTCGACGAAGCGCGACATGTTCTTGCGCGGCTCGCGAGTACCGACGGCCAGCCAGTAGCGTGCGGGCAAGCCTGCCGGTGGCTGCTGCTCGTTTTCGTCGAGTACGGGCACCAGGTTGGGCAGCACGCGCACCTTGCCTTTGGCGAAGGGGAACAGGCGCTGGGTTTCGCGGGCGGAGAATTGCGATGGGCACCAGACGCGGTCGGCGCGCCAGACCGACCAGGCGATGGACAGGGTGTCGATCAGCCGATAGGCCAGGGCCTTGAGGCGCGAGCGGTGGTGATTGCGTTCGGTCAGCTGGAACAGGTCGTGCAGCAGTAAGACCTGGCGTTGGCCGGCGGGTTTACGTCCCAGCGGCAGGCCCATGTTGGCCGTGGCGATATACAGATCGACCTTCTGCTCGCGCAGGGCCTCGGGAAGAAAGCGCGCCTCGAAGCGCAGCCTTACCTGCGGCCGTTGCAGGCCGGCCAGCGGGCTCTCCCAGGCGGGGCAGCAGGCGCTCTGACGCTGCGGGTGATCCAGTGGCGCTTCGCTGAAGCGCACCAGTTCGGTGTCTGCACGTGCCAGCAGAGCACTCTCCAGCGCGCGTACCTGACGGCCGATACCGGACTGCGGCGCTACCGTGGCCGGGCGATAATCCAGGCCTACGCGCATGCGCGGCACTCCTTGTCGATCAGTTGCTGGTAGACCGCTTCCAACTGGCTGGCGGCAGCTTGCCAATCATGCTGCTGATTGACGTAGCGGCGCCCGGCGGTGGCGAGGCTGTCGGCCTGGGATGCGTCGTTAAGCAGCTCGGCCAGCGCTGCGCTCAGTGCGCTCGCCTCATCGCCGTGGCGGTAGTCGTGGCCGTCGCGCAGCGCCAGCCCGGAGACGCCCTGGGCCGTGCTCACCAGCGGCAGGCCGGCGGCCAGGGCTTCCAGTACCTTGAGCTTGGAGCCGCCGCCCTGGCGTAGCGGGGCGAGGAACAGGCTGCTTTCGGCCTGCAGGGTGCGCAGGTCGTCGACGAAACCGCGCCATTCGATACGCGGGTCCGGCCAGCACTGGGCCCAGTCACTCGGCATGGCATAGCCGGCGACGATGAAACGCGCCGTCGGGCATTGCTGCCAAAGTCGCGGCATGATTTCGTCCAGTGCCCAGCTCACGGCGTCAACGTTGGGCGGATATTCGTAGTTGCCGACGAAGAGAATGCGCTGGCTTTGCGGTGAGCGTTGCACCTCGGCGAAGCCACGGCAGTCGACGCCGTTGACCACGACCTCCACGGCGGTGTGGGTGAGGCTGCGCATGGCCTTGGCATCCGCCTCGGTGACGGCGACTACCCTGGTTGCGGCGTCGAATACCTGGCGCTCCCAGCGGCGGGCCCGCCACTGGTCGAAGCGTACGAAGGGGGCCAGCCAGCGCGGGAAGCGGCTATAGGTGGCACCGCCCAGGCTGGATTCCAGGTTGTGCTCGGTCAGGATGAAAGCCTGCTCGGCCGCCTTCAGGGCCTTGGCGTAGGGCTGGAAGCTGTAGCTGTGCTCGACCTGAACGACATCCCAGGATTGCTTCAGCAGTTCGGCGAAGCGGCGCTCCAGTGCTGGTGCCAGGCCGTTCACGCAGGTCAGCAGTGGCCAGGGGCCGAACAACGCGGTGGCGAGCGTCAGTGGATGGCGCAGGCCGCGCCGTGGCAGCACGATCAACTGCTCCAGCAGCGGCTCCAGCGCCTGGCGGGCCTCTTCATCGAGGGCCTGTTTGGCCTGCACCAACAGGGTGATGCGGTGCCCGCGTGCGGCCAGGGTGCGCAGCAGGTGGTACTGGCGCGTCTTGCCGCCGCTGGACGTGGGCCAGGGTAGGTAGGGAAGGATCCACAGTATTCGCATCGCAGTCTTCACCAGACCAGCATCTGCAGGCTGGGTTTGGCCTTGAAGCGCAGACCGTTGGCATCTTCCAGCGTTTGTTTGTCGCCGGTCAGCGGGTCGTGCAATACGGCCCGTGTGACATTGGTCAGCTGCACTTCGTCGCCGCTGGCGCTCCAGAACAGCCACAGGTTGCGCCCATCACTGCGCTTCCAGGCGATGCTGTAGAGGTCATCGATGGTGGCGGCCAGGGCCGGTGGGTCGCTCGGCTCCAGACGCGGTCCGCTGACTTTCAGGAAACGCTTGAGGGCCCGATAGGCGGGTTTGGGCTTGCCCTGCAGGTCGAGCAGGCCGTAGTGCTGGTCGCGGGCGCTGGCGCGGCTATCCAGGTCAGCCAGGGCGAACAGGAAGATACGGTCGTAATCCAGTGCGCTCATCAATGCCAGGCGCCGCAGCAGGTAGTCGGCCTGACCGTCGGCACCAATGATTTCCTGCAGTTCCTTGGGCCCGGCATAGCTCGACCAGCCCCACTCGGTGGCCCAGATGGCTGGTACCTGTGCGCTGCGCAGGGTGGCGTTGAGCTGCTGGGCGCGGAGGATGAAGTCATTGGCGCCGGGCTCATCGCTTTCCGGCTCCTGGGAGTAGGGGTGGTAGGCGACGACGGTGCCCAGTTGCTGTACGCCGAGCTTGCCCAGTTCCTCCAGCATCAGGCCGCCCTTGACCGGCATCTGGCTGTAGTAGGCCATGCCCGCCATCACCACCGGCTTGCCCGGTGCGGCCTGGCGCAGCGCGGGGACGCTGGCCTGCAGCAGGCGGCCATAGCCGATCGGGTCTTCATGGGGGCGCCAGAAGGACGGCAGGTTGGGCTCGTTCCATACCTGCCAGGCATTCACCGAGGGATAGTGCTTGGCGAACATGGCGATGGCATCGGCAAACAGCTGTGGGTCCTTGGGCGGGTACTGGTCCGGTGTCGGCGAGCCGCTGGGGGCGCTGGTGGCATGGGGGGCCGAGCCGACCAGATAGAACACCGACTTGAGTTGTTCCTGCTGCATCTGCTGGATCACGCCGTCCAGCTCGCCCAAGCGGTACTGGCCCTGCTCGGGCTCGTGGCGGTCCCAGTGCAGGTCGACGCGCGTCCAGTCGAGACCGAGGGCCTTCCACTGCTGCATCTGCTTGCGGTACTGCTCGGGAGGGAACCACAGGAAGTGGGCATTGACGCCGAGAAACTCGCTCCACTCCACCGCGCGGGGGGCTTTGAGCTGCACGCCGTTGGCTTCGGCGCGCAGGCTGGGGTAGACCGCCAGGGACAGGGCCAGCAGACCCGCAAGTGGTACTGCAATCAGTAATTTGCGCATGTCAGGCTTCTCCACAGGCGGCGCTAAACAGGGAATGGAAGCGCTCGGCGGTGGCCGCCCAGTTGCGCTCCCGGCCTATTTCGCCAGCGCGCGCCGCCCAGCGCACGGCCTCTGCCGGACGCAGGGCAAGCGCCTCGATGGCCTGGGCCAGTGCCGCGACATCGCCCTGTGGATAGGTTGCGCCATTACCGCTGGCAACCTCCTCGGCAAAGGCCCGTGCATTGGAGGTTATCACCCCTCGGCCACAGGCATTGGCCCAGGATAGAGCGCCGCTGGTGCCGCGCATCTCACCGAGCAGGCCGAGTTTCTTCGATTCGCGATAGGGCAGCACCATCACATGGTGGGCCTGGATGGTGCTGGCAATGGCGTCGCTGGGCAGATCGAGATGCCAGTCCAGGCTGTCGCTCAGCTCCAGACGTTTGGCCAGTGCCCGTAGTTCGTCGAGGTAGTTGCCGGCGGGACCGAACGCCATTTCCGGGGCGGTGCCTCCGGCCAGCGCCAGCCGCAGGCGGCCGCGCAGTGAAGGTAGGCGGGCGAAAACCTGGGCGAGGGCGTTGAGCAGGTCCTCGATGCCTTTACCGCGGTAGATGAAGCCGAAGTAGAGCAGGCGCAGTGGTTCCAGAGGTGGCAGCTCGGCAGCTGCAAGCGGCAGATTGCCATGGGCGATGGTTGCGCTCTGTTCGGCGCGCAGCCCCATGCGTTTGGTCAGACAGCGCCCACCCAGCTCGGTAAGCGTCACGGCACGGCGCAGGTGACGGGCCAGGCGCCGCTCTTCATACAGGGTCAATGGATCAGCCAGCAGAGCTGCAGCCTGGGGCAGCGGACGCGGCAGGCGCTCGGCCAGCGACAGCGGCCAGGGCAACTGGGCGCGGCGCCAGACCAGGCGCTCGGGGTCGTGCACGGTGGCGGTCAACGCCAGCCCTGGTTGATATCGACGCAGGTAGTCGAGGGAGTGAAATTCGTTGAGACGGCCTCCACCCAGTTCGGCATGCGCCAGCTGCACCTGGCTCCAGTCGAAGCTGGACAGGCGTTCGCCGAGCCGCTCAGGCGTGCAGCCCTGCAGCGGCGTCAGCACTTCCACGCCTCGCTCGACGAGTGCCCGGCGAAAATGCTCGGCGTAATCGGCAATGCCGGTTTGCTCTGGCGGTAGTGGCGCCAGCAGGGCTATGCGCATCAGCCTTCGCCCCGCACACGCCTGATCAGGTCCAGCACTCGCGCAGGAACTTCGAAGCGGCGACGGTTGAGGATGATGCCGTCGACTTTGCCGAAGGCGGTGTGGAGCACCGACAGGGCGTTCTCGACCACGGGTACGGTGCTGGTCTTGGCCTCGATTACCAGGGCGATCAGGTCTGCGCGACGCAGTGCGATGAAGGCCTGCTGGTTGTTCATCAGGCCGGCGGCGTCGAGCAGCAGCACTTCACCTGGCTGGGCCGGGGTATCGCCCTCCAGGCGTACGCTGTGGCCGCGATCCTGCAGCATGGCCTGCAGGTGCTCGGTCACGAAGCTGACACCTTCGCCGACACGGGCCGAGGTGAGCGCCAGGGTCAGCCCCTTGCTCTCGATATCGTCTGTGGGTAACAGGCTGTACAGCCGATACAGGCTGGCGGTGAAGGGACTGCCAATGCGCCACGGCTGTGCGCCGAGATCGGAGAGGGTGGTCCACAGCGGTACCTTGAAGGTTTCCTCGATGCGCGCTCCGTCATGGATGCGCTGGTCGAGCAGGTAGCAGATGTACAGGGTCAGCAGTCCGACGGCGAGGCCGGCAGGAATCGCCAGCAGCAGGATCATCAGGCTCTTGGGAAAAACCCGGCTGGGGTTGTAGGTGGCCTGTTCGACCAGGGCGATGTTGCTGATCTGGCTCTTGTCCAGCTCGCGGTCGATGCGGGCCTTCTCCAGGTTTTCGGCATACAGGGCGTAGCTCTTCTCGGCGCTGCTCAGTTGCAGGAGCAGGCGGTTGATGTCCGGCTCCTCGCTCATCACCCGCGAGCGTTCGCTGCGCAGTTGTTCCAGCTGCAGGTCATAGTCCTTGAGTTCGCCGGCGAGCTGGCGGTCGCGCAACTCGGCATCGACGATCTGCTGGCGAAGGCTGACCACGATGGAGTTCGGCGCGAAGTTCTTCGAGCGCTCCAGGCGCTCGGCCTCGCGGGCGATCATCGCCTTCATCTGGGCGATGTTTTCCTCGGCTTCCCGGACCGGCGGCGCATCGGGCAGGAAGGTGCGCAGCAGGTTGGCGCGCTCCTGCTCCAGCGCGTTGAGACGGCGCTTGAGATCGAGTTGCGAGGGGTTGAGGCTGACTTCGCGGGCGGTGATCACTTCCTGCGGCTGACGCTTAAGTTGCAGGCGCGCGTTGGTGAGGAAGCTGCGGATGCCGGCCTGGTCGTTGAGTTTCTCGGCGCGGGCATCGGCAAGGCGGTTGATCTGGTTGGTGAGATTCTCCAGGCGCTCCTTGACGCTGACCGACTGGATGCCTTGCAGGCGGCCTTGCAGCTCCGTCTTGAGCAGGCCGATCTGGCTGTCGACCTTCTGCATTTCGTTTTCGTAGAAGGCATACAGACTCTTGCGCCCGAGGGTGCGGGTACGCTCCTCGAGGAAGGCGTCGACCCAGGTCTCCACTACCTTCTGGGCGATGGCCGGGTCGTTCCAGGTGAAACTGACCTCCATCACCGCCGAGCCGGGTTCGTGACCGACCGTGAAGTTTTTCTCCAGCTTCTTGGCCAGGCGTTCCACATCACTTTGCGCTTCGACGATACCGAGCATTTGCAGGATGCTGCGCAGCAGTTCGATACCCCAGTTGAACACCTTGCCGACGTAGAACTTGATGGTTTTCCAGAAGCCCTGCGGCTGATAACCGGCCATCTGCTCGATGTAACGCTCGGCGACCATGCGCACGATGGGGCGGCCGGTCAGCATCTTTTCTTCGTCGACTATGGGGTCGCGCTGGGTGCTGGGCGCGATCAGCGCCTGGCGGTTGGCGACTTCGATCGGCAAGGTGGTGCTCTCGCGCCCCGGCTTGACCAGCAGGCGGGCATTGGACTCGTACTTGGTCGGCAGCAGGAAGGCGCCGAGTACGGCCACCACCACGGTGGCGATAACCGCCCACTGAAACTCGCGGCGAAAGATGAAGAAAAGCCGCAGTAGGTCGCGGAAGGAGCGAATATCGATCATTAAATTTTTCTCGATTGATATCTACTGAAAAGAGGTGCCGTGGCGATTAGGGGACTGGGTTGTAAGGGATCACTTTCACTTCGTCCTGCTGGTTCAGGTCGTAGTTGAAGCCAAGGCCGACTGCCTTGTTGATCGGAATCAGGCGGGTGAAGTACATGTCTACCGCCTCGACGGCGCTGCCGATGCTGGACTGCGGCACATAGATGAGGTCGCCACGCTGCATGGCGACCATGGGGCGCTCCTTGTCCTGAAGCAGGCTGGCCAGGCTGAAGAAATACAGCTTGTACTTGCCGTCGTCGCCGGCGCGCAGCAGGGCGATGTTGTCGCTGTCGGCAGAGGGCAGGACGCCGCCGGAAGCCAGCAGAACCTGTTCCAGGGTTGCATGGCCGACCAGATCGAAAAAGGCGGCATTGGGCACTGCACCACCGATGAACACCTTGTTGCTTGGGGCAATGGCGATATTCACCGTGGCGTTGGGGCGGCGATAGATCTTCGCCAGTTTGCCGGTGACTTCCTTGGCTACATCCTCGGGCGTGCGGCCGTCGGCCTTGATCAGGCCGACGAAGGGGATGGAGAAATAACCATCGGGACGCACCACGAACAGGGTCATGTCGTCTTTTTCCGACGGTTCCTGAGCGTCGCGCACGATGCGCAGGGTGTCACCGCTCTGGATGCGCACCTGTGGCGGTGGCAGCTCGGCGAGCTTGTAAAGCTCCTGGTGACGGTACTCCAGCACCTCGTCATCGGGCAGGTGCACGCGGGCCGGTGTGCTGCAGGCCGCCAGCGTGGAGACAAGCAGGGCGCAGGAAAGCAGTCGGTACAGGGTGTTGGGCGACATGATTCAGCTCCAGTAGCCAGCGAACATGCTGAGTTGTCGTTTCAGGGGGCGTGGCAGCGCCTGGCCGTGATAGCCGAGCTTGTAGCCGAGCAGTTTGAGGGCGCTGCGCAACAGCACTTCGGGCAGCCGCCAGAGAGCGCCGGCGGTACGCAGGGCCGAGAGTTCCGCGAGCAGATAGCGTTTGCCCTCGCCGCCGGCACGGCCAAAGGTCTCGGCGATCCAGCGCTCGCGGCCGTAAAAGGTGCCGATGTCGAAGTAGCGGCGGAATTCTTCCAGCAGGCGGTAGTCGTGGGAGTGCTCCACACAGGCGCTGGCGGCGTAGCGTACGGCGTGGCCGGCCAGCAGCAACTTGCCGGCCACGTAAGCATCTTCGCTACCGATCACGTCCATGGGGAAACCGCCAACGGCTTCGAGGGCACTGCGCCGGTAGGCGGCGAAGGAGTCCGAGCTGAAGCAGGTCTTGATGCCCAGCTCGGCGGCATCAGCCAGGCGCTTGGTGCGGCCTTCGGCGGGGTAGTTGAAACGCCGCGCCTGGCTGGCCAGCAGTCCGGCCTGCGGGTGCGGCAACTGGCGACCGTAGGCCACGCTGATGTCGGGCTCGGCCAGCAGCTCGTCACGCAGCTTGGCCAGCGCCTGCGGGTTGGCCGGGATGGCGTCCTGGGTCAGGTAGATCAGTATGTCGGCATCGACCTGCTGGCTGGCCCACTGACGGGTGCCGCCATGGTTGAACTGGCTGGCCGGGATCACTTCGACCCGTGCGCCGAACGCGCGCAGGCGCGCAACGCTGTCGTCGCTGGAGCTGCTGTCGACCACCAGGAACTGGTCTGGCTGCAGGCTCTGGCTGGCCAGCGCCGGCAACAGCCGGTCCAGATGCGGGCCGGCATTGCGGGTCGGGATGATCAGGGCGGTGCGCATCAGGGACGTGGCTCACTATCGGCGGTGCGGCCATAGATGTCTTCGAAGCGGACGATGTCATCCTCGCCCAGGTACTCGCCGCTCTGCACCTCGATCATCACCAGGTCGATGACCCCGGGATTGCTCAGGCGGTGGCTGTGACCGGCGGGAATGAAGGTCGACTGGTTGGTGTCGAGGAGGAAATCCTGTTCGCCGTTGACCACGCGGGCCATACCGCTGACGACTATCCAGTGTTCGCTACGGTGATGGTGCATCTGCAACGACAGGGCGGCACCGGGGCGTACGACGATGCGCTTGATCTTGAAGCGCGGGCCTTCCTCGATAACGCTGTAGCTACCCCAGGGGCGACTGACCGTGCGGTGCAGGCGATAGGCCTCATGGCCGCGCAGCTTCAGCTCCGCGACTATGTGTTTGACGTCCTGGCTGCGCTGGGCGTCGGCGATCAGCAGGGCGTCGGGAGTGTCCACCACGATCAGGTCCTGCACGCCGACGGCACCCACCAGGCGCTCGGGGCTGTCGATATAGCAGTTGTTCACGTCGTGCAGGATGACTTCACCGCGGACCTGATTGCCCTGGGCGTCACTGGGCAGCAGTTCGCGCAGGGTGAGCCAGGAGCCGATGTCGTTCCAGCCAATGGCGCAGGGCACCACGGCCACTTTGCGCGAGCGCTCCATCAGGGCGTAGTCGATGGAGATATTCGGGGCCTGGGCGAACTCATTGCGATCCAGCTCGCACTGCAGGCATTCCTTGCCTTGCAGCGACTGGCTGGCGTCGAGACTGGCACGGGCCGCTTCCAGCACCTCGGGAGCGCAGCGCTGCAGTTCATCCAGCAAACAATCCACCTGCAGGCAGAACATGCCGGCGTTCCACAAATGGCGACCGCCGTCGAGGTATTGCTGGGCGCTAGCAGCGTCTGGTTTCTCGACAAAACGGGCGACCTCCTGGCCGCCTTCAGTCAATGCAGCACCGGTCTCGATATAGCCGTAACCGGTTTCGGCGCGGGTCGGCTGGATGCCGAAGGTCACCAGTCGGCCCATGGCCGCCAGTTGGCGGGCAGTCGTGACGGCGGCAGCGAATGCCTGTTCGTCCTGAATCAGATGATCGGCCGGCAGCACCAGTAGCTGGCTGTCGTCGCCATACATGCGCTGGGCATGCAATGCCGCCACGGCAATGGCCGGAGCAGTATTGCGGCCGCAGGGTTCGAGCAGCAGATCCAGCGCGAGCCCGCGGGCGTTGATCTCACGGTAGTCGTCCAGGGTGGTGAACAGCAGCTCGCGGTTGGTCACCGTGATCACCCGCTGTACATCGGCCAGGCGCGTGGCACGCAGAAAGGTCTTCTGCAGCAGGCTTTGGCCGTCGGCCAGGCGCATGAAGGGCTTGGGCCGCGCCTCGCGCGATACCGGCCACAGGCGGGTGCCGGCTCCGCCAGCGATGATGCAGGGAATCAGGGCGCTCATCAGTAGGCTTCCTTGGTGAAAATCACGGCCGGTATGGTGCGGAAAAGGATGTAGAGATCGAACCACACCGACCAGTTTTCAATGTATTCGAGGTCGAATTCGACGCGCTTTTCGATCTTTTCCAGGGTGTCGGTTTCGCCACGGTAACCGTTGACCTGGGCCCAGCCGGTAATGCCGGGTTTGACTCTGTGTCGAGCACTGTAGGTCTCCACCGCCTCTTCAAAGAGAATGCCGGCGGCCTTGGTGGCGGTGGCATGGGGGCGAGGCCCGACCATCGACATGCTGCCGAACAGCACGTTGAACAGCTGCGGCAGCTCGTCCAGGCTGGTACGGCGGATGAAGGCGCCGATGCGGGTGATGCGCGCGTCGCCACGGGTGGTCTGGCGCTCGGCATTGGCATCGGCCATGCGGTGGTACATCGAGCGGAACTTGTAGACCTCGATCAGGCGGTTGTTGTAGCCGTAGCGCTTCTGCCGGAACAGCACCGGGCCTGGCGAGTCGAGCTTGATGGCGATGGCCAGCAACAGCATCAGAGGTGCCAGCAATAACAGGGCGAGGCCGGCCAGGATCAGATCTTCGAGGCGTTTGATCAGTGGCGACCAGCCGCGTAACGGCAGCTGTGAGGCGTTGAACATCGGTAGACCGGCAATCTCGGTGATGCGGTTGTGCGAGTGGCGCAGGGCGAGCATGTCCGGCACCAGCAGGACACTGACCGGCAGTTTGCGCAGGCGGCCGACCAGTTGGCCGATGCGGTTCTCCGCTGTCCAGGGCAGAGCGACTAGGACTTGCTGAACCTGCTCGTTGCGGATCATCTGTTCCAGGGCTTTGGAGTCGCCCAGCAGTGGTAGCCCGGCGATTTCTTTACTGCTGCGCTTGACCCGGTCGTCGATGAAACCGAGCAAGCCCATGCGGATGTCACCATTGCGGCTCAGGTACTCGGCGATACGGATGCCGTTCTCCGTGCCGCCCAGAATCACGGCGTTCTGCAGGTGGCGGCCCTGGCGGGTCAATGTGCGCAATATCAGCAGCAGCAACAGGCGTTCGGCGCCAAACAATACGAGACTGGCGCTGAACCAGATCAGCAGTTGCCGATTGGACACCAGACCGAACAGGCCCAGAGCCTGGTGCATGAACACCAGCATGGAGAACGCGGCGAGCCAGCAGAACAGCGTCAGGCGAAAGCGCAGCAGATTGCTGAACAGCTCTTCGCTATAGACGCCGAAGGTCTGGAACAGCAATACCGTGATCAGCGCGAAGAAGAGCATCAGCGCGGTGTAGTACTCACCCTGCTCGCCGGCCCCGTCGTGTAGCCACCAGATCAACAGCAAGCCTGGCAGCACGGCGGTGAAACCGTGCAGCAGGCGGGTGAATGCGACGAAATACTGAATGAAGCCAGGCTTGTTGATGAGCTGGCTTTCGATCGACTGCGGACGCAAAAGCTCCCCCGGATGGCTCGTCGGTAGCCCGATGAGCTCGAATCAATATTCGGCATATTAGTCAATTATTTGGCGACAACTTTATGGTTGTAATGATGTGCGCCGGCTTTATGTCGATTTGACCATAGGCATCCGGAGCAGGCAATCAATCTGTGCTGGCATTTTGGCACTGCTCGCGAAATGCACCGGGCGTCATGCCTGTCCAGGACTTGAAACTGCGGTGGAAGGAGCGTGATTCGGTAAAGCCGAGATAGGTGGCGATGTCTTGGATCGGCAGGTTGCTGCGCAGCAGATAGTGCTCGGCCAGCTCCTGGCGCAGCTGGTCGAGGATTTCCTGATAGCTGGTACCGGCCTGCTGCAGGTGGCGCTGCAGGGTGCGCACCGTCATGTGGAATTTTTCGGCGACCTTCTCCTTGCGTGGCAGGCCGTCCTTGAGCAGCAGGCGCAGGGCATTCTTGACTCGCACCGGCAGCGGCTCGTCGCTGTCCAGGCCAGCCATCATGGTCAGCGCGTGTTCTTCCAGGGTGCGCAGCAGGTTGGCGTCGGCCTGGCGCAGGGGAATAGCCAGGTAGTCGAATGGCACCAGCAGTGCGTTGCAGGGCTGGCCGAAGCGTACCGGGCAGCCGAAGACTTCCTCGTAATCTTCCTGTGTCGCCTCGCTGGGGCGGTCGTGCTCGAACCACACCTCGCGCGGCGACCTGTCCATGTCCGCTATCCAGCGGGCATAGAGCATCCAGGACGCCAGCACGTTCTCCACCATATGCCGGCGAATCTCCGGGCTCTCGTGGCGGCAGTTCCAGATCAGTCGTATATGGTCGCCGACCGGCTCCAGGCGGCTGGTACCCATGTCACCGACCAGCTTTTCATAAGGCACGATGCGGCTCATGGCTTCGCCCAGGGTGGCGCAGTTCATGGTGATGTAGCCGAGTACGCTCCAGGAGCCCGGCTGCACATAGCGCGCCGAATGCAGGCCGAACAATGGGTCGCCGGAAACTTCCATCAGGTGCGCCAGCAGGCGCTCGTGCATCTCGCTGGGGATGCGTCGGCCGTTGTCGGCCAGGTCTTCCAGGGTTACGCCAGCAGCGGTGCGCGCGGCGGCCAGATCCAGGCCGAGGTGTTCGGCATGGCGCAGGTACTTGAGTAGAGCGGGGACGGAGGTATAGCCGAGAGTCAGCATCTGTTCTTGTTGTTCTGCTTGGCTTGATTGGCGATAGACGCTGGCCTGATTCGACAGTGACCAGGCCTGGCGGCTGGCTAGTATAGGCAGCCATCGAGATCGACCGGAATAGGTGGGAGCAAGCATGCGACGTTGGAACGGATGGGGCGATGAGGCCACCGTGGTGGAGCTGCCGGCGCACGGCGCGGCATTCCTGGAGCAGCTGGTTGGCGCCGGACAGCGCCTGGCGGACGCCAGTCTGGAGCAGGTGCTGGCTCGAGTACCCGAAACGCGCCTGAGCCTGCGTCATCCGCTGGTCAGCGTCGATGCCGAGGTGCGCGTGCGCCACGCCCGCGGCCAGAGCCTGCCGGATTGGCTGGCCATGCGCTCCGGCGACTTCGGCGTGTTCCCCGACGGCGTCGCCCTGCCGGAGACCGCCGCGCAGATCCGCGAGCTGCTGGCCTGGGCCGAGCAGCAGGACGCCATCGTCATCCCCTACGGTGGTGGTACCTCTGTGGCGGGGCACATCAACCCGGTCGAATCGGCCAGGCCGGTGCTGACCCTGTCGCTGGAGCGCATGACCCAGCTGCTCGACCTCGACGAACAGAGCCAGATCGCTACCTTCGGCCCTGGCGCCAACGGTCCGCAGGTGGAGGCGCAGCTGCGCGCACGTGGCTATACCCTCGGCCACTTTCCGCAGTCCTGGGAGCTGTCCACCCTCGGTGGCTGGGTTGCCAGCCGCTCCAGTGGCCAGCAGTCGCTGCGCTATGGGCGCATCGAGCAGCTGTTCGCTGGCGGCAAGGTCGAGACTTTTGCCGGCGCCCTTGATATTCCGACCTTCCCGGCGTCGGCCGCCGGTCCAGACCTGCGCGAGTTGATCCTCGGCAGCGAGGGCCGCTTCGGCGTGATCTCCGAGGTCAAGGTGCGTGTGACCAAACTGGCCGAGCAGGAGAAGTTCTTCGCCGTGTTTCTGCCCAGCTGGCCGCAGGCGTTGGCCGGCATCCGCGCCCTGGTGCAGGCGCGCATTCCGTTGTCGATGCTGCGCCTGTCCAACGCCATCGAGACCGAGACCCAGCTGGCCCTGGCCGGCCATCCCGAGCAGATCGCCTGGCTGGAGAAGTACCTGGCCCTGCGTGGCGCTCGCGCCGGTAAATGCATGCTGACCTTCGGTGTCACCGGTAACCGCAGCCAGAATGCGCTGTCGGTGAAGCAGGCGAAGAAGCTGCTTAAGAGCTTTGGCGGCGTATTCACTGGCACCCTGCTGGGCAAGAAGTGGGCGGAGAACCGCTTCCGCTTCCCCTATCTGCGCCATGGCCTGTGGGAGGCCGGCTACGCAGTGGATACCCTGGAAACGGCCACCGACTGGAGCAACGTCGACCACCTGCTGAACCAGGTCGAGGCCAACCTGCGCCTGGGGCTGGCGGACGAGGGTGAGCGGGGCCATGTGTTCACCCACCTGTCACATGTCTACGGCCAGGGCTCGAGCATCTATACCACCTACGTATTCCGTCCGGGCAGCAGCTACGACGTGACGCTGGCGCGTTGGACCAAGCTCAAACAGGCCGCCAGCCGGACCATCGCCGCCAACCGCGGCACCATCAGCCACCAGCACGGCGTCGGTCGTGATCACGCGCCCTACCTGGCGGCGGAGAAAGGTGAACTTGGCATGGCGGCGCTCAAGGCCATGGCGCAGCACTTCGATCCGGCGCAGCGTTTGGCCCCCGGCGTCCTCCTGGAAGACTGAAATGGCCTGGAACGCCGCCTGGCGTGAGACGGCGCTGCCCGAGCTGGCGGCGCGCGACTGGGACCTGATAGTGATCGGCGGCGGCATCAGCGGCGCCGGCATCCTGCGCGAGGCGGCCCGGCGTGGCTGGAGCTGCCTGCTGCTTGAGCAGCGCGACTTCGCCTGGGGCACCTCCAGCCGCTCGTCGAAGATGGTCCATGGCGGCCTGCGCTATATCGCCAAGGGCCAGCTGGGCCTGACCCGCGACTCGGTGCGCGAGCGCCAGCGCCTGCTCGGCGAGGCGCCGGGGCTGGTCGATGCGCTGCCGTTCCTGTTCCCGCATTACCGTGGCAAGTTTCCCGGGCCCAAGGTGTTCGGTGGCCTGCTTGGCGTCTACGACGCCCTGGCCGGCCAACGCCTGCACCACTACCACCCGGCAGGCGAACTGCGTTACCTGGCGCCAGGGCTGAACGACACCGAGCTGCTCGGTGGCACCCTGTTTACCGATGCCGTCACCGACGATGCCCGCCTGGTCATGCGTGTGCTCGGCGAGGCGCGGGCCGAGGGTGGCGAGGCGCTCAACGGCCTGCGCGTGGTCGAGCTGAGCCGCGATGGCGAACGGGTGAGCGGCCTGATCGCCGAGGACAGCGAAAGCGGCCGGCGCTTCAGCTTCCGCGCCCGCGCCGTGGCCCAGGCCACCGGCGCCTGGGCCGATGAGCTGCGCCAGAAAGTGGGCCTGGAACATATCCGCCCGCTGCGCGGTAGCCACCTGCTGTTGCCAGCCTGGCGCCTGCCGGTGGCCCAGGCCATCAGCTTTATGCACCCCGAGGACAAGCGCCCGGTGTTCGTCTTCCCCTGGGAAGGCGCCACGGTGATTGGCACCACGGATCTGGACCATGGCGAGGCGCTGAACCGCGATGCACGGATCACCGCCGAGGAGGTGGATTACCTGCTGGCGGCCTGCGCCCGCGTGTTTCCCCAGGCTGGCGTCAGGCGCGCCGATGTGCTGTCCACCTGGGCCGGTGTGCGCCCTGTGGTCAGTGAGGGCGAAAGCTCCGGCAAGAAGCCGTCGGACGAGAAACGCGAGCATGCCCTGTGGATCGAACCCGGCTGTGTGACCCTGGCCGGCGGCAAGCTGACCACCTTCCGCCTGCTGGCGCTGGAGGTGCTGCGCGCCTGCGCGCCCATGCTAGGGCGCGAGGTGACGGATGTCGGCCAGGCGGTTTTCCCAACGCTGCCACAGGTCGTGCTGCCGGGCCTGTGTCTGAGCCAGCAGCGGCGCCTGGCCGGCCGTCATGGTCGAACGTTGCCGCGCCTGGCCGAGCTAATCGGCGAGCTGGGCAGCGAGTGCATCGGCGCCAGCGCCACGCTCTGGGCCGAACTGGCCCTGGCTTGCGACGATGAGCTGGTGCTGCAGCTGGACGACCTGCTGCTACGCCGCACCCGCATTGGTCTGCTGCTGCCGGGTGGCGCCGAGGCCGAACTGCCATGCATCCGCACCCTGTGCCAGCCGCGCCTGGGCTGGAGCGACGCACGCTGGGACGAACAACAACAACGCTACCTGGCGCTCTGGCGCCAGTGCTACAGCCTGCCGGGTGAACTCTCGTGAGTGAACAACGCTATCTGCTGGCCATCGACAACGGCACCCAGAGCGTGCGCGCGCTGCTCTTCGACCTGGCCGGCAACCTGGTCGGCAAGGGCAAGGTGGAGCTGGAGCCTTATTACTCCGAGCAACCCGGCTGGGCCGAGCAGGACCCGGAGTACTACTGGCGCAGCCTCGGCGAGGCCTGCCAGCAGCTGTGGGCCAGCGTCGACATCGACCGCCGGCAGATCGCCGGGGTGTCGCTGACCACCCAGCGCGGCACCCTGATCAACGTGGATGAGTCCGGAAAGCCGCTGCGCCCGGCCATCCTCTGGCTCGATCAGCGCCGCGCCGAGGTGGAGGGAAGCATCAAGGGGCCCTGGGGCTGGCTGTTCAAACTGATCCGCGAAGAGGAGACCATCGACTACTTCCGCAGTCAGGCCGAGGCCAACTGGATCACCCAGCAGCAGCCGGACATCTGGGCGCGCACGCACAAGTTCCTGCTGCTCTCGGGCTTTCTTACCCATCGCCTGTGTGGCCGTTTCGCCGACTCGGTGGGTAGCTGCGTGGCCTACCTGCCGTTCGACTACAAGCGCCTGTGCTGGGCCAAGCCCAGTGACTGGAAGTGGCAGGCCATTCCGGTGCGCCCGGACATGCTGCCGGAGCTGGTCAAGCCGGGCGAGCACATCGGTGCGATCAGCGCCGAGGCCAGTGCCCACACCGGCATTCCCGAGGGGCTGCCGCTGATCGCCGCGGCCTCGGACAAGGCCTGCGAGGTAATCGGCGCCGGCGGTGTGGAGCCGAGCACGGCGTGCCTGTCCTACGGCACCACGGCAACCATCAACACCACGCGCGCCCAGTACCTGGAGACCATCCCACTGATCCCGCCGTACCCGGCGGCGATTCCCGACCACTACAACACCGAGGTCATGGTGTTTCGCGGCTTCTGGATGGTCAGCTGGTTCAAGGAGCAGTTCGGCCATGCCGAGCGCCAGCGCGGCCTGGAGTTGGGGGTGGAGGCCGAGACCCTGTTCGACGAGCTGGTCGAGAGCGTGCCGCCGGGCTCCATGGGGCTGATGCTGCAGCCGTTCTGGTCGCCGGGCATCCGCGAGCCGGGGCTGGAAGCCAAGGGCTCGATCATCGGTTTCGGCGACGTGCATACCCGTGCGCACCTGTACCGCGCCATTCTCGAAGGTCTGGCCTACGCCCTGCGCCAGGGTCGCGAGAAGATCGAGAAACGCTCTGGCACGCGCATCGAGCGCCTGCGCATCTCCGGGGGCGGTTCACAGAGTGACGCGGCCATGCAGCTGACCGCCGATATCTTCAACCTGCCGGCCGAGCGTCCGCACCTGTACGAGACCTCCGGCCTCGGCGCGGCCATCGATTGTGCCGTCGGCCTCGGCCTGCACCCGGACTTCCCCACGGCCATCGCCGCCATGACCCGTGTGGGCAAGGTGTTCCAGCCCAACCCGCAGGCGGTGGTGGTGTACGAGCGGCTGTATCGCGAGGTCTACCTGCGCATGTACAAGCAACTCAAACCGCTGTACCGCAGTATTCGTGAAATCACCGGTTATCCGGCCTAGTCATTGCATGATGGCGACCTGGCGATGGAAACTGCCGGGCACGCAGTTGATGACAGGGATGTTTATGCAGATCGTATGGGGGCTGGTGATCGGTATTTCGGTCCTGCACTACGCGTTGCTGGGGTATGCAGGCGACTACCCCTCGCATGAGGCGCAGGCGCTGATGAGCTGGGCTTTCGCCTTGATGCTGGCTCACTGGTGCCTGGCCGATGCCAAGCGCCGGCGTTATCACTGCCCGTATGAGTTCGGTGCTTTTCTATTTTTCCTCTGGCCGCTGGTTTTGCCTGCCTATCTGCTGCATACCCGCGGCTGGCGAGGTATGTTGCTTTGCGCCGGAGTGTTTCTGCTGGCTTACCTGCCCTGGTTGAGTGGCGTCGCGGCCTACGCCTTCAGCTGAGGCCCGCTAGGCTCTGCGAAGGCACTTTCAGTCATCGGCAGCGGTCTGTTGTATGCGAACCGAATTGGAGGGATACAGGGTGGCAGCACGCAAGGCATTGCTGATTCTGCATGGCAAACAGGCACAGAACGAGGAGGTGCGGACTGCCGTGATGGCGCTGCGTGCGAGCGGCTGGGAGCTGGCCGTGCGCCTGACCTGGGAGGCTGGCGATGCCGCGCGACTGGTCGCCGAGGCCCTGGTGGCGGGTTATTCGACCCTGATTGCTGGTGGTGGCGACGGTACCCTGCGTGAGGTGGCCGAGGCGCTGGCGCTGGCCGAAGGCGATGCTTCCCTGGCCTTGCTGCCACTGGGCACCGCCAACGACTTCTGCCGCGCGGCCGGCATTCCGCTGGCGCCAGCTGAGGCGCTTGCTTTGCTGGATGCGGCGGCGCGGCCTGTTGACCTGGGTGAAGTGGATGGCCAGCTGTTCCTCAATATGGCTACCGGTGGCTTCGGCTCGCAGGTCACCGCCAATACCTCGGAAGAGCTGAAGAACCTGCTCGGCGGTGCGGCGTACTTTCTCACCGGGCTGACGCGCTTTGCCGAGGTGCATTCCGCCTTCGGGCGCTTCTCCGGGCCGGGTTTCGCCTGGGAGGGAGACTTTCTTGCCCTCGGCATCGGCAACGGGCGTCAGGCGGGTGGCGGCCATGTGCTGTGCCCGCAGGCGCGCATCGACGACGGTCTGCTGGACATCTGCATCGTACCGGCCTCGCAGGACATGGTCGGCACCCTGGGCACACTGCTCTCTGGCGGCATGCTCGGCGTGGAGTCGGTGTCGGTCAGCGCCCGTCTGCCCTGGCTGGAGGTGGAGACACCGGAAGGGTTGGATATAAATCTGGACGGCGAGCCGCTGGAAGGGCGGCGTCTGCGCTTCTCGGCCCGGGCCAAAGCCTTGCGCCTGCATCTGCCCAGCAACTCGCCGTTGCTCAGTGGTGCATGACGGCTTGTGGCGTCGCGCCTTGGGCTGCGGCATGATGGCGAACGGCCACAGCCTGCAGATTCTGTCGTTATGGCCGATACAGCGCTAGGCGCTGGGCTAGACTCGGTACAGATAACAGGAGCGCATGATGGCCGGCATTCTCGACACAGTGGATCAACGCACCCAGTTGGTGGGCGAGAACCGCCTGGAAATCCTCATGTTCCGCCTGGCGGGCCGGCAGTTGTTTGCCATCAACGTGTTCAAGGTGCAGGAAGTCCTGCAGCTGCCCAAGCTGACCCTGATGCCGCATCGTCACCCCTATGTCTGTGGCGTGGTCAACCTGCGCGGTCAGACCCTGCCGGTGATTGATCTGTCCCAGGCCATTGGCATGCGCCCGATCACCCCCGATGCCAATAGCACCATTATCGTCACCGAATACAACCGTTCGGTGCAGGCTTTCCTGGTCGGTGGCGTGGATCGCATCCTCAACCTCAACTGGGAATCCATCCTGCCGCCGCCTGGCGGAGCAGGGCGCCAGCACTACCTGACGGCGATTACCAAGGTCGAAGACCAGATCGTCGAGATCATCGATGTAGAGAAGGTGCTGGCCGAGATCGCGCCGATGAGTACCAAGGTGTCCGACGAGAAGCTGGCAGACCCGGTATTGGCCGGCGCAGTCGGTCGCGAAGTGCTGCTGGTCGACGACTCCAGCGTGGCCCTCAACCAGCTGCGCGAGACGCTGGCCCAGCTGGGCATTCGCACCCACAGTGCCAGCGATGGCCTCAAGGGTCTGCAGCAGCTGAAGAAGTGGGCCGACGGCGGCGAGGTGATGACCGACAAGCTGCTGATGATCTTTACCGATGCGGAAATGCCGGAGATGGACGGTTACCGTCTGACCACCGAGATCCGCAACGACCCGCGTCTGCGAGACCTCTACGTGGTGCTGCACACATCCCTGTCCGGCAGCTTCAACGAAGCCATGGTGAAGAAGGTGGGCTGCGACAACTTCCTCTCCAAGTTCCAGCCGGACAAGCTGGTCGATGTGATTGCCGACCGCCTTCGCCGCGACGCCTGAGGTCGCGGCTTCCCGCCATCGCTTGCATGCCTCGTGTAGAGCGCGCTAGGCCGAGGGTCTGACCCCGAGGCCAGCTGATTGAGGCGCGCACTTGCCAGGTGGTAACGCGCCGCGAATCAGAACCCTTCAAATACCCAGTGCAGCCGGCACGATGCCGGCGCTGATGGTGCCCCAGCGCCGGCCACCGATGCGCACAGGGGTATAGATGACGAAGACGATGGTGTTGGTGCCCGGGATCACGAAGGTGCCCATGCTCAGGTGCTGGCACTGACGCACGCTTTCCATCTCGCTGGCGCTCACCGGAATGAAGCGCTGGTGCATGCTCTTGGCTGCGTCCACCTGCGGATTGCCGGTCGGCGGTTGCGAGGCGGCGCTGCGGGCAGCCGGGAGGTAGCCGCGTTCGGTCATCGGTACCAGATAGAGCACGCCGTCCTTGCCGCCCTGGTCCCACTCGTCGAGCAGCGGCTGGATGCGCTGGCGATAGGGTTCGACCCAGCTGACGTCGTGCTTTGGCGGGTTGGTATTGGCAATCGGTCGGTAGTTCTGGTCGAACAGATCGATACCCGAGGCCTGCAGCTCTTCCAGGCGCGCCTCGATCAGGTCGCGACGCTGGAACAGCATGTCGGTGATGGCCTCCAGACGCCCGCTGCCCAGGCGGAAGTTGCACAGCTGCTGCACCAGCAGGTTGGTGGTGTCACGCATGGTGTCGGCCTGGGCGAAGTTCTGCTTCATGCGTTCGCCGATGGCCAGGCTGAGGTCGCGGATGCGGCTGCTGTGCTGGTGGGTTTCCTGGTTGGTGGCGTGCAGTTCTTCCAGGGCGCTGCTGACCATCAGCAGGTCATCGTTGGCCTTCTGGAAGTCGCCGACCATCAGCTCGAACTGATCTGTCGCGCTATTCACGGCGGTGCCGGTGCTGGCGCTCTGCTCGATCATGCGTTGGGTCTGCTGATCGGCGCCGGCCATGGCGTTGGTCATTTCCTCCATCAGGGCGCCAATTTGCTGTGCGGCGCTGCCGACCTTCTGCGACAGGTTGCGCACCTCGTCGGCGACCACGGCGAAGCCGCGTCCGGCTTCGCCGGCCCGGGCCGCCTCGATGGCGGCGTTGAGCGCCAGCATGTTGGTCTGGGTGGAGAAGTCCTGGACGGTGGTAAGGATCTCGCGAACCTTGGTGGACGAGGCATCGAGGGCTTCGATGTTGTGCTTGAAGCCGTCCATGGTCAGGTTGATGTCCTGCATCTGCCGACGGGCTTCACTCAGTTGCTGTTGCGACTGGTGCGCCATGTCCAGGTTGCGGCTGTTCATATCGGTAATGCCGCCGGTGCGCGCAGAAATATCCTGCAGAGCCGTTGTGGTCTGCTCGCTGGCGTGAAAGATCAGCTCGGACAGGCTCTGCTGCTCGCCGGCTTCACTGGCGGCCTGCTCGGATTGCAGGCGGCTGGCAGCCGAGGTCAGGGCGATCTGCAGGCTGTTGTGTTGCAGGCTGGTGATGCTCTGGCGCAGGCGGGTCGTCAGGTTCTGCAGATTGTTCGCACCGTCCTGCGCGGCGCTATCGTCGACGACCTGGCTGAGATCGATCAGTTTGCCGTCCATGGCCTCGAGTTGCGTGGCCAGCTGGCTGCGCTGCTGGCCCTTGCCCAGGTGCCAGGCCAGCAGAAGCAGTGGCAGGGCGAGCAGTCCGGCTACCAGACGCAAGCCGTTGTCGGCCTGGATCAGAACCGCTGCAAGCAGGATCACCTGGCAGGACAGCAGCAGGCAGAGCGGGGTGGAGAGTGACAGGCCGGGGGCCTGCGGGGTGGCGGCAGTGGACTGGGAGTTATGCATGGGGTACACCGGACGTGTTTTTATTGGTTTTATCTGTCGGCCAATCTAGCAACTTCGTGATGTCCATCACGTCGATCCTAAGTATTAATGATCGATTCATACTTTCTGCGTAATCGAGGGTTTCATGCAGCTTTCCGCGCTATATCGCTATCCGCTCAAGTCTGCTGGCTACGAAAGCCTGTCGAGTTCCCGGGTCGAGGCTCTGGGCCTGGCGGGTGACCGGCGCTGGATGCTGGTGGACGAGAGCAATGGGCGCTTTCTCACCCAGCGGCTGTTGCCGCAGATGGGCCGTATCGAGGCCCGCTACAACGACGCTGGAGGGTTGATCCTCAGTGCTCCGGGCTGTACCAGCATCGAGGTGGCGCTGCCTGGGCCGGATGCCGAGCTGCGGGGAGTCACCGTGTGGAGTGATAGCCTGCGTGTACCGGATGCCGGCGATGCGGCTGCTGCCTGGCTCAGCGCCTTCATCGGTCGCGCCTGTCGGCTGGTGCAGGTGCCGGAAAACCGGGCTCGTCAGGTCGATACCGGTTACGCCGAGCCGGGTGACAAGGTGGCGTTTGCCGATGGCTTTCCGCTGCTGTTGATCGGCCAGGGCTCGCTGGATGACCTGTCGACGCGGGTAGGGTGGCCGCTGGAGATGCTGCGTTTTCGCCCCAACCTGGTGATCCAGGGTGCGGAGCCTTATGCCGAGGACCGCTGGAAGCGCATCCGTATCGGTGAGCTGGAGTTCCAGGTGGCCAAGGGCTGCAGTCGCTGCATCCTCACCACGCTCGACCCGCATACCGGTGAGCGCAGCGCCGACCGCGAGCCGCTGGCCACGTTGAAAACCTATCGCGAGCGCGAGGGGCAGGTGTATTTCGGCCAGAACCTGTTGCCGCGAGGCGTCGGCGAACTGCGCGTGGGCATGGAAGTAGAAGTGCTGGAATAGATTGTCCGACACGGCAATGAAAAAGGGCGCCTTGTGGCGCCCTTGGTGTTTTCACTGGTCGTCGAAGAAGCGTTCGTGCCAGTCCACCAGTGGTTGCGGCGCGCCCAGCTTCTGCCCGTAGATCACCGAGTAGGACAGCACGTTCTGCACGTACTGGCGGGTTTCGTCGAACGGGATGTTCTCCACCCAGACATCGAACGACAGGTGGTCGGCGCCACGCAGCCACTGACGCACGCGGCCAGGGCCCGCGTTGTAAGCGGCCGAGGCGAGTACCCGGTTGCCGTTGAACTGGCCATGCACCTGGCTCAGGTAGGCGGCGCCGAGCTGGATGTTCTTCTCTGGCGCCAGGGCTTGTTGGGGGTTGCCCAGTGCGATGCCGAACTTGCGTGCGGTTTCCTTGGCCGTGCCCGGCATCAGCTGCATAAGGCCCATGGCGCCGACCGGCGAGCGGGCGTCGGCCATGAAGGCGCTTTCCTGGCGGGTAATGGCGAACACCCAGCTGGAGTGCAGGCCTCGCAGTTTGGCTTGGCTGGTCAGGCTGGCCTTGTAGGGCATCGGGAAGCGGATATCCAGATCGTCCCAATACTGCGCCTGGCTGATGGTGCGAATGGCCGGGAAGTACCACTGCTTGTCGTAGGCCAGCTTGGCCTGGGCGACCAGCTCCTCACGACTGAACAGGCGGCTGACGTGGTACCACTCGCGGCGACCGTCGACGATCTGGCCGCGATCATGAAATTCCACGGCACGGCGGATGCCGGCGGTGCTGCGCACTTTCTGCATCACCTGTGGCTCGATGGCCATCGGTTTGTGATTGAGGCTGTAGGGCGCCTTGACCCGGTCTGCTGCGAGGAAGCCGTAGAAGTCGCGCTCCTTGGCCAGTTGCTGGTACAGGGCTGCGGCCTGCTGGTCCTGCGGCTTGGCCAGTTGCAGGCTACGTGCATGCCAATAGCGCCAGCGGCTGGTGGTCGCCAGGTCCGCCGGCATGCGGCTGGTCAGCTGGTAAGCCTCGTCCCAGCGGCCGTGGCGTAGCAGCAGGCGGGCGTGCCACTCGGAGACGGTATTGTCGCGCAGTTCCGGGTCGTACTGGGCCATGACCTGCAGGGCGCGCACGTCGAAGCGCTTGGCTAGGGTCAGGCCGACTTCGCGGGCGATAGCCACTTTCTCCTCGGCAGAGAAAGGCAGTTTGCTGGCGTAGACATCCAGCAGGCTCAGGGCTTTTTCCGGGTCCTGGCGGGCCAGGCGGCGCAGGCCCAGGCCCGCGGCGTCGGCCATGTGCCGGTCGGCCGGCGTGAAGCGCGCGGTCTGGCTCATGATCTGCGGCTTCTGTGCCGCCTCCAGCAGCATCTGGCCCTGCTTGCCCAGGCTCGGCAGGCCCTTGACCAGATAGCTGGCCAGCCCGTAGTTGCGGCTCTCGGCCGCCAGCTTGGCGCGCTGCCAGCGGCGCTCCTCGGTCAGCTGACCGTCGCCGCGCCAGGTGCTGAACAGCGCGTCGCAGGCTTCCGGCTGGGACTTGCCGACCAGCCAGAGCTTCTCGGCAGCCGCCCGTGCTTCGGGCTTCATGCCCTGGCGGTACAGGTACTGGCCGTACAGGCAGTCCAGCTCGGTGAAGTTCAGCTTGGGGTCGTAATGATTGGCGAAGGTCTGCCATTCGCCGCGCTCGGCCAGCCAGCGCAGCCAGCGCAGTTTCATCCAGCCGGCCTGGGGCAGGTCGCCGTGTTCGGTGAGGAAGGCTTCGATCTCGTCGTTGCTGGCCGACTTCAGGCGGGCGGTCAGCTCGTCGTAGGCCAGATAAGGCTCCAGCGGATAATCGCGCAGGGCATTGGCGTAACGTCGATACGGGCCGCTATCGCCCTTGGCCAGGGCGCGTTTGGCCTCGTCGTACATCTGGCGTTGTTGGGTCAGGTTGGCGGCTTGAGCGCTGGCCAGGGCCAGGGTGCAGGTGACGAGCGAGGAAAACAGATAAAGCAGAGGGCGGCGCATGACACATCCGTGATGAAGAACTAATCGAAGCGGGGTGCTTCCAATAGGCCTAGCTTAGCCTGTTGTGCAGGGGCGGAAAAACCCGCCTTGAATGATGCACAAAGGCCAGTATGGCGGTGGCGCAACTCGGTTAGAATGCGCCCCCGTTTTCCAAGGTGCCGCCCATGACCCTGCTCAAGTTCGCCGATGTTTCCCTGGCCTACGGCACCACGCCGCTGCTGGACCACGTGTCCTGGCAGATCGCCCGTGGCGAGCGGGTGTGCATCATCGGCCGCAACGGCACCGGCAAATCGAGCATGCTGCGTCTGGTCAAGGGTGATCAGATGCCCGATGACGGGGAAATCTGGCGAGCTCCGGCGCTGAAGATCGGCGAATTGCCGCAGGAATTGCCGCGAGCCGACGAACGGACGGTGTTCGATGTGGTGGCCGAAGGCCTGGCCGGGGTCGGCGAGCTGCTGGCCCGTTACCACCATCTCAGCCAGAACATCCACACCGACGAAGACCTCACTCAGCTCATGCATGTGCAGCAGGAGCTGGAGGCCAAGGACGGCTGGCGTCTGCAGCAGTTGGTGGACAGCACCCTGAGCCGCCTGCAGTTGCCGGCCGACAAGACCCTGGCCGAGCTGTCCGGCGGTTGGCGCCGCCGGGTGCTGCTGGCCCAAGCGCTGGTTTCCGAGCCCGATCTGCTGCTGCTCGACGAGCCGACCAACCACCTGGATATCGGCGCCATCGCCTGGCTGGAAGAGGCGCTGAAGGACTTCGGCGGTGCGGTGCTTTTCATTACCCACGACCGTTCCTTCCTGCAGAACCTGGCCACGCGCATCCTCGAACTCGATCGCGGCGGCCTGATCGACTGGAATGGCGACTACGCCAGCTTCCTGGTGCACAAGGAGCAACAACTGGCGGCCGAAGAAACCGCCAATGCCCTGTTCGACAAGCGCCTGGCCCAGGAAGAAGTGTGGATTCGCCAGGGCATCAAGGCCCGGCGTACCCGCAACGAAGGCCGCGTGCGGGCGCTCAAGGCCATGCGCCAGGAGCGTGGCGAGCGGCGCGAGCGTCAGGGCAAGGCAAACATCCAGCTGGATACGGCGGACAAGTCCGGCAAGCAGGTGATAGTGGCGGAAAATGTCAGTTTTGCGCACCCAGGGGGAGGTTCGCTGCTCAGCGACTTCTCCCTGGTGCTGCAGCGCGGCGACCGCATCGGCCTGCTCGGCGCCAACGGTACCGGCAAGACCACGCTGCTCAAACTGCTGTTGGGCGACCTGCAACCTACTAGTGGCACGATAGTGGCAGGGACCAAGCTGGAAGTGGCTTACTTCGACCAGCTACGCCATCAGTTGGACCTTGAGAAGACCGTGATCGATAACTTGGCCGAAGGCCGTGACTTCATCAGCATCGATGGCCAGAGTCGCCACGTGCTGAGTTACCTCGGTGATTTCCTGTTCAGTCCGCAGCGTGCGCGTACGCCGGTCAAGGCCTTGTCCGGTGGCGAGCGTGCGCGCCTGCTGCTGGCCAAGCTGTTCAGCAAGCCGGCCAACCTGCTGGTGCTGGACGAGCCGACCAACGACCTCGATGTGGAAACCCTCGAGCTGTTGGAGGAAGTGCTGCTGAGCTTCCCCGGCACCGTGCTGATGGTCAGCCACGACCGTGCCTTCCTAGACAACGTGGTGACCAGCACCCTGGTGTTCGAGGGCGAGGGGCGTGTACGCGAGTATGTCGGTGGCTATCAGGACTGGCTTCGCCAGGGCGGCTCGCCACGTCTGCTCGGGGTTGGCGAAAGCAAGTCGGGCAAGGCCGAACTCGCTGCGGTGGCACCCGCCGCAGCGACACCCGTACCGGTGGCGGAAGAGGTTCCGGCCGCCAACAAGAAAAAGCTCAGCTACAAGCTGCAGCGTGAGCTGGAAGCCATTCCCGGGCAGATCGACGCCCTGGAGGCCCAGCTGGCAGAACTGCAGGCACAGATCGCCGATCCGGCGTTCTACCAGCAGGCCGCGAATATCACCGGGGCCGCGCTGGAGCGTTTGCAGAGTCTGCAACAGGAACTGGACCAGTTGCTGGAGCGCTGGGCCGAATTGGAAGCCTGATAGCCTGTCGGAGACATGCATGGCGATTGAGTACCGCGTCACTCTGGATGACAACCATCAGTTCAGCTACAGGATCGAGCTGGATCGTCAGTACGATGCCCAGAGTGCGGAGGCCGCGCCCAAGTGGACGCGCCTGGAACACCACCAGTGCAGTAACTGCCCCTTGAGTCGGGAGCAGTTCAGTCGTTGCCCGGCCGCGGTCGACCTGCACCGCGTGATCGAAGATTTTCAGGGCCTGCCGGCCTTCAAGAAGGCTCAGGTCTGGGTGCGCACCCCGGAGCGGGAATACACCAAGCTGGTAGGGCTGGAGGAGGGGCTGCGCTCGCTGCTCGGCGTGATCATGGCGACCAGTGCCTGCCCGGTATTGGGTCGCCTAAAGCCGATGGCGCATAACCACCTGCCCTTTGCCAGTAGCCAGGAGTTCATCCTGCGCACCATTTCCCTCTACCTCACACGGCAGTACTTCAACTTCCGTGAGGGGCGCCATGCCGACTGGGAGTTGAAGGGGTTGGTCAAGCAGTTCCAGCAACTGCAGTTGGTCAATCAGGCGTTCTGGCAGCGCATTCTCGATGTCTGCGAGGGGGACTCCAACCTCAAGGCCTTCCTGACCTTCTTCTCCATGTCGTCGAGCATGACGGTGTCGCTGGAGACCCAGCTGCAGAAGATTCGCCCGCTGGTCATGAGTGCGGGCGAAGCTTCGGATTAGCGACCCGGTCAGTCCTTGGGTTTCTTCAGGCGCACGGCCAGCACGTCGCAGGGGGCGCCGTGCAGTACGTCGTTGGCCGTCGAGCCGAGCAGCAGTGCCAGGCCATGGCGGCCGTGGCTGCCGACTACGATGAGGTCGCAGGCCTGCTCCTCGGCCAGGCGGTGAATTTCCTGGCGTGGTTGGCCATAGGCCAGATGACGTTGCTCGCTGCCGAGTTCAGCGTATTTCCCGGCAAAGCTGTCCAGGCGTTCGCGGGCCTGATCGAACTGCTGCTGCTGGAGCATGGACAGATCCATGGGGACGTCACCGCCGAAGGCCATGGCCATCGGTTCGACTATGTGCACCAGGGATGCCTTGGCGCCGCTGCTGGCGGCGATGGCCAGGGCGCGCTCTACGACCGGATGACATTCGTCGGTGAGATCGACGGCAATCAGGATGTGCTGGTAAGGCATCTGAGTTTCCTCCATTGAAAGGGCATGCTTGCAGTATGGCTTTGTCCTCTTCAAAACACAGGCTTTTGCTTGCAAGTGACAGATATGACCTGGTGGATAGTGCTTTTACTCGTCGGCGCCGCGCTCAGCCCGCTGGTCTGGTTGCGCCCCTCGCCGCGCCAGCGTGGGCAGATGGAGTTGCGTCTGGCGGCCAGACGCCTGGGGCTGGGTATGCAGCTCAGTCAGCAGGACTGGCCGCACTGGCTGGATCGGCAACCCCCCGCCAGCTGCGCGCAATACCATCGGGCCCGCCGTCGCGGCAGTGTGGATAGCTGGAGCTACTGGCAGACAGGGCCGGGACAGTGGTGCAATCAGTGGCGCGAGCCCTGCAGCGACGCAAGCCTGCTTGAACAGTTGCAGCGCTTGCCGGTGGACGTCTACAAGGTCGAGGCCGGGCCGCAGATGGTCGCGCTCTACTGGGGCGAACGAGGTGGCGAGCCCGAGTTGCGGCGGGTGGCAGAACTCCTGACGGCAGTGGCCTAATCTGGTAGCGCGATGTGGCCGTGGATGCCTCTGGCGTCTGTGATTAGATCGTTTTTGTGGCTGGATATGCGCTTTTGGTCACTCCGTGACGCTGCTCTCATATGGGGCGCCTGTGACGGGCAATTGACAATTGCCTGGTTTTCACAGAATGTACGCCCACCCAAATCAAACGGGCGTATGAATTGAGTGTCTGCCGCTGTAGGTAGCGCCTTTACAGCCCGATTATCGCGTCGGCGGGTGTGTCGCACCGATTGGGATTATGCTCGTTGGCCATTGCCGCGGGCTGCCCAGGCCGGTTGGCTCCGATGTGTACCGTTCAGCTTCCATACCGTGGAGATCAGTTGATGATTTACGAAGGTAAAGCCATCACGGTTAAGGCTCTTGAGGGCGGCATCGTCGAATTGAATTTCGACCTCAAGGGTGAGTCCGTTAACAAGTTCAACCGTCTGACCCTGAGCGAACTGCGCCAGTCGGTCGATGCCATCAAGGCCGACGGTTCGATCAAGGGCGTAATCGTCACCAGCGGCAAAGACGTGTTCATCGTCGGCGCCGACATCACCGAGTTCGTCGAGAACTTCAAACTGCCCGACGAAGAGCTGGTTGCCGGCAACCTCGAAGCCAACAAGATCTTCAGCGATTTCGAAGACCTGGCCGTTCCCACCGTAGTCGCCATCAACGGCATCGCCCTCGGTGGCGGTTTCGAGATGTGCCTGGCCGGTGACTACCGTGTTGCCTCCGAGGCCGCCAAGATTGGCCTGCCGGAAGTCAAGCTGGGTATCTACCCGGGCTTCGGCGGCACCGTGCGTCTGCCGCGCGTGATCGGTACCGACAACGCCATCGAGTGGATCGCTTCCGGTAAGGAAAGCAAGGCCGCTGACGCTCTGAAAGTAGGCGCCGTCGACGCAGTCGTGGCACCTGCCAAGCTCAAGGATGCCGCTCTGGATCTGGTCAAGCGCGCCATCGCCGGCGAGCTGGACTACAAGGCCAAGCGTCAGCCCAAGCTGGAAAAGATCAAGCTCAACGCCATCGAGCAGATGATGGCCTTCGAAACCGCCAAAGGTTTCGTTGCTGGCCAGGCCGGCCCGAACTACCCGGCCCCGGTCGAAGCGATCAAGACCATCCAGAAAGCCGCCAACTTCGGTCGCGACAAGGCGCTGGAAGTGGAAGCCGCTGGCTTCGTCAAACTGGCCAAGACCTCGGTTGCCGAGAGCCTGGTTGGTCTGTTCCTGAACGATCAGGATCTGAAGAAGAAGGCCAAGCAGCACGACGAGATCGCTCGTGACGTGAAACTGGCCGCCGTTCTCGGCGCCGGCATCATGGGTGGCGGTATCGCCTACCAGTCCGCTTCCAAGGGCACCCCGATCCTGATGAAGGATATCCGCGAAGAGGGTATCCAGTTGGGCCTGAGTGAGGCTTCCAAGCTGCTCGGCAAGCGTGTCGAGAAGGGCCGTCTGGCCCCGGCCAAGATGGCTGAAGCCCTCAATGCCATTCGCCCGACCATGTCTTACGGTGATTTCGGTAACGTCGACATCGTCGTCGAAGCCGTAGTCGAGAACCCGAAGGTCAAGCAGATCGTTCTGGCCGAAGTGGAAGGTGCGGTTAAGGAAGACGCTATCCTGGCTTCCAATACCTCGACCATCTCGATCAACCTGTTGGCCAAGGCCCTGAAACGTCCGGAAAACTTCGTCGGCATGCACTTCTTCAACCCGGTGCACATGATGCCGCTGGTGGAAGTGATCCGTGGCGAGAAGTCCAGCGACGTGGCGGTTGCCACCACCGTGGCTTACGCCAAGAAGATGGGCAAGAACCCGATCGTGGTCAACGACTGCCCGGGCTTCCTGGTCAACCGCGTGCTGTTCCCGTACTTCGGTGGCTTCGGCAAGCTCCTTGAGTTCGGTGTCGACTTCGTGCGCATCGACAAGGTCATGGAGAAGTTCGGCTGGCCCATGGGCCCGGCGTACCTGTCGGACGTCGTCGGTATCGACACCGGCCACCACGGCCGTGATGTGATGGCCGAAGGCTTCCCGGATCGCATGGCTGTCGAAGGTAAAACTGCTGTCGATGTGATGTACGACGCCAACCGTCTGGGCCAGAAAAATGGCAAGGGCTTCTACGCCTACGAGACCGACAAGCGCGGCAAGCCGAAGAAGGTCTCCGACCCGGTCGCCTACGAGCTGCTGAAGTCCATCGTCAAAGAACAGCGCGAGCTGACCGACGAAGACATCATCAACTTCATGATGATCCCGCTGTGCATGGAAACCGTTCGTTGCCTGGAAGACGGCATCGTCGAAACCGCAGCTGAGGCCGATATGGGCCTGATCTACGGTATCGGCTTCCCGCCCTTCCGCGGTGGTGCCCTGCGTTACATCGATTCCATTGGTGTAGCTGAATTCGTGGCCCTGGCTGACAAGTATGCTGAGCTGGGCGCGCTGTACCACCCGACCGCCAAACTTCGCGAAATGGCCGCCAAGGGCCAGAAGTTCTTCGGTTAATCGCGCAGCGAACAGAGCGAGAGTAGAAATATGAGCCTGAATCCGAGAGATGCAGTCATCGTCGACTTCGGTCGTACCCCGATGGGTCGTTCCAAGGGCGGCATGCACCGCAACACCCGTGCCGAGACCATGTCGGCACACCTGATCAGTGGCGTCCTGGCGCGTAACACCAAGCTGGACCCGGCTGAAGTCGAAGACGTGATCTGGGGCTGCGTCAACCAGACCCTGGAGCAGGGCTGGAACATCGCGCGTATGGCGTCGCTGATGACCCAGATCCCGCACACCAGTGCCGGCCAGACCGTCAGCCGTCTGTGCGGTTCTTCCATGAGCGCCCTGCACACTGCCGTGCAGGCGATCCAGACCGGCAACGGCGACGTGTTCGTTGTCGGCGGTGTGGAGCACATGGGCCACGTCGGCATGATGCACGGCGTCGATCCGAACCCGCACCTGTCCCTGTACGCCGCCAAGGCGTCGGGCATGATGGGTCTGACCGCCGAGATGCTGGGCAAGATGCACGGTATCAGCCGCGAGCAGCAGGACGCCTTCGGTGAGCGTTCGCACCGTCTGGCACACAAGGCCACCGTCGAAGGCAAGTTCAAGGATGAAATCATCCCGATGCAGGGCTACGACGAGAATGGCTTCCTCAAGGTCTTCGACTTCGACGAAACCATTCGTCCGGAAACCACCCTCGAGAGCCTGGCCGCCCTGAAGCCGGCATTCAACCCGAAAGGCGGCACCGTGACTGCGGGTACTTCCTCGCAGATCACCGACGGCGCTTCCTGCATGATCGTCATGAGCGCCCAGCGCGCTCAGGACCTGGGTATCCAGCCGATGGCCGTGGTTCGCGCCATGGCCGTCGCTGGTGTCGACCCGGCGATCATGGGTTACGGCCCGGTACCGTCCACTCAGAAGGCATTGAAGCGTGCTGGCCTGAGCATGGATGACATCGACTTCGTCGAACTCAACGAAGCCTTCGCTGCCCAGGCTCTGCCGGTGCTGAAAGATCTGAAACTCCTCGACAAGATGGAGCAGAAGGTTAACCTGCACGGCGGCGCCATTGCTCTGGGCCACCCGTTCGGCTGCTCCGGTGCGCGTATCTCCGGCACCCTGCTGAACGTGATGAAGCAGAACGGCGGTACTCTGGGCGTGTCCACCATGTGCGTGGGCCTCGGTCAGGGCATCACCACCATCTTCGAACGCGTCTAAGCGTTCGGGATGTGAAAACCGGGGCCCTGTGCCCCGGTTTTTGTTTTTCAGGAGTCTTGCATGCAACTTCAACCCGGCTTGTATCGTCACTACAAGGGGCCGCAATACCGCGTCTTCGCCACTGCCCAACACTCGGAAACCGAGGAGTGGCTGGTGGTCTATCAGGCGCTGTACGGCGATTTCGGCCTTTGGGTCAGGCCGCTTGAGATGTTCTGCGGTACGGTCGAGCTGGACGGCGAGACGGTCCCGCGCTTTGCTCTGATCGAGGCTGAATCTGCATTGATCGGGCCGAGTGCCTCAGGGATTCACCCTTGACCTGAGCTCGACGGCCACTATATATAGCGGTGCCTTTATAGGCGCCCGCCGCTTATTCTTTCTTTTTCGTATTCAGGAATTCTCCAGTCCATGGGCAAATCGCTGGTCATCGTGGAATCCCCGGCCAAGGCCAAGACCATCAACAAGTATCTGGGCAACCAGTTCGTGGTGAAGTCGAGCATCGGCCATATTCGTGACCTGCCCACCAGCGGTTCCGCCAGCGCCAGCAAGGAGCCCGCCAAGCGTGGCAAAGCTGCGGCTGCCGAGGCCCCGGCGCTGTCGCCCAAGGAAAAAGCCAAACGCCAGTTGTTCAGCCGTATGGGGGTCGATCCCGAGCACGGCTGGAAAGCCAAGTACGAGATCCTGCCCGGCAAGGAAAAGGTGATCGAAGAGCTGCGCCGCCTGGCCAAGGATGCCGACACCATCTATCTCGCAACCGACTTGGATCGCGAGGGGGAGGCCATCGCTTGGCACCTGCGCGAGGCCATTGGTGGCGATGACAGCCGCTACAAGCGCGTGGTGTTCAACGAGATCACCAAGAAGGCCATTCAGGAGGCCTTCTCCCAGCCCGGCGAGCTGGATATCAATCGGGTCAACGCCCAGCAGGCGCGCCGCTTCCTCGACCGCGTGGTGGGCTACATGGTCTCGCCGCTGCTGTGGGCGAAGATCGCCCGTGGCCTGTCTGCCGGCCGCGTGCAGTCGGTGGCGGTGAAGCTGGTGGTCGAGCGCGAGAAGGAAATCCGTGCCTTCGTGCCGGAAGAGTACTGGGAAGTGCACGCCGACCTGGGCACCGCCAAGGACGCCAAGGTGCGGTTCGAGGTGGCCCGCGAAAACGGCGAGGCCTTCAAGCCGCTCAATGAAGCTCAGGCCATGGCTGCGCTGGAGAAGCTCAAGGCTTCCAGCTACAGCGTGAGCAAGCGCGAAGACAAACCCACCTCGAGCAAGCCGTCCGCTCCCTTCATCACCTCCACCCTGCAGCAGGCCGCGAGCAATCGCCTTGGCTTCGGGGTGAAGAAGACCATGATGATGGCCCAGCGTCTCTATGAGGCGGGCTATATCACCTACATGCGTACCGACTCGACCAACCTGTCGAACGACGCCATCGAGATGGTGCGCGGCTTCATCGACAACGAGTACGGCCAGAAGTACCTGCCCGCCAAACCGAACTCCTATTCGAGCAAGGAGGGTGCCCAGGAGGCGCACGAGGCGATTCGTCCGTCCGACGTCAACCTGCGTCCGACCCAGCTGTCCGGCATGGAGCGCGATGCTGAGCGTCTGTACGAGCTGATCTGGCGCCAGTTCGTCGCCTGCCAGATGCCGCCGGCCGAATATCTGTCCACCAGCGTTACCGCCAAGGCTGGCAGCTTCGATCTGCGTGCCAAGGGCCGTATCCTCAAGTTCGATGGCTATACCCGCGTGCTGCCACAGCAGAGCAAGCCGGGTGAGGACGATGTGCTGCCGGACATGAAGGAAGGCGAGGCGCTCAAGCTGATCAAGCTCGACCCGAGCCAGCACTTCACCAAACCACCTGCGCGTTTCTCCGAAGCCAGCCTGGTCAAGGAGCTGGAAAAGCGCGGCATCGGTCGCCCGTCCACCTACGCGGCGATCATTTCGACCATTCAGGATCGCGGCTACGTTACGGTGCATAACCGTCGTTTCTACGCGGAGAAGATGGGCGATATCGTCACCGAGCGCCTCAGCGAAAGCTTCGCCAACCTGATGGACTACGGCTTCACCGCCGGGATGGAAGAGCACCTGGACGACGTTGCCCAGGGTGAGCGGGACTGGAAACATCTGCTCGACGAGTTCTATGGCGACTTCAAGAAGAAGCTCGAAGTGGCCGAAGTCGCTGATACCGGCATGCGCGCCAACCAGCCGACATTGACCGACATCCCGTGCCGTGACTGTGGCCGACCGATGATGATCCGTACTGCATCCACCGGTGTGTTTCTCGGCTGTTCCGGTTACGCGCTGCCGCCAAAAGAGCGCTGCAAGGCCACTATCAACCTGATTCCGGGCGATGAAATTGCTGCGGATGACGAAGGCGAGTCCGAGTCGCGAGTGCTGCTGGGCAAGCATCGCTGCCCGATCTGTGCCACGGCGATGGATGCCTATCTGCTGGATGAAACGCGCAAGCTGCATATCTGCGGTAACAACCCGGACTGTGCCGGCTACGAGATCGAGCAGGGTCAGTACCGCATCAAGGGCTATGAAGGGCCAAGCCTGGAGTGCGACAAGTGTGGCAGCGAGATGCAGCTCAAGACCGGTCGTTTCGGCAAGTTCTTCGGTTGCACCAATGCCAGCTGCAAGAACACCCGCAAGCTGCTCAAGAGTGGTGAAGCCGCACCACCGAAGATGGATGCGGTGCCGATGCCCGAACTCAAGTGCGAGAAGGTCAACGATACCTACGTACTGCGTGACGGTGCGTCCGGCCTGTTCCTCGCTGCCAGCGGTTTCCCGAAGAACCGAGAAACGCGCGCCCCGCTGGTGCTGGAGCTGATTCCGCACAAGGACGAGATCGATCCCAAGTACCACTTCCTGCTGGCTGCCCCGGCCAAGGACCCCGATGGCCGCCCGGCGGTGATCCGCTACAGCCGTAAAACGAAGGAGCAGTATGTGCAAAGTGAGGTGGATGGTAAGCCCACCGGCTGGCGCGCTTTCTTCGACGGTGGCAAGTGGAAGGTGGAAGACAAGCGCTGACGTTCATTCGTATGCGCGCTCTGCTGGGGCGTCCTTGAGGCGCCCCGAGATATTTTCTGTTTGCGTCACAGCGTCTGGCTGACGCAGAGGAGCTGGTCATGGCCCATGAGCCCTACACTCGTACCAACCAGAAGATCTTCTTCGCCGGATTGGCGCTCGAAAGCCTGCGCAGGGCCGAAGCGGGGCAGGTCGCCAATGCGCAGGCGCTGCTGCAAGCGGAGCGTGAAGCTGCTTTGTTCCATTTGTACGGTGCCGTACTGGGGCTCTGCCATGAGATTACCGACTACTACAAGCTGGCTGTAGCGGGTGCCCCGCGCGTCGACTTGATCCTCAGTTCCCAGGTTCTGCAGTCCACCCCGACGCCTGAGCTGGCTGAGCTGATGGAGATAGCGCAGCAACCGGAAAGCTGGCTAGCGCGCTTGCTTGCTGCTCACGCGGAGCTGCACAGGCCGACACAGGCGCCGAAGAAAGCCAAGGTAGATCCGACCCTGCCGTTGATCGAGGCGGTCAGCGTCGATGAGGCAGAGCCACCGCTGAGCAGTGCTGAATTGGAAGATTGGCGGCAGCAGCTCAAACAGCTGGTGCTGCGCTATCGAGAGTCGCTCAGCGAGTGCTGACGGGATCGGTGGGCTAGGGTGACACCGCCTTGGCTGGTACACTGATCGCCCGCTTGGAGAGTTAAGTTATGTCTACATCCTTCCTTGAAATCGTCGAAATGCCCGATGGGCGTATTATTCTGCGTCGTGCCGAGGATGAAGAAGTGCTGGTGACTCTGGATTTCTCGGCGGATGCTCGGGCCTTTATGCAGGGACACCACGTCGAGGTGGCCAAGGCCATGCTCAACGTCGGCGTGCAGATGGCCGGTCGCCTGGCTGAAGGCGATCTCGAGCAGGATGAGCAGCCTCGCGTGTTGCATTGATTGACTGATGCCCGCAACGGGCATCTAAGCTGGGGTAATTTACGCCCCGAGCTCTACGCTTCAATCCAGTCGAATATTCAGGCTTTGCGCACTGCCCATGCGGGCGGCGCTGCTCAGGTGCGCGCGTTGCGCGGCCTGCAGGTTGAGCCAGCTCACCACGGTATGGCTGCGGCCCAGGCGCAGGGCCTCGCGGGTCAGTTCCAGAGCATCCTGGCCAGTGCGAGGTTGCAGCAGTAGCAGTCGATCCAGGTTAAGGCCGACACTACGTAGCCAGGCATTGGTGATAGAGGCTGGCGGGGCAACCAGGGTCAGCCAGCGTGCATCCTGGTTCTGGCTGAGTTCGCGCAGCACAGGGCCGAGCAGATGGCGGCAGTTGCCCGGAGAGCCGGACAGGCGCAGTTCGCTGAAGGGTTCTGGCTCGTCGAGCCAGGGTGTTTCCACCATATCGTCGAGCAATTGCGGCATGGTGCTGCCGATGAAGGCTTCAAACAGCGGGAGTTGCGAACGGTTCAGCGACTGCGGGAACTGCATGAAGCTCTCCTTAACTCAGCGGCGGATTACGCCGACACTCAAGCCTTCGATTACCAGGTCCTGTTCTTCCAGGTTCACTTCTATCGGTGCGAACTCGGGGTTTTCGGCAATCAGCAGCACCTTGTTGCCGTTGCGCTGAAAGCGTTTGACGGTGACTTCATCGTCGATGCGCGCTACCACGATCTGGCCGTTGCGTGCCTCGCGGGTGGTGTGCACGGCCAGCAGGTCGCCGTCGAGGATGCCGATATCTTTCATGCTCATGCCGCGTACGCGCAGTAGATAGTCGGCCTTGGGGTGGAAGAACTCGGGATTGATCTTGCAGGAGTCTTCGACATTCTGTTGTGCCAGGATCGGTGCGCCGGCAGCTACGCGACCGATCACGGGCAGGCCTTCTTCATCGTTGGCAGGCTCGAAGCCGGGAATGCGGATGCCGCGCGAGGCGCCTGGAGTCATCTCGATGGCACCTTTGCGCGCAAGGGCCTTGAGATGCTCCTCGGCGGCATTCGGTGATTTGAATCCGAGCTCCTGGGCGATTTCCGCGCGGGTTGGCGGATAGCCGTTGTCTTCCAGGCAGCGCTTGATGAAAGAAAGGATCTCGGTTTGCCGCGGCGTCAGTTTGAGCATGCTGGTGGTCTGTCTGTTTATACAGTTGCTGTGATTATATACAGTGATTTGTCGCTGGCAACACCTGTTTTTTGTGACGGGCAAAATGGCCAATCCGGGTGTTTGCCGAGATGCCCGCAGTTCTGCCGCGATTGCTCTATGGTTTAATGGGTGACCGGCCAGCCATGAAAAGGCCTGTCAGGCTTGACAGGGCGTCTGTCTGATACGTATGTTTCAAACAAGTGTTTGTCAGGTAGGTATGTCATGGCTCAATCAGAAACCGTTGAGCGCATCTTGGATGCTGCAGAGCAGCTGTTTGCCGAAAAAGGCTTCGCGGAAACCTCTCTGCGCCTGATCACGAGCAAGGCCGGGGTCAATCTGGCGGCGGTGAATTACCATTTCGGTTCCAAGAAAGCGTTGATTCAGGCGGTGTTTTCGCGGTTCCTGGGGCCGTTCTGCATCAGCCTGGAGCGCGAACTGGATCGCCGTCAGGTCCGTGCCGGTGACAAGCCCAGCCTGGAGGACCTGCTCAACATGCTGGTGGAGCAGGCCCTGGCGGTGAAACCCCGCAGTGGCAATGACCTGTCGATCTTCATGCGCTTGCTGGGGCTGGCCTTCAGCCAGAGTCAGGGTCACCTGCGCAAGTACCTGGAAGAGGTGTACGGCAAGGTCTTCCGCCGCTACATGCTGCTGCTCAATGAGGTCGCGCCGAAGTTGCCGCCGCTGGAGATCTTCTGGCGCGTGCATTTCATGCTCGGTGCTGCCGCGTTCAGCATGTCCGGCATCAAGGCCTTGCGCGGCATGGCCGAGAACGACTTTGGCGTGGACACCTCGATGGAGCAGGTCATGCGTCTGATGGTGCCGTTCCTCGCGGCGGGTATGCGTGCCGAGAGCGGTGTGAGCGACGACGTTCTGGCCAATGCCCAGTTCAAGCCGCGTAGCAAGACGGCTACCGCCAAGGCCGGCTGACCCTGTGCCCGGGCGGGGCGATGGGCTAAGCTAGCGGCCCATGTACCTGCTCGATTTCCTGCATATCTCCATTGCTGACCAGTGCCTGTACGGCTTTGCCGACGGGCAGCTGTGCCTGCATCTGCCGGTGTCTACCGCGCTCAATGGCCCTGGCGAGCGCAGTGGCTCGAACTGTACGCCCCGTGGCCGCCATCAGGTGCGGGCGAAGATTGGTGAGGGGCTGCCCGAGGGCGCCGTACTGCGTGGGCGGCGCTGGACCGGCGAGGTCTGGTCGCGAGAGTTGGCGACGCAATTCCCGGGGCGCGACTGGATTCTGACCCGCATCCTCTGGCTCAGCGGCTGCGAGCCGGGTGTCAACCGCCTCGGGGCAGTCGACACTTTTCGTCGTTATATCTATCTGCACGGCACGCCGGACAGCGAACCTATGGGCGTGCCGCTGTCCCATGGCTGTGTGCGTTTGCGCAATGCCGATCTGTTGACTCTTTTTCCTCGCGTACCACCGCACTGTGCGGTGTTGATCGACGAGGCGGCATGCCCCGAGTGGGCGGCGGCCGACCTCGCCTAAGGACTCTGTTGTGACGACTCCCCTGTATGGTTCCCTGATGCTGGACATCCAAGGTACCTGGCTGACTGCCGAAGACCGCCGGATCCTGCGTCAACCCGAAGTAGGTGGGCTGATTCTTTTCGCACGCAATATCGAGGAGCCGCGCCAGGTGCGTGAGCTCTGCGCTGCCATCCGCGCCGTGCGCCCCGATCTGTTGCTGGCCGTGGATCAGGAGGGCGGTCGAGTGCAGCGCCTGCGCAATGGCTTCGTGCGCCTGCCGGCCATGCGCGCCTTGGCCGACAATGCCGCTGCCGAGTATCTGGCGGAGCAGTGCGGCTGGCTGATGGCCAGCGAGGTGCTGGCTGTGGGTCTGGATCTCAGCTTCGCGCCGGTTCTGGATCTGGACCACCAGCGCAGTGCCGTGGTCGGTAGTCGCAGCTTCGAGGGTGACCCGGAGCTGGCGACCCGTTTGGCTGGTGCCTTTATCCGCGGCATGAATGCGGCGGGCATGGCCGCCTGCGGCAAGCATTTCCCCGGCCATGGCTGGGCCGAGGCCGATTCCCATGTCGCCATTCCGGTCGATGAGCGCAGCCTGGACGAGATCCGCACCTGCGATATGGTGCCGTTCCGCCAGTTGAGTCGGCAGTTGGCGGCGGTGATGCCCGCCCACGTCATCTACCCGCAGGTGGACGACAGCCCGGCCGGCTTCTCGCGGCGCTGGCTGCAGGACATCCTGCGTGGCGATTTGGGCTTCGAAGGGGTGATCTTCAGCGACGATCTGTCCATGGCCGGCGCTCATGTCGTGGGCGATGCCGCCAATCGCATCGAAGCCGCGCTCACGGCCGGGTGCGACATGGGGCTGGTGTGCAACGACCGCGCAGCCGCTGAGTTGGCCCTGAGCGCCCTGCAGCGCCTCAAGGCATTGCCGCCCAGGGGCTTGGCACGCATGCGCGGCCGGGGCTTCGCTCGTACCGACTATCGCCAGCAGCCGCGTTGGTTGCAGGCCGTGACAGCACTGCGCGATGCGCAGCTGATCGATTGAGAGGGTATTCGCCATGACAACCTACGCCATCATCGGCGGCACCGGCCTGACTCAGCTGGAAGGCTTGAGCATCAAGCAGATGCAGAATCTGGACACCCCCTTCGGCGCGCCTTCGGCGGCCGTGCTGCATGGCGAATACGCCGGTCGAGAAGTGCTGTTCCTGGCTCGTCATGGCCATCCGCATCGCATCCCGCCGCATCAGATCAACTATCGCGCCAACCTGTGGGCGCTCAAGCAGGCCGGTGCCGAGGCGATCCTTGCGGTCAACGCGGTGGGCGGCATTCATGCGGCCATGGGCAGTGGGCACCTGTGCGTAGCGCATCAATTGGTCGACTACACCTGGGGTCGCGCGCATACCTTTTTCGAGGGTGAGATCGAGCATGTCACCCATGTCGACTTCAGCTACCCCTACGACGAGGCGTTGCGTGGCCGTCTGATCGAGGCGCTGGCGGCGCTGGGCTATCCGCACAGCAGTCACGGTGTGTACGCCGCCACCCAGGGGCCGCGCCTGGAAACCGCGGCGGAAATTGTCCGCCTGGAGCGCGATGGCTGCGACATCGTCGGCATGACCGGCATGCCCGAGGCGGCGTTGGCGCGCGAGCTTGAGCTGCCTTATGCCTGCCTGGCCCTGGTGGTCAATCCCGCCGCAGGCAAGGCCAGTGGCCTGATCACCATGGCCGATATCGAGCGCGAGCTGGCCCAGGGAATCGACAAGGTACGCGCGGTGCTGAGTCGGGTGTTGGCGCAAGGCTGATGCCGGCGGCGGAGCCGAACTCTGCGGTCAGCGGTCCACTGTCTTTCGGCATCTGCTAGCCGGGCAGCGGGGCGAACAGTGCGTCGATGTCCTCGGGGCGCAGTTGCCAGTCGCCCTGGTTGCCGCCATCGAGCAGACCGGCGCTCAACGCTGCCTTGCGCTGCTGCAGTTGCTGGATCTTCTCCTCCACGGTGCCGCGGGCGATCAGGCGGTAGACGAAGACCGGCTTGTCCTGGCCGATGCGGTAGGCGCGGTCGGTGGCCTGGTTCTCCGCCGCCGGATTCCACCAGGGGTCATAGTGGATCACGGTGTCCGCCGCGGTCAGGTTAAGGCCGGTGCCGCCGGCCTTGAGGCTGATCAGGAACAGCGGCAGTTCGCCCGCCTGGAAGCGCTGTACGGGGGTGCGGCGATCCTGGGTGGCGCCGGTGAGCAGGGCGTAGGCGATGCCCCGGCGTTGCAGTTCGGTCTCGATCAGCGCCAGCATTGAGGTGAACTGTGAGAACAGCAGCACGCGGCGGCCTTCGGCCAACAGCTCGTCGAGCATCTGCAGCAGACTGTCCAGTTTGGCCGACTGGGCGGCGCCGTCCGCGCGCACCAGGCGGGTGTCGCAGCACACCTGGCGCAGCTTGAGCAGGGCTTCGAGGATGACGATCTGACTGCTGGCCAGGCCCTTGCGGCCGATCTCCTCGCGTACCTTACGGTCCATCGCCAAACGCACTGTCTCGTAGAGGTCGCGCTGGCTCTGGCCGAGGTCCACCCAGTGGATCATCTCACTCTTGGCCGGCAGCTCCTTGGCTACCTGATCCTTGCGGCGTCTGAGCAGGAAGGGTTTGACCCGCGCCTTGAGGTGCTCCAAGCGTGCCTCATCACCGTGTTTCTCGATGGGCGTGCGGTAGTCGCGGGTGAAGCGCTTGGCGTCGCCCAGCCAACCTGGCATGAGGAAGTGGAACAGCGACCAGAGCTCGCCCAGGTGATTTTCCAGCGGCGTGCCGGTCAGGCACAGGCGCTGCCGGGCCTGCAGTTGGCAGGCGGCCTGGGCTGCCTTGCTGGCCGGGTTCTTGATGTACTGGGCTTCGTCGAGCAGCAGCACGTGCAGTGGCTGTTGTCGCCAGTGCGGCAGGTCGCGCGGCAGCAGGGCATAGCTGGTCAGCAGCAGGTCATATTCGGCAAGCCTGGCGAAGTCGGCACTGCGTTTCGGGCCGTGCAGGGCCAGCACGCGCAGTTCGGGGGCGAAGCGGGCAGCTTCGTCCAGCCAGTTGGGAATCAGACTGGTGGGCATCACCGCGAGGGCCGGGCGATCCAGACGGCCCGCGCGTTTTTCGCACAGCAGATGGGCGAGGCTCTGCAGCGTCTTGCCCAGGCCCATGTCGTCGCCCAGTACGCCGCCGACCTGCAGCTCGCGCAGGGTCTGCATCCAGCGCAGGCCATCGAGCTGGTAGGGGCGCAGTTCGGCCTGTAGCCCAGGCGGCGCGCCCTGTGGCAGTGCGTGGCTGTGCTGCAGCTGTCGGGCGAAGTCGCGCAGGCGCTCGCCGCCCTGCCATTGCAGCGGTAATTCGTCGAGCTGGCTCAGGCGCGCGGCGTCCGGGGCGCTCAGGCGCAACCTGGGGCTGGGGTCCGGTTCGTGCAGGTACAGCTCGCCCAGGGTGCTCAGCAGTGGCTTGAGGCGGGCGAAGGGCAGGGCGACCTGCAGGGGGCTGCCGTCGCTGCTGCGCTTGTGCTCCAGCTGGATGGGCAGGAGTTCGTCGTCGCCGCGACGCGCCAGGTTGGCCGGCGCCAGCAGTTCGGGGCGATTGCGGATCAGGCGCAACAGCACCGGCAGCAGGCTGATGCGCTGGCCGTCGACCAGGATGCCCAGTTCCAGGTCGAACCAGTCCTGGCTGGGGGCCTCGTCGATCTCGGCGTACCAGCCCTGCAGTGGGCTGAGATCGAAGTGGAAGCCGGGGCGCAGATCGATCTGCCAGCCCTGCGCCTGCAGTTCGGGCAGCCCCTGCTGGACGAAGCGCAGCCAGGCGCCGTCGCCGGGCAATTCGTACATCTCGCCGCTGTCCGGCGCCAGGGCCAGGCTCTGGCGCATGGCCGGGCGCAGGCCGTAGCGCTCCAGTTGCTGGCGCAGGCGCTGCTCGGCTTCGGGCTGGCGCAGGATGCTGACGGGCTGACCATCGATGATCTGGCGAATGCGCTCGCCACTGGCGACCCGCTTGCCGTGCACCAGGCGTCCGGCATAGGCGAACGCCAGGCCGGCGCGGTGCTGCTGTTGCTGCACGGTGCGGCGATTGCCCGGCTGGTAGACGCTTTGCAGGTGGCTGCCCAGGGCCAGGTGGGCGATGGGTTGCAGGTCATCGATCAGGCGTGGTGCTGCTGCTGTGTTCTCGGTAAAGCCTGTCGGGTCGATCTGCAATAGCACCGCTGCGCAATGCTTGCAGTTGTAGCCCACTGGGCAGCTGCAGCGGGCCAGCAGCGGCACGCCGGCTGCGCCGGGGCGAATCCATTGCTGGTAGCGGTGCTCGGCGCTGCCCTGGCAGCTGGCGTGGATCTGCTCCGCTTCCTGGCTGAGTATCCGGACGCGCCCCTGGGCGGCATAGCGCCGGCCACGTTCGAGCGCGCCGGGGTCGAAGAGGGACTGCCAGGCGTCGTGCTGCAGCAACTCCTGCAGCGTCGCCATATCAGAGCTGGGTAACCTTGACCAGCAGGCCGAGGCTGCCGTTGTCCAGATAGGTCAACTCACCGGGGCGCAGACGAGTGCGCTGGCGAACCCGCTCGCTGCCGGTGAGCAGGCCGTCGGCGTCGAAACGGTTGATCCAGATGTTCGCCTCCAGGTCGACCAGGCGATCCTGCTCGCTCAGGCTCACCGTGCCCTCGGCCGGGTAGTGGCCAAACTGCTCGGTGCCGGTGCTCAGGGCGCTCTTGGTCGGCACGGCCGACAGGTTTTGCGCCCAGGCCTGGTGCAGCAACACTTCGTAGCCGTTGCCCGGGTTGAGCTTGGCGGCCTCATTGTTGAGGGCGGTGCCGCGCTCGTTGCCGGCAATCGGCGCGGCGCCTACCGCCCAGTCATCCGGTGCCGGCTGGCTGCTGCTGAGTGCTTCGCCGGCTTGGCGGAAGACGATGACTTCGATCTGGTACAGGCCGTCTGCGAAGGCGGCCGGGGCCAGCAGGCAGAACAGCAGGGGGATAAGGCGAAGCGCACGCATGGGTCAGTCCTTTAGGCGGATTGCGGGGCGAGGCGCTCCAGCAGCGCCTCCAGAGTATTGAAACGTTCTTCCGGGCGCTCCATCGGCACCTGGAATTTGAACAGGGTGGCGCCTTCGAACTTGTAGCGGTTCGGCTGGCCCTGGATCAGCTTGATCAGCACCAGCGGATCGACGCAGGTATCGGCGGCGAATTCGATGCGCCCGCCCTGGGGGCCGGCGTCGATCTTCTTGATCCCCAGCTTTTCTGCCTGCAGCTTGAGCAGGGTCAGGCGCACCAGGTTCTTGGTCGCCTCCGGCAGCAGGCCGAAGCGGTCGATCATCTCCACCTGCAATTCCTTCAGGCCATCCTCGTCAGCGGCGTTGGCGATGCGCTTGTAGAGGATCAGACGGGCATGCACATCCGGCAAGTAGTCCTCGGGAATGAGTGCGGGAACCCGCAGGTTGACCTCCGGGCCGCCGCCGAGCGGCTGGTCCAGGTTGGGCTGCTCGCCCTTGCGGATGGCCTTGACCGCGCGCTCCAGCATTTCCATGTAGAGGGTGAAGCCGACCGCCTGGATCTGTCCGCTCTGGCCGTCGCCGAGCAGCTCGCCGGCGCCGCGGATCTCCAGGTCGTGTGTGGCCAGGACGAAGCCGGCGCCGAGGTCCTGGGCATTGGCGATGGCCTCCAGGCGCTTCTGCGCGTCGTCGGTCATGCCCTTGCGTGGCGGCGTCAGCAGGTAGGCATAGGCCTGGTGGTGGCTACGGCCAACGCGGCCGCGCAGCTGGTGCAGCTGGGCCAGGCCGAACTTGTCGGCACGCTCGATGAGAATGGTGTTGGCGCTGGGCACGTCGATGCCGGTTTCGATGATGGTCGAGGCCACCAGCACGTTGAAGCGCTTGTGGTAGAAGTCGCTCATCACCCGTTCCAGGTCGCGCTCGTGCATCTGCCCGTGGCCGATGGCGATGCGCGCTTCCGGCACCAGTTCGGCCAGGTCGGCGGCGCACTTCTCGATGGTCTTCACATCGTTGTGTAGGTAGTACACCTGGCCGCCACGCAGCAGTTCGCGCAGCAGGGCTTCCTTGATCGTCGGGTTGTTCTGCTCCATGACGAAGGTGCGTACCGACAGGCGGCGCGCCGGCGGGGTGGCGATGATCGACAGGTCGCGCATGCCCGACACCGCCATATTGAGGGTGCGCGGGATCGGCGTGGCAGTGAGGGTGAGGATGTCCACCTCGCTGCGCAGGGCCTTGAGCTGCTCCTTCTGGCGCACGCCGAAACGGTGCTCCTCGTCGATGATGCACAGCCCCAGGTCCTTGAAGCGCACATCGTCCTGCAGCAGCTTGTGGGTGCCGATGATGATGTCGATCTTGCCTTCGGCCAGCTTGGCCACCGCTTCATTGATCTCCTTGGCGGTCTTGAAGCGGCTCATCACCTCGACCGTTACCGGCCAGTCGGCGAAGCGGTCGCGGAAGCTGTTGTAGTGCTGCTGGGCGAGCAGGGTGGTGGGCACCAGCACGGCTACCTGACGGCCGCTATGCACGGCGACGAAGGCGGCGCGCATGGCCACCTCGGTCTTGCCGAAGCCGACGTCGCCGCAGACCAGACGGTCCATCGGCTTGGCGGCGAGCATGTCAGCCACCACGGCCTCGATGGCGTTCTGCTGATCCGGGGTTTCCTCGAAGGGGAAGCCGGCACTGAAGGTGGCGTAGTCGGCGGCCGGATCCTTGAACGCGTAGCCTTCGCGGGCGGCGCGGCGGGCGTAGATGTCGAGCAGTTCGGCGGCGACGTCACGTACCTGCTCGGCGGCCTTGCGCTTGGCTTTCTGCCAGGTCTCGGAGCCCAGGCGGTGCAGCGGCGCCAGGGCATCGTCGCTGCCGGTGTAGCGGGCGATCAGGTGCAGGCTGGCGACCGGCACGTAGAGCTTGGCTTCCTCGGCGTACATCAGGGCGAGGAATTCGGCCGCCTGGCCGTCGAATTCCATGGTCACCAGGCCCAGGTAGCGGCCGACGCCGTGGTCGATATGCACTACCGGCGCGCCTTCGCGCAGCTCGGTGAGGTTCTTGATCACGTTGTCGCCGCCATCGCGCGATTTCTCGCGGCGGCGGCGCTGCATCACGCGTTGGCCGAACAGCGGGCTCTCGGCGACCAGGGCGATGTCGTCGAGTAGCAGGCCTTCGTCGAGTGGGGCGATGCAGATGGCCAGGCGCTCCTTACTGGCCGTGAACTCGTGCCAGTCGGCAACTTCACGCGGTTTGAGCTTGAGGCGGGCGAGTAGCTCCAGCAGCACTTCGCGGCGGCCGGCGGACTCGGCGCTGAACAGCACCCGGCCCGGGTATTCCTCGATAAAGCGGCGTAGCGCCGCCAATGGCTCGCTGGCCTTGGCCTGGATCGCCAGGTCGGGCAGCGGGCGGGCGTTGAAACGCTCGCGGCCGACGCCGGTTTCGATGTCGTTCTGATCGACCACCACGCGCGGCCAGTTTTTCAGGCGGGCGAAGCAGTCTTCCACCGGCAGGAAAATGTCTGCAGGTGGCAGGATCGGACGTTCCGGATCGACACGGCGATCATCAAAGCGGTTGCGCGCATCCTGCCAGAACTGCTCGGCGGCCTTCTCGATGCCGGGCAGGGAGAACACCTGGGTGTCCTGCGGCAAATAGTCGAACAGGGTGGCGCTTTCCTCGAAGAACAGCGGCAGGTAGTACTCGATGCCTGCCGGGGTGATGCCGGTGGAAAGGTCCTGATAGATCGGGCAGCGGCGGAAGTCGACGTCGAAGCGCTCGCGAAAGCGGCCACGGAAATCGGTGACGGCCTTCTTCTCCAGCGGGAACTCGCGGGCCGGCAGCAGGCGGATGCTGTCGACCTTGTCCACCGAGCGCTGGGTTTCCGGGTCGAAGGTGCGCAGGGTCTCGATTTCGTCGTCGAACAGGTCGATGCGGTAGGGCGTTTCGCTGCCCATCGGAAACAGATCGATCAGCGCGCCGCGTACGGCGAATTCACCGTGTTCATAGACGGTATCCACGCAGCGGTAGCCGGCGGCTTCCAGGCGCGCGCGCATTTCCTCGACATCGAGCTTCTGGCCGACATCCAGCAGCAGGCCGCTGCCGAGCAGGAAGCGGGTTGGCGCCAGGCGGTGCAGTGCAGTGGCGATCGGCACTACCAGGACGCCATGCTTGATCTCCGGCAGGCGGTACAGGGTGGCGATACGCTGGGAGATGATGTCCTGGTGGGGCGAAAACACGTCGTAGGGCAGGGTTTCCCAGTCGGGAAAGTGCAGCACCGGCAGGTTCGGGGCGAAGAACGCCAGCTCTTCCTGCAGGCGCTCGGCGCTCTGGCTGTCGTGGGTGAGCAGCAGGGTGAAACGCTTGGCGGCGCTGGCTGCCTCGGCAATGGCCAGGCTCAGTGCGGCGCCGGGCAGGTTGCCCCAGTGCTGTTTACCGGTTGCGGCCGGTAGTTTCGGCAAGTGCAGTACGGACACGGGTGTCGCGGCCCCAGGCGGAATTTAAGGGGGCGATTGTAGCGAGGGGAGGCGCCCACTGTCAGTTGCGACAGGCGCGCATTGCTCCGGCTAGCGCGCGCCGTCATAATGTAGCCCCTTTTTTCAGCCCCTACATGTGGAAGGTATTGCCCGTGACCCAGAAGCCCGACCAGTGTCTCGGTGAGTGGATCGATCGTGAAGCCCTCGCAGAAGCGATGATTCCAATGATCGGTCAGCTCTACCGCAACAACAGCGTGGTGACCTCGATCTACGGCCGTGGTCTGATCAACCGTTCGGTGATCGACATTCTCAAAGCCCACCGTTTCGCCCGTCACCGTCTGGATGGCGAGGTCGAACTGTCGGTTCACGATACTTTCCCGATCCTCAAGACCATGACCGAGCTCAAACTGGGCGCGGCTTCCGTGGACCTGGGCAAGCTGGTTGCCAAGTTCAAGAGCGAAGGCGCTGGTCGCAGCATCGAGCAGTTCACCAAGGACGAGCTGGCCGAGGTGGCCGGTAAGCAGAACGGTGCTGCCCGCGAAGGTACTGATGTTGTTCTGTACGGCTTCGGCCGCATCGGCCGCCTGCTGGCGCGCATCCTGATCGAGAAGACCGGTGGTGGCGACGGCCTGCGCCTGCGCGCCATCGTCGTGCGCAAGGGCGCCGAGAATGATCTGGTCAAGCGTGCCAGCCTGCTGCGCCGCGACTCCGTGCATGGCAAGTTCGATGGCACCATCACCATCGATGAGGAGAACAGCACCCTCACTGCCAACGGCAACCTGATCCAGATCATCTACTCCAACGATCCGGCCTCGATCGATTACACCCAGTACGGCATCAAGGATGCGCTGCTGGTTGACAACACCGGCAAATGGCGCGACGCCGAAGGCCTGGGTCAGCACCTGAAGTGCCCGGGTATCGATCGCGTCGTCCTCACTGCGCCGGGCAAGGGCGCGCTGAAGAACATTGTGCATGGCATCAACCATGCCGAGATCACTGCTGACGACAAGATCATCTCCGCCGCCTCCTGCACCACCAACGCCATCGTGCCGGTGCTGAAGGCTGTGAATGACCAGTACGGCATCGTCAACGGTCACGTCGAAACCGTTCACTCGTACACCAACGACCAGAACCTGATCGACAACTTCCACAAGGGTAGCCGTCGTGGCCGCAGCGCCGCGCTGAACATGGTCATCACCGAAACCGGTGCTGCTACCGCTGCCGCCAAGGCCCTGCCGGTGCTGAAAGGCAAGCTGACCGGCAATGCCATTCGCGTGCCGACGCCGAACGTGTCCATGGCCATCCTCAATCTGAACCTGGAAAAGGCCACCACTCGCGAAGAGATCAACGAGTACCTGCGCCAGATGGCCATGCACTCGGACCTGCAGAAGCAGATCGACTTCGTGCAGTCGCAGGAAGTGGTGTCCACCGACTTCGTCGGCTCCCGCCACGCTGGTGTGGTCGATGCCGAAGCCACCATCTGCAACGACAATCGCGTCGTGCTGTATGTGTGGTACGACAACGAGTTCGGCTACAGCTGCCAGGTCGTGCGTGTGATGGAAGACATGGCTGGGGTCAACCCGCCGGCCTTCCCGCAGTAAGCGCGGCGCGGCATGCAAAACGGGAGCTTCGGCTCCCGTTTTTGTTTTCTGCCTTCGACCATGGTCGAATGGACGAGCAGGGCTTGCTGCAGGGCGCGTTACGGTGCTTTTTCGGCTTGCCGTATCGCGGGCTGTGGCGGGTCAGTTGCTCTGTTGCTTGTTGTTACGACTGATAGGTCGCAGGTAGCACCCGTGGGTGTGCAGCTTGCTTATATCTCCTTATAATCCCTGAGATTTTCGCCCCGGAACAGTGCAGGGCGGGCCACTGCAAGGCTGCTGCAGTGGCCCGCCCCTGGCGTTCCGGTCGTGTTCGAACCCTGCGGAAACACCGTTGCCGGTGTTTGGGACAAACAATGATAAAGATCAAACGAGGGCTGGATCTGCCCATCAGTGGCGCACCCGAGCAGCGCATCGAAGCGGCTCGCCCGGTGCGCAGCGTGGCCCTGCTGGGTTGCGACTACCAAGGCATGAAGCCGACCATGGCCGTGCAGGTCGGTGACCGAGTCAAACTGGGTCAGGTCCTGTTCTCCGACAAGAAGAATCCTGGTGTGCATTTCACCGCGCCTGGCGCGGGCGTGATCAGTGCGATCCATCGCGGCGAGCAGCGTGTATTGCAATCCGTGGTCATCGACCTGGAAGGTGACGAAAGTATCGAGTTCGCCCGCTACGATGCCGCCCAGTTGGCCAGTCTGGAACCCCAGGTCGTACGTGACAACCTGCAGCAGTCCGGCCTGTGGACTGCGCTGCGCAGCCGTCCGTTCAGCAAGGTGGCCGCCGTCGACGCCCAGCCCAGCTCGATTTTCGTCACCGCTATCGACAGTCATCCGCTGGCTGCCGATCCTGCCGTGATCATCGCCGACAAGGCGAGTGACTTCGAAAACGGCCTCAAGGTACTGACCCGCCTGGCCAAGGTCTTTCTGTGCAAGGCCGAAGGCGTCAGCCTGCCGGGCGAAAGCCTGGCCGGTGTGCAGAGCGAAGGCTTTTCCGGTCCGCACCCGGCAGGTCTGCCGGGTACGCATATCCACTTCCTCGATCCGGTCAGCGTCAGCAAGAGCGTCTGGTATATCGGCTATCAGGATGTCATCGCCATCGGCGCGCTGTTTACCACCGGCAAACTGTCGGTCGAACGTGTGGTTGCCCTGGCTGGCCCGGTGGTGGAAAAGCCCCGCCTGTTGCGCACCCGTCTGGGTGCGAGCCTGGACGAACTGGCCGCCGGCGAGCTGCAGCCCGGTAACAATCGGGTGATTTCCGGCTCGGTGTTCGGTGGTCGTACCTCTCGCGGCGCCTTCGCTTTCCTCGGCCGCTACCACGTGCAGCTTTCCTGCCTGCACGAAGGTCGCGAGCGCGAGCTGCTGCATTACCTGCGTGCCGGGGTGAACAAGCACTCGGTGCTGAACATCTTTGTCTCCAAGCTGCTCGGCGGCAAACTGCTGCCGATGGACACCAGCACCAACGGCAGTCCGCGTGCCATGGTGCCGGTGGGCAACTATGAGGAAGTGATGCCGCTGGACATCCTGCCTACCCAGTTGCTGCGCTACCTGATCGTCGGCGATACCGAGATGGCGCAGAAGCTCGGTTGCCTGGAGCTGGACGAAGAAGACCTGGCCCTGTGCACCTATGTGTGTGCCGGCAAGTATGAGTACGGCCCGATCCTGCGGGACAACCTGACTCGCATCGAGAAGGAGGGCTGAGATGGGCCTGCGCAAATTCCTCGACAAGATCGAGCACAACTTCGAACAGGGCGGCAAGTACGAGAAGTGGTACGCCCTGTACGAAGCCCTGGATACCTTCTTCTACCGACCGGGCAGCGTGACCAAGACCACCGCCCACGTGCGTGACGGCATCGACCTCAAGCGCATGATGATCACCGTGTGGCTCTGCACTTTCCCGGCCATGTTCTTCGGTATGTGGAACGTCGGCTACCAGGCCAATACTATCTTCGCTGCCCAGCCCGAGCTGCTGGCCAGCCAGGAAGGCTGGCGCTTCGGCCTGATCGGCATGCTCGCAGGGTTCGACCCGGCCAGCGTCTGGGACAACTTCATCCAGGGTGCCGCCTACTTCCTGCCGGTGTACCTGACCACCTTCATCGTCGGCGGTTTCTGGGAGGTGCTGTTCGCCTCCATTCGCCGCCACGAGGTCAACGAAGGCTTCTTCGTCACCTCCGTACTGTTCGCTCTGACCCTGCCGCCGGACATTCCGCTGTGGCAGGTGGCCCTGGGCATCAGTTTCGGCGTGGTGATCGGCAAGGAAGTGTTCGGCGGTACCGGCAAGAACTTCCTCAACCCTGCTCTGGTCGGTCGTGCCTTCCTGTTCTTTGCCTACCCGGCGCAGATGTCCGGTGACGCGGTGTGGACTTCGGTCGACGGTTTCGCCGGCGCTACCACGCTTTCGGTCGCGGCTGCCGGCGGCATGGAGCAGGTCGCGGCCACCGGCCTGTCCTGGTGGAATGCCTTCGTCGGCCTCGAACACGGCTCCATGGGCGAGACCAGCGTGCTGGCGATCTTCATCGGCGGCGCCGTGCTGCTGATCAGCAAGATCGCCTCCTGGCGCATCGTCTCCGGGGTGATGCTGGGCATGGTCGCTACCAGCTACCTGTTCAACGCCATCGGCTCGGATAGCAACCCGATGTTCGCCATGCCCTGGCATTGGCATCTGGTGGTGGGCGGTTTCGCCTTCGCCATGATCTTCATGGCCACCGACCCGGTGTCGGCTTCCATGACCAATACCGGCAAGTGGATCTTCGGTGCGCTGATCGGCGTGATGGTGGTGCTGATCCGTGTGGTCAACCCGGCCTTCCCGGAAGGCATGATGCTGGCGGTTCTGTTCGCCAACCTCTGTGCACCGCTGATCGACCACTTCGTGGTCCAGGCCAACATCAAGCGGAGGCTCGCTCGTGGCTAACAAAGAATCGACTGTTCGCACCCTCACCGTAGCGGTGCTGGTGTGCCTGGTCTGCTCGGTGTTCGTCGCCGGCGCGGCCGTGGCACTGAAACCGACCCAGCTGGAAAACCGTCAGCTCGACAAACAACGCAGCATCCTGGCCATTGCCGGCCTGGGTGAGGCGGGCATGACGGCCAAGCAGGTGAAAGCGCTGTTCGGCGAGCGCATCCAGGCCAAGGTCGTGGACCTGCGCAACGGCACCTTCAGCGATGCGCAGAACCCAGCCACCTTCGACCCGCTCAAGGCAGCCAAGGACCCGAAGTTGTCCGAAGCGCTGAGCGGCGAGCAGGACATCGCCTCGATCAAACGTCGCGAAGACTTCTCCACCGTTTATATGGTTGAGCAGGATGGCCAGTTGCAGACCCTGATCCTGCCGGTGCGTGGTTATGGCCTGTGGTCGACCCTGCATGGCTTCATCGCGGTGAAGGGCGACCTGAATACCGTGGTCGGCTTCGGCTTCTACCAGCACGGCGAGACCCCCGGCCTCGGCGGCGAAGTAGACAACCCGAAATGGAAAGGCCTGTGGGTCGGCAAGTCGCTGTTCGATGAAAACGGCGAGCTGGCCGTGGAAATCATCAAGGGCGGCGTCGATCCGCAGAGCCCGAAGGCCGTGCATCAGGTCGATGCCCTGGCCGGCGCCACGCTGACCAGCAAGGGCGTGAACAATCTGCTGCATTTCTGGCTCGGCGAGAACGGCTTCGGCCCGTTCCTGGCCAAGCTGGGCAAAGGGGAGGCATAAGCGATGTCGCAACCGACCTATAAAGAAGTTCTGCTCAACCCGATCTTCAACAACAACCCCATCGGCCTGCAGATCCTCGGGATCTGCTCGGCCCTGGCGGTGACCTCGAACCTGAAGACCGCGCTGGTGATGTCGGTGGCCCTGACCCTGGTGACCGCCTTCTCCAACCTGTTCATTTCGATGATCCGCAGCCAGATCCCCAGCTCGATCCGCATGATCGTGCAGATGGTGATCATCGCCTCGCTGGTGATCGTGGTGGATCAGGCGCTCAAGGCATTCGCCTACTCGCTGTCCAAGCAGCTGTCGGTGTTCGTCGGGTTGATCATCACCAACTGCATCGTGATGGGCCGCGCCGAGGCTTTCGCCATGGCCAACCCGCCGGTGCTGTCGTTCTTCGACGGTATCGGCAACGGCCTGGGCTACAGCGCCATGCTGATTGCCCTGGGCGTGGTGCGCGAGCTGTTCGGCGCCGGCAAGCTGCTCGGCTACACCGTGCTGCCGACCGTCAACGATGGTGGCTGGTACCAGCCCAACGGCATGCTGCTGCTGCCGCCTTCGGCATTCTTCCTGATCGGTCTGTTCATCTGGGCCATCCGTAGCTGGAAGAAAGACCAGGTGGAGGCGCCCAGCTTCAAGATGGCGCCGCAGGTATCGAACAAGGAGGCCTACTGATGGAACACTATCTCAGCCTGTTCGCCAAGGCCGTGTTCGTCGAGAACATGGCGCTGGCCTTCTTCCTCGGCATGTGTACCTTCATCGCCATCTCGAAGAAGGTCGAGACCGCCATCGGTCTCGGCATCGCCGTGGTGGTGGTGCAGACCATCACCGTGCCGGCCAACAACCTGATCTACGCCTACCTGCTCAAGGACGGCGCTCTGGCCTGGGCCGGGCTGCCGGAGGTGGATCTGTCCTTCCTCGGCCTGCTCAGCTACATCGGGGTGATCGCTGCCATCGTGCAGATCCTCGAGATGCTGCTCGATAAGTACGTGCCCAGCCTGTACAACGCCCTCGGCGTGTTCCTGCCGCTGATCACCGTGAACTGCGCCATCATGGGTGGCACCCTGTTCATGGTCGAGCGCGACTACAACCTCTCCGAGAGCGTGGTCTACGGCGTCGGCTCCGGTTTCTCCTGGGCCCTGGCCATCGCGCTGCTGGCCGGCATCCGCGAGAAGCTCAAGTACAGCGATGTGCCGGAAGGCCTGCAGGGCCTGGGCATCACCTTTATCACCATCGGTCTGATGTCGCTCGGCTTCATGTCGTTCGGCGGCATCCAGCTGTAAGGAGAACACGATGGGATTCGAGATTTTCCTGGCCATCGGCATGTTCACCGCCATCGTTCTGGCGCTGGTGCTGATCATCCTGGCTGCACGCGCCAAGCTGGTCTCCAGCGGCGACGTGAACATCGTCATCAACGGTGAAAAGACGCTGACCGTGCCTGCCGGCGGCAAGCTGTTGCAGACCCTGGCGGCCAACAACCTGTTCCTGTCTTCCGCCTGCGGCGGCGGTGGTACCTGCGCCCAGTGCAAGTGCATCGTCGAGTCGGGCGGTGGCGAGATGCTGCCCACCGAGGAATCGCACTTCACCAAGCGCGAGGCAAAGGCCGGCTGGCGCCTGTCCTGCCAGACTCCGGTCAAGCAGGACATGCACATCGAAGTGTCGGAAGAAGTCTTCGGCGTGAAGAAGTGGGAGTGCACGGTGGAGTCCAACCCCAACGTGGCCACCTTCATCAAGGAGCTGACCCTGCGTCTGCCGGAAGGCGAGAGCGTGGACTTCCGCGCCGGTGGCTACGTGCAGCTGGAGTGCCCGCCGCACGTGGTCAATTACAAGGACTTCGACATTCAGCCCGAGTACCGCGGCGACTGGGACAAGTTCAACCAGTGGAAGTACGTGTCCAAGGTCGACGAGACGGTGATTCGCGCCTACTCGATGGCCAACTACCCGGACGAGAAGGGCATCGTCAAATTCAACATCCGTATCGCTTCGCCGCCACCGGGCAAGGATCACCTGCCGCCGGGCCAGATGTCGTCGTGGGTGTTCAACCTCAAGCCGGGCGACAAGGTCACCGTTTACGGTCCGTTCGGCGAGTTCTTCGCCAAGGAAACCGAGGCCGAGATGGTCTTCATCGGCGGTGGCGCCGGCATGGCGCCGATGCGCTCGCACATCTTCGACCAGCTCAAGCGCCTGGGCTCCAAGCGCAAGATCAGCTTCTGGTACGGCGCGCGCTCGCTGCGCGAAGCCTTCTACACCGAAGAGTACGACCAGCTGGCCGCGGAGAACCCCAACTTCGAGTGGCACCTGGCGCTGTCCGACCCTCAACCGGAAGACAACTGGACCGGCCTCAAGGGCTTCATTCACAACGTGTTGTTCGAGCAGTACCTCAAGGACCACCCGGCGCCGGAGGACTGCGAGTTCTACATGTGCGGCCCGCCCATGATGAACGCTGCGGTGATCAAGATGCTGCTGGATCTGGGTGTCGAGCGCGAGAACATCCTGCTGGACGATTTCGGTGGTTAAACCTGCGGTATGTCTGTTGCTGGCCAGCGCCCTGCTGGCCGGTTGCGGCGAGAAGATCGAGGAGTTCGGCGGCCCGACCATGGGCAGCCACTACTCGCTGAAGTACCTGGCAGGCGAGGGGACTCCCGAGCCTGCCGCCCTCAAGGCCGAAGTGGACGGTCTGCTCGCCGAAGTCGATCGGCAGATGTCCACCTGGCGCCCGGATTCCGACATCTCCCAGTTCAATCGCCTGCCAGCCCACAGCTGTCGGGTCATGCCGGCTGCCGTGCTGGAACTGGTGCGGGCTGGCGACGAGCTGAGTGCCGAAAGCGATGGTGCCTTCGATCTGACCCTGGAGCCGCTGCTCGATCTCTGGGGCTTCGGCCCGCAGGCGCGCGGCGAGCAGGTGCCCAGCGCCGAGGCGATTGCCGAGGCCCGTCAGCGCATCGGTCACCAGCATCTGCAGATCGGCGAGAAGCGCCTGTGCAAGGATGCTGCGGTACAGGTCGATCTCAACAGTATTGCGGCCGGCTATACGGTCGATCGCATCGCCGAGCGTCTTGGCCAGCTGGGCGTGACCAGCTACCTGCTGGACGTGACTGGGGAAGTCAGGGCTGCAGGACGCAAGCCAGACGGTTCGCCCTGGCGCGTTGCCATCGAGGCGCCGCGTGACGATCAGCAGGTGGCGCAGAAGGTGCTGCAGCTGGATGGCCTCGGCGTGTCGACCTCCGGCGACTACCGCAACTACTTCGAGGAAGATGGCAAACGCTATTCGCACACCCTCGACCCGCAGACCGGTGCGCCGATCACTCATCGCCTGGCGTCGGTGACCGTGGTCGATCCATCGACCCTGCGTGCCGATGGGCTGTCTACTCTATTGATGGTGCTGGGGCCGAAGCGTGGCTATGCCTTCGCTGAGCGCGCGGATATCGCCGCTTTCTTCGTCACTCGTACCGACCAGGGCTTCGCCACCCGTGCGACGCCCGCATTTACTCGCCGTTTCGGCGAAGGAGAGTCCCCATGACCTGGGTTCTGGTTTTCGGTCTGATGCTGCTGGTGGTGCTGGGCATGGCCGTCGGCGTGATCTTCGGGCGCAAGCCCATCGCCGGTTCCTGCGGCGGCATCGCCAACCTCGGTATCGAGAAGGAATGCTCGATCTGTGGCGGCAGTCGCGAGAAGTGCGAAGAGGTCAATCGTGAGCAGAACGGCGATGTAGTGGATGCAACGCTCGCCTACGACGCGACCAAGCGCTAATGTGCCGGGCAAAATGCTCCAGCTAAGCTGGAACGATGACAAAGAGCGTGCCGTAGCGGCACCTGCAGGGCGCCTCGGGCGCCCTGAGCAGTTCTGAAAGGAGTAAGCATGGCGGTCTACAACTACGACGTGGTGGTGCTGGGTTCCGGTCCGGCGGGCGAGGGCGCGGCGATGAACGCGGTCAAGGCCGGGCGCAAGGTGGCGGTGGTCGACAACCGGCCCCTGGTCGGCGGCAACTGCACCCACTTGGGCACTATCCCGTCCAAGGCCCTGCGTCACTCGGTGCGCCAGATCATGCAGTACAACACCAACCCGCTGTTCCGCCAGATCGGCGAGCCGCGCTGGTTCTCCTTCCCGGACGTGCTGAAGAGCGCCGAGCGCGTGATCGCCAAGCAGGTCACGTCGCGCACCGGCTACTACGCGCGCAACCGTGTCGACGTGTTCTTTGGCACTGCCAGCTTTCATGACGAGCACACCGTGGAAGTGGTCTGCGCCAGTGGCGTGGTCGAGCGTCTGGTGGCCAAACAGGTGATCGTCGCCACCGGTTCGCGTCCCTATCGCCCGGCCGATGTGGACTTCCACCACCCGCGTATCTACGACAGCGATACCATCCTCAGCCTGACCCACACCCCGCGCCGGATCATCATTTATGGCGCCGGCGTGATCGGCTCCGAGTACGCCTCGATCTTCAGCGGCCTGGGCGTGCTGGTCGACCTGATCGATAACCGCGATCAGCTGCTCAGCTTCCTCGACGACGAGATTTCCGATGCCCTGAGCTACCACCTGCGCAACAACAACGTGCTGATCCGTCACAACGAGGAGTACGAGCGCATCGAGGGCCTGGAGAACGGCGTGATCCTGCACCTCAAGTCGGGCAAGAAGATCAAGGCCGACTGCCTGCTGTGGTGCAACGGTCGTACCGGCAACACCGACAAGCTGGGCCTGGAGAACATCGGTCTGAAAGCCAACGGCCGCGGCCAGATCGAAGTCGATCAGCATTACCGCACGGCGGTACCGAACATCTACGCCGCCGGTGACGTGATCGGCTGGCCGAGCCTGGCCAGTGCTGCTGCCGACCAGGGCCGCTCGGCCGCCGGCAGCGCGGTGGAGAATGACAGCTGGCGCTTCGTCGACGATGTGCCGACCGGCATTTACACCATTCCGGAGATCAGCTCGATCGGCAAGAACGAGAAGGAGCTGACCCAGGCCAAGATTCCCTATGAAGTGGGCAAGGCCTTCTTCAAGGGCATGGCCCGCGCGCAAATTTCCCACGAGCCGGTGGGCATGCTGAAGATCCTGTTCCACCGCGAGACCCTGGAAGTCCTCGGCGTGCACTGCTTCGGCTACCAGGCTTCCGAGATCGTGCATATCGGTCAGGCGATCATGAACCAGAAGGGCGAGGCGAACAGCATCAAGTACTTCGTCAACACCACCTTCAACTACCCGACCATGGCCGAGGCCTATCGGGTGGCGGCATTCGACGGGCTCAACCGGCTTTTTTGAGCGGCTCCGACCGGTGGCCTGAGCCGGTTGGGGTAGATCCCTTCAGCAACTCCCGCGACTGGCGCTGGCCGAACCGGGAGAGCTTCTGACCAGGCGCGACGCTACAACAAAAAACCGGCCCTTGAGCCGGTTTTTTGTTTGCCCCTTTGCCTCGGGAAGGGGGGGCTAGCGCTTGAGTGTATCCACCGCCAGCCCGGGGTAGTCGGTGATGATGCTGTCCACGCCGAAGTCGGCCAGGCGGCGCATCAGCGAGGGTTCGTTGACCGTCCATACCGACACGTGTAGCCCGGCTTTCTGTGCCTTGAGCAGGCGTTCGGGGGTGCACAGGGTCCAGTTCAGCGCCAGCATCGAACAACCGTGGTGCGCGGCGACCTTCAGCGGGTCGAGCCAGTTGTATTCGGCGACCAGGCCGCGCGACAGCTCCGGGGTCAGGCGGCGCAGAGCGCGCAGGACTTCGCGCGAGCTGCTGGTGACGGTTATCCGGTCCTTGATGCCGAAGCGCTCCGCCAACGCCTGGATGGCCAGCACGGTACGCGCTGCGCGCACGCGGGAGGCGATCTTCACCTCCAGTTGCCAGTGTTCGAACGGGCACTGCTCGAACAGTGTTTCCAGCCTGGGGATGGGGCAGGGCGCCTTCCAGCCCGGGCCGCCCTGGCGGGCATCGAGGGTCACCAGCTCCTCGGCGTCATGCTGCACCACCTTGCCGCGGCGGCCGGTAGTGCGCTTGAGGGTCGGGTCGTGGATCACCATCAGTTCGCCGTCGCGTGACAGGTGCAAGTCCAGCTCGCAGCGGGTGACGCCATGTTCGAGGCAGCGCTGGAAGCTGGCGAGGGTGTTCTCCGGTGCTTCGCCCTTGGCGCCGCGGTGGCCGTAGATGAGGGTCACTGTTGCTCCTTGGCGACGGGGTTGCGTGGCTGGTGATGCAGCACGCTGTCGATCACGTGGTCGTATTCGAAGTAAACGCTGAAGCTGCGGTAGTCCCAGCGGGTGATCGGCGGCTGGCCAACCGGGGGATGCTCCTCGTCGGCCAGGCCAAAGCGCTCCAGCACCGCGCGCTTGGACTCGCCCAGTTTGGGCAGGCCGGCGACGGCGTCGCCCTGCTGGCCAAGCGGAATCTCGATGGTTTGCGCCAGCGCAGGCAAGGGCAGCAGCATGGCAAGCAGCAGCGGTAGTCGTTTCATTTTTGCTCCCGCGCCTGGCGTCGCTCCAGCGCCTGTTTCTGCAGAATGTGGCGGGCCAGCAGCTGGCGCTGAGCATCGGTCAGCACCTCCCACTCGGTGCCGATCTCGAACTGGCCGTCGCCGCGCGCCTGACAATGCACGACCTCGGCTCGCAGCAGCAGGCCGAGGGCTTGGGGCATCAGTACCATCTTGATCGCCAGATGGCTGCCGGCAGGCACCGCTTGGTGGTGATTGAAACTGATACCCCCTTCGGAGAGCGACACCTGGCGCGGTGCGCCGATGTCGCGCAGCAGGCTTTGCGCCACCGCCTGGCCGAGCAGGTCGATGCGTTTGTTCATCACCTTCAGGTAGTTGGCCAGGGTCCGGTCGCGCTCGCTGATGTGGCGCAGCAGGTGCTGCGATTCGAAGTCCATCAAATGCAGCTCGCTGAGCAGGTTGAACAGCGGCGAACTGTCGTGAAGCGGTTCGCTGGTATGCGCTTCGGCGCTGGATAGCAGGCTGAAATCCAGTGCGATCGTATCCTCGATACGATAGTATTCGCGGCGGTCATCGACGTCTTGATTCGACATGGCGAACCCATGGCTGCAGTGGTGGTCTGAGTGTAAGGCCGCGCGCCGAGCCCTGCCACAAGGACGTTTCCCATTCGCCAGCGAACTTCGTACTGATGCTCAGACCCCTGTCTTTGTTTCTCGGCCTGCGCTACACGCGCGCCAAGCGCCGCAACCACTTCGTTTCCTTCATTTCCCTTACTTCGATCATCGGCCTGGCGCTGGGTGTGCTGGTAATGATCGTGGTGCTGTCGGTCATGAACGGCTTCGACCGCGAGATGCGTAATCGCGTGCTGGGCATGGTGCCGCACGCCACCCTGGACAGTGCCACGCCAATCGACGACTGGCGTACCATCGCGGAGGGCCTGGTACGGCATCCGCAGGTGGCGGCGGTAGCGCCCTTCACCCAGATGCAGGGCCTGCTGACCCACAATGGCCAGGTGCAGAAAGTGCTGGTCAATGCCATCGACCCGGCCGAAGAGGGCAAGGTTTCGATCATTGGCGATTATTTCCTCAAGGATCAGGGCTCGCTCGATTCGCTCAAGGCTGGAGGGTTCGGCATTGTCATTGGCGACCTGGCGGCGAAGAAGCTGGGCCTGGCGCTGGGCGACAAGGTCACTTTCGTTGCCCCCGAGGTCACTGTGACCCCGGCAGGCATGTTTCCGCGCATGAAGCGCTTTACCGTGGTCGGCATCTTTCATGTCGGTGCCGGCGAGGTCGATGGCCATGTGGCCATGGCCCATCTGCAGGACGTTGGGCGTCTGCTGCGTCTCAAACCCGGTGCCGTGCAAGGCATTCGCCTCAAGCTGCATGACCTGTTCCAGGCACCGCAGGTGGCCTGGGAGCTGGCTACGCTGCTGCGCGACAAGGACTTCTACGCCCGCGACTGGACCCGCACCCACGGCGGGCTGTACCAGGCCATTCGCATGGAGAAATCGATCATCGGCCTGCTGTTGCTGCTGATCGTCGCGGTGGCCGCCTTCAATATCATTTCCACTCTGGTGATGGTGGTGACCGACAAGAAGGCCGATATCGCCATCCTGCGCACACTGGGGGCTACGCCACGGCAGATCATGCTCACCTTCATGGTCCAGGGCACGGTAATTGGCGTGTTCGGCACCTTGATCGGCGGCGTGCTCGGCGTGCTGGCGGCGCTCAATGTCAGTGCCGCGATCAAATGGCTGGAGGGTGCGCTGGGCATCCACTTCCTCAATGCCGAGGTGTACTTCATCGATTACCTGCCGTCGCAGGTCGTGGTCAGCGACGTGGTGATGGTCTGCACCGCAGCGTTGGTCCTGAGTTTTCTTGCCACCCTTTATCCGGCCTGGCGTGCGGCGCGCACCCAGCCAGCGGAGGCTTTGCGTTATGAGTGATAAGGCTGTCCTGAGTTGCCGCAACCTGGGCAAGAGCTACGAGGAAGGCCCGCAGACCGTGGAGGTGCTGGCCGGCGTCGAGCTGGAACTGTTGCCCGGCGAACGGGTGGCGATCGTCGGTACCTCGGGTTCCGGCAAAAGCACCCTGCTGAATATGCTCGGCGGCCTGGATACACCGAGCCAGGGTAGCGTCTGGCTGGCGGGCGAGGAGCTGTCCGCGCTCAACGAGAAGGCTCGTGGCCTGCTGCGCAACCGTGCGCTGGGCTTCGTCTATCAGTTCCATCACCTGTTGCCGGAGTTCACCGCGCTGGAGAACGTGTGCATGCCGCTGCTGATCGGCAAGACGCCGATCCCCGAGGCGCGCCAGCGGGCGACGGCGCTGTTGCAGCGCGTCGGGCTCGGCCATCGCCTGAGCCACAAACCAGCTGAACTGTCGGGTGGCGAGCGTCAACGCGTGGCCATTGCCCGTGCTCTGGTCAACCAGCCGGCGCTGGTACTGCTCGACGAGCCTACCGGCAACCTCGACCAGCACACCGCCCATGAGATCCAGGAGCTGATGCGCGAACTGAGCCAGTCATCCCTGACCGCCTTCCTGGTGGTAACCCATGACATGCAGCTGGCGCGGCAGATGGACCGCGTGCTGCGTCTGGAAGAAGGCCGGTTGGTGGCTGCCTGATATGTTCCGACCACTCTCGCTGTTCGTCGGCACCCGCTACACCCGGGCCAAGCGGCGCAATCACTACATTTCCTTCATCTCGTTGACCTCGATGATCGGCCTGGCCCTCGGCGTGCTGGCAATGATCGTGGTGCTGTCGGTGATGAACGGTTTCCAGAAGGAAATGAGCTCGCGCATCCTCGGCATGGTGCCGCATGCCACCCTGGCGGCTGACAAGCCGCTGGACGACTGGCAAGCCGTGGCAGCCGAGGCCATGCGCAACAAACAGGTCACCGGCGCGGCGCCCTTTGCCGAGCTGGAGGGCATGTTTTCCTACAAGGGCGCCATGCAGCCGGTGCAGATCAACGGTATCGACCCCGAGCAGGAACAGAAGGTCTCGATCATCGGTCAGCACATGGTCCAGGGGCGCCTGGAAGACCTTAAGGCCGGCGAGTTCGGTGTGGTAATCGGCGAGATCACGGCGCGACGTTTCCGCCTGAGTGTCGGTGACAAGCTGACCCTGATCGTGCCGGAGGCGAGCGACAGTGCGGCCGGCATCACGCCGCGCATGTTGCGCCTGAGCGTGGTCGGTGTGTTCAAGGTTGGCGCCGAACTGGATGGCAGTCTGGCGTTGATCAACATTGCCGATGCCAGCAGCATGCTGCGCGCTGAGCCCGGGCAGGTGCAGAGCGTGCGAATCGCGCTCAAGGACCTGTACCAGGCGCCGCAGGTGGCGGCGGCCATCGTCGAGCAACTCGGCGCGGGTTACAGCGCCAACGACTGGACCCGCAGCCAGGGCAGCCTGTTCAGCGCAATGAAGATGGAGAAGACCATGATCGGCCTGCTCTTGCTGCTGATCATCGCCGTGGCGGCCTTCAACATCATTGCCACGCTGATCATGGTGGTGGCCGACAAGCGCGCCGATATCGCCATCCTGCGTACGCTGGGCGCCACGCCAGGGCAGATCATGGCGGTGTTCATGGTTCAGGGCACGGTGATCGGCAGTATCGGTACCCTGATCGGCGGAGCGCTCGGCGTGCTGGTGGCGCTCAACGTCAGTGCCTGGGTGGCCTGGCTGGAGCGGGTCAGCGGCATGCACATCTTCAGCTCCGATCTGTACTTCATTAACAGCCTGCCATCTGATGTGCAGGCGACCGATGTCGTGCTGATCTGTGGGGCGGCGTTGTTGATGAGCTTTCTCGCCACCCTCTATCCGGCGTGGCGTGCAGCGGGAACGCAGCCAGCCGAGGCGCTGCGCTACGAGTGAATGAAAAACGCCGCTACTTCAGCGGCGTTTTTCATTCAGTGCGCGGCGCTCCACGCGTTTGCGCCAGGCATGCGCCACCCACCAGCGCCAATACAGCATGGTCAGGCCATAGGCGCTGACCGCCAGCACGCTGCCGGTGAGTACCGAGCCGAACAGGAAGGGTTTCCACAGGGTGGACAGCTCGCCGGTGATCCAGCTCCAGGTCAATTCTTCCGGGAGTTCGACCGGTGGGATGCCCATCAGCATCGCGCCCAGCTTGTAGGTGCAGTAGAAGATCGGCGGCATGGTGATGGGATTGGTCAGCCAGACCAGGCCCACCGAGATCGGCATGTTGGCGCGGATCGGCAGGGCCAGCATGGCGGCGAGCAGCATCTGCATTGGAATCGGCACGAATGCGGAGAACAGACCAACGGCCATGGCCCGTGCGACCGAGTGGCGATTGAGGTGCCAGAGGTTCGGGTCGTGCAGCAGGGTGCCGAGAAAACGCAGAGACTTGTGTTCCCGGACGAACTGCGGATCGGGCATGTAGCGTTTGAAGAGACGACGCGGCATTGAGGCTCTCGGGAAGCTGAGGCGGCGCTATTATGCACGGATGCCGGCGCGACGGCTCGCCTGCTTTTGTGACATGGAATAACCCAGGACGGGGATTTGAATGCGTACAGGGATGCTCGCGCTGGCGGGAGGGCTTGCCTGCCTGCCGTTTCTGCCGGCTTTGCCGCCCGGCTGGCTGATGGTTGTGACATTGCCTCTGGGGCTGATGTTGTTGCCCTGGCGCAGCTATCCCATTGCTTTGTTTCTTTTCGGCCTGACCTGGGCCAGCTTTTCGGCGCAGCGCGCGCTGGATGACCGTCTCTCGCTTGAACTGGATGGACGCACCGTCTGGCTGGAGGGGCGCGTCACGGGCTTGCCCGAGCGTGGCGAGGGCGTGCAGCGATTTCAGTTGGAGCAGGCGAGTTCCCGCCGGCATGCCTTGCCTCAACGTCTGCGCCTGTCCTGGTATGACGGGCCGCTGGTGCAGGCCGGCGAACGGTGGCGTCTGGCGGTCAAGCTCAAGCGCTCGCGTGGGTTGGTCAATCCCCAGGGCTTCGATTACGAGGCCTGGCTGCTGGCGCAGCGCATCGGTGCTACGGGCACGATCAAGCAGGGCGAGCGCCTGACGACAGCAGGCGGTTTCTCCGCCTGGCGTGATGCCTTGCGCCAGCGTCTGCTACAAGTGGATGCCTACGGCCGCGAGGGCACCTTGGCGGCATTGGTGCTGGGCGACGATTCCGGCTTGTCGCGGCAGGATTGGCGTGTATTGCAGGATACCGGCACGGTGCATCTGCTGGTGATATCCGGGCAGCATGTGGCGCTGCTGGCGGCACTGCTTTATGGCCTGGTCGCCGGCCTGGTGCGACTTGGGTGCTGGCCGCGAGCCTTGCCCTGGCTACCTTGTGCCTGCGCCTTGGCCTTCTTCGGGGCGCTGGGTTACGGCTTGCTGGCCGGTTTCGAGGTGCCGGTACGGCGTGCCTGCGTGATGGTGGCGCTGGTGTTGCTGTGGCGTCTGCGTTTTCGCCACCTTGGCGTCTGGCTGCCTCTATTGACAGCGTGGATCCTGGTGTTGCTGGTAGAGCCGCTGGCGACTTTGCAGCCGGGGTTCTGGTTGTCGTTCGGGGCCGTGGCCTTGCTGGCCCTGGCGTTTGCCGGGCGACTGGGTGCCTGGCCCTGGTGGCAGGCCTGGTGGCGTGCGCAGTGGGTGCTCGCACTGGGGTTGATGCCGCTGTTCTTCGCCTTGGGCCTGCCACTGAGCCTGAGCGCCCCGCTGTGCAATCTGCTGGCGGTTCCCTGGGTCAGCTTGTTGGTAGTGCCGCTGGCCTTGCTCGGCACGTTGCTGCTACCCGTGCCCTGGCTTGGCGAGGCGTTGCTGGCGGGGGCAGGCGGCCTGCTGGCGTTGTTATTCCAGCTGCTTGCCTGGTTGGCCGCGCTGCTGCCGGCCTGGCTGCCCACGGCCGTACCGGGTTGGGCCTGGTTGCTGGGGGCGCTGGGTACATTGCTGTGCATCCTGCCGGCTGGGTTGGCGGTCAGGCTGCCGGGCCTGCTGTTGCTGTCAGCACTTTTTCTGCCACCGGTTGCGCAGGTGCCCCACGGCCAGGCCGAGGTGTGGCAGTTAGATGTCGGGCAGGGTTCGGCGGTATTGGTGCGCACGCGAGAGCATGCGTTGCTTTATGACGCCGGGCCGCGCTTTGGCGATTTCGATCTGGGCGAACGGGTGGTGTTGCCGTCGCTGCGGCAGTTGAGTGTCGCACGGCTCGACTTGCTGCTACTGAGCCATGCCGATAGCGATCACGCCGGTGGTGCTCGTGCGCTGGTGCTGGGCCTACCGGTGGCCGCTGTACGCAGTGGCGAAGCCTCCGAGCTGCCCGCCGAGCTGCAGGCACAACCCTGTGTCGATGGTGCCGGTTGGGTCTGGGATGGTGTGCGCTTCACCACCTGGCGCTGGGCTGAGGCCGAGGGCGGCAATGCGGCGTCCTGCCTGCTCAAGGTGGAGGCGGGCGGGGAGGCCTTGCTGCTAACTGGCGATATCGATAGCGCCGCCGAGCGAGCCCTGCTGAATGCCGATCGCGATGTGCGCGCCGACTGGTTGCAGGTGCCGCATCATGGCAGTCGCAGTTCATCATCAAGCGCCTTTCTCGATGCCGTTGCACCGCTCCAGGCCTTGCTCTCGCGCGGTCGGCACAACCCCTTCGGTCATCCCCATGAACAGGTAATGGCGCGTTATCGGGCGCGCGGGATCGAGGTGCATGACAGCGCCGAGGAGGGCGCCGTGCGCCTACGGCTGGGCTCCGGGGAGGCTGCGACAAGCTGGCGTCAGCATGCGCGTTTCTGGCGGGAAAAATGAGAACCGGGGTGGTCTGCGCTCGCCTGACCCTATGCTAGAGTGGCGCCACTTTTCCGAGGGGGATGTACAACCGTGTGGGAACTGGTCAAAGCAGGCGGCTGGATGATGCTGCCGATCATTCTGTGTTCCATCGCTGCTGCCGGCATCATCGCCGAGCGCCTCTGGACCCTGCGGCCGAGCCGCGTCACGCCGTCCCATCTGCTGGGGCAGGTGTGGAAGTGGATCAAGGAGAAGAAGCTCAACAACGACAAGCTCAAGGAGCTGCGTGCCGACTCGCCGCTGGGGCAAATCCTCGCCGCAGGCCTGGCCAACTCCAAGCATGGTCGCGAGATCATGAAAGAGTGCATCGAAGAGGCCGCCGCCCGCGTCATTCATGAGCTGGAGCGCTACCTCAATGCCCTCGGTACCATCGCCGGCATCGCGCCGCTGCTGGGCCTGCTCGGTACCGTGCTGGGCATGATCGACATCTTCAGTGCCTTCATGGGCGCCAACATGGCCAATGCCGCGGTGCTCGCCGGTGGTATCTCCAAGGCTCTGATCACCACTGCGGCCGGCCTGATGGTGGCCATCCCGGCACTGTTCTTCCACCGTTTCCTGCAACGTCGCGTCGACGAGCTGGTCGTGGGTATGGAGCAGGAGGCGATCAAGCTGGTGGAAGTGGTGCAGGGCGACCGTGACGTCGATCTGGGCAGCGCTCCAACGGCCCCCGCCAAGGAAGCCCGCAAAGAGGGGCGGAAGGCGTGAAGTTTCGGCGCAAACCGCGAGAAAACGTCGAGATCAACCTGGCCTCGCTGATCGACGTGGTGTTTATCCTGCTGCTGTTTTTCGTGGTCACCACCACCTTTACCCGCGAAACTCAGCTCAAGGTCGATCTGCCGGAGGCCGCCAGCGGTACGCCGCCGGAGGAAAGCACCCTGAAGCAGCTGGAGGTGCTGATCGGCGCCGATGGCAGCTATTCGCTCAATGGCCAGGCGTTGATGAAGAACGATCTGGCCGGCCTGATGACTGCCTTGGGCAAGGAGTCCGCTGGCGACAACAGCCTGCCGCTGGTGATCAGCGCCGACGCCAAGACCCCGCACCAGGCTGTGATCACCGCCATGGATGCTGCCGGCAAGCTGGGCTTCGCCCACCTGCGCATCACCACCGTCGAGGCCGGGGCGCAACCTTGAGCCTGGCCGACCGGCTCAGCGCGGCCTGGTACGGTGGCCATCCGGCTCTGCACCTGTTGCGCCCGCTGGAGTGGCTGTACCGCAGTGTGGTGCGGCGCAAGCGCCGCGCCTTCCTGGCGGGCGAGGGTGACATCTACCGCGCGCCGGTGCCGGTGCTGGTGGTTGGCAACGTCACCGTCGGTGGCACCGGCAAGACCCCGATGATTCTCTGGCTGATCGAACACTGCCGTTCCCGTGGCTTGCGGGTCGGCGTGGTCAGTCGCGGCTATGGCGCCCAACCTCCAGAGCTTCCCTGGCGGGTGCGTGCCGAGCATCCAGCCAGCGAGGCCGGCGACGAGCCGCTGCTGATCGTCCAGCGCAGCGGTGTGCCGCTGGTGATCGATCCGCTGCGTCCACGCGCCGTGCAGGCGTTGTTGGAACAGGAAGAGATGGATCTGGTCCTCTGTGACGACGGTCTGCAGCATTACCGCCTGGCGCGCGACTTGGAGTTGGTGTTGATCGATGCCGCCCGCGGTCTTGGCAATCGCCGTTGTCTGCCGGCCGGCCCTCTGCGTGAACCGCTGGAGCGTCTGGCCGAGGTGGATGCCGTGCTGTGCAACGGCGCGACCAGTGATGACGCGCAGGGCTTCGCCTTGCAGTTACGCCCAACGGCACTGGTCAATCTGCGCAGTGGCGAAAGGCGCAATCTCGATCACTTCGCGGCGGGGCAGCAGCTTCACGCGGTGGCCGGCATTGGTAATCCGCAGCGTTTCTTCCGCACCCTCGAAGCGCTAAACTGGCGGCCGATCGCGCACCCCTTCGCCGACCATGCCAGCTACAGCCGCGAGGCGTTGCAGTTCAGCCCCGAGCTGCCACTGGTGATGACCGAGAAGGATGCGGTGAAATGCCGGGCCTTCGCCGCCGACAACTGGTGGTATCTGGCCGTGGATGCGGCGCCATCGCCGGCCTTCGTCGCCTGGCTCGACCGCGAACTGACCCGTCTACTGCCGGCCCAGGCCTGAGTCCTGCCGGCGCCTTCAATGCCAGCAAGGACATTCCGATGGACACCAAACTGCTCGATATCCTGGCCTGCCCGGTCTGCAAGGGCCCGTTGCAGCTCTCCGAAGACAAGACCGAGCTGATCAGCAAGGGCGCCGGCCTGGCCTATCCGATCCGCGACGGCATCCCGGTGATGCTGGAGAGCGAAGCCCGTACCCTGACCGTCGACGAGCGCCTGGACAAGTAAATGAGTACAGCCTTCACCGTCGTCATTCCCGCCCGCTACGCCTCCAGTCGCCTGCCCGGCAAGCCGCTGCAGGATATTGCCGGCAAACCCATGGTTCAGCACGTCTGGGAACAGGCCAAGAAGAGCTCCGCCAAGCGCGTGGTGGTTGCCACCGACGATGCACGTATCTTCGCGGCCTGCCAGGGATTCGGCGCCGAGGTGCTGCTGACCCGTGTCGACCATAACTCCGGTACCGACCGCCTGGCTGAGGTAGCCGAGCAGCTCGGTCTGGCCAGCGATGCCATCGTGGTCAATGTGCAGGGCGACGAGCCGCTGGTACCGCCGAGCATTATCGATCAGGTGGCGGCCAATCTCGCCGCCAATCCGCAGGCGGGCATCGCTACCCTGGCCGAGCCGATCGAGGACGTTGCCGCGCTGTTCAACCCCAATGTGGTCAAGGTGGTCGCCGACAAGAGCGGTTTGGCCCTGACCTTCAGTCGCGCCCCCCTGGCCTGGGCTCGCGATGCCTTCGCCAAGAGTCGCGAGGTGTTGCCCGAGGGTGTGCCATACCGTCGTCACATCGGCATTTACGCCTACCGCGCCGGCTTCCTGCATGACTTCGTGGCCTGGGGCCCGTGCTGGCTGGAAGACACCGAGTGCCTGGAGCAGCTGCGTGCCCTGTGGCACGGCGTGCGCATTCATGTCGCCGATGCCCTGGAGGCCCCGGCGGCCGGTGTCGATACACCGGAAGACCTGGAGCGGGTACGTCGCCTGCTGGGGGCCTGATGCGCGTCCTGTTCGTCTGCATGGGCAATATCTGTCGCTCGCCGACCGCCGAGGGCGTGTTCCGTCAGCGCCTGCACGCCGCGGGACTGGCCGATCGAGTGACGGTGGACTCCGCGGGTACCGGCGACTGGCATGTGGGCAAGGCGCCGGACGGCCGCTCCAGCCAGGCGGCCTTGCGCCGCGGCTATGATCTGTCGAGTCTGCGCGCGCGCCAGGCCACGGCTGCCGACTTCGAGCGCTTCGACCTGATCCTGGCGATGGACCACGACAACCTGGCCCGCCTGCAGGCCCTGCGCCCGCAGGGGCGTGGTGCCGAGCTGGACCTGTTCCTGCGTCGCTACCAGCTGGCGCTGGACGAGGTGCCCGATCCTTATTACGGCGGCGCCGATGGTTTCGAGCAGGTGCTGGATCTGATTGAGCAGGCCAGCGATGCGCTGCTGGCCGAGATCAAGGGGCGTCTGTGAGCCTTCATCTGCAGGAAAACCTGTCCCTCAAGCCCTTCAATAGCTTCGGGGTGGACGTGCGTGCCCGGCTGTTCGCCGAGGCCGGCAGTGATGACGAAGTACGCCTGGCTCTGACCGAAGCGGCGCGACGTGGCCTGCCGCTGCTGCCTATCGGTGGTGGCAGCAATCTGCTGCTGACAGCCGATGTCGAGGCCCTGGTGCTGCGCATGGCCAATCGTGGCCTGCGCATCCTCGCCGATGATGGCGAGCAGGTGCTGGTGGAGGCCGAGGCCGGTGAGCCCTGGCATCCCTTCGTGTTGTGGAGTCTGCAGCAAGGGCTGACCGGGCTGGAGAACCTCAGCCTGATCCCCGGCACCGTCGGCGCCGCGCCGATGCAGAACATCGGCGCCTACGGCGTCGAGATCAAGGACGTGTTCGCCGGCCTGACTGCGCTGGATCGACACAGCGGCGAATTGCGCGAATTTGGCCTGGAGGAGTGCGCCTTCGCCTATCGCGACAGCCTGTTCAAGCAGCAGCCTGGCCGCTGGCTGATCCTGCGGGTGCGCTTTGCCCTCAGTCGGCAGGGCGCGCTGCACCTGGACTACGGCCCAGTGCGCCAACGTCTGCAGGCCGAAGGTGTTGATACGCCAAGTGCAGCGGATGTCAGTCGCGCCATCTGCGCCATTCGCAGTGAAAAACTGCCGGACCCGGCCGTGCTGGGCAATGCCGGCAGTTTCTTCAAGAATCCGCTGGTGCCAGTCGAGCTTGCCGAACGTATCCGTGCAGAGCACGCCGATCTGGTCAGCTATCCGGCAGGGCAGGGGCAGGTGAAGCTCGCCGCTGGCTGGCTCATCGAACGGGCCGGCTGGAAAGGCTTTCGCGAGGGGGACGCCGGCGTGCATCGCCTGCAGGCGCTGGTGCTGGTCAACTACGGTGCCGCCACGGGCGCTCAGTTGCTGGCGCTGGCGCGGCGTATCCAGGCGGATATCCTGGCGCGTTTTGGCGTAGAGCTGGAAATCGAGCCGAACATTCTCTGAGCTGCTCTGTTCCAGTGGGAGCGGCTTTCGCCGCGATATGCTCATCTAAAGCTGTTCCCGCCGCATATCCCAGGCATAAAAAAGCCCCGCACTAGGCGGGGCTTTTCATTGCGGCTAACGCTTAGACCTGAACAGCAGGGATCTTGGCGTTGGCGGCGGCTTCGCGGTACTCGGCGATCTGGTCGAAGCTCAGGTAGCGGTAAACGTCGGCAGCCATGCTGTCGATGTTCTTCGCGTAGCCCATGTACTCCTCGACGGTCGGCAGCTTGCCGATGATCGAAGCGACTGCTGCCAGTTCGGCAGAGGCCAGGTACACGTTGGTAGCGTCGCCCAGACGGTTCGGGAAGTTACGGGTGGAGGTGGAAACCACGGTTGCACCGGTCTTCACGCGAGCCTGGTTACCCATGCACAGCGAGCAGCCCGGCATTTCCATGCGCGCGCCAGCCTTGCCGTAGATACCGTAGTAGCCTTCCTCGACCAGCTGGTGTTGGTCCATCTTGGTCGGCGGAGCCAGCCACAGGGTGGTCGGAATGCCGCCCTTGACCTTGTCCAGCAGCTTGCCGGCAGCGCGGAAGTGACCGATGTTGGTCATGCACGAGCCGATGAATACTTCGTCGATCTTCTCACCTTGTACGGTGGAGAGCAGGCGGGCGTCGTCCGGGTCGTTCGGGGCGCAGAGGACAGGCTCCTTGACGTCGGCCAGATCGATTTCGATCACGGCGGCGTACTCGGCATCCTTGTCGCCTTCCAGCAGTTGCGGGTTGGCCAGCCAGGCTTCCATGGCCTGGGCGCGACGCTCCAGGGTACGGGCATCACCGTAGCCTTCGCCGATCATCCAGCGCAGCATGGTGATGTTGGACTTCAGGTACTCGGCGATGGCGCTTTCCGGCAGCTTGATGGTGCAACCAGCAGCGGAACGCTCGGCGGAGGCGTCGGACAGCTCGAAGGCTTGTTCGACGGTCAGCTCGTCCAGACCTTCGATCTCGAGGATGCGGCCGGAGAAGATGTTCTTCTTGCCTTTCTTCTCGACGGTCAGCAGGCCAGCCTGGATCGCGTAGTAGGGGATGGCATGCACCAGGTCACGAAGGGTGATGCCCGGTTGCAGCTTGCCCTTGAAGCGCACCAGTACCGACTCCGGCATGTCCAGCGGCATTACGCCGGTGGCAGCGGCGAAGGCTACCAGGCCGGAACCGGCCGGGAAGGAGATGCCCATCGGGAAACGGGTGTGCGAGTCGCCACCGGTACCCACGGTGTCGGGCAGCAGCATGCGGTTCAGCCAGCTGTGGATGATGCCGTCGCCCGGACGCAGGGACACGCCGCCGCGGGTCATGATGAAGTCCGGCAGGGTGTGGTGGGTGTTGACGTCGATCGGCTTCGGATAGGCAGCGGTGTGGCAGAAGGACTGCATCACCAGGTCGGCGGAGAAGCCCAGGCAAGCCAGGTCTTTCAGCTCGTCGCGGGTCATCGGGCCGGTGGTGTCCTGGGAGCCGACGGTGGTCATCTTCGGTTCGCAGTAGGTGCCCGGGCGTACGCCCTGGCCTTCCGGCAGACCGCAAGCGCGACCGACCATCTTCTGCGCCAGGGTGAAACCCTTGCCGCTGTCGGCCGGAGCAACCGGCTTCTTGAACAAATCGGCTGGGCCCAGGCCCAGTTCGGCGCGGGCCTTCTCGGTCAGGCCGCGGCCGACGATCAGCGGAATACGGCCACCGGCGCGAACTTCGTCGAGCAGCACGTCGGTCTTCAGTTCGAAGCTGGTGACCAGCTCGTCGCTGCCGTTGCGGCGTACTTCACCCTTGTACGGGTACACGTCGATGACGTCACCCATGGCCAGGTTGGTGCAGTCGAATTCGATCGGCAGGGCGCCGGCGTCTTCCATGGTGTTGTAGAAGATCGGGGCGATCTTAGTGCCGAAGCAGAAGCCGCCAGCGCGCTTGTTCGGAACATTCGGGATGTCGTCGCCGAAGAACCACAGCACCGAGTTGGTGGCCGATTTACGGGAAGAACCGGTACCGACCACGTCACCGACGTAGGCAACCGGGAAGCCTTTGGCTTTCAGCGCTTCCATCTGCTTGATGGGGCCGACGGAGCCCGGCTGATCCGGGTTGATGCCGTCGCGAGCCATTTTCAGCATGGCCAGGGCGTGCAGCGGGATGTCCGGGCGGGACCAGGCGTCCGGCGCCGGCGACAGGTCGTCGGTGTTGGTTTCGCCGGTGACCTTGAACACGGTCAGGGTGACTTTTTCTGGAACGGCCGGGCGGTTGACGAACCACTCGCCGTCGGCCCAGGACTGCATGACGGCCTTGGCGTTGGCATTGCCAGCCTTGGCTTTCTCGGCAACGTCGTGGAAGGCGTCGAACATCAGCAGGGTGTGCTTGAGTTGCGCGGCAGCTACTTCGGCCAGCTCGGCGCTGTCCAGCAGCTCGACCATGGTGGCGATGTTGTAGCCGCCCTGCATGGTGCCCAGCAGCTCAACGGCATGTTGCTTGTCGATCAGCGGGGAGCTGGCTTCGCCCTTGGCGATAGCGGAGAGGAAACCGGCCTTGACGTAGGCGGCTTCGTCGACGCCCGGGGGAACGCGGTTGGTCAGCAGGTCGACCAGGAAGGCTTCTTCGCCGGCGGGAGGATTTTTCAGCAGCTCGACCAGGCCTGCGGTTTGCTCGGCGTTCAGCGGCTGGGGAACGATACCCAGCGCGGCGCGCTCTTCTACGTGTTTGCGATAGGCTTCAAGCACAGTTTTACCCTCATCAGTGGTCGCGGTGGCCCGCAACGCTTATCCACAAAACCATCGCACATCGCGCCGCTACGCTTTGTGGGCGTACTGGCCGGTGTGTCGAAAGCCTCATACTAGAAGCTGCTTTCAAAGTTTTACGCCGCAGGAAGCGGGTGGATGAGGGCTGGCGCGAGACTCTTGGGGAATCTGCGCCAACGACGTTCCTGGCGGATCAACTGTGCTCGTGACGCTTTGAAAACAGCTTCTGACGGACATCGGTGCCTAAAAAGGCGGTCCGATTCTACTGGAATGGCACGCTAAAGTTAAGCGCAAAGCCTGCTCCAGGCGCTTTCTTAGGCTACTGTCTGTCGCTTGTCTGGCAAGTCGACAAAGGTCTGTAGGGTCATGATGACCCTGAGCGGGGCAGGCGCTAATATGGCCCGCCTGTTTCGCCGCACTCGTTGTCTCTCCCCCAATGTCCAATCAGCGCATCAAAACTCCCTGCGTCGGTCTCTGCTCCACCGTTTACGGTGATGTGGTCTGTCGTGGCTGCAAACGCTTTCATCACGAGGTGGTGAATTGGAATGCCTATGGCGAAGAGGAGAAGCGTGCCGTTTGGCGGCGCCTGGAGCTGCTGCTGGTGCAGGTGATGCAGGGCAAGGTCGAGGTGTTTGATGCCGAACGCCTGCGTATCCAGCTGGAGCAGCGTCAGGTGCGCTTCCTGCCGGAACAGTCCGAATACTGCTGGGCCTACCAGCTTATTGCCCGCGCCTCGCGCCTGATCAGCCGTCTGGACGCTTACGGCATGACCCTGCTGCCGGAGTTTCGCGATTGGGAGCTGCCGGAGTTGCGCGAGGCGATCGATCGCGAATTTTTCCTGCTTTCCGAGGCCCACTATGAGCGCTATATCGTGCCGCGCTTCCTGCGTGAGGGCATGGAAGTGCGCATGTGATGGGCTGTAAACGAAAAGGCCGCCTGTAGGGCGGCCTTTTCGTTTGTGGCGGTCATGTCAGCGCTGGGCCACCAGTTCCTCCAGGTGGGCGATGATGTCGTCCGGCTTGAGTACCAGTACGTCGCTTTCCAAAGCATCCAGCACGACTTCTGCGGTGTTGCCGATCAGCGCGCCAGACAGTCCGGTACGGGCTACCGTGCCGATGACCGTGACGGCGGCGCTGAGCTTGTGGGCGGTGTAGGGGATCAACACGTCGGCCGGGCCTTCCGCCACGTGCAGGCGTTCGTCGCTGACGTCGTATTCGGCCTGGAAGGCTTTGCATTGCTCGCGATAGCGCGCCTCGATGGTTTCCTTGAGCTGGAAAGTTGGGTCGGCGGCCGAGAGCATGGGGGAGGGGTGAGCGCTGATCACATGCAGGGTGGCATTGGCCAGGCGGGCGATGTCATAGCCGTGGCTGACAATGCCCGAGTGCAGGGTGCGGTGTTCCGCGTCGCTGTTGCCGACGTCCACTGCTGCGAGGATCACGCCGCCCGCCCAGGGGGTGTCGGTCTTGACCATCAGTACCGGGCTTGGGCAGTAGCGCAGGAGCTTCCAGTCCTCCGGGGTCAGCAGGGCTTTTTTCAGTGGGTTGTCCGGCACGTGCTGCTTGATGACCAGGCCGCAACCTTCGGCCTGCTGCACGGTGATGATGGTCTGGTAGGTACTTTCGTGCCAGGCCTGCTGGATGCTGACCCTGTGGCCTTCCTCCTGCAGGGCGGACTGTTGTTCGCTGAGGAAAGCGCTGAAATCGCCTTTCTTGTCGCAGACCAGCAGGTGCAGGTGCGACTGGGTGACGCCGGCAATCAACTTGGCGCGCTTGAGCGCCAGTCCCTCGGGTTGCTGTGGGTCCATCACCACCAGAATGCTGCGTATGGCTTGCATGAGCGTCTCCCTGTCTTGAGGTGCTTGAATGCAGCCCACTATAGAGGTGGCCGCGGGTGGCGCTGTTGACCTGCATCACGGCATTGCTGGCCCCTTGCGCCCTCATCCGTATAATGGCCCGCCTCGTCCCAGCCTGCCAGCATTCGCACCGTGAATACCGACCTCGACATCCATGCTTTTCTCGCCTGCCCGACCCCTGCGGCCTGGGTTGATGCGGCCCTGGCCGACCAGGAAACACTGCTGATCGACCACAAGAACAACGAGTTCAAGGCCGCTTCCACGGCGATGGCGTTGATCGCCAAGTACAACCAGTCCCTGGATCTGGTCAATTTCATGTCACGCCTGGCTCGCGAGGAACTGGTGCACCACGAGCAGGTGTTGCGCATCATGAAGAAACGACGCATCGCCCCGCGGCCGATTTCCGCATCGCGCTACGCATCAGGTCTGCGTCGACAGGTGCGCAACCATGAGCCGCAGAAGCTGGTCGATACGCTGGTGGTCGGGGCGTTCATCGAAGCGCGCAGTTGTGAGCGTTTCGAGGCATTGGTGCCGCATCTGGATGAGGAGCTGGGCAAGTTCTACGGCGGCCTGCTCAAGTCCGAGGCGCGTCACTTTCAGGGTTATCTCAAGCTTGCCTATCAATATGGCGAGAAGGCCGATGTCGAGCGGGTCGTCGACAGGGTGCGCGAGGCCGAGCGCGAGCTGATCGAGTCGCCCGATAGCGAGTTCCGTTTTCACAGTGGTGTGCCGCAACTCTGCTGAGTTTGCAGCAGGCATAAAAAAGCCGGACATCGAGTCCGGCTTTTTCGTATGCGGAGCAATCAGGCGGCGACGAAGCTGGCCTGGCAGGCGAGGGCGGCCTGGCCGTTCTGCAGTTCGCCGAGTGTGTCGCGCACCACTTGCTTGGCCAGGCAGGCGCACTTGCCGCACTGGGTTGCCACACCGAGGCTTTCGCGAACGTCACGATAGCTGCAGCAGCCTTCGTAGATAGCTTCGCGGATTTGACCGTCGGTAACACCCTGGCAGAGACAAACGTACATGCGGCGATCTCGGATGAGAATGGGTTGCTGTTGCGGAAGGATACTAATGTTAATGAGAATGCTTGTCAAAGATTGATGCACTTTCTTCTGTTGCCTCGGTACGGGCTGGCTTTCGATCTGGTGGCGCCATGATCGGATGGGGGCGGGGTCCATGCAGACGGCACAAAAAAACCGGCCTGGGCCGGTTTTTTGATTGCGTTGGGGTTACTGGTCGAACTCGTCCCAGCCGCCCATTTCCTTCCAGCGGTTGACGATGCCGCAGAACAGTTCGGCCGTTTTCTCGGTATCGTAGCGCGCGGAGTGCGCTTCCTTGCCGTCGAAATCGATGCCGGCGGTCTGGCAGGCTTTGGCCAGTACGGTCTGGCCGTAGGCGAGGCCCGCCAAGGTGGCCGTATCGAAGCTGGAGAACGGGTGGAAGGGGTTGCGCTTGATGTCGCAGCGAGCTACGGCGGCGTTGAGGAAGCCGAGGTCGAAACTGCTGTTGTGGCCGACCAGGATGGCGCGCTTGCAGCCGTTGCTTTTGATCGACTTGCGCAGCCCGCGGAAAATTTCGGTCAGCGCGTGTTCCTCGCTAACGGCCATGCGCAACGGGTGATCCAGCTTGATGCCGGTGAACTCCAGGGCGGCCTGTTCGATATTGGCGCCTTCGAACGGCTCGATACGGAAGAAGTGCGTGTGGTCGGGGTAGAGGAAGCCGCCTTCATCCATGGCGATGGTGGTCGCGGCGATCTCCAGCAGGGCGTCGGTTGCGCAGTTGAAGCCACCGGTTTCCACATCCACCACTACCGGCAGATAGCCGCGGAAGCGCGCAGCCATGGGATGGCGGGGGCCGGAGGGCAGGCTGCCGTCGAGTTCGTCGTCGAAATGCTCTTCGCTCACGCTTGTTCCTCCAGCAGGCGCCAGCGCAGCTTCTCGCCAGCGCGCAGCGGGATCACCAGGTTGTCGCCCAGCGGCAGTTCGCTCGGGCCAACCCAGTCCTCGCGCACCAGGGTGATGCGGTCGGTATTGCGCGGCAGGCCGTAGAAGTCGGGGCCGTGGCAGCTGGCAAAGCCTTCCAGCTTGTCCAGAGCGTTGCGCTGTTCGAAGGCTTCGGCGTACAGCTCAATGGCCGCGTGTGCCGTGTAGCAGCCGGCGCAGCCGCAGGCGGCCTCCTTGGCGTGCTTGGCGTGCGGAGCCGAGTCGGTGCCGAGGAAGAACTTCGAATTGCCGCTGGTTGCGGCGTCGAGCAGGGCTTCCTGATGGGTGTTGCGTTTGAGGATCGGCAAGCAGTAGAAGTGCGGGCGAATACCGCCCACCAGCATGTGGTTGCGGTTGTACAGCAGATGATGGGCGGTGATGGTAGCGCCGACGTTAGCCCCTGCAGCGCTGACGAACTGTACGGCATCGCCGGTGGTGATGTGCTCGAACACCACCTTCAGCGTCGGGAAGCGCTCGACCACGCGCACCAGGTGCTCGTCGATGAAACGTTTCTCGCGGTCGAATACATCCACTTCGGCGCGGGTCACTTCGCCGTGCACCAGCAGCGGCAAACCGACTTCGGCCATGGCTTCCAGCGCCGGGAAGATGTTGTCGATGCTGGTCACGCCGGAGTCAGAGTTGGTGGTGGCGCCAGCCGGGTACAACTTGGCGGCATGCACGAAGCCGCAGGCCTTGGCAGCGCGCACGTCTTCGGCAGAAGTCTTGTCGGTGAGATACAGCACCATCAGCGGTTCGAACTGGCTGCCGGCCGGTCGCGCGGCGAGAATGCGCTGGCGATAGGCGTCGGCCTCACTGGCGCTGCGCACCGGTGGTACCAGGTTGGGCATGATGATGGCGCGAGCGAAGGTCCGCGCAACATCGCGGACGGTGTGCTGCAGGACGGCACCATCACGCAGATGGATGTGCCAGTCGTCTGGGCGCAGCAGGGTAAGGCGGTCGGACATGGGGATTCCCGGCAGGTGAAACGTGCAGAAATGCTACCAGCTTATGCTTCGTGCGGCCTATCAAGTTTCCCGTCGGGTGGCCGATAAGGGCATGGAAGCCGCATCTCCCGATGGAGTCGATCTTGCACCAGTCTCGTTTCTTCCTGCTCAGCCTGCTTGCCTGCCTGCCCTGGTGCATGCCGGCGGCGGCCATCACCTTCCAGACGCGCATGGAGAAGGTCGAGTGGAAGGTCGAGGGTGACAAGTTCGAGTGTCGTCTGAGTCAGCCGATTGCCGATTTCGGTAGTGGCGAATTCGTGCGCCGGGCTGGCGAGCAGGCGACCTTCCGCCTCAAGGTGCGCGAGCGCTGGCTCGGTGCCGGCTCGGCAACGCTATTGGCGGCGGCGGCGCCCTGGCAGCCGGGTCGTGGCGACATCAATCTGGGCGCGCTCAGCGTTAGCAGCGGTGAAGTGCCGTTCAACAGCAATCAGGAGCAGGGCGGGCGCCTGCTGACCGGTCTGATGGAAGGGCGCAGTCCGTTGGTGCGTCATCGCACCCTGCAGGGTGGTGAAACTCTGGAAGTGCGCCTGCTGCCGATCCGCTTCAATCAGGCCTACAACGATTACCTGAAGTGCACGGCCGGCCTGTTGCCGGTCAACTTCGATCAGATTCGCCAGACCCAGATCGGTTTTCCTGGCGGCGGTTTTGCGCTGGACCCGCTGGGGCAGGCCAAGCTCGATATCATTCTCGACTTCATCAAGGCCGACCCCAGCGTCAATCGTATCCAGCTCGATGGACATTCCGACAATAGTGGCAACCGCCTGACCAATCGCGACCTGTCGCGCCGCCGCGCCGTGGCGGTGGAGGAGTACCTCAAGGCCCAGGGCGTTCCGGCCGAACAGATCATCGTGCGCTTTCACGGCGAGCGGTATCCCCTGGTAAAGAACAACAGCGAGGCGAACCGGGCGAAGAATCGTCGGGTGACCCTCACCCTATCCCGCGAGCCGATTCCCGAGCCCCCTGCAGAGTCCGCACCCAGCGCCGCGCCAGTGCCTGACGCAGCTGCTCCTGCTGCCAAGTCCTGAGGGGTTAAGCGCAAATAAATCTGTCGCTTTGTCGCCAGTGTCTGTCGCGCCCCTGTAAATCGTTCGCCACGCTCGGTAGAATCCCCGGTTTTCCGTACAACCCGTGGAGTTTATTGGCATGGCGGACGTTAAGAAGGTAGTTCTGGCCTATTCCGGTGGCCTGGATACCTCGGTGATCCTCAAGTGGCTGCAAGACACCTACAACTGTGAGGTGGTGACCTTCACTGCCGACCTCGGTCAGGGCGAAGAGGTCGAGCCGGCCCGCGCCAAGGCTCAGGCCATGGGCGTCAAGGAAATCTACATCGACGACCTGCGCGAAGAGTTCGTGCGTGATTTCGTCTACCCGATGTTCCGTGCCAACACCGTCTACGAAGGCGAGTACCTGCTGGGTACCTCCATCGCCCGTCCGCTGATCGCCAAGCGCCTGATTGAGATCGCCAACGAGACCGGCGCCGACGCCATTTCCCATGGCGCCACCGGCAAGGGTAACGACCAGGTGCGCTTCGAGCTGGGCGCGTACGCCCTCAAGCCGGGTGTGAAGGTTATCGCGCCCTGGCGCGAGTGGGACCTGCTGTCGCGCGAGAAGCTGATGGACTACGCCGAGAAGCACGGCATTCCGATCGAGCGCCACGGCAAGAAGAAGTCGCCGTACTCCATGGATGCCAACCTGCTGCACATTTCCTATGAAGGTGGTGTGCTGGAAGACACCTGGGCCGAGCACGAAGAGGACATGTGGCGCTGGACCAAGTCTCCGGAAGCCGCGCCGAATACTCCGACCTACATCGAGCTGACCTACCGCGCGGGTGACATCGTGGCCATCGACGGTGTCGAGATGAGCCCGGCTACCGTGCTGGCCGAGCTGAACCGCATCGGCGGCGAGAATGGCATCGGTCGTCTGGACATCGTCGAGAACCGCTTCGTCGGCATGAAGTCGCGTGGCTGCTACGAGACTCCTGGCGGTACCATCATGCTCAAAGGCCACCGTGCCATCGAGTCGATCACCCTGGATCGCGAAGTGGCTCACCTGAAAGACGAGCTGATGCCGAAATACGCCAGCCTGATCTACAACGGCTTCTGGTGGAGCCCGGAGCGACTGATGCTGCAGCAGATGATCGACGCCTCCCAGGCCAGCGTGAATGGCGTGGTGCGCCTGAAACTGTACAAGGGCAACGTCATTGTCACCGGTCGCAAGTCCGATGACTCGCTGTTCGACGCCAATATCGCCACCTTCGAAGAAGATGGCGGCGCCTACAACCAGGCTGATGCGGCGGGCTTCATCAAGCTCAACGCCCTGCGCATGCGCATCGCAGCCGGTAAAGGTCGCAAGCTGGTCTAAGCGGTCTGAGGCGGCAAGAAAAGCCCGTGCGGTTCGTCCGCGCGGGCTTTTTCATTCTGGCCGCAGTGGCAATGTCGGGCCACAATGATTCGCACACAAGCAGGCTCTGCAGGAGTGCGATCATGGTCAGGATATACGCGGTACTGTTTTCAGGGCTGCTCTGCATGCAGTTGCAGGCAGGGATTATCGATCCGGACTGCACGGCCGAGAAGGCCGCCAAGAGTGCCGCCATGAAGGCCACGGTCGGCGTGAGTGGCCGCTGTTCGGCAAAAGAAGCTGTTGCCGACAGCCTGGACGTTGATGACAAGAAAGATGCGGTTTCCGATGCCAAGGATAATGTCGGTGACCGGGTCGACGATGCGCCTGATCATCTGCAGCGCAAGGCGCTCAAGAAGGCGGTCGGCAACTGAGTGCCAACAGGTTTGGCAATACACGATCCAGAAGGGGCCCGCGTGGCCCCTTCGAATTTTCAGGTTTGGAGAACTCACCATGCGTCTGCTGCATACCATGCTACGCGTCGGCGATCTGGATAAATCCATCGCGTTCTACACCGAAGTGCTGGGCATGACCCTGCTGCGCCGCAAGGATTACCCGGATGGCCAATTCACCCTGGCGTTCGTGGGCTATGGCAACGAGGCCGAGAACAGCGTGCTGGAGCTGACTCACAACTGGGGCGTTGACCGGTACGAGCTGGGCACTGGCTATGGCCATATCGCCCTGGAGGTGGAGGATGTCTACAAGGCATGTGAAGACATCCGCTCGCGCGGCGGCAAGATCACCCGCGAGCCGGGACCGATGCTGCACGGCAGCAGCATCCTGGCTTTCGTGGAGGATCCGGATGGCTACAAAGTTGAACTGTTGTCGCCCAAGCGTGCGGACTGATGGCTGCTATGCTGTAAGCAATAACTTACAAGTGAAGTGGTGATTCTGCTCGTGTGAGGTGTTCCATGACGACTGACAAACATGCACGACGTCTGATCAAGGCCGTGCAGGAGTTGTCGATGGCAAGGGATGCCGACAAGGTGGCCGAGATCGTTCGGCATGCTGCGCGCGAGTTGGCCGGTGCCGATGGTGCGACTTTCGTGCTGCGCGATGGCGACCGCTGTTTCTATCGCGACGAGGATGCGATCTCGCCCCTGTGGAAGGGGCAGCGCTTTCCCATGGATATCTGCATCAGCGGTTGGAGCATGCTCAACCGCCGTGCTGTCGTGATCCCGGATATCTATCAGGATGAGCGTGTTCCCCACGAGGCCTACCGGCCGACTTTCGTGAAGAGCCTGGTGATGGTGCCGATTCGTACCCTGGAGCCGATCGGTGCCATCGGCACCTACTGGGCGTCGCATCACCAGCCCGCGGACGAGCAGGTCGAGCTGTTGCAGGCCCTGGCCGACTCCACCTCCATCGCTCTGGAGAACGTGCAGGTCTATGCCGAGCTGGAGCGACGAGTCGAGGAGCGCACCGCTCAATTGGCGGAAACCAACCGCCGGCTGCAGGCCGAGATGCGCGAGCGTGAGCGGATGGCGGCGGAAGTGCGGCAACTGTCGTTGACCGACGAGCTGACCGGCCTGCGCAATCGCCGCGGCTTTCTGTTGCTGGCCGAGCGCGAGCTGGAGTCGGCGCGCCGGCGCCAGGGGCGTTGCCTTCTGCTGTATGCCGATCTCGACCATCTCAAACAGGCCAATGACCGCTTCGGCCACGCCGCCGGCGATGCCATGCTGATCGATGCGGCGCAGTTGTTGCGCTCGGTCTTTCGCAGTACCGATGTGGTCGCGCGCCTGGGTGGCGATGAGTTCGTGGTGCTGGCCAGCGACTACACGACCAGCGAGGATGTGCTGCTGCGCTTGCACGGTGCCTTGCAGCAGTTTCGTCGCAATACCGGTCGGCCGCTGTCGCTGAGTGTCGGTATTGCCGAGTCTTCGCTGCGCAATGAGGTCAGCCTGGAAGCGCTGCTCAGCCAGGCAGATGCTGCCATGTATGCCGACAAATGCTCGCGGCGCTCCCTGCGGGTCGTCGGCTAGCAACGCAAGTGGTTCTGAGGTGCGTCCGGAGCCCTTTGCGAACTGGCACTCCGCTTGAGTCGCGATAGCGGGGCGGGGTTACTCTGTGCTGCCTGTGTTGTGGTCAACGCCCCTCGTCGTGAGCTGAACGCGGCTACCAGCACGGGGTTCCTATTTGCTGCCAAGAAAAAGCCCCGCAATTGCGGGGCTTTTTGGAATGTCGCTCAAAGATCGAAGTCGTAGTCGTTCAACTGCTTCTGCAAGCGGCGCTCAGCGAGGTAGTTGTCGATCACGCGGCGCTTGGTCAGGTTGGTCTTGGCAACCTCAGGGCTCCGTTCGACGGTATCACTGCTGTCATCCTCAACCAGATCGTCTTCGAGTTCGAGATCTTCTTTGTCAGTGCTCATGGCTTCACTCCAGCTTTCGGGGTGCCGATGGCGCTCCTTATAGCGACAAAGCTTGAGGCGGTAAAAAAGATTTTCTCAATCGAAGGTATTAGCGAATCAATGATTGCTCAATCGTCGGAAGTCTTGGCCTTGTATTCGCACAGATCTTCGATGCGGCAGGCACCACAGCGCGGCTTGCGCGCGGTGCAGACGTAGCGGCCATGCAGGATCAGCCAGTGGTGGGCATCCAGCAGATAGTCCCTGGGCACGAACTTGAGCAGCTTCTTCTCCACCTCCAGCACGTTCTTGCCGGGGGCGATGCCGGTGCGGTTGCTGACGCGGAAGATGTGGGTATCCACCGCCATGGCCAGCTGGCGAAAGGCGGTGTTGAGCACCACATTGGCGGTCTTGCGGCCGACGCCGGGCAGCGCTTCGAGGTCCTCGCGGTTGTCCGGCACTTGGCTGCCGTGCTTCTCGATGAGGATGCGGCAGGCCTCGATGACGTTCTTCGCCTTGCTGTTGTACAGGCCGATGGTCTTGATGTACTCGGACAGGCCCTCGACGCCCAGGGCGTAGATGGCTTCCGGCGTGTTGGCCACCGGAAACAGCTTGGCCGTGGCCTTGTTGACGCTGACGTCGGTGGCTTGGGCGGACAGGGTTACCGCGACCAGCAGCTCGAACGGGTTGGTGTAGGCCAGTTCGGTTTCCGGGTTTGGATTGTCTTCATGCAGGCGGCGGAAGATCTCCAGGCGCTTGGCGGCGTTCATTCGATCACCCCGGTGACCCGCACGCGGCGGCTGACGGCCGGTGCTGCCGGTTCCTCGGCCTTGGCACGCTCGGCCAGGCGCTCATCGATGCGGTTTTTCAGGGCGATCAGCAGGCCCAGCACGAGGAAGGCGCCCGGTGGCAGGATGGCCAACAGGAAGCCCTGGTAGCCAGGGAACAGGGTCAGCTGCCAGTTGGCTGCAATCGGGCCGAACAGCAGCTGCATATTGCTGAACAGCACGCCGGTACCGAGTAGCTCGCGCACCGCACCAATGGCCAGCAGCACGCCGCCGAAGCCGACGCCCATCATCAGGCCGTCGAAACTGGCGTGGGCCACGCTGTTCTTAGCGGCGAAGGCTTCGGCGCGGCCGAGGATCACGCAGTTGGTGGTGATCAGCGGGATGAAGATGCCGAGGATCTGGTACAGCTCGTAGGTGAAGGCCTGCATCAGCAGCTCGATACAGGTGGTCAGCGCGGCGATGATCATGACGAAGGCCGGCAGGCGCACGGCGTCGGTGACCTGGCGACGGATCAGCGCCACGGCGGCGTTGGAGCAGGTCAGCACCACGGCGGTGGCGATGGCCATGCCCAGGGCGTTGACCACCGAGTTGCTCACCCCGAGCAGCGGGCACAGGCCGAGCAGCTGGACCAGGCCGGGGTTGTTCTTCCACAGACCGTTGATGGCGATCTCGCGATAACTAGCCATGGGAGGCCTCCGGGGCCAGCAGCTCGGCCCTGTGCTTGTCGAAGTATTGCAGCGCCTTGTGCACGGCCTTGACCACGGCGCGCGGGGTGATGGTGGCGCCGGCGAACTGGTCGAACTGGCCGCCATCTTTCCTCACTGCCCAGCCAGCTTCATCGGGCTGGGTCAGCGACTTGCCGTCGAAGCCGAGAATCCAGCGGCTCTTGCTCAGGTCGATCTTGTCGCCCAGACCGGGGGTTTCGCGGTGGTGCAGGGCGCGTACGCCGGCCAGGCGGCCGTCGGCGAGGATGCCCACCAGCAGGCGAATCGACCCGCTGTAGCCATCTGGCGCGGTGACCTGCAGGATCACCGCGCTGGGCTTGCCGCCGAGGGTGGCCAGATAGGCGGGGGCCGGGTTTCTGTTGCCGAGCAGCTCGTCCTGCAGCAGGCGGCTGTTGTCGAGCAGATGGTTGTCGTAGCTGCCGGCCGGCAGGATCTGCGCCAGCGCCTGCACCTGGGCTTCGCGCTCGGCGGCGGCGATGCGCGGCGCGGTGCCTTGCTGAATGGCGGCCACCACGCCGACCGTGGCGATGGCGAACAGGCCCAGCACGGTGGCGTTCTTCAGCATGGAGCGGGAGATTTCCGGCAGCACGCTCATTCTCCCAGCTTGAAGCCGCGCTCGGCCTTGCGATGGCCGTAGGTGCGCGGACGGGTGTAGTAGTCGATGGTCGGCGCGGCCAGGTTCATCAGTAGCACGGCGAATGCCACGCCGTCCGGGTAGCCGCCCCAGGCTCGGATGATGTAGACCAGCACGCCGACCCCGGCGCCGAAGATGATCCGCCCCAGGTTGCTGGTAGCGCCGCTGACCGGGTCGGTGACGATGAAGAAGGCACCGAGCATGGTGGCGCCGGTCAGCAGGTGGAACAGCGGCGAACCATGGGAGTCCGAGCCCGAGCCGTTCCAGAACAGCAGGCTCATGACGAACAGGGCGCCGAGCATGCCCGCTGGTGCGTGCCAGCTGATGATTTTCTTGTAGATCAGGAACAGGCCGCCGAGCAGGAAGGCCAGGTTGACCCATTCCACCGCCTTGCCGCCGAAGCTGCCGAAGGCCGGGTTCTGCGCCCAAAGCTCATCGATGGTCAGGCTCTTGTTGATCTTCAGTGCATCCAGGGCCGTGGCCTGGCTCCAGCCATCCGGCAGGGCGGCCAGGCCGAGAATCTGTTGGATGCCCTCGGCGATGCCGACGCTGTGCGGCGTCGGCCAGCTGGTCATAGGAATGGGGAAGGAGATCAGCACCACCACGTAGCCGAGCATGGCCGGGTTGAACGGGTTCTGCCCCAGGCCGCCATAGAGCTGCTTGCCGAAGACGATGGCGAAGCCCACGGCGACCAGGGTCAGCCACCAGGGCGCATAGGGCGGCAAGGCCAGGGCCAGCAGCACGGCGGTGACCAGGGCGCTGCCGTCCTTGAGGAAAAACGCCAGCGGGCGCTTGCGCACGGCCAGGATGGCCGCTTCGCAGGCGATGGCCACCAGGCTGGCCCAGAGCAGGTTGACCAGGGTGCCGACGCCGAACAGCCAGGTCAGCGCCAGCGCACCGGGGGCACAGGCGGCCGCCACCAGCAGCATGACACGCTGGGTCTTGTTGGCGCCCTTGGCGTGGGGCGAGGTGATGCGGGGCAGGGCCATCGGGTCTCCGGAATCAGGCTTGGTGAGCGGCCAGGGCTTGCTCGGCGGTTGCCAGGCGGGCGCGGGCGGCTTCCAGGGTGTCGCTGGCGGCAGCGTCGTCGCGTTCCAGTTTGCGCAGGTCGGCGCGGGCAAAGGCGACTTCGGTCTTCAGCGCCTTGAGCGCGGCGTCAACGCCGGGCTTTTCGGTACGCACCAGGTCTGGGACTGGTTTGCCAGAGGCTGTTTCGGCGGCATGCAGAGCCTGTTCGGCGGCGGACAGGGCCTGGCGTAGGCGCTCCAGCTCGCTTTCTTCTGCACCGGCTTTCTCGGCCTTCTTCAGCTCGGCGCGCTTCATCGCCAGCTCGACCTTGGCCTTTTTCAGTTCGCTATCGTCGGCGGCCTTGGTGGGGGCTGGTGCTGCAGATTGCAGTTGTCCCAGGATCTTTTCGGCCTCGGCCAGCTTGGCGCGGGTCTGCTCCAGCTCGGCCTGCTGTTCGGCGCTGGGCGCTTCGAGCTTTTCCAGCTTGCGCAGCTGGGCCTTGAGCATAGCGGCCTCGATCTTGGCTTTCTTCAGCGCGTCGTCGTTGGCTGGCGCGGCGGCGGAGGGTGCAGGCGCTGCGGACTGCAGCTGTTCCAGGACCTTTTCGGCCTCGGTCAGCTTGGCGCGGGTCTGCTCCAGCTCGGCCTGCTGCTCGGTGCTGGGTGCTTCGAGTTTATCCAGCTTGCGTAGCTGGGCCTTGAGCATGGCGGCTTCGATCTTGGCTTTCTTCAGCGCATCGTCGTTGGCCGGCGCTGCTGCAGCGGAGGCGGGCGCGCTGGCCTGGGCGGCTTCCAGAGCCTTCTGTGCGGCTTCGGCGGCGCTGCGCAGTTCGGCGACCTGGGCCTTGAGTTCGTCGGTGTCGTGCTGGGCCAGCTGCTTCTCGGCCTTCTTCAGCGCGACCTGGGCCATGCTGGCTTCGATCTTCAGGCGCTTGAGCTGCTCGTCGGCGGCGCTCGGCGCTGCACTGGTAGGCGCTGCTGCCGCTGCCTCGGCTTGCGCCGCCTTGGCCTTGGCGGCGCGCTCGGCACGGGCCACACGTTCGGCCTCCTTGCGTTCTTCCTCGCGGCGCAGGCGTTCCTGGCGCAGCTCGAAGCGCTGCTTGGAGTGCTCGGCCTTCTGCTGCTTCTGTTCCAGCTCGCGGATTTCGCCTTTGGCGGCGCGGTAGTACTGCACCAGCGGGATGCTGGAGGGGCAGACATAGGCGCAGGCGCCGCATTCGATGCAGTCGAACAGGTTGTGCGCCTTGAGCTGCTCGTGCTGCTGGCCGAGTGCAAAGAAGTGCAGCTGCTGCGGTAGCAGGCTGGCCGGGCAGGCCTCGGCGCATTCGCCACAACGGATGCAGGGCATGGCCGGTGGCGGTGCCGGCAGCTCGCTGGCGGTGCCGGCCAGCAGGCAGTTGGCGGTCTTGACCAGGGGTACATCGAGCGAGGGCAGGGTGAAGCCCATCATCGGGCCGCCCATGACCAGGCGGTTGAGCTTGCTGCTGTCCAGGCCGGCGAAGGCCAGCAGCTCACCGACCGGAGTACCGAGCAGTGCTTCGACATTGCCCGGTCGTGCCAGGGCTTCGCCGGTCAGGGTGGTGATGCGCGAGATCAGTGGCTTGCCCAGCAGCACTGCGTCGTGGATGGCCACGCAGGTGCCGACGTTCTGGCAGAGCATGCCGATATCCGCCGGCAGGCCGCCGCTGGGCACTTCCACGCCGGTGAGGATCTGGATCAGCTGTTTCTCGCCGCCGGAGGGGTACTTGGTGGGGAACACCTTGAGGGTGTAACTGCGCTCGCGCAGGGCGGCACGCACGGCGGCGATGGCCTCAGGCTTGTTGTCCTCGATACCGATCAGCACTTCGTCCGGCTGGATCAGCTGCACCAGGATGTCGATGCCGGACACCAGTTCGGCGGCGCGCTCGCGCATCAGCACATCGTCGGCGGTGATATAGGGCTCGCACTCGGTGCCGTTGATGATGAGGGTGTGAATCTTCTGCGTCGGTCGCGCGGTGAGCTTGACCGCGGTGGGAAAACCGGCGCCACCGAGGCCGTTGATGCCGGCCTCGCGGATCAGCTTCAGCAGCGCGCTGGACGCCATGTGCCGGTAGTCCGGCTGCGGCGTCAGTTCGGTCCACTGGTCCAGGCCGTCGCTGTCGATCACGATGGCCGGCGCGAGCATGCCGGACACATGCGGGTAGGGCTGCGGGCCGATGAAGCTGACCGTGCCGGAGGTCGGCGCATGCAGCGGCGCGCTGACGAAGCCGATGGCTTCGGCGATCTTCTGGCCCTTGAGAACGCGCTCGCCTAACGCCACACAGGGCTCGGCGGCGGCGCCGATATGCTGACCCAGCGGCAGGATCAGGCGCTTGGGCAGCGGCGCGGGCTGGATCGGCGTGCGGTTGGACAGTTCCTTGCGCTCGGCCGGGTGGATGCCGCCGGGAATGTCCCAGATGCGTTCGTGGGCACTCATGCGGCTTGCTCCCGGTCGCTGGCGATCAGTTGGCCGGGGGCCAGCGGCAGCTGCCACTTCCAGCTCTGCACGTTGCTGCCGACTTCCACCATGTCGATGCAGTCCACCGGGCACGGCTCGACGCACAGGTCGCAACCGGTGCATTCGCTGGCGATCACCGTGTGCATCTGCTTGGCCGCGCCGACGATAGCGTCCACCGGGCAGGCCTGGATGCATTTGGTGCAGCCGATGCATTCGGCTTCGCGGATCACCGCGACCATCTGCGGCTTCTCGCCTTCGACGGCATCCAGCGGCTCCGGCTCGACGTCGAGCAGGTCGGCCAGGGCCTGGATCGTGGCCTCGCCGCCGGGCGGGCACTTGTTGATCTTGTCGCCGCCGGCGATGGCTTCGGCGTAGGGCTTGCAGCCCGGGTAACCGCACTGGCCGCACTGGGTCTGCGGCAGCAGCGCGTTGATCTGTTCGGCGATAGGGTCACCCTCGACCTTGAAGCGCACCGCAGCGAAGCCGAGGATGGCGCCGCCGAGCAGGCACAGGCCGAGAACGGCGAGAACGGCGATCAGCACCAGGCTCATAGCTTGATCAACCCGGCGAAGCCCATAAACGCCAGGGACATCAGCCCGGCGGTGATCATGCCGATGGAGGCGCCCTGGAACGGCTTGGGTACGTCGGCGATGGCGATGCGTTCACGCATGGCGGCAAACAGCACCAGTACCAGGGAGAAGCCCAGGCCAGCGGCGAAACCGTTGGCGGTGGCGGTGATGAAAGTGAACTCGGCCTTGTTGGCGTTGAGCAGGGCCACGCCGAGGACGATACAGTTGGTGGTGATCAGCGGCAGGAAGATGCCCAGCACGCGGTAGAGCAGGGGGCTGGTCTTGTTCACCACCATTTCGGTGAACTGCACGGTGACGGCGATCACCAGGATGAAACTGATGGTGCGCAGGAACTCCAGGCCCAGGGGCTCCAGCACGTATTCCTGCACCAGGTAGCTGCACATGGCAGCCAGGGTGAGGACGAAGGTGGTGGCCAGCGACAGGCCGATGGCCGTCTCGATCTTCTTCGACACGCCCATGAAGGGGCACAGGCCGAGGAACTGCACCAGCACGAAATTGTTGACCAGGATGGCGCTGACCATGATCAAGGCGAGTTCGGTCATCGGAGCTACCGTGGTGGCGGAAAGGCCGTAGAAAAAGGGCGCCTATTATCGGGAACGCGCCCACAGCAAACAAGCTGGCCGCAGGAAAAGGCTAGCCTGTTGCGCCGGGTTTAGCGTGGTCGCTGAGTGAGGCGCCGCCAGAGCCCGCGTAGTAGCAAGGCCAAGGGGAACAGCAGGATCAGGAATGGCAGGCCATAACCGATGAACTCAAGCACTGCGACGCAGCCTTCGGTGAAGTTGTCCAGCAGGTTGCCGGCAGCTTCGCCGATCTGCCCCATGCGCGAGCGCTGGTAGCGACTGGAGAAGTTCAGAGTCAGCAGGTTGGTATCCAGGCGGCGCTGCTGCTGGGCGGCCTGCTGGTCCAGGGCCTGCAGTTGCACTTCGACGGCGGCCAGCTCTCTGGCCAGGGCCAGCAGGTCGGAAACGCTCAGGTCCGTGCGTTGCTGGTATTGCTGCAGCGTCTGTTGCTGGCGCAGTAGTTGCTCGCGCTGCTGACGGTTGTCGGCCACGGCTTGAGCCAGGTCCTCGGCGCGGGTAAAGCGCCGCACTTGTTCGCCACCTTCGGCAGCAAAGGCGCTGATCTTCTCGACGCCCGCGGGGACGATGCGCAAGGTCAGTTCGCCGCTGGGGTACTGGCCGGAGCTTTGCTCGGCGCCGATCAGGCTGCACGCACCGAAGCGTTCTTCCAGGCAGGCCTGGCGGGTGGCGGTCAGGCGCTCGGCAATCCGCTCGGCTGGCAGCTCGATACCGACACTGTGTTCGTAGGCCAGATAACTGCCGGGCTTGTTTTGCTCACCCTGTATGGCAGCACCGTACTCCTCGCCGCCCTTGTCGGAGCAGCCGGCCAGGGCCAGCAGCAAAACCAGCAGCCATCTGTTCATTGCAGCATCCTTGCTTGCCGGGGTTATTTGACGCGCTGACCCGGCTTGGCGCCGCTGTCCGGGCTGAGCAGGTAGATTTCCTCGCCGCCCGGGCCGGCGGCCAGGACCATGCCTTCACTGATGCCGAACTTCATCTTGCGCGGGGCCAGGTTGGCCACGTACAGGGTCAGGCGGCCTTCCAGCTTGCTCGGGTCCGGGTAGGCGGACTTGATGCCGGAGAACACGTTGCGCTTCTCGTCGCCGATATCCAGCGACAGGCGCAGTAGCTTGTCGGCACCCTCGACGAATTCGCACTTCTCGATCAGGGCAATGCGCAGGTCGACCGCCGCAAAGGCGTCGAAGTTGATCTCGGTGGCCAGTGGCTCCTTGGTCAGTTCGCCATTGCCAGCTGGCTTGGTGGCTTCGGCGGCGAGGTCTTCCTTGGAGGCTTCGGTCATGGCTTCGATCTTCGCGGGTTCGATACGGGTCAGCAGCGGGTTGAACGGGTTCAGCTGGTGGTTGGCCAGCGGCGTGGCCAGGTCGGCCCAGGTCAGCGGGGCGACGTTGAGGAAGGCCTCGGCGTCGGCGGCCAGTTTCGGCAGCACCGGCTTGAGCATGATCACCAGCTGGCGGAACAGGTTGACGCCCAGGGCGCAGATTTCCTGCACCTCGGCCTGCTTGCCCTCGACCTTGTTCAGCGCCCACGGCGCCTTGTCGGCGATCCAGGCGTTGGCGCGGTCGGCCAGGGCCATGATCTCGCGCATGGCGCGGGAGAAGTCGCGGGCTTCATAGGCGTCGGCGATGCTCGGCGCGGCGGCCTGGAAGGCGGCCCACAGTTCCGGCTCTGGGTTCGCGTCTACGAGAACCCCAGCGTTGCCCTTGTGGATGAAGCCGGCGCAGCGGCTGGCGATGTTGACCACCTTGCCGACCAGGTCCGAGTTGACCTTCTGCACGAAGTCTTCGAGGTTCAGGTCCAGGTCGTCCACGCCACGGCCCAGCTTGCTGGCGTAGTAGTAGCGCAGGTATTCCGGGTTCAGGTGATCCAGGTAGGTACGTGCCTTGACGAAGGTGCCGCGCGACTTGGACATCTTCTGGCCGTTGACGGTCAGGTAGCCGTGCACGTTGACCGCGGTAGGCTTGCGGTAACCGGCGCCTTCGAGCATGGCCGGCCAGAACAGGGCGTGGAAGTTGACGATGTCCTTGCCGATGAAGTGGTACAGCTCGGCGGTCGATTCCTTGTTCCAGAATGCGTCGAAGTCCAGCTCCGATCGCTTGCTGCAGAGGTTCTTGAAGCTGGCCATGTAGCCGATCGGGGCGTCCAGCCAGACGTAGAAGTATTTGCCGGGTTCGTCCGGGATCTCGAAACCGAAGTAGGGTGCGTCGCGTGAGATGTCCCACTCCTGCAGGCCGCCATCCAGCCACTCGGCGATCTTGTTGGCCACGGCGTCCTGCAGGGTGCCGCTGCGGGTCCAGCTCTTCAGCATGGCCTCGAAGTCGGGCAGCTTGAAGAAGAAGTGCTTGGAGTCCTTGAGCACCGGCACGGCACCGGAGATGGCCGAGCGCGGGTTCTTCAGCTCGGTGGGCGCGTAGGTGGCACCGCACTTCTCGCAGTTGTCGCCGTACTGATCCTCGGTGCCGCACTTGGGGCAGGTACCTTTGATGAAGCGATCGGCGAGGAACATGCCCTTCTCGGGGTCGAAGTATTGGGTCACCGAACGGGTGGCGATGTGTCCGGCGTCGCGCAGCTTGAGGTAGATGGCGGCAGACAGCTCGCGGTTCTCTTCCGAGTGGGTCGAGTGGTAATTGTCGAAATCGACGCCGAAGTCGGCGAAGTCGGCCATATGCTCGGCGCGCACGCCGTCGATCAGCTGTTCGGAGGTGATCCCCTCTTTCTCGGCGCGCAGCATGATGGCCGAGCCATGGGCGTCGTCGGCGCAGACGTAGATGGCCTGGTGGCCGCGCAGCTTCTGGAAACGCACCCACATGTCGGTCTGGATGTATTCGAGCATGTGGCCCAGGTGAATGGAGCCGTTGGCGTAGGGCAGGGCGCTGGTAACGAGAATCTTGCGGGCTTCGGACATGGGGATCGGGCCATCGGGTGTTTCGAAGGAAGTCGGCCACTATATAGGCGCGGCGGTTTTTTTTCATCCGCGACGGCTGCGCAGCGGGGTAAGATGCCGGCCTGTTTTACCCAGCCTTTCGGAGTTGCCCCATGAGCGCCGTCACCCGTGAAGCGGTCGAAGCCCGCCTGCGTCAGTTCACCGACCCGCATCTGAATCAGGACCCGGTCAGCGCCGGCTGCCTGCGCGAGATCGATATCCAGGGCGGCAAGGTCGCCGTGCGCCTGGAGCTGGGTTATGCCGCCGATCTGTTCAAGAGTGGCTGGGCACAGATGCTGCAGATGGCCCTTGAGGGGCTGGACGGCGTGGAGTCGGCGAAGGTGCAGGTGGACGTGGCCATCGAACCGCACAAGGCGCAGGAGCAAGTACCGGCACTGGCCAACGTGAAGAACATCATCGCCGTGGCCTCCGGCAAGGGCGGCGTGGGCAAGTCCACCACCGCCGCCAACCTGGCCCTGGCCCTGGCCCGTGAAGGCGCGCGGGTCGGCATCCTCGATGCGGATATCTATGGCCCCAGCCAGGGCATCATGTTCGGCATCGCCGAAGGTACCCGGCCCAAGGTGCGTGACCAGAAGTTCTTCGTGCCGCTGGAGGCCCATGGCGTGCAGGTCATGTCCATGGCCTTCCTCACCGATGACAGCACCCCGGTGGTGTGGCGCGGGCCTATGGTCTCAGGCGCGCTGCTGCAGCTGGTGACCCAGACCGCCTGGGACGATCTCGATTATCTGGTGATCGACATGCCGCCGGGCACCGGTGACATCCAGCTGACCCTGGCGCAGAAAGTGCCGGTGGCCGGCAGTGTCATCGTCACCACCCCGCAGGACCTGGCTCTGCTGGATGCCAAGAAGGGCGTGGAGATGTTCCGCAAGGTCAACATTCCGGTACTCGGAGTGGTGGAGAACATGGCGGTGCATATCTGCAGCAACTGCGGCCATAGCGAGCATCTGTTCGGCGAGGGCGGTGGCGAGAAGCTGGCCGCCCAGTATGGCGTCGACCTGCTGGCCTCGCTGCCGTTGTCGATGGCGATCCGCATGCAGGCCGATGGCGGCAAACCGACCGTGGTGGCCGATACCGAAAGCCAGTTGGCGATGATCTATCAAGAGATGGCGCGCTGTGTGGGTGCGCGTATCTCCCAGGCCGGACTCGGCGCACAGGCCATGCCGACCATCGAGACCAGTGACGACTGACCTTACCGGACCGGGTGGGGGCCTTTGAACCAGGGCCACCTCCCGGTAAGATGCGCGATCAATTTTCAACCACCAGCTTCAGGACGCCCGCCATGAGCATCAAATCGGACAAGTGGATTCGCCGCATGGCCCAGGAACACGGGATGATCGAGCCCTTCGTCGAGCGCCAGGTGCGCACCGAAGGCGCCGAGCGCCTGATTTCCTACGGGGTTTCCAGCTACGGCTACGACGTGCGCTGCGCCGACGAATTCAAGGTGTTCACCAACATCCATTCGGCCACCGTCGATCCGAAGAACTTCGATGAGAAGAGCTTTGTCGACGTCAAAGGCCCGGTGTGCATCATTCCGCCGAACTCCTTCGCCCTGGCCCGTACCGTCGAGTATTTCCGCATCCCGCGTGATGTGCTGACCATCTGCCTCGGCAAGAGCACTTACGCGCGCTGCGGCATCATCGTCAACGTCACGCCGCTGGAGCCGGAGTGGGAAGGCCACGTGACCCTGGAGTTTTCCAACACCACCACCCTGCCGGCAAAGATCTACGCCAACGAGGGCGTGGCGCAGATGCTGTTCCTGCAGTCGGATGAGGCCTGCGAAACCTCCTACGCGGACCGTGGCGGCAAGTACCAGGGTCAGACCGGTGTAACCCTGCCGAAGACCTGATTGCCGCTGAGCACTGAAAAAACCGAGCTGATGCTCGGTTTTTTCGTTTTACCCCCGCATGAAACTGCCGGATGCGTTGCGCTTTAGTTCAATTCGGGGATGTGGCCCGCAGCTGCTGGGCATATTGCTTGAGCACGTCACCGAGTGCGGCCGTCATCGCCGCGGTGGAGAGGCCGAACATGAGGATGCCATTGGCGGCCTCCACGGCGCTGAGCAGTTGCCGCGGCGCAGATAGCACCAGGTCGCCATAACCCAGGGTGGCAAAGGTCACGCCGGAGAAGTACAGCGCCTGGGCAAAGGTCTCGAATTCGCCGAGCGTCACGAACAGCAAGGCCCACACGGCCATCTGCAGGAAGTTGCCGAACAGCATGAGCAGCATCACCAGGCTCAGGATCAGGATGGTGCTGCCAGGGGTTGGCTGCGTCAGATTCTGCCGGTAGTCGACATAGCGACGTAGACAGAGCGCTATGAGCACAGCCTGCAGCAGCAGGCACAGGATGGCTATGGGCAGGCCGATGATCAGGTTCAGGAGCATGCTGGAGTTCCTTGTGCGGAGGGGGACACACGCCGGTCGAGCAGGTACACCGCCGCGCAGGCATAGAGGGTGACAAGCAGGAACAGGCCCATGCGGACGGCGAAGGCACTGTAGACATCCTTGCCGGCGGCGCTGTCCTGCACCGACTGGCCGAGCAGGATGATCAGGGTGGCGCAGGTATTGAGCCAGAAGCCTGGGCTCAGCTTGTTGGGCGCCAACAGGTAGAGCCGTCGCGCCAGCAGCAGCGCGAACAGCACCATCAGCAGGAAGAACAGCCATAGCTGTGGGCAAATGCTGAGGATGCCCCAGAAAGCGATGGCCAGGGCGCCACCAAGCAGGGTCGAACCGAGCAGTTCGCGCCCGGCATTGCGTGCGCTGACGCCGCAGACCTGCTGCCCCAGGCTGGCGGATTTCATCACCAGCGGCATGTAGCTGGCCGGGTTGATCAGCGCCAGCAGCCAGGCCGGCAGCACGACCAGCATGGCGCGCAGGGCTATCCAGTTGGCCTGTGCCAGGGGCGAGGGTGCGGCTGGCTTGGCCGGCGGCAGGCCGGCCGGTTCGGGGAACAGCCAGTGGCTGACGGCCACGCACAGGGTGGTCATGAACACGGCCTTGATCAGTCCTTCGATTACCAACTGTCCCAGTGCCATGGAGGTCGTGCCGGCCGCGGTGATCATGGTCAGGCCGACCACCATCAGATTGCTCAGCAGGGCGTTGCCGCCGCGTAGCCCATAGCGGAAGCAGAAGAACAGGCCGAGGGCGACCAGCAGGACGCCGGCGAAGGCTTGATGATTCAACAGCGGGCTCAGCAACAGACCGCTGCCGGTGGTCAGCGCCACGACCAGGGCCAGGGCCAGGCCGGCCTTGAGGCTGAGTGGCTGGTTGCGCAGCACCAGGACAAACAGCACCAACATGGGCGTGAGAAAGGGAATCGGCAGGGCCAGGCCGAAGCCCAGGGCCGTGCCGCAGGCCACGCCGAAGGCCAGGCGCAGGGCGCGGCGGGGGCGAGGGTCGATAGGCGTGCTCATGCTCAGTAGGCGAACGATAGCCAGCTCATCACGCGCAGGAAGGCGCGGCCGAGCAGGTTGAGCGGGTTGCCTTCGGTGGGGAAGGCCATGACCTCGGCCTGGCCGCCGACGCGCAGGCCCTGATAGTTCTCCAGTTCGCCGGGCTCGAACTCCACCACTACTGGGAAGCGCTGGGCGGCGCGCAGCCAGTCACGACTGTTCTCCACCGTCGGCAGGCTGCCGGGCGGCGTGCCCTGGCCGACGCTGATACCGTAGCCGATGCTGCGTACCTTACCGCGGTAGACGTGGCCGGGGCGCGCGTCGAGGACGATGGATACCGGCGTGCCGGGTTGCAGGTGACCGAGGTTGTTCTCGGTCATCTCGGCGTTGATCCACAGGTCGCTGAGGGCTATCAGCGTCAGTTGCGGGCTGCCGGCACCGGCGAACTGGCCGGCCTCGATGCGCAGGTCGGTGACCAGGCCGGCGGAGGCGGCGCGTACCTGGGTCTTGGTCAGGTCCAGCTCGGCTTTCTCCAGGGCCGCAGCAGCACTGCGCAGGCGCGCGTTGTCTTCCCCGCTGCCGCCCTCGGTCTCGCGCGCCTGCTCGACCTGAGCCTCGGCGGCGGCGACCTGGGCGCTGGCCTGGGTCAGGCTGGCGCGCGAGACCTCCAGACGGCGCAGGGAAATGGTGCCGGGGTCTTCGCGATACAGGCGTTCTAGGCGATCGCGGTCCTGCCGCGCCTTGAGTTCGCCGGCTCGGGCGGCACGCAGGTTGGCCAGCGCCGAATCGATGGCGGCGCTACTGGCGCCGACCTGGCCGCGCATGTTCTCCAGCTCGGCGCGGGCCTTGGCCACGGCGATCTCGTAGGGCTCCTGGTCCAGCTCGAACAGCACCTGGCCAGCTTCGACCATCTGGTTGTTGCCGACCCGTACCTGGGTTACCCGGCCGGCCACTTCCGGCGCCACCGCCACCACATAGGCCTGCACCCGCGCCTGCTGGGTGTAGGGGGTGAAGCGGTCGGCCAGCAGGTACCAGAGCAGGCTAAGGACGATCAGCACGAGCACGATGCGCACGCCCAGGCGGCTGGGGTCGGACTGTTCGGCCTGGTCATTCATTGACGGGTGTCTCCGCTTGGTCAGTGTCGTCGAGCAGCTCGCCCCAGTCGGTGCGCTTGCGCATCTGCTCGCGGGTATCCGGGTCGAGCAGTGGGCGGGCACTGTTCCAGCCGCCGCCCAGGGCTCGGTAGAGGTCGATCAGGCTGCTGACGGCTGCGCTGCGCGCTACCAGATAGCCGTCCTGCTGGGCGAACAGGGCGCGCTGGGCGTCCAGCACGCGCTGGAAGTCGGAATAGCCTTCGCGGTACTGGGCGCTGGCCAGGGTCAGTGAGCGTTCCGCCGAGTAGGCGGCTTCGCGCAGGATGCGTTCGCGTTCGAGGGCATTGAGCAGGCCGGTGGCGGCATCGTCGGCCTCGCGGGCGGCCTGGTGCACGCGGTCGCGGTAGGCCTCGATCAACTGTTGCAGGCGGGCGTCCTGCACGCGCACGTTGTTGCGCAGGCGGCCGTGGTCGAACAGGTTCCATGTCAGGCTCGGGCCTCCGCCCATGCTGAGAGTGTCCGAGCTGCCGTCCTGGCTGCTGGCCGACCAGCCGATGCTGCCGAGCAGGCTGATCGAGGGGTAGAGGTCGGTTTCCGCCACGCCGATCAGCGCGGACTGGGCGGCGACCTGCAGCTCGGCGGCGCGCACGTCGGGGCGGCGCAGCAGCAGGGTGGCCGGTACGTCGTCGATCAGCGCCTGGTCGACCAGCGGGATCAGGCCGGTCTGCGCCTTCAGTTCGGTCAGGGCGCCAGGCGGCAGGCCGAGTAGTACGGCAATGGCATTGCGGGTCTGCGCGACCTGGGTTTCGAACTCGGGAATGCTGCTGAGCGTGCCCAGGTACTGCGTCTTGGCCTGTTGCAGGTCGAGCTCGGCGCTGTTGCCGCTCTTGAACAGCCGTTCGGTGATCTGCAGGCTGCGCCGCTGCCGCTTGGCGTTGTCACGGGCAATACGCAGGCGCGCCTCGGCCGTGCGTAGGCTGAAGTAGCTCTGCGCGACCTGGGCGCGCAGCAGCACCAGAGCATCCTGGTAGTTGGCGTGGGCGGCGAAGTAGACGGCGTCGGCGGATTCGATGGCGCGGGCATAACGGCCCCAGAAGTCCAGCTCCCAGCCGATGTCGAAGCCGGCGCCGTACTGCCAGGTGCTGAGATCCTGCGGGTTGTCGCCGCCGTACTGGTTGCGATCCAGGTACAGCGCGTCGGCGCTGGCCTGTTGCACCTGCGGGTAGCGCCCGCTGCGGGCGATGCCGAGCTGGGCACGGGCTTCGAGAATGCGCAGGGCGGCGATGCGCAGGCTGGGGTTGCCGGCATCGGCCAGCTCGATCAGGTGGTTGAGCACCGGGTCGTCGAACAACGTCCACCACTGGCGATTGTCGGCCTGCTGCCGGGCACTGGCGTCGTTCAGCGCCGTGCTCTGCCAGTGCTCGATCCAGTCCTGGCGCGGCGATTGGAAGTCCGGTCCCAGGCGCACGCAGCCGCCAAGGGCGGCTGCGGCCAGCAGCATCCAGGCCGGGTGGTATTCAGGCCTCATCCTGTGGCTTGGGCTGTGCATCGGCCGGTTGCTGGTCGACCCACTGCCAGAACAGCTTGTAGCCGACGGCCAGCAGCACCGGGCCGATGAACAGGCCTATGATGCCGCCAACCACCATGCCGCCCAGGGCGCCGATCAGGATCACCGGCATCGGCACATCCACACCGCGGCCGAGCAGCAGTGGTTTGAGCACGTTGTCCGCCAGGCCGGCGACGAAGGTGTAGATGGCGAAAATGATCACGGCCAGGCTGGCGCCATCGGCGAAGAACACATAGGCGATCACGGGCAGGGTGATCAGGGTGGCGGGCAGTTGCATGATGCCGATGATCAGCACCCCCAGGGCCAGCAGGCCGGCGCCCGGCACACCCTTGACGATGAAGCCGGCACCGATCAGCAGCATCTGGATGAAGGCGATGCCGATCACGCCCTGGGCAACGGCGCGAATGGTGGCGGTGCACAGGGTGACTATGTCGTTGCCTTGCCCTTCGGCGGCGACCCGGTTGGCGATGCGCAGGGCGCTGGCATGGCCGGTTTTGCCATAGGCCATGATGATCCCGGCGATGATCAGTGCGCCGATGAAGACCAGCAGGCCGACGCTGGCTCCGGCCAGCTTGCTCAGCAGCCCCAGCGCGGCACCCTTGAGATGCGGTGCCGCCTGTTGCAGGGCGCTGCTCACATCGGCAGCGGTCTGGGCCCAGAACGCGTACAGCGGTTTGCCGATCAGTGGCCAGTCACCCACGCTGGCCGGTGGCGCGGGGATATGCACGCCATCCTCCTTGACCACGGCGATGACGCTCTGCACCGACTCGGTCAGCGAGGCGCCGAGCAGGTAGGCGGGGATCAGCAAGATCGCCACGGCGATTACGACCATCAGGGTGGCCGCCCGTCCTTCACCGCCGCCAACGCGGGCCTTGAGCATGCCGTGCAACGGATAGAGGGTCACGGCGAGGATCAGCGCCCAGGCCATCAGGCTGAGAAAGGGGTGAAAAACCTCATAGCAGGCCACGACCAGGGTGGCGATGAGTCCCGCGCGAATCAGGGTGTCGAGCAGCGTGCGGGGGATACGGGGGTCGATTGGTGTGAGATTGGACATGAGGGGTTCCTTTCCTGAGTCTGCTGGGAGCAGCCCCACTCACTAGATGGGCCACGCCAGTCAGCGTAGCCGGCTCCACCCGACTGCGCTGCGGCCCTCTGTCATGTCTGTTTCCCCGGATTCAGCCGATATGCCTCTTGCGGCCGGAAATTCGCCGATGTGGATTCTTCCTGCGTGACGGGCTCTACCCTTATGTGTTCGACACGGAGGATTGCATCATGGCTTCGTTATGGCCCGTGGTCGGGCCGCATCTTGCGGTTCATGGCGGCGGTATTCCCCATCAACCCGACCCTGACACCCCGGAGGTGCCCGAAGAGCCGGGTGAACCGACTCTTCCCGATCAGCCGCCGCCCAGCCCTGCAGGGCATTGAGCCGTTACGGCACCAGCGGCAGCTCACGCTTGTGGCGGGTGTTGTCGTAGGTGCGCACTATGGTCGCGTAGGCCGCCTCGCTGACCGCCTCGCCGTGCAGGAAGGCGTCGATCTCGGCGTAGCTGACGCCATGGGCTTCCTCGTCCGGCTTGCCGGGGCGCAGCTCTTCCAGGTCTGCGGTCGGCGTCTTCAGCACCAGGTGCTGCGGCGCGCCCAGGTGTTTGGCGATGGCGCGCACTTGGCCCTTGACCAGACCGGACAGCGGGGCCAGGTCGCAGGCGCCGTCGCCGAACTTGGTGAAGAAGCCCATCACCGCCTCGGCGGCGTGGTCGGTGCCGATCACCAGGCCGTTGTTGGCGTTGGCAATGGCGAACTGGGCGACCATGCGGATGCGCGCCTTGATATTGCCGACCACGAAGTCGCGGCGGGCATCGGTCAGCTTCTGCAGGTGGGTGACCTGCTCGCCGAGGCCGCTGACGCTGCCGGCGATATTGACGGTGTCCTCCTCGTCGGCGCGGATGAATTTCAGCGAGTCCTGGGCATCGTGCTCGTCGTGCTGGCTGTTGTGCGGCAGGCGCACGGCGATGAAACGGTAGGCGTCATCGCCGGTTTCGGCGCGCAGTTCCTCGACCGAGAGCTGGGCCAGGCGCCCGGCGGTCAGCGAGTCGACGCCGCCGCTGATGCCCAGTACCAGCACTTTCAGCCCGGAATTCTGCAGCGTGTTCTTGATGAAGGCCTTGCGCTTGTCGATCTGCGCGATCAGGGCGGCTTCGTCGGCGAAAGGGGGCACCACGTCCAGCGCGGCGGCGATTTCAGCTTGGCGGTTGCTCATGTCGGAGTCCTCATACGCGAAAAACATGTTTCAGGTAGCTGACGAAATTCTCGTCGCGGCACTGGGTCTTGCCCGGTGCATCGGAAATCTTGGCCACCGGCTGACCGTTGCAGGCCGTCATCTTGATGACGATGTTCATGGGTTCGACCCCGGGGATGTCGCAGGTCAGCTTGGTGCCGATGCCGAAGCTTACGTTGATCCGCTCGTGCAGTGCACGGTAGAGCTGCAGCGACCTTGCGAAATCCAGGCCGTCGGAGAACACCAGGGTCTTGCTGGCGGGGTCGATGCCGAGCTGTTCGTAGTGGGCGATGGCTTTCTCGGCCCATACCAGCGGGTCGCCGGAGTCGTGGCGCAGGCCATCGAACAGCTTGGCGAAGTACAGATCGAAATCGGCGAGGAAGGCATCCATGGTGATGCAGTCGGTCAGGGCGATGCCGAGCTGGCCACGGTACTCGCGTACCCAGCAGTCCAGTGCCGCACTCTGGCTGTCGATCAGCCGTGGGCCGAGCTGCTGGTGGGCCATCAGCCATTCGTGAGCCATGGTGCCGATGGGGCGCAGTTCCAGCTCGCGGGCCAGGTGTACGTTGCTGGTGCCGGCGAAACGACCGGGGAAGTCGCGCTTCATGATGCGCACCATTTCCTCCTGTACCCGGTAGGAGAAGCGCCGGCGGGTGCCGAAGTCGGCCACCTGGAAGCCGGCCAGCTCGGTGGCCGAGGCTTCGCTCTTGAGCCAGTCGAGTTTCTGGTACAGGCGCTCGCTGGCCTGTTCCAGCACGACTTCGCGGTAGCGATAGCGGTTGCGCACTTCGCTGATGATGGCCAGCAGCGGGATCTCGTAGAGGATCACATGCAGCCAGGGGCCACGCAGGCGAATGCACAGCTGGCCATCCTCGATGGCGGTGTGCACGTGCCGTGGGTTGAAACGGAACAGGCCGAGGAAGCGGATGAAGTCGGACTTCATGAACGGAATGCGTTCGAGGAAGGCCAGTTGATCGGCAGTGGCCTCCAGCTCTGCCAGACGCTCGATCTGGTAGCGGATCTCGGCCAGGTAGGGCGTCAGGTCCTCGCTGTTGCGGCAGCGAAACTCCCACTCCACCTCGGCATTGGGGTAGTTGTGCAGCACCGCCTGCATCATGGTCAGCTTGTAGAAGTCGGTATCGAGCAGGTTCTGCACGATGCGGTCGGCGAATACGCTTTCGCTCATCTCAGTTGTCTCCATCCATGTTCAATGCGGCATCCAGCTCATCCAGGCTGGCGTGCAGGGCGATGCCGGCGGCGCGCATCTCGGTGCAGGCGGCGTTTGCGGTGTTCTCGGCAATGGCGCGGCAGGCCGGCAGCAATACGTCGACCGCAAAACCGGCGCGGCGCAGCTGCAGGGCGGTGGTCTTGACGCAGTAATCGAGGGCCAGGCCGCCGACCAGCACGCGCTGCACGCCATTTTGCAGGAGAAATTCGATGGCGCCCGTGCTGCGCTTCTCGGCCAGGTCGTGGTAGCAGGCGCCGTAGGGGTGCAGGTCCGGCTCCACGCCTTTCCACACGAAGTAGTCGTAGTCCAGCGGCGCCGGCAGCTCGTCGAGCAGCTCGAAGCCGGGAGTGCCCGGCACGCAGTGGCTGACCCAGGAGAGGTCGGCGTTGGCCAGCGGCAGCGGCTGCAGCATCTCGGCGTGGCTCGGTGCCACCCAGGCGGCCCGCGGGCTGTGTGCGTCCTTGCTGCCCAGGCGCAGGCTGGCGCGCTCGGCCAGCTGATTGAGGGCAGGGGCGATGGTATCGCCGCCAGGTACCGGCAGCTCGTCCGGGCACAGGGGGGTAAAGCCCTTTTGCGCATCGATGTCGAAGCTGGCGATTTTCATCTTGGCATTCCTCGTTGCCGTGACGGTGGTTACATATTTCATCTGATGGAATAAGTTTGCAAGTGTTTTTCTCCGCCAGGGGTGAAACTCTGTGAGTTATTCGTCAAGATGAAATAAGTCTGTAACTGCAAGGAGAGGGCATGAGTGCTGCCGAAGTGCTGGCCGGGGTGGACATCGTGGCGCTGCGCCTGAGCGAGGAGGGCGTGCTGCAACTGCTGCTGATCCGCCGCGCTCAGGCGCCGTTCGCCGAGCAGTGGGCGCTGCCAGGTGTGTTGGTCAACGGTCGCTGTGTCGATGCCAGCCTGGATGCCGCCGCCGAGCGCGCGCTGCACGACAAGGCGCGTATCGCTCCGCAGCATCTGGAACAGGTGGCTACCGTCGGCAATATGGCGCGCGACCCGCGTGGCTGGTCGTTGTCGACCTTCTACCTGGCCCTGCTGGCGCCGGACACCGAGCTGCAGGGCGACGACCTGCGCTTCGTCGCCCTGGCCGAGGTACTGGACGGGCGCCTGGCGCTACCCTTCGACCATGCCCATCTGGTGGTTCAGGCCGCCGAACGCCTGGCCAGCAAGGCGGTGTACACCTCGCTGCCGCTGTACCTGCTGGCGCCGCGCTTCACCGTCACCGAGGCGCTGGCGGCCTTCCAGGCCAGCCTCGGCCAGGCCGTGCAGCACACCACCCTGCGCGGGCGTCTGGAGAAGATGAAGCAGCACGGCTGGGTGCTGGACACCGGCGCGAAGAACCAACCGAAGATGGGGCGCCCGCAGAATCTGCTGGAGCACCGGCCGCAGGGTGCGGGCGGGTTCATATTCGACCGTAGCGTCTTGTCATGATGCTGGCGTTTTGCTGGCCAATTCGCGCGTGAACTTAACCCGTCACTCAGCTAATCTGCGGGGAGTCGAATAAATCTGCCAGGAAGGCGCCACCAGCTTGCAGTTCGCCTTGCAGTACTGCGGAAGTCCATGCCATGAAGCTTCATCGTCTTGCCCTGGTTTTGGTTCTGGGCGGCCTCGGCAGTGTGTCTGCCGGAGCCGCAACCCTCGATATCGATCTGCGTGATGGCCAGGGCCAGCCGCTGGAAAATGCCGTGTTCAGCCTGCGTGGCGCCGGGCCTGCGCCGGCCGCCGCGCAAGGCGTGATGGACCAGCGCAACAAGCAATTCCTGCCACGTGTGCTCGCGGTGCGCACCGGCACCTCGGTGAAGTTCCCCAACAGCGACAACATTCGCCACCACGTCTATTCCTTCTCGCCGGCCAAGCGTTTCGAGCTGCGCCTGTACCAGGGCACGCCCAGCGAGCCGGTGCTGTTCGACAAACCGGGGCTGGTGGTGCTCGGCTGCAACATCCATGACTGGATGCTGGGCTACGTCTACGTCACCGACGACCCCTGGTTTGCCGTGAGCGACGAGCGGGGCCATGTGCGCCTGGAGCTGCCAGCCGGCACCTACCAGGTCAGCCTATGGCACCCGCAAGTCGCCGATATGCTGCCGGTGGCAGCGGGCAGCCTGCAGGTGCCGGAACAGGGGCTCGCTCGCCAATATCCGCTACAACTGGTGGGGGATGCCGCCCAGGCCCTGCCGACCCAGCCCGCTCCCAGCGCATTTGGCGAGGCCATCAGGAAAGCCGCCAGTGACGTTTACCCATAGTTTTCAGACACGCATCGCCGGGGTTCTGATCCTGCTGCTGCTGGTGGTAGTGGGTGCCCTGTATTTCGCGGTAAAGGGCGCTACCGGCGTCGCCGTGCAGAACCAGCTACGCGAAGAGCTGGGGGTCGGTGGCCGGGTGTTCGAGCAACTGGTCGAGGTGCGTGGTCGCCAGCTCAGCGATGCGGTGCAGGTATTGGCCGCCGATTTCGGCTTCAAGGACGCCGTGGCCAGCCGCGACCGCGACACCATTCGCTCGGCCCTGGCCAACCACGGGGCGCGCATCAATGCCAGCCTGGTGCTGCTGCTGGCGCTCGATGGCAGCCTGCAGGCCAGCACCGATCAGAGCATCGGCGCGGCGGCGGTGGCGCGCCTCTCTGGCCAGGTACGCGAGCAGGCCCAGCGTGGCGCTCAGGTATTTCTGCTGCCACTGGCCGGCGAGGTCTATCTGCTGGTGGAGGCTTCCGTCAGTGCTCCGCTACCGATTGCGCGGGTGGTCATGGGTTTTCGCATCGACGAGGCCTTCGCTCAGGAGTTGCGCGAGCTGACCCACCTGGAGCTGACCCTGGTCTCCATCGAGCATGGCAAGGCCGATGGCTGGGTCAGTACCTTGCCGCCGGCCCTGCATGCGCGCCTGCGCGAGGAAATCCTGGCGCAGCGCCAGGGTGGTACTGGCAGCCGCATGCTGGAAGCCGCGGGCCAGCGCTACCTGGGCGAATGGCTGACTCTGGCCAGCGGCAGTGACTTCCAGGTGCTGGCCTTGCTGCACAAATCCCTGGATCAGGCGGAGGAGGCCTTCGCGCCGCTCGATCGCGACATTCTGCTGATCGCCCTGGCGGCGTTCTTTGCGTCACTGTTGGGCGCGTTGCTGCTGGCGCGCAGCCTGGCGCAGCCGGTGCGTGAGCTGGCGCGGGTGGCGGGGCGCATCGGTCAGGGCGACTATGCGACCCAGGTCGAGCTGCAGCGCAAGGATGAGCTGGGCAGCCTGGCCAAGGCAGTCAATGCCATGCAGCAGGGTATCGCCGAGCGCGAGCGGCAACTGGCCCACAATGCACTGCACGACGGGCTCACCGGCCTGCCCAATCGCACCCTGGCGCTGGAACGCCTGGGCAGCGCGATCAGCGCTAAGCGGCCGACGGCGCTGCTGTACATCGGCGTGGGCAACTTCCGCAGCATTCTCGAGAGTTGCGGCGCCGATGGGCTCGATCTGGCCCTGCAACAGCTCAGCCGCCGCCTGCAGGCCACGCTGCGCCCCGGCGACAGCCTGGCCCGCCTGGTCGCCGACGAGATGCTGATGATGCTGGAGAACTGCGATAGCGACGCCGCCATCGCCGCCGCCGACCGCCTGCATCAGCTGCTGCTGGCGCCGATGCGAGTCGGTACGCTGGACCTGGTGCTCGATTGCAGCATCGGCATCGTCGCCTTTCCGGCCCATGGCAATCACCCCGACGAACTGCTGCGGCGCGCGGCCATCACCATGCAGGACGCCGCCCAGCAGCCCGGGCGCCTGCAGCTGTACCAGCAGGGCCGCGACGACGCCCATCTGCGCCAGGTCAACCTGGTGCGCGACTTGCGCCATGCGGCCGCCAATGGCGAGCTGCTGCTCTACTACCAGCCCAAGCTGGACATGCGCAGCCGCCAGGCGCATGGGGCCGAAGCTTTGCTGCGCTGGAATCACCCGCAGTACGGCATGGTCTCGCCGGGCGAGTTCATCCCCCTGGCCGAGCGCACCGGCAGCATCCAGCTGCTCACCGCCTGGGTGATCGAGGAGGCGCTGCGCCAGCTGCACCTATGGAACCAGCGCGGCCTGAAGTTGCAGGTGTCGCTGAATATCTCCGCCGAGGATCTGGTCAGCCTGGATCTGGACGAGCGCATCGCGACATTGCTGGAGGCCCACGAGGTGCCCGCCGAGCAGCTGGTGCTGGAAATCACCGAGAGCGCGGTGATGCAGGACCCGGCGCTGGCCCTGGAGGTGCTGCAGCGCTTGCGCCAGCGCGGCTTGCCCCTGTCGGTGGACGACTTCGGCACCGGTTATTCCTCGTTGGCCCAGCTCAAGCGCATGCCGGTGCAGGAGCTGAAGATCGACCAGGCCTTCATCCGTGAACTGGATGCGCACAGCGAGGACGCGGTGATCGTGCGCTCGACCATCGAAATGAGTCATGCCCTCGGGCTGCGGGTGGTCGCCGAGGGCATCGAGCAGCGTGCCACCCTCGAACTGTTGACGGCCTGGGGCTGCGACATCGCCCAGGGCTATCTGATTGGCAAGCCGCTGCCGGCAAACGCCTTCGAGCATTGGCTGCAGCAGTGGCAAGGCTCCCATCTGGCAAAGGTTCCCTGACCATGCGCAAACGTCTGTGCCTTGCTCTTCTCGCGCTGCTGCCCGGCCTGGCCGCTGCCGACCAAGGCCGCCTGCTGGCCACGGGCGGCGCGACCAGCATCGACGGCGCTGCCGGTGGCGGCATCGTGCCCTGGGCCGTGCTGTCCGGCTATGGCGAGCAGGGCGAGTGGGGCGCCACGGCTTTTCTCACCCGCGTCGAAACCGGCGATTACCGTCTCGATGTGGGTGGCGCGGCATTCTCCTACGACAACCGCATCGAGCTGTCCTACGCCCGCCAGCGCTTCGATCTGGGCACCCTGGCGCGTGACCTGAACCTGCCGGACAACAGCCTCAGTCAGGATATCTTCGGTCTCAAGCTGCGCCTGTTCGGCGACCTGATCTACGACCGCCTGCCCCAGGTGTCGCTGGGTATCGAACACAAACGGCAGAAGGACTTCCGGGTGCCGAGCCTGGTGGGCGCCGAGCGCGACGAGGACACGGAAGCCTACCTGGCCGCCAGTCGCCTGATTCTCGGCGGCGCCTTCGGCTACAACCTGCTGTTCAACGGCAACCTGCGCTACAGTCGGGCCAATGAGCAGGGCCTGCTCGGCTTCGGCGGCGACCGACGAGACCGGCATTCGGTGCTCAAGGAAGGCTCCGTCGCCGTGCTGTTCAACCCGCGCTGGGCGCTGGGCGTGGAATATCGCGAGAAACCGGACAACCTGAACTTCGCCGGCGAGAGCGACTGGGCCGATGTGTTCCTCGGCTACTTCCCCAACAAGCACCTGGCCGTGGTTCTGGCCTACGCCCGCCTGGGCGAGATCGCCGGGCTGGATAACCAGGACGGCGCCTACCTGTCCATCCAGGGGAGCTTCTGAGCATGCGCCATCTGTTGCCTGCCTTGCTGCTTCTGCTCAGCGCCTGCACCAGCCAGCCGCCGCAGGATGACAGCCTGTATCGGGGGCTGGGCGAGCGCGCCGGTATCACCCGCATCGTCGAGGGCACTTTGCTCAATGCCGTGCGCAACCCGCGCATTGCCCGGCACTTCGAGGACATCGACATGGAGCGCCTGCGCGACAAACTGGTCGAGCAAATCTGCGTCGAAGCGGGCGGGCCGTGCGAGTACACCGGTGACAGCATGGAAGAGAGCCACAAGGGCCAGCACCTGACCCGCAGTGACTTCAACGCTCTGGTCGAAGACCTGATCGACGCCATGGACGCCGAGGGTGTGCCCGTGCGCCAGCAGAACCGCCTGCTGGCGCGCCTGGCGCCGATGCGCGAGCAGATTATCGAGCGCTGATCGCCTCTGGGCGTTCACGGGAAAGTTCCCCGCTCCGGAGTTTTCTGCAAAAACTCCGGAGCTTTTCGCAAGAAGCCTTCATGCCTCTGTCACTAGAGTCCTGCATCCGCTCGGTGCAGGCTGCCGGCGCATTGCGTTTGCGCCGAATCCCTGCTGGGCTAAACAGAAAGAGTCAGCGCATGGCTGGCGGTAATCCTGGGCTGATCCTCGGCTCGGCCTGGAGCGGTGCTTGGCACCCCGTTGTCGTTCCCGGACTGGAGCGGCGTGATGTGGCGCCGGCAGCGGGCGTCAGTCTTCATAGCCTCGGTCGAACGGCCGGGGCCTTCCAGCGTCCGCCACGAGCGGGCGAGTTTGCCAACCCAGTCGCAGGTACCCCTGTGGCGCATAACAACAAACGAGAGGGCATCCTCCCATGACAGCCAGTACCCCCATGCTGATTACCTTCGTGGTGTATATCGCCGCGATGGTGCTGATCGGCCTTATCGCCTACCTGCGTACCAAGAACCTGTCCGACTACATCCTCGGTGGCCGCAGCCTCGGTAGCTTCGTTACCGCGCTGTCTGCCGGTGCCTCCGACATGAGCGGCTGGCTGCTGATGGGCCTGCCGGGCGCCATCTTCGTTTCCGGTATCTCCGAGAGCTGGATTGCCATCGGTCTGGTGGTGGGTGCCTACCTCAACTGGCTGTTCGTCGCCGGCCGTCTGCGCGTGCAGACCGAGCACAACGGCAACGCCCTGACCCTGCCTGATTACTTCACCAACCGTTTCGAGGACAACAGCCGCATCCTGCGCATCTTCTCGGCACTGGTGATCCTGGTGTTCTTCACCATCTACTGCGCCTCGGGCGTGGTGGCCGGTGCCCGCCTGTTCGAGAGCACCTTCGGCCTGAGCTACGGCACTGCCCTGTGGGCTGGTGCGGCAGCGACCATCGCCTACACCTTCATCGGTGGCTTCCTGGCAGTGAGCTGGACCGACACCGTGCAGGCCACCCTGATGCTCTTCGCCCTGATCCTCACCCCGGTATTCGTGCTGATCGGCACCGGCGGTTTCGATCCGGCCATGACCGCCATCGAGGCCGTCGACCCGAGCCACTTCGACATGCTCAAGGGTGCCACTTTCATCGGTGTCATCTCGCTGATGGCCTGGGGCCTGGGCTACTTTGGCCAGCCGCACATCCTGGCGCGCTTCATGGCTGCCGATTCGGTTAAATCCATTCCGGCCGCCCGTCGCATCTCCATGACCTGGATGATCGTCACCCTGGCCGGTGCCGTGGCCGTCGGCTTCTTCGGCATCGCCTACTTCTCCGCGCATCCTGACCTGGCCGGCCCGGTTGGCGAGAACCCGGAGCGTGTGTTCATCGAACTGTCGAAGATCCTGTTCAACCCCTGGATCGCCGGTGTCCTGCTGTCCGCCATCCTGGCCGCGGTGATGTCCACCCTCAGCTGCCAGTTGCTGGTGTGCTCCAGCGCCCTGACCGAAGACTTCTACAAGGCCTTCCTGCGCAAGGGCGCTTCGCAGATCGAACTGGTCTGGGTCGGTCGCGCCATGGTGCTGCTGGTAGCGCTGGTTGCCATTGCCCTGGCTGCCGATCCGAACAATCGCGTACTGGGCCTGGTGTCCTACGCCTGGGCTGGCTTCGGTGCCGCCTTCGGTCCGGTGGTGATCCTCTCCGTGCTGTGGAAGGGCATGACCCGCAACGGCGCCCTGGCCGGCATGATCGTCGGTGCCGTGACCGTGGTGGTGTGGAAGAACTGGATCGGCATGGGCCTGTACGAAATCATCCCGGGCTTCATCCTGGCGACCCTGGCCATTCTGGTGTTCAGCCGTATCGGCAATGGCCCGTCCAGCGCGATGAACAAGCGTTTCGACGAAGCCGAGCAGGAATACCAGGACGCACATATCTGAAACCCCACGCCTGGCGGGCCGGTCGTCCCGCCAGGCGTTCGGCCCCGCTGTTGCCATTCCCTCATCCGGTGGCAGCGGGGCATCACCCACGACCTTTAGTGCATTTGCGGCCCACGTCCTCCCGGCGATGGGCCGTTTTTTTGCCTGGACCCTTTGGCTCTCTCCGTGAATACACGGGTTCTGCTCCCGCCGCTGCGCCGTGTCGGCAGCGCCCAGGGCCGTGATATGCCCTAGAATGCCGTGCCTTCCTCTCCTGTCTCCGTACCTGCATGCATACCGCCGCCCTCGAACAGCTCCAGCACCACCTGACCGCTGCCCTAAGCATACCGCCCGCCGAAGCACGACGCCTGTTCCACGGCCGTGGCCGGCAGTGGCCGGGGCTGGAGCAGATCACCGCGGACTGGTTGCAGGACGTGCTGCTGGTCAGCCTGTTTCGCGAACCGCCGGCACCGCAGCTGGTCGCGTTGCACGCCCTGCTGCGGGCACTGGCCGAGTCACCGGCCTGGCGCGCCAGTGGCGGCAAACACCTGCTGCTGCAGCACCGCTACCGGCCTGACAGCGCCACCGAGTACCTGGTCGGCGAGCCTATCGACTCCGGGCAGATAGTCGAGAGTGGGCTGCGTTACCAGCTGGATTTCGGCCGTAAGCAGAACAGCGGCCTGTTTCTCGACATGCGTCTGGGCCGCGACTGGGTGCGTGAGCAGGCGGCCGGCAAGCGGGTGCTCAACCTGTTCGCCTACACCTGCGGCTTCTCCGTTGCCGCCATCGCCGGTGGCGCCACGCATGTGGTCAACCTGGACATGGCCCGTGCCGCGCTGAGCCGCGGCCGCGACAACCACCGTCTCAACGACCACGACCTGAGCCGCGTGGAGTTTCTCGGTCATGAGCTGTTCAAATCCTGGGGCCGGGTCAAGCGCGGCGGGCCCTACGATCTGGTGATCATCGACCCACCGAGTTTCCAGAAGGGCAGCTTCGTGCTGACCCAGGATTACGCCAAGGTGCTGCGTCGCTTGCCGGAACTGCTCAGCGAGCAGGGCACGGTACTGGCCTGCATCAACGACCCGGCCATTGGCCCGGCTTTTCTCATCGAGGAAATGGCCCGCGAGGCACCTGGCTTGCGTTTCGTCGAGCGCCTGCCGAATCCGCCGGAATTCGCCGATATCGATCCGGATGCCGGGCTCAAGGCGCTGGTATTTGCCGCTGGCTAGCCCGCCATTATCCCTGCAGACATATCCCTGGGGATAACCTGGGCGCATGTGGTTGAAACCGCGTGCAACTGCCGCCAGCGTTTCGGTGTGCTCCCGACCAGCCGGCTGAAGGTGCGGCTGAAGTGCGACTGATCAGCGAAGCCACATTCCAGGCTGATCGATGCGATGGGCAGTTTGCTGTCACGTAGCAGTTCCTGGGCTCGGCGCACCCGCAGGTCCTGTGCCCATTCCTGCGGCGACATGCCGGTAGCTTTCTTGAACGCCCTGGAGAAATGACTGCGTGACATCGCACATTGTCGGGCAACGTCGGCGATGAACAGGCGTGTGTTGAGACAGCACGCGAGGATTTCCTTGGCCTTGCGCTCCTGCCAGGGCGCCAGCGACAGGCGTTCTGCGCCAGCCAGAGGTTGCCGGTAGCGTTGCAGCAGGTGCTCGCAGAGCTGACGACCAGCTTGGGTTATCGGGTCGCGCTCGATGCTGTCCGCGGACAGCAAGGCATCCTGAAGGCTGACGATCAGGTGGTAGGTTTGGGTGTCTAGCGTGGCGTTAGCCGAAATGGCCGAGGCGTTCATGGCGGCTCTCCTTATCGAGTGCTACCGAGCGTGCGCCTTGAGCCGTACAGCAGTCCTTTGCAGATCCTGAAAAGTCCTGAAGGATTCAGTCCCGATGAACGGGCAGGGTGAAAAAGAACAGGCTCTCGTCTTGACGTCCTCGCGTTGTGCCGAGTACTCCGCCATGGGCCGAGATGATGGACGTGCAGATGGCCAGGCCCATGCCCATCCCGGATGTCTTGGTGCTGAAAAAGGCCTGGAAAATCTTGCCCAGCTTGTCTGCCGCTACGCCCGGGCCGCTGTCCTCGACGAGGATCAGCATGTCGCTACCTGCGGGTAGGGTTTGGATATGCAGATGGCGGATGCTGGGTGGCAGCGACTGCATGGCCTCCACGGCGTTGACGATCAGGTTGCGCAGGACCTGCTGCAACTGGATGGTGTCGCCCAGTACCAGTGCCGCCGGTGCCAGGTCCAGGCTAAGTGTCACGTGCTTGTCTCTCAGCTCGGTCCGGGTAATCTCGAGCACCTGTAGAATGATGTGCTCCAAGGCGACCGGCTTGCGCTGCAACGGCTTTCTGCGGGCCAGGGTGCGCATGGAGCGGACGATATCGGCGGCGCGTCGGCCCTCGTCGAGAATATCCTGAAGGCTCTCTACGGCATCTGCGATCGCCGGCTGAGGTCGATCCAGCCAGCGCAGGCTGGCTCCTGCGTTGGACAGGATCGACGCCAGCGGCTGATTGATCTCGTGAGCGATGGATGCGGCCAATTCACCGAGCATGGTGGCCTGTGAGGTGCGGTCCAGTTCGTTACGGGCACTGCGCAGGGCGACCTCGGCCTGGCGTCGCTCGCTGATGTCACAGACCACACCGATGAAGGCTTCGCCATCTGGTTCGCCGGCCAGCTCCAGGTGACGCGGCGAGCCGTCCAGAGCCACGGTCCGACACTCCAGTCGGAACGGCAGCAGGAGCTCGCAGGCCTCGTCGAGCACCCGTATGAAGCGCGCACGGTCATCGGCATGGATCAGCACGGCGGGGTCTTGCAGGTGACCACCGTCAGAAGGCACCGGCAGCCCCAGTTCGTCGATCAAGCGTGGCGACCAGAACGAAGGCTCCGTCTGGTGACGCCAGAGGAAAGTGCCATAGCGGTTCACGGCCTGACCGATGGCCATCAGCGCCTGGGTGCGCTGCAGAGTGCCCTCGCTATCCCTGCGCCGCTGGTTCTCCGCGAGCAGGTCGCTGTACAGCCGCGCCGTACTGAGGGAAATCGCCGCCTGGGCTGCGAGCAGTTCCATTACGTCGATCCTGGCCGGCTCGAAGGCGCCTTGGCTCAGGCAATTTTCCAGGTACAGCGCCCCGATCACTTCGTTCTGCATGAGCAGCGGCACGCACATCAGCGAGCCGTGCTCTACGCGCACCAGGTAGGCGTCCTCGCCGAAGCGTCTTAGCGCCTCTGCGCCTCCCATTACCAGCGGTTCGCGGCACCGCATTACTTGCCGCACCAGACTCAAGGGGGCTGCTGCACCTGCGGCGGGTGGCGGCTCCAGATGCACGTCGATGCCGCGACTGCCGGCCAGGCCTACGGCTGCCACACGCAGGCCATCGCCTTCGCTCAGCAGCAGTGCGGTGTAGGTGGCGCCCGCGTGCACGGCGGCGTTGGCTAGCAGCGTCTCGATCAAGGCGCTGGGCTCGATCTGTCGCGACAAAGCCTGGCAGGCGCGGGTGATGGAAAGCAGATCCAGTTGCTGGCCGCCGGTCAAGGCCTGTACCGGCGCCTGCGGCTCGCGCAGGTAGGCGTGTTCGTTCTCCAGCTGCTGAGCCAAGGTGTGTGCGCCCCAGCGCCGCCAGGCATCGCGGGCGTGGCGCAGATGCGTGCGGAAACCGACCTGCATGCCCAGCTCCTGGTGACCACGTGCAGCCAGTTCGTGGGCCAGGCCCTTGATGTGGACGGCGCCGCAGTGCTCAGCCTTGGCGATGGCTTCCTCGTAACGCTGCAGGGCTTCCAGGCTGCGACCTTCCAGGCGCAGCAGCTCGGCTTCGGCCAGCGCCAGGCGGTCGGTGAAATAGCGTGGATTCAACTCGGCCCACAGACGTAGGCGCTGCATTGGCTGGTCGAACGCCTGGGCGCGGCCGGTGGCGGTTTGCAGGGCCGCACGATTGAGTACGGTGAACAGGGCCAGGTCGATCAGATGGATATGCGCCGGTGCGGACCAGGTCAGGGCCCAAGCTTCATCCAGATGGCGGGCGGCCTTCTCGAAATCACCTTCGAGAAAGCGCAACAGGCCTTCGTACAGTTCCCACCAGAAGTGCAGTGGGCCCATCGTGCTGCACGCCACCCGTTCGGCCAGCTCGTCGTAAGGCAGTACGGGAATACTGTCGGCGCGGTCGCCGGCCAGGCGTCGGATATAGCGGGCCTGGGCGTGCAGGATGCTCTGGGCGTCGATGAATTCGAGGTTGCGCGCCATGGCCAGGCCGGCATCGATCTGTCGCAGCATGCGCTCGATGGGGGCGCCCAGCACCAGCAGGTCGGAGACGATGTGGTTGTTGGCGTAGCAGGCGAAGCTCGGCGAACCCTGCGCCAGGCTGGCGCGGAAGGCAGACTCGGCGCACTCCAGCGCGAATGGCAGTGGTCGGGTCCAGACGCTGACCTGGTCGAGGGCAACCAGCACCGCCGTACGACTGCCCGCGTGCTGTGGCTGTTCGGCCAGGCGCCTGGCGCAGGTGGCGAACTGGAAGCCTTGCTGATAGTGATCAAAACGATGTGCACAGGCGACTCCGAGCCAGGCCAGGGCCTGCACCGCCGGAGTGCTCATGCCGAACTCGAGACTGAGGGTGGCGATGCGGCAGGTGCTCAGTAACATCAGATCCGGCTGGATGAATGAACCCGGGATCATCACTGCGGCAAGCAGCTCGATGACCGCCTGCATATCCGGGTTGATGATCTCCGGAAGGCTGGCGAACACTTCCGGTGAGCGCTCGCCCATGGCCTGCTGCAGCTCCTGCCAGGACTGTTCGGCGTGGCCTTTGGGCGCATTCAGCGGCAGTACTACGCCCAGCTCGGCCAGCCCCTGTGTCGCTGTCTTCACGGCCCCAGCGTAATCGCCGCACAAGGAGCGGATCTCGCAGCGCTGACGATACAGTTCGGCACGTTGCAGTGGTGCGCTGGTGGTGTCGAGCAGGATTGCTGCATGCGCCTCGGCGGTTACGTAGTCGGCGCTGAGAATCAGTGCCTGGACCCTCAGTAGCGCGATCTCCCGCTGTACTCCGGCGTCGACGTCGCTGTTGGCGAGTCGTTGGGCCTGGCCGAGATGCTCCAGCGCGGTCGAGGCAGCCGCCGCAGTAATGGCCAGCCGTGCGGCGCGCATCAGCAGCGCGATGAAGGTGGCGCGCTGCCGTTCCTGCAATGGCGCATCGGCGGCGTGTAGTACTTGCGCGGCCACACGGTACACCGCGTCCGGTTCGGCATCGTCGGTCAGCAGGTGGAGCAGCGCGGAGGCGAACTCCACCGCCATGGTGTGGCGCAGGTGCTGGGGTATACGCGCCTTGGCCGTTTCCCAGATCTTGTCATGGGTGAACGAGAACCCCTCGTGATCTTCCGCCACCAGTCCGGCCTTCAGGGCCGGTCGCAGACGATTGAGTAGCTGCGCCGGTTGGCAATCGCATACCGCAGCCAGGTGCGTTATCGGCGTGTGGTTGCCGAGCAGGGCTAGTGCCCCAAGGGTGTCGCGGGTACAGGCCGGCAGACGTTCCAGGCGCAGTTGCATCAGCTCGGCGACGTCTTCGAGCTGCGCCGTGTCGCCCACGACCCATTCGGACTCCCGCAGCAAGGCTGCCAGTTGCGCGAGGTACAGGGGGTTGCCACTGCCACGTCGGCTTAACCGCTCGGCCAGTAGAGCCATCTCGTCGGCGGGCAGGTTCAGCTCTGCCGGCAGCAGGGTGGCGATATCGCGGGCCGCCAGCGGTGTCAGGACGACTTCCAGGGCGCGTGCGCCAAGGCTGCGGCAGCGTGTGAGCAGGGCATCCAGCTCCTGGCTCGGCGTTTCGTGGTTGCGGTAGGTGGCGATCAGCAGGAGCCGGTCAAAGTTTGATGATGGCAGTTCGATCAGGAAGGAATGGGTTTCCGGATCTATCCATTGCACGTCATCGAGGAGTAGCACCAGCGGCTGCTCGCGCCCCGCCAGGGAAGTCAGCAGATTGCTCAGCAGGCCATGAAAATGGCGGCGTGCCTCGCTGACCGGCGGGGCGTTGGCAGGGCTCGGGAGCGGGCCGGTTAGCCATTCCAGTTCTGGAATCAGACGCGCCAGCAAGCCGCCGTTGTGGCCGAGTGTTTCGCGCAGGTACACGCCCCAGCGCTGCGCTGCGCTCGGTGTATCCCCGGCCAGGCGGGTGAACAGCGAGGTCAGGGCAGCGCAGAGCGCGGCATAGGGCTGGCGGTGGCGGGACTGCTCGCACTTGGCATGGGCGAATAGCAGCGTATCGCCGGACTGCTCACGGCACAGTCGACGGACCAACGAGGTCTTGCCGATACCGGGTTCGCCGCCGATCAGCACGGTACCGCCCATGCCCTGCCGCAGGCGCGCGACAACGGCCTGCAGCGTGGCCAGTTCGGCATCACGACCAACTAGCGTGTCGTCGTCACCGGGCGTCAGCAGTGGCGATATGCGGCGGATCGTGCCGGTCTCGCGCCATTCATTCAGGCAACGGCGCAGCTCCGCTTCCAGTTGGTGGGCGGTTTCGGGACGCTGGCCGGGTTGCTTGGCCATTAGCCAGGAGAGCAGGTCATCCAGTACTGGCGGCAAGCCAGGGCGGTAGGCTCTCAGGCTCGGTACCGTGATGGCCACGTGCTGGTGCAGCCAGCGCACCGGATCGGTGGCACTGAAGGGGAGGCGGCCGGTGAGCAGTTGGAAGAAGGTCACGCCGAGAGCGTAGAGGTCGCCGCGGGGTGACAGCGTTTGTTCCGGTGGTAGATAGGCCAGCGAGCAGTCGGGGAGCGGTGGCACCTCATCCGGGTTGCCATGCGGTGGCATGGCGAAGGCGAACCCGGTCAAGCGCACACTGCCATCGGCGGCGAGGATCAGGTTCTCCGGGCGAATGTCGCGGTGTACCAGACCTTTACGATGTAGCTGCGCCAGCGCAGCGCTGGCAGCAATGGCCAGTTGCAGGAAGCGTTCGAGCGACACGGCCAGGGAGACAAAACTCGAAAGTGGCTTGCCTCCGTCGTCATCGAGCACCAGCAGTGGTCCCTCGGCGGTGCTCAGTCGGGCCAGGGCTGGTGCTGCCCAGTCTTCGGTAAGGCTCGCGCCCAGGGCGTACTCGCGATCCAGGCGGGTCAGCTCCCACAGGGAGGCGCGGGGGCTGGCGCGCATCACCAGCCAGCGGCGCCCGGCAAGGGCGTCGCTCACTTGCCAGCGGGAAAGCTCGCCGGCCTGGTCGAGGCACTGCCATTCGACGTGCTCGAGCCAGGTTTCGTCGAAACGCGGATTGCCGACGGCGGGCGCTGTAATGGCATTCATGGGCGCGCTTCCAGGCAGCTGGCGATGGTGTTCAGAAGCGTCTCAGCTTCACAGGGCTTGGCCAGAAAGCGCGCGCCCTGAGCGAGACAGGTAGCAATCTGCTGCTCATCAGTCTGGGCCGACAGGCAGATGACCGGGATTTCGGCATTGAGCGCTCGTACTACCTCGTCTCCCTGCAGGCCGGGCAGCTGCAAATCGAGCAGAACGCAGGCCGCTTTGCTCCGCCATGGAGAGGACAGAAAACCTTCTCCGGAGGCGAAGCCCACCGGCTGGTAGCCGGCGGAGCGCAGCAGATTGGTGAGACCCTTGCGGATCGAGGCTTCGTCGTCGATGACGCAAACGATCGGCATGGAGGGCCTACTGCTGAGTGGACGTGTTGACGGAGGGTTCAGGCCGGCTCGGCCTGCGGGTGAAAGTCCGGAAGCATGCCCAGGACTCGTCCCACCATCAGCAGGTCTACCAGGGTCCTGGCGCCCAGTTTTGTCATGATGTGCTTTTTGTGCACTTTCACCGTGACCTCCTGCAGGCCCAGGTCTGCCGCGATCTGTTTGTTCTGGTGGCCGCGTATCAGGCAGGCGAAGATCTGCCGTTCGCGCTCGGTCAGGCAGGCATAGCGGCTACACACCGAACGACACAGGGTGCTCTCGGCGTGGCGGGTGTGGGCACGTTCTATCGCCTCGCGCACGGCGCAGAGCAACTGGTCCTCGTTCACCGGCTTGGTGAGAAAGCCCAGGGCACCGGCTTTCATGGCGCGCACGGACATGTCGATGGTGCCGAAGCCGGTCATGAAAACGATGGGGAAGGGGGCTTGGCGTCGAGTCAGTTCGTCGAGCAGGTCGAAGCCGCTACCTTCGTTGAGGCGCACGTCCAACAACAGGCAGGCTGGACGCTCGACCACACACTCGGCAAGGAACGCGGCGGCCGAGGCATGACCGGTGGCGGCAATACCCATGGCGCGCAGCAGGCGCACCAGGGCCGCACAGACGGCAGGCTCGTCGTCCACCACATGGACATGGGCCAGAGACTTCCAAGTGTCATCGTCGTCCGGAGGCGATACGAGGGCGAGCGACGCCGCTTCGCTGCAGATATTGAGGCGGTAGCCGCGGCGCGGCACGGTTTCCAGTACGCGCTGATCGAGTTGAAGCACGCGGCGCAGGGTTGAGATCTGCACCTGCAGATTGTTCTCCTCGACCACGGTGTCGGGCCAGATGGCGTCGATCAGTTCGTCCTTGGTCACCAGGCGATTGGGGGCCGCCAGCAACATCTCCAGAACGGAGAATGCGCGGCTGCCGAGTCGAACCGGTTCGCCGTGCAGAAAGGCCTCTCGTCGCTCCATCGAGAGCCAAGCTTCGCCTAGCCGAATCATGACGTTACTCGTTGTTTTACAAGGAAAAATACTTGGTCGCTTCACAGCGATTTGGTTTTACCGTAGAGGATGTCTGACAGCTTCTCAAGGCAAAGTTAGACGAATCGGTAATTCGCACAAATGTTCAAGTCGAGCTGTTGCACGCGTGCTCAAATTGCAGGAGTCACCGCATATTTGGACGAGGTTCGATGAACCGAAACGAGCTGCGTCGCCTCGACATGAACCTGCTGGTGGTATTCGAGGCATTGATGATCGAGCGCAACCTGACCCGGGTGGGGGAGAAGCTGTTCATCACCCAGTCAACGGTGAGTGCGGCGCTCGCCCGCCTGCGCGATCTGTTCGACGACCCGCTGCTGGTGCGCAACGGTCGGCAGATGGAGCCGACCCTGCGCGCCCAGCATATCTTCGAGGAACTGCGCCCGGCGATGGATGTCATCTCCAGCGCGGTCAGCCGGGCCAAGACCTTCGATCCAGCCAGCAGTACCAATGTCTTTCGTCTGGGCCTTTCCGATGATGCGGAGTTCGGCCTGTTCCCTGCGCTGCTCAATGCACTGCAGTGCGAAGCGCCAAATATCGTGGTGGTGGTGCGCCGCGCCAACTATCTGCTGATGCCGGCGCTGCTGGCCTCCGGGGAGATTTCCGTTGGCGTCAGCTACACCACCGAGCTACCGGCCAACGCCAAACGACGCAAGTTGCGCGATATCGGGGTCAAGGTACTGCGCGGTGACAATCGTCCCGGCCCGCTGACGCTGGACGATTACTGTGCTCGCCCGCACGCGCTGGTGTCGTTCTCCGGGGATCTGTCCGGCAACATCGATCGGGACCTGGAGCGCGTCGGGCGCTGCCGTCGGGTGGTCCTCGCCGTGCCTCAGTTCGGCAGCCTGCGCGCCCTACTGCGCAATACCGAGATGATCGCCACGGTGCCGGATTATGCGGCCTGCACGCTCGTCGAGGACGGTAGCCTGAGGGCCGACGATGCGCCTTTCGAGGTGAGCAAGGCGGAGCTGTCGATGGTCTGGAGCGGGGTCTACGACAACGATCCCGCGGAGCGCTGGCTACGCGAGCGCATTACCGAGTTCATGTTGGCCAGCCGGTGAGCATGAGTCTGCAAGAGTGCTGAGCGGGAGCGCCTGGGTGGTGGTTCAGCTTGTTTGGAGAGCGGGGCAGAAGAGGACGGATTTCAGTCGGACTTACCCGTATCAGGGTGCCGCGCAGACGCTGCTTATCCGTTGAGAGGTGTCGCGGCAGCAAAGGCCTTGGCAATTGCATCGATGACCACCCGTACGCGAGCGGTATGGCGTACGTCCTTGTGGGTAACCAGCCAGATGTCGTAAGGCGTGCGCTCGCGTTCGGGCCACAGACGCACCAGCCCGTCGCGCAAGCCCAGGGGTAGGGGGATTTCCCCGAGCCCGAGGCCTGCAGCTACTGCGCGCCGAACCATCAGGCCCGAGGTGCAGGTCATGGCGATTTGGCCCTGGTGGATCGGCTCGCCGGCAAGGGTTACTTCGCGCCCACTGTCCAGATAGGGCTGGTAGAGCACCAGGTCATGCTGGGCAAAGGCACTGCCAGGTGAGGGCGCACCGCGTGTTGCAAGGTAGTCGGCAGTGGCGAACAGGCCCGCACTCCAGCGGGCGATGCGCCGCACGATCAGGTCGGGGTTGTCCGGCTTGACGTTGCGCACGGCAATGTCTGCCTCGCGGCGAGCCAGGTTGAGCATCTGGTTGGAAGCCTGCAGCTTGACCTCGATGCCAGGATGTTCACGGCGCACGGCGGCAACGGCAGGAATCACGAAGTCGAGGGCGAAGGACTCGGTGGTGGTAACACGTACCTCGCCACTCATGCGTCCGTCCATGCCGAGGATCTGCCGCTGCAGGTCACTTGCCGAGTTCTCCATGTTCTGTGCCGCGGCCATCGCCACTTCGCCGGCAGCGGTCAGGCTGTAGCCGGCGGAGGTGCGCAGGAACAGGGTGGCGCCGAGAGCCTGCTCCAGCGAGGTCAGGCGCCGTCCGACTGTCGCCTGATCGACCCCCAGCACACGGGCGGCACCGCGCAATGTCTGTTCGCGGCACAGTGCAAGAAAGATGCGGGCGTCATCCCAGTTCATCGCGGGCTCCAGGCTGTGATGCAATTTTGCATTGGTGGTGTTTGATAACGCTGCGTTTATTCATGCGTCAAGCCTCCTATCATCGGCACAACGCTATCGATAGGCACCCCTCGTGGGTGCGAGGAGTCGTCATGAATGCTGGAGTAGGTTGCGTCGCGCCTTCGCGCGGCTCGCCGTGGCTGCCGATCTGGGCCGGACTGTGCGCCAGCCTGATCGGCATTGGCCTGGCCCGTTTTGCTTATACCCCGTTGATCCCCGCCTTGATCGACGCCCACTGGTTTTCCGCCTCGGCGGTGGTCTACCTCGGCGCAGCCAACCTCGCGGGCTATCTGCTCGGCGCCCTGGGTGGAAGGGCACTGGCTGCGCGTTGGTCGAGCGCGGGTGTGCTGCGGGCGATGATGGTGCTGGTCACCCTGTCTTTCTTCGCCTGTGCGGTACCGGTGTCCGTGGCCTGGTTCTTTGTCTGGCGACTGGCCTCCGGCATTGCCGGTGGCGTGATCATGGTACTGGCGGCGAGTGCGGTGCTGCCGCACGTGGCGCCACATCGCCGTGGCTTGGCCAGCGGGGCCATCTTTCTCGGCGTGGGCCTGGGCATTGCCGGGTCCGGCACTCTGTTGCCGTTGTTGCTGGCCCAAGGGCTGCTGCAGACCTGGGTGGGCCTCGGCCTGGTGGCACTTTTGCTGACCGCCAGTAGCTGGTTCGGCTGGCCCGCGGAGCTCCCGCAGGTCGCCGCAGGGAAGGGTGTGGCGGGGCGCTCGCCGGGTGTCTACCTACTGTTCGCCCAGTACGCGCTGATGGCGGTTGGTCTGGTGGCTCCGATGATGTTTCTGGTCGACTACGTCAGTCGCGGCTTGGGGGCTGATCCGCACACGGGTGTGCTGATCTGGATTCTCTATGGGGTGGGGGCGATTGTCGGGCCAGTGGCATACGGCTTTCTTGCCGACCGTTTCGGTGCGCGGGCAGCCATCCGCCTGGTGCTGGTGATCCAGATAGTCGCTCTCGGCATGCTGGTCGGTAGCGCGGACATGCGCGTGCTGGGTCTAGCGGCCGTGCTGATCGGCTCGTTCCCGCCGGGTATCGTGCCGCTGGCACTGGCGCGGGTGCACCAGTTGGTCACCGATCATCCGGGGCAGCATGCGACGTGGAGCCGCGCCACAGTCTCCTTCGCCACCTTCCAGGCGCTTGCCGGCTACGCCTATTCGGCTCTGTTCTCGGCCAGCGAGGGGCACTACGCCGTGCTGTTCATGGTGGCCGGCGCGGCGCTGCTGCTAGCTCTGGCATTGGAGGTGCCAGCCTTGCTGAGGGGTTTAGAAACTACCCGATAGTGGGTATTCGAGAATCAGGTAGACGCGGTCCAGGTCGGCACTGCCCTGGGCGGCGTTGGCTCGGTGCGATACGTGCGCCAGGCTCAGGGCCAGGTCGCGGGCCGGGCCGCTCTGCACCTCGTAGCGCAGGTCCAGATCGCGCTCCCAGTGGCGGCCGCCACGGCCCTGGCGCGGCAGGTCGGCGTAGAGCGCCTGATAGGCGCCGCCGGATGGGGCACGAGTACCGTCGATGCCGCTGCCGCGCACATAGCGGGCCGCGAGGCTGAGACCAGGCAGGGCCGGGCTCGTCCATTGATAGCGCAGCTGCCATGAGCGTTCTCCGGGACCGTTGAAATCGGCGTACTTGGCCGAGTTAGCCAGGTAGATGGAGTCGCCGCCGACGAAGTCGAAAGGCGTGTTGCCCTCCACCCGCTGGTAGCCCAGGCTCAAGCCGTGGTCGCCGAGTTTAAGGCTGCCGAGCAGGCTATAGGCCAGGGTATCGATGGCTCCGGCGCGTTCCGCGCCGCTGTCGCGGGTGCGGTACAGGTTGGCGTCCACGGACCAGCGGCCGAGGTGGGCGTTGAGGTTGGCATAGGCCTGGTCCCAGGCATCATCCAGACGCCCTGCATACAGCGCGCCGCCCCAGGCCGAGCTGGGTTTGGCACGGCGCAGGCCGGCCAGGCTGAGTCCGCCGTGGCGGGTAGAGGCGCCGTAGCCGGCGAAGTCGCCATGGGCCGTACTGGCATCCTGGTTCTTGAATGCGGTGAAGCGCCCGGCTTGCAGTAACAGGCCGTCCAGGGCGTGGCTGTCGAGCAGCCAGCCATTGGCATATTCGGGTTGCAGGCGTTTGTCGCCGGTATCCAGTAACGGAGTTTCCACCGTCATCTCGCCGTAGCGCAGGCGGTTCTCTCCCCAGCGCAGGTGTAGCGCTGCGCCAGCGCTGGCGTAGTTGTCTTCGGCGGTGCCACGGCTGTCCAGCGGAAGCAGCCCGGTACCGGCATGACCTCGACCACCATCCAGTTTGAGACCGAGGAATCCGTGGATCTCGCCGCCTAAGCCCAGCTCGCCGCGCCCGAATGGCTCACCGGAGGCATTGACGATGAAGCCCTGTGCCCACTCCTGCCGCAAACTCTGGTCAGGCTCATGCAACTCGTTGTGAAGCAGATAGTTGCGTGCCAACAGCGACCATTCGGCAGCCTGGGCTGACGTGCAGGCCAGCATGCAGGCCACCAGAGCAGCCATGCGGCTCATGCCGATGCACTTCGGTACAGCAGACGCTGCGCCACCAGTGGGCCGGGGCCGCTAATGGCGAGTCCGGCGTACAGCGCCAGCAGCAACCAGGCGAACTGACCCTGCTCCAGGCTCCACTCCGGATGTACCAGTACCAGCGATACCAGCAGTACGACCAGCACGGGCAGGCAGGCCAAGCGAGCAAACAGACCCAGCATCAATAGCAGTGGGCAGAGTACTTCGGCGAATACAGCGAGGCTCAGCGTCAGCTGCGCGCCCAGGCCCAGAGGGTCCTCGATGCGTAGCAGCTCGTCCTGCCAGTGGAGCAGCTTGGGCAGGCCATGTACCAGCAGCAGTATCAGTGCCGCGCCGATACGCATCAGTAGCAAGGCCCAGGCTTGCGGCGCGGGCAGTGTGTCAGTGGTGTGTGTGGACATGCTGGAGTTTTCCCGTGAAATGAATGGGCACTATCACCAGCCTGCCCGCTAGCGTCTTGCAGCCATGTGCTGTGTGCCGCGTAGTCGGGTTCCGTCGCTGCCGCCCGCGGGTCGGGGACAATCGAGCACATCCGTGCAATCCAGCATTGAGGGGCTCGCGGATAGTGGTGCCATTCAGTTAGAGGAGTGGTGTCCATGATCAACATGGCGTGGCAGGGCGGTGAAACGGTCAATCAGCGGCGCCTGCCTGCGCTTTCGGTGATCTGAGCCAATGGCCGTGGACAATGCGCAAGGCACCGTGGATTCGCCCTGGCAACCGCTGCGGGTGCGGGTGTTCCGTTGGCTGTGGCTCGCCAGCATCGCCTCCAATATCGGCACCTGGATGCACGAGGTCGGTGCCGGCTGGCTGATGACCTCGCTCTCGGCCAGCCCCCTGGCGGTGGCGCTGGTTCAGGTCGCTGGTGCGCTGCCGATCTTCCTGTTGGCGTTGCCGGCCGGAGCCTTGGCCGACATCGTCGACAAGCGTCGCTACCTGTTGGTTGTGCAGCTATGGATGGCCTGCGTGGCAATGGTTCTGGCGGTGTTGACCCTGACCGGGTTGATGACGGTGACGCTGCTGCTGACGCTGACCTTTGCCATGGGTATTGGCACGGCGTTGATGATGCCGGCCTGGTCGGCGCTGGCGCCGGAGATCGTCGCGCGCGATGAGCTGCCGGCGGCGGTAGCTCTGTCCAGTCTCGGGGTCAATGTGGCGCGGGCCATAGGTCCGGCGCTGGCAGGCATCCTGGTCAGCCTCAGCGGGCCCTGGCTGACCTTCGCCCTGAATGCCGTGTCGTTCTTCGCGGTGATCCTCGCCCTGTTCCTCTGGAAGCGTGCCCCAAGCGAGTCGGTGCTGCCGGCTGAACGGTTGTTTGGCGCTTTGCGTGCCGGTGTGCGTTATGCGCGTAGCGCGCGGCCGCTGCAGGCGGTACTGGTACGCACGGCGGCATTCTTTCTCGGCGCTAGCGCCGGCATGGCCCTGCTGCCGGTGCTGGTGCGCCGGGAGATGGCTGGCAGTGCGCTGGACTACGGCATCCTGCTCGGCTGTGTCGGCATCGGCGCAATAGGCGGTGCCATGCTGCTGCCGCGTCTGCGTGCGCGCTTTGGCGGCGACGCCACTGTGGCGGTCGCCAGCATCCTCTATGCCGGGGTTTTGCTGGGCATGGCCTGGCTACGTTCCTTCGTCTGGCTGGCGCCCCTGATGCTGCTCAGTGGCGCGGCCTGGATCGCCGTGCTGTCCAGCCTGCAGCTGGCGGCGCAGACCTCGGTGCCGGCCTGGGTACGCGCCCGCGCCCTGTCGGTGTACATCCTGGTGTTCTTCGGCGCTTCGGCCCTTGGTGGTATCGCCTGGGGGGCGCTGGCCAGCCATGTCTCGGTAACGGCGGCCTTTGCCGGCGGGGGAGCACTGCTTCTGCTCGGTATCGTTAGCCGCCATTGGTTTGCCTTACCGGCGACTCATGCCGATGACCTGTCGCCCTCCCTGCACTGGCCGGCGCCGTTGCTGGATGGTGCCCTGGACCGTGAGCGCGGTCCGGTGCTGGTCACCCTCGAATACCGCATCGCCGCCGAGCATGCCGAGGCATTTCGCCAGGCCATGCAGGATGTGCGACGCATGCGCCGGCGCAATGGCGCCATCTCCTGGGGGTTGGTGCAGGACGCCGAGGACCCTGACCTTTGGCAGGAGTTCTTCTTCGACGAGTCGTGGCTGGAGCATCTGCGCCACCACGGCCGTGTCACCCGTGCCGAGCAGCGCATCGAAGCGGCTGCTCGACGCTACCAGCAGGCCGACGTGCCGGTGCGTATTCGCCACCTGCTCGCCGCCCCGCGAACTTGAAGTGTCATCCACCAAGCGAGAAAGGAGATTCAACCATGTCCACCCCCTACAAGCGCCTGAACAAGGACGATGCAGTTGTCCTGTTGGTCGACCATCAGTCCGGACTGATTTCCCTGGTCCAGGACTTCACCCCCAGCGACTTCAAGAACAACGTGCTGGCGCTGGGCGCCGTGGCCAAGTTCTTCAACCTGCCGACCATTCTCACCACCAGCTTCGAGCAGGGACCGAACGGTCCGCTGGTGCCTGAACTCAAGGAAATGTTCCCGGATGCGCCCTACGTCGCCCGCCCCGGACAGATCAACGCTTGGGATAACGAAGACTTCGTCAAGGCCATCAAGGCGACCGGCAAGAAGCAAATCATCATTGCTGGTGTGGTGACCGATGTGTGCGTTGCGTTTCCGACCCTGTCGGCGCTCGCTGAAGGTTTTGACGTGTTCGTGGTGACCGACGCCTCCGGTACCTTCGACAAGACCGTGCAGCAGGCTGCCTGGAATCGCATGAGTGCTTCCGGTGCGCAGTTGATGAACTGGTTCAGCGTAGCGTGCGAGCTGCACCGCGACTGGCGTAATGACATCGAAGGGCTGGGCAGCCTGCTGTCCAATCACATCCCCAACTACCGCAACCTGATGACCAGCTATTTCACCCTGATCGGTAAGTAAGCGGGCGGGGGCGTCAGCATCCTCTCGCAATCAGCCTGCGGCCCCTCCTGCCTGCCGCCACTGGCTCGGCGGCACGCCGGCAAGGCGGGCGAATACGCGGGAAAAATGCGCCTGGTCGGCGAAGCCGCATTCCTGAGCGATGTTGGCGATTTTCAGGTCGCTGAGCAGCAGTTGCCTGGCCCGTGCCAGGCGCTGCTGTGTCAGCCACTGATGCGGTGACATGCCGGTGCTGCCATGAAAGGCACGTGAGAAGTGGCAGCGGGATTTGCCGCACTCGCGCGCCAGATGAGCGATGGACAACCCGGTATTGAGGTTGGCGGCAATCAGCTCCTTGGCTCGTCGCTCTTGGCTGGGCGAGAGGCGCTCGATACCGGCTCCCGGCAGATTTTTTTGTGTGCAGTCAGTGAGTGATTGCAGTAGCTCGCGAGCGCTCATCCGTTTCTCCTCCCTCTTCATGAGATGAGGCTGTGGATGCCCAATGCTGAGCGGTGACCACCGGTACGCGCTAACTCCATGGCGTACGCAAGCGAGCGTCTCCGGGCCTACCGGCCTTTTGAGCGACTCCACAGCATGGGAACGATGATGAGGTTCCATGCGTGCGTGGGAAACACGAACGAGGGGCCGGCAGCTGCCATGTAGGGGCCCTGAACGGTCAACAGAAAACTCAGCCGAACTGGTGGCGGTATTGCGCCGGGGTCAGGCCGAGTCGCTCGCTGAACAGCAAGCGCATGCAACGCACGCTGCGGAAACCGGCGTGGTAGGCGACCGTCTTGAGAGGAAGCTCGCTGCTCTCAAGCAACTGTCGGGCTCGATCGATACGGGCGCTGTGCACGAACTCACGCGGAGTCATTCCCGACTCGCGGGCGAATATGCGGGCGAAGTGGCGGGTACTGACGCCGGCGACCCGGGCCAGGCACTCTACGCTGAGTTCCTGCTCCAGGTTGTCCAGCACATGCTGCTGGGCGCGTGCTACCGGCGAGTCCTCCTTGGCAACTTCGGCCAGCAGCGGGCTGAACTGGGCCTGGCCGCCCTGGCGCTTCATAGCTACCAGCAGCACCTTGGCGACGTCGATGGCAACCTGCTTGCCATGGTCCTCGGCGAGGATCGCCAGGGCCATGTCGATACCGGCGGTGACACCGCCAGAGGTTAGTAGCGCACCGTCTTTGATGTAGATCTGGTCGCCGACGACCCGGGTGTTGGGGAAGCGCTGGCTCAGGCGCTCGATATAGTTCCAGTGGGTGGTGACCTGGCGCCCGTCGAGCAGTCCGGCCTCGCCAAGGATGAAGGCCCCGGTGCAGATCGATGCATGGCGGCGAGAAGCCTGTGCTGCACGCAACAGCCAGGGCAGCAGATCGTTGTGTCTCTTGTTGTAGGCACTTGGCCCGCCGGGGATTAGCAATAGGTCGAAGGCCTCGGGGGCCTCGGCGAGCAGTCGGTCGGCGACCAGACTCAGGCCGTTGGAGGCACGGACCGTCTTGTCGGTAGTGCTGATGGTGACTATTTGATAGTGCTCGTCAGGGGGCAGGTAGCGGTTGGCGACCGAAAAGACTTCCAGTGGCCCGGCCACGTCCAGCATCAGCACATCGGGGAAAAGAAGGATCGCTACGCTCTTCATGTTCGTTGCTGCATCGGGTTTGGCTATCGAAAGAGTCAGGATAGCGGACTCTCATCGCTAGCGCATGCCACGTGCTAGAGCCTTCGCACCGGGATGGCCGGTGCGAAGGTGATCAGGCTAGAAGGCGAAGCAGGAGCAGCCGAAGGCCCCCCAGAAACCCTGGAAATCGCTGATCGGCACCGAGGACTGGCGCGCCCGCTCATGGCTGTGAGCATGTACGGCACAGGCGCCGACGCATTGGTGCACTTGCGCCACCAGGGGCGAGTTGGGCCGCCAGTGCCCGGGTACCTTGGCCACCGGTGACCAGTCTGGCAGCACCGGAGTAGGTGGCGGTGCCAGCTTGTCGAACTCGCCGGCACCGTAGACCACCTTACCGCCGACCACGGTGAGTACCGACTCGATCCACTTGATGGCTTCTTCCTCGACGCTGAAGAAATCCGCCGACAGGGCGATCAGGTCCGCCAACTGGCCGACCTTGATCTGGCCCTTTTTGCCTTGCTCGCTGGAGAACCAGGCACTGCCGTGGGTGAACAGCTGCAGTGCGGTCTCGCGTGGCAGGCCCTGCGGGTAGAGCTCCAGACCACCAACGGTCTTGCCACTGACCAGCCAGTACAGCGAGGTCCAGGGGTTGTAGCTGGATACACGGGTGGCGTCGGTACCGGCGCCTACCGGTACGCCTTCGGCCAGCATGCGCTGGATCGGCGGGGTCTTCTCGGCTGCCTGCTTGCCGTAGTGATCCACGAAATACTCGCCCTGGAAGGCCATGCGGTCCTGGATGGCGATGCCGCCGCCCAGGGCACGCACGCGCTCGATGTTCTTCGGCGAGATGGTCTCGGCATGGTCGAAGAACCATGGCAGGCCGTTGAACGGGATATCGCGGTTGACCTTCTCGAACACGTCGAGCATGCGCGAGATGGATTCGTCGTAGGTGGCGTGCAGGCGGAATGGCCAGCGCTGCTCGACCAGATGGCGTACCACCGGCTCCAGGTCGCTTTCCATGGTCGGCGCCAGGTCCGGGCGCGGTTCGAGGAAATCCTCGAAGTCGGCCGCGGAAAACACCAGCATCTCGCCAGCGCCGTTGTGGCGGAAGAAGTCGCTACCCTGGCCGTACTGCACCGAGCCGGTCCAGCGCTTGAAGTCGTCCAGTTCTTCCTTGGGCTTTTGGGTGAACAGGTTGTAGGCGATGCGGATGGTCAGCTGGTCGTCCTTGGCCAGTTGCTCGATCACCTCGTAGTCGTCCGGATAGTTCTGGAAGCCGCCGCCCGCATCGATGGCACTGGTCACGCCCAGGCGATTGAGCTCGCGCATGAACTGACGGGTCGAGTTGACCTGATACTCCAGAGGCAGCTTCGGGCCCTTGCTCAGGGTCGAGTAGAGGATCATCGCATTGGGGCGCGCGACCAGCATGCCAGTAGGCTCGCCATTGGCGTCGCGAACGATCTCGCCGCCGGGTGGGTTGGGGGTGTCCTTGGTATAGCCAACCACACGCAGAGCCGCGCGGTTGAGCAGGGCACGGTCATACAGGTGGAGGATGAACACAGGGGTGTCTGGTGCCGCTTTGTTCAGCTCCTCCAGCGTCGGCATGCGCTTCTCGGCAAACTGGAACTCGTTCCAGCCACCGACCACGCGGACCCACTGCGGTGTCGGCGTGCGATCGGCCTGCTCCTTGAGCATGCGCAGGGCGTCGGCCAGAGACGGCACGCCTTCCCAGCGCAGCTCCAGGTTGTAGTTGAGGCCGCCGCGGATCAGGTGCAGGTGCGAGTCGTTGAGTCCCGGCACTACTGTGCGTCGTTGCAGGTCGATGACCTGGGTGGCGCTGCCACGCAAGGCCATGACCTCGGCGTCGCTGCCGACGGCCAGGAAGCGGCCGTCCTTGATGGCGACGGCGGTGGCGGTGGGTTTCTCGCGGTCTACCGTGTGCAGGCGACCGTTGTGCAGAATCAGATCAGCATTCATGGTATTTCCCGTTGTGCTGGCGAAAGAGGAACCGGCGCTGCCGGCAAAGGGAAGGGCGGCCCACAGCATGCCTGCGGTGCCGAACATCGAACTGGTGGCCAGGAACTTGCGGCGGCTCTGGTCGGGGTTGTCCTGCGTCATGTCGTTCTCCAGGCCCTAGCGGGCATTCAGCCAGTCGGAAAACCAAGCGGTGACCCTGGGCATGAGCAGATAGACCACCAGCAGCACGATACTCAGCGTGATCAAGACGTTGCTCGCCAGGTAGCCGCCCAGCCAGGGCACTGCGGCAAAAATCGGCTGCCATAGCAGGGGAATCAGCAGGCTCAAGGGCAGAATTACCAGGTAGGTGATGCAAGCCTGCTTCCAGCGCGGCGGCGGACTGGTGATGGTGCCCGGGTTGAACCAGAACTCACGGTCCGGGTGCAGCGCCAGGTCCTCGACATCCGCCAGCAGAGGGGTGACTTCCTCGATCAGGGATCGGCGCTCGGTCGAGCCCAGCCAGTCCTGCAGCCGAGTCGCGCCTGAGAAGCGCAGTACGCTGGTGAACAACGCCAGGCCTTCCTGCTCGCTGCGCATCACGTCGACGCCCAGATGCCCAGGGTAGCCCTGGGCCGCCTGAACGATACGTCGTAACCAGCGTTCGTAGGGTTCGTCCTGACCGCGTCGGACGCGGTGACGAATCAGCAGGGTGACCACTTCATCGGTGTTTTCCGCGTCCATCGTCCCGTCCTTATTGCAGGTGCTGTTTCAGCTCGAGGCCTGCCTGGCGCATGGCGGTGTGCACGGCCGGTACATGAGCGAGCGGATTGAGCAGACCGTAGTCATGGATCATGCCGTTGTAGCGCACCGCGCTGACCGTCACGCCGGCGGCGTCCAGCTTGCGTGCATAGGCTTCGCCTTCGTCACGCAGCACGTCGAACTCGGCGGTCTGGATCAGCGCCGGCGGTAGGCCCTTGAGCTGTTCGGCGGAGGCGCGCAGCGGCGAGGCATGAATGTCGGCACGCTGTTTCGGGTCGGTGGTGTAGCTGTCCCAGAACCACTTCATCATGTTGCGGGTGAGGAAGTGGCCCTCGGCGTACTGGCTGTAGGATGCAGTCTCGAAACTGGCGTCGGTCACAGGCCACAGCAGCAGCTGGAAGCGCAGCTTCGGCGTGCCGGCTTCTTTTGCCTTCAAGGCAACCACGGCAGCCATGTTGCCGCCGACGCTGTTGCCGGCCACGGCCAGGCGCGAGGCGTCCACATTCAGATCCTTGCCATGCTCGGACACCCATTGGGTCGCGGCGTAGGCCTGGTTGATGGCGGTCGGATACTTGGCCTCCGGCGACGGCGTGTAGTCCACGTAGACGGCCACGGCGCCGGAGTTCACCACCAGGTCGTGGATCAGACGGGCGTGGGTCGGATAGTCGCCGAGTACCCAGCCACCACCGTGGAAGAACATGAACACCGGCGGGGTGCCTTGTACGCCTTCCGGGCGGACGATGGTCAACTTGAGCGGCTTGCCGTCGGCCTGGATGGTCTTTTCCTCGACCTGAGTGCCGGCCAGGTCGACCTTGACCGAGGCCTGGGCGCCGACCAGTACTGCACGGGCGTCTTGTGGGCTGAGGGTTTCCAGCGGCTTGCCGCCGCCGGCGGCCAGAGCTTCGAGGAAGGCCTGGGTATTGTGTTCGACGCCGGGGCTGCCGGCGGCGAGAGCCTGGCCGGTAGCCAGGGCGAACAGGGTGCTTAGCAAGGCGAAACGAGGCATCTTCTTAATCCTTCAGTCGACCAGCGTCAGGGTGATATCGATGTTGTTGCGCGTGGCATTGGAGTAGGGGCAAACGATGTGCGCGCGCTGGATCAGCTCTTCTGCTGCCTCGCGAGCCAGCCCCGGCAGGCTGATGCGCAGCTCCACCTCGATGGCGAAGCCGGTGGGCACCACGCCGATACCAACCACGCCCTCGATGGAGGCGTCGGCCGGCACGCTGAGCTTGTCGCGCATGCCGACGAACTTCAGGGCGCCGAGGAAGCAGGCCGAGTAACCAGCAGCGAACAGCTGTTCGGGGTTGGTGCCTTCGCCTCCTGCACCGCCCAGCTCCTTGGGCGTGGTCAGGGCGACGTCGAGTACGCCGTCGGAGGACACAGCGCGGCCGTCACGGCCGCCATAGGCCTCGGCATAGGCGCGGTAGAGCACTTTTTCGATGGACATGGCGAATCTCCAGGGCGGCGCCGAGCGGTTAAGCCCGGCGCGGAGCGATCAGTGGCCTTCGGAGGCGTTGAACATGGTCTTGGCGTAGATCAGGCCGAGGCCGTAGGCACCGCCGTTGGCGATGGCGGTCTTCACGGTCTGGTCATAGGTTTCGCCACGGGCCCAGTCGCGTTGCAGTTCGAGCAGGTACTGCAGCGAGGTCATGGGGCGCGCGCCGAGCTGGATCATGCGCTGCATGGCCATCTCGTGAGCCTCGTCCGAGACGTCGCCACAGGCGTCGGCGATGACATAGACCTCGAAGCCCTGGTCCAGCGCCGACAGCGCCGGGCCGACGATGCACACCGAGGTCCACAGGCCGGCCAGCACGATCTTGTTCTTGCCGAACTTGTTTACCTCTACGGCGATACGCGGATCTTCCCAGGTGTTCATGCTGGTGCGGTCGATCACGTTGTGCTCGGGGAACACCGACTTGATTTCGTCGAAGATCGGTCCGGAGAAGCTCTTCTCGGCAACGGTGGTGAGGATGGTGGAGACACCGAATTCCTTGGCGGCCTTGGCCACCAGAGCGGCGTTGTTGCGCAGAGCGACTGCGTCGATGGACTTGGTGGCGAAAGCCATCTGCGACTGGTGATCGATCATGATCAGGGTGTGATCGAGTGGGCTGAGCAGGGTTTTGCCGGGAACAGCGGAAGCGGTGGCCATGATGAGGCTCCTGAACGGATGAAAGGAGCATCGAGTGTCGCGCCGTAGCCCGCTCAGCTATTGCACCGACGTGCCGCTTTTGCACTGGCGTGCGCAAAAGAAAACGCCCCGCTCTAGCGGGGCGTTTGGGATGCAGCAGGGGGCGACGGTGAAAGGTCGTGCCCGCCTAGCCGGTTACTGCTGGACTTTCAGGTCCAGCGACAGGTCGCGGGCGGCCTTGGTGGCGAGGATGCCCATCAGCTGGCCGATCTCGTCCTGGCGGCTGGCGCTGGCGCCGTTGCCGGAGGCTCCCATCATCACGCCGGGTACAGGCGCTCGGGCGGCGGCTTCGGCCCAGACCTTGTTGATGGCGACCAGGGCATCCAGCTTGGGCTGCAGGGCACCGTCCGCCTCGATCACGGCCTTGCGTGCATAGGCTTCGGCGTCGGCGGTGATCTTGGTGGCGTCGGCGGTGATCGCCGCCTTGTCACGCAGCAGTTCGGCGGTCTGCTTCTCGATCTCGGCGCGGCCTTTCTCGCGTTCGGCGTTGATGATCGCCAGCTGCTTCTCGGTCTCGGCCTGGGTGGTGCGCTCGATCTGGTCGCGCAGGGTTTCCTGGCGGCGGGCTTCCACTTCCTTCTCACCGCGGGCGGTAACCAGCAGCTTCTCTTCCTCTTCTTTCAGGCGGTTTTGCCGGGCCACGGCCAGCTCGGCCAGGGCCTGCTGGACCTTGACCATGCGCTGCTTGTACTGCGGATTGGGATCGACGTTGGTGATGCGCGCCTCGACCACCTCCACGCCGTACTTGCGAAACTGCTGCTGCTTGCGCACCGGGATGCCCTTGCTGTCGACTACCTTCTCGGTAACGAACTGGCTGACGTTGTTGTCGCCGAAAGTGCCTTGCTCGGTGCCGGCCTGGAGGATCGCGGTCTGGCTTGGCTGGTGACCGCGAGGGCCACGGATTTCCTTGCGCTTGATCAGGTACAGGCCGTCGTTGAGCTGGTTCTCGAACTCGGCGGCGAATTCGCTGCGCGCACCGGCGTAGAAGTCGTCGGCACTCATCAGCGAGGCGGTGGCCTGCAGGGTTTCCTTGATGGCGGGCACCAGGGCGGTCTTGATGAAGTTTTCCGGGTTGCGGTACTCCTGCGCGATCTTCAGGAACTGCTCGCCAGCGGGCAGGCGAAAGCGCGCCGAGGACTCGACCTTGGCGTCGACGTTGCCGAGAAAGACGATGGGGAAAGCCTCGATGGTGGCACCGAGCGAGTCGTTGTCGCTGCTGTCGTCGATGGCCAGCGCCTCGGTCAGCACCGATTGCACGCTGAGAGCTTTCTTCCACGGCGTGGCGCGGCCGAACCACTTGGTGGCGTAGCCGACGTCGTCGACCACTTTCTCTTCGCCGAAGATGGTCCGCACATGAGTGGCGAAACCCGCTTCGTTATAGAAGAACACGCCGTTGAAGGTGGCGAAGCCGATGGCGGCCACCAGTACGGGCAGGCCGATGTACTTGAACAGGGAGAGTTTGCTGGGAGTGTCGGCGGGGAGTTGCATGCTTCGTCCTTGACTGCGGGAAAGGTCGTGCATGCTGCTCAGCGCCTAGTGGGGCGTCAAGTGGCACATGGCCGCCATGTGCGCAAGTCGGCGCTGTTACCACTGCCCCTTGAGGGCGCGGCGGACGGCGTTGCGCACGTTGTCCGGGTAGTTGCGATCCATGTACCAGAGCTCGGCGCTGTCGCTGACGGTCAGGCCGCGCTGCCAGGGCGGCAGGTTGGTGCGCATCAGCAGGATCACGTCGCTGCTGGCCCAGGCGTGGCGGTACCAGTAGTGATGGCCGGCGATGTCGAAGCCGCGTTCGGCCTGGTGGCTGGAGACGTCGAGCAGCGTGACGTTGTCCAGGTGCCAGTCGTGGGTGAAGTGGTGCAGGCTTTCCTCGGCTCGGCTGCTGCCGATGCGCGCCCCGCCGGCCATCAGGCGGCGGGCGTACTCCAGGGCATCGTCGCGGTCGGAGAGGGTGATCAGCACCTGTTCGGCGAGCCGGCTGATGGCGGATAGGCGTTGCTCGAACAGTTCTTCGGGGACGTCGCCGGCGGCGAATACCACCGCGCCGACTCGGTAGTGCTCCTTGAGTTGCCTGGCATTGAGGCGTGGATGGCGGTTCTGCAGTGTCGGCAGGGCCAGCGAGGCGACGCGGGCACCGGCGCTGTAGGCGATCAGATTGATGCGTTCGGCGTTGGTATGCCGTGCCAGCAGCTCGATCAGGCTGGCCAGTGCGGCCTGGGAATCGCGTGCGCGCCGCACATCGGTGCCCGTCAGGTAGCTGAGGATGTTCTGGTGCGATGGCCAGGAGAAGGCCACGCCAACGAAGTCGCGGCCGGCGAAGTGGACGATTTCGCCCATCAGCTCGCAGGCGTTGGCGAAGTCCACCTTGGCACCGTGCACGTAGATGATGATTTCCTTGTCGCGCGCCTTGGCCAGTTCGAAGTTGATGGCGTCGACATAGGCCTGTTGCGCCGCGTTCAGCTGTGTCGGTAGCGGTGTGGCGAGGTCCAGCTGGCTGAGGTTTTCCACGCGCGTGAGCGCCAGGGGCAACTCGCGCTCACGTATTTCGCTGATCGAAGCCTGATACAGGTCAGGCCAGTCGTCATCGGGCACGCCCAGTTGCACGCTGGCGCGGCCAAGATGCAGCTCGTTGCTGATGGCGTTACCGAAGGCGGCGCCACTGCGGCCGCGATTGCTGGCATAGAAAACCGCCACCGGTGGCACTCGCTCGGCCTCGGGCAGGTGGGCGAAGGGGTCCACCGCCGCCTGTTGGTAGATCACCGGGGTGTTCATCAGCGTCAGTGGTGTCGTGCCGGCACAGCCGGCCAGCAGCAGGAAGAGAAGCGACAGGGCGCGAAATGGCATGGGCATGCGTGCTCTTGACCGACGGTATATGGGGGAAGTCTTGCAGCACTGCACAGCGACCGCCAGCAGATTGCCCAGAGACTATTACACTGATTCGCAATGCCGCCTGCTTGACAGGCTCTCACCGGGTTGGAGCGCAAGGAATGGGCTGGTCAACGCATCGCTATCGACAATATTCCCTAGGCCTGCTGCTCGCCGGGATAATCGGCTCGGCGCAGGCGGACGAGGCGGCGCAGCGCTATGGCTGTTTGAAGCCGATTCGTCTGGCGCTGCTGGCCAACGTCATCGTCTATCGCGACGGCAAAGGCTTGGATCCGGACATGATCGCCGAGCTGCAGCGGCGTACCGGTTGCGTCTTCGAGCCCCGTCTGATGCCTCGTGCCGTCACCTGGGATGGGCTGGCCGATGGCAGCCTGGACATGGTCACCAATGGCGTACCCAACGAGCAGCGGCGCCAGCAGGCTTTCTTTATCCCCACGCTGTTCTACCGCAACAAGCTGATCGTGCCGGCAGCGCTGGCGCCGCAGATTGTCAGCTTCAGCGATTTCCAGAAAATTCCGGGAGCGCAATTCGGCACGGTGCGCGGCTACTGGAACGGCCCTTATTTCGAAGGCACGGTGCGTATGCTCTACAGCCAGGGGCGAGTACGTGAATACCCTAACGATAGTGCGCGCTTCGCTGCGCTACGCAGCGGCGAAGTCAGTGCGCTGATTGCCCATGACATCAATCTGAATCTAATGCTGCCGGCAGACGAGCGGCTCGACTATCGGGTGCTCGATCTCAACCCAGGGCCTTCTCTGGCCGTTGGTTTGCTGTTGTCGCGGCGTACGTTTACCGCGCCGCAGGCGTCCGAGTGGTTGCGTCTGCTGGAGACCATGCGTCTGGATGGCAGTCTGGCTGCTCTGGTGCACACGCACATGCCGGCGCATCTGGTGGAGGAATTTCTGCGTAGTGGTTATCGCTATGAAGTGAGCAAGAGGGGTGGCACACAATGACGGCGTCCTCGCGTGGAATTCCCCTGCAGGTGCTGATTGCGCTGGCGATCATGGTCAGCACCCTGACGCTCGGTGGTGCGCTGGCCTGGCAGGGCTATCGCGGCATTCAGCAGGCGCTGGTAGCGGCGGCGGGCGACTCGGCGAAACAGCTCAGCCAGGCAATCAATGAACGTGCCAGGCGGCTGATCGACCCGGCGCAGAGCTCGATCCGCCTGCTGGCCTACGATCCCGTCTCGCGGGCAGACAACCTGCCGCAGCGCCTGGAACGTCTGCCGCTGCTGGTGGAAAGCCTGGCCTCCAACAAGATGCTCAGTGCCGCCTATGTCGGCTATCCGAATGGCGAGTTCCTGCTGGTGCGGCGCATGCGCGATGCCAAGTTGCGTGAGAAATTCGCGGCGCCGAAGGGCACTGCCTACCTGGTGCAGAGCATCACCCTGGCTGATGCGGGCAGTTATCTAGGCGAGTGGCGTTTCTATGACCGTGAACTCGGGCTGCTCAAGTCCGAGATCAAGGCGGACTACCGCTTCGACCCACGTACCCGGCCCTGGTTTACCGATGCGATACAGCGCTCCACCACGGTGCTGACTACCCCCTATGTGTTCTTCACCACCCGACAGATCGGCCTGACGCTGGCTCAGCGCAGCATTGACGGTGCCGTGGTGCTGGGCCTCGATACGGCGGTGGATGACCTGGCCAGCGAGACGCAGGATATGCGCATGACTCCCGGCACCGAAATTGCCGTGGTGGACGGCAAGGGTACCGTGGTGGCCTACCCGGATTTGCAGCGAGTGATGATTGCCGAGGGGGAAGGGCTGCGCCTGTCAAGGATTGGGGAGCTGGGTGTGCCCAGCCTCCTTCATGTTTTTTCCGAGGACAGGCTGGGCTCCACGCCGGGTCTTTTTCAGGTGGATGGGCAGGCCTGGTATGGCATGCGCATACCGCTGTCGAGCTTCGGCCAGCAGGATATGCAGGTGTTGATCGCCATTCCGGCTGCGGAGCTGTTGGCCGGAGCGCGCAAGGTTCTTTTCGAGCAGACCCTCTGGGCTGCGGGGTTGATCGTCTTGTTGTTGCTGATCGGTTGGGCGCTGGGGCAGCGCATCGGTCAGCCGCTGCGGATGCTGGCCGATCAGGTGCAGGCCCTGGCCAACTTCGACTTCGGCCGCGAAGTAGGGGTGCGCTCGCGGGTCACCGAGGTGGGCGAGCTGAGCCATGTGTTGTCGCGTATGTCCGGCACCATCCGCAATTTCCAGTCGATCACCCTGACCCTGAGCCGCGAGACGCAACTGGACAGCATGCTTGGCGGCGTGCTGCAGCAGTTGGTGGAGGCCACCGGAGTGTCCGGCGGCGCCGTCTACCTGCATGACGATGACAGCGGTCTGTTGCGCCTGGCCGCCGAGTGCCGTGGGTTGGGTTATCCGGCGGAGCTTAAGCTGGCTGCCAACAGTCACGAAGGCCTGGCCGCCGCCGTCGCGCGGGTGCTGGAGATGCGCGGCCATTGCATGGCCGTGGCGCTGAACGATCGCAGCCACGAACTGCTCGGCATCCTGGTACTGCAACTGGAAAGCGAACATGAGCAGGACGATGTGCGCCAGCCGTTCCGCCGCTTCGTCGAAGAGCTGTCCGGCGCCGCGGCCGTGGCCATCGAGACCCGCCAGCTGATCGAGGCCCAGCAACGCCTGCTGGACGCCATCATCAAGCTGCTGGCCGACGCCATCGACGCCAAGAGCCCCTACACCGGGGGGCACTGCGAACGGGTGCCGCAGCTGGCGCAAATGCTGCTGGACAAGGCCGTGCGCGCCAACAGCGGGCCCTATGCCGACTTTGCCATGAGCCCCGCCGAGCTATACGAGTTCCGCATCGCCGCCTGGCTGCACGACTGCGGCAAGGTCACCAGCCCCGAATATGTGGTGGACAAGGCGACCAAGCTGGAGACCCTGTACAACCGCATTCACGAAGTGCGCATGCGCTTCGAGGTGCTCTGGCGCGATGCCATGATCGATTACTGGCAGGGTATCGCCAGCGGCGGTGACCAGGAGTCCCTGCAACTGACTCTGGAGCGCTGCCAGGCCGAACTGCAGGACGAGTTCGCTTTCGTCGCCAAGGCCAATATCGGCGGCGAGTTCATGGCTGACGCGGATGTCGAGCGCCTGCAGCAGATCGGCCAGCGCCGTTGGCTACGACATTTCGACAATCGCCTGGGCCTTTCTTACGACGAGAGCGAGCGCTTCGCCGAGGTGCCCAGGGTGCCGTTGCCGGCAGAAGAGTTTCTGCTGGCCGATCGTCCGGAGCACCTGGTGCCCTGGGGCGAGCGCAAGCCGCCCGTGGCCAAGGACGACCCACGCAATATCTGGGGCTTCGACATGCGCCTGCCGGCCAATGCCTACAACTATGGCGAGCTGTACAACCTGGGTATTCGCCGCGGCACCCTCAATGAGGAGGAGCGCTTCAAGATCAACGAGCACATCGTGCAGACCATCATCATGCTCAGCACTTTGCCGCTGCCACGCCAGCTCAAGCGGGTGCCGACCATTGCCGGCAACCATCACGAGAAGATGGATGGCACTGGTTATCCACGTCGCCTGAGCAAGGACGACATGAGCATTGCCGAACGGGTCATGGCCATCGCCGACATCTTCGAGGCGCTGACCGCCGCCGACCGCCCGTACAAGGCGCCCAAGAGCCTGTCCGAGTCGGTCAAGATCCTCGCCTTCATGGCCCGCGACAGTCACATCGACCCGCAGTTGTTTCGCCTGTTCCTGACGAGCGGGGTGTACCGCGATTACGGCGAGAAATTCCTCCACCCGGAACAGATAGACGAAGTGGATATCCAGCCCTGGCTGGAGATGGTCGACGGCGTCTAGTGGGCCGGGGCGCATAGGCGCACGCATAGGTTGGGGGAGGGCTGCCTCGTTCAGTGGCATGAGCGAGGCAGGGAGGGGTCTCAGTCCAGTTCGAAGGGGGCCTGGTGGAAACCGCTGGCATCCACCTGCAGCGCCCAGCCCTGCTTGTCCCAGTCGCCGAGGACGATGCGCCGCGCCGCTTCGCCGTCCACCTGCAGTTCATGGGTGGCCGGGCGATGGGTATGGCCGTGGATCAGGGTGTGTACGCCGAACTCGGCCATGATCCGTGGCACTTCCTCGTGGGTCACGTCGACGATCTCGCTGGCCTTCATGCGAGTCTGCGCGCGGCTCTCGTTGCGCAGCTTGCGCGCCAGCTTGTGTCGGGTAGCCAGTGGCAGGTTGCGCAGGATGAACAGGCTCAGCGGATTGCGCAGCCAGCGGCGCAGCTTCATGTAGCCCTTGTCGAGCGTACAGAGGCTGTCGCCGTGCATCAGCAGTACAGACTCGCCGCCCAGTTGGACGACGCTTGGATCACTGAGCAGGGTGCAGCCGGCCGCGCGGCAGAAGGCGCGGCCGATCAGGAAGTCGCGATTGCCGTGCATCAGGAAGATACGCGTGCCGCTGTCGCTCAGCTCGCGCAGGGCACGGGCGATTTCCTGCTGGAAGGGCGACATGCCGTCGTCGCCGATCCACACCTCGAAGAAGTCGCCAAGGATGTACAGGGCTTCGGCCTCACGGGCGCGGGTCTGCAGGAAATGCAGAAACGCCCGGGTGATGTCCGGGCGTTTCTCTTCCAGGTGCAGATCGGAGATCAGCAGAATCATCGAATTACTCGACGATTTCGGCTTTCTCGATGATCACGTCATCCACCGGCACGTCCTGGTGACCAGACTTCATGGTGGTGGCCACGCCCTTGATCTTCTCGACCACGTCCATGCCCTCGGTCACCTGGCCGAACACGGCATAGCCCCAGCCCTGCATGGTCGGCGCGGTGTGGTCGAGGAAGCCGTTGTCGGCGACGTTGATGAAGAACTGCGCGGAGGCCGAGTGCGGGTCCATGGTACGGGCCATGGCGACGGTGCCGACCTTGTTGGAAACACCGTTGTTGGCTTCGTTCTTGATCGGGGCGCGGGTGGATTTCTGCTTCATGCCCGGCTCGAAACCGCCACCCTGGATCATGAAGTTGCTGATCACGCGGTGGAACACGGTGCCGTCGTAGTGGCCGCTCTGCACGTATTCCTTGAAGTTGGCCGTGGTTTCCGGGGCCTTGTCTTCGAACAGTTCCAGGGTGATGACGCCGTGGTTGGTATGCAGCTTGATCATGGAAAATTCTCTCGAATTCGGGCAAAGCGGGCAGGGCGGCGGCGTGTTCGCGCCAAAAGGCCACTCCCGGTCGCTTTGCGGCTGTCAGGGGGTTGACGGGTTGGGTATCATACGGGCTTTGTCTTGACCGGCCTACCCTGGGGCGAAACCGCCACGGGCCGCGAGCCGCGCACCTCGAAGCTAAGGACACCATGAGCAAGCCCACCGTCGAAAAAGCCGCCAACTTCCTGCGTCCCGTCGTACAGGCCGACCTGGACAGCGGCAAGCACGCCAAAGTCATCACTCGCTTCCCGCCGGAGCCCAACGGCTACCTGCACATCGGGCACGCCAAGAGCATCTGCCTGAACTTCGGCCTGGCCCAGGAATTCGGCGGCGAGTGCAACCTGCGTTTCGACGACACCAACCCGGCCAAGGAAGACCAGGAATACATCGACGCCATCAAGGCCGATGTCGAGTGGCTGGGCTTCAAGTGGGCTGGCGAGGAACACTACGCCTCCGACTACTTCGACCAGCTGCACGCCTGGGCCATCGAGCTGATCGAGGCCGGCAAGGCCTTCGTCTGCGACCTCAATGGCGAGGAAATGCGCGCCTATCGCGGCAGCCTGACCGAACCGGGCAAGCACAGCCCGTTCCGCGAGCGCAGCGTTGAGGAGAACCTCGACCTGTTCGCCCGCATGAAGGCCGGCGAGTTCCCCGACGGTGCTCGTTCGCTGCGCGCCAAGATCGACATGGCCTCGCCGAACATCAACCTGCGCGACCCGATCCTCTACCGCATTCGCCACGCCCATCACCATCAGACTGGCGACAAGTGGTGCATCTACCCCAGCTACGACTTCACCCACGGTCAGTCGGACGCCATCGAGGGCATTACCCACTCCATCTGCACCCTGGAGTTCGAGGATCACCGCCCTTTGTACGAGTGGTTCCTGGCCAATCTGTCGGTGCCGGCGCAGCCGCGCCAGTACGAATTTGCCCGCCTCAACCTGAACTACACCATCACCAGCAAGCGCAAGCTCAAGCAACTGGTGGATGAGCAGCACGTCGCCGGCTGGGACGACCCGCGCATGTCGACCCTCTCCGGCTACCGTCGCCGTGGCTACACCCCGGCCTCGATCCGCACCTTCTGCGACATGATCGGCGTCAACCGTGCCGGCGGCGTGGTCGATATCGGCATGCTGGAATTCGCCATCCGCGAGGACCTCGACGCCAACGCTGCGCGCGCCATGTGCGTGCTCAAGCCGCTCAAGGTGGTGATCACCAACTACCCGGAAGGGAAGGTCGAGAACCTCGAGCTGCCGCGCCATCCCAAGCAGGACATGGGCGTGCGCGTGCTGCCGTTCAGCCGCGAGATCTTCATCGACGCCAGCGACTTCGAGGAAACCCCGCCGGACGGCTTCAAGCGCCTGATCCCGGGCGGCGAAGTACGCCTGCGTGGCAGCTACGTGATCCGCGCCGACGAGGCGATCAAGGACGCCGCCGGCAATATCGTCGAGCTGCGCTGCTCCTATGACGAGAACACCCTGGGCAAGAACCCCGAGGGCCGCAAGGTCAAGGGCGTGATCCACTGGGTGCCGGCCGCCGAGAGCGTCGAGTGCGAGGTACGCCTGTACGACCGCCTGTTCCGCTCCGCCAACCCGGAGAAGAGCGAAGAGGGCGGCAGCTTCCTCGACAACATCAACCCGGATTCGCTGGTGGTTCTGCAAGGTTGCCGTGCCGAGCCGTCGCTGGCCAACGCCGCTGCTGAAGAGCGCTTCCAGTTCGAGCGCGAGGGCTACTTCGTCGCCGACCTGAAAGACACTCAGCCGGGCAAGCCGGTGTTCAACCGTACCGTCACCCTGCGCGACTCCTGGGGGCAGTAAATGGCACTGAGCATTTACAACACCCTGAGCAAGACCAAGGACGCCTTCCAGCCGCTGGAAGGCAACAGCGTGCGCATGTACGTGTGCGGCATGACCGTGTACGACTTCTGCCATATCGGCCACGCCCGCGTGATGGTCGCCTTCGACGTGGTCACCCGCTGGCTGCGTCAGCGCGGCTATGACGTGACCTACGTGCGCAATATCACCGACATCGACGACAAGATCATCAAGCGTGCGGCCGAGAACGGTGAGCCATTCGAGGCGCTGGTCGAGCGCATGATCGCCGCGATGCACGAGGACGAAGGCCGTCTCAACGTGCTTCGCCCGGACATCGAGCCGCGTGCTACCGGCCATATCGCCGGCATGCACGAGATGATCCAGACCCTGATCGACAAGGGTTATGCCTATGCCCCGGGCAATGGCGACGTGTACTACCGCGTCACCAAGTTCGAAGGCTACGGCAAATTGTCCCGCCGCAAGATCGACGAGCTGAAGATCGGCGCGCGTATCGAGGTCGACGAAATCAAGGAAGACCCGCTGGACTTCGTGCTGTGGAAAGGCGCCAAGCCGGGCGAGCCGAGCTGGGATTCGCCCTGGGGCAAGGGCCGGCCGGGCTGGCACATTGAGTGCTCGGTGATGTCCACCTGCTGCCTGGGCGAGACCTTCGACATCCACGGCGGCGGCCCGGACCTGGTGTTCCCGCACCATGAGAACGAGATCGCGCAGAGCGAGGCGGCCACCGGCAAGCTCTATGCAGCCAGCTGGATGCACGCCGGCGCGGTGCGCGTGGACGGCGAGAAGATGTCCAAGAGCCTGGGTAACTTCTTCACCATCCGCGAGGTGCTGGAGAAGTACCACCCCGAGGTGGTGCGCTACCTGCTGGTGTCCAGCCACTACCGCAGCCCGATCAACTACTCCGAAGACAGCCTCAAGGAAGCCAAGGGCGCCCTGGAACGCTTCTACAACGGCCTGAAAGGTCTGCCGCAAGTGGCACCGGCTGGTGGAGAAGCCTTCGTCGAGCGCTTCGGCGCAGCGATGGACGACGACTTCAACTCGCCGGAAGCCTGCGCCGTGCTGTTCGAGATGATCCGCGAGGTCAACCGCCTGCGTGAGTCTGACGAACAGGCCGCCGCCGGCCTGGCCGCCCAGCTCAAGCAACTGGCTGGCGCGCTTGGTGTGCTGCAGCTGGAGCCGGATGCTTTCCTCCAGGCCGGCGCTGCCGGCAAGGTCGATGCCGCCGAAGTCGAAGCCCTGATCGCCGCGCGCCTGCAGGCGCGTGCCGACAAGAACTGGGCAGAGTCCGACCGTATCCGCGACCTGCTCACCGCCATGGGCGTGGTGCTGGAAGACGGCAAGGGCGGCACCAGCTGGCGCCTGGCCGAGTAAGGGAGGTGTCGGTACTGAAAAGGCCGCGCTCGGGCGGCCTTTTTCATGCCTGCACCTTTAGCGTTTGCCGCTGTACCAGATCACCCGGCTGACGCCACGGGTGACGGCCACATAGGCCAGGCGCAGGCTCTCGTCGCGCATGGCCTGGTCATAGCTGTTGCGGAACAGGGCGCAATGGGCGTACAGCGCGTTGCGCAGCGGATGCGACTCCGGGCTGCCGCCGTCGTCGAGGATGATCGCCACCTCGCCCTGCAGGCCCTTGGCCCGGTGGATGCTGTAGGCGCGCACCGGCAGACTCGGGTCCAGCTGGGCCTGCACCCGTTTCAACGCATCGTTGCGCCGGCCCAGCAGCAGTACCGGGTGGCGCTCGCGGCTGCCACGCTGGGCGACATGCGCGCACTGCGTGGCGATCTCCTGCAATAGCTCGGGCAGTTGGCGCTTGAGGTCGAAGCCCTCGATGCGGCGCACGCCGTGGTCGCCCGGTTGCGCGGCCTTGCTCGCCTGGCTGCGCTTGGTTTGCTTGCAGGCAACGCCTTCCAGCAGCGCCTCTGCATCGCGCAGGATCGGCGCGATGCTGCGGAAGTTGGCCGTCAGCATCAGCACCTGGCTCTTGGCCTTGCCGCGGCTGGGAAAATGGCGGTCGAAGTCGAGGAACAGCTCCGGCGAGCTGCCGCGCCAGCCGTAGATCGACTGCCAGTCGTCGCCAATGGCCATCAGGGTGACCTTGCCGCGACCGGCCAGGGCGCGATGCACGGCCTGCAGCCAGTGGACGATCTGTGGCGAGATGTCCTGGAACTCGTCGATCAGCAGATGGCGCAGTGGCTCGATGGCTGCTGCCGGCAGGTCCTGCGTGCTGGCCAGACGTTCGCCGAGCTGGCGGAAGGCGGCATCGAAGGTGGTAACGCCTTGCGCCTGCAATACCGTCTGAAAGCGCGTCCAGAAGCGGGCGAGTGCCTGCAGGAACAGGCGCTCGCGCGGCCCGCAGTCCAGCGTGGCGGCGTCGATTTGATCCGGGCGCAGGCCGAGGCTCTCGGCAAAGCAGCCCTGCTGGTAGAACACTTCAAACAGCGGGGCCGCGCGCAGCTCGCCGGCCAGGCGCAGGCCTTCCTGCGGCGGCTTGCCAACGGTCTTGGGCATGGCCACTCCGAGCAGTTCGTGCACCTGCTGGCGGAATGTGGCATCGCTGGCGTACAGCTCATCATGGGCCTGGCGCAGCAGGCGCTGCTGGGCGGCGGGCAGGCGGCCTCCCAGGTTGGGTGCGTCCGGCTCCTCGCTGGCGCCGCTACCGAGCTGCTCGAACCAGTTCGGTGTGCCCAGCAGCGCCTTGGCCTGCTGCGCCATGGCCGAGTGGAAGGTGCGCACGCACTGGCGTGCCTGCGCCTCGTCGAAGGGGAATTGCCAGAAGGCCAGCAGGCGCAGCAATTGCCCGCGCAGCTCGGCGCAGGAGGCGTTGGTGAAGGAAATCACCGTGAGGCTGGCGGCGGGAATCCGCAGGTGGCAGAGCATGAACACCACGCGCAGCAGCAGGGTGGTGGACTTGCCCGAACCGGCCCCGGCGAAGATGCGTGCCAGCGGGGCGGGGCAGAGGATCATCGCCCACTGCTCGTCGGAGGGCGCGCCGATGAGCCCGGCCGAGACTGCCTCGGCGACACGGGCGCGCATGGCGGCGCTCTGGGTTTCGTCGATCTTCAGGCGGGCACTGGAATAGGTGCCGGGTTGTGCGGGGGCAGGGCCGTCGCTGGTCTTCTTCTTGCGCCCGCCGGCCTTGCTCTTGCCGGTGCTGGCGGGGCGCTTGGCGCGGGGTTGCGGCTGGCGCAGCCTGGCGGAGGCCTCACGTTCGGCGCGCAGGTATTCGGTGGTGCGGGGGAAGTAACGTGCCAGGGCGGTGGAAAGCAGCGCCTGATAGCGTTTGACGGCGGACAGCATGGCAACTCGGCAAGCAGATGCGGCCGGCCATCATACGGGCTTTGCGCAGTCAGCTGGAGCCTGGCAATGGGCCAGCGTGGTCTAGCTGGTGGGGCTGCGCAGTGGCGGTACAGCGCGGCTGCTCTGGTGGGCAGCCGCCATCCAGCAAGCGCGGCCTTGATGCCCAGGGCCGCGCTTATCCCTGTCAGCCGCGCGACAGCGGCGGTGTGCGCGGCGGTACCTGGCGCTTGGAGCCAGTCGACTCGTAGGCCGAGGCCAGGCGCAGCAGGTTGCTGTCGTCGTACGCGCGGCCAGCGAAAGTCAGGCCGATCGGCATGCCGATATCGGCCATCACGCCCATCGGTACCGTGACGGTCGGTACGCCCAGGTGACGGATGGCCAGGTTGCCGTTGGCCACCCAGACACCGTTGCTCCAGGCGATGTCGGCCGATTGCGGATTGATATCGGCATCGGCCGGGCCTACGTCGGCCACGGTGGGGAACAGCACGGCGTCGAGACCAAGGCCATCCATCCAGTCCTCCAGGTCGAGCTTGCGGGTCTTCTCCAGTCCGCGCAGGCCGTCCGGCAGGGTCTCGATCTGGTCCCAGGTCTTCAGGCCGCGCTTGGCCATGTTGACGTATTCGTCCATGCCGGCGGCCAGGTCACCCTCGCGGTTGGGCAGGGTGCCCGGATCGTGGGGGAAGATCTGCGGGCCGTCGACATCGGCCAGGCGGTTGAGCTTGGGATCGCCATTGGCCTGCAGGAAGTCGTCAAAGGCCCAGCCCGACAGCTCCCACAGCTCGTCATGCAGAAATTCCGGGGTGACGATGCCGCGGTTGTAGACGGTCGGTGCGCCGGGGCGGTCGCCCTCGCAGTTGGACACCAGCGGGAAGTCTACCTCGACCACTTCGGCACCGGCGGCTTCCAGCGCCTGGCGCGCGGCTTCCCACAGGGAGATTACCGAGGCGCGGGTCTGGATGCGCTGGCCGGTCGGGCCACCAATGCCGGGGTTCTCGCTGGTGCCAGCCAGCTCGTCCTTGTTGATGAACATGCGCGGCACACCCAGGCGCTTGCCTTTGAGCGCTTCAGCGCCTGCCGCCAGCGCCGGGTAGGACGCCGGGCGCACCTCGGAGGCCTTGGGGATCGGCACCCAGGGTTGCAGGCGCCAGAGGTCGCCGCGGGTGTCCGGGTCGTCGGCCACCACCGCGTCGAGCACTTCCAGCAGGTCGGCCATGGTGCGGGCATACGGCACCACCACGTCCATGGTCGGGGTCAGCGGCCAGTTGCCACGCACCGAGATCACCCCGCGCGACGGGGTATAGGCGCACAGGCCGTTGTTCGAGGCCGGGCCGCGGCCGCTGGACCAGGTTTCCTCGGCCAGGCCGAAGGCGGCGAAGCTGGCCGCCGTGGCAGTGCCGGCACCGTTGGACGAGCCGGAGGCGAAGGGGGCGGTCAGGTAGGCCGCGTTGTACGGGCTTTCGGCGCGGCCGTAGACGCCGCGCTGCATACCGCCGTTGGCCATGGGCGGCATGTTGGTCTTGCCCAGGCAGATGGCACCGGCGGCGCGCAGGCGTTCGACGGTGAAGGCGTCACGCTGGGCGACCAGGTCCTTGAAGGCCGGGCTGCCGGAGGCGGCGGTCAGGCCCTTGACCAGGTAGCTGTCCTTGGCGGTGTAGGGAATGCCGTCCAGCGGGCCGAGTGTCTCGCCCTTGGCGCGACGGGCGTCGGATGCAGCGGCTTCCTTGAGCGCATCGGGGTTGCGCACTACCAGGGCGTTGAGTTGGGTGGCGCTGTCCGGGCCGTCGAAGGCATGGATGCGAGCGAAGTAGGCCTGGACCAGTTCGACGGCGGTGGTGCGGCCGGATTCGAGCGCGGCGCGCAGTTCGGCGATGGGCACTTCGGTGACTTCGATCATGTTGCCAGCTCCTGTTACGGGTGGGGCGTGTTTGCGTTTCAGGCGCGTGCCTGAGTTTAAATTCGATATTTATCGATAAAATACACTGCAAAGTACCTGTAAATAAAGTGCTGCCTGGCTGTCGGCAGATTTCTGTCAGTGTTCATCCTGGGCCTGCGGTTCAGGATGCTCCGCTCATGGGCGGCAGTCTGCGCGCCACCGAGGTCTTCTTGACGATAGCGGTATTGGTTTCGGCTGAGCCATTTATCTGGTCCAGCAGTTCGTCCAGTTGCTCCATGGAGCGTACGTGCAGGCGTGCGATGAAGCAGTCCTCGCCGGTGACCTTGTCGCATTCGGTGAACTCGGGAATCGACTGGATCAGCCGCTCCACCTCGTGCAGCTTGCCGGGCAGCGGCCGCACCCTGACGATGGCCTGCAGCTGGTAGCCGAAGTGGCGCGGCTCGACTTCCACCGTGTAGCCGCGAATCACGCCGCGTTCTTCCAGGCGGCGCAGGCGTTCGGCGACGCTGGGCGAGGACAGCCCGCTGATCTGTGCCAGCGCCTTGAGTGAACGGCGCGAGTCGGCCATCAGGGCTGCGATGAGGGTCTGGTCGATTTCGTCGGTCATTGCATGGCTCGTTAAGTGAAATCAGGAAAATGCCTTCGCAATAAAGGTAAAGGCATGGCTGCGCCTTAGATTAGCTCTGGAGCGGCTGGGGTGCGCAGTCGAATAATGATCGCACTCACTGCGGAGGTTCGATCATGGACAACACGCTCAAGCGCGGCTCGCTGGAAATGCTCGCGGCGATGCTGATTTCCGGCACCATCGGCTGGTTCGTGCTGGTTTCCGGCCAGACGGTGGTCGATGTGGTGTTCTGGCGCTGTGTGATCGGCGGGGCCATGTTGCTGCTGGTCTGCGCGGGCCTGGGCCTGCTGCGTCGCGAGCTGCTGGGGCGGCGGGTGCTGGCGCTGGCCGTGCTCAGCGGGGTCGCCATCGTCGGCAACTGGTTGCTGCTGTTTGCCTCCTATTCGCGGGCCTCCATTGCTATCAGCACGGCGGTGTACAACGTGCAGCCGTTCATGCTGGTGGGCCTGGCGGCGCTGTTTCTCGGCGAGCGCATCACCCTGAACAAGCTGGCCTGGCTGGGGCTGGCCTTCCTCGGCATGCTGGCCATCGTCAGCGCCCATGGCGCGGGGTCGACGGCGGGGGAGAACTATCTGCTGGGGATCGCCCTGGCGCTGGGGGCGGCCCTGCTGTACGCCGTGGCTGCGCTGATCGTCAAACACCTGAACGGTACGCCGCCCCATCTGATCGCGCTGATCCAGCTGCTCACCGGCACCCTGATGCTGGCGCCTCTGGCCAGCTTGCAGTGGCCGCAGCAGCCCGCGGCCTGGGCCAGCCTGGCGGCGTTGGGCATCGTGCATACCGGGATGATGTACATGCTGTTGTACAGCGCCATCCAGAAGTTGCCGACGGCGTTGACCGGGGCGCTGTCCTTCGTGTATCCCATCGCGGCAATCTTCGTCGACTGGCTGGCCTTCGGGCATCGCCTGAGCCTTCTGCAGTGGCTGGGCGTGGCGGCCATCCTGCTGGCGGCGGCGGGCATGCAGCAGGGCTGGAACCTGCGCATGCGGCGCCTGGTTCCGTCACGCCAGTGACAGCACGTCACCAGGCGCTAGGCGATGGCCGCAGGCGGTAGGGCATTGCAGCGTTGCACGAAGGCGATGAAGTCTTCCGGCGGTAGCGCCTTGCTGTACAGATAGCCCTGGAACTGCGTGCAGCCATTCTCCTGCAGGAAGCGCCGCTGCGCCTCGTTCTCCACCCCCTCGGCGATCACCTTCATGCCCATGCTCTGGCCCAGGCCGATGACCGTGCGCACTATGGTCTCGCTGCTGGCGTCCGTGAGCACGTCGCTGACGAAGGAGCGGTCGATCTTCAGCGTGCTCAGCGGCAGGCGCTTGAGGTGGCTCAGCGAGGAGAATCCAGTGCCGAAGTCGTCCAGCGAGAAGCGAATCCCGTGCTCGACCAGCACCTTCATCTTGCGCAGCAGGTCATCCATGTCCTGCACGATCAGGGTCTCGGTCAGCTCCAGCTCGAGGTGCTGCGGGGCAATGGCAAAGTCTTCGATCAGGGTCAGCACCTCGGAGACGAAGGTTGCCTGGCGAAACTGGTTCTGGCTGATATTCACCGCCAGGCTGAGATCCGTGCAGCCGGGCACGCGCTGCCAGGCCTGCAGTTGGCGGCAGGCCTGGCGTAACACCCACTGACCTATGGGCACGATCAGGCCGGTCTTCTCGGCGTGGTCGATGAACTCACCAGGCGCTACGAGCCCGCGCTGTGGGTGCTGCCAGCGGATCAGAACCTCGGCACCGATCACCCGATTGAGGCTGTTCACCTGGGGTTGATAGTGCAGGACGAACTGCTCGTCGCGGATCGCGCTGCGCAGGTCGGCGTCCAGCTCGGAGCGCTCCGCCGCGTCGCTCTGCAGGATATGGATCAGCATGAACAGCATGGCCATGGCCGCCACGGCCTGTACCCAGGAACCGACGACGCGCACCTCGTCCGGCAGGTGATAGTCGCTGACCGGGCTCCAATTCGAGGAGGCCAGGGCGGTGAACAGGGCCAGGCAGATCAGGGCCGCGCCGTGGCGCAGCCACGTGGGCTCGTCACGGAAGGCCATTTGCGAGGCCACCGCCAGGGGCAGCAGGTACAGATGGGTGGCGCGCGGTGCTGCTGGTGTCGAGGGGTCCAGCAGCAGGGTCGAGGCGAGAATCAGTACGATCACCACGCCGAACAGGATCAGATTGGCGCTGCGTACCCGGTTGCGCAACGTCAGGTAGAACACGGCCAAGCCACAGGAAATCAGGGCCAGGTCCATTATCACGATGGGCCAGACGCCGCGCAGGCTGAAGTAGCAACCCCAGAAGATACCGATGAGCACCAGGACCAGGCTGGCCAGCAGGCGCATGCGCCGTTCGCGCCGTTGGCCGATCAGGGCCAGATCGGCGGCCAGCCAGAGCTGGCCGATGCGCTTGGTAAGGCTCGTGGGAGAGGCCATGCGGAATACCTTGGACGGATTCCTTCATTCTTGAAGCGAATGGCCCGAATGCAAGTCGCTCGCCGCCGGACCGCTCGCCGCCAGGCCCGGACAGGGCGCTGCCAGGGCTTCAATCGTCGCGGGTCAGCACTTCTAGCAGTTCGATCTCGAAGATCAGGTTGGCATTTGCCGGGATGGCGCCGACCTGACGTTCGCCGTAGCCCAGGTGAGCCGGCACCCAGAGCTTGCGCTTGCCGCCGACGCACATGCCCATCAGGCCCTGGTCCCAGCCCTGGATCACCCGGCGCGTGCCGATCACGCACTGGAACGGTTTGCCACGCGAGTAGGAGGAGTCGAACTCAGTGCCATCCTCCAGCCAGCCCCGGTACTGGGTGGTGATCAGGGCGCCCTTGACGACGGCCTTGCCGTCGCCGAGTTGGAGATCTTCGACTTTCAATTCGTTGCTCATGTGCTGCTCATCACTCTGCAAATGGTTCAGGTTTGTCCTGGGGTAGATCGGGGCCACTCGCTCGATCACCCATGCTGGCCTTCAGCGCAACATTAGACTTTGGTAGGGGATGCCGAGGTGCCATTGTCCCATGCCATGGCTGTCAGCATCGCCCTAGAGGCGTTGACTCCTGGCCTGCCAGTGGCATGGCGCTGTCCATGTCTCATTTACTATTGCCGTGGTTGTCGACTTTTAGCTAGTTTCCCACCCTGTGCTCAGATTTCGACGCAGCAGTCGCATCATGGAAGTGAAGTTGTTATGACGCGTGCGTATACCCCGCAAGACCCGGATGCTCCGGGCGACCCTCTGGAGCGCCGCCTGCAGGCCCGGCGCCTGATGCAGATCGCCAATGTGCTGTGTCTGATGCTGCTGTTGATCGGCGGCCAGACCCTGCTGGCCCACAGCTGGCTGAACACCGGACTGGTGGCGTTGGCCTTGCTGGCGGTGTTGCTGGGCCGCTGGTTGAATCGGCAGGGCCGGGTAATGGCCTCGATTGCCCTGGTGCTGTTTACCCTCACGGCTCTGGTCAGCCTGTCGCTATGGTTCAGCCAGGGCCTGTATAGCGGGGCGCTGCTGGCTTATCCGGCGATTCTCATCGTTGCCGGCATGCTGGCCTCCAGGTCATTGTTCATCGGCTTGCTGGTGTCGATGCTGGCGATGGTGGCGCTGCTGACCTGGGCCGCGTCGAGCGGCCTGCAGAGTTTTGCGCCGCTACCCATGGGCCTCGGGCGCATGCTCAATGTCAGCGCCATCCTGCTGATGTGCGCGGTGGCGGTATGGTTGCTGGCTAACGACCTGCGCAATACCCTGCTGCGCCTGCAGCACGAGATCGCGCGAGTGCGGGACTCGCAGGCCAGCTTCAACCATCTGGCCCAGCACGATGCGCTGACCAACCTGCCCAATCGCTTGTTGCTGCGCGACCGCATGGAGCAGGCCATGGAGCGTGCGCGTCGTGATGGCACGCAGGTAGCGTTGCTGTTTCTGGACCTGGACAACTTCAAGACCATCAATGACTCCCTCGGCCATGCCGCCGGCGACGAGCTGCTGCAGGAGCTGGCCCAACGCCTGACTCAGACGGCCAGGAGCATCGATACGGTGAGCCGTCAGGGGGGCGACGAGTTCCTCGTGGCGCTGGCTGATGTCGAGGAGCTGGCGACGGTGTCCGAGCTGGTCGCGCAGATTCAGGAGCGACTGGCACAGCCCTTTCTGCTCAAGGGCATGCAGGTGGTCACCTCGCTCTCCATCGGCATCTCGCTGTTTCCGGCCGACGGTGATGACTTCGATACCCTGCTCAAGCATGCGGACATGGCCATGTACCAGGCCAAGTCGGCGGGTCGCAATGCCTGCTGCTTCTTCGACGAACAGGTCAACGCTGCCACCCGCGAGCGCCTGGGCCTGGAGCTTGATCTGCGCCAGGCGCTGCAGCGCGACGAACTGCAACTGTATTACCAGCCCATTGTCGAGCTGCGCAGCGGGCGTCTGCTGGGGGTCGAGGCGCTGCTGCGCTGGCAGCACCCGCAACACGGCCTGCTTGGGCCGGATCGCTTCATTCCTGTGGCCGAGCAGTGCGGGCTGATCGTCGAGGTCGGCGACTGGGTGCTCAACGAGGCCTGCCGGCAGGTGATGCTCTGGCAGGCCGCGGGCCTGCCGCGCTTCGTGGTCTCGATCAACCTGTCGGCGGTGCAGTTCCGCCGGGGCAATCTGGAATTGCGCATTCGTGAGGCGCTGGCCCGCTACGGCTTGAGTCCGGGCTGCCTGGAGCTGGAGCTGACCGAATCCATCCTGCTGCAGGACTCCGAGGCGCTGATCGCCGTGCTGGCCCGGTTGAAGGCGCTTGGCGTGCGCCTGTCCATCGACGATTTCGGCACCGGCTACTCCAACCTGACGTACCTGCAGCGTTTCTGTGTCGACAAGCTGAAGATCGATCAATCCTTCGTGCGCAACCTGCAGAGCAATCCGCAGGATCGCGCCATCGTCACCGCCATCGTGCAGATGGCGCGCAGCCTGGGGCTGCACACCACGGCCGAGGGCGTCGAGGACGAAGCCACGCGTGCTCTGCTGGCCGAACTGGGCTGCGACCAGGGTCAGGGCTACCTGTTCGCTCGGCCGATGGCGGCGCAGGAGTGCACGCAATTTGCCCGGCAGCAGCGGGTGCCGGTGTAGGTACTGTCGCTTACTTCAGGCCTTGTTCGCGTAGCCGCTTGTACAGCGTGTTGCGGCTCAGGCCGAGATGACGCGCCAGATGCGAGATATTGCCGCCGCACGCCTGGTACTGGCTGGCCAGGTCGGCAGCGGCGGGCTCGGGTGAGTCGGGCGGAACAAGAGGTGCTTCCTCCAGGTCGGCGAAGAAATCGTCCGGCAGGTGCTCGGCGCGGATCGGCTGGTCCTCGGCCATGGCCAGGGCGATCTGAAGCACGCTGCTGAGCTGGCGCAGGTTGCCGGGCCAGGGGTGGCGCTGGAACAGCTCCAGCACTTCAGGGCTCAGGCCCGCCCACTGGCTGGGTTCGCGATGGTGCTCCCACACGCGCTGGAACAGCGCGGCCTTGTCGCTGCGCTCGCGTAGCGGCGGCAGCTCCAGGTTGAGGCCGCTGATGCGGTAGTAGAGGTCGGCGCGGAACAGCCCGGCGTCGACGTCCTGGCGCAGCGGGCGATTGGTGGCCGAGACCAGGCGGATGTCCACCGGGTAGGGTTCGCCGCCGCCCAGTGGCTGCACGCTGCGCTCCTGCAGCACACGCAGCAGGCGGGCCTGCACGGCCAGCGGCATGTCGCCGACCTCATCGAGGAACAGCGTGCCTTTGTGGGCCTTGCGGATCAGGCCGATGCTGCCTTTCTGGCTGGCCCCGGTGAAGGCACCTTTCTCGTAGCCGAACAGTTCCGACTCCACCAGCTCGGCGGGAATCGCCGCGCAGTTCACCGCGATCAGTGGCTGACCGGCGCGCGAGCTGGCGTTATGCAGCGCCTTGACGAAGACCTCCTTGCCGGCACCGGTTTCGCCCTGGATCAGAATCGGGATGTCCTTTTCCACCAGGCGCTCGGCCTGGCGTACGGCCTTGTCCACTCGCGGGTCGCCGAGATTGATATTGGCCAGGGTGAAGCCTGCCTGGCGCTCGGCCTGGGGTTGCGCTGGGCGGAAGTCGCGGGGCTGGATGCGCGGCTTGTGCGGGCGCTTGAGCAGGCCGTGGAAACGGTAGCGGCCGGCAGCGCGCAGGGCGAAGGGCAGGCTCTCCGGCTGGTTGAGCAACTGCTGCAACGGCACGTCGAACAGACTCTCGATATTGACCCGCGACAGGCCGACGCCGAGCAGGCTGTCGGCGCGGCGATTGGCCGAGACGATCTGCCCGGCTTCGTCGAACACCAGCAGCCCGGCCCACTGGCTGTCGAGGTTGTCGAGGCTGGTGTTGAAGCTGAGCTGGAAATAATCGTCGCGGAACAGGTTGAGGATCAGCCGGTTCTCCACCGACTGGCTCATCATCTTGACCATGCCCAGGGTGTGGGCGGGTGGCAGGTAGCTGTCGCTGGATACGTCCAGCACGCCGATCATCTGCCGTGCAGCGTCGAAGATTGGCGAGGCCGAGCCGGTCATGAAACGGTTGGCCTTGAGGTAGTGCTCGTCACGCTGAATATTCACCGCCTGGCCGCAGGCCAGCGCCGTGCCGATGGCGTTGGTACCGCTGTAGCGCTCCTGCCACCAGGCGCCGGGGACGAAGCCGGCGGCCTGAGCCGGCTCGACGAAGCGGCGGTCGCCCCAGGACTGCAGCAGCTGGCCCTGGTTGTCGGCCAGCATGATCAGGCAGTTGGAGTTGGCCAGGATGTTCTCGTAGTAGGGCAGCACTTCCTGGTGGGTGGTCTGCACCAGGAAATGCTGGCTCTCCAGCAGGGCGGAGACCTCGCCAGGGGCGGCCTGGCCGAAGGCCGGCTGGCTCTGGTGGGTCAGGCCGAAGTCGCGGCAGCGGCTCCAGGAGTCGCGGACGATGGCGTCGTGGCTCGGCGCCGGGGCAGTGGCAGTGGCAGTCATGTCTTGTGCCTTTTCTTGTTCTTGGAATAGCGACAGCGAGTGGCCGGCTTCGCCGTTACTGCAATGGGCGAGTCGGAGAAAAACGTCCGCCCAGTGTTGTTCATTGCTGTTCAAAGTCAACGCTCGAATTGTTCAGGTGTTCAGTTCGTGCTGTTCACAGCTGTGCAGCGGCTACCCGTTTCAGACGGGTTGATCCAGAGAAATATCTTTTGGATCAACTACATGCGCCTGTTGCTTCGGCGCTGGCACGAATGTCGCCTTATACCGGTACCGTCGGCCGAGTGAGGTGCACGACGGTTGGCGCAATAAATACAAGGACACGCCATGTCGTTAACGCTGGAACATGTCTGCCGTGTGGTCGACCAGCAGGTGTACATCGATGACGCCTGCCTGAGCTTCGAGCCGGGCTCCTTCAATGTGCTGGTGGGCCGCACGCTCGCCGGCAAGACTTCGCTGATGCGCCTGATGGCCGGGCTGGACAAGCCGAGCAGCGGCCGCATCCTGATGCACGGCGCCGACGTCACCGGCGTGCCGGTGCGTCAGCGCAACGTGTCGATGGTCTACCAGCAGTTCATCAATTACCCGAACCTCACGGTGTTCGAGAACATCGCCTCGCCACTGCGTCAGGCCGGGGTAGCCAAGGCCGAGATCGAGCGCAAGGTGCAGGAAACGGCGCAGATGCTGCGCATCGACGCGTTTCTCAAGCGCTACCCGCTGGAACTGTCCGGTGGCCAGCAGCAGCGCACGGCCATGGCCCGCGCACTGGTCAAGGACGCCGACCTGGTGCTGTTCGACGAGCCGCTGGTGAACCTCGACTACAAGCTGCGCGAGGAGCTGCGCCAGGAGATGCGCGAGCTGTTCCGTGCCCGTCGCAGCATCGCCATCTACGCCACCACCGAGCCCAACGAGGCGCTGGCCCTGGGCGGCACCACCACCATCCTGCACGAGGGCAGGGTGATCCAGAGTGGCAAGACCACCGAGGTCTATCAGCGGCCGCAGCAGGTGTTGGCCGCCGAGCTGTTCTCCGAGCCGCCGATCAACCTGATGCAGGGGCGCATCGGCGACAACGAGGTGAGCTTCGAAGACTTCGTGCATTTTCCGCTGACCGCCGAGCTGCGCGATCTGCCGGAGGGGCAGTACCGCTTCGGTGTGCGCCCCGGGCATATCGGTCTGGTGCCGTCCAACGACGATGATTTGGAGCTGGCCGTGACGGTTGAGCTGGCCGAGATCAGCGGCTCGGAAACCTTCCTGCACGTGCGCAGCGAGTACTTCGCCCTGGTTCTGCACCTGCAGGGCGTGCACGAGTACGACGTGGATGCGCCGATCCGCATCTATATCCCGACGCACAAACTGTTCGTCTTCGACACCCGGGACCAATTGGTCCTGGCGCCGATCCGTCGGTCCTGAGGAGCCCCGCATGGCCGAGATACGTTTGCAGAACCTGGCCCACAGCTACAGTGCCGAGCCGAGTGGGGCAGAGGACTACGCCATCCGCGAGATGAGCCATGTCTGGGAGCAGGGCGGCGCTTACGCGTTGCTCGGTCCCTCCGGCTGTGGCAAGTCGACCCTGCTCAACATCATTTCCGGGCTGCTCAGCCCATCCGAAGGCCAGGTGCTGTTCGACATGCGCGAGGTCAACGAGCTGCCGCCGCAGGAGCGCAACATCGCTCAGGTTTTCCAGTTTCCCGTGGTGTACGACACCATGACGGTGTTCGACAACCTGGCCTTTCCTCTGCGCAACCAGGGTTTGGCCGAGTCGCGGGTGACCAGCAAGGTGCATGAGATCGCCGAGGTGCTCGACCTGCACCCGCTGCTGCACCGCAAGGCGCGCAATCTCAGCGCCGACGAGAAACAGAAGGTCTCCATGGGGCGTGGCCTGGTGCGTGACGACGTGTCGGCGATCCTCTTCGACGAACCGCTGACGGTGATCGATCCGCACCTGAAGTGGAAGCTGCGGCGCAAGCTCAAGCAGATCCACGAGCAGTTCAACATCACCATGATCTACGTCACCCATGATCAGCTGGAGGCCTCGACCTTCGCCGACAAGATCGCGGTGATGTACGGCGGACAGATCGTCCAGTTCGGCACCCCGCGTGAGCTGTTCGAGCGGCCGAAACATACCTTTGTGGGCTTCTTTATCGGTAGCCCGGGCATGAACCTGATCGAGGTCACGCCCTATGCCGGGGGCGTGTGCTTCGGCAAAACCCGTGTGCCGCTGCCGCTGGGCTTGTGCCGGCGCCTGACAGAGCTGGGTGGGCGCTCGCTGAAACTGGGTATTCGCCCAGAGTTCGTGCATGTCAGCGACGAGCCCTTCGTCGATGCCCTGCGCGGCGAGGTACGCCACGTCGAGGACCTGGGTACCTACAAGATTCTGACCCTGGAACTGGACGGTGTGACGCTCAAGGCGCGCCTGCAGGAGGACCTGCCGGTGCCGCACAAGGTGGCCTACATCGGCTTCCCGTCGCAGTGGCTGATGCTCTACGCAGACGACGTGCTGGTGGAGGTGCGGGCATGAACAAGGTGGTCAATAACAAGGCCTGGTGGCTGGTACTGCCGGTGTTTCTGCTGGTCGCCTTCAGCGCCATCCTGCCGATGATGACGGTGGTCAACTATTCGGTGCAGGACATATTCGATGCCAGTACCCGTACCTTCGTTGGGGTCGAGTGGTACCAGCAGGTGCTGCAGGACCCTCGCCTGCACGATTCCCTGCTGCGCCAGTTCATCTTCTCCGCCTGCGTGCTGCTGATCGAGATCCCGCTGGGCATCGCCATTGCCCTGTGCATGCCGACCAAGGGGCGCTGGGCTTCAGCCTGCCTGATCGTGATGGCCATTCCGCTGCTGATCCCGTGGAACGTGATCGGCACCATCTGGCAGATCTTCGGTCGCGCCGACATCGGCCTGCTCGGCTGGGCCCTGGGCGAGATGGGCATCGCCTACAACTACGCCTCCAACACCATGGATGCCTGGGTCACCGTGCTGGTGATGGACGTCTGGCACTGGACCTCGCTGGTGGCGCTGCTGTGCTACTCGGGGCTGCGCGCCATCCCCGACGTTTACTACCAGGCCGCGCGCATCGACCGTGCCTCCAGCTGGGCGGTGTTCCGCCATATCCAGCTGCCGAAGATGAAGAGCGTGCTGCTGATCGCCGTGATGCTGCGTTTCATGGACAGTTTCATGATCTACACCGAACCCTTCGTGCTTACCGGCGGCGGGCCGGGCAATGCCACCACCTTCCTCAGCCAGACGCTGACCAAGATGGCGGTGGGGCAGTTCGACCTGGGCCCGGCTGCAGCGTTCTCGCTGGTGTACTTCCTGATCATCCTGCTGGTGTCCTGGGCGTTCTACACGGCCATGACCCACAACGACCAGCAGCGCTGAGGAGCCCGCCATGACCATTCGCAAAACGCTGGCGCTGCTGTTCTACATCCTGTTTCTGCTGGTGCCGATCTACTGGTTGCTGAACATGTCGTTCAAGAGCAACACCGAGATCCTCGGCGGCCTGACCCTGTGGCCGCAGGAGTTCACCCTGGCCAACTATCAGGTGATCTTCACCGATCCGAGCTGGTACACCGGTTACCTCAACTCGCTGTACTACGTGTGCCTGAACACCCTCATCTCGCTGACGGTGGCGCTGCCAGCGGCGTACGCCTTCTCGCGCTACCGTTTTCTCGGCGACAAGCACCTGTTCTTCTGGTTGCTGACCAACCGCATGGCGCCGCCGGCGGTGTTCCTGCTGCCGTTCTTCCAGCTGTACTCGTCTATCGGCCTGTTCGACACCCACATTGCCGTGGCCCTGGCCCATTGCCTGTTCAACGTGCCGCTGGCGGTATGGATTCTCGAGGGCTTCATGTCCGGGGTGCCGAAGGAAATCGACGAAACCGCCTACATCGACGGCTACAGCTTCCCCAAGTTCTTCGTGAAGATCTTCATCCCGCTGATCGGTCCCGGCATCGGCGTCACGGCGTTCTTCTGCTTCATGTTTTCCTGGGTCGAGCTGCTGCTGGCGCGGACCCTGACCTCGGTGAACGCCAAGCCGATCGTGGCGGTAATGACCCGCACCGTGTCGGCCTCCGGTATCGACTGGGGAGTGCTGGCGGCGGCGGGGGTGCTGACCATCCTGCCCGGCATGCTGGTGATCTGGTTCGTTCGCAATCATGTGGCCAAGGGCTTCGCCCTCGGTCGGGTCTGAGGAGGCACGACTATGGAATGGATGGCCTGGACCCTGCCCACCGCGCTGTTCTTCGGCGGCATCGCGCTGCTGCTGATCGGCATGACGGTGTGGGAGATCCGTTCGCCCTGCGTGGAACGCAAGGGCTTCCTGCCGATCGCCACGAGTCGTGGTGATCGCCTGTTTATCGGTTTGCTCGGCAGCGCCTACCTGCATCTGCTGGTGGTGGGCGTGACCGACTGGAGCGTGTGGGCGGCCTCGGCGCTGTCCGTCGTGTGGTTACTCATGGTGATGCGCTGGGGCTGAGCGACTGCCTGGTCGCCCGGTTCCCTTAACCCCCGAAGGAGGAGTCTATGTTCGACAATAACAACAAGACCCGACATAGCATGGCGCTGGCTGCCTTGCTGACGTTGTCCGGACTGAGTGGTGCGGCCTGGGCCGATGCCTATGAAGAGGCGGCGAAGAAGTGGATCGACAGCGAGTTCTCGCCGTCCACCCTGAGCAAGGAACAGCAGCTCGCCGAGCTGCAGTGGTTTATCAAGGCAGCCGAGCCGTTCCGCGGCATGGAGATCAACGTCGCCTCGGAAACCATTGCCACTCACGAGTACGAAGCCAAGGTGCTGGCCAAGGCGTTCAGCGAGATCACCGGAATCAAGCTGACCCACGACCTGATGCAGGAAGGCGATGTGGTCGAGAAGCTGCAGACCCAGATGCAGTCGGGCAAGAACATCTACGACGGCTGGGTCAACGACTCGGACCTGATCGGCACTCACTTCCGCTATGGCAAGGCGGTGGCGATCAGCGACATGATGGCCAACGAGGGCAAGGACTTCACCTCGCCGACCCTCGACCTCGACGACTTCATCGGCCTGTCCTTCACCACGGGGCCGGACAAGAAGCTGTACCAACTGCCCGACCAGCAGTTTGCCAACCTCTACTGGTTCCGCGCCGACTGGTTCGAGCGGCCGGACCTGAAGGCCAAGTTCAAGGAAAAATACGGCTATGAGCTCGGTGTGCCGGTGAACTGGTCGGCCTACGAGGACATCGCCAAATTCTTCACCGAGGACGTCAAGGAAATCGACGGCAAGCGCGTCTACGGCCACATGGACTACGGCAAGAAGGACCCGTCCCTGGGTTGGCGCTTCACCGATGCCTGGTTCTCCATGGCCGGCGGTGGCGACAAGGGCCTACCCAACGGCCTGCCGGTGGACGAGTGGGGCATTCGCGTCGAGGGCTGCCGCCCGGTGGGCTCCAGCGTCGCTCGCGGTGGTGATACCAACGGCCCGGCGGCGGTGTACGCCACCACCAAGTATGTCGACTGGATGCGCCAGTACGCGCCGCCGGAGGCCCAGGGCATGACCTTCTCCGAGGCCGGTCCGGTGCCTGCGCAGGGCAATATCGCCCAGCAGATCTTCTGGTACACCGCCTTCACCGCCGACATGACCAAGCCGGGTCTGGCTGTGGTCAACGAGGATGGCACGCCCAAGTGGCGCATGGCGCCGTCGCCCAAGGGCCCGTACTGGGAGGAGGGCATGAAGCTCGGCTACCAGGACGCCGGCTCCTGGACCTTCCTCAAGTCCACTCCGGAGAAGCAGCGCCTGGCGGCTTGGCTGTACGCGCAGTTCGTCACCTCCAAGACCGTTTCGTTGAAGAAGACGCTGGTCGGCCTGACGCCGATTCGCGAGTCGGACATCAATTCCCAAGCCATGACCGACGCTGCGCCCAAGCTGGGCGGCCTGGTGGAGTTCTACCGTAGCCCGGCCCGGGTGCAGTGGACGCCGACCGGCACCAACGTTCCGGACTATCCCCGCCTGGCGCAGCTTTGGTGGCAGTTCATCGCCGAGGCGGCCAGTGGCGACAAGACCCCGCAGGAAGCGCTGGATGGCCTGGCTGCGGCCCAGGACACCATGATGGCGCGCATCGAGCGCTCTGGCGTGCAGGGTGACTGTGGGCCTAAGCTCAACGAGCCGAAGGATCCGCAGTACTGGCTGGATCAGCCGGGGGCGCCGAAACCGAAGCTGGCCAACGAAAAGCCGAAGGGCGAGACGGTGAGCTACGACGAGCTGGTCAAATCCTGGCAAAAGGCCCAGTAGGGCTGGTGGTGGAAACGAAAACGGCGCCCGAGGGCGCCGTTTTTCATTGCTGCAGTTCCGCTTACGCGTGCAGATGTTCTGCGGCGTACAGGGTGTTCTCCAGCAGACAGGCGCGGGTCATCGGGCCGACGCCACCGGGAACCGGGGTGATCCAGCCGGCGCGTTCGGCGGCCACATCAAACTCCACATCACCCACCAGCTTGCCGTCGGCCTGGCGGTTGATGCCGACGTCGATGACGATGGCGCCTGGCTTGATCCACTCACCTTTGACCAGGCCAGGCTTGCCGGCAGCTACCACGACGATGTCGGCCTGGGCCAGATGGCCGGGCAGATCCTTGGTGAAACGGTGAGTCACGGTCACGGTACTGCCGGCCAGCAGCAGCTCCAGGGCCATGGGGCGACCAACGATGTTGGAGGCGCCGACGATCACGGCATGCTGACCGTGCAGATCAACGCCGGTGCTTTCCAGCAGGGTCATGATGCCTTTCGGGGTGCAGGGCCGCAGCAGTGGCATGCGCTGCGACAAGCGGCCAACGTTGAACGGGTGGAAACCGTCTACGTCCTTGTCCGGGCTGATGCGCTCCAGCAGTTGCGATGCGTCCAGGTGGGCGGGCAGGGGTAGCTGAACCAGGATCCCGTCGATGGCGTTGTCACGGTTGAGCTGGTCGATCAGTCCCAGCAGCTCACCTTGAGTGGTGTTTGCGGGTAGGTCGTGGGCTACGGAGACGAAGCCGACTTCCTCGCAGTCCTTACGCTTGTGCGAGACATACACCTGCGAGGCTGGATCACTGCCGACCAGAATTACCGCCAGGCCAGGAGCGCGCAGGCCCTGTTGGCGGCGCTCGGTGACACGTTGGGCGATTTCCTGGCGGAGCTTGGCGGCAATGGCTTTGCCATCGATCAGTTGTGCGGTCATGACGCGTGCTTAAACCATGAGGAAGGATGAGAAAAAGGTCGTCCATTCTCGCATGGGCGGTCGATGGGGCAAAGGCACATGCGTCACCCTTTCCTGTAACTCCTTTATCTCAAAGAAATTTTTTTGAAATTCGTGTTGACGCATGTGCGGTGGCTATATAAGATTCGCCCCGCTTGTCGAGCACAGCCAGTCGCTGGGTAAGAAGGCGACAGCCCTGGTGGCTGGAGCTGTAGCTTTAAAGTCTGTTCGCAGATGATTAAGCGCCCGTAGCTCAGCTGGATAGAGCATCCGCCTTCTAAGCGGATGGTCGCAGGTTCGAGTCCTGCCGGGTGCGCCATTGGCGAATCAGGCACAAGCAACGCAATATGGTGGGCGTAGCTCAGTTGGTAGAGCACAGGATTGTGGCTCCTGGTGTCGTGGGTTCGATTCCCATCGTCCACCCCATATTCGAGAAAGCGCCAGGCCCAAGGCCTGGCGTTTTCGTTTAAAGCGTTACCACGCGGACGTGGTGAAATTGGTAGACACACCAGATTTAGGTTCTGGCGCCGCAAGGTGTGAGAGTTCGAGTCTCTCCGTCCGCACCATCTTCTTCCTTCCTTTTATATCCCGCCGGTTTTTGTGCTCGTTTGTGCAGGTGACTTCTGCTATTCGAGCCACTAGAATGCTCGCCTTTGATTTTGGGGCCGGAACGGCCGGCTTATGTCTGTGCAACGAGGAATATCCATGCAAGTTTCTGTTGAAAGCACCTCCGCTCTTGAGCGTCGCATGACTATCGGCGTACCGGCCGAGCGCATCGAGACCGAAGTGACCAAGCGTCTGCAACAGACTGCCCGTCGTGCCAAGGTTGCTGGTTTCCGTCCCGGCAAGGTGCCGATGAACGTCATCCGTCAGCGCTACGAAGACTCCGCTCGTCAGGAAGCGCTGGGTGATCTGATCCAGGCGACCTTCTACGAGGCCATCGTCGAGCAGAAGCTGAATCCGGCGGGTGCGCCGTCTGTCGAGCCGAAAACCTTCGAGAAGGGCAAGGATCTCGAGTACGTCGCTACTTTCGAAGTGTTCCCGGAAATCCAGCTGGCTGGCTTCGACGGCATCGCCGTCGAGCGCCTGCAGGCTGATGTCGCTGACAGCGATGTCGACAACATGCTGGAAATCCTGCGCAAGCAGAACACCCGTTTCGAAGCCGTCGAGCGTGCTGCCGAGAATGGCGACCAGCTGAACATCGACTTCGTCGGCAAGATCGACGGCGAAGCCTTCGCCGGCGGCAGCGCCAAGGGTACTGCGCTGGTACTGGGCTCCGGTCGCATGATTCCGGGCTTCGAAGATGCACTAGTTGGCGTCAAGGCTGGCGAAGAGCGTGTGATCAATCCGACTTTCCCGGAGGATTACCAGAATCTGGACCTGGCCGGCAAAACCGCCGAGTTCACCGTCACCGTCAACAGCGTTTCCGCTCCGCAACTGCCGGAACTGAATGACGACTTCTTCGCCCTGTTCGGTGTCAAGGAAGGCGGCATGGAAGGCTTCCGTGCCGAAGTGCGCAAGAACATGGAGCGCGAGCTGCGCCAGGCCATCAAGTCCAAGGTCAAGAACCAGGTAATGGAAGGTCTGCTGGCCGCCAACCCGGTCGAAGTACCGAAGGCTCTGATCGGCAACGAAGTCAATCGTCTGCGCGTGCAGGCTGTTCAGCAGTTCGGTGGCAACATCAAGCCGGATCAGCTGCCGGCCGAGCTGTTCGAAGAGCAGGCCAAGCGTCGCGTGGTGCTGGGTCTGATCGTTGCCGAAGTGGTCAAGCAGAGCGAGCTGAAGGCTGACGAAGCCCGCGTGCGCGAGCTGATCGAGGAAATGGCCTCTGCTTACCAAGAGCCGCAGCAGGTCGTGGCCTGGTACTACAAGAACGACCAGCAGCTGAACGAAGTGCGTTCGGTTGTACTGGAAGAGCAAGTTGTAGATACTGTCCTGCAGAAGGCCAGCGTGACCGACAAAGCGGTCTCCTACGAAGAAGCGGTCAAGCCGGCGGAAGCTCCGCAAGCAGCCTGATCCCTCGCCTCGTTCGAGCACAACCATAAGCCAGCCTTCGCGCTGGCTTATGCGTCTTTAGAGACATGACTATTAGGGAGAGATCGCTAGACATGTCGCACAATTCTTTCATGAACTCCATGCCTGACATCCAAGCCGCCGGCGGCCTCGTGCCAATGGTGATCGAGCAGTCCGCCCGTGGCGAGCGCGCCTACGACATTTACTCGCGCCTGTTGAAGGAGCGGGTGATCTTCCTGGTCGGCCAGGTCGAGGACTACATGGCCAACCTGGTGGTGGCCCAGCTGCTGTTCCTTGAGGCGGAGAATCCGGACAAGGATATCCACCTTTACATCAATTCCCCGGGTGGCTCGGTGACTGCCGGCATGTCGATCTACGACACCATGCAGTTCATCAAGCCCGATGTGTCGACCATCTGCATCGGTCAGGCCTGCAGCATGGGGGCGTTGCTCCTGGCTGGCGGCGCCGCAGGCAAGCGTTACTGTCTGCCGCACTCGCGCATGATGATTCACCAACCGCTGGGCGGCTTCCAGGGTCAGGCCTCGGATATCGAGATCCACGCTCGCGAGATCCTCACCATTCGTGAGCGCCTGAACAAAATTCTGGCTGACCACTGCAAGCAGCCGATCGATGTGATTGCCAAGGATACGGACCGCGACAACTTCATGAGTGGCGATGATGCGGTCAAATATGGCCTCATCGATCAGGTTCTGACGCGGCGTCAGCTGGCTGTCTGATCGCGCCCTCGCATGACGGCCGGGCGTGCCCGGCTGTCCCGCAGGCTTGAAAATGCCTGCAATTGCCTTCATCTTGTGTTTCATGCCTACCGTATTGGATCGATCGAATGACTGACACCCGCAATGGCGAGGATAACGGCAAGCTGCTCTATTGCTCCTTCTGTGGCAAAAGCCAACACGAAGTACGCAAGCTGATCGCCGGGCCCTCGGTCTTTATCTGCGACGAGTGCGTCGACCTGTGCAACGACATCATCCGTGAGGAGGTGCAGGAAGCCCAGGCCGAGAGCAGCGCTCACAAGTTGCCTGCCCCCAAGGAAATCAGCGGCATCCTGGATCAGTATGTGATCGGTCAGGAGCGTGCCAAGAAGGTGCTCTCCGTTGCTGTGTACAACCACTACAAGCGCCTGAATCAGCGCGAGAAGAAAGATGACGTCGAGCTGGGCAAAAGCAACATCCTGCTGATCGGACCTACCGGTTCGGGCAAGACGCTGCTGGCCGAGACATTGGCGCGCTTGCTCAACGTTCCCTTTACCATCGCCGATGCCACTACCCTGACCGAAGCCGGTTATGTGGGCGAGGACGTCGAGAATATCATTCAGAAACTGTTGCAGAAGTGCGACTACGACGTAGAAAAAGCCCAGATGGGCATTGTCTACATCGATGAAATCGACAAGATTTCGCGCAAGTCGGACAACCCATCCATCACTCGTGACGTTTCGGGTGAGGGGGTGCAACAGGCACTGCTCAAGCTGATCGAAGGTACCGTGGCTTCGGTTCCGCCGCAGGGTGGCCGCAAGCATCCACAGCAGGAATTCTTGCAAGTCGACACTCGCAACATCCTGTTCATCTGCGGTGGTGCATTCGCTGGTCTGGAGAAGGTTATCCAGTCGCGTTCCACCAAAGGCGGCATCGGCTTTAATGCCGAAGTGCGCAGCCAGGACCTGGGCAAGAAGGTTGGCGAGGCGCTGCGCGAAGTCGAGCCTGATGATCTGGTCAAGTTTGGTCTGATTCCCGAGTTCGTCGGTCGTCTGCCAGTCATCGCTACTCTCGACGAGTTGGATGAAGCAGCATTGATGCAGATTCTGACCGAGCCGAAGAACGCCTTGACCAAGCAGTACGCCAAGCTGTTCGAGATGGAAGGTGTCGATCTTGAGTTCCGTGCCGATGCGCTGAAAGCTGTCGCGCACAAGGCTCTGGAGCGCAAGACTGGCGCACGTGGCCTGCGTTCGATCCTCGAGGGCGTACTCCTTGACACCATGTATGAGATTCCCTCGCAGTCCGAGGTCAGCAAGGTGGTGATCGACGAAAGCGTCATCGAGGGCAATTCCCAGCCATTGCTCATCTATGAGAACAGTGAGCCGCCTGCAAAGGCCGCGCCTGACGCATGATGATGTAACAAAGGGCCCTGCGGGGCCCTTTGCTTTTGCGTCTTTCTCGCTTGTTTTTTCCTAGGGCTGGCCCCATCTTAGGTTCAAGGGTATCCCGTCCGTTTACGGCCGAATGGCCGCCGTAGAGCTGAAATCATGAAGACAACCATCGAATTGCCTCTCTTGCCGCTGCGTGATGTCGTGGTCTATCCGCACATGGTCATCCCGCTGTTTGTCGGTCGTGAGAAGTCCATCGAGGCCCTTGAGGCGGCGATGACCGGTGACAAGCAGATTCTTCTGCTGGCCCAACGTAATCCGGCTGATGATGATCCGGGTGAGGATGCGCTCTACCGCATGGGCACGGTTGCCACTGTACTGCAGCTGCTCAAGCTGCCGGACGGTACGGTCAAGGTGCTGGTCGAAGGTGAGCAGCGCGGTGCCGTTGAAAGGTTCATTGAGGTGGACGGGCATTATCGCGCCGAAGTGCAGCTGGTCGATGAGCAGGATGCGGCCGAGCGCGAGTCCGAAGTGTTCACTCGCAGCTTGCTCAGCCAGTTCGAGCAGTACGTGCAGCTGGGCAAGAAGGTGCCTGCGGAAGTGCTTTCTTCGCTGAATAGCATTGATGAGCCGGCGCGCCTGGTCGACACCATGGCGGCGCATATGGTGCTGAAGATCGAGCAGAAGCAGGAAATTCTTGAGATCACCAGCCTGGCTGAGCGGGTTGAGCACGTGCTGGCGTTGCTGGATGCCGAGATCGATTTGCTGCAGGTCGAGAAGCGTATCCGTGGTCGCGTCAAGAAACAGATGGAGCGCAGTCAGCGTGAGTACTATCTGAATGAGCAGATGAAGGCCATTCAGAAGGAGCTGGGCGACATCGATGAGGGGCATAACGAAGTCGATGAGCTGAAGAAGCGCATCGAAAACGCTGGCCTGACCAAAGAGGCGCATGCCAAGGCCACGGCCGAGCTGAACAAGCTCAAGCAGATGTCGCCGATGTCTGCCGAGGCCACTGTCGTGCGTTCTTACATCGATTGGCTGACCAATGTGCCGTGGAAGGCCGAAAGCAAGGTGCGCCTGGATCTGTCCAGGGCAGAGGATATCCTCGAGGCCGACCATTTCGGCCTGGAGGAGGTGAAGGAACGCATTCTTGAGTATCTCGCCGTACAGAAGCGTGTGAAGAAGCTCAAGGGCCCTGTGCTCTGCCTGGTTGGACCGCCTGGTGTGGGCAAGACCTCGCTGGCCGAATCCATCGCTCGAGCCACCAATCGCAAGTTCGTGCGCATGGCTCTGGGTGGTGTGCGTGACGAGGCGGAAATCCGCGGCCATCGCCGCACCTATATCGGTTCGATGCCGGGGCGGTTGATCCAGAAACTGACCAAGGTTGGCGTGCGCAATCCGCTGTTCCTGCTCGACGAGATCGACAAAATGGGCAGCGACATGCGTGGTGATCCGGCTTCGGCGCTGCTGGAGGTGCTTGATCCGGAGCAGAATCACAACTTCAACGATCACTATCTGGAAGTCGACTACGACCTGTCCGATGTGATGTTCATCTGTACTGCCAACTCCATGAATATTCCGGGCCCTCTGCTGGACCGCATGGAGGTAATTCGTCTTCCCGGCTACACCGAGGAGGAGAAGGTCAATATTGCCGTCAAGTACCTGGCGCCCAAGCAGATCCAGGCGAACGGCCTGAAAAAGGGTGAGCTGGAGTTCGAAGAGACGGCCATTCGCGACACTATCCGTTACTACACCCGTGAGGCGGGCGTTCGGAGCTTGGAACGGCAAATCGCCAAGGTGTGCCGCAAGGCCGTCAAGGAACATGCCAAAGAGCGCCGATTCAAGGCTGTGGTTACGTCAGACTCGCTTGAGCATTATCTCGGCGTGCATCGCTATCGCCATGGTTTGGCGGAACAGCAGGATCAGATTGGCCAGGTCACCGGTCTGGCCTGGACTCAGGTCGGTGGCGAGCTGCTGACCATTGAGACGGCTGTGGTTCCGGGGAAAGGTCAGTTGATCAAGACGGGCTCGCTCGGCGATGTGATGGCCGAGTCGATGACCGCCGCTCTGACTGTGGTGCGCAGCCGGGCCAAGAGCCTGGGTATCGCTCCGGATTTCCACGAGAAGCGTGATGTACACATCCACATGCCGGAAGGTGCGACTCCCAAGGATGGTCCAAGTGCAGGTATCGGTCTGTGCACTGCATTGGTGTCTTCTCTGACGCAGATTCCGGTGCGTGCCGATGTGGCGATGACCGGCGAGATCACTTTGCGTGGTCAGGTACTGGCAATTGGTGGGCTCAAGGAAAAACTCCTGGCCGCCCATCGCGGTGGAATCAAGACTGTGATCATTCCGGAAGAGAATGTGCGGGATCTCAAGGAAATTCCGGAAAATATTAAGCAAGACCTGACCATTAAGCCGGTTAAATGGATTGACGAGGTCCTGCAAATTGCGCTGCAATACGCCCCGGAGCCCTTGCCTGATGCGGCTCCCGAGATGGTTGCAAAGGATGAGTCTCGCGAGACTGATTCCAAGGAGCGAATCAGCACGCATTAGCCGGAAGGCTTCCTTGACACTATTTTCGAGCCCTTGTTATAAAACGGCTCTTATGTGTCGCCAGGCCTTTCGACACCCGCTTTGCTTACACCAAACAACTAAGAAACAACTCAACGGAAATAAGGGGACTTAAGAGTGAACAAGTCGGAACTGATTGATGCCATCGCCGCATCCGCTGATATCCCGAAAGCTGTCGCTGGCCGTGCGCTGGACGCAGTAATCGAATCCGTTACTGGCGCTCTGAAGGCCGGTGACTCGGTGGTGCTGGTTGGCTTCGGTACTTTCGCCGTCAAAGAGCGCGCTGCTCGTACCGGCCGTAACCCGCAGACTGGCAAGCCGATCAAGATCGCTGCTGCCAAGATCCCAGGTTTCAAAGCTGGTAAAGCCCTGAAAGACGCTGTCAACTAAGCGTCTCTCTGGCCTTTGCCCATCCAGGTTGACCTGGTCGGCCTGGATACGGAGCGCGAGTCCCATCCGCTCCATCAGTTATGAGAAGGCGCATCCTTGGATGCGCCTTTCTTTTATCCGGATCCCAATACCCACGCTGCACGGCCGTTAGCCCAGTGCAGGCGTTTCGGGGGAAGCATGCTGCAGAATATCAGGGACAACTCCCAGGGCTGGATCGCCAAGACCATCATTGGTGTGATCGTCGTCTTGTTGGCCCTTACCGGCTTCGACGCCATCATCCAATCCACCAGTAACAGCCGGAATGCTGCTGAGGTCAATGGGGAAAAAATTACCCTGAATAGCCTCAATACTGCGGTCGACATGCAACGTCGTCAGCTGATCCAGCAGTTCGGCAAGGACTTTGACGCGTCGTTGCTGGATGACAAGTTGCTGCGTAACTCGGCGCTGGATGGTCTGATCGATCGTACCTTGCTGCTGCAGGGCGCCAAGGACGCCGGCATGGCGATTTCCGATGCGGCTCTCGATCAACTGATCCTGCAGATGCCGGTATTCCAAGTAGAGGGTAAGTTTGACGCCGCGCGTTATGACCAGATCCTGCAGCAGCAGGGCTTCACGCGTATGCAGTTCCGCGAGCGTCTGAAGCAGGACATTCTGGTCAGCCAGCTGCAGGCTGCCCTGGTTGCCAGCAGCTTTGTCACTGACGCCGAGGTGGATGCCTTTGTACGGCTGGACAAGCAGACTCGTGACTTCTCCAGCCGCACTCTGAAGACTGATGCTTCGGCTGTTGAGGTCAAGGATGACGAGGTCAAGGCCTACTACGACGAGCATCCCGATCAGTACATGAGCGCTGAGCAGGTCGTGATCGACTATGTGGAGCTGAAGAAGGAAGCTTTCTTTGATCAGGTTGAGGCCAGTGACGAAGAGTTGCAGGCGCTGTACCAGAAAGAAATCGCCAACCTGGCCGAGCAGCGCCATGCCGCGCACATCCTGCTGGAAGTGAACGATAAACTCACTGACGAGCAGGCCAAGGCCAAGCTTGAAGAGGTCAAGCAACGCCTGGACAAGGGCGAGGATTTTGCTGCGCTGGCCAAGGAGGTTTCTCAGGACCCTGGCTCGGCCAGTAATGGCGGCGACCTGGGTTTCGCCGGTCCGGGTGTCTATGATCCGGCCTTCGAACAGAGCCTGTATGCCCTGAAGGCGGGTGAGGTTTCGGCGCCGGTGCGTAGCGAATTTGGCTGGCACCTGATCAAGCTGTTGGACGTGCAGGCGCCTGAGGTGCCGAGCTTTGCCAGCCTGAAAGACAAGCTGGAGCATGAGGTCAAGGCGCAGCGGGTCGAGCAGCGCTTTGTCGAGGCGGCCAAGGAGCTGGAAGAAGCCAGCTTCGAGGCTTCCGATCTGGCTCAGCCTGCTCAGGAACTGGGGCTGCAGGTGCAGACCAGTGCGCCTTTCGGGCGTGAGGGTGGCGAGGGTGTGACTGCCAATCGCCAGGTCGTGCAAGCGGCCTACGCTCCCGAGGTTCTGGAAGATGGCGGTAACAGCAATGCTATCGAACTCGATCCGGACACCACTCTGGTTCTGCGTGTGAAAGAGCACCGGAAGCCTGAGCTGCTACCGCTCGAGCAGGTTGCCTCCGGTATTCGTCAGACGCTGGCACAGAAAAAGTCCCGTGAAGCCGCCAAGTCCGAAGGCGAGGCTCTGCTGGCCAGCCTGGAGAAAGGCGAAAGCGCGGGGGATGGCTGGGTCAAGGTCGAAGCTGCCAATCGTAGCCGGGAAGGTGTCGACCCACTGGTGCTGCAGGCGTTGTTCCGTATGGCCAAACCGGTCGACGGCCAGCCGAGTTATGCCGGTGTCAGTTTGAACAATGGCGACTTCGTGGTTCTGCGCCTGGAAGGTGTAGGGCAGGCCAAGGCTGAGTTGAGCGATGAAGAGAAGGTCAGCTACCGTCGCTTCCTCGCCTCGCGCAGCGGCCAGCAGGACTTTGCTGCCTATCGCGAGCAACTGAAGGAAAAAGCGGATATCGAGCGTTTCTGATCGCTATCCGTTACCCATGAAAAAGGCCGCGAGAGCGGCCTTTTTCATTTCCGGGCAAGGAATCAGTCTTCGATGTTGCCCATGGCGGTGGTGTTGAAGCCGCCGTCCACGTACATGATCTCGCCACTGATACCGGATGCCAGGTCGGAACAGAGGAAGGCGCCGGCGTTGCCGACTTCCTCGATGGTCACGTTGCGGCGCAGCGGGGTTTGTTTCTCGTTGGCGGCGAGCATCTTGCGGAAGCTCTTGATGCCACTGGCGGCCAGGGTGCGGATCGGGCCAGCGGAGATGGCGTTGACGCGAGTGCCTTCCGGGCCGAGGCTGCCGGCCAGGTAGCGCACGCCAGCCTCGAGGCTGGCCTTGGCCATGCCCATGACGTTGTAGTTGGGCATGGTGCGCTCGGCACCCAGGTAGGAGAGGGTGAGAATGCTGCCGTTGCGGCCCTGCATCAGCGGGCGGCCGGCCTTGGCCAGGGCGACCAGGCTGTAGGCGCTGATGTCGTGGGCGATCTTGAAGCCTTCGCGGGTGGTGACTTCGGTGAAGTCACCGTCCAGCTGGTCGCCTGGGGCGAAACCAACGGAGTGGACAATGCAGTCGAGGCCGTCCCACTTCTTGCTCAGCGCTTCGAATACGGCCGCGATCTCCTCGTCATTGGCTACATCGCAGGGGAAGCACAGTTCGGGATTGGAGCCCCAGCCAGAGGCGAACTCTTCGACGCGGCCCTTGAGCTTGTCGTTCTGGTAGGTGAAGGCGAGCTCGGCGCCTTCGCGATGCATGGCAGCGGCGATGCCCGAGGCAATCGACAGTTTGCTGGCCACGCCAACGATCAGTACGCGCTTACCGGCGAGAAAACCCATGTGCGTTGTTCCTCTTCTAGTTAATCAACGGTTGCCGGGGCCATGAATGCGGCTTCCAGCAACTGCCGGGTATAGGGGTGCTGTGGCGCGGCGAATACCGCCTCGGCCGGCCCCTGCTCAACCACCTTGCCCTGTTTGACCACCATCAGCTGGTGGCTCAGAGCCCTGACCACCGCCAGATCATGGCTGATGAACAGGTACGTCAGGTTGTACTTGGCCTGCAACGAGCGCAGGAGTTCCACCACTTGGCGCTGTACCGTGCGGTCGAGCGCCGAAGTGGGCTCGTCGAGCAGGATCAGCGCCGGCTTCAGCACCAGTGCCCGGGCAATGGCAATCCGCTGCCGTTGCCCGCCAGAAAACTCGTGGGGGTAGCGATGCCGGGTTTCCGGATCCAGTCCTACCTCCTTGAGCGCGTCGATGACCGCCTGTTCCTGCTCCTCAGCACTGCCCATGCCATGGATACGCAGACCTTCGCCGACAATCTGGCTCACGCACATGCGTGGGCTGAGACTGCCGAAGGGGTCCTGGAAGACCACCTGCATCTGCCGGCGCAGGGGCCTCACGGCCTGCTGCGACAACCCGTCCAGCGTCTGGCCCTGGAAGCGAATAGCTCCTTGGCTGCTGAGCAGCCGCAGGATCGCCATGCCGAGGGTGGATTTACCGGAGCCGCTTTCGCCGACTATGCCCAGGGTCTGGCCCTGGGGCAGGCTGAAGTCGATACCGTCCACTGCCTTGACATGGTCGACCGTGCGCCGCAGCAACCCTTTCTTGATCGGGAACCACACGCGCAGGTCGTCCACTTCCAATAGCGGCGGGCCGGCGGGGTTGGCCGCAGGCTCGCCGCTGGGCTCGGCGCCGAGCAGTTCCCGGGTATAGGGATGCTGCGGAGCGCGGAACAATTCGTCACACGACGCCTGTTCGACGATGCAACCGCGCTGCATGACACATACGCGGTGGGCGATTCGTCGCACCAGGTTGAGATCGTGGGTAATCAGCAGCATGGCCATGCCCAGGCGTGCCTGCAGATCCTTGAGCAGATCGAGGATCTTCAGCTGTACGGTAACGTCCAGCGCCGTGGTCGGCTCGTCGGCGATCAGCAGCTCCGGCTCATTGGCCAGGGCCATGGCGATCATCACCCGCTGGCGCTGGCCGCCAGACAGTTCGTGGGGGTAGGCCTTCAGCCGCTTTTGCGGTTCGGGAATGCCGACCAGCTCCAGTAACTCGATGATCCGCGCGGTGGCGGCTTTACCGGTAAGGCCCTTGTGCCAGGCCAGAATCTCGCCGATCTGCTTGCCAATGCTGTGTAGCGGATTGAGCGAGGTCATGGGCTCCTGGAACACCATGGCGATGCGGTTACCGCGGATGGCGCGCAGTTTTTCCGGTGACAGCTGCAGCAGGTCCTGGCCGTCATAGTGGATGCTGCCGGCCGGATGGCGGGCCAGCGGATAGGGCAGCAGGCGCAGGATGGAATGGGCGGTGACCGATTTGCCGGAGCCACTTTCGCCAACCAGCGCCAGGGTCTCGCCCTTGCGGATTTCGAAGTTGACGCCTTCGATCACTCGTTGGGCCCGATTGCCGATGACGAACTCGACGGCCAGGTCGCGTACTTCGATGAGGTTGTTCGGGTCGGTCATCTTATTTCCTCGGGTCGAAGGCATCGCGGGCGGCCTCGCCGATGAACACCAACAGGCTGAGCATCAGGGCCAGCACGGCGAAGGCGCTGATGCCCAGCCAGGGTGCCTGCAGGTTGGCCTTGCCCTGGGCCACCAGTTCACCCAGCGAGGGCTCGCCTGCCGGCAGGCCGAAGCCGAGGAAGTCCAGTGAGGTCAGGGTGCCAATGGCGCCGGTGAGGATGAAGGGCATGAAGGTCATGGTCGAGACCATGGCGTTGGGCAGGATGTGGTGGAACATGATGCCGCGATTGCCCATGCCCAGCGCGCGGGCAGCACGTACGTATTCCAGGTTGCGGCCACGGAGGAACTCGGCGCGCACTACATCGACCAGGCTCATCCAGGAAAACAGCAGCATGATGCCCAGCAGCCACCAGAAGTTGGGCTGGACGAAACTGGCCAGGATGATCAGCAGGTAAAGCACTGGCAGCCCCGACCAGACCTCCAGGAAGCGTTGGCCGGCCAGGTCGACCCAGCCACCGTAGAAGCCCTGCAGGGCGCCAGCCAGAACGCCGATCAGTGAACTGAGAATGGTCAGTGCCAGGGCGAACAGTACCGAAACACGGAAGCCATAGATGACGCGTGCCAGCACGTCGCGCCCCTGGTCGTCGGTGCCTAGCCAGTTCTGTGCCGAGGGTGGGGCGGGAGCCGGTACCTGCAGTTCGTAATTGATGCTGGAGTAGCTGAACGGAATCGGTGGCCAGAGTATCCAGCCATCCTTTTTGGCAATCAGCTCCTGGATATAGGGGCTCTTGTAGTTGGCCTGCAGGGGGAACTCACCACCGAAGGTGGTTTCCGCATAGCGTTTGACCACCGGAAAGTACCAGTCGCCGTCGTAGCGCACCGCCAACGGCTTGTCGTTGGCGATCAGTTCGGCACCCAGGCTCAGCACGAACAGGCCGAGGAACAACCACAGCGACCACCAGCCGCGTTTGTGCGCTTTGAACAGGGCGAGGCGGCGTTGATTGATAGGAGAGAGCTGCATCATCAGTTCTCCCGGGTTTCGAAGTCGATGCGTGGGTCGATCAGGGTGTACATCAGATCGCTCAGCAGCTTGGCCACCAGGCCGAACAGGGAAAAGATGAACAGGGTGCCGAACACCACCGGGTAGTCGCGGTTGACGATGGATTCGAAGCCCAGCAGGCCGAGGCCGTCTAGGGAGAAGATCACCTCGATGAGCATGGAGCCGGCGAAGAAGATGCCGAGGAAGGCGCTAGGAAAGCCGGCGACCACGATCAGCATGGCATTACGGAATACGTGGCCGTAGAGCACGCGGCGGTCGGTAAGGCCCTTGGCGCGGGCGGTCACAACGTATTGCTTGCCGATTTCGTCGAGGAAGCTGTTCTTGGTCAGCAAGGTGAGGGTGGCGAAGTTGCCGATCACCAGGGCCGTCACCGGCAAGGCCAGGTGCCAGAAGTAGTCGGCAATCTTGCCGCCCAGGCTGAGGTCGTCGAAGTTGCTGGAGGTGAGCCCGCGCAAGGGGAACCAGTCCCAATAGCTGCCGCCGGCAAATAGCACGATCAGCAGGATGGCGAAGAGGAAGGCGGGGATGGCGTAGCCGACGATGATCGCCGAGCTGGTCCAGACGTCGAAGGCACTGCCGTGGCGGGTGGCCTTGGCGATGCCCATCGGGATGGAGACCAGGTAGGTGATCAAGGTGCTCCACAGCCCGAGGGAAATGGAGACCGGCATCTTCTCCAGAATCAGGTCGATGACACTGGCGTCACGGAAGAAGCTCTTGCCGAAGTCCAGTTGCGCATAGCTGCTGATCATCAGCCAGAAGCGCTCGGGAGCGGACTTGTCGAAGCCGTACATCTTCTCGATTTCTTCCACCAGCTTGGGGTCCAGGCCCTGGGATCCACGATAACTGGACCCGGCCACGGCCACTTCGCCGCCACCGCCGGAGACTCGAGCGGTAGCACCGCCAGAGGCGGCGTCGAAGCCCTCCAGTTTGGCGATCATCTGCTCCACCGGGCCGCCGGGGGCTGCCTGGACGATGATGAAGTTGATCAGCAGGATGCCCAACAGCGTGGGAATGATCAGCAGCAGGCGGCGGACGATATAAGCCAGCATCAGTTGGCGTCCTGCCCGGGGGCTGTGGGTGTTTCAGGGGCCGTTTGCGGGGCGTCGTACGGTGTTTCTTCCCACCAGGTCATCAGGCCGTAGTCATACAGCGGGGTCGTTTCGGGGCGGCCGAAGCGCTTCCAGTAGGCCACGCGCCAAGTATCCACGTAGTAGTTGGGCACCACATAGTGGCCCCAGAGCAGGGCGCGATCCAGGGCGCGGGCATGGGTGATCAGCGATTGCCGCGAGTCGGCGCGGATCAGGCCTTCCACCAGGGCATCGATGGCCGGGTCGCGCAGGCCGATGTAATTGCGGCTGCCGGGGTTGTCGGCACTGCTGGAGTGCCAGAACTCACGTTGCTCGTTACCTGGCGAGCTGGACTGCGGCCAGATCGCCGAGGTCATGTCGTAGTCTCGCGAGCGCAGACGGTTGATGTACTGGGAGGCGTCGACACGGCGAATCTGCAAGTCGATCCCCAGGCTCGCCAGGTTGCGTTTGAACGGCAGGATCACACGTTCGAGATTGGGCTGGTAGTTGAGGAATTCGAAGACCAGCGGCTTGCCGCCCGGGCCGGTCATCTTGTCATTGTCGATGCGGTATCCGGCCTCGGTCAGGAGTTGGTAGGCGCGACGGTTCTGCTCGCGAATGATGCCGCTGCCGTCACTCACCGGCAGTTTGAACTCCTGGCTGAAGACTTCCGGTGGCAGTTTGTCTCGCAGGGGTTCCAGCAGTTTCAGCTCGGCCTCGTCCGGCAAGCCGCTGGCGGCCAGCTCGGAGTTGGCGAAGTAGCTGTTGGTGCGTATGTAGGCGCCATAGAACAGCTGCTTGTTGGCCCACTCAAAGTCGAACAGCAGGGTGATTGCCTCGCGTACACGGCGGTCCTGGAAGACCGGTCGGCGCAGGTTGAACACATAGCCCTGCATGCCGGCGGGGTTGTGGTTGGGGATGGCTACCTGGACGAACTTGCCGGCGCGCAGGGCGGGCGAGTCGTAGCCGGTGTTCCAGTCCTTGGCCGAGTACTCCAGATTGATATCGAACTGGCCGGCCTTGAAGGCCTCCAGAGCCACCTGGCTGTCACGGTAGGAGTCGACGCGGATACTGTCGAAGTTATACAGGCCGCGGCTCACGGGCAGGTCTTTGGCCCACCAGTCCTTGACCCGCTCGAAGTGCACGGAGCTGCCTGGGGAAACCTTGCCGATACGGTAGGGGCCGCTGCCCAGCGGCACGTCGAGGTCGCCGCTGGAGAAGTCGTGCTTGGTTGGCAGCAGGCGCAGGTTCGTCAGAGCCTCCAGTTGCTCTGGTTGCACGGCGGCGGGGAAGGTCAGTTGCAGGTTGTCGTCGCTGGCCTGCAGGTGCTCAGTACCGGGCAGGTTGGCGTCACTGGCCGCCAGGCGCTGGTAGTTCAGCCTGATCAGGTCTTGCGATAGCGGCTGCTCGGCGTCCTTGCTGTGAATCAACACACGCTCGGGCTGGGTCTCATTCACGCTGATCTCGGCCAGCTCGCCGAGGGAAGTGGCAGTGTCTGCCTGGCTTTCGTCCAGTTCGGTCCACCAGTGCTTGGGCAGCACCTGAAGCTGGCCGAGGATCAGGGGCAGCTCGCGGTTTTCCTTGTGTTTGAAGTCGAAGCGCACGCGCAGTTTGTCTTCGGCCACTACCTGGGCCACATCGGCGTAGTAGTGGCGATACATAGGGTGGCCTTTCTCGACCAGGGTATTGAAGGTGAAGATCACATCCTCGGCGGTGACCGGCGTGCCGTCGTGGAAACGGGCCTTGGGATTGAGGATGAAGCGCACGTAGCTGTTGTCTGGCGCCTGGTCGATCTTCTCGGCAAGCAGGCCGTACTCGGTGAAGGGTTCGTCCGGCGAGTGGTAAGTCAGGCTGTCATAGATCAGGCCGACGCTGGCCGGATTACCCTTGGCGATGAAGGGGTTGAAGCTGTCGAAGCCGCCGACTTCCTGCTGGCGTAGCACGCCACCCTTGGGGGCGTCCGGGTTGACGTAGTCGAAGTGCTGGAAGTTGGCGGGGTACTTGGGCGGCTCTCCGTAGAGGGTCAGCGCGTGGCGTGGTTCGGCCTGTGCGGTGCCGGCCAGTAGCAGCAGGGCGGCGCCAAGGGTGCGCAGGGCAGGGGTCATCGAGCGATCTCCGTGGGCTTCAGCCACCAGGCCCGCAAACCCAGGGTGTAGGGCGGGGTGGTGACGAAGGCGAACCGATTGCGGTACGCCAGACGATGGTGGTTGATGTACCAGTTGGGAATGCTGTAGTGCTGCCAGAGCAGGATGCGGTCCAGCGCGCGGGTCGCGGCGATCTGCTGCTCGCGGGTCTGCGCGGCCAGCAGTTTGTCGAGCATGGCGTCGACGACCGGGTGACGCACGCCGGCGTAGTTCTTGCCGCCTTTCACATCGGCCTGGCTGGAGTGGAAGTACAGCCACTGCTCCAGGCCGGGGCTGAGGCTCTGCGCCAGGGTCATGAGGACCATGTCGTAATCGAAGTGGTCCAGGCGCTGTTTGTACTGGGCGCGGTCGACGGTGCGCAGTTCGGCCTCGATGCCGATGCTGGCGAGGTTCTCGGTGTAGGGCTGGAGGATGCGTTCCAGGTTGGGATTGACCAGCAGTATCTCGAAGCGGAACCGTTCGCCCTTGGCGTTGACCAGATGTTGTCCGGAGGGTTTCCAGCCGGCCTCTGCCAGCAGGCCCAGGGCTTTACGCAGGGTTTCCCGGGGAATGCCGCGGCCATCGGTGTAGGGCAGGGTGAACGGTTCGCTGAACAGTTTTGCCGGCAGCTGCTTGCGGTAGGGTGAAAGCAGCAGCCATTCGGCGCCCTCGGGCTTGTCGGTGGCGGCGAACTCGCTGTTGGGGTAGTAGCTGTTACTGCGTTTGTAGGCGCTGTTGAACAGGGCCCGATTGGTCCACTCGAAATCGAACATCAGCCCCAGTGCCTCGCGCACCTTGCGGTCGGCAAAGGTCGCCCGGCGGGTGTTCATGAACAACGCCTGGGTCTGGGTGGGAATCTGGTGGGGAATCTCGGCACGGATCACCTCGCCACGGGCGATGGCGGGAAAACGGTAGGCATTGGCCCAGTTCTTCGCCTGGTGCTCGATATAGAAGTCGAACTCGCCAGCCTTGAAGGCCTCGAAGGCGACACTGCTGTCGCGATAGAACTCCACCTCGACCCGGTCGAAGTTGTACTTGCCGCGATTGACCGGCAGTTTCTCGCCCCACCAGTTCTTGACCCGCTCGAATACCAGGCTGCGGCCGGGTTCTACCTTGCTGATGCGATAAGGGCCGCTGCCCAGCGGCACCTCGAAACTGGTGGCCTTGAAGTCGCGGTTCTTCCAGTAATGCTGGGGCAGCACCGGCAGCTCGCCCAGACGCAGAATCAGCAGCGGATTGTTGGCCCGCTTGAGCACGAAGCGGATGCGATGGCGGTTGAGGATGTCGACCCGCTTCACTTCCTGCAGGGAGGTGCGATATTGCGGGTGACCGTCCTTGACCAGGGTGCGATAGGAAAAGGCGACATCGAAGGCGGTAATCGGCTGACCGTCGTGGAAGCGCGCTTCCTCGCGCAGGTTGAACACCACCCAGCTGCGGTCCTCGCTGTACTCCACGCTCTTGGCAATCAGTCCATAGCTGGAGGCAGGCTCGTCGCCGGATGGGTCGTAAGCGCCGGTGCCGACCATCAGCGGCTCATTGAACTCGCTGACCCCGTATTGCAGGAAATTGGGCGCGGCAGACGGGCTGCTGCCCTTGAAACTGTAGGGGTTGAGGGTGTCGAAGGTGCCATAGGCCATGACCCGCAGGGTGCCGCCCTTGGGCGCATCGGGGTTGACCCAGTCGAAATGGGTGAAGCTGGCCGGGTACTTGAGTGTCCCGAACTGTGCGTAGCCATGGCTTTCGACAACGGCCGCGAAAGCGGGAAAGCTCATGGCCAGGCCGAGAATCAGCGAGAGCAGAGGACGCATCGGGTGCAGGGTCCAGTCCATGGGGCTTTCTGACGGTAGACCTGGCCTACCGTGCGTTGGTTTGCCGGTACAGTAACAGCTTGTATCCGCAGGAAAAAGAGTGCTTGCCAGAGCAGTTGCTGGCATTTTGATTACACTGAAACAAATTGAAAGAGGTGTTTGTTCTGGTGGAACGCAGTATCGGTTTACAGGCATGGATAGATCGTTTGAATCAGGCCGAATTGCCTGCCCTGGCTGCCGTGGTGCACGACCTGCATCGCCTGTCGCAGGCTGACCATGCCTCGGTACAGCAGCTGGCGGATGTGCTGTTGCGTGATGCCTCGCTGACTTCCAAGGTGCTGCGTGTCGGCAACAGCGTCTATTACAACCCTTCCCAGGAAAGCATTCGCACCATTTCACGGGCCATCGTGCTGATCGGTTTCGACAATGTTCGCCTGATCGGTACGTCGGTCAGCCTGATCGACAGCCTGTTGACCAAGGTGCCGCGCGAACAGCTGCAGATGCTACTGGCGCGTTCATTTCACGCGGCGGTACAGGCACGCAACATTGCCGGCTATGTCCTGACCAAGAATCAGGAAGAGGTGTTCATCGCCGCCTTGCTGCATACCGTGGGCGAACTGGCCTTCTGGGCTTGCGGAGGCGACCAGGCCGATGAGCTGGCCGACGCTCTGGAGCAGCCTGGTGTGGATGTGGAGGAGGCGACTCGCCAGGTTCTGGGCCTTAGCTTCCGCCAGCTCACTCTTGGTTTGGTGAAAAGCTGGAATCTGGGTGAGCTGGCGACCTTCGCGCATGGCAGTGGCAACCAGCACGACCCTGCTGTGCGCGCTATCAATCTAGGCGTGAAAATCAGCGAGGCGGCTTTGGAGGGCTGGGATTCGCCAGAGATGGAGAAGCTGGTGGCGCAATTGGCGGAGTTCACCGGGGTCAGCGCCGAGGATGCGCTCACGCAGGTGCTGGAAAGTGCGCAAGAGGCTGTCGAGGTGGCGGCCACCTTCGGTGCCAGTCAGCTGTGCAAGCTGATTCCCAATACCGACCCGGAGCAAATCAAGCTGCAGCAGCAGGAGCGCAAGGTTCGCCTGTTGCAGCCAGATTTGCTGGTGTTGCAACAGGCGTTGCAGGACCTGGGCATGATGGTTAGTCAGAAGGGCGACGTCGGGCTGATTCTCGATACCCTGCTCAAGGGTCTGCACCAGGGCGCCGGACTGGAGCGGGTGATGCTGGCCGTGCTGGCCGACGGGCAGAGTCGCTTCCGCGCCAAGCGGGTGGTGGGCGAGGGTACCGAGCACTGGCTGGCGGACTTCCAGTTGCCGGCGCAGCAGGCCGAGCAGCCGCATATCTTCAGCTACGCACTGCGTAACCGCGAGGCCTTGTGGATGGGCGTGCCGGCCAGCTACAACCTGGCCGAGCTGGTGACCTTGCCGATGCGCCAGATGCTGGGGCAGGGCATGTTCTTCATCGCGCCGCTGTTGGCGGGTACGCGTGAAATTGGTGTGCTCTACGCCGACAGTCGCGTGTCCGGGCGGGCGCTCAAGCATGAGCAGTTCGTGGCCTTCCAGCGTTTCACCCAGTTGACCGGGCGTTGCCTGGAGGCACTGAGCAAGCGCTGATCAGTCCTTGGCAAGTCGCTGCATAGGGCTAGGGGTGCGGCGGTAGCTGCCCTGGCGATAGAGCGTAAGTATTGGAAAGGCCGCCCTAGGGCGGCCTTTCTGCTTGGCATCAGTCGAGGTACAGCGTGAGGGTCTGGCCGGGCTTGAGTAGACGGCTGTCACTGCGCGGGTTCCAGCTCTGCAGGCGTTTGACATCGACCTTGAAACGCTGGGCGATCAGGTACAGCGAGTCGCCCTGCTTGACCCGGTAATAGGTGATGTTCTGTCGCGGGGCGCTCTTGGCTGCCGCTACCGAGTTACCGGTGCCGCCGGCGCCACCATGGATTTCCAGTATTTGCCCCAGGCGCAACTTGCTGCGGCCATCCAGCTTGTTCCAGCGCTGCAGGTCCTTGAGCTGCACCTGATGGGCATTGGCGATCTGCCAGAGTGTGTCGCCGCTCTTCACCCGATAGCGCTGCGGCTTGCCGGTGGTGGCCTTGGCCACTTGCTGGTGCAGGGCGGTACCAGGCTCTGCTGCGCTGCCTTGGCCAGGAATGTTCAGTATCTGGCCAACACGCAGGTGATTGCTGGTGAGCTTGTTGATGTCCTTGAGGGTGCTGACCGTCAGATGATGGCGGTTGGCGATGCTGTGCAGGTTGTCGCCGGAACGCACCCGGTATTCCTGCCAGTTCACCAGTTCCTGCGGTTTCATCATGGCCAGGTTGGCATTGAACAGCTCGGCCTTGTCGGTCGGCACCAGCAGGTGCAGCGGGCCATCCATGGTGATGCCTTTCTTGAAGGCGGGGTTGAGGCTTTCCAGCTCGTCTTCTTCCATGTCGACCATGGCCGCGACTCTGGCCAGGTCGAGCCCCGGCTTGCTGGGCACCTGTTCGAAATAGGGTTCGTTGGCGATGGGGTTGAGGCTGATGCCGTAGGCCTCGGGGGCCAGCACGATCTGCGACAGTGCCAGCAGCTTGGGCACGTAGTCCTGGGTTTCCTTGGGCAGCGGCAGATTCCAGTAGTCGGTGGGCAGGCCGAGCTTCTGATTGCGCTCCATGGCCCGGCTCACCGTGCCTTCGCCGGCGTTGTAGGCGGCCAGTGCCAGCAGCCAGTCGCCGTTGAACATATCGTGCAGGCGGCTCAGGTAGTTCAGGGCGGCGTTGGTGGAGGCGGTGATGTCGCGGCGCCCGTCGTACCAGTTGGTTTGGCGCAGATTGAAGTAGCGGCCGGTGGACGGAATGAACTGCCAGATACCCACGGCATGGCTGCGCGAGTAGGCATAGGGGTTGTAGGCGCTCTCGATCATCGGCAACAGCGCCAGTTCCATCGGCATGTTGCGCTCGTCCAGGCGCTCGACCACGTAGTGGATGTAGCGGCTGCCACGCTGGCTGGCACGTTCGAGGAACCTGGGATTGCCGACGAACCACAGGCGCTGGTTCTCGATGCGCGGGTTGACGCCTATCTCGTCTTGCAGCGCGAAACCCTCGCGCATGCGTTCCCAGATGTCGGCGGGTGCTTGCTGGGTAGACGCATCAAGCCACTCGGGCTCCTGCTGCAGACTCACGGCACGATCGGTGTCGTTACCATCCTCATCAGCGCCGCCCATGCTCTGGCAGCCCGCGACTACCATGCACATCATCACCGCCAGAGCCCTTGTCGCTCGTGCCAATGCCGTTGAATCAAGGGTTCCAAAAGGTAATAAAAACATTGGTCGCTAGTTACTGCCGGCGCAAAAAAGTTCCGGGATTCTAGGAATGCACCAGGGGGTGGTCAAGTTTTCACCAGTCCGAGGGGCCGGATCAGGCGATCTTGAAGACATCCTTCCAGCGTCTCAGTGCGGCAAATACCTCCACTGGCTGGCGTTGAAGGGTTCCTTCCCGTTCGTCGACTATTTCTTTAACGGATGTTTCCTGGCAGCGCAGGAAAGGGTTGCTGGCCTTCTCCAGGGCAATCGTCGACGGCAGGCTGATGCGCCCGGCAGCACGCCAGGCGCTGACTTCGGTAAAGCGTGCGGCAACCGCCGGATTTGCAGGCTCGACTGCGCGGGCGAAGTGCAGGTTGCTCAGGGTGTATTCGTGGGTGCAGTAGACCAGGGTAGCGTCCGGCAGGGCTGCCAGGCGGCTCAGCGAATCGTGCATCTGCGCCGGCGTGCCTTCGAACAGTCGGCCGCAGCCGGCGGCGAACAGGGTATCGCCGCAGAACAGCCAGGCATGCTCGGCCTGATGGTAGGCAATGTGTCCCAGGGTATGGCCGGGCACTGCATATATAAGGAAGTCGAGGCCGAGCACATTGACCCGGTCACCTTCGTCCAGGGCCAGGTCGCGGGCCGGAATCGTTTCCCGTGCGGGGCCGCAGACTCTGGCGCCGGTCGCGGCCTTGAGCTGGGCCACACCGCCGACGTGGTCCGGGTGATGGTGGGTGATCAGGATGTCGCTGAGCTGCCAGCCAGGGTGGGCCGCCAGCCAGGCCAGCACGGGCGCGGCGTCGCCGGGGTCGACCACGGCACAGCGCTGGGTGGCGGGGTCTTGCAGCAACCACAGGTAGTTGTCGCTGAAGGCGGGAAGAGCGTCGATCTGAAACATTTTGCGGGTCGCCAAGCAGGGATCATTGGCGCATCTTAAGCGGCATGACCCTTCTTGTGTGATTGGAGGTGTGATGAGCGAGCAACCTTTCGCCCAGGCCGATGCCGACTGGCTCCGCCTGACTCAGGATGCGCGCGCCTGGCTGGCTTCGCCGCTGGGCGAGCTGCTGCTGGCCGAACAGCGCGAGGCGCTGGACGAGGAGCTGGCCCGCTACTTCGGCGGTTATCTGGTGCACTACGGCCCGGCCCTGGCCGAGCCACCGAAGGCGCCGCAGATTCGCTGCAACGTGCGTCTCGGCGCGCCGTTGGCCGGGGTGCAGATCGCCTGCGAGGAACAGGCCTGGCCGCTGGGCGAGCACGCGGCCGATGTGGTGGTGCTGCAGCACGGGCTGGACTTCAGCCTGTCGCCCCACGGCCTGCTGCGCGAGGCGGCGCGTAGCGTGCGCCCCGGCGGTTACCTGCTGATCACCGGGATCAATCCCTGGAGCACCTGGGGGCTGCGCCATTATTTCGCTCGCGATGGTCTGCGGCAGGCCCGCTGTATCTCCTCCAGTCGTCTGACCGACTGGCTCAACCTGCTGGGCTTCGCGCTGGAGAAACGCCGCTTCGGGTGCTATCGTCCGCCGCTTTCCGCGCCGACCTGGCAGGCACGCCTGGCCGGCCTGGAGCGCTGGGGCGACCGCCTCAAGGCGCCAGGTGGTGGCTTCTACCTGCTGGTGGCACGCAAGCTGGTGGTCGGTCTGCGGCCACTGCGACCGGTGCAGCGTGCCAGCATGGGCAAGTTACTGCCGCTGCCGGTGGCCAAGGTCAGCCGGCGCGACTCGAAGAATTGGCAAGAAAGAAGCGAATGAGCGAAGAAATAGTCGAGATTTACACCGATGGTGCCTGCAAGGGTAATCCTGGCCCCGGCGGCTGGGGGGCTTTGCTGGTATTCAAAGGCGCCGAGAAGGAGTTGTGGGGTGGCGAGCCCAACACCACCAACAACCGCATGGAGCTGATGGCGGCGATCTGTGCGCTGATCGCCCTGACCCGGCCCTGTTCGGTGCGTCTGGTGACCGACTCGCAGTACGTGATGAAGGGCATCCAGGAGTGGATGCCGAACTGGAAGAAGCGCGGCTGGAAGACGGCCAGCAAGGAACCGGTGAAGAACGCCGACCTGTGGCAGGCGCTGGACGAGCAGGTCAATCGCCACCAGGTCGAGTGGCGCTGGGTGCGCGGGCATACCGGCCACCCGGGCAACGAGAAGGCCGATCAGCTGGCCAACCGTGGCGTCGACGAAGTGAGGGCAATGAAGCATGCGTAGTGTCGTACTCGATACCGAAACCACCGGCATGCCGGTCACCGATGGACACCGCATCATCGAGATCGGCTGCGTCGAGCTGGAAGGCCGGCGCCTGACCGGGCGGCACTTCCATGTCTACCTCAATCCCGATCGCGAGATCGACGAGGGTGCCATCGCCGTTCACGGCATCACCAACGAGTTCGTTGCCGACAAGCCGCGTTTCAAGGATGTGGCCGACGAGTTCTTCGAGTTCATCACCGGTGCGCAGCTGATCATCCACAACGCGGCGTTCGACGTTGGCTTCATCAACAACGAATTCGCGTTGCTGGGGCAGAGCGAACGTAGCGATGTCGCCGAACACTGTTCGATCCTCGATACCCTGCTGATGGCTCGCGAGCGTCACCCGGGGCAGCGCAATAACCTCGACGCCCTGTGCAAGCGCTATGGTGTCGACAACTCCGGGCGTGATCTGCACGGCGCCTTGCTCGACGCCGAGATCCTTGCCGACGTCTACCTGACCATGACCGGCGGCCAGACTCACCTGTCGCTGGCCGGCGAGGGTGGCGACGGCAGCGGCCGTGCCGTTCCCAGCCCGATCCGTCGGCTGGACGCCAACCGCGCCCTGACCCGGGTGATCCGCGCCAGCGAAGCCGAGTTGGCGGCCCATGCCGCACGCCTGGCGGTGATCGAGAAGTCTGCTGGCGGCCCGTCGCTGTGGGCGCAGATGGAGGCGCCGCAGGAGTCCTGACCAGAGCGGGTCGTATGGCCAATGCGACCTTTTCTTATAGCTTGCCGCTGTGGGGGGTTCCGCCGTTCGAGGCGAACTTCTAACCTGAGAGGATCAGGCGTCGCAGAGCGCCTACTCTCAGGACCCCACAATGTATAAAGACCTGAACTTCCCCATTCTTATCGTTCACCGCGACATCAAGGCCGATACCGTTGCCGGCGAACGCGTGCGCTCCATCGCCGAGGAACTCGGCAAGGATGGCTTCACCATCCTGTCCACCGCCAACTCGGTCGAGGGGCGCATCGTTGCCTCCACCCACCACGGTCTGGCCTGCATCCTGGTCGCCGCCGAGGGGGCCGGCGAGAACCAGCGCTTGCTGCAGGACATGGTCGAGTTGATTCGCGTGGCGCGGATGCGTGCGCCGCAGTTGCCGATCTTTGCTCTGGGTGAACAGGTCACCATCGAGAACGCACCGGCCGAGGCCATGGCCGACCTCAACCATCTGCGCGGCATTCTTTATCTGTACGAAGACACCGTGTCCTTCCTCGCCCGGCAGGTGGCGCGCGCCGCACACAACTACCTGGATGGTCTGCTGCCACCGTTCTTCAAGGCGCTGGTGCAGCACACCGCGCAGTCCAACTATTCCTGGCATACGCCGGGCCACGGCGGTGGCGTGGCCTATCGCAAGAGCCCGGTGGGGCAGGCCTTCCACCAATTCTTCGGCGAGAACACCTTGCGCTCCGACCTCTCGGTGTCGGTGCCCGAGCTGGGCTCGCTGCTCGACCATACCGGTCCGCTGGCCGAGGCCGAGGCCCGTGCGGCGCGCAACTTCGGCGCCGACCACACCTTCTTCGTGATCAACGGCACCTCGACCGCGAACAAGATCGTCTGGCATTCCATGGTCGGTCGCGACGACTTGGTGCTGGTGGATCGCAACTGCCACAAGTCGATCCTGCACTCGATCATCATGACCGGCGCCATCCCGCTGTACCTGTGCCCGGAGCGCAACGAGCTGGGCATCATCGGGCCGATTCCGCTCTCCGAGTTCAGCAAGGAATCGATCCAGGCCAAGATCGATGCCAGCCCGCTGGCCAAGGGCCGCGCGCCCAAGGTCAAGCTGGCGGTGGTGACCAATTCCACCTACGACGGCCTCTGCTACAACGCCGAGATGGTCAAGCAGGCCCTGGGCGACTCGGTAGAGGTGCTGCACTTCGACGAGGCCTGGTACGCCTACGCCGCCTTCCACGAGTTCTATGCCGGTCGCTACGGCATGGGAACTCGATGCGACGAGCAGTCGCCACTGGTGTTCTCCACCCACTCCACGCACAAGCTGCTGGCGGCCTTCAGTCAGGCCTCGATGATCCACGTGCAGGATGGCGGCGCGCGCCAGCTGGATCGCGACCGCTTCAACGAAGCCTTCATGATGCACATCTCCACCTCGCCGCAGTACGGCATCATCGCCTCGCTGGACGTGGCTTCGGCGATGATGGAAGGCCCGGCCGGACGCTCGCTGATCCAGGAAACCTTCGACGAGGCGCTGAGTTTCCGTCGCGCCCTGGCCAACCTGCGGCAGAACCTGGCGCCGGACGACTGGTGGTTCAGCATCTGGCAGCCGCCGCAGCCGGATGTGGGTGAGCCGGCGCGTACCGCCGACTGGCTGCTGCAGCCGAATGCCGAGTGGCACGGCTTTGGCGAGGTGGCCGAAGACTACGTGCTGCTCGACCCGATCAAGGTCACCCTGGTGATGCCGGGGCTGTCCGCCGACGGCAAGCTGACCGAGGCGGGCATTCCCGCGGCGGTGGTCAGCAAGTTCCTCTGGGAGCGTGGCCTGGTGGTGGAGAAGACCGGCCTTTATTCCTTCCTGGTGCTGTTCTCCATGGGTATCACCAAGGGCAAGTGGAGCACGTTGCTTACCGAGCTGCTGGAGTTCAAGCGCTTGTACGACGCCAATGTGCCGTTGCTCGACGCGCTGCCGAGCATTGCTCGCGAACATGCGCAGCGCTATGCGGGCATGGGCCTGCGTGACCTGTGCGACCAGCTGCACGGCTGCTACCGAGAGAATGCCACGGCCAAGGCGCTCAAACGCATGTACACGGTGCTACCGCAGGTGGCGATCAAGCCGGCCGATGCCTACAACCAGCTGGTGCGTGGCGAGGTCGAGGCGGTGCCCATCGAGCAGCTGGAAGGGCGTATCGCTGCGGTGATGCTGGTGCCTTATCCGCCGGGTATCCCGCTGATCATGCCAGGTGAGCGCTTCACGCCCGAGACCCGCTCGATCATCGACTACCTGCAGTTCGCACGCGCGTTCGACAGCCAGTTCCCGGGGTTTGATGCCGACGTACACGGGCTGCAGCGCGAGGGTGACCGCTACACCCTGGACTGCATCCGGCAGTAGGCACCCGCCTCGGGGCGGGCGCCCGTGGCTTCAGAGCCAGTGGCTGACCGCCCACCAACCCAGGCCGCCCATGACGACCGTATAGGGCAGGGCCATCCACACCATGCGCCCGTATGACAGGCGGATCAGGGGGGCGATGGCCGAGGTGAGCAGGAACAGGAAGGCCGCCTGGCCATTGGGAGTCGCCACGCTGGGCAGGTTGGTGCCGGTGTTGATGGCGATCGCCAGGGTATCGAAATGCTCGCGGGTCATATCGCCGGCCAGGAAGGCCTGCTTGACCTCAGTGATGTAGATGGTGGCGACGAAGACGTTGTCGCTGATGGCCGAGAGCAGGCCGTTGGCGATGAACAGCATGCCTGGCTGCTGTTCGCTGGGCATCGCCAGTACTGCTTCGATGATTGGGCTGAACAGGTGTTGTTCGTGGATCACCGCCACCACGGCGAAGAACACTACCAGCAGTGCGGTGAAGGGCAGGGCTTCCTGGAAGGCTCGGCCGATCTGGTGCTCGTCGGTAATGCCGTTGAAGGCGGTGATCAACACGATGACCAGCAGGCCGATCAGTCCGACCTCGGCGACATGGAAGGCCAGGCCGAGGATCAGGATAAATGCCGCCACGGCTTGAACCACCAGGGCCGCGCGCTGACTGTGGGTGCGATGGCTGTCGTCTTCGCGGGAGTGATCCGCCAGCACCTGGCGCACTGCGGCGGGCAGGCGTGTGCCATAGCCGAACCAACGCAACTGCTCCAGCAGCACGCAGGTTATCAGGCCGGCGGCCAGGACCGGCATGGACACGGGAGCCATACGGCCGAAGAACTCGCCGAAGTGCCAGCCGGCTTCATGGCCGATCAGCAGGTTCTGCGGCTCGCCCACCAGAGTGCATACGCCTCCCAGTGCGGTGCCGACGGCGCCATGCATGAGCAGGCTGCGCAGGAAGGCGCGAAACTGTTCCAGGTCTTCGCGGTGCAGTTCCACAACATCACTATCACTCTGTACTCCACTTTCTTCGCGCGGATTCTTGCCAGAGGCGACCCGATGGTAGACCGAGAAGAATCCGACGCCGACGCTGATGATCACGGCGGTCACCGTGAGCGCGTCGAGAAAGGCCGAGAGAAACGCCGAAAACAGGCAGAACAGCAGCGACAGCAGGGCCTTGGAGCGCACGCCCAGGAGCAGTCGGGAGAAGATGAAGAGCAGCAGGTCCTTCATGAAATAGATGCCGGCAACCATGAACATCAGCAGCAGCAATACCGGGAAGTTATGCGCCAGTTCTTCATACAGCGTTTGCGGTGTGGTCAGTTGCAGTAGCAGGGCCTGCAGGACCAGCAGACCGCCGGGCTGCAGTGGGTAGCACTTGAGGGCCATGGCCAGGGTGAAGATGAATTCGCCGACCAGCAGCCAGCCGGTGACGGCCGGGCCGAGGCTCCATAACACCATGGGATTGGCGATCAGAAACAGGATGATGGTCAGCTTGTACCAGTGCGGCGAGTTGCCCAGGAAGTTGTGCATCAGTGCGCTGGCGAGTGATCTCTGCATCTCTGTTTCCCCCAGGTAAAACGCCGAGCATCCCAGCTCAGTTCCAAAAAGATCAAGCGTTTAACGGATATAGTCAAAATTCTTCTTAGCTTTGCTAGCGTGTCCTGCGTCACAGTGGCCGGCATCGACTTTTATCGCGTGCTTGTTATAGTGGGCCGATCTATTCCAAAACAATACATCTATGCGCACTCTGGTGCGCCTTGCTCGCGAGGATGATCTGCGTGCCCGACTACAAAGCTTTCCGCGTCGAGTTACTCGACAAGATCGCCCATGTGCAGATCAATCGCCCCGACAAGATCAATGCGATGAACGTCGATTTCTGGGAAGAAATCATCGAGATCTTCCGCTGGGTCGACGATACCGACGAAGTTCGTGCAGTCGTGCTCTCCGGTGCCGGCAAGCATTTCTCCTCCGGAATCGACCTGATGTTGCTGGCCCAGGCCGGCAGCCAGTTGGGCAAGGATGTCGGGCGTAACGCCGAGGCCCTGCGCCGCAAGATCCTTCAGTTGCAAGCTTCCTTCAACGCCGTCGACAACTGCCGCAAGCCGGTGCTCGTCGCTATTCAGGGCTATTGCCTGGGCGGCGCCATTGACCTGATCTCGGCCTGTGACATGCGTTACAGCACGCAGGATGCGCAGTTCTCCATCAAGGAGATCGACATGGGCATGGCTGCCGATGTCGGTACCCTGCAGCGCCTGCCGCGCATCATCGGCGACGGCATGATGCGTGAGCTGGCCTATACCGGACGCACCATCGATGGCGCCGAGGCCCTGCGTATCAACCTGGTCAACCGCACTTTCGCCAGTCAGGAGGAACTGCTGGCCGGCGTGTTCGCCATTGCCCGCGAGATTGCCGAGAAATCGCCCATCGCCATTCGCGGCACCAAACACATGATTCGCTACATGCGTGACCATCGCGTCGATGACGGTCTGGAGTATGTGGCCAACTGGAACGCGGCCATGTTGCAGTCCGCCGACCTGCGCGTGGCCATGGCTGCGCACATGAGCAAGCAGAAACCGGAATTCGCCGACTGATAGCAGTCTAGAGAGGTTCAGCAGACCTATGGTCACTGGAGCGACATCCCTGAGCCTGGTGCGTGATGAGTTGTTCACCACCATGGAAGAGACCGAACAGAGTCTCGAACACTTCATTGCCGAACGAAACAACGGCAGCCTGCTGCAGCAGGCCGTGGAAAACCTCCAGCAGGTGCGCGGCACCCTCAATCTGATCGAGTTGGCCGGGGCTGAGATGCTGGCCCAGGAAGTGCTGCAACAGGCTACCGACATCCCTACCGGTGCCGGCGAGGAGCGCGATGGCCAGCTGACCGCGCTGAGCAATGCCCTGTATGTATTGCGCCGCTATCTGGAAAACGTCGACGCCCACCGCCAGGAAATGCCGGAGCTGCTGCTGCCGGCGATCAACGAACTGCGTCAGGCCGGTGGCCAGCCACCGTTGCCGGAAAGCTTCTTCTTCAGTGTGCGCCTCGACCATATGCGCCCGGCCGGCGTGCCGGCCGCCCCAGTCGCTGCCGAGGCTGCCCGCCGTCTGCGCCACATGTATCAGGTCGGGCTGCTCGGTTTTATTCGCGAAGACAATCCTCAGGCCGGCCTCAAACTGATGCTGCGCGCCCTGGCGCGCCTGGACAGCCTGTTCGCCGACAAGCCGGCGGGGCGCCTGTACTGGGTTGGCGCGGCTGCGCTGGAGTCGCAGCTGGACGGTCAGCTGCTGCCGCGCAAGGCGCGCAAGCAGTTGTTCTCCCGTCTGGATCGCGAGATCAAGCAGGCTCTGGCCGGCAATGGCAGTTACGAAGTCCCGCGCAGCCTGCTCAAGGAATTGCTCTATCTGGTGGCTCTGGCCGACAGTCGCGGGCCGCATGCCAGTGCGGTGCATGAAGCGTTCGGCCTGGCGCCGTTGCCGTTCACCGATCATCTGCTCGACGAGGAGTACCAGCGCCTTTCGGGGCCGGGGCAGGGCGTCATGCGCTCGCTGTCTTCGGCGATTCGCGAGGAGTTGGCCGGAGCCAAGGATCTGCTCGACCTGATTGAGCGTGGTACGGCTCAGGCGGACAGCTTCGGCAACCTGCATGCCCTACTCGGCAAGATGGCCAAGACCCTCAGCATGGTAGGCCTCAGCTCGGCCTCCAACGCGCTGCAGGTGCAGCTGCCGGTGGTCGGTGGCTGGAGCGAGAACAGTCCTGCGCAGGCCGATGAGCTGCATCGCTTGGCCGAGGCGGTGCTCTATGTGGAAAGCATGGTGGCCAGTCTGGAGCGCGGTGAACAACGTAACTCGCGCCCGGCTCCGGTGCAGCCGGGGGACGAGGGCGAGGCCTTCGCCGCGCATCAGCTGGTCGAGGCGCGCATCGTGGTGATCGACGAGGCCCAGGGCGGTCTGGCCCTGGCCAAGCGCGCCATCACCTCCTACCTGGAATCGGGCGGCGATCGCATGCACTTGGCCAACGTGCCTATCAGCCTGCAGGCGGTGCGTGGCGGCATGTGGTTCCTCAATCAGGAGCGGGCGGCCAAGCTGATCGGTCTGTGCGCCGATTACATCCAGAAGCAGATGATCGACGTTCCGCAGATGCCCTCGGAGCAGATGCTGGAAACCCTGGCCGATGCCCTCAGCAGCCTGGAGTACTACCTCGAGGCGGGTGCTGTGCTGCGTCCGGAAACGACCCCGAGCGTGCTCGACCTGGCCGAAGAGAGCGTGCGTGCCCTGGGTCTGTCGGTAGCCGCCTGATGAGTACTGGCTGGCAGACCACCCCGTTGCTGGACAATGCCCTGCCAGGCGGCTGGGCACTGGTGCGCAGCCCTCAGGGCTTTCTGGCCGATGGCAATGGCGTACTGTTTCCACGTGAATGGCTCAAGCGCCAGGACCTGTCGATCCGCGGCGAGCACGGCCTCGGCCAGTTCGATGGCGAGCCGGTCTGGATGCTGGTGCTGGACCAGCCGGCCGAGCTGGAAGGTTGCTTCTGGCAGAGCTTGCGGCAATTCATGCTACAGGCCGACTATCCGACTTTCCGCATGCTGGCCTTCGCCGACCAGGTCGGTACCTGGCAAGCCAATCATCGCTTCTGCGGTCGTTGCGGCAGTGCGACCCAGCAAGTGCCGGGCGAGCGCTGCATGCGCTGCCCCGCGTGCGGCCTGGACAGCTATGCGCGCATCTCGCCGAGCATGATCGTGCTGGTGACGCGCGGTGACGAGGTGCTGCTGGCTCGGTCGCCGCGTTTTGTGGCCGGGGTCTACAGCACGCTTGCCGGTTTCGTCGAGCCCGGCGAGTCGGCAGAGGAATGCGTAGCTCGCGAGGTGCGCGAAGAGGTTGGTATCGAGGTGCGCAACCTGCAGTATCTCGGCAGTCAGGGCTGGCCATTCCCGCACTCGCTGATGTTGGGCTTTCATGCCGAGTACGCCGGCGGCGAGATAGTGCCGCAGGCCGACGAGATCGAGGATGCCGCCTGGTTCCACATCGAGAATCTGCCGCCACTGCCGATGCAGCGCTCCATCGCCCGTTATCTGATCGACCTGTATGTGGCGCGCCGACTCGGATTGCCGGAGCCGCAGCTGCACCGTTGAGTTTCAGGTGCTGATGGCGTCGGTGAAGGTCAGGCGGTTGCCGAAGGGATCGCGCACACTCATGTCACGACTGCCCCAGGGCATGGCCTCGATCGCAGGGCGTGCGTAGGCGTAATCTTTCCGCTCGAGTTCCTGATGGAGTGCGTCGAGGGCATCGGTCTCGATGCGCAGTGCCGCGCCCGGGCAGGCATCGCCATGATGCTCGGACAGGTGCAGCACGCAACCGTCGCGCGATACCTGCAGGTACAGCGGCATACCCGGCGCGAAGCGGTGTTCCCAGTCGCACCGGAAGCCCAGGTAGTCCAGGTAGAATTCCCGGGCTTTGGCTTCGTCGAAGATACGCAGGATCGGGGTGGTGTTGCCAAGTCGCATGGCGCAACTCCTTTTCAGAACCAGTGCTGCCACGCCAGGCGCGCGGTCAAGGCCAATACCACCAGGATGAATACCGGGCGAATGAACCGGGAGCCGCCGTGGATGGCCGTGCGCGCACCGAGGAAGGCTCCAGCCATCAGAGCCAGGCCCATGCTGATGCCGAGAAGCCAGGCCACCTGCCCAGTAGCGATGAAGACCACCAGGGCCATGGCGTTGCTGACGAAGTTCATGCTACGGGCCACGCCGCTGGCGCGCAGTAGGTCCAGGGGGTAGAGCAGCAGTGTGCTGACGGTCCAGAATGCCCCGGTTCCCGGTCCGGCCACGCCGTCGTAGAAGCCCAGGCCCAGCCCCTGCGGCCACTGGCGCCTCTGGGCGATGGGCGCATCCTGCTGGCCGTGGGTTTCCGGCGTCTTGCCAAACAGCAGATACAGGCCGCAACCGAAGACCACCGCGGGCAGCATCTGGTTGAGCCAGGCTGCCGGTAGCCAGTGGGCGATGATCGCGCCCAGGCACGCGCCGATTGCGGTAGCCAGCAGGGCATTGCGCCACTCGCGCGGGCGAAACAGTTTGCGCCGGTAGAAGGTGTAACTGGCGGTGGCCGAGCCGAAGGTGGCGCACAGTTTGTTGGTGCCCAGCACCAGGTGCGGTGGCAAACCGGCGGTCAGCAGGGCCGGGATGGTCAGCAGACCTCCGCCGCCAGCGATGGCGTCGATGAAGCCGGCAAGAAAGGCAACCAGGGCAAGAATCAACAGCACGCTGGGTTCCATTCCCAGCTCAGGCACGAAAGGCATAAAAAACTCGAAGTGGGTTCAATTGTGCGGGCCTGTTGCTGGCCCACAGCGCGGCTGCTGAGCATAATGCCGGCAAATTCACGCAGAAGGAATCGCTCTCATGCAGTACGACGGCCTGGCCTGGTTCACTGGCCTGCTGGCCTTGCTGGCGCTGTTTATCGCCGCCCGCATCCTGTTCGCTCCCAACTGGTTTCTGGCCTGGTTGCGCGGCACCGTAGGGTTTGCCTTCGTTGCCCTGGCCGGGCTGATCGGCGTGATTGCCTACGATCTGCGCAGCTACGATGCGCTGGTCGCCGACAAGCCTCTGGTGACCTTGAGTTTCCGCGCCGAGGGCGATCAGGCCTACCGGGTCAATCTGCTGGAAGGTGGCGAAGAGCGCGACGTATTGCTGGAGGGCGATTTGTGGCAGCTCGATGCTCGTTTGCTGGGCTGGAAGGGGCTGGCAGCCTTGATCGGTCTGGAGTCGGGATATCGACTGGAAAAGCTCTCGGGTCGCTTTCTCGCCATCGAGCAGCAACAGACTGCCCGTCATGCACGGGTCGAACTGGCGCACAGCCCCTACGGTATAGACCTGTGGCGCTGGCTGCGCTTGAGTCAGCGGGATATGTTCCTGTTCGACCCCGAAGCGGCGCGAGTCACTTACCTGCCAATTGCCGATGGCGCGGTGTTCGCGGTTAGCCTGAGCCCGACAGGCTTGCTGGCCAAGCCGATGAACTCAGTGGCCGAGCAAGCACTCAAGGATTGGCAGTAGGCCACGTAGCCATGGGCCCGAGGCCTGATTCAGTTGTCTTGCCTGACGCTTCGATCGGTTTCAGCCTTAGAACCAGGTCGTGCGGAAGGCTGGAACCGTGTAGAACTCGTTGCCGCTAGCATTACCCCAGGAGCAATACCATGAACAGGATTTCACTACTCGTCACCGCGACTGCATTGATGGTGTCCGCCTCGACGGCTCTGGCAGATGAGGTGGCTACTGATCCAAGCACCATCAAGGACTCCGCCAAGGCTGCAGTTTCTGCGGCAATCTCCGCGGGCAAGAACCTGTTGGGTGGCGTCGCCGACGGGGTCACCGAAGGGCGCGAGTCGGCTCAAGGTAGCGACGGTTCGATCGTCGTTTCCAGCCTGGAGCAACTCGATGGTCAGGTTAGCGTGCAGTTGCTCAAGGTCGAGAGCGTCGAGGACGGCAGCCTGAGCGCGCTGCTGGGCTTCAAGAACACGACCGACAAGCCATTGCGGCTGATCAATCTGCGGCAGACCGGCGCCTTGCTGGCCATCGATCAGGAGGGTTACTCCAGCGCACCGCTTCCGGGTCTGGTCAATCCGGACGATGTGACCATCCCGGCTAAGACGGGTGTGCGGCAGAAGTTCATTTTCGAAGGGACGAGTACCAAGGTGGAGTCGATTCGCCTGTGGGGACGAGATTTCGAGGTGTCGAACTAATCAGTAGGTCTTTCTGGGAACCGCCTTCAGTCCTGGTCGCCGCTGCGGATCAGCTGGTGCACTCGCTCGTAAGCCTGGGCTGTGCGCTGGCTCCAGTTTCCACCGATCTCGACCCAGGGGCGGTCGTGGCGAATCAGCCACTCGCGGCACTGCTGATGAAAGTGCGCGCGCTCGGTCAGGCTCGGTTGGCAGCGCTGGCCATCGTCCTGCCACTCGACGCCTTCGGGCGACAAGAGCAGATGCAGGTCGTAGTGTCGCTCCAGTAGCTCCCGCTCCAGCCATGCAGGGCAGTCACCGAACAGGGTGTGGCTCCAGAGCATATTGCTCAGCAGGTGGGTGTCGAGAATCAGCAGATCGGGGCTCTGCGCGCGGGCTGCGTCCTCCCAGGCCAGTTGGCCGTGGGCGATGCTCGGGATATCCGCCAGGCAGGTATCTCGCTGCTGCTGATCAATGAAGTGGCGCACGTATTCGCCCACCACCAGGCCGCCAAAGTGCCGCTGCAGGCGCTCGGCGAGAAAGGTCTTGCCGCTCGACTCGGGCCCGGTGAACACCACAACTTTCATGCGGTTTGCAGCCGGGTTGCGCGCCATTCGCGTAGACCGAGCAGCGCCAGTGCGGTGAACACGGCATACAGGGCGGCGGTCAGCCAGTAGCCCTGGAAACCGAAGAAACCGACATAGAGCACATCGACCACTATCCACAGCACCCAACACTGCCAGCGCTTGAGCGCCATCCACAGCTGGGCGAGCAGGCTGAAAGCCGTGAGGAGGGCGTCCGGCCAGGGATAGACGGCTTCGGTGAGGCGACTCATGGCCAGGCCAAGCGCCAAGCCGAGCAACAGGGCCGCGCCCAGGCCGATCAGTACCTCGTTGCGGCTGGCCGTGCTGACCGGCCGCCGTCCGCTGTCATCGACCCCCTGGCGCCATTGCCACCAGCCGAAGATCTGCATGGCGGCGAACACGCCGTGCAGCAGCACCAGCGAATACAGGCGTGCGTCGAGGAAGAACCAGGCGTAGAGCAGCACCATGACCAGGCCGATGGGCCAGCACAGCGGATTCTGCCGCACGGTCAACCAGACGGAGATGATGCCAAGGGCGGAGGCGATGAGTTCGAGAGGCGTCATGAGGAGAGGGGGCGCCTGGCGCCCCGATACGGTCAGTCGTCGTAGCCGAGATTTGGCGCCAGCCAGCGTTCGCTGACCGCCAGTTCCTGGTTCTTGCGCGCCGTGTAGCTGTCCACCTGGTCCTTGTCGACCTTGCCCACGGCAAAGTACTGCGCCTCGGGGTGGGCGAAGTACCAGCCGCTGACGGCGGCGGCGGGGAACATGGCGTAGTGCTCGGTGAGGAACACGCCGCTACGACCGGCCTTGTTGAACTCGGCTTCGGGGTCGAGCAGGGTGAACAGGGTTTTCTTCTCGGTGTGGTCCGGGCAGGCCGGGTAGCCGGGGGCCGGGCGGATGCCCTTGTAGGCTTCCTTGATCAGCTCCTCGTTGGAGAGCTGCTCGTCCTGGGCGTAGCCCCAGTAGTGCTTGCGCACCTGTTCGTGCAACCACTCGGCGCAGGCCTCGGCGAGGCGGTCGGCCAGGGCCTTGACCATGATCGAGTTGTAGTCGTCGCCGGCGTCCTGGTAGGCCTTGGCTACTTCCTCGGCACCGATGCCGGCGGTGGTGATAAAGCCGCCCACATAGTCGGTGATGCCGCTGTCCTTCGGTGCAACGAAGTCGGCCAGGGAGAAGTTCGGCTTGCCGTCCGGCTTGATGGTCTGTTGGCGCAGGTGGTGCAGCTTGGCCAGCGGCTGGCCGTCGTCGCCGTAGACTTCGATGTCGTCATGCTCGACCTGGTTGGCCGGCCAGAAACCGAAGATAGCGCGGGCGCTGATCAGCTTCTCGTCGATCAGCTTCTTCAGCAGCGCCTGGGCGTCGGCGAACAGCGCGGTAGCGGCTTCGCCCACCACCTCGTCGGTGAGGATGCGCGGGTACTTGCCTGCCAGATCCCAGGAGATGAAGAACGGCGTCCAGTCGATGTACTCGGCCAGTACGTTGAGGTCGATATCGTCCAATACCTTCACGCCGGTGAAGCTTGGCTTGCTGGCCTGGTAGGCGCTCCAGTCGAACTGCGGCTTGTTGGCCACGGCGGCGGCGTAGCTCAGGCGCTCGGTGCGCGAACTGCGTGCGGCGGTGCGCTCGCGGACTACCACGTATTCTTCGCGGGTCTTCTCGACGAAACCGGCTTTCAGCTCCTTGGACAGCAGCTGGGTGGCCACGCCGACGGCACGCGAGGCGTCGGTGACGTAGATCACCGCGTCGTTCTGGTACTTGGGCTCGATCTTCACCGCCGTGTGGGCTTTCGAGGTGGTGGCGCCGCCGATCATCAGCGGCAGGTTGAAGCCCTGGCGCTGCATCTCGCGGGCGACATGCACCATCTCGTCCAGCGACGGGGTGATCAGGCCGGACAGGCCGATGATGTCGCACTTCTCGGCGATGGCCGTCTGCAAGATCTTCTCCGCCGGCACCATCACGCCCAGGTCGACGATGTCATAGCCGTTGCAGCCGAGCACTACGCCGACGATATTCTTGCCGATGTCGTGTACGTCGCCTTTCACGGTAGCCATGAGGATCTTGCCCTTGGCTTCCGGCTTGTCGCCTTTCTCGGCCTCGATAAAGGGGATCAGGTGGGCCACGGCCTGCTTCATCACCCGGGCGGATTTCACCACCTGGGGCAGGAACATCTTGCCGGCGCCGAACAGGTCGCCAACCACGTTCATCCCGCTCATCAGCGGGCCTTCGATCACCTCGATGGGGCGCGCGCACTGCTGGCGGCACTCTTCGGTGTCTTCGACGATGAAGGCGGTGATGCCCTTGACCAGCGCGTGTTCCAGACGCTTGTCGACGGGCAGGGCGCGCCAGGCTTCGTCTTCGACTTCCTTGACGCTGCCGTCGCCACGGTAGTTGTCGGCGATGGCCAGCAGGGCCTCGGTGCCGCCTTCGTGGCGATTGAGAATGACGTCCTCGACCTTGTCGCGCAGCTCGGCCGGGATCTCGTCATAGATCTCCAGTTGGCCGGCGTTGACGATGCCCATGGTCAGGCCGTTCTGGATAGCGTGGTAGAGGAACACCGAGTGGATCGCCTCGCGCACCGGGTTGTTGCCGCGGAAGGAGAACGAGACGTTGGACACGCCGCCCGAGCTCAGGGCGTAGGGCAGGTGGTCGCGGATATAGGCGCAGGCTTCGATGAAGTCCACGGCGTAGTTGTTGTGTTCCTCGATGCCGGTGGCGACGGCGAAGATGTTCGGGTCGAAGATGATGTCTTCCGGCGGGAAGCCGACTTCATTGACCAGAATGTCGTAGCTGCGCTGGCAGATCTCGCGCTTGCGCGCGGCGGTGTCGGCCTGGCCGACTTCGTCGAAGGCCATCACCACCACGGCGGCGCCGTAGCGTTTGCACAGCTTGGCGTGGTGTTTGAACTGCTCGACACCTTCCTTCATGGAGATCGAGTTGACGATGCCCTTGCCCTGGATGCATTTCAGGCCAGCCTCGATCACTTCCCACTTGGAGGAGTCGATCATGATCGGCACACGCGAGATGTCCGGCTCGCCGGCGATCAGGTTGAGGAACTTGACCATGGCCGCCTGGGAATCGAGCATCCCTTCATCCATGTTGATGTCGATCACCTGGGCGCCGGCCTCGACCTGCTGCAGGGCGACTTCCAGGGCCTCGGTGTAGTTCTCTTCGCGGATCAGCCGGGCGAACTTGGCCGAACCGGTGATGTTGGTGCGCTCGCCGACGTTCACGAACAGCGACTGCCGGTCGATGGTGAACGGCTCCAGGCCGGACAGGCGGCAGGCCTTGGGGATCTCGGGAATGGCGCGCGGCTTGTACTTGGCCACGGCCTCGGCAATCGCCTGGATATGCGGCGGGGTGGTGCCGCAGCAGCCGCCGATGATGTTGAGGAAGCCCGAGGCGGCGAATTCTTCCACCACCGCGGCCATTTCCGCCGGGGTCTCGTCGTATTCACCGAAAGCGTTGGGCAGGCCGGCGTTGGGGTGCGCGGATACATGGGTGTCGGCCTTGGTCGACAGCTCTTCCAAATACGGGCGCAGGTCCTTGGCGCCGAGGGCGCAGTTCAGTCCCACGGAGATCGGCTTGGCGTGGCGCACCGAGTTCCAGAAGGCCTCGGTGGTCTGCCCGGACAGGGTGCGGCCGGAGGCGTCGGTGATGGTGCCGGAGATCATGATCGGCAGTTCGAAGCCTTGCTGCTCGAAGACTTCCTGCACGGCGAAGATCGCCGCCTTGGCATTGAGGGTGTCGAAGATGGTCTCGATCAGGATCAGGTCGGCGCCGCCCTCGATCAGTCCACGGGTGGCCTCGACGTAGTTTTCCACCAGCTCGTCGAAGGTGACGTTGCGGTAGCCGGGGTCGTTGACGTCCGGGGAGATCGAGCAGGTACGGCTGGTTGGGCCGAGCACGCCGGCGACGAAGCGTGGCTTGTCCGGGGTTTCCAGGGTCTTGGCATCGGCCACTTCACGGGCCAGGCGCGCGCCTTCGACGTTCAGCTCGTACACCAGGCTTTCCATGCCGTAGTCGGCCTGGGATACCTGGGTGGCGTTGAAGGTGTTGGTTTCCAGGATGTCGGCGCCGGCATCCAGGTAGGCCTTTTCGATAGCCTGGATCACGTCCGGGCGGCTGAGCAGCAGCAGGTCGTTGTTGCCCTTCACATCGCTCGGCCAGTCGGCAAAGCGCGCGCCGCGGTAGTCCGCCTCTTCCAGCTTGTAGCTCTGGATCATGGTGCCCATGCCGCCGTCGAGGATCAGGATGCGTTCTTTCAGGGCCTGCTGAAGAGCCTGGAGACGGGCGTTACGGTCGGACATGGGGAACTACCTGGAGAGTGCGGAAACAAAGGTGGCGATGATAGCAAAGCTGCATGGCATTTCCGCAGTCATGGACTTTCCATGAATATTGCTCATGTTCGCAGGGTGTCATGAGGTTAGAATCCCGCCAATCTTTCCAAGGATAGAACCATGCTGCGTCAGGGACTTGCCCTCTTGCTTTGCGCTGTCATGCCCGCCGTATTCGCGGCGAGCGCGCCGCTGTCCTACAGCCGCGACATCCAGCCCATCCTTACCGAGAAATGCGTGGCCTGCCATGCCTGCTATGACTCGCCTTGCCAGCTCAATTTGGGCAGTGGCGAGGGGGTGTTGCGCGGTGCCAGCAAGCTGCCGGTGTACAACGGTACGCGCACCAAGGCGCAGCCGACTACGCGGCTGTTCCTCGATGCCCACAGTGAGTCAGCCTGGCGCAGCAAAGGGTTCGCCTCGGTGCTGGATGCCCGCGACGGCCAGGCTGCCTTGCTGGCGCGCATGCTGGAGCTGGCGCGCAGCAAGCCGCTAGCGGCCAATGCCAAGCTGCCGGATGAACTGGATATCTCCATCTCGCGGGAAAACCAGTGCCCGCTGCCTGATGAATTCTCCGCCTACGCAAAGAAGCATGCCCATGCCGGCATGCCGTTCGCCGTGGCGGGCCTCAGCGATGAGCAGTACGCCACCCTGCAACAGTGGCTCCAGCAAGGCGCGCCGGTGGACGAGCAGGCGCTGCAGCCTAGGGCGGTTGAGCTTGAGCAGATTGCGCAGTGGGAGCGCATGTTCAATGCGCCAGGCGCGCGGCAAGGGCTGGTCAGTCGCTGGCTGTACGAGCATCTGTTCCTCGCTCACCTGTATTTCGAAGGTGGCGAGGCGGGACATTTCTTCCAGTTGGTGCGTTCACGCACACCCAGTGGCCAGCCGATCGACATGATCGCCACCCGTCGGCCCAACGATGACCCAGGCAGCGAGTTCTACTACCGCCTGTGGCCGATCCAGGGCGTGATCGTGCACAAGACGCACATCACCTATCCGCTCAGTGCGAAGAAACTGGATCGGGTGCAGGCGTTGTTCTTTGCCTCTGACTGGAGCCTCGATGCAGTTCCCGGTTACGGCGCCCAGCGCCGGGCCAACCCGTTCGAGACCTTCGCCGCGATTCCCGCGCAGGCGCGCTACCAGTTCATGCTGGATAACGCCGAGTATTTCGTGCGTACCTTCATTCGTGGTCCGGTCTGCCGCGGGCAGATCGCCACCGACGTGATCCGCGACAATTTCTGGGCGCTGTTCCAGGCCCCCGAGCATGACCTCTACATTACCGATGCCGAATACCGCGAGCGCGCCACGCCGCTGCTGGCGATGCCTGGCCAGTTCGATGAGATCGGCGATCTGCTCGGCCTCTGGCGCAGCTATCGGGACAAGCGCAACGAGTACGAGGACCTACGCCGCGAAACCTACGCCGACGCTCCTGCGCCGGGCTGGTCGCAACTCTGGGCCGGTAATGACAATGCGCTGCTGAGCATCTTCCGCCACCACGACAGCGCCATGGTGCGCAAGGGCCTGATCGGCGAGGTGCCGCAGACGCTGTGGCTGATGGACTACCCGTTGCTGGAGCGCACCTACTACCAGCTGGTGGTCAATTTCGACGTGTTCGGCAATGTCTCTCACCAGGCGCAGACGCGCCTGTACTTCGACCTGATCCGCAATGGCGCCGAGCTGAACTTCCTCCGCCTGCTGCCGCCCGAATCGCGCCAGGCCTACCTGGACGACTGGTACCAGAACAGCGGCAAGCTGAAGATGTGGCTGGACTACACGGCGGTCGATCACGACACCCCGAGCGCGCTTGGCTTGCCGGAGGAGGGGGCGAAGGGGGCTTTTGCCAAGGTGCTGCTGCAGCGTTACGGCACGCTCAATGCCCGTCCCGACCCGATCAATCGCTGTCGCACGGCGGTCTGTCATCGCCCTGGGCTGTCGGCGGAGCTGGAGGATGCCGAGCAAGCGCTGAGCCGACTGACCAGCCGACCTGCCGGTGGGCTCAAGGTGATCGACCAGTTGCCCGAGGCGACCCTGCTGCGTGTGGAACTCGTCGACGGCAGGCGCGAGGTCTACAGCCTGCTGCGCAACCGTGCCCACAGCAACGTGGCCTTCATGAGCGGCGAATCCCTGCGCTACCAGCCGGAGCTGGATACCCTCACCGTTTATCCGGGCGTGCTGAGCAGCTACCCGAACTTCATGTTCAGCCTGCCGGCCAGCGAGGTTCCCGAGTTTGTCGGTGCGCTGGAGGCGGTGCGCGATCAGGCGGCGTTCGAGCAGCTGGTGTTGCGCTGGGGCATTCGCCGCAGCCACCCGGAGTTCTGGCGCTATTTCCACGATCTGTCGGCCTATATCCGCGAAACCGAGCCGAACGAGGCCGGGGTGCTGGATATGAATCGCTACCAGAATCTCTGAGACCGGTTTTGCTGCCAGCCTCGGAGACTGCGATCTACGGCTGCAACGGAGGTGCTTGTCAGGTTGACGGGAATTATTCCTACTAAAATGCTAGGACTTTATCCCGCCCCGTCGATTGGCGTACACTGGCGTCACGTTTGCGAGGAGTTGCCATGAGCGCCATCACCATCACCGAAGCCGCCCACGATTACCTGGCCGATCTGCTGAGCAAGCAGAGCACGCCGGGCATTGGTATTCGCGTCTTCATCACCCAGCCCGGCACGCCCTATGCGGAAACCTGCATCGCCTACTGCAAGCCGGGTGAGCAGAAGCCGGAAGACACCGCCCTGGGCCTGGCCAGCTTCACGGCCTGGATCGACGCCGTCAGCGAGCCGTTCCTGGAAGACGCCGTGGTCGACTACGCCACCGACCGTATGGGCGGCCAGCTGACCATCAAGGCACCGAATGCCAAGGTGCCGATGGTCAACGAGGACAGCCCGGTCACCGAGCGCATCAACTATTACCTGCAGACCGAGATCAATCCGGGTCTGGCCAGCCATGGCGGCCAGGTGTCCCTGGTCGATGTGGTCGACGAAGGCATCGCCGTGCTGCGTTTCGGTGGTGGCTGCCAGGGTTGCGGTCAGGCCGACCTGACGCTCAAGGAAGGCATCGAGAAGACCCTGCTGGAGCGCATCCCCGAACTGAAGGGCGTGCGCGATGTGACCGACCACAGCAATCGCGAGAACGCGTACTACTGAGTTGCGTGCGGTCCATGAAAAAGGCGCCTTCGGGCGCCTTTTTTGTATGGCACAGGTGCTTTCTGGGAGCGGCTTTAGCCGCGATAGGGGCAACTGCAGTTGTTGCCTGCATCGCGGCTAAAGCAGAGTGCCGCCCAGCCGCTCCCACTCGCTTTATGCAAGCGCTAGCGCCCTGTTGCGGCCGGCAGTAATTGCCTTCTGCTCTGGCTCAGGGCGAGTAGGGCCACTGCAAGTAGTGGCAGCATGGCCAGGTTCACCGGGTTCCAGCCCAGGCCGCTGATCAGCGCGCCGGAGGCGAACGAGGCGCCAGTCGCCACGGCGCCGTTGCCCAGCTCCATCAGGCCCTGAGCCTGTCCGCGCTCTTCCGGAGCATGGCCCTCGCCGAGTAGCGTGGTGCCGGCGACCAGCATCAGGTTCCAGCCCATGCCGAGCAACAGCGACGACACCAGGAAGTACGCCTGTGCCTGGCCTCCCAGCGCGATGGCGGCGCTGGCTACCAGCAGGGCGATACCGAGCAGTGCCACACGGCGAGCGCCCAGGCGGTCCACCAGCGGCCCGGCGACGAAGGCCGGCAGGAACATGCCGACCATGTGCCAGCGGATCACTTCGGCACCGGCCTCCAGGGGCAGCCCGCAGAAGCTCATGGCTAGCGGCGTGGCATTCATCACCAGGATCATCAGGCCGTGGCCAATCGCGGTGGTGGCGATGGCCGCTCGCACCACAGGACGGGACAGCAGGCTACGCATGGCGGCCAGTGCGCCACCGTTGGCCGCGGGCAGGGCGCCCTGGCGCAGACCAGCGAGCAGCGGCAAGGCCAGGGCGGCGAGCGCGGCCAGGGCCAGGTAGGCGCCGACGAAGGGCGTGGCCAGGGCATCGCGCGCCCACAGGGTAAGTTCCGGCGCCAGCAGCGCGGCCAGCAGGCCGCCACCGATGACCCAGGCCGTGGCGCGGCCTTTGTGCGCCTCGTCCACCGCTTCCAGCGCGGCGAAGCGATAGTACATGGCAGAGGCCTGATAGACGCCGATGGGCAGGGCACCCAAGCAGAACAGCCAGAAGTCCGCCAGCCACACGCCAAGCGCGCTGAGCAGGCCGCCGAGCATGCCGGCGATGGCGCCGAGCAACAGCCCCGCACGGCGCCCACGGCGTTGCATGAAGGCCGACAGCGGCTGGGTGGACAGCAGATAGCCGAGTACCAGCAGGGCGAGGGGCAAGGTGGCGAGGATATTGAGCGGCGCCAGCTGCAGGCCGACCAGAGAAGTCAGGGTCACGCCGATCAGGGTGCAGCTCCAGTACAGGGCCTGGGCCAGGAACAGGCGCAGCAGCGTGGGGTTGTTCAGCAATAGCATGATGATCTCCTCAGGCGCAGCCGGCCGGTTTGTAGATGCGCTCGCAGGAGGCGGGATAGCGAGTCAGCGCCGTGTCCGGGCGGCTGGGGCGACGTACCAGCTCACCGCCGCAGTTTGGGCACAGGCCGTGCAGTTTCTGCTCCGCACAATCGCGACAGAAGGTGCATTCGAAGGAGCAGATCAGCGCCTCCGTCGAGTCGGGCGGCAGGTCGCGGTCGCAGCATTCGCAGCCGGGGCGCAGTTGCAGCATGGTGATTCTCCTTGGCGAGTCAGGCGAAGCGCTCGGCGTAGTCCTGAGGACTTACCGACAGATGCTTGTGAAAGGTGCGGCGCAGGTTTTCCGGGTGGCGGAAGCCGGTCAGGCGCGCCACCGTGCCGATCGAGGCGCCGCTGTCCTGCAGCAGGCCGCGGGCGGCCTCCAGGCGCAGCTGTTCGACATAACGACCCGGGCCCATGCCCAGCTCCTGGACGAACAACCGTGACAGGCTGCGGCTGGACAGGTTGGCGCGCTGGGCCAGCGTTTCCAGCGACAGATCGGCGGCCAGGTTCTGCGCCATCCACTCCAGCAGGCCGAGCAGGCGCGGCGTGCGACTGACATCCGGGGCGAGCAGGGCGCTGAACTGCGCCTGGCCGCCGGGGCGGCGCAGGAACATCACCAGGCGCCGGGCCACGGCCAGGGCCAGCGGCCGTCCGAGATCGGCCTCGACCAGGGCCAGGGCCAGGTCGATGCCGGCGGTGACTCCCGCCGAAGTGAATACATGGGCGTCACCGTCGCGGCCTTCCGGGTCGTAGGTGTGCAGGCGGTCGCCCTCTACCTCGATGCCTTCATGTCGGCGCAGGGCCGGTACGTCGGCCCAATGGGTGGTGGCGCGTCGGCCGTCGAGCAGGCCGGCGGCGGCCAGGATCAGCGCGCCGGAGCAGACCGAGCCGAGGCGGCGCACCTGCGGCTCGGCAGCGCGCAGCCAGTCCAGTAGCGGCTGGTTGGCGCACTGGGCGGTTTCGCCCAGGCCGCCGGGCACCAGCAGGGTGTCCAGTGTTGCGGGAGCGCACTCACGCCAGGCCTGCTCGGCGACCAGCTGAAAGCCGGCGGAAGTGGCCACCGGCCCGGTCTGCTCCGCCAGTATCTGCAGGCGATAGGCCGCTGCCCGGCCCTGGCGCTGGCACTCGACATTGGCCGAGGCGAACACCTGCAGCGGGCCGGTGACGTCCAGGCTCATCACATCGGGGTAGATCAGACAGGCAATGGTTCGCATGGGCAGTCTCCAAGAACTGGAGAAAGTCTGCGCCCATGCCCGTTTGGCAACAAGGACAATAACCCCACAGATATGGACAATGCCGGCCCATAAAAGCAAAACCCCCTCGCCTTGCGGCAGAGGGGGTTCGGTAGGCGGCAGGCCGGGGAAAAAGGATCAGGGCATGCTCCACGGCTCGAGGGCGTAGCCCTGGCGGCTGATCTGCTCGCGCGACTGAGCCAGTACATCGGCCAGCTGCGCCGGGTCGGCGTAGGTGCGGATATCCAGCTGGGTCTGGCCCAGGCGCTTGTTGGTGCGGTCGATCACGGTCAGGGTGAGCGAACCGGTGCCATCCTGAGGCTGCCAGGCGACGCACTGGAAAGGTTGAAAGGCGCGGCCGGCGATAAGCAGAGCTTCGTTGACGCGGAGCGAGGTGTTCATGGGTCTGTTTCTCCAAGAGTGCCCAATGTGCGATCTGGCCAGCGAAAGCACCTATTGCCGTGGCCTGTGAACAATGGATGTCAAAACCTGACCTTGGAGTCACACGTTGTCGTAAAAACATAGGAATATGTCGCATGCCACCGTTTTTTCAGGGTTTCTCCTCGTGATTGAACGAACGGCCAATGCTCCTATCCTACAAGTGCGGTCCCATCACACAGGAGTGTTCCCCATGGGCTCTACCCTCAGCGGCCTTGTCGGCCTGGTCATCCTCGCCTTGGATATCTGGGCAATCATCAATGTGATCAAAAGTGGCGCGGACATGGGGATCAAGATCCTCTGGGTGCTGCTGATCCTGTTCCTGCCGGTGTTGGGACTGATCATCTGGGCCCTGGCCGGGCCGCGTGGCAATGTCCGACTCTGAAGTTTGTCGCAGCGCAACCCGGAGTTCTGCCCAGTCGCCGTGAACAACGACTGAGCACCATCAACGTGGACTGAAGGAAGCGCGCGGCATTTCTGGACGAGGGCTGTTTGGCCCACCATGCTTGAGCAAGGTGCTCAAGAAGGGATCGCCATGTCGAGCCTGCGCGTGTTGTTTCTGCTGGTGCTGGGCAGCCTGTCCTTCGCAGCCGCTGCCGCGGAGGAGAATTGGCCGCGACTCAGGCTCTGCTATGAGCTGGGTGGCTTGCCGCCCTATACCGGTCCGCCGGAGCAGGCGCCGACGGAGCAACCGGGGTTGATCATCGAACTGATCCAACAGGCCGCGTACCGCACCAAACTGCGCCTGGATCTGCATCAGCAGCCTTGGAAACGCTGCGTGCACGAAGTGCAGAACGGTGTCAGCGATGGCCTGTTCATTGCCGTCTGGCAGCTCGATCGCGATAGCTGGGGGCGCTATCCGGGCCGTGATCCGCAGCAGCAGAGGCCGGTCGATGCGAACCAGCGTCTGTGGCGCGTCGAGTATCCGATTATCGTGCGTCCAGGCGGCGCACTGCAGTGGGACGGTGAGCGTTTCACCGGTATCCGTTATGGGGTTGGCGCGCCGCTGGGCTATGCCACTAGTCAGCGTCTGCGTGAGCTCGGCGTGCTGGCCAGCGAATCCTTGGGGCAGGCTGCGGCGCTCAAGCTGGTAGCGGCGGGGCGTCTGGATGGTTATGTGCTGGAGCGCGAAATTGCCCTGGGGTTGATCGAGCGCCTGCAACTGCAGGGGCAGCTGATGTTTCTGCCCCAGCCACTGCTGAATGCCGACTGGTATCTGCCACTTTCGCACCGCTTCTACATCGCCCACCCCGAGTTGGCCGAGGGGCTCTGGCGCGCCGTGGCCGAGCAACGCGAGCAGCTCGGCGCGGATCTGGCTCGTCGCTATCTGCGCCAGCCTCCGCCCTGAACGAAGCGGCCCGCCACCGCTGTTTGCCTTACTGCTGTGAGGCCACCCGCTGGTGCAACTGCTGCGACAGTTGCTCCAGGCGCTCGCCCAGATCCACCAGCGACTCCTGTGCACTGAGCAGTTCGGCGCTGGCCACGCGCTGACGTTGGCTGGCCTCGCGTTGCGCGCCGCTGTGTTCACGTACCTGGGCCAGTTGGCGATGGGCCTGATCGAGGGCCTGGCTGTGTTCGAGGATGGCGCCGGACAGGTTGGCCGTCAGGGCGGCGTTCTCGGCCAGGGCTTCGCCCACGTCGCTGACCTGCTCGGCACCGGTATTGACGATCTGTTCGGATTGGCCGAGTACGTTCTGCACCGTGTCGGCGGTCTGGTTGCTGCGCTGCGACAGGTTGCGTACTTCATCGGCGACCACGGCGAAACCGCGTCCGTGCTGGCCGGCGCGGGCCGCCTCGATAGCCGCGTTGAGCGCCAGCAGGTTGGTCTGCTGGGCGATGGCGCTGATCATCTGCATGGATTCGGCTATGCGCAGGTTGCTCGCCTGGATCGCCTGCATGCTGCTCTGGGCCTGTTGCATGCGGGTGGCGCAGGCGTTGACCTGGCCGCTGCTGTGCTGGGTGTCCTGGCTCAGCTGCTGCATGTGTGCGGTGCTCTGCGCCAGGCTGTCGAGCACCTCATGTACCGCCAGGTCGAGCTGGTGCATGGCATCGGCCTGCTGCTGCAGATCGCTGTCGATGCCCTGGCAGCGCTGGCGCATGTTGTCCAGCGTGCGGTACAGCTGCTGCGAGAGCTGACGCAGGTCGCTGGCGCTATGGCGCACTTCGTCGAGCAGGTCGGCCAGCTGTCGGCTGCTGGCAGTAGCGGCCTGGTTGACCCGCTCGGCTTCCTGCAGGTGTTGCTGGGCATCGTCCAGCGCCTGCTGGCGTACCCGCGAGCTGTACCACTGCGCCAGCCACACGGTGAGCACCGGCAGCAGGTAGCCCGAGTACTGGTTGAGCATGGCGTCGCGTGGGCTCAGCTCGAAGGCGGGCAGGGCAGCACCGGAGCGGTCCAGGCGGATCAGCCAGAATACGAAGCACAGCTGCAGCAGCGCCCAGAAGGCCGCGCTGCGTCCGCCCACCAGCAGGTAGGCGAAGCCGATCACCACCAGCGGCCAGAAGATATGCGCAGAATGCAGACCGCCCAGGTGGTAGATGAGGATCATCGCGTAGCTGCTGATCAGGGCCATCGACAGGTTGGCCACGCCGCGCGCTGGTAACCAGGCATTGCGCAGGATCAGCAAGACCAGGGGCATGCCGATGATCAGCAGGAACGAGCCCTGCACCAGCGCAGTGTTGCCCAGGCGCCCCCACTTGATACCGCTGTACAGGCCGATGGCCAGGCCGCACAGGCTGAAGAAGGCGAGCATGCGACTGAGCAACTGGTCGCTGTGGTGCTGCTCGGTCTGGGGCATGAAAGTGGCAAGAAGGCCTTGTTGCATGACGGTGGGTTCCGTTTCTTGTGCAGCGCCCTGGCTATTGGCACTGGAGTAGTCGACACGAATGATGGCCAGTGGCCTGCGCCGAGCTTACCCAGTCAAAAGCTCGGCGGCGATCCGTTGACGACGAAACGCTCAAGGTCAGCTCCTCTAGAACGGGGCTTGTAGCAACAAGTGGCCGATCTGGCGGCGACAATGGCGAGAAAGCCTGGCCGTCATTCGGACCAGGCCGCGTACTCGTTGCCGCTGGGGTCGGCGAAATGGAAGCGGCGGCCACCTGGAAAGGCGAACACCGGTTTAACGATGCGCCCGCCGGCATCGCGCACGGCATTCAGGCTGGCGTTGAGGTCGGCGCTGTACAGCACGATCAGCGGGCTGCCGCGGTCGCACTCGAAATCCAGTGGCGAGCGATAGAAGCCGCCGTCGATGCCGGTGCCGAGAAAGCAGCTGTAGTCCGGGCCGTAGTCGGTGAAGGTCCAGCCGAATACCTGGCTGAAGAAGGCCTTGCTCGCGTCGAGCTCGCGACAGGGGATTTCCAGATAGTTGATGCCGTGGTGCTGGTGCATGTGCTGACTCCTTCTGGGTTGTTGTTCCGTTCCTGGCCTTGCAGGCGCTTGCACTTCGACAAAATTTTCACCTGGTGCGCAGAACAATTCGCGGCTTCATACCTTGTAACCGCGTTGGACTTCATCCGTCATGCCCTCCATGGTTCCCCGCTCGTCCTCGACAGCCCCTGTCACCCGCCTGCAACCGGGTGTGGCCAGTCATCTGGCGTTTACCCTGCTCAGCGCCCTGGCACTGATGCTGATGTATTCGCTGCTGCGCCTGGCCTTGCTGTACCACAACAGCGAGCAGATTGGCGATGCCAGCACGGGCGATCTGCTCGAAGCGTTCGGCAACGGTCTGCGTTTCGATCTGCGGGTGGTGGTCTATATCTGCGCGCCCATGTTGTTGGCGCTGCTCAGCACGCGGGCGATGGTCGCGCGGCGGGTGCTGCTGGGCTGGCTGGTTCTCGCGGCCAGCCTGACCTTGCTGCTTGGCGTGGCTGAACTGGATTTCTATCGCGAGTTTCATCAGCGCCTCAACAGCCTGGTGTTCCAGTACCTGCAGGAGGACCTGGGCACCGTATCGAGCATGCTCTGGAACGGCTTCCCGGTTGGGCGCTATCTGCTGGCCTGGGGCCTGGCGACCTTGGCGCTGGTCGGCCTGTTCCACTGGATCGACAAGCTGACCCGGCCAAGCCAGGCGGTGACGCCTCTGGCCTGGTACGGCCGCTTCAGCGTGTTCTTCGTCTGCCTGCTGCTGGCGGTGGTCGCCGCGCGCGGCACGCTCAAGCAGGGCCCGCCGCTGCGCTGGGGTGATGCCTTCACCACCGAGTCGATGTTCGCCAACCACCTGGGCCTGAACGGCATCCTGACCCTGGCCGATGCGGCGAAGAACAGCTTCTCCGAGCATCGCGACAACGCCTGGAAAGCGACCTTGCCGCAAGCCGAAGCGGTGCAGACGGTACGGCAGATGCTGCTGGGCGAGCACGATCAGCTGGTCGACGCGAATAGCGCCGCAGTGCGTCGCGACTTCACCCCGCCGGCGGCGGAAACCCTGCCGGTGCGCAACGTGGTGGTGATCCTGATGGAAAGCTTCGCTGGGCGCTGGGTGGGGGCCTTGGGTAGCGATGCCGGGATCACCCCGAACTTCGACCGCCTGAGCCAGGAAGGCCTGCTGTTCACCCGTTTCTTCTCCAACGGCACCCATACCCACCAGGGCATGTTCGCCACCATGGCCTGCTTTCCCAACCTGCCGGGTTTCGAGTACCTGATGCGTACCCCGGAAGGCAGTCACCAGTTCTCCGGCTTGCCGCAGCTGCTCAGCGCCCGCGGCTACGATGACCTGTACGTCTACAACGGCAACTTCCAGTGGGACAACCAGTCCGGGTTCTTCAGCAACCAGGGTATGCGTCGCTTCATTGGTCGTGAGGATTTCGTCGACCCGGTGTTCATGGACCCGACCTGGGGTGTTTCCGATCAGGACATGTTCGACCGGGGCGCGGCCGAGCTGGCCAAGCTGGACCCGCACAAACCCTTCTATGCGCTGCTGCAGACCCTGTCCAACCATACGCCCTACGCCCTGCCGGAGAATCTGCCGGTGGCCCCGGTCACCGACCAGGGCTCCTACAACGAACACCTGACGGCCATGCGTTATGCCGACTGGGCACTGGGACAGTTCTTCGAGAAGGCCAAGAAGGAGCCTTATTACAAGGACACGCTGTTCGTGGTGCTGGGGGACCATGGCTTCGGCAGTCCTGAGCAACTGACCGAGATGGACCTGTTCCGCTTCAACGTGCCGCTGCTGCTGATCGCGCCGGGGATTCAGGAGAAGTTCGGCGCGCGGCGCGACACCGTGGGCACGCAGATCGACGTGGTGCCGACCATCATGGGCCGCCTCGGGGGCGAGGTCTGCCATCAGTGCTGGGGCCGCGACCTGCTGAGTCTGCCGCAAGGCGATCAGGGCATCGGCGTGATTAAGCCCTCGGGCAGCGACCAGACCGTGGCCGTGGTCAACGGCGACAAGATCCTGGTGCAGCCCAAGGACCAGAAGGCCAAGCTCTATCGCTACCAGCTGGGCGCCGGCGCCAAGGTCGAGGTGCTGGGCAACGATCCGGCCCAGCCGGCGTTGCAGCAGCGCCTGGAAGCCTTCCTGCAGGTCGCCACCCAGAGCCTGCTGCAGAACACCGCGGGGGTGGCCGACCATGCCTCCAGTGCCCGTAACCTAGTGCAGGCCGAGCAGTAGCAGCCTGCTAGTGTCAGCGCCGCTGGTACTGCCGCGGCGCCACGCCTTTCCAGCGCTTGAAGGCATGGATGAAGTTGGACACTTCGCCATAACCCAGGCGCTCGGCAATTTCCTCCAGGCTCAGGCCGCCGGTGCCCAGCAGCTCCTCGGCCAGGGTCTGGCGCACTTCCTCGAGCAGCAGGCGGAAGTTGCTGCCTTCCGCTTCCAGGCGTCGGCGCAGGGTGCGCGAGCTCATGTGCAGGCTGGTAGCCATCTGTTCCATGTCCGGCAGATATCCGGGGCGGCTCAGCAGCTGGTTGCGTATCTGGCCGGCCAGCCCATCGCGCTGGCGGCGCTTGTCCAGTAGTTGCTGGCATTGTGTCTCGCACAGGCTGACCACCTGCGCATTGGCTCCGGGCAAGGGCCGGTCTAGCCACTGGTTGTCGACCACCAGGCGGTTTTCCACCTGGCCGAAGCGCGGGACCACGCCCAGTTCCTGCAGGTACAGGCTGGTGTCGGTCGGCTCTGCCAGGCGCAGGTCGATGCGTTTGAGTATGTGCTGTTGGTCGGTGAGGGCGCGTTGCACGCAGAGCATGCCGGCCAGGTCGCGTTCCAGCAGGAAAGCACGCAAGTCGTCGGGCACGGCGCTGTCGTCGAACAGCAGGTGGGTTTCGTCTCCGTGTTCCTCCAGGTGCATGCCGTGGAAGGCGTAGGTCAGGTCCAGATAGCGCAGACCCAGGCGCGCGGCCTCGCGCCCGTTCGGACTACTGAGCAGGGCGAAGCCCCAGATGCCATAGACGTTGAGTTGGTAGCGGCGCCCAGCCAGGAGGCCGATGCCCGCCCGCTGGCCCAGGTGCCGAACCAGGTTGCGCAACAGTTGCAGCTCCTGCTCAGCGCTCACTTCGGCGCCGGGTTCGCCGAGCACCTGCCAGTCCAGCCCGGTGGCGTCCAGGCAGGCATCCAGAGCAAGCCCCTGGTCAAGGCCGAACTGGGTCAGTAGCTGCACGCTGATGGCGCTGCGTCGTACCGGATTGCGGGTCGTGCCTGGCATGAGGGTTTGTCCGAAAGTCACAATTTATTGACCGACTATGCCATAAACCTCTGCCGCAAGAGTGCTTAGCATCCGTGCATTCGCGATACTCGCGGTACACGGAGATAACAATGCCTAACAAGACTCCTGAAACGGCACCCCTGCGCGTGCTGATCATCGGCGCCGGCTTTGCCGGGCTGGGCCTGGCCATGCGTCTACGCCAGCAGGGCGTGGATGACTTCCTGATCCTCGAGAAGGGCAGCGAACCCGGTGGCACCTGGCGCGACAACAGCTATCCCGGCGCTGCCTGCGATGTGCCGTCGCACCTGTATTCCTTCTCCTTCGAGCCTAAGACCGATTGGACCCGGCGCTACGCCCCGCAGGCGGAAATCTTCGCCTATGTGCGGCAGTGCATCGACAACTACGGGTTGCAGCCGAAGATTCGCGTTAACAGTGAAGTGGCCCAGGCCAGGTTCGATGAGCTGGCCGCGCTGTGGCGGGTGACTACCACCGATGGTGCCAGCTTCAGTGCGCGGGCCCTGGTCAGTGCCTGCGGCCAACTCAACCGGCCGCTGTATCCGCAGATTCCTGGCGTGGAACGCTTCGCCGGGGAAAGCTTCCACTCGGCGCGTTGGCACCATGACCTCGACCTGAGCGGCAAGCGCGTGGCGGTAATCGGCACTGGCGCCAGCGCCATTCAGTTCGTGCCGCAAATCGTGCCGAAGGTCAAACAGCTGACCCTGTTCCAGCGCACGCCGGCCTATGTGCTGGCCAAGCCGGATCGCGCCTACAGCCGTTTCGAACTGGCGTTGATGCAGCGCTGGCCGTGGACGCAGAAGCTCGACCGTGGCCTGCAATACCTCTATCACGAGGCCCGTGGCGTGGCCTTCTTCGTGCTACCAGGATTGATGAAGCTGATGCGCGGCAGTTTTCTGCGCCATCTCGCACGCCAGGTCGACGATGCTGGTTTGCGCGCCAAACTGACCCCGGACTATCCGATGGGCTGCAAGCGCATCCTGATCAGCAACGACTACTACCCGGCGCTGGCGCAGCCGCAGGTGGCGGTGGTCAACGAGGCCATTCGCGAAGTCAGCGAGCACGGGGTGATCACTGCCGACGGTCGCGAACACGCTGCCGACGTGCTGATCTACGGCACCGGCTTCGCCGCCAGCGACTTCCTGGCGCCGATGCAGATTCGCGGGCTCGGCGGGCTGGACCTGAACCAGGCCTGGAAGGACGGCGCCGAGGCCTACAAGGGCATCAGCGTCAACGGCTTCCCCAACTTGTTCATCCTCTATGGGCCGAACACCAACCTGGGGCACAACTCGATCATCTACATGCTGGAAAGCCAGTTCCCCTACGTGCTGGCCTGCCTGGACAAGCTCGACCAGGGGGTGCGCTACCTGGATGTGCGCAAGCCGGTGCAGGACGCCTGGAACCAGCGGGTGCAGCACGCCATCGAGCACTCGGTGTGGGAGCAGGGCTGCAGCAGCTGGTACAAGAACGCCGCCGGCAAGCACACCAACAACTGGTCTGGCTTCACCTTCAGCTACCGTCGGCATACCCGGCAGCCGGACTGGAGCGCCTATGACCTGGTCCGTTGAACTCTCTGCGCCTTCTGGGCTTGGGCAGCGCCTGCTCAGCGGAGTGCTGCGCGGGGCAGTGTGGCTGCTGGCGCGGGGCGGGCTGCGCCCTGGCGTCAACGTCAGGGCCCAGCGTCGCCTGCTGTGGCTGGGCACGCGGCTGGGCAAGGTGGCCGGCGGAGTGCGGGTCGAGCCCGGCGTACTGGGCGGGGTGCCGTGTGAATGGCTGCGGCCGGCCGCGGACAACGGCTGGGTGCTGCTGTACCTGCACGGCGGGGCGTTCATCGCCGGCTCGCCGCAGACCCACCGCAGCCTGACCAGTCACCTGGCCCGCGCGGCGGGTGTGAGCCTGTGTGCGCTGGATTACCGCCTGGCCCCGGAGCAGCCATTCCCGGCCGCTCGCGACGATGCCCTGGCGGCCTACCGTGCCTTGCTGGCGCAAGGCCTGGCGGCCGATCGCATCGTTATCGCCGGCGATTCGGCCGGCGGCAACCTGACTCTGGCCTGTGCATTGCGCTTGCGTGAACTGGGCCTGCCGCTGCCGGTTGCGCTGGTGTGCTTCTCGCCGTTCACCGATCTCAGTGGTGACAACCTGCATCAGCCGCCTGGCGGCGATCCGCTGATTCAACCCGCATGGCTGCGCCAGGGTGCGCGGGCCTACTGTCCGCCAGGCCAGGATTGGCGGGCTCCTGAGGTTTCGCCGCAGTATGCCGAGCTGCACGGCTTGCCGCCCTTGCTGGTGCAGGTCGGCGAGGACGAAGTCCTGCTGCGCCAGAGCCAGTTGCTGGCCGAGCGGGCGCGGGCTGCGGGCGTGGATTGCCGCCTGGAGCTGTATCGCCGGCAGTGGCATGTGTTCCAGATCAATTGCGGTCTGTTGGCCAGCGCCGATCTGGCGTTGCAGCGGGTCGTCGAGTTTATTCGCCAACGAGGTTGTCCATGAACACCATTCTGATCACGGGGGCGGCTTCCGGTATCGGCGCGGCCACGGCGCGGCTGTTCCATGCGCGCGGCTGGCAAGTCGGTCTGCTGGATATCAATCACCTGGCGCTGGCCGAGCTGGCTGCCGAGCTGGGCGGGGTCTGGCACGCGGAGCTGGATGTGGGCGATGCCGGCGCGGTGCGCGAGGCGCTGCAGGACTTCTGCAGCCTGCACGGCGGGCGCCTGCGCCTGCTGTTCAACTGCGCCGGGATTCTGCGTTTCGGCCACTTCGAGGACATCGCGCTGGATGAGCACGCGCGCATCCTGCAGATCAACGTGCTCGGCCTGCTGCAGATGACCCACGCGGCATTTCCTTACCTCAAGGGCACGCCGGGCGCCCAGGTGATCAACATGGGTTCGGCTTCCGGGTTGTACGGCACGCCGCACATGGCCAGCTACTCGGCCTCGAAGTTCGCCGTGCGTGGCCTGACCGAGGCCCTGGAGTTGGAGTGGCAGCGCCATGGCATCCGCGTTGGCGACCTGATGCCGCCATTCGTGCGCACGCCCATGGTCGCCCAGCAGAGTTTCGAGCCTCCGGCGTTGCGTCGTATGGGCGTCAAACTGGCTGCCGAGGATATTGCCGCCGCCGTCTGGCAACAGGCGCAGCACGCCAAGGTGCATCGGCCGATCCATTGGCTGTTCAAGCTGATGTACTGGTCCGGCCAGGTTTCGCCACCGGCGCTGAGCCGGCTGCTGATGGGCTGGATCAGCCGCGACTAGGTGCGGTTCACAGCTGCCCGTTGCCCAGGCAAGCCTGGCCGCCCGTCGCCACAGCCGCCGCCGGTGGTCAGAGTGCCAGCAGGCTGGCGAATCAACCGCTACCCTGAAGAGGCGGCAGTTTCGGCTCGGCATTCGCGGGCCGGCTGCCGACGGGCCAAGCCCGTTCATGACAGACCAGGCAGCACCTGCCTGGTTCTCGGGCGGCACCGCAAGGTGTCGCGAGGTCGTCACGTATCGGCGACCGCGGTCGATCCATCGCCTGAGAGGAGGTCGCAACATGAGCACAGCCTTCCAAGATGATGTCAGCAGTAATGTTCTGCGCCGCATGAAAGAGGGCGGTTTCGATTTCGCCCGTGTCCATCCTATCGAGTTCTACGCCATCTTCCCGGATGAGGCCCGGGCCAGAGCGGCAGCTGGGCAGTTCCGAGGTGAATCGCTGAATGCTCAGGTAAGTGTGCGTGACGATGGTGCCTGGCACCTGCAGGTGAGCAAGGTGATGTATGCCACCTATGTGGGTATCGGCAGTTTCGAGCAGGATCTGGAAGCCCTGGTAGGGCCGCTCGGCGGTGTGCTGGACGGCTGGGGGGTGACTCAGGAAGTACGCCTGGGGGCGCAGTTGGCGAGCGCTCCCTGAGCGTTGCAGACGCCGGCCAATCTTCGGATTGGTCGGCCAAATTCCCTTCGGATCAGGTTTCGGTGCGCTGCTGCAGCGCTTCGAGGTAGGCGGTCACGTCCGGCGCACCGGCCAGGCGCAAGCCTTCGCCCAGTGCATTGGCTTCCGGGGAATCTTTGGGTAGCAGGAGGAACTCCGGGGCATCTGGGTAGCGCAGCAGTGACAGGCGGGCATAGGGCAGACCGTGATCGAGCAGCAGGCCCATGAACGCTGGTTCGCTCCAGGCCTGCACGGGCATGGCCAGCATATGGTAGCGCTGGCGCAATTCGGCCAGGCCGCTGGCACTCAGACGGTAACGTATCAGCTCGGCGGGCAGGGTGACTTCCAGGCCGCGCAGGCGTGCGTAGGCAATGGCGCAGGCAAAGGCTTCGCCCTGTTGCTCGCCGGCCCAGAACAGGCGCTCGCCATACCAGCTGGCCTGACGCAACTCGACCGCTTCGGCGGCGAGAAAGCGCGGCATGGCCTGGCTGATGGTCTTGAGAAAGTCCTTGTAACTGATGATGCGCACGCTGCGCCCGAGAGGGCAGGCGGCTACTTCCTCGAAGCTGGCCAGGGTGCTGTCCAGGCTCGGCGGCGGGCTGCACAAGCCGTCGATCCGGCGCAGGTCGAAATCGTCCACATGCAGGCATTCGCGTTCGACCACGCCCATCAGCACCGCACGGGCCGCGGCCTTGTCTTCCTGTACCGGGCCGGAGAGGGCATCGCGCGGCAGATCGACCAGGCGCTGCAGGGGCGGGCCCGCCTGCCACCAGACGCTTGCTACTGGTTCCGGCAACACCCTGAACGGCAGGCGCAGATTGCGCGCGCGCTCGAACACCAGCCGTGCGACGCGACCGCTCAGCCCCAGGCGCTGGGCCAGGGCCGAGAGGCGTGATGCCAGACTGGAAGGGGATTCGGAAAGACTCATGACCCGCAGGATACTCCCGGTACTACCGCGTCAGTGTGGCAGAGCTGTCGCCACCTCGCACTGCTCAGCGGGCAGGTTGCCGGCACGCGCCTGGGCGTCCGTGTCGTAGTCTGTGGCAAAATGTTGCCATTCATTGTCGAGGGTGCCTCCATGCTCAGCCTGGTGCTGGATATCGCGCTGTCTGCGGAACGTTTCCTGGCGGTTTACCAAGGGCGCGCCAATCGGGTTCTGTTATATAGCCGCGATGGCCGCAAGGTCAGCTTGCCGGCTCATCATCTGCGTCCTTTCCTGCGCCACGACGGCATACATGGCGTGTTCGAGCTCGAATTCAGCACGGCCGGAGAACTGCTCGACCTGCGTCAGCTGCAATGATTGCGCAAACGGCTCCCTTATTACTCCCTTGCCTCGCCGTCGGCTAGTGCTGGCGGCTATAATCGCGCCCTGTTTACCACTGTCACCCTATCCGAGCCGACCCGCCCATGTACGACCTGGCCCGCGCGCTGCTGTTCCGCCTCGCTCCTGAAACGTCCCACGAACTGTCCATCGACCTAATCGGCGCTGGCGGTCGTCTGGGCCTCAACGGCCTGCTGTGCAAGGCTCCGGTCAGTCTGCCGGTACAGGTGATGGGGCTGCAGTTCGACAACCCCGTAGGCCTGGCCGCCGGCCTGGACAAGAATGGCGACGCCATCGACGGCTTTGCCCAGCTCGGCTTCGGCTTCGTTGAGATTGGCACCGTCACCCCGCGCCCGCAGCCGGGCAACCCCAAGCCACGCCTGTTCCGTCTGCCGGAAGCCAGCGCCATCATCAACCGCATGGGTTTCAACAACCATGGCGTCGACCATCTGTTGGCGCGGGTTGCCGCAGCTAAATACAAGGGTGTGCTGGGCATCAATATCGGCAAGAACTTCGACACCCCGGTCGAGCGGGCGGTGGACGACTACCTCATCGGCCTGGACAAGGTCTATGCCCACGCCAGCTATGTCACCGTCAACGTCAGCTCGCCCAACACTCCGGGGCTACGCAGCCTGCAGTTCGGCGACCAGCTCAAGCAGTTGCTGGAAGCGCTGCGCCAGCGCCAGGAAGACCTGACCGAGCAACATGGCAAGCGCGTGCCGCTGGCGATCAAGATCGCCCCGGACATGAGCGATGAGGAAACCGTGCAGGTGGCTCAGGCGCTGGTCGAGACGGGCATGGATGCGGTCATCGCCACCAACACCACTCTGGGCCGCGAGGGCGTGGAGAACCTGCCGTTCGGCAATGAGGCGGGTGGCCTGTCCGGTGCGCCGGTACGCGACAAGAGCACCCACACCGTGCGCGTATTGGCCAGCGAGCTGCAGGGTCGTCTGCCGATCATCGCGGTGGGCGGCATCACCGAAGGTGCGCATGCGGCTGAGAAGATCGCCGCAGGAGCCAGCCTGGTGCAGATCTATTCGGGTTTTATCTACAAGGGGCCGGCGCTGATTCGCGAGGCGGTGGACGCCATCGCCGCGCTGCCCAAGGCCTAGGCAATAAAAAGGGCCCCTGAGGGGCCCTCGGGCTCTCGCCCACCGCCCGGATGGGACGGTCTGGTGAAGTCTGTGGTCGGCTCAGCCGACAGCGTGAAGTTCGTTGAGTCTGTGGATGCCAGCGGTGCCGGTCAGTCCGTCCCAGTTGTCGCCGCGCCCTTCGCGCCAGCCATTGATCCAGGCTTGCCGTACGGACGGGTGGGTGAAAGGACACATGTCGCGGGATTTGCCATGAATGCCGTGCTGATAACCGCGTAGAAAAGCTCGTTCCAACGGATCACGCTTAAGTCTTCTCATCGGGTGTTGCCCTCACTGTTGACTGTTATGTCCCGTTGGCCCCTTGCCGGGGCCGGGCAGAAAAGCCTCTGCCAGTGGGGCCCGCTGCCGGCGTGGCGGGCCACCTGCCAGCACCATTGCGGTGCCGGCCTGAGTTGATTTCTAACGAATGCGTTACACCCTGTGAATGATCGTTTTGTCATAAGGGCGTAACGCGAATAGGGCAGGAGCCATAAGCTAGTGTTGATGGGTAGGCCCTAACGGGCTGCGGCCCAGCGCTGGTGCAGGGCCTCGTCCCTATCTCATTGCGAATGGCTCGCGTCTGCGAGCCCCGTTTATTCCGACGAAGGGTCGCCTTGCGGCACTGCGTCGCACCGGGTGGCCGATAAGCCACCGTTACAGATGGAAGCCCCATGTCCGATCGCTACGAACTGATCCTGACCTGCCCCAAGAGCCTTGAAAGCCTGCTGGCCGAGGAGGCCGCCAACCTCGGCCTGGAGGAGGTGCGCGAACAGACCGCCGCCGTGCGTGGCTTCGCGCCTATCGAGGTGGGCTACCGTCTGTGCCTCTGGTCGCGCCTGGCCAACCGTGTGCTGCTGGTGCTGCGGCGCTTCCCGGTGGCCAATGCCGAAGACCTCTACCAGGGTGTGCTGGCGGTCGACTGGGCCGAGCATCTGGACCCGGCCGGTACCCTGGCGGTTGAGTTCAGCGGCCACGGCAGCGGGATCGACAACACCCACTTCGGTGCGCTCAAGGTCAAGGACGCCGTCGTCGACAAGTTGCGTACGCCGGCCGGTACCCGCCCGTCGATCGACAAGGTCGACCCTGATCTGCGCATCCACCTGCGCCTGGACCGTGGCGAAGCGGTGCTGTCGCTGGACCTCTCCGGGCACAGCCTGCACCAGCGTGGCTACCGCCTGCAGCAGGGCGCGGCGCCGCTGAAGGAGAACCTGGCTGCGGCCATCCTGATCCGCGCCGGCTGGGCGCGCATCGCCGCCGAGGGCGGGGCCCTGGCCGACCCCATGTGCGGTGTCGGTACTTTCCTGGTGGAGGCGGCGATGATGGCCGCCGACCAGGCGCCGAACCTGCGTCGCGAACGCTGGGGCTTCAGCAACTGGCTGGGTCATGTGCCGGCGTTGTGGAAGAAGCTGCATGCCGAGGCCGAGCAACGCGCCGCCGAGGGCCTGGCCAAGCCACCGCTGTGGATTCGCGGCTACGAGGCCGATCCGCGCCTGATCCAGCCGGCGCGCAACAACATCGAGCGGGCCGGCCTGGGCGAGTGGGTCAAGCTGTACCAGGGCGAACTGGCCACCTTCGAGCCGCGTCCGGACAAGAACCAGACCGGCCTGATCATCAGCAACCCACCCTATGGCGAGCGCCTGGGTGATGAGGCTAGCCTGCTCTATCTCTACCAGAACCTTGGCGAGCGCCTGCGCCAGAGTTGCCTGAACTGGGAGGCTGCGGTGTTCACCGGGGCGCCGGAACTGGGCAAACGCATGGGCCTGCGTAGCCACAAGCAGTACGCCTTCTGGAACGGCGCACTGCCGTGCAAGCTGCTGCTGTTCAAGGTGCTGCCCGAGCAGTTCGTGACTGGCGAACGACGCCAGGCGGCGGGTGAGGAACGAGCGGCACAGTCGCCGTCCGTGGCCGCCGAGCCGGCGCGCCTGTCCGAAGGCGGGCAGATGTTCGCCAATCGCCTACAGAAGAACCTCAAGAGCCTGGGCAAGTGGGCGAAGAAGGCCGGCATCGAATGCTATCGCCTGTACGACGCCGATATGCCGGAGTACGCCCTGGCCATCGACCTGTACCGCGACTGGGTGCATGTGCAGGAATACGCGCCGCCGCGCTCCATCGACCCGGAGAAGGCCCTGGCGCGCCTGCTCGACGCCCTGGCGGCCATCCCGGTGGCGCTGGGTATCTCGCCCGACAAGGTGGTGATCAAGCGTCGTGAGCGCCAGAGCGGCACCAAACAGTACGAGCGCCAGGCGACCCAGGGGCAATTCATGGAAGTTACCGAGGGCGGCGTGCGCCTGCTGGTCAACCTTACCGACTACCTGGACACCGGGCTGTTCCTTGACCACCGCCCGCTGCGCCTGCGCATCCAGCAGGAGGCGGCCGGCAAGCGCTTCCTCAACCTGTTCTGCTACACCGCCACCGCCACCGTGCACGCGGCCAAGGGCGGCGCGCGCAGCACCACCAGCGTCGATTTGTCGAAAACCTACCTGGACTGGGCGCGGCGCAACCTGGCGCTCAACGGCTATTCCGACAAGCAGCGCCTGGAGCAGGGCGATGTGATGGCCTGGCTGGAGGCCGATCGCGGCGAGTACGACCTGATCTTCATCGACCCGCCGACCTTCTCCAACTCCAAGCGCATGGAAGGCGTGTTCGACGTGCAGCGCGACCACGGCCGCCTGCTCGACCTGGCCATGGCCCGCCTGGCGCACGGCGGCGTGCTGTACTTCTCCAACAACTTCCGCAAGTTCCAGTTCGATGCCGACCTGGCCGAGCGTTATGCGGTGGAAGAGATCAGTGCCACGACGCTGGATCAGGACTTCGCCCGCAACCCGAAGATCCATCGAGTCTGGCGCCTGACCGCCAAGGGCTGAGGCCGGCTTCAGGACGCGCCTGCCCGTTGGCGTAAAGCGTTCCCACCTCAAGAAAACGCCGCGAGTTCTCTACAGAGTCGCGGCGTTTTTCTATACGGGGTAGGTGCGTTCTTGTCGCCTATGCGACGTGGCAATCTCAGCGCCGATAGATATCCAGCAACACCTGATCGAGGATGGCCGAGGCGCCCCAGGGCCGGGGATCGTTGAGAATCGCCACGACGACCCAGTTCTTGCCCTTGGCCGTGCGGGTGAAGCCGGCGATGGCCCGTACATTGTTGAGGGTGCCGGTCTTGATATGCCCCTCACCTTGCATTCCCGTGTTCTTCAGACGTTTGCGCATGGTGCCGTCCATGCCCACCAGCGGCATCGAGGAAATGAACTCTGCCGCATAGGGGCTGTGCCAGGCCGCCTGCAGCATGCCGGCCATTTCTCGGGCGCTGACTCGTTCGGCGCGGGACAGCCCGGAGCCGTTTTCGATCACCAGACGTGGCGCGGTGATGCCTTTCTTCGCCAGCCAGGCGCGGATAACCCGTTGCGCGGCCTTGGCGTCATCGGCGTCGGCGCTGCTGCGGAAGTTCTCCCCTAGGCTGAGGAACAGCTGCCGGGCCATGGTGTTGTTGCTGTACTTGTTGATGTCGCGGATCACCTCGGAGAGGTCCGGCGAGAAGGTGCGGGCCAGCAGTTTCGCGCTTTTTGGCACATCGCCGAGGCGGTCCTTGCCCAGGATGCTGCCACCCAGCTCCTGCCAGATGGCGCGCACGGCGCCTGCCGCGTAGCCCGGGTGGTCGAGCAGAGCCAGGTAGCTTTGCGCGCTGCAGCCTTCGGCCAGCTTGCCGGTGACCACCAGCGTGGTGCCGTCGGCCTGGGTCACCGGGTTGTAACGTACATCCGGCCAGGAAGGACACTTGGCGGCGGGCAGGGCCTTGACCTGGTTGTCGATGCGCACGTTGGTCAGCGGTGGTTCCATCATCACGCTGACCTTGCCGCCGTCCGTACGGCTGATCATGCGTACCGACTTGAGGTTGACCATCAGTGAGTCGGGACCGACCAGAAAGGGCTTGTTGGGGTCGCCGCCGTCGTCATTGAAGGTCGGCAGCTGCGGCTGGTGGAAGTGGCTGCGATCCAGTACCAGGTCGCCGGTGATGCGCTGTACGCCGTTGGCGCGCAGGTCGCGCATCATCAGCCAGAGCTTCTCCATGTTCAGTTTGGGATCGCCGCCGCCCTTGAGGTAAAGGTTGCCATTGAGCACGCCGCCCTGCAGTGGGCCGTCGCCATAGAACTCGGTCTGCCACTGGTGGGTGGGGCCGAGCAGTTCCAGGGCGGCATAGGTGGTGACCAGTTTCATGGTCGAGGCCGGGTTAACCGAAATGTCGGCGTTATGAATGATGCCGCCGCTGTCGCCATCCAGGGGCAGGGCCACCAGGGACAGGCTGCTGGCCTTGAGCTTATTGGCCTTGAGAGCTTGCGTAACCTTGCTGGGCAAGATGCTGCTGGGTTGAGCGGCGGCAAGTGGCAGTGAGAGCGGGAGCAGCAGGGCAGCGAAGAGAACGTGGTGCAGTGATCGGATCATTGGCAGGGCCCGGGTTGAAGAGGGGGCAAAAACTGCCGCGCATTATGCCCGAGGCGCTTATCGCTGGCGCCTGGGCTGCACGAGCATTTTTTCTGAACGGACGGGCAACTGGCCTGGCAATTTGCTAGAGTGCCGCCCGTGCAAATCATTGAGTATCTAGGAGTGTCTATGGCCACTAACCGTTCCCGCCGTCTGCGCAAGAAACTCTGCGTCGACGAGTTCCAGGAGCTGGGCTGCGAACTGACCATGAATTTCCGTGAGGGCCTGAGCCAGGCCGAGGCGGATCAGTTTGTCGACCAGTTTCTGCTTGAGGCTATCGACGGCAATGGCCTGGGCTATGTCGGTGGCGAAGACTACGGTTTCGTCTGCCTGTCCAAGCGCGGCTCGGTCAGCGAAGAGCAGCGTAGCCAGCTGGAAGCCTGGCTCAAGGGCCGTAACGAAGTAGTCGAGTTCAACCTGAGCCCGCTGCTGGACGTGTGGTACCCGGAGAACCCGATCGGCAAAGCCTGATCGTTTCTGCGCAACGAAAGAGCCCGGCCCGCTGCCGGGCTTTTTTGTGCCTGTCATCAGGCCAGGCCCGCCTTGCTGAGGATGGCTGCGGTGTCCACCGTGTCGAACTGATCGGGGCGCAGGTAGCGCTCGGCGTAGCTCTGCGGAATACCGCTGCGCACGAACAGGCCGAACAGGTCGGGGTCGACATGGGCACCCCGACACATGCCGGCCATGATGTTCAGCGACTCGCTGAGGGTCTTGCCCTTCTTGTAGGGGCGATCTGCGGCGGTCAGCGCCTCGAAGATGTCGGCAATCGCCATCATCCGTGCCGGCAGGCTCATTTCCTCGCGCTTGAGGCGCTTCGGATAGCCGCTGCCATCCATCTTCTCGTGGTGCCCGCCGGCTATCTCCGCGACATTGGCCAGATGCTTGGGGAAGGGCAGGTGCTCGAGCATGAGAATGGTCTGCACGATGTGGTTGTTAATGATGTAGCGCTCTTCGGCCGTGAGCGTGCCGCGGGCGATGCCGAGGTTGTACAGCTCGCCGCGGTTGTGCTTGTGGTGTGGCACTTCGAGCTTGAAGCCCCAGGGATTGTCGACCGGGATCAACTCGCTCGGCGGGCGCTCGAACAGATGCTCGGGCTTGTCCGCCAGCAGGGGCTCCTGCACCGGCAGTTCGGGCGCCGGGCTGCGTGCCTGACGCTGGTTCTCTTCCCAGGACACGCCCAGGCGGTCGTCGAGGGTGCGCGTCCAGGTCCGCGCGGCGATTTGGCTCAGGCGCTCGAGATCGGCATCGGCCATGGCCTCGCCGCCCAGGTTTGAGCGGGCGACGAAGGCGAACTCGTCATCCAGGGCTGCCAGCGCCTCGTCGCGCAGGGCCGCCAGGTCACGCTCTTCGCCACCCTTGGCCAGTCCCTGCCAGTAACTGACCCAGGTATCGCGCTTGAGTACCTCGAAGCGCATGCGCACTTCGTGGATGCGGTCGTAGATGGTCTCCAGCTTGGTTGCCTTGTCCACGACATATTCCGGAGTGGTGACCTTGCCGCAGTCGTGCAGCCAGGCGGCGATATGCAGGGCCTCCCACTCCTCCTCGCCTGGTTGGTAGTCGCGGAAAGGTTCCTCGGTGCTGTTGGCAGTGGCCTTGGCCAGCATCAGGGTCAGCTCAGGCACCCGTTGGCAGTGGCCGCCGGTGTAGGGGCTCTTGGCGTCGATGGCGCCGGCGATCAGTTGGATGAAGGCGTCCAGCAGCTTCTTCTGCTGCTCCAGCAGGCGCTGGCCTTCGATACATAGGGCGGCCACACCGGAGACCGCCTCGACGTAGGCGATGCGCTGTGGGCTCAGCATTGCCGGCTCCTCGCCGGTATCACGGTGCAGCAGCAGGAGCACGCCGAGGGTCTCGCCCTGGCGATTGTGCAGGCCGGTGCCGACCAGGTGTACGCGCGGGCTGTCGAGGGTATGCAGCAGGCTCTGCAGGCCTTCGGCCTGGTCGAAGCCGATCGAGGCCACGGTGCTGGCGCCGCCTTCGGCCGGTTGGCGAATCCAGGCGGGGATGTTCGATTCGCCCGGCTGGTAGGTGGGGATGCGGTGTTCATCGAGGTTGTGCTGTTCGTCGTTGATGAACAGGCCATGGGGTTCCAGGCGGCCGCTGTCACCATCGCGCAGGTAGAGCAGGCCGGCGCTGGCCTCGCTGAGGTCCACCGTCTCCTTCAGTACGCGGCGCAGCAGGGCATCGAAGCGGGTCTCAGCCGACAGGCTGGCGGTGATATCGAGGAAGCTGGACAGCGTGTCCTTCATCTTGCCCATGGCCACGGCCAACTGGTCCACTTCCAGCACCGGTGAGCGACCACTGGCGGGGTGGCTGAAGTTGAAGCTGCGAATGGCTTCGGCTTCGTCGACCAGGGCGCGCAGCGGTTTGACCAGCATTCGCGACATCAGCCAACCCAGTGGTACACACAGCAGCAGAATGGCGATGGTCAACATCGCGCCCTGCCAGCGGATGCGGTAGGCATCGGCCAGCAGCTCTTCTTCCGGTGCCAGCAGGGCCAGGCGCAGGCCGCTCGGCCCGCCTTCCTCCAGCTGGCTGTAGGACACCTGCCAGCGCTTGCCGGCCAACTTCATGGCACCCTGGCGGTCCTTGTCCAGGCCGCGCTGGAACAACTCCCCGAGCGCGGGACTGAGCTGCTCAACCTTTGCCAGTTGCATCTCGCCGTTGTTGATGATCAGTCGCTCGATGTCGGGATAGGCAACCGCGGTGCCATCGGGGCGATACAGCACCACTTCGGTGGAGGGGGTGACCTTATGTCGGGCCAGGGTCGCCGACAGGTCGGCCAGGGTCAGGTCGGCGGCAAGTACTGTCCGGCCATGGCTGAGGCGTGCCAGGGTGGTGCCGACATCGCCAGTGGAGAAGAACACATAGGGGTCGGTGGTGATCTGGCGGCCGTCGCTTACCGCGTTCTGATACCAGTTGCGAGTCCGTGGGTCATAGGTTTCCTTGAGGTTTTGCCGGCGGCTGATCCATTGCAGGTCCTTGTCGAAATACTGCGACTCGGAGACCGCTCGGGCTGAGCCGGTGCGATCGATGGTCCAGACCTGGAAGGCGGCGTTGTCCGGTGCGTCGAATATCTGCCTGAGACGTGCGCTGCGCAGCGGCCGCACCATGAAGAAATCGCCATCTTCATAACCAAGGTAGAGCGCGGCCAGCTTGGGGTTGTCACGCAGGGCTTGGGCCAGCAAGGGAAGCAGGTCCATGCGCTGGTAGCGGTCGGTGGCCTGGTTCTTTTCCTGCAGGGCCAGCAGGCTGAGTAGGTGGCGGATCGGCTGATAGGTGCGCTGCAGATCGGAGTCGACATCCTCGCGCATCTGGGCGAACAGCTGTTTGCTGCTGGAAAGGATGACCTGGGTGGTCTGGTAATAGTTGAACAGGCCGAGCACTGCGCCGCTGCCAAGGAGCAGAAGGGTGAAGAGCACGCTGATGTGAACGTGGAGTGGGAAGCGGCGTTCCTTGCTTTGCAATTTGCCCTGCATGTGCTCACTCCATGACAGGCGTTGGGGGTCAGCCCCAAGCATAGTGAAGCACTCTGCGCCACGCCGGCTGTCGGGCGAATTTTTTAGGCTTTTGCGTTGCCGAGGCGCCGCTCCAGAGCATGTATCAGCATGGCTACCAGCATGGCCAGGACCACGCCGATCAGGCTGTTGAGCAGGCGTTGCTGGGGCTCTTGCCAATCCTGCGCCAGGCTTTCGCTGAGCAGCAGAAAGCTGACGATGACCTGGAGCACATACAGACCATAACGATGCGCCTGAAAAGCGCGGCCGAGCACGATCAGCGGCAGCGCCAGCGTGACCATGGCCGGAGGGCTCTGCAGGCCGTAGCCCAGCGCCAGCAGCAACATAGCGCTGGCCAGGCTCACCATGCACAGCTGCAGGGCTCGCGCCAGGCTGCTGCGGGCGCGCAGCTGGAGGGTGCCGACCAGGGCCAGGGTCAGCCAGTGGCCGCGTTGCAGGTGGGCCAGTTCGACGATCAGGCCGGCCCCGCCCAGGGCCAGGGCGCAGCCGAGAGCATGCAGGCGCCAGCGCCGTTCGGGCAGGCGTTTGGCGTGGCGCCGCAGTACGCGCAGTACCGCCATCAGCCGAGGCATGTAAGGCCAGGTGCGCAGGCCGTGCAGGCCGCGCAGGCCGAAAGCGAGCAGGGCGACCCAGAGGCCGCCGAGGATGAACAGCGCGGCCACGGCATCGGCATTGTGCAGGCCGCCGACTGCAGTATGACCCTGGCCCAGGCACAGGCACACTGCCAGGCCCATGCCGAGCTTGCCGGCTTCTTTACCGAAGCGTTGCAACCAGGCCAGCAGCAAGCCGAAGGCCGCGAACATGAGCGCACTCGTCCAGGCCTGGCCGGCAGCCCAGAACCCCAGGCCGGCGCTGCAGGCGCCAAGCAGGGTGAGCAGCAGCAGGCGCAACATGCCGAAACGGTGCAGGGGATTGGCCTGGGCCGCCTGGAAGGCCCCGGCCGATGCCCAGAGAAAACCGGGATGGCCACTGAGCAGACCGAGCAGCAAGGGCAGGGCACAGCCGAGCCCGGCGATGATCGCCGGCCCCAGATTGGGTGGGCCGGCATGCCAGCTGATCCACTTGTGCCTGTCTTTCATCGCTTCATACCGGGCTGGAGCGCCCGGTCATTTCCCGGGCCATTTCGGTGGCATAGCTGTCGGTCATCCCGGCGATGAAGTCGATCATGCGCAGGAATGAGCGATGCAGCGGCCAGCTGGGGTCGGGGGCATTGCCGCCGAGCAGGTCGAGGATGCGTTGGCTCTTGAAGGTCGGTGTGCGCCCGCCATGCTGTTCCAGGGCCGCGCCGCAGAAGGCATTGAGCAGTATCTCCAGGGTGGTGTAAGCGCCGATCTCGTGCAGGGTCTTGCGCTTGTCCTGGAAGATCTTCTGCCGCGCCATGGCTTTGGCCTGTTGTACGCAACGCTTGGCCGGGCCGTGCATGTGTTCGACCAGGTCGCCGGCCAGCTCACCGCGCAGCAGCGCCGGCTGTTGTTCGACGAAGGCCCGGGCGGCGGCGTTGGTCAGGTGCTCGATGGCCTTGCCGCGCAGGATCGCCAGCTTGCGCCGGCGGGAGTCCAGGGGGCCCAGCTGGCGGTAGGTTTCCGGCAGATCGTCACCGACCAGCCCGAGCAGCAATGCCTCGACTTCGCTGTAATCGAGCAGCTCCATCTCCAGGCCGTCTTCCAGGTCGATCAGGCCGTAGCAGATGTCGTCCGCCGCCTCCATCAGGTAGACCAGCGGATGGCGCGCCCAGCGCTGTTCTTCCAGGCGTGGCAGACCGAGTTTGGCGGCGATCTGTTCCAGCAGCGGTAGCTCGCTCTGGTAGCAGCCGAACTTGTGCTTCTTGTAGCCCAGGGCGTCGGCGTGACGGGCGGTCCAGGGGTACTTGAGATAGCTGCCGAGGGTGGCATAGGTGAGGCGGGTGCCGCCGTCGAACTGGTGGTATTCCAGCTGGGTGAGTACGCGAAAACCCTGGGCATTGCCTTCGAAGTTGAGGAAGTCGCCACGTTCGGCCTCGCTCATGGCGTCCAGCCAACCGCGCCCGGCAGCCTGTTGGAACCAGTGGCGAATGGCGTCTTCGCCAGAATGGCCGAAGGGCGGATTACCTATGTCATGGGCCAGGCAGGCCGATTGCACGACCACGCCGAGGTCGACCGGGTCGCACCAGTCCGGCAGTTCGTCGCGAATCATCTCGCCGACGCGCATGCCCAGTGAGCGACCGACACAACTGACTTCCAGCGAGTGGGTCAGGCGGGTATGGATATGGTCGTTGCTGGAGACCGGGTGCACCTGGGTCTTGCGCCCCAGGCGGCGGAAGGCGCCGGAGAAGATGATGCGGTCGTGGTCTTTGTGGAACGGGCTGCGGCCCAGCTCGTCGGAGCTATGCACAGGTTTGCCGAGACGTTCGCGGGTGAGCAGGGTTTGCCAATCCAAGGGCTGTCCTCGCCGGTGGTAGGGCCTGACGCTCCGTCAGGCCAAGTTGCGTCTAGCTTCGACGTTCGCAGCGATGCCTGCAAGTATCGGTGCAGCGAGCCTGGCCAGCCGCCGAGCAGGCGACGGGCGGCGGCGGGGCACCTGGTCATTTTTGTGATCACAGTGATATCGTCTGGCCATCGTGTCTTGATCCAAGCCCATAACAACAAGAGTAGTCAGCACGTGATTTCAGAAGCTGCCTTATCCAGGGACTCGCAGCAGCAATTGCGCATGCGCCGCTTCATGATGAGCGTGGCGATGTACTTCCTGGCCAGCGTTCCCCAGCTTGTCTCTCTCTATAACGGTATTTTCCCCGCCTGGGTGACCATGGCCTGGGTCGCCGTTGCGGTATTGACCAACCTGACGTTCTATCTGCTGTTCCGCTTGCGCCTCAACCTGCGCTTGCGTGACCCAAGCATGACGATGCTGCAGATGGTGGCGGCCATCGTCATGGTGATGGGCACGCAGATCTACGCGGGCGAGGCGCGTGGCGCCTATCTGGTGGTACTGCTGATCATCATGGTGTTCGGCTGCTTCAAGTTACGCACCCGCGAGCTGCTGTGGCTCAGCCTGGGTACCATCGTCACCTACGCGCTGACCCTGCCACTGATCCAGCACCTGGAGGGCGAGAAGTTCAACCTGGCCGTGGAAATGGTGCTGTGGTGCAGTTTTTCCGTGTTCTTGCCCTTTATCTCCGTCCTTGGCGGCAATATCAGCGACCTGCGCAAGAAGCTGATGATGAGCAATGCCCAGTTGCAGGAGGTGTTGCAGCAGGTCACCGAGCTGGCGACTCACGATGAGCTGACTGGGGTCTACAACCGGCGTTACCTGTTGGAGATGCTGCGTCACGAGAAGAACCGGACCGACCGTGGCGGCGCCGGCTTCTGTGTGTGCATCCTAGATATCGATCATTTCAAACGCATCAATGACAACTACGGCCACCCAGTCGGCGACGAGGTGCTGAAGACCTTTGCCGAGGTGGTGCAGCCGCTGCTGCGCAGCACCGACTTCTTCGCCCGCTACGGCGGTGAGGAGTTTCTCCTGTTCCTGCCGCAGACCTCCCTGGAGATGGCTCAGCACTGCATCGTACGCATTCAGGAGGCGTTGGCAGCCGCCCGGTATCAAGGGTTACCGGAGGAGATGCGGATCACCGCGTCCATCGGAGTGGCGCAGTACTACTTGCCGGAAAGTGTCGCGACCTTGATCGAGCGGGCCGACAAGGCACTCTATCGGGCTAAGCAGAACGGCCGCAATCGCATGGAGCTGGCACCGTTCCAGCAACCGGTTTTCCTTACCTGAGGTCTGCCTGCCGGGCGTGTGGAATGCTAGAAGCCGGCCGCGTCGATATCGAGCAGCAGCAGGCGTCGGCCATTGTCGATGAACTGCCCGGCGGTCAGGCAATACTGGTTGCTGGTGGCGTCGCGGTAGGTGCTGGAAAGCGTCAGGCGACGCTCCTCCCAACCTTCGGCCAGCAACTGATAGAAGTAGGGGCGCCAGGACCAGTTGTGCCCCAGGTAGCGGGCGTCCTCGCCCCAGCGCTGGCCATCCCATTGCAGGTTCGGGCTGATCTGCGTGCCGTGGCGGTCACACTGGTAGATGCGCAGCAGCCAGGGATAGTCGTTCGGGTTGAGTAGCGAATCCAGCCTGCCATTGCGTTCCACCCAGTGGCGCACCAGATTCATCAGTTCGGTCAGTTGCTGGCGCAAGGTCATCAGGCGTGCGCGTTCGGCCAGCTTGCGTTGCACGTACTGGTCGCGCAGGTAGGCGAAGCGGGGCACGAAGGCATCGCTGGCAAAGAACTCCAGCTCCGCCTGGGCAAACAGGTAGCCCTGCACGTACCGTGCGCCGCACTCCAGGGCGAAGTGCAGTTCGGCCTCGGTTTCGACGCCTTCGGCGATAATCCAGCAGCCGGTCTTTTCCGCCATTTGCGCCAGGGCCTTGACCACTTCGCCACTGGGGCCGCCGCGGGCCGCTTCCTGGAATAGGCGCATGTCCAGCTTGAGGATGTCCGGCTGCAGGGGCAGGACCCGATCCAGTTGCGAATAGCCGGCGCCGAAGTCATCGATGGCAATGCGCGCACCGGCTTCACGGTATCTGGCGACCACTTCGCCGAGCTTCTGGCTGCCGCCACCCAGTTCGGTGATCTCGAAGACCACGCGGCGCGGGTCCACCCCGTGCTTTTGTAGTTGCTTGAGGCTGGGGAGCGGCTGGTTGGGGCGCAGCCGGCTGATCCAGCGCGGCGAGATATTGAGGCTGAGGAACCAGTCCTCGGGGGCGTCCTGCAGGCGTGCGAGGGCGTCTTCGCGCACCTGGCGATCCAGCCGGCGCAGGCTGGCCGGCGACACTTTGGGGTCCGTGAACAGCGGGCCTACCGAACGCAGGCTGGCGTCGGCCTGGCGTAAACGGCCGAGGGCCTCGATACCGGCGATACGGCCGGTGGCGGTGTCGATAAAGGGCTGGAAGACTGCTAGCGGCTGCCCGTCGATCACGAACCGATTCCTTGAAGTGATGGAAAACTTGACCGTCTGGATCGGTCGCAGAGCCATCACGTTTGCAAGAATGCGGCCAGGTGTCTCAGTGGCGTGACGGGACGCCACCCGGCTTTTGCGCGCCACGGGCCAGGGGGTAGAACAGCAGCGCTATCCTGGCCAGCTTGCCGAAGCGGCCGAGGCGGCTGCCGAACAGGGTCAGCAGCACTTCGGCCGTCAGCAGCAGAGGCGGCTCCAGGCTGCCTGGACTGTCCCGGCGCAGCTGACCGAGGTAGTTGAGTGGGCGGGTTAGCGGTTGCGCATGGTGACGCAGTTGCTGCCGATGCATTTCCATGCGCAGGCGAACCAGCTCCTTGCGCATGCTGCGGCGTGCGGTACCGGACAGTGACTCACTCATGGCAATAGGCGCTCCTTGTTGCGCGCCAGTTCTTCGCGTGTGGCCTGGAAGGGCGATTCGCCCTCGCGGGCCAGGCGCCTGGCTTTGGCGACACACACCAGCAGGGCTGCAGTGAACAGCAGGCTCAGACCTATGGCGGCGTGCAGGCGATAGTTGTCCCAGAAGACGATCAGCACTGCAGCCGAGAGGCCGAGCATAACCAGTAGGCCGAAGACCAGGCTGAGCCCGGAGAGGATAAGCAGGCGAAACGAACGTGCCTTCTCTTCCTGCAGTTCGATGCCGAACAGCTCCAGATGACTGTGCGCCAGGCCGAGCAGGGCGCCGCCGAGCTTCTTAAGGGACGGCTTGGGTGGCTCGGCAGTGGACTGTGACTGCATGTCGTCCATGAGTGGCCCTGTTCAGCGGCGGCCGGCCAGCAGGCCGAGAAGGAAGCCGACACCGGCCGCACAGCCGATAGTCTGCCAGGGGTGCTGCTGGACATATTGCTCGGTCTTTTCGACGGCGATGCGACCTTGTTCCTCGAGGTTGTGCTCGGTGCTCTTGAGCATGTCCTTGGCCCGGTCGAGGTTGTCGCTGATCCGGGCGCGCAACTCCTGGACCTGGATGCCGGCCACTTCGGATGTCTGTTTCAGCAGGTTCTCGGTGTCACCGATCAGGCTCTGGAACTCGGCGGAAAGGGCATTCTGCGCATCGTGCAGGTTGCGGCGTTGGGTTTCCTTGTCGGTTGCGCTGCTGGTCTTGGCGGTGGTGGACATAGTGCCCTCCTGTGGGTCTTTGCGATGGACTCATCAGGTTCGAGCCAGGTGCTGCTACAAGGTTCAGGTTAATTTCGTGCTCCATGCTGGTACATCTTTTGCTTTCTGCTGGTGCGCTCTGCGTTATCAGTGCTCGCTGTTGGGGCGTTCGAGGTGCAAGGGATTTGCCCGCCTTGTCGGTATCTCACTGAAAACAAAGATTAAAAATTACCAAGACGCGCCTGTGGAAAATTCACTGCTCCGGGGTGGGGCGTGATGAGGTCTGCACACCAGAAGATATTGATCGTTTTTGGTGCGCAAGACTGATCGAAGGGGCGTTTTTGGTGCCTGTCCTGCTGGGGAAAGTACCTGATGGAAACTATAAACAGCGCCGTGGAAACCCTGATTCACGGCTCCAACACCCTGTTCATCCTGATCGGCGCGATCATGGTGTTGGCCATGCACGCCGGCTTCGCCTTCCTTGAAGTGGGTACGGTGCGGCACAAGAACCAGGTCAACGCCTTGTCGAAGATCCTCTCGGATTTCGCCATCTCGGCCCTGGCCTACTTCTTTGTCGGTTATTGGGTGGCCTATGGCATCAGCTTCTTCGAGCCGGCTGCGGTACTGACCGAGGGCAACGGCTATGCCCTGGTCAAGTTCTTCTTCCTGCTGACCTTTGCCGCGGCAATTCCGGCGATCATCTCCGGTGGTATCGCCGAACGGGCCAAGTTCGGCCCGCAGCTATGCGCCACCTTGCTGATCGTGGCTTTTGTCTACCCCTTCTTCGAGGGGCTGATCTGGAACGGCAACTTCGGCCTGCAAGACTGGCTGAGCGAACGTTTCGGCGCCGCCTTCCATGACTTCGCCGGCTCAGTGGTGGTGCATGCGGTGGGCGGCTGGCTGGCCTTCGGCGCCGTGATCCTGCTCGGTCGCCGTGATGGGCGTTATCGCGAGGGACGCCTGGTGGCGTTCGCGCCGTCGAACATTCCCTTCCTGGCCCTCGGCTCGTGGATCCTGATCATCGGTTGGTTCGGCTTCAACGTGATGAGCGCACAGACCCTCGGCGGCATCAGCGGCCTGGTTGCAGTCAACTCGCTGATGGCCATGGTTGGCGGCACTGTCGCGGCGTTGCTGGTGGGGCGCAATGACCCGGGCTTCCTGCACAACGGTCCGCTGGCCGGACTGGTGGCAGTCTGTGCCGGCTCGGACCTGATGCATCCGGTTGGTGCGCTGGTCACCGGCGTTGTTGCCGGCGCGCTGTTCGTCTGGGCATTTACCGCAACCCAGGTGAAATGGAAGGTCGACGATGTACTCGGTGTCTGGCCATTGCACGGCCTGTGCGGCGTCTGGGGCGGCATCGCCTGCGGCATCTTCGGCCTGCAGTCCCTGGGCGGCCTGGGTGGCGTCAGCCTGGTCAGCCAGTTGGTCGGTACCGCGCTGGGTGTGCTAATCGCGCTGGCAGGAGGTTTCCTGGTCTACGGCCTGCTGAAGGCGGCGACAGGTATTCGCCTGACTCAGGAGCAGGAGTACTACGGTGCCGACCTGTCGATCCACAAGATCGGCGCCACCAGTCAGGACTGAGCCTGCGCTGGTTGTACGAGCAAAAAAGAGCCCGCCATTTGGCGGGCTCTTTCATTGCGGCTGCTGTTACCAGAGCGACAGGGTGTAGCTGACGATCAGGCGGTTTTCATCCAGGTCGTTGGTGAAGTTGGTGCGGGTCGTGGCGTTGCGCCACTTCACACCCAGGTTCTTCAGTGGGCCTTCCTGGAAGACGTAGGCGATGTCGGTGTTGCGCTCCCATTCCTTGCCTTCGGACGCCGCTGCACCGCGGTCGATGTTGTCACCGGAGATGTAGCGGGTCATGAAGGTCAGGCCGGGGATGCCGACGGACGCGAAGTTGAAGTCGTAGCGGGCCTGCCAGGACTTCTCGTCCTTGTTGGCGAAGTCGCCGATCTGCACGTAGTTGACCAGGAACGGGTCGGTACCACCGATATAAGCGTAGCCGGTGTCGCCGCTCATCTTCTGGTAGCCGAGGCCGAAGGAGTGGCCGCTCAGCGCGTAGGTGAACATGGCGCCGTAGGCCTTGTTGTCGACGTTGGTGTCACCATCGTCGGTGGAGCGGGCGAAGCGCAAGTCGGTCTTGAAGCTCTGCTTGTCGGCGATCGGCAGTACGTGCACCAGATTGACGATGTGCTGCTTGTACAGGTCTTCCAGCGCGCCGTAGTTATAGGTGGTGGTGAGCTGGTCGGTCCATTTGTAGCTCAGGCCGGCGAAGTTGAATTCGTCGCTGTCACCCACTGCCCCAGTTTTGAAGTCGATGCCGCGTACGCCAGAACTTCCGGTTTTGGCGTTGTAGCTATTAGTCATAACCATGGTTTCGTTGTTGGACGAGTCACGGTTGTTGACCCTGTTGATCTGGCCGGCGTCGAAGGTCAGACCGGAGATTTCCTGGGAGTTCAGCCAGCCGCCCTGGAAGGTCTGCGGCAGCAGGCGCGAGTCGTTGGCCGAAATGGCTGGCAGCTTGGGCAGCAGGGTGCCGATCTTCAGCGTGCTGTTGGAGATCTTGGCTTTGGCGGTTGCACCAAATTCGCTGTAGTCATCGACAGCTCTTTTGTCTCCTGGGTCGCGAGGCAGCAGGCCTGTGCCACTACGGTCCGGGCTGGAGTCCAGCTTCAGACCCAGGGTGCCGATGGCGTCTACGCCGAAGCCGACTGTGCCTTCGGTATAGCCAGACTCGAAGCGCAGCAGGAAGCCCTGGGCCCACTCTTCGGCTTTAGCTTGGCTGGCGCCATCTTGACGGAAGTCGCGGTTCATATAGAAGTTGCGCAGTTCCACGCTGGCCTTGCTGTCTTCGATGAAGGCGGCCTGGCTGATGGTGGGCAGGGTAAGGCTGGTGCCCAGCGCGGCGAGGGCCACGCCGCGGGCTAGGGGGGACTTGCTCATTGTTATAGTTTCCTCGGCTGGTGGTGGCAGACCAACGGGCGGTCTGGTTGCAGCCTTGTGAATAAAACACGCCACAGGGCCCGAGGCTTCTAGACTTTGGTCTAGTCATTGCACCCAGCGAGGGTAGTAGCCGATCTGCCGCTGCGCCGCTTCGTCATGGGCCGGGATCACGCTCAGTTGCGGGTACTGGCGCATCAGTTGATTAACCTTTTCCAGCTGTTTGCGCGTACCTTCACGGTCGTTGTCGACCATGTTGCGGCTGATCCAGAACTTCTCCCTTGGCCCGGTGAAACCTTCCAGGCGCCAGCTCGCGTCCCCCGTGAAGAAGAAGCGCCGACCATCTTCCAGCGTCAAGAACAGGCCGATCGAGCCCGGCGTATGGCCGTCCAGGGGAACCAGCACCAGGCTGGCATCGCCGAACAGGTCGAGGCTGCGTTCGAAGCCCATGAAGGGTTGGGCATCGAACAGGAAGGGTACCCAACGCAGGGCATGCTTGAACTGGCTGGGCAGTACCGCCGGTGGCGTGGCGATACGGCTGAACTCTATTTCCTCGTAGGGCGCCCAGACCGGCACCTCGGGGAAGTCGGCCAGGCCCGAGGCGTGGTCCCAGTGGCTGTGGGTCAGGAGTATGCGGTCGATCTGGATGCCCGCACGTTCCAGCTGGTCGCGCACCGGGGTGACCTTGCCGTAGCGCAGCAGCGGCTTGTCGTACCAGGGCATCTCGGTCTCGAATTGTTCATCGACCTGACGGCCGAGCGAGGTATCCAGCAAGAGGGTGGCGGCATGGTGCTCGATCAACACTGCGACGTGGTTGGCAATCGCCTTTTCCGTCCAGGCGCCACCTTCGACGGTGAAGGCATCGAGGGTTTCGGTCTCGGCCGTCTTCACCAGGGCGAAGCGCAGGCCGGCGGCTTGGGTGCTAGTGCCGAGCAGTAACAGCAGGATGATCAGGGCTTGGCGCATATTCAGCTTCCTTGCGTGGGCAGATAGGGGGAGGGCTCGGCCGGGCCAAAGGCCAGCGGTAGTCGACTCTTGCGCAGGTGCCAGTGCCCTGGGGTGAAGGCGATCTGCCGTTCGGCACCCGCCGGTGCCGGTTCTGGGTAGTGTTCCGGCCAGACCACTTCGGCATGGGCTTCCAGGTGCAACAGATCACCGTTGCTGAAGTCGATCCAGAGCAAGGCGCAGCGCGGCTCCAGCAACAGGTTGCCGAGGGTGTTGAACATCAGATTGCCGCTGTAGTCCGGCAACCACAGGCGGCCATCCGAGCCGAGGCCAAGGAACCCGGTGGGGCCTCCGCGGTGGGAGATGTCAACGTCCTGCGCATGGTGACTGGCGATGAACAACGTGTCGCAGCCCAGCGCCAGCGGCAGCCAGCGCGGGTCGAGCCCTGTGCCGAGTTCCAGCGCACCTGGCTGGCGCCTCTCGACCTGCCAGGGGCGCGCCTGGATGTACTTGGGGCAGTTGCCAAAGGATTGCTGTACCGCGACGGTGAAGCCCTCGTCATCGATTTCGGCAAGCCGACCGTTCAGACGATTGCGTCGGCGGGTCGGCAATTCGATTCCGAGCAGACCGACGCCGGCACCTGCGTGCAGGTTTGCGGCCAGCGGATCGTCCGCCTCGGCCCGAGCGGTAATGCGCAGGCGTTCTGGTTGCGGTGCCTGAACGAAGCCGCTTGTACCCCAGAGCACCGAGGCGTGGGGTTGGCCATTCGTATCGAGGCTGCCAACCAGTAACCAGGGCAACTTGGCGAAGAACTCGCGGTGCTGTTCGGGCATGTGGTCGCGGATCACTCGCCGGCCGATCTCCTCCAGCTTGGCGCGCACCCCGAGGCGGTTCTGGATGTACTGTTCACCGGGATGGAAAGGGCTGTCCATGGTGGGCCTCAGAGACCGGGCATGCCGATATAGCCAGGTAGCGCACGGATGCGCGAGAACCAGGCGGCGAGGTGGGCGTAGGGCGCCAGATCGATGCCACCATCGCCGGCCAGCGCGACATAAGGGTAAACCGCCAGATCGGCGATGGTGGGCGTGGCACCTTCTGCCAGCCAGTCGTGCTGCGCCAGGTGGGCATCGAGCAACTCCAGTACCTGGGCGGCGCGCTGGAGGGCCTGTGTCAGGTCGCCCGGCTGACGGAACAGCACATGCAGGCGTGCCTGCCCCGGGCCTTTGGCCACCTCGTTGGCGGCGAAACTCAGCCAACTGGCGACACGTGCCTGGCTCAGTGCATCCAGCGGATACCAGTCGACATCGGCATAGCGCCGTGCCAGGTACACCAGGATCGCCTGGGAGTCGAACAGCGCCTGACCATCGTCCACCAAGACCGGAACTTGCCCGCGCGGGTTGAGCGTAAGGAAGTCGGCGCTTTTCTGCGCGCCGCCTGGCAGATCGACGGGCAGCAGTTCGGCTTCGCGGTTGAGCAGGGAGAGAAACAGGCGAACCTTGTAGCAATTACCGGAGAGGGTGAAGTCGTAGAGTTGCATGGCGAAGTACCGTTGCGGGGTGTCGGTGGATATTAGACAGACAGGTCTGTATATTTCAAGCGCAACTTCTGCGCTAGAGCAGCGACCCCCGGTCCACGCATAATGCCCCGCAGACGGAGGGCCAGATGGCATCGAGCAAACGAGAACAACTGATCAGCACCGCGCAGGGCCTATTCGCCCGGGAGGGCTATCACGCCACCGGTATCGACCGCATCCTGGCAGAGTCCGGGGTGGCCAAGATGACCCTGTACAAGCACTTTCGCTCCAAGGATGAGCTGATCCTGGCGGTGCTTGAGCGACGCGGGCAGGCGACGCTGGACGACCTGCGCCAGCTGCGCGCTGTGTTGCCGCCACGGGAGGCCTTGCTGAGAAGCTTTGACGGCCTGCACGCATGGATTCACCAGAATGACTTCTGCGGCTGCAGCTTCATCCACGCGGCCGCCGAGTTCCATGATCACGAACACCCGATTCATCGCCAGGCGGCCGCTTTCAAGGCTGCGTTCGCCGAGCACTTCCGCGAGTTGCTGCAGGCGCTGGACATCCCACAGGCGCAGGCGAAGGCACTGGCCGCCCAGCTGCAGTTCCTTCTCGAGGGCGCCTTGAGCATGGCGCATGTGCAGGGCGCTGGTGATCAGGCGTTGCAGGCCAAGGCGGCGGCTGAGGTGCTGCTGGAGGCTGCCTGCGCCTGACTCAGGAGCCGCTCAGCAGGCGTGCCTCACCCGCTTCGATGGCCTGCAGCGGGCCCGACAGCAGCACCGTATCGCCAGCCTGTAGCTGCGCGAGCGCCTCCATCGGCAGGTCGACGCCCTCGCGGCGGATCGCCTGGACTTCGAGCCCTAGTTCCTCCAGGTCCAGATCGGCTGCACAGTGACCACAGGCATGTGCGTCTTCCGGCAGGTTGACCGCGTGCAGCAGGCGTCGCGATTGGCCCTGGGTATCCAGCAGGTTGGCCTGGGCGCCATGGTAGTAGCCATGCAGCAGGCGATAACGGCTGCGTCGCACCTCATCCAGGTGAGCGTGCACCCGCCGCTCGGGAACGCCGAGCATGACCAGCGCATGGGAGGCCAGCATCAGGCTGGATTCCAATACTTCCGGCACGACTTCACTGGCACCCGCTGCCTGCAGTTCGGCCAACCAACTGTCGTCGCGGGTGCGTACCAGAATCTGCAGGTGCGGGCAGTGCCGGCGGGCCTCGGCGACAATGGCCAGCGCCACGTCGGTCTTGTCGACGGCCACCACCAGCAGGCGTGCTCGGGTAATCCCCACGGCTTCCAGCAACTCACGGCGGCGCGAGTCGCCGAAGTGCACGTTGTCTTCGCCGGCACTGGCTTCCTCGACCCGGACCGGATCGTCATCGAGGGCGACGAATTCCTGCCCTTCGCGCTGCAGGAAGCGCCCGATGGACTGGCCGACCCGACCGTAGCCGCAAATCACTGCATGGCCCTGCAGTTCGGCGCTACGGCTGGCAATGTCCTCCAGCTGGCTCTCCGGGCCTGGTGCGCGGCGCAGGCGTGTTGCCAGTTGCGGCGCGATGCGCAGCAGCAGCGGGGTCAGGGCCATGGAGCAGAATGCCGCGGCCAATAGCAGACCGGCCATCTCTGGCGCCAGCAGCTCGTGCTGGCGCATCAGGGCAACCAGGGCGAAGAAGAACTCGCCGGCCTGCGCCAGAGCCAGGCCGGTGCGCCAGGCGGTTTCGCCATCCTCGCCCCGCAGGCGTACCAGCAGCGCGACCACTCCGCCCTTGATACCGAGCAGGAGCAGCGTGACCAGGGCAATGCCCAGGCCTTGCTCGGCGAACAGGCGTAGATCGATCAGCATGCCGACGCTGACAAAGAACAGGCCGAGCAGTATGTCGCGAAATGGCCGAATGTCGGCCTCGATCTGATGTCGGTAATGGCTCTCGCCCAGCAGCATCCCTGCGAGGAAAGCGCCAAGGGCCATGGACAGACCGAGCAGATGGGTCAGCCAGGCCGTGAGCAGGACGATGACCAGGGCGAGCATGACGAACAGCTCCGCCGAGCGGGACTGCGCCACTTCATGAAACAGCTTGGGCAGCAGCCAGCGACTAGCCAGCAGCAGGCCGCAGAACAGCAGCAGGGTTTTGCCCAGCGTCCAGGGGATGCTCCAGTACCAGGGCTCTTCACCGCTGCCTGCAAGCACGGGCACCAGGGTCAGCAGCAGGACGGCCACCAGGTCCTGGAACAGCAGCACGCCCATGGCGTTCTGTCCATGCTCGCTGAACACCTCGCCGAGGCTGACCAGTTCCTTGCCGACGATGGCGGTGGAGGACAGCGCCAAGCCCAGGCCCAGCAAGACCGCTGTCAATGGCGCTATGCCGGTCAGCCAGAGCGTGGCACCCAACGCGGCGCCACAGAATGCCACCTGGGCGCTACCCAGGCCGAATACGGTGCGACGCAGGGCCAGCATGCGTGGCAGGGAGAACTCCAGGCCCAGAGTGAACAGCAGAAAGACCACGCCGAGTTCGGCGAGGTGGGGCAGGTCGTTGGCCGGGCTGATCCAGTTCAACGCCGCCGGACCGATCAGCAGGCCTACGCACAGGTAACCGAGTACCGCCGGTAAGCGCAGTCGACGAAACAGCGCGATGACCAGCAGAGAGCAGGCGAGGATGATCAGCAGGTCGGTGAACAAAGGTTTTCTCCTGGGGCAGGGGGCGAGAATGCCGAACTGTGCCGTGGTCGTCCATGCGCAGGGGCGATGACCTTGATCTGAGACAACCATGGCCGCTGGTCGGTGTTCGCTCAAGTTTCTCGGCCAAAGGCCGTCAACTGAACAGATGTCCCGCTCAGGTATGCCGCCATGAATGCTTTGGCCTCTCTCGCTCCCTCTCTAGCCCGTTCCTCTCTGCCGGCCGGTTTCAACGCGCCGCGGACTCAGGTCGATGCGCAGAACGCGCTGGCCAATCGCCTGGCCGAGCGCCTGGGTCTTGAGCCTGGTGCGTTGCGTGGCAAGAGCGAAGACTTCACCCCGGACAAGGTGGCTGATCGAGTGCTGGGCTTTATCGAGCAGCGACTGCAGAGCGAAGCCGCCGCCGGTGCCGATCCGGCCAAGCTGGAGAGCCTGCTGTCCCAGGCCCGCGAAGGCGTGGAGAAAGGCTTTGCCGAGGCACGCAAGATTCTCGACGGCATGGGTGCGCTCAAGGGTAAGGTCGCAGACGACATCGATGCGACCTACGACAAGATTCAGGACGGCCTCAAAGGGCTTGAGCAAAGCTATACCGACAAGTCCCCGGCCAGCGCTAGCGGTTCTGGTGTGCTCGCCGCCGCGGCCTATAGCGAGCGCTTCTCTGCGCGCGCGGAAACCTTCGATCTGCAGGTCACCACCCGCGATGGCGATCGCCTGCGCATCTCCGTGGCCGCCGCCTCGGCCAATTGGTCGCAGAGCGCCGCCGTGCTGGCCAGCGACGGTAATACGTCGCTGGCGGCTTCCTCCAGTAGCTCGGGCAGTCTGCAGATTGGTGGTTTTCTGGTGCAGGTCGATGGCGAGCTGGATGACGACGAGCGCGCCGCGCTGGAGGATCTGTTCGGTCAGGTCCAGGACCTGTCCAACCAGTTCTATGCTGGTGATCTGGCGGGCGCCTTCGACCGTGCCATGCAGCTGGATATGGACGGTTCACAGCTGGCCTCGATGTCTCTGCGTCTGACCCAGACTACCGTGCGCCAGGCTACCGATGCTTACAGCTCCGTGGCGCAGCAGGGCGGCCAGGCGGCGAGTGCGGTCAATGACAGCCTGGTGGATTACGCCCGTGGGTTGCTGGATGCCCTGCGCAGTGCCGACAAGGTTTCGGATGACGCCAAGGGTACGCTGGAGCAGTTGCTCGACGGTGGCTTCGCCCTGGATGAGCGTTTTGGCGAGGATCTCCTGGACAAGGCCCAGGCACTCAACCAGCGTCTGCTCGACGGCCTGCAGGGGCTGTTGCCGGCCGCTGCCTGAGGGCAGTGTTAGACTGCGTTTCTGTGCGTAGCCAGAGACTTTTGCCATGCTCCCCGAATGCCAGCTCTTCGGCACCCTTGGTTGTCACCTCTGCGAGGTGGCGGAAGCTCTACTCATGCCCTTCGTCGAACACGGCCTGTTGGTCGAGTTGGTAGATATCGCCGAACGCGAGGACTGGGTCGAGCACTACGGTTTGCGTATCCCCGTGTTGCGCCGTTGCGACAGTGGCGCAGAACTTGACTGGCCCTTCGATGCCGAGCAGGTGGTGGCGTTTTTACGCTGAGTACCGTTGTCTGCCCCTCCTTGAATAGCGCATGCATCTGATCTGCTTGATATTTTGAACGGCTGATGCGTATTTTGTACGAATCGCCGCGCCCGCGGCATTTGCGCTAACAAGGACAACAAGCAATGAGCACCGACGGCTGTAGTTCGCTCGCCGAGCGCTTGACCGGTATAGATGAAATCGAATGTGTCACCGCCGACCTCAACGGCGTGCCGCGCGGCAAGGTAATGACCGCGGCCGGCTTCCTCGAGGGGCGTCGCCTGCAACTGGCTCGTGGCGTACTGCTGCAGTGCATCATGGGTGGCTATCCGGAAGCTCGTTTCTACGGCAGTGATGACGGCGATCTGATGCTGACTAGCGCTCCCGAGCGCGTCTTCACCTTGCCCTGGAGCGAGCCGCGTCGGGCCCTGGCCATCTGTGATGCGGATGAGCTGGATGGCAGTAGTTCTGGCCTGTCGACCCGCGGTCTGCTCAAGCGTGTCGTGGCGGCTTATGCCGAGCAGGGCTGGCAGCCGGTGGTGGCGACCGAGCTGGAATTCTTTGTTTTCGAGCGGCCACAGGACCCACAGCAACCTTTCCGACCGCCGCTGGGCTTGGATGGCAGTCGCGAGAGTGGCTGTTCGGCGTTCGGCGTATCTTCCGGCAATGGCTTGCGTCCGTTCTTTACCGAGGTCTACCGGTGCATGGAGGCTCTTGGCCTGCCACGCGACACCTTCATGCATGAGATGGGTGTCAGCCAGTTCGAGATCAACCTGCTGCACGGCGATCCACTGCAGGTCGCCGATCAGACTTTCCTGTTCAAGCACATGCTCAAGGAAGTCGGTCTCAAGCATGGCCTGGCCGTGGTGTGCATGGCCAAGCCGCTGTCTCATACGCCGGGTAGTTCCATGCATATCCACCAGAGCGTGGTGGAGCAGGGCAGTGGCCGCAATATCTTCAGTGCTGCCGATGGTGAGGCGACGCCGGCCTTCTTCCACTTCCTCGGCGGCCAGCAGGCGGCCTTGGCCGACTTCACTTTGCTGTTCGCCCCTCATGTGAATTCGTACCAGCGTCTTTGCCACCCCTATGCGTCGCCGAACAACGCTTGCTGGTCGCATGACAACCGTGCCGCAGGTTTGCGTATTCCTGCCAGCGGCCCGGCGGCAAGGCGGGTAGAGAACCGCCTGCCTGGCGCGGATGCCAACCCCTACCTGGCCATCGCCGCCAGTCTGGCGGCCGGCTTGCACGGCATGCAGCATGAGCTGCAGCCCAGCGCGCCCATCCAGGGGGAGTTTGCTGTTCCGGATGGATTGAGTCTGCCGTGCACCTTGCATGCTGCACTGCAGCGCCTGCACAGCAGTGCTTTGGCGCGCCAGTGGTTTGGTGCGGAATTTATCGAGGGGTATTGCGCGAGCAAGAACATGGAGCTGATGAGCTATCTGGATGAGATCACGCCCTGGGAGCGGCGAGTTCTAGGCAGCCAGGCCTAATGAGAGAAGCCACCTCGCGGTGGCTTTTTCGTTATTCCTTGTCGTCGCGCCGCGCTTCACGCTGCAACTGGTAGACGAAACGCTCGACGTGCCGTTGTTCCAGCCCGCTCATGCGGTGGAAGCGCAGGCCGACGAAAGTCATGTCGACCTTGTCAGCATAGTGCGCGTGGCGCAGCTCCACGGCAGTGGTCAGTGGGCCGATTGGCAGCATGGCGGCGAAGCGCTCGTAAACCTGGCCGGGCTGCAGGCGCTCGCAGACATTGCCAGCAAAGCGCAGTCGACAGCCGGTGGCGGATATATCCAGAAGCTGGCCTTTGAGCGCAGGTGTAAGGCGGCTGCCCGAAAGCTCGATGGCGACCAGTTGGCCCTGGCTCAGCGAGGCACGGAAGGCATTGCGGCGCTGATGGTAGATGACGCGCTCGGGCATGTGCCCCCAGTAGCAACGCGCGCCGTCAAGCTCACCGATACTGACCGGGTCCTCGCAATCCCAGGCGATGCGTACGCCGTCATGAAAGCCTTCGACCCGGAAGGGCTCTTCGTTCTGCAGGTAGCGCTCGCCATCGCTGGGGATCATCTCGTCCAGGGCGATCAGGCCTCGTTCGCGATTGACCTCCACCAGGTAGCTTTGGAAGCGCTGGTTGCGGTCCTTGAATGTGATCAGCAGAGGATCGCGGCTCTGCTGCAGCAGGCGTAAGTTGGCGAAGATTTCCAAGGGTGCGGTGAGTACCTTGGGTGGCTGTGGGCCATCTTCCTCGTGGAATGGGTTGGACACGGTCCGGAAGTCTCCAGGGGCGCAAAATACTACGGCACTAGCATACTGGCATGGTGCCCGTATGTCCCTGTGCTTGTTATGTTTTCAGGCTTGGCTGAGTGGGCGTTGCTGGCCGATTCTAGCGGCGCCGCCGCGACTGTCATAGAGCCCAGGGGTTTCGCCTCCGCGAAGAATACCCAGCACGCTTTGCAGTGAGGCCTGGTTGGCGCGGATCAGCCGACCGTTGCGCTGGTTGGCCTCGCGGCAGCGCTCCAGCAGAAGGCCGAGCTCATCGCTGCGGGCCAATAACTCGGGGCCATTGCTGTGGCGGCTGGCGAATATTTCCAGGCCTGCGCGGTCGCTACTCAGCTGTTGCTCGGCGAGCAACTTGCTGCGGGCTTTGCCATGCTGGTCGAGCAGGCTGAGAAGGGGGAGTTTTTCACCAAGCACTGCTTCCAGGCGTGGCAGGTCACGCTCGCCGAGAGCTTCGAATTCGGCATCGATCAGCTCAAGTAGGTGCTTGGCCGTGCCGATATCGTCAGTGAATAGATGTAGCAGATCGTTATCTTGCATCTGTGGGCTCTGGGGATCGGGCGTCCAACACCCCCAGCGCAGCCCTGAGACTAGCGCTGGGATTCGAAATCGAGCAGTTTGCTGGCAACTCGCTGGCTGTCGACCTGATAGCTACCGTCTGCGACGGCTTGCTTCAGCTTGGCAACGCGCTCTTTGTCCACGGTTGGTAGATCGCGCAGCTTGTCGCTGGCTTTCTGCAGTTGTTGGGCTTCACGGCTGAGCTGCACAGATTCACCGCTCTTGCCTGTGGCGGCCTGCTCGCCGGCAACCTTGGCCGCACTCGGCGGGTTGTTGCTGACGGCTTCATTCTGGCCACTGGCCTGGGCATTGCCGGTACGCCCGCTATTGGCGGGTGTGCTGGCACTGTTCAGCCGGTTGAAGTCGATAACCATGTTGTAAACCTCGGACGGTATCTGGACGCTTGACTGGGTTGTCGGCCGGTCCCGTCGAAACTTTAGGGCGCAATATGTGTATTGCTTAACAGTGTAGGAAAACGTCGCCGAGTTGCGCTACAAGAATCATGCCTACATTTCTACCTCGACCTGCCCCGGCCCTATCACTCGGGCCCGAATCACGCGTTGTGAGCTCAGGTTGCGGACGCTGATCTGCTGCCCGCGAGTCCCGTCCGACAAGGCTTCGCCCTGCATGCGTACACTGATGCCGCCGCTGCTGGCGAGGATTACAACCTGATCGCCACGGCGGATGCTTTCTGCCAGTTGTAGTTGCGAAGGAGTCAGAACCTGGTCGGCTTGTAGTGGTCGCGTCAGTTTTCTGCCGATAGCCTGTTGCGGGTCGACGATATAACCACGATTGAGCAAGCCTACGTCCTGTTCAATCATGGCGATATCGGCAGGGCCGATGATGCTGTTGCGCTTGAGCGGGTTTTTTAATACGGCCACCGCTCGGAAGATGCGGACCTGGGCGGGGATGAACACGCTCCAGGGTGTACTGCCTTCGCAGCTGACCCTCACGGTGACTCGCCCCACCGGCTGCTCCGGGCTTTCCAGTTTTTGCGTCAGGTCGGTGTCGCAGGCTGCCAGGCGCAACCGTGGGTCGAGAGGGTTAACTTGAATCTCATGGCGAGCCTGGATTTCGCTACGCTCTAGATAGTCTTCGACCATGAACTCAAGAAAGCCTTCTGTGGCGCCGATAAGCTCCTCGGGAAGTGTCTGGGCAGCAGCATGTAACGAGTGGTGGCCGAGCAGCCCCAAAGCAGGTAAAACACCGACAGTGACGAGGCGTTTTGCCATCATGCGTCGGGAAAATGTCGTAAGTGCGTTCATGCACCCGACGAAGCAAGGCCCGTGCCGCCTGCTAGGCTTAGCAGAACGCGCGGCGATCAGAACGAATAAGGAGTCTGGGCATGGCCGGAGTATTGGACTCGGTTAACCAGCGTACCCAACTGGTGGGGCAGAACCGTCTGGAACTGCTGTTGTTCCGGCTGGATGGGCCGCAGCTGTATGGCATCAACGTCTTCAAGGTGAAGGAGGTGCTGCAGTGCCCCAAACTCACCATCATGCCCAAATCCAGCCAGGTAGTACGCGGTGTGGCGAACATTCGCGGGGGCACGATTCCGATTCTCGATCTTGCTCTTGCCACTGGCCGCTCGGCGCTGGATGACATCAGCAATAGCTTCGTGATCATCACCGAATACAACACCAAGGTTCAGGGGTTTCTGGTGCGATCCGTGGAACGCATCGTGAACATGAACTGGGGGGAGATCCATCCACCGCCCAAGGGGACGGGGCGGGATCACTATCTGACGGCGGTCACTCGCGTGGATAATCGATTGGTCGAGGTTATCGACGTCGAGAAGATACTCGCTGAAGTGGCGCCGATGTCCGAGGCAATCTCGGACGGAGTGGTGGATGTCGAGACCAAGGCCAAGGCCGTTTCCAAGCGCGTACTGATCTGCGATGACTCTTCGGTGGCGCGCAAGCAGGTGTCACGTTGCCTGGAAAGTGTCGGCGTGGAGGTTGTGGCGCTCAACGATGGGCGTGAGGCCTATGACTACCTGCATAAGTTAGTCGAGGAGGGTAAGAGCCCGGCGCAGGAGTTCCTGATGCTGATCTCCGACATCGAGATGCCGGAGATGGATGGCTATACCCTGACGGCCGAGATTCGTGCCGATCCGAGGATGCAGAATCTGCATGTGATTCTGCATACTTCGCTATCCGGCGTATTCAACCAGGCGATGGTGAAGAAAGTTGGTGCGGACGACTTCCTGGCGAAGTTCCGTCCGGACGAGCTGGCTTCCCGAGTGGTCGAGCGTATCCGGATAGCTGATGGGGGCTAAAGGCCTGGCCTTTGGTTAAGACTATGTTTGGTGAGGCGGCATTAGTGTCTTCAGGTAATTTGGATTTCGAGCAGTTCCGGGTCTTTCTGGAGAAGGCTTGCGGCATTCTGCTGGGGAGCAACAAGCAGTACCTGGTATCCAGCCGCCTCAACAAGTTGATGGAGCAGCAGGGCATCAAGTCGCTTGGCGAACTGGTGCAAAAGATGCAGGCCCAGCCTCGTGGCGGGCTTCGCGAGCAGGTGGTGGACGCCATGACCACCAACGAAACCCTGTGGTTTCGCGATACCTACCCTTTCGAGGTGATGAAGAATCGGGTGCTGCCCGAGCTGATCAAGGCCAACCCCAACCAACGGCTGCGCATCTGGTCGGCAGCCTGCTCTTCGGGGCAGGAGCCTTATTCCTTGTCGATGACCATCGATGAGTTCGAGAAAACCAACCTGGGCCAGCTCAAGGCCGGCGTGCAGATAGTGGCGACCGACCTGTCGGGCTCGATGCTGACCGCTTGCAAATCCGGTGAGTACGACAGCCTCGCTATGGGTCGCGGTTTGTCCCAGGAACGCTTGCAGCGCTATTTCGATCCCAAGGGGCCGGGGCGTTGGGCGGTGAAGGCACCGATCAAGAGTCGGGTGGAGTTCCGTGCGCTCAACCTGCTGGAGAGCTACGCGGCGCTTGGCAAGTTCGACGTGGTGTTTTGCCGCAACGTGCTGATCTATTTCTCGGCTGAGGTGAAGAAGGACATCCTGACCCGCATTCACGCCACTCTGAAACCGGGCGGTTACCTGTTTCTGGGCGCTTCGGAGGCACTCAACGCGTTGCCGGACCTTTACCAGATGGTTCAATGCAGCCCCGGGATCATCTACAAAGTGAAGTGATCGTTATCGAAGGTTAGCAACGGGAGGCCATTGGCCTCCCGTTTTCATTTGGGGTGGCAAATCCTGTTGCAGGCCTTGCCGCTTGCCGTGCTCTGGAGCGGAAAAGCTTTGCCGCTTGCCGCGTTCTGCCGTGTCGTATATCTCATAAAGTGTTGATTTATATGTAAAAACAAAAATGGCACAGCCTTTGCTATATGTCTTGCACGACGCAACGGCGGCAAAGGTTTCAGATCATGAGCATCAGTTTCGACAGAGCACTTGGCATTCACGAAGAAGCACTGGCATTTCGTGCCCAGCGTGCAGAGGTTCTGGCCAATAACATCGCCAACGCCGACACCCCCTACTACAAGGCCCGTGATCTGGATTTCTCCGCGGTACTCGCCGAACAGAGCGAGCGGCAGAGTGGCAAGCAGTTTGCCCTGAGTCGTACCGACAGCCAGCACATCGCGGCCGACGGCATCCAACTGGCCGACCCGGCACTGCGCTTCCGCACTCCGTTCCACCCATCCATCGACCAGAACAGCGTCGACATGCAGCAGGAACAGGCCAACTACGCCGAGAACGCGGTGCAGTTCCAGGCCAGCTTCACGCTGCTCAACAGCAAGTTCAAAGGGCTGGTCAGCGCCCTGCGCGGCGAATAAGGGAGATCACCGTCATGTCACTCGCCAGTGTCTTCAACATCGCCGGTACCGGCATGAGCGCCCAGAGCACTCGTCTGAACACCATCTCCAGCAACATCGCCAATGCAGAGACGGTCTCCTCGAGCATCGACCAGACCTACCGTGCGCGCCATCCGGTGTTTGCCACCGTGTTCGAGTCGAGCATGGAGGGTGATCGCGGTTCGCTGTTTGCCGACCAGGATCAGTCTGGTCGCGGTGTACAGGTATTGGGTGTGGTCGAGGATCAGAGCAGCCTGACCCCGCGCTACGAGCCAAACCATCCGGCGGCCGACGAGAACGGCTACGTCTACTACCCGAACGTCAACGTGGTTGAGGAAATGGCCGACATGATCTCCGCCAGCCGTGCTTTCCAGACCAATGTCGAAATGATGAACACCGCCAAGCAGATGATGCAGCGCGTGCTGACCCTGGGCCAGTAAGCGGCTAACGAGGAGCGAGACAATGAGTGTCAGTGGCGTCAGTTCCGTACTGGACCAGTACCAGATCAAGCAGGACAGCACCCAGAACAAGGACCTCGGCAAGAACGAGTTCCTCGAACTGCTGGTGGCCCAGTTGAACAACCAGAACCCGCTGGAACCCCAGGAAAATGGCGAGTTTATCGCCCAGCTGGCGCAGTTCAGTCAGGTCGAAGGTATCGAGAAACTCAACTCCAGTATGGAGTCGCTGCTCTCTGGCTACCAGTCGTCCCAGGCGCTGCAGGCCTCCTCCCTGGTCGGTCGCAAGGTGATAGTGCCGACCGAGAAGGCAGTGGTGGATACCAGCGAAACCTTCAAGGGCAGCCTGCTGTTGCCGGTCACCAGTAGCAACGTCTACGTCAACATCTACGACAACACCGGCTCGGTAGTGAACCGTGTCAACCTCGGCCAGCAGGCCGCCGGCAATGTCAGCTTCATGTGGGACGGCAAAGACTCCAGCGGCAAGCTGTTGCCGCCCGGCACGTACAAGTTCGAGGCGCAGGCCACGTATGCCGATGGCACCAAGGGGCTGTACACCTTGTTGCCGGCCAACGTCGACAGTGTCTCGCTCGGCCAGAACGGTGGCGAGATGATGCTCAACCTCGCCGGCCTGGGCAGTGTCGCGCTGTCCCAGGTCCAGATCATCGGTCAGTAACCCCAGACTGTAAGCGCCGGCAGTAGCGGCAAAGGAGTATTCCATGGCTTTCAATATCGGTCTCAGCGGTCTGCGGGCAGCCACCAGCGACCTCAACGTCACCGGCAACAACATCGCCAACGCCGGTACGGCGGGTTTCAAACAGTCGCGCGCGGAGTTTGCCGACGTCTATGCGGCCTCGGTGCTTGGTACCGGCTCCAACCCGCAGGGCAGTGGCGTGCTGCTGGGCGATGTGTCGCAGCTGTTCAACCAGGGCAATATCAACTACACCCAGAACGCCCTGGACCTGGCCATCAACGGCAACGGCTTCTTCGTCACCAGTAACAACGGCGAGATCAGCTACACCCGTGCCGGCTACTTTGGCACCGACCGTGACGGCTACATGGTCAACAACTTCGGTTATCGGCTGCAGGGCTATGCCGTGGATGCTGCCGGCAACCTGCAGAACGGCATTGTCGACGATATCCAGATACGCACCGCCGCCCAGTCGCCGCGGGCTACCGAAGAGATGACGCAGACCTTCAATCTCAACTCGAACAATACGGTGCCGACCACGGTGCCGTTCGACCCGACCGATCCGACCACCTACAACTCGTCAACCTCGACCAACATCTACGACTCTCAGGGCAATGCCCACGTGTTCACCCAATACTTCGTCAAGACTGCGGCGAACACCTGGACCATGAACGTGCTGATCGACGGGCGTAACCCCAACGACCCGACCCTGACCACGCCCTATGCTGTAGACCTGAGCTTCACTGCAGCTGGGCAGCTGGATACCGCTGCGCTGGCCTCTACCGACTTCACCGTGAACGCCGATGGCACGTTGAGCCTGACCAACTGGGTGCCGGCTGCCGCAGATAGCTCGGTACCGCCGGTGTGGGCCGCTAACGGGGCCACGGCTGCTGCGGCTGGCGTGACTCTCGACCTGCGTGATGCCACCCAGTTCGCCAGTGCCTTCGCCGTGACGGCGGTCAGTCAGGACGGTTACACCACTGGCGAGCTGTCAGGCCTGGAAATCGACGATACCGGGGTGATCTTCGCGCGCTACACCAACGGTCAGTCGCTGATCCAGGGGCAGGTGGTGCTGGCCAACTTCGCCAACGTGCAGGGCTTGACGCCGGTGGGCAAGACGGCCTGGGTACAGTCCTTCCAGTCTGGCGAGCCTGTGGTTGGCACGCCGCGCTCGGGCACCCTGGGTGCGTTGCAGGCCGGCGCGCTGGAGGACTCCAACGTGGAGCTCTCGGATCAACTGGTGAACCTGATCGTCGCCCAACGCAACTACCAGGCCAACGCCAAGACCATCGAGACCGAAAGCGCCATTACCCAGACCATCATCAACCTGCGTTAATGCCGGAGGAGGGGCCTTGCCATCGGCGGCAAGGCCTCGCCGTTCATTGTTTGGAAAAGCTCCTCTGGGAGCTTTTATTGTTTTTAAAGTTCTTTTAAATCAACTGGTTGTGATGATTTTTAAGGGCTGGCACGGGGTTTGCTGAATATCCAGCAACAGAGTCAAGAGCGGCAGATTGCCGACCCCGCGGAGCAGACCATGGACAAGATGCTGTACATCTCCATGACCGGAGCCAGCCAGAACACCCTGGCCCAGCGCGCCCACGCCAACAACCTGGCGAACATCTCGACTACCGGTTTTCACCGGGATTACGAGCAGGCGCGTTCCATGCCGGTATTCGGCGACAGTTACCCGGCGCGGGTCTATGCCATGAGCGAGCGCCCCGGCACCGATTTCACTCCTGGATCCCTACAGGAAACCGGCCGCGAGCTGGACGTTGCCGTCGAGGGGCAGGGCTGGGTTGCCGTGCAGGCCGCCGATGGCAGTGAGGCCTATGTGCGTACCGCCAGTTTGCAGATCGATGCCCTGGGGCAGCTGCGTACCGGCAACGGTTTGCCGGTGCTGGGCAACGGCGGGCCTATTGCGATACCGCCGGAGCAGAAAGTCGAGATCGGTCAGGATGGCACCATCAGCATTCGTGCGCTTGGCGAGGCGCCGAGCGTGATGGCCGAGGTGGATCGCATCAAGTTGGTCAACCCGGATCTGAAAACGATGGAGAAGGGCACCGACGGCCTGATCCGCGTGAAGGAAGGCGAAGCGCCGGCACTGGTCGATGCCAATGTGCGCCTGACCTCGGGCTTTCTCGAGTCGAGCAACGTCAATGCCGTCGAGGAGATGACCGCGATTCTCTCCCTGTCCCGTCAATTCGAGTTGCACGTGAAGATGATGCGCACCGCCGAAGACGATGCGGCGGCCATGGCACGGGTCATGCAACTTAGCTAATCACCAACGCGAAGCGCCATGAAACTGGCGCTCGAGGAGAAAGAATATGCTTCCGGCTCTGTGGGTCGCCAAGACTGGCCTGTCCGCTCAGGACATGAACCTGACCACCATTTCCAACAACCTGGCCAACGTCTCGACCACCGGCTTCAAACGCGATCGTGCCGAGTTCGAAGATCTGCTGTACCAGATCCGTCGCCAGCCCGGTGGCCAGTCCAGCCAGGACAGCGAGTTGCCCACTGGTTTGCAGCTGGGTACCGGTGTACGGGTGGTCGGCACCCAGAAGATCTTTACCGCCGGCAGCCTGCAAACCACAGAACAGCCGCTGGACATGGCCGTCAACGGCCGCGGTTTCTTCCAGGTCCTGCTGCCAGACGGCACCATCGGCTATAGCCGCGACGGTAGCTTCCATCTCGACTCCGATGGCCAGATCGTCACTTCCCAGGGCTTCGCGCTGGAGCCAGCCATCGTTCTTCCGGCCGAGGTGCAGACCTTCACCGTCGGCGAGGACGGTACCGTCTCGGTAACCACCGCTGGCAACCCGGCCGCGCAGGTGATCGGTAACATCCAGACCGCCGACTTCGTCAACCCGGCCGGTCTGCAGGCCATTGGTAACAACCTGTTCCTCGAGACCGCGTCCAGTGGTGCGCCGCAGGTTGGCACTCCGGGCCTGACCGGACTCGGCACCGTACTGCAGAACACCCTGGAAAACTCCAACGTCAGCGTGGTGGAAGAACTGGTCAACATGATCACTACCCAGCGTGCGTACGAGATGAACTCCAAGGTGATCTCCACCTCGGACCAGATGCTCTCGTTCATTACGCAGAACCTTTAATTTCGCGGGCGCCCCAGGCGCTGGCCAATAGCAACAAGAACGCCGTGAGGTAGTGGTTATGAACCGGCTGATGATGATTCTTCCCCTGCTGGGGAGCGTGGTCCTGAGCGGCTGCGTCACGCCCCCGCCGAAGCCGGACGATCCCTATTACGCCCCGGTCCTGCCGCGCACTCCGCTGCCGGCTGCGCAAAATAACGGCGCGATCTATCAGGCTGGCTTCGAAACCAATCTGTACGACGACCGCAAGGCCTACCGGGTGGGTGACATCATCACCATCACGCTCAGCGAACGCACCCAGGCCAGCAAATCGGCTGGTTCGGATATGGCCAAGGACAGTACGGCCAATCTGGGCCTGACTTCACTGTTTGGTGGCGGCGTGTCGCTGAACAACCCCAACGGCAGCCTCAATCCGCTGCAGACAGATGACCTCAGCCTGGATGTCGGCTACAGCGGCACTCGCTCGACCAAGGGCGACAGCTCTGCGAATCAGAGCAACAGTCTGAGTGGCTCGATTACCGTGACCGTGGCTGAGGTATTGCCCAACGGCATTCTTGCCGTGCGTGGCGAGAAGTGGATGACGCTCAACACTGGCAATGAGCTGGTACGTATTGCCGGTTTGGTTCGCGCTGACGATATCGCCACCGACAACACGGTGGCCTCGACCCGTATCGCCAATGCCCGCATCACCTATTCGGGTACCGGTGCCTTCGCCGATGCCAGTCAGCCGGGCTGGTTTGATCGCTTCTTCCTCAGCCCGCTGTTCCCGTTCTGAGCAGGTAGCCGATCATGAAACGACTGATTTCCATGCTCTGCCTGCTGCTCGTCAGCGCTGTCGTGCAAGCTGAGCGGATCAAGGATCTGGCCAGCATCCAGGGCGTGCGCTCCAACCAGCTGATCGGCTATGGCCTGGTCGTCGGCCTCAACGGTACCGGTGACCAGACCACGCAGACGCCGTTCACCCTGCAGACCTTCAACAACATGCTGGCGCAGTTCGGCATCAAGGTGCCAGCCAACTCCGGTAACGTGCAGCTGAAGAACGTTGCGGCGGTGTCCATTCATGCCGAACTACCACCTTTCGCCAAGCCGGGGCAGGTGGTCGACGTGACCATTTCCTCCATCGGCAACGCCAAGAGCCTGCGCGGTGGCAGCCTGCTGATGACTCCGCTCAAGGGGATCGACGGCAACGTCTACGCCATTGCCCAGGGCAACCTGGTAGTGGGCGGTTTCGATGCCAGTGGCAGCGACGGTTCGCGCATTACCGTCAATGTGCCGTCGGCGGGGCGGATTCCTGCCGGCGCCACGGTCGAGCGTCCGGTGCCGAGCGGCTTCGACCAGGGCAACAGCCTGACGCTCAACCTCAATCGTCCGGACTTCACCACGGCGAAGAACATAGTCGACCAGATCAACGGCATGCTTGGCCCAGGCGTGGCGCAGGCCATCGATGGTGGCTCGATCCGTGTCAGTGCACCGCTCGATCCGAACCAGCGCGTCGACTATCTGGCGGTGCTGGAGAATATCCAGATCGAGGCCGGTCAGGCCGCGGCCAAGGTCATCATCAACTCGCGCACCGGCACCATCGTCATCGGCCAGAACGTGCGCGTGCAGCCGGCGGCGGTGACCCACGGCAGCCTCACGGTAACCATCACCGAGGACCCCATCGTCAGCCAGCCGGAAGCCCTATCCGGCGGCCAGACCGCGGTGGTGCCGCGCTCGCGGGTGGATGCCGAGCAGGAGGCCAAGCCGATGTTCAAGTTCGGCCCGGGCACCACCCTGGACGAAATCGTGCGTGCGGTTAACCAGGTGGGCGCCGCACCTTCTGACCTGATGGCCATCCTCGAGGCGCTGAAACAAGCCGGCGCCTTGCAGGCCGACCTGATCGTGATCTGACGGAGGCGACCATGGATTCCAGACTCGCAGCCGGCCTCGACAGCGGCGCCTATACCGACCTGAACCGCCTCAACCAGTTCAAGGTCGGCGGCGACAGCGAAGGTAACATCAAGAAGGTGGCTCAGGAGTTCGAGTCGCTGTTTCTCAACGAAATGATGAAGGCCATGCGCAAGGCGAACGAAGTGTTCGGCGAAGGCAACTTCATGAACAGTAACGAGAGCAAGACCTACCAGGACATGCACGACCAGCAGCTGGCCGTGACCCTGTCGAAGAACAATGGCGGTATCGGCCTGGCCTCGGTGCTGGAGCGCCAGCTCAGCCAGATGAAGAGCGGGCCGAAGCGGGTCAATCCGTTTGCCCAGGTCGAGGCGCCTGCCAGGGCTGGCGCCTTCAAGGCGGCGGGTGAGGGCGCTGTGGCGGTGCGTGACGATTCGGCGCTGCTCAACCAGCGTCGCCTGGCTCTGCCGAGCAAGCTGACCGACCGCCTGCTCGCCGGCATCGTCCCTGCTGCCGCTGAAGGCCAGCCATTGGCGGCGGCCGACTGGGTGCCGGCCACGGCCAAGGTGGCCAGTGCGCCACAGACCGGCAAGTCTATGGCCGACACCGAGAACGAGGTCGGCACTGGCCGGCGTATCGCCCAGCCACCGCTGGCCAAGGGCAAGTCGGCATTCGCTTCGGCCGCCGAGTTCATCGAGACCATGTTGCCGATGGCGGAGGAAGCCGCGCAGAAGATCGGTGTCGATGCCCGCTATCTGGTGGCTCAGGCCGCGCTGGAAACCGGCTGGGGCAAGTCGATCATCCGTCAGTCCGATGGTTCCAGCAGCCACAATCTGTTCGGCATCAAGGCCCATCGTGGCTGGGATGGGGAGTCCGCCCGAGTGCTGACTACCGAGTACAAGGGTGGCAAGGCAGTCAAGGAGGCGGCGGCATTCCGTACCTATGACTCCTATCAGCAGAGCTTCAACGACTACGTGAACTTCCTGCAGGGCAACGGCCGTTACCAGGAGGCACTGGCCTCGGTCGAGAATCCGGAGCGCTTCGTGCGTGAGCTGCAACAGGCCGGCTATGCCAGCGATCCCAACTATGCCCGCAAGATCGGTCAGATCGCCCGCAAGATGCAGACCTATCAGGCCATCGCCGCGGTCGATAGCCCGACCACAAGGACCTGAGAGCTGAATCATGGCTGACCTTCTGAGTATTGGCCTGTCGGGCCTGGCAGCGAACAAGACGTCGCTGGCGGTTACCGGCCACAACATCACCAACGTCAATACACCGGGCTACAGCCGGCAGGACACGGTGCAGGCCACGCGTATCCCGCAGTTCAGTGGGGCGGGTTATATCGGTTCGGGAACCACCCTGGTCGACGTACGGCGCATCTACAACGAGTTCCTCACCACCCAGGTGCGCAGCAGCACCGCACTGAACAGCGACGTGTCGGCCTACCTCAGCCAGATCGGCCAGCTTGATTCGCTGCTGGCTGGTGATACCACAGGGGTCACTCCGGGCCTGCAGAAGGTGTTCGCGGCCCTGCAGACAGCCGCCGAAGACCCGGCCAATATCCCGGCGCGGCAACTGGTGCTGTCCGAGTCTGAGGGGCTGGCCAAGCGCTTCAACACCATCTATGACCGCTTGTACGAACAGAACTCCTTCATCAACAAACAGCTGGAGGCGGTGACTGACCAGGTCAACCAACTGGCGACCTCGATTGCCGGTTACAACAACGCCATTGCCATCGCCGGCGCCAATGGTCAGCAGCCGAATGACCTGCTGGATGCCCGCGAGGAAGCAGTACGCCAGCTCTCCGAATTCATCGGCGTGACCGTGGTGGCGCAGGACGACAACACCTACAACCTGTTCATCGGCTCCGGCCAACCGCTGGTGGTGGGCGCCACGGCCTCGCGCCTGGAGGTGGTGCCCGGCACCGCCGATCCTCTGCGCGCCGAAGTGCAGTTTGTCAGCGGCAACTCGCGCCAGGGCATCACCTCGTTGATCACCGGCGGCGAAATGGGCGGGTTGATCCGCTATCGCGAAGATGTGCTGGACGAGTCCCTCAATGCCGTGGGGCGCCTGGCGCTGTCCATCTCCGACCAGATCAACTCCCAGCTGGGTCAGGGTCTGGACCTCAAGGGCAACTTCGGCAAGCCGCTGTTTCGCGATATCAACGATCCGCTGCTGATCGGCCAGCGTAGCCTGGCCCGGGTTGGCAACAGCGACCCTTTGGCCAATCTCAACGTGTTGATCGAGAACACTACGGCGCTGACCACCAGTGACTACGAGGTTGAGTTCACCAGTGCTACCGAGTACACCGTGCGTCGGGTTTCCGATGGGCAGACGGTGTCGGCGCTGTATGACGACGATGGCGATCCTGACACCCCGCTGGTAGCCGCACCGTCGCCCTACGACATCACCAGCGGCACGCCGCTGGTGTTCGACGGATTCTCGATGAATGTCGCCTCCGGCACCTTTGCCGCCGGTGATCGTTTCCGCATCATGCCGACCCGTACCGCTGGCAGTGATATTCGCGCCGACCTGAAGAACGCCGAGGAGCTGGCCTTCGCCTCGCCGCTCAAGAGCGAGACCAGTCCAGGCAATATCGGTACTGGCGTGATTACTCAGCCGAGCATGATCACCCAGATCGATATCTATGATCCCGTGGCTCAAGCCGCCATGGAAAACAGTCTGCGCACTGCGCCGCCAATGCGTATCGTGTTTACGTCTGCCACTGATTACGACGTGGTCGATACCTCGGGCGCGGTGCTGAGCAGCAACACCATAGTGCCGGGGCAGAACAACACTCAGCAGATCACGGCCGGTACGCCTCCGAATGATTTCACCTTCGAGTTCACCATCAGTGGCCGTCCGACCACGGGCGACAACTTCACCATCGCCTTCAACACCAATGGCGTGTCGGACAACCGCAATGCCCTGAAGCTGGCTGAACTGCAGAACAAGGCGACGATCGGTATCGACCCGAACTTCCCCAACACCACCGGCGCGAGTTTCACTGACTCCTACGGCGACCTGGTGGAGCGGGTCGGCACCTTGACCAGCCAGGCGCGGGTCGATAGTGAGGCCACTGGCGCCATCCTCAAGCAAGCGACCGACAACCGCGATTCGATCTCGGCGGTGAACCTCGATGAGGAGGCGGCCAAGCTCATTCAATTCGAACAGTACTACCAGGCGTCGGCACAGATCATTCAAGTCGCCCGTTCGTTGTTCGATACCCTTATCAACACCTTCTAAGCCGGACAGCCAACATGGTCATGCGTATCTCCTCCATCCAGGCGTTCAACAACGGCGTGAATGGCATCGGTCGCAACTACTCCAACGTGATCCGCACCCAGGAGCAGATCAGCAGTGGCAAGCGCATCCTCACGCCTGCTGATGATCCGGTGGCGTCCGTGCGTCTGTTGCAACTGTCCCAGCAGGAGGCCCTGCTTGGGCAATACAAGGACAACCTGACCGCGGCGAAGAACAGCCTGACCCAGGAAGAGACCACCCTGAACTCGGTCAATACCGTGCTGCAGCGCATTCGCGAGTTGGCGGTGCAGGCCGGCGGTGGCGCCCTCTCTGCGGAGGACCGCAAGTCCATCGCCAAGGAACTGGGTGAGCGCGAAGGTGAGTTGCTCAACCTGATGAACAGCCGCAACGCGCGGGGTGAGTACCTGTTCGCGGGCTTTCTCGGCAAGACCGAGCCCTTTACTCGCAACCCCGACGGCACCTATTCCTACTTTGGCGATGAGGGGCAGCGCAGCCTGCAGGTGGCAGGCTCGACCACCGTGCCGATCAATGACAATGGCAAGCGGCTGTTCGAGGATGTGACCAACGCCGACCGCGTGCTGGAAACCGCCGGCGTCAACAATGCGGCGCTCGCCGGGCAGGTACCGCCGCTGCCGGCTACTACCATTCCTCCGGTAGCCGCTGCTGACCAGCGGGTGTTCATGTCTCAGGGCCTGGTTGAAGACCAGGATGCCTTCAACAGCAACTTTCGTGCGGGCGAACCTTACTCGCTGGTGTTTGTCAGCGGCAACGAATTCCGCCTCTACGATGGCGCCGGCGCCGACGTGACGTCCGAGATCCCAGGAGGTGGGCAGATCGATCCGCTGGCCAATGGCGGCAATACCATCAACTTCCGTGGCATGCGCTTTCAACTGGATGTGGTGCTGCAGGAGGGTGACAACGAGCAGGACCTCGACACTCTACTGGCCGATACTGCAACCCCAGGCACTCCAGGCATCGGTACCCATAGCTTCACGTTGCAGGCCTCTCCAACTGAGTTCGCGGTAACCCGCTCCTCGACCAACGCCTCTACGGCGGTGGTCAGTGGTGGCACCATCAGCAACCAGGCCACCTTCAATTCGCAGTTCCCTACATCAGGCGTGGTGCTGCGCTTTACCAACGCCACCGACTATGACGTTTATGCCCAGCCGGTCGGCCCTAGCAGCACGCCGATCGCCACGGGCACAGCGGCGGGGCCCTATCCCTCCAACTTCACCGTGTTCGGTGTCGACTTCAGCCTCAGTGCTGCCGCAGCTGCCGGAGACGAGTTTGGCGTCAAGCCGCAGTTCCAGGAACAGCGCAGTATCCTCAACACCATCTCCCAGTTGCGCCAGTCGCTGGAGTCTTCGCCGACATCACCCGTCGGAAATCTGGCGATTCGTGATGAAGTGTCCATCGCGCTGAAGAACCTCGATAACGGTATAGGCCAGGTACTGGAGGTGCAGACCGAGATCGGCGCGCGCCTTAACCTGGTCGAAACCACCGAGATCGATAACGAGGACGTCACCCTGGTGAACAAGGCTGTGCAGGCTGATCTGAGCGAGCTTGACTACGCCGAGGCTTTGTCACGCTTGTCGTTTCAGACCATCATCCTCGAAGCCGCGCAGCAGAGCTATGTGAAGATCGCCGGGTTGAATCTGTTCAACCAGTTGCGTTGACCGTCGTGCTGGTGGGATGGCGGATTGGCCGGCTTCTTGCTGAACTGCGTAAAGGCGGTTCTGTAGCCAAGTCTTTGACACCATCCTTCTATGCCTGAACAGCAGTTTCAGGCAGGCAAGCTCGGGGGTTCGATGAAATCTGAGATGCAGGCGTTGCAAGCCGGGGCCTATCAGGCCTTTGGTGACGGTGATTTCGCCACGGCGTTGGCACTGCTGGAACAGTTGGAGCAACAGATCGGCCTGCACGCCGAGTTGGCCAACAATCTGGCGGTGGTGAACTACAAGCTCGGACATCTCGACCAGGCGTTGCAGCTGTTCCGCAAGGCCTTGGCCCTGCAAGGGGAGGCCGAGCATCTCATAGCCAACAACTTGCTGGATATTCTCGAACAGCAGTCCCAGCGTCCTGAGTCCCAAGTGGCACCATCTGCCCCCATCTTGGACAAGGTCGACCCAACTCCGCAGCCGAAAGTCGTTTCGCCGGCCAACTACTGCCCGATTTGCAAGCAGCCTGATGTGCAGTTCCTGCCGATTCCCGAGTTCTATCGGGAGAATGCCCGCCGGCATGGCTTTGTGCACTATGGAAAAGGTGAGATGACTGCCCATGACACCTATTCCTGTAGCCGCTGCGGCTCATCTGACCGTGAGCGTCTGTATGTCCACTGGCTTGAGCAGGAGGTCGGTGCAGGTCGTCTGCGTAAAGGCAGCAGAATGATTCACTTTGCCCCCGAGGCGGCGCTGTCTCGCCTGATACGAGGTAGCCGTTTCTTCGACTATTCGACAGCTGATCTGGCAATGAAGGGCGTCGACTTTCAGGTCGATCTGATGGACATTCCATTCGCCGATGAGTCCTGTGATTTCTTCATCTGCAGCCATGTGTTGGAACATGTGCCGGATGACTCAAGAGCCGTGCGAGAGCTCTGCAGGATTACCCGGACGGGCGGCTGTGGAATCCTCATGGCACCGATCATCGTCGACCTAGAAAAAACACTGGAGGACCCTAGTGTGGTCGATGAAGCGGGACGTTGGCGTCTGTATGGGCAGAACGATCATGTGCGTCTGTATGCGCACGATGACTATGTGCGCAACATAGAGGACAACGGATTCAGCGTGGAGCAACTGGGCATCGACTATTTCGGGGAGGAGGTTTTTTCCTCTCTGGGACTCAAGGACACCAGCATTCTGTATATAGCTCGCAAGTAGCTGTGCCAGCACCGCAAGGGCTAATCTAAAGATATCGAGCAGGAGCCATTCGTCGTGGAATCAGATTTCAAGGAATACCCGAAAACGCTTGCCTCGGATGACTTCTGGGGGCAAGTAAAGCGAACGGTCAATGGGCAGCCCGTATCCGAGGAGCAGATCCAACTGATCGTCGCCACCATTCATCAGGCCTTACAGTTCCAGGTGGGAGATCGTTTGCTTGATCTAGCTTGTGGTAATGGCGCTCTTTCCCGTTATTTTTTCGACTGTTGCGACGAGCTTTATGGTGTGGACTATTCACCGGTTTTGATCGATGTAGCCAAGCGTTACTTCGAACAGCCTCCAGCGCGCCGTTTCGACGTGGCCGATGTGGGTGACTACATCGTGGCGGAGGGCGATCCGATGCGATTCACCAAGGTGCTTTGCTATGGAAGTTTCCCCTATTTTCCCGAACAAACTGCCCGTCTGGTGCTGAGTACGCTCAACACTGATTTTAGAAATGTACAGCGGGTGTTTATCGGTAACCTGCCGGATATCGAACGGAATACAGAGTTTTATACCGATGGTTTGGATCACTCTGCCGAGCTCAAAGAACACAACTCCAAAATAGGTATCTGGCGCAGTCAGGACGAGTTCATGCAATTGGCCGCCGATTGCGGCTGGCAAGCGCAGATCCAGCGTATGCCGGAAGGTTTTTATGCTGCGCACTATCGCTATGACGTACTGCTGGTTCGAGCGAGCTGACTATGGCTGTCAAAACGGGTTGTGATGATCTGGCTCTGTACGGTGGCAAGCCCTTGTTTGTTGCTCCCAAATCAACGTCAAGTTTGGTGCGACCATCGTTCGAGCGTTTCCTCGAGTACTCCCGCACTTTCTTCGACGCGCATCAATTCTCCAATAGCGGTCCCTTGGTTCAACAGTTGGAGCAACGGTTGGCTCAGTTCCATGGTGCCGAACACTGCGTCACGTTCTGCAGCGGATTCTGGGCACTGGTGCTAACCATCAAGGCTCTGGCCTTACCGGGTCGGCGTGAGCTACTGATGCCTTCGCTCACCTATAGACGGATGGCTGATGTAGCCGCTTGGGCAGGCCTGGTACCTCGCTTCTGCGAGGTCGACCGGCAGAGTCTGGCCGTCAGTGCTGAAACTATGCGTGAACATGTCAACGAGCACACAGCTTTGCTCCTGGGGGTTCATCCGATTATCAATTGTTGTGATGTCTCAGCCCTTGAGCTGCTTTCAGCAGAAAGCGGCGTGCCATTGTTCATCGATGCGGTTGAGTCGGTTTATGAGACCTATGCTGGACGCAAGGTCGGCAGCTTCGGACGAGCCGAGTGTTTCTCCCTGCACGCCAGTAAGCTACTCAATGGCTTCGAGGGAGGCTACATCACTACCAACGACTCGGAGTTGGCAACACGTCTGGTACAGATTCGCGGATTTGGCTTTTACACCCCTGATAATGTCCAAGAGCTCGGTATGAACGCCAAGTTGAATGAGGTGCATGCAGCTATGGCTCTGGCTGGACTTGACGAGCTTGGTACGCAAGTCACTCGTAATACTGAGCGCTATCGTACCTATCAGCGCGAGCTAGCGGGCTTACCGGGTGTGCGTCTGGTGCCGTTCGATGAAAGCGAGCGTAGCGGATTTAAGAATATTCTAGTTGAACTGCTTGATGACTGGCCGCTCTCCCGCGCCCAGACTCTTGCCGTCTTGAATGCCGAGAAGGTGCTGGCCAGAGCCTATTATTCTCCACCTTTGCATCTTAAGCCTTGTGACTATCCAACCATTTCTGGGCCGTTGCCGCTGACCGAGCATCTTGCTGAGCAGTTCATGCTTTTGCCTTGCGGACACTTCGTCGACGAGAGTGATATCAGTCAGGTCGCCCAGCTCATGCGCTTCCTTCACGACAACGCCGTCGAGCTTAATAACAGGAGGGGTGCATGAGCACTGCTCAACTTGCCATTCTAGGAGGGGCGGCGAACTTCTCTGATCCTTTGCCGGTAGGGCAGCTGTATTTTCCCGAATGGTCGGCTTACGAGACTGCCATGCGTGGAATTTTCGAGCGCCAGTACTACACCAACCAAGGGCCATTGACCCAACAGCTTGAGCTTGTGTTGCAGGAGCGGCTTGGCGTCCGCCATGCCATTTGTGTCACTAATGCAACCATCGGCCTGCTCATGGCTGCCGATGCCTTGGAGCTCAGTGGGCGGGTAATTACTCCGTCATTTTCTTTTGTGGCGACCTCTCAGTCCTTGACTTGGGCGGGGCTCGAACCACTCTTCTGTGATGTCGATCCGCTGACCCATCAGCTTGATCCACAGAAGGTTGCGTTACTCCTCGACGATGATCGTGTCAGTGCGATCTTGGCTGTTAATTTGTGGGGAGATGTTTGCGATCACCGGGCTCTGAGCTCGCTGGCCAAGCAGCGCGGTGTGCCTCTTTACTACGACTCTGCACATGCGTTCGGCTGCGAGCTGGAAGGGCGGGCAGTGGGCTCAATCGGCACCGTAGAAGTTTTCTCTTTCCATGCGACCAAGGTGCTTAGTGCCGCAGAAGGGGGGTGCGTTTGCACCAACGATGACGAGTTGGCGGCTCGCCTGCGCAACATTCGTAGCAGTTATGGTGCGGGTCGACTTGTGTCGGTCAGCCGTACGGCCAATGGCCGAATGTCTGAGGCGCAGGCGGCAATAGCCTTGCTTAGCCTTGAAGCTTTTCCTGGAATCATCGAGCGTAACCAAGAGATATATGCGGAATACAAGGAGGGTCTCGAGGGGGTGCCCGGCTTGCGTTTACTCGAGCCGCGTTTGGCTAGCGTCACCAATTATCAGTATGTGGTGTGTGAAGTGGACGCTGAGCAGTTCGGTCTCAACCGAGACCAGCTACAGACCGTCTTGCGGGCGGAAAATATCTTGGCTCGGCGTTATTTCTATCCAGGAATCCATCGCTGTCCACCTTATATCGAAATGTTTCCTGCAGTCTCCGAGCACTTGCCGGTTACCGAGGCGCTATGTGGCAAGGTACTGCAGTTACCTATCGGCCAGTTGGTTGATCCCCAGGCTGCTCGTAATATCGCCAGCTTGATCAGGCTGGCAAGAGAGTGTGCTGCCAAGATACGTGCTGTGCTGGAGGGGCAGGCGTGAAGCTAGGGATCATGCAGCCTTATTTCTTCCCTTACTTGGGGCATTTTTCGCTCATCGCTCATACAGATCGCTGGGTGGTATTCGATGTTACGCAATACACGCCAAAATCCTGGATGAGCCGTAATCGGGTACTGCATCCGCAATCAGGCTGGAACTATGTCAACCTGCCACTGAGCAACTCTTCGATTTCCATCCTGACCAGGGAAGCTCGCGTTCAGAGTATGGAAAAAAGTCGTACCAGCATCCTCGGCAAACTCACTCACTATCGACGCAAGGCTCCTTTCTACCAGCAGGTGACTGGTCTGGTAAGTGACGTTTTTTCCTCGGCCGGTGACGACTCACTGGTTAGGCTGAATACTCGTGGTTTGGCCGCAGTTTGCCGCTATCTCGAGCTGCCATTCGAGTATTCGATCTGTTCGGAATTGGCGCTGGATCCGCAGGTGCCTGACCATCCGGGAGCATGGGCACCGGCCATTAGTCGACAGCTCGGGGCTGATACCTATATCAACCCCATGGGGGGGCGAGCTCTGTTTGATTCGAAGGAGTTCTCCCTGCATAGCGTGGAGTTGCAATTCCTGGAGTTTTCCGAATTTCGTTATGACACGGCGCCCTACGTTTACGAACCGGGTTTATCAATCCTGGATGTATTGATGTGGAATCCCCCACAGACAGTGCGTGAAGCACTGTTCCGCAATGCCCGAATCATTGAGGCTTGAGCCAGCATGTATAGCCATCTCGCCGACTCTTCAGGAATCGCCACGTGAGCAAACTGCCACTCGTCAGCATCGTCATCCCTACCTTCAAGCCCCGCCACTTTGAGGCCGCGCTGCTCAGTGCAGTCAGCCAGAGCTATCAGGCACTGGAAATTCTGGTTAGCGATGACTGCCCAACGGACGATATTCAGCGGATCCTGGCGCGTCATCTCGGCCGCAATAATCGAGATATCCGGGTAATTCGCAATCAACCGGGTTTAGGTGGGTTGATGAACTACACCCAGTGTGTCGTGGAGGCCAGAGGGGACTTCGTCAAGTTTCTCAACGACGACGACATACTGTTGGGCGACTGCGTTGAGCGCATGATCGACGTGTTTCTGGCGAACCCCGGAGTCACATTGGTGACATCTCGCCGCCTGTTGATCGACGAGTCCGGCCTACCGCTACCGGACATGCCCGCCAGTTGTAACCCGTTCAAGCAGGATACTGTGGTCCGCGGAAGCGACCTGATCTCCTACCTGGCTAATTCGCCCATGAACTTCATCGGCGAGCCTAGTACTGTGATGTTCCGCCGTGAGCATCTTGCTGATATCACACCCAACGTCTGTTGCCTTGATGGACAGACGGTGCGGGCCATCAATGACCTTGCTATGTATGTCAATGTCTTGCGACACGGCGACATGGCCTATCTATGCGACGCGCTGTCCTGTTTCCGCAAACATGCTGAGCAACGTCAGCAGCAGGGCGATATGTTACCGTTGTGGCGCAAGGGTGTGCAGGTCTTCTCTTCCCAGATCAGAAGCATGGGGCTCTACCGCCCACAATCGGAGGGGCAGGTGCTCTGCCGTGCACTCTCTGGGCCGGATGAAGACTGGAATCTGTTCCCTTTGCGGCTACGCCTGGCCGAAGAAGCTGAGCGACTCAAGCTGGTGGAGGAAGCGCCACAGTCATCGGTAGAAGCTTTTCCGTCGCAATGCGATGCAGGCGGCGTTCCTCTGCCTGAACCGGCCAAGCCGGAGTTGCAGCGCTGGTTCGAGGCACGGCTACCAACACCGGTGCAGAATCGGATGATTAACGACTATCTCTGTCGGCATGATGGCGGCCCCAGGCTAGGTATCATGGTGCTTGATCTGCAGGGTGACACCCAGAAGCTAATGGCCACCATACGTAGTCTGGGACTGGAACGAGGACTGTACGCCACGCTGAAGATAGTCGTGCTGACCGTCGGCGAGGTGCCTGTGACTCACTCCGATTCCAAGCTGCATTTCGTATGTGTGGATGCCTGCAGTTATGTCACCACCATGAACAGCTTGGTCTCAAGTGCAGACTGGGACTGGCTGATGCTGGTCGATGCGGGCGAGGAGTTTGCCCCCAGTGGGTTGATGATGATGGCTCTGGAGTTGTTAGGCGGCAGCGGATGCCGGGCTGTCTATGGTGACGAGCTGCAGCGTCTACCAGATGGCTCGCTGGGTGCTGCGTTCCGTCCAGGTTTCAACTTGGATCTGCTGCTCAGCTTCCCAGCGTTGATGGCGCGTCACTGGCTGTTTAGCCGGAAGGTATTTATCGAGGCGGGAGGCTTCGATTCGCGCTTCGCTGGGGCTCTAGAGTTCGAGCTGCTGTTGCGCTTGATCGAGCGTGAAGGCATGAGCGGGCTGGGTCACGTTGACGAGCCGCTGTTGATTACAGCGGCCCCGGCTCTGGTCGACAGCGTGGATGAGCAGAACGCTCTGTTGGAGCATCTGCAACGACGCGGCTATGTCAACGCTGAGCTGCGTGCAAGCCTTCCAGGCCGTTATCGTGTGAGTTATGGGCATCCACAGCAGCCGTTGGTTTCCATCATTATTCCGACTAAGGATCAGCTGCCGGTATTGCAGCGTTGTGTGGAGAGTTTGCTGGAGAGGACTCACTACTCGAACTATGAGGTTCTGATTGTCGATAACGCCAGTCAGACTCCTGAGGCTCTGTCTTGGTTAGCAGCCGTCGAGCAGATGGGTGAGGACAAGGTCAGGGTGCTGCGTTATCCGCACCCATTCAACTATTCCGCGATCAACAACATGGCTGCGCGTGAGGCGCGTGGCGAGTATCTGGTGCTGCTGAACAACGATACGGCAATCATCAGTGAAACTTGGTTGGATGAGTTGCTTAACCATGCCCAGCGTCCTGAGGTCGGGGTGGTCGGAGCCAAGCTGCTCTATCCGGACGGCAAAATTCAACATGCTGGTGTAGTGCTGGGGCTGCGCGGACCGGCGGATCACCCCTTTATCGGCGAGCCAATGGATGCGCCTGGCTATATGCAGCGTTTGCAGGTTGATCAGAACTACAGCGCGGTGACCGCGGCCTGTCTAATGATCCGCAAGTCTGTCTATGAAGAAGTCGACGGCCTGGATGAGTTGAGCTTCAAGGTTTCCTATAACGACGTGGACCTGTGCCTGAAAGTGCGCGAGGCTGGTCATCTCATCGTCTGGACACCGCACGCAGTGGTGATGCACGAAGGTAGTGTCAGCCAGACGCGCATCGACCCCAAGGCCGCCGATGCCAAACGCAAGCGTTTTGCTGGTGAGCAGGATCTCATGTACGAGAAATGGCTGCCGGCCCTGGCGAATGACCCGGCGTACAACCGCAATTTGTCGCTCAATGGCCGGGCTTTCGAGCTAGAGCCCGATGTCCAGTTGACTTGGCGGCCGCTGACTTGGCGTCCCGTGCCTGTGGTTCTTGCTCATCCTGCTGATCCCTGGGGCTGCGGCAACTATCGTGTGATGCGCCCGTTTCGAGCCTTGCGCGACAGTGGGCAGATCGACGGCATGCTGTCCCACGGTCTGTTGCAGGTTGTAGACCTGCAGAGGTACGACCCGGATGTCATCATCCTGCAGCGCCAGATTGGCGATGATCGCTTGGAGGCCATGCGTCGTATCAAGGCATTCTCTAGGGCTTTTAAGGTCTACGAGTTGGACGACTACCTGCCCAACCTGCCGATGAAGAGCGTGCATCGGGAGAACATGCCGAAGGATATTCTTCGCTCACTGCGTCGAGGGCTTGGTTATGTGGATCGCTTCGTGGTGTCCACTGATGCTCTGGCCGAGGCTTTTGGTGGGTTGCACGACGATATCGTTGTCGCCAAGAACTGCCTGCCCAAGGAGTGGTGGGATAATCTTTCCAGTCAGCGCCGACGCGGACAGAAGCCCCGTATTGGTTGGGCCGGAGGCAGCAGTCATACAGGCGATCTGGGGCTGATAGTGGATGTGGTCAAAGAGCTGGCCGATGAAGTGGAGTGGGTGTTCTTCGGCATGTGCCCAGCGGAGATACTTCCCTATGTCAAAGAGATCCACGCGGGGGTAGACATCGATCTATATCCACAAGCGCTGGCCAGGCTGGATCTGGATTTGGCCTTGGCTCCGGTCGAGCAGAACCTGTTTAACGAATGCAAGAGCAACCTGCGTCTGTTGGAATATGGCGCCTGTGGCTTTCCCGTGGTGTGCAGTGACATCCGTTGCTACCAGGGTGACTTGCCAGTAACCCGGGTGAAGAATCGTTTCAAGGACTGGGTGGACGCCATTCGCATGCATATCAGCGATCTGGATGCTACCGCCAAGCTTGGTGACCAGTTACATGCGAAGGTTAAGGCGGAGTGGATGCTCGATGGCGAGAATCTCGAGCGCTGGCGACAGGCCTGGGCACTGAACTAGCTCCCTCGGCAGGTTGGCTTGCTGGCGGAAATCCGGCAGCCGCCTTTTTTTGAGCTTTTCATTTTTTCAAGTGTTTGTTTTTGTTGTAGAAAAAAAATCTCATTTAAGCTCTAAAAAACTCTAAAGGTCCAAGCTGGTACGCCGATACAAATACCGAATGCGAACTTTATGGGGCGTCTGAGCAAAGCAGGCCCGAAGCTCGCAGGCTCAGACAAACTCAGTAGCACGGTCCTTTGGAGGCAAACACCATGGCCCTGACAGTCAACACAAACGTCGCTTCGCTGAACACTCAGCGTAACCTCAATACCTCGTCCAAAGGCCTGGATACCTCCCTCCAGCGCCTGTCCACTGGTTTCCGTATCAACAGCGCCAAAGATGACGCTGCTGGTCTGCAGATTTCCAACCGTCTGACCAGCCAGATCAACGGTCTGAACGTGGCGACTCGCAACGCCAACGATGGTATCTCTCTATCGCAAACCGCTGAAGGTGCCCTGCAACAGTCCACCGGTATCTTGCAGCGTATGCGTGACCTGTCCCTGCAAGCTGCCAACGGTTCCAATGGCGCTACCGAACGTGCTGCTTTGCAAGGCGAAGTTGCTCAGTTGCAGCAGGAACTGAATCGTATCGCTGATACCACCAGCTTCGGCGGTCGCAAGATTCTTGACGGTACCTTTGGCTCGCAGAGCTTCCAGGTCGGTGCTAACGCTTACGAAACCATCAACGTCTCTATCGGTTCCTCCGATGCCAGCCGTATTGGTATCAACCGTTTCGATACCAGCGGTATCGCCTCGGTTGCTGGCACTAGTGGTTTCACCGAGCTGAGCTCCGGTACTCAGGGCTATCAAGGTACTAGCGGTACGATTGTAGGTAAGTTGGGTACTGCAAACTTTACTTACAACAGTGCCTCTGGTGGCGCGATTTCTGCTCGTGATGTAGCTAACGCCATCAACAAGGTTTCGGATAGCACTGGCGTGACCGCCAACTCCCGCAACGTTGCTAGCCTGGATGGCGTTGCTACCGGTACCGTGTCCTTCACTCTTTATGGTGCCAACGATACAGCCGGTGCTGGCGTGGCAATTTCGGCCAACGTTACCGACGCCAGCGATCTGTCCAGTCTGGCTGACGCTATCAACAAGGAAACAGGCACCACTGGTATCGCGGCCAAGTCCAACGGGTCTTACATCGAACTGGTCAGCGATCGTGGCGAGACTGTGATCATCGATGGCTATACTGACTCGGCAGGCTCGGGTACTGCTGCGGCGCTCTATGCTTGGGGCTTCGACGTTGATGCAGGTGAAATTGCCTCTGGTGCGGCTCTCTCCGGCGGCAGTGCACGCGCCGATGGTGGGGTGCAGATCGAAGCAGCAGACGCCTTCTCGATCTCCGGTATCGATGCATCTCTCGGCAATGCTGGCTTCAGTTCGCTGAACTCTGTGGCTAGCATTGATATCAGTACCTCCGCTGGTGCACAGGATGCTCTGGGTATCATCAACGGCGCAATTTCCAACATCGATTCCCAGCGAGCGCAACTTGGTGCGGTGCAGAACCGCTTTGAGAACACCATCTCGAACCTGCAGAACATCTCCGAGAACGCCTCTGCTGCTCGTAGCCGCATTCGTGACACCGACTTTGCTGCCGAAACTTCGGAGCTGACCAAGAATCAGATCCTGCAGCAAGCCGGTACTGCGATCCTGGCTCAGGCCAACCAGCTGCCGCAGGCTGTGCTCAGCCTGCTCGGTTAAGGTCAGAAGCGCTAGACTGCGGGGAGAAGGGCTTAGCTCTTCTCCCCGCTACCTCTTTGTGAGGAGAAAATTATGGACGTCGGCTCAATCAAGAATTCGCTGAATCCGGTGCTTGCAACCGGGCGTCCCGCAGCTGCAGAAGTCCCTAAGCAACAGGCTAATGCTGCTGAGGAGCAGGCAGTTAATGCAGTAGACAATGAGACTCAGGCTGCCACCCGGGAGCAGCTCGAGTCGGCAGTGTCGACCATCCAGGAGTTTGTGCAATCGGTTCGCCGTGATGTCAACTTCAGCGTTGACGATGGCTCCGGCCGTATTGTGGTGAAGGTGACAGATGGCTCCTCGGGGAATGTAATTCGGCAGATCCCATCTGAAGAAGCATTGCAGCTGGCTGAAAGACTGGAAGACGTGCGCAGCCTGCTATTCAAAGCCGAGGCCTGACCGAGGCATTGGCATGGCTTTTGACTGGTAAGCGCTTACAAAGCGTTGAAAGTCATAATTTTGGCGAGGTGAAGCATGGCTGGAATACTAGGGGTCGGGTCGGGAATCGATATCGACAGCATCGTAACTGCATTGGTTAACGCCGAGAAAGCGCCTAAGACTTTGCAGTTGGATCGCCTGGAAAAGTCTACCACCTCACGCTTTTCGGCCCTTGGTACGCTCAAGGGCTCGTTGAGTAGCCTGCAGACGTCAATCCAGAATCTGAACAAGCCTTCCATGTTCACTACGCGCACGGCGACATCGAGTAGTAGTGTTTTGACGGCTAAAGCGGATTCGACTGCTGTGGCTGGCAAGTACAGCGTTCAAGTTCAGCAGTTGGCGACCAGCAGCAAGATCGGTTTGCAATCCGTATCGGCTGATGCTTCGACCACCTTCAACAGCGGCACCATGACCATCTCTGTGGGGGCGTCCAGCTTCGATGTGGATGTAACGGCAGCCAACAATAGCCTCAGTGGTATTCGTGACAGCATCAATGCTGAGGGCAAGGGGCAAGGGGTCAGTGCGACCATAGTAACCGACGCCTCTGGCTCGCGCTTGGTGCTCAGCACTAGCAAATCGGGTGAGGGTAACGACATCAAGGTCGCCGTCAGTGAGGATGGCGTTACCAGCGGTACCGTGGCTCTTGTCACTCAGGCCTTCCAGCCGTCGGCCAGCCTAACGCTGCCGACTTTCGCTGGTGGTTCGACCTCTACTTTCCAAAGTGGCAATCTGGCTATCTCGGCTGGCGGTGTCGATCTTGATATCGCGGTAGCTGACGGTGATTCGCTGGAAAGTATTCGTGACGCTATCAACACTGCCGGCGCTGGTCAGGGTGTTTCCGCCAGCATCGAGACGGATGCTTCAGGTGCTCGCTTGGTGCTTAGCTCCGCTAACGGAACTGCGTTGACTGCTAGTGCGACCGCATCCGGTGGCACTATTGGCAGCAACGCTCTGACGGCGCTCAATCCAGAGGGTGGTGTGGCAGCCACTTCCGTGGGACCTAACTCTACGACGGGGGCGGCTGGGGTCATCAACAAGGCGCAATCGGCGGTGCTGTTTGTTGATGGACTCAAGGTTGTAAGTGACAGCAATTCGGTCAGCTCGGCCATTGATGGCGTTACCCTGAATCTGGCCAGCGTTCAGAGCGGTAGCGATTTGGCTGCAGGTAAGACGGTCGATATCACCATCGGGGTCGACAAGGGCACTGTAAAGAGCAATATCCAGAAGTTTGTCGATGCCTATAACGGTCTGATCAAGACTGCGGCCCAGCAGACGGCGGTGGTTCAGGTGGGCGAGGGTGAGAAGCCCGTCGCTGGAGCCCTGGTTGGTGATGCCACTGTACGCGGTCTGCTCTCCGGGCTGCGTAATGAGCTGGTAAAAATGACTGGTGGCGAGGGTGCTAGAGCCCTTGCTGAGTTAGGGATTACCACTCAAAAAGACGGCACGCTGGCGATCGACGACAGCAAGCTGACATCCTCTCTGGACGGCAACTTCGAGGGCATAGCCGAGTATTTCACTGGTGACAATGGCTTGATGGTACGCCTGAATGCCAGCGTTAATGAGTATCTGAAAACTGATGGTGTCTTCGATCAGCGCACGAAGGCGCTGCAAGGTACGTTGACGAATATCGACGACCAGCGCGAGGCACTTGATCTACGCATTGAGAAGGTTCAAGCGCGTCTGGTTGCTCAGTACACAGCTATGGATCAGTTGGTAGCCAACCTCACGCGCACCAGTGAAGCATTGACCAACCAGCTGGCGAGCTTGCCAGGCTTTGTGAAGAAGGACTCCTGATCCATGAGCAAGAAACCCATCGACACCTACAAACAGGTCAAGACAGCGCATGATGTCAGTTCCTATCGGGCGGTGCAGATGCTTCTCGACGGCGCTCTGGAGCGGGTACTGCTGGCTCGTCAGGCGCAATGCGAAGGCAATGTCGAGATTCGTGGTATGGCTGTCGGTAGCACCATCACCATCCTGGGTGTGCTGCAGTCCAGCCTGGACAAGGATCAGGGTGGCGAGATCGCCGAGAATCTCGATGCGCTCTACGACTACATGACCCGCCGTCTGGGTGGTGTGGCGCTGGACGATACACCGCGCGGTCTGGATGAAGTGCATAAGCTGCTGTCGCAGATCAAGTCGGCTTGGGACGCTATCGGTCCTGAGGTCGAGCCGACTGCTGCCGAGCAGTAATCGGTAATTTGCCCGTCAATCGACTAAAGCTGCACTCCCGTTTGCCGATACAAGGACTGTATCTAGGCAATATCCAGTGGAGTGATCATGAACGCGATGGCGGCCCTCAAGCAGTATCAAACCGTCAATACCCATGCCCAGGTCGGTGAAGCCAGTCCTCATAGGTTGATCCAGATGCTGATGGAAGGTGGCTTGTCGCGCCTGGCTCAGGCCAAGGGTGCTATGCAGCATGGCCAGCAGGCTGCAAAAGGCGAATTGATCAGCAAGGCAATTGGTATCATCGGCGGTCTGCGTGAGGGGCTTGATCTACAGCAGGGTGGCGAGCTGGCCGCCAACCTTGACCGCCTCTATGAGTACATGGTTTCGCGTCTGGTCGAGGCAAATATCGCCAATGATGCGGACATGCTCGATGAGGTCGCAGGCCTGCTGCGCAATGTGAAATCCGGCTGGGACGCCATCAGCCATTGATGGCCGCTGTGGCCCTGAGGGAATCTCCATGAGTTCATCTGTACAGCTTCTCGAAACCACTGGTTTTGCCTTGCGCGATGCCTTGGTGCGCCGCGATTGGGCAGCTATTGGCGAACTCGATGTGCAGTGCCGTCAGGCTGTCGAGGAGGCTATGGTCGAGGCCGTGCGTGATGAAGGGCAGCTGCGTGAGCGTATGCAGGAGCTGCTGGATCTTTATCGCGAGCTGGTCACTACCTGCCAGGCCGAGCAGCGCCGTCTCGCTGGCGAGCTGGTTCAGCTCAACCAATCCCAGCAAGGCGCCAAGGTATATCAGCTGTTTACCTAAACACCTGGTTGGAAGTGTCTTCCTGACACCGCAGGCGTTCAAACTCTCTCGGTAACTGTAGAAAAAGTTACGCCATAAAATTGACTCTCGTCTGTTTTTTGACTTTACTAGTGGCCAATTGCCGTTGCCGCTTGGCGGCCTTTCTTTCCAGCCTACGAGCCAGACCAGAACAAGATGTGGCGCGAAACCAAGATTCTTCTGATTGACGATAATGCCGAGCGTCGCCGCGATCTGTCGGTGATTCTGGGTTTCCTCGGTGAAGATCACCTTTCCTGTGGCAGCAACGACTGGCGTGAGACGGTCGACCAGCTGGAATCCAGTCGCGAAGTGCTCAATGTCCTGTTGGGGGATGTCACCGCCAAGGGCGGTGCTCTGGACCTGATCAAGCACATTGGTGCCTGGGACGAAAATCTGCCGCTGTTGCTGATCGGCGAGCCGATTCCGCAGGACTGGGCTGACGATCTGCGCCGCCGTGTGCTGGCCAGCCTGGAAATGCCGCCCAGCTACAACAAGCTGCTCGACTCCCTGCACCGCGCTCAGGTCTATCGCGAGATGTACGACCAGGCTCGCGAGCGTGGTCGCCAGCGTGAGCCCAACCTGTTCCGTAGCCTGGTGGGGACCAGCCGTGCCATTCACCAGGTGCGTCAGATGATGCAGCAGGTGGCTGATACCGAGGCCAGCGTGCTGATCCTTGGCGAGTCCGGCACGGGCAAGGAAGTCGTAGCGCGCAACCTGCACTACCACTCCAAGCGCCGTGAGGCGCCGTTCGTTCCAGTCAACTGCGGCGCGATTCCGGCGGAGTTGCTGGAGAGCGAGCTGTTCGGTCACGAGAAAGGCGCCTTCACGGGGGCCATCACCACTCGCGCGGGGCGCTTCGAGCTGGCCAATGGCGGCACCCTGTTCCTCGACGAGATCGGTGACATGCCCTTGCCGATGCAGGTCAAACTTCTGCGCGTGCTGCAGGAGCGTACTTTCGAGCGTGTCGGCAGCAACAAGACCCAGTCGGTCGATGTGCGCATCATCGCTGCGACCCACAAGAATCTGGAGAAGATGATCGAGGAGGGCACCTTCCGCGAGGACCTCTACTATCGCCTCAACGTCTTCCCCATCGAGATGGCGCCGCTGCGTGAACGCGTGGAAGACATCCCGCTGCTGATGAACGAGCTGATCTCGCGCATGGAGTTCGAGAAGCGTGGCTCCATCCGCTTCAACTCCGCCGCCATCATGTCGCTGTGCCGGCATGACTGGCCGGGCAACGTGCGTGAGCTGGCCAACCTGGTCGAGCGCATGGCGATCATGCATCCCTACGGGGTGATCGGTGTTGGCGAGCTGCCGAAGAAGTTCCGCCACGTCGATGACGAAGACGAGCAGCTGGCCATCAGTCTGCGCGAGGAGCTCGACGAGCGCGCGGCCATCGGCGCGAGTCTGCCGGGCATCTCCAATACTGCAATGCTGCCGCCGGAAGGCCTGGACCTGAAGGACTACCTGGGCAATCTCGAGCAAGGGCTTATCCAGCAGGCGCTCGATGATGCCAATGGCGTGGTGGCACGTGCCGCCGAACGCTTGCGCATTCGCCGTACCACCCTGGTGGAAAAGATGCGCAAGTACGGCATGAGCCGTCGTGACGATGAGGCACCCGACGAGGATTGAATCTCGCTGGCGCACTACGAATAAAGCCGGAGCTTTGACACAAGCTCCGGCTTTGTTTTTTAACTTGCTGAATAATAAGGGTTATTTTTTAGGCACGGCGATTGCTATGACTCTTTCGACCGACCGTTTGCTGACGGTTCGACACGCGAGAGAAGAGCATGAATCAAGCAGCCCCCCAGCACGACATCCCCGAAGCCAGCCCTGCTGCGCCTGTCGAGCAGGCCAGTCGAGCCAGCCTGGAGCAGGCGTTCGCACTGTTCAATCAGATGTCCACCCAGCTGAGCAGCTCCTATAGCATGCTCGAGGCCCGGGTGAGCGAGCTCAAGGGGCAGCTGGCCCTGGTCAGCGCCCAGCGCATGCAGGAGCTGGCGGAGAAAGAGCGCCTAGCGCAACGTCTGCAGAGCCTGCTGGATCTGTTGCCGGGCGGAGTCATCGTCATCGATGGCCAGGGCGTGGTGCGCGAGGCCAATCCTGTGGCCCGCAGCCTGCTCGGGCGCCCTCTGGTCGGCATGCTCTGGCGTGAAGTGATCGCGCGCAACTTTGCTCCACGCGAAGATGACGGTCACGAAATCTCCCTCAAGGACGGGCGCCGCCTGTCCATTGCGACCCGTTCCCTGCAGGGCGAGCCGGGGCAGCTGGTTCTGCTGACCGACCTGACGGAAACCCGCCGCCTGCAGGATCAGCTGGCGCGTCATGAGCGTCTGTCCGCGCTCGGGCGCATGGTTGCTTCCCTGGCGCATCAGGTGCGTACGCCGCTGTCGGCAGCGCTGCTCTATGCCAGCCACCTCAGCGAGCAGGAACTGCCATTCGAGCAGCAACAGCGCTTTGCCGGGCGCATCAAGGAGCGCTTGCACGAGCTGGAACACCAGGTGCGCGACATGCTGATCTTCGCCCGTGGCGAACTGCCGTTGCCGGATCTCATCGCGCCGACAGCGCTTTTCAGCGCGCTACGCAGCGCCGCGGAGCCCCATGTGCTGGGTATGAATGTGCGCTGGCAGTGCGACGCACGGCTGGGCGAGTTGCTGTGCAACCGCGACACGCTGGTCGGCACAGTGCTCAACCTGATCGAGAACGCTATTCAGGCCGGCGGGCGTGAGGCCAGTCTGAAAATTCACCTGTATGTCCGCGAGCGCAATCTGTATCTGTGCGTCAGCGATAACGGGCCGGGTATCGACAAAGCCACCCTGGCGCGCCTCGGCGAGCCCTTCTTTACCACCAAAACCACCGGCACCGGCCTTGGCCTGGCGGTGGTTCAGGCTGTAGTGCGTGCCCACCAGGGCGAGCTGCGTCTGCGCTCGCGGGTCGGGCGTGGTACCTGCGCCATCCTCGTATTGCCGCTGACCCAGGCGGCGCAAACTGTTCCCCAGGAGTAAACCCATGACTGCCAAGGTTCTGCTAGTCGAAGACGACCGCGCGCTGCGCGAAGCCCTGTCCGACACGCTGCTGCTCGGTGGCCATGACTTCCGCGCGGTCGAGTGCGCCGAAGATGCGGTTGCCGCGCTCGGCGAGGAGGCGTTCGGGCTGGTGATCAGCGACGTCAACATGCCGGGCATGGACGGTCACCAGTTGCTTGCTCTGATCCGTACGCGCTACCCGCAGTTGCCGGTATTACTGATGACGGCCTATGGGGCGGTCGAGCGTGCGGTCGAGGCGATGCGTCAAGGGGCGGCCGATTATCTGGTCAAGCCCTTCGAGCCCCGTACTTTGTTGGAGCTGGTGCGGCGGCATGCCCAGGGACGGCTGGCCGTAGGGCAGGGGCCGGTCGCCTGCGAACCGGCCAGCCAGCAACTGCTGGAACTGGCGGCGCGGGTAGCGCGCAGTGACTCCACCGTGCTGATTTCCGGCGAGTCCGGTACCGGCAAGGAAGTGCTGGCTCGCTACATCCACCAGCAGTCGTCGCGTGCCGACGGTCCTTTTATCGCCATCAACTGTGCGGCGATCCCGGACAACATGCTCGAGGCCACGCTGTTCGGTCACGAGAAGGGCGCTTTCACCGGTGCCATCGCTGCTCAGCCCGGCAAGTTCGAGCTGGCGGATGGTGGCACCATCCTGCTCGACGAGATTTCCGAGATGCCGCTGAGCCTGCAGGCCAAGCTGTTGCGTGTGCTGCAGGAGCGCGAAGTGGAGCGGGTGGGTGCACGCAAGCCGATCAATCTGGATATCCGCGTGCTGGCCACCACCAACCGCGATCTGGCCGGCGAAGTGGCGGCGGGGCGTTTCCGGGAGGATCTCTACTATCGCCTGTCGGTCTTCCCGCTGGCCTGGCGCGCATTGCGCGAGCGCCCCGCCGATATTCTGCCGTTGGCCGAGCGTCTGTTGGCCAGTCACGTCAAAAAAATGAACCATTCCCCCGTACAGCTCTCGCCGCAGGCGCGTGCCGCTCTGCTGGCACATGCCTGGCCGGGCAACGTGCGCGAGCTGGATAACGCCATCCAGCGTGCCCTGATCCTGCAGCAGGGTGGTCTGATCCAGCCTCATGACCTGTGCCTGACGGCGCCGATCGGCATGGCTCCGGCGCCGGCTGCGCCGACCGTGAGCCTGGTATCCAGTGCGCCCATGCCGCGCGAGGAAATGACTACGGCGGAAAGTGCTGGCGCCCTTGGCGAGGACATGCGCCGGCATGAGTTCCAGATGATCATCGATACCCTGCGTGCCGAGCGCGGGCGGCGCAAGGAAGCCGCCGAGCGCCTGGGCATCAGCCCTCGTACCCTGCGCTACAAGCTGGCCCAGATGCGCGATGCCGGCATGGATGTGGAGGCTTACCTCTACGCCAGTTGAACGGGGTGGGACTCACGCCAACAACAAGCTCGTCCGGTACTTCCGGGCGGGCTTTTTTGTTGCCCCTGATCAAGTGGGGCCAAGACAACGCTGCCCTTGTGGTCTGCTTGGGTGGCAGGTCGCGAATGACCCGGGGTGCTGAGTGTCTTTCGCGGCTTGAGAACTCATAACCTCAGGCTTTTGCTGGCTGGAGAGGCCTGAATCCCGAGCCTCCAGGCTTGGCATCCTTGTTGCAATCACCTTCGCAAAGAACCGCGTAGCGTCAAAAAGCTGCGGTCGTTGGAGGAAAGGTCATGAGCCAGGGTGTCGAATTCAATCGCCTGATGTTGGAAATGCGTTCCATGCAAATGGAGGCCATGGCCAAGCAGCAGCCTGTGGCCGAGGCGCCGCAGCCGGGCGCGCCGAGCTTTGCCGATATGCTCGGTCAGGCAGTTGGCAAGGTGAATGAGACTCAGCAGGCCTCCACCCAGCTGGCCACCGCTTTCGAGATGGGGCAAAAGGGTGTCGACATCACCGATGTGATGATCGCTTCGCAGAAAGCCAGCGTTTCCTTTCAGGCCATGACCCAGGTGCGAAACAAGCTGGTTCAGGCCTACCAAGACATCATGCAGATGCCGGTTTAACAGGGCGGATTTGAGTCATGGCTGAGGCAGTCGCTGCAAACGTACCCGCCACCACTGGCGCCACCGAAGAGAGAAAACCGCTGTTCGGGTTGTCTTTCCTGGAAAACCTTTCCGACATGACCATGCTGCGTCAGGTCGGCCTGCTGGTTGGTCTGGCTGCCAGCGTGGCGATTGGTTTCGCCGTGGTCCTGTGGTCGCAACAACCGGATTACAAGCCGCTGCTTGGCAACCTGGCCGGCATGGACACCAATCAGGTGATGGAGGTGCTCAACGCTGCCGACATCACCTACACCGTGGAGCCGAACTCCGGAGCCTTGCTGGTCAAGTCCGACGAGCTGGGGCGTGCCCGTATGAAACTGGCCGCCGCGGGCGTTGCACCGAGCGACGGTAACGTCGGCTTCGAGATCCTCGACCAGGAGCAGAGCCTGGGTACCAGCCAGTTCATGGAGGCCACCCGTTATCGCCGTGGCCTGGAAGGCGAGCTGGCGCGAACCGTGTCCAGCCTCAACAACGTCAAGGCGGCTCGTGTGCACCTGGCCATTCCGAAGAGCTCGGTGTTCGTCCGTGACGAGCGCAAGCCGACGGCTTCGGTGCTGGTTGAGCTGTATCCAGGGCGCGCCCTGGAACCGAGCCAGGTAATGGCCATCGTCAATCTCGTGGCGACCAGCGTCCCCGAACTGACCAAGTCGCAGGTCACCGTGGTCGACCAGAAGGGCAATCTGCTGTCGGATCAGCAGGAGCTGTCCGAGCTGACCATGGCCGGCAAGCAATTCGATTACACCCGGCGCATGGAGAGCCTGTTCACCCAGCGCGTGCACAACATCCTGCAGCCGGTGCTGGGCAACGGTCGCTACAAGGCCGAGGTTTCCGCCGATGTCGATTTCAGCGCCGTCGAGTCCACCTCGGAGATGTTCAACCCGGACCAGCCGGCCCTGCGCAGTGAGCAGCAGGTCAACGAACAGCGCTCCAGCAGCCTGCCGCCGCAGGGAGTGCCGGGGGCGCTGAGCAACCAGCCGCCGGGCGCGGCTTCGGCGCCCCAGCAGGCGGCGGCAGCGCCCGCT
>NZ_LSOF01000005.1:116-63811 GCF_001592875.1 Pseudomonas sp. BMS12 | reverse complement strand
CAGGGCAGCGCGTTGTGGGCTGCGGCCCGCGATCGCGCCGCCCTCGGCTGCGCCGCGCAGCTGCTCGGCCTGGCCAAGCGCATGGTCGACCTGGCGGTTGACTACACCTTCGAGCGCAAGCAGTTCGGCAAGCCGGTCGGCTCGTTCCAGGCGGTCAAGCACCTGATGGCCAACGTCGCGGTACAGATCGAGTTCGCCAAGGGCCCGCTGTACCACGCCGCCTACGCCGTCGCTGAGGGCCAGGCACTGGCGGGCGTGCGGGTGTCGCACGCCAAGCTGGCGTGCGCCGAGGCGGCGCTGCTGGCCGCGCAGAACGCCATCCAGGCGCACGGCGCCATGGGTTACACCTGGGAGGTCGACCTGCACCTGTTCATGAAGCGCGCCTGGGCGCTGGACAAGGCCTGGGGCGACGCCGCCGCGCACAAGGCGCGGATTCGCGCGGCGCTGTTCGGCGGGGCCATCCAGCCGGGGGCCGGGCACACCTTCTGACTTCCCTCGGCCCCTGGGGTGGATCGCCACGCAGCGCCACCCGAGGCCGATCCTGATTATTCCTTTGCGAGAACCCGCACATGCCAGAAGCCTACATAGTCGACGCCCTGCGCACGCCCACCGGGCGGCGCAAGGGTGGTCTCAGCCAGATTCACGCCGCCGACCTCGGCGCCCACGTGCTGCGCGCGCTGGTCGAGCGCAACCCGATTCCCGATGCCGACTACGACGATGTGATCTTCGGTTGCGTCGACACCATCGGCCCGCTGGCCGGTGACATTGCCCGCACCTGCTGGCTGGCCGCCGGCCTCGACCAGGGCGTGCCCGGCACCACCATCGACCGCCAGTGCGGTTCCTCGCAGCAGGCTGTGCATTTCGCCGCCCAGGCGGTGATGAGCGGCACCCAGGACGTGGTGATCGCCGGCGGCGTGCAGACCATGACGCAGATCCCCATTTCCTCGGCCATGACCGCCGCCGAGCCGTTGGGTTTTCGCGACCCCTTCAGCGGCTCCGAGGGCTGGGTGAAACGCTACGGCGCGGTGCCGCCGACCCAGTTCCGCGCGGCGCAGATGATCGCCGAGAAGTGGGGCCTGAGCCGCGCCGAACTGGAGGCCTATTCGCTGGAGTCGCACCGCCGCGCCCTGCAGGCCATCGCCGAGGGCCGCTTCGCCCGCGAAATCGTACCGCTGGCCGGCGTCGAGCATGACGAGACGCCACGTCAGACCAGCCTGGAGAAGATGGCCGAGCTTGAGACCCTGTTCGGCTGCGACCGCGTCACCGCCGGGGTGTCCAGCCAGACCTGCGACGGCGCCAGCGCGCTGCTGGTGGTCTCCGAGGCGGCGCTCAAGCGCTACAACCTGACCCCGCGCGCGCGCATCCAGCACATCAGCGTGCGCGCCGACGACCCGATCTGGATGCTCACCGCGCCGATCCCGGCCACTGCCCACGCGCTGAAGAAGGCCGGGGTGCAGCTGCAGGACATCGACCGGGTGGAGATCAACGAGGCCTTCGCCTCGGTGGCCATGGCCTGGCTCAAGGAGACCGGCTACCCGCACGAGCGCACCAACGTCAACGGCGGCGCCATCGCCCTCGGCCACCCGCTGGGCGCTACCGGCACCCGCCTGATGTGCAGCCTGCTGCATGAGCTGGAACGCAGCGGTGGCCGCTACGGCCTGCAGACCATGTGCGAAGGCGGCGGTCAGGCGAACGTCACCATCATCGAGCGCCTGTGAAGGACGCGTTCAAAGCTGCTGCGCTCGGCCGGGCGCTGTTGGCAGGTCGCCCGAAAATGCTCATTTACCTTCGTAAACTGCGCTTTTCGCTCACCCTGCCGCCTAGCCCGACCTTCGCTCGCGACGCTTTGAACGCGTCCTGCAGGCTCCCAGACAACCACCGCCCTCTCTCTGGAAGAGGGCTGGGGTGAGGGCAAACTTGCCCGCCCCATGCTATCGGAGAACGAGCAATGTCCCTTTGCCAAGATCGTGTCGTCATCATCACCGGCGCTGGCGGCGGGCTGGGCCGGGCCTATGCCCTGGCCTTCGCTGCGGCCGGAGCCAAGGTGTTGGTCAACGACATCAACCTGCCGGCCGCCGAGGCGGTGGCCGGTGAAATCCGTGCCAACGGTGGCCAGGCCGCCGCCAACAGCGGCGACATCACCGACTACGCCGCCTCCGCCGGCATCGTGCGCGCCGCCATCGAGCAGTTCGGCGACCTGCACGTGGTGGTGAACAACGCCGGTATCTGCCGCGACCGCATGTTTGCCAGCCTGGAGGAAGCCGACTGGGACGCGGTGATGGCCGTACACCTCAAGGGCCACTTCTGCATCGCCAGCCATGCCGTGAAGTACTGGCGCGAACAGGCCAAGGGCGGCAAGACGCTGCAGGCGCGCATCATCAACACCAGCTCCGGCGCCGGCCTGCAGGGCTCCATCGGCCAGTCCAACTACGCCGCGGCCAAGGGCGGCATCGCCGCCCTGACTCTGGTACAGGCTGCCGAGCTGGCGCGCTACGGCATCAGCGCCAACGCCCTGGCCCCGGCTGCGCGCACCGGCATGACCGAGCAGGTGTTCGCCGACACCATGAAGAAGCCGGACGAGGGCTTCGACTACTTCGCCCCGGAGAACGTCGCGCCGTTGCTGGTCTGGCTCGGCTCGGAGGTCTCCAGCGGGGTGACCGGGCGCATGTTCGAGGTGGAGGGCGGCAAGCTGTCCATCGCCGATGGCTGGCGTCGTGGCCCGCAGGTAGACAAAGGCGGGTGCTGGCAGCCCGAGGAGATCGGCGCAGCGGTGGCGCAGCTGGTCGAGCAGGCCGTGCCGGCGCAGAAGGTCTACGGCACCTGAGCCCACCAGCGTTCCCGAGCCCGGCCCCGTGCCGGGCTTTTACGTTTGGGCAGGGCCCGCCGGCCAGCGACATCGCCCATTCGGACTAGGCCCCGCTGACGATTCGAGCGCTGGCCAAGCGGGCCAGACTCGCGGCAGCTGCGGCGCCCTGTGCGCCTTTTTCTGCCCGACTCGGAACGCTTATGGAATTCGTCTTCACCGATGAGCAGGAAATGATCCGCGACAGCGCGGAAGCCTTTCTTGCCGATGTTTCACCTTCCGCCGCCGTGCGTGCGGCCATGGCCAGCGACACCGGCTATGACGATGCGACCTGGCAGCGTCTGTGCGGCGAACTGTGCTGGCCGGCGATCCATATCCCCGAGGCCTATGGTGGCCTGGGCCTGGGTTTCGTCGAGCTGGCCATCCTCATGGAGCAGATGGGCCGCCGGCTGTTCTGCTCGCCGTTCTTCGCCACTGCCTGCCTGGCCACGCCGGCGCTGATTCTGGCCGCCAGCGATGCGCAGAAGCAGCGCTGGCTGCCGGCCATCGCCGCCGGCGAGTGCCGCGCCAGCCTGGCCTGGGCCGATGAGCACAGTCAGGCGCCCGATGCCAGCGCCGTGCGGGTGCGCCGCGAGGGTGAGGGTTTCGTCTTAGACGGTGGCGCCTCGCTGGTGGTCGATGGCCACAGCGCCGATCTGTTGATCGTCACCGCGCGCAGCCCGGGCACGCAGGGCGAGGAGGGGCTCAGTCTGTTCGCCGTGCCGACCAGCGTTGCCGGACTCAAGCGCCGTCTGTTGCCGACCCTGGACCAGACCCGCAAGCTGGCCGAGATCGAGTTCAACCACTGTTATGTCGAGGCCGATGCCCTGCTCGGTACCTTCGGCGGCGCTGCGCCGGCGCTGCAGCAGGTGCTGCGCATGGCTGCCTCGGCGCTGGCCGCCGAGCAGGTCGGCGGCGCCCAGCAGGCGCTCGACCTGACCCTGACCTACCTGGCCGAGCGCCAGCAGTTCGGCCGCGCCATCGCCAGTTTCCAGGCGATCAAGCACCGCGTCGCCGACATGATGGTGCAGGTCGAGTGCGCGCGTTCGGCCGCCTACTACGCCGCCTGTGTCGCCGAAGAAGCGCTCTACCTCGGCGGCGATCCTCAGGTGGCGCAGGAGCTGCCACTGGCCAGCGCGCTGGCCAAGGCACAGGCCTCGGAAGCCTTCTTCCACTGCGCTGCCGAGTCGATCCAGCTGCACGGCGGGGTCGGCTTCACCTGGGAGTACGACCCACACCTGTATTTCAAGCGCGCGCGTGCCGGCGAAGCATTCCTTGGCACGCCGGCCTGGCACCGCGAGCGTATCGCCGTGCACCTGCTGGGAGAGCTGGCATGAAGATCGGATTCAGCGCAGCGGACGAAGCCTTCCGCGCCGAAGTGGCCAGCTGGCTGGCGAGCAACCTGAGCGGCGAATTTGCCGCGCTGCGCTTTCGTGGTGGCCCGGGCGACGAACACAGCTTCCCCGAGGAGCGCAAGGCCTGGGAGCGCAAGCTCGCCGAAGGTGGCTGGACCTGCGTGGGCTGGGCGCCGGAGCACGGCGGGCGCGGCCTGTCGATCAACCAGCAGGTGATCTTCCATGAGGAGTACGCCCGCGCCGGCGGCCCCGGGCGCATGGGCCATATCGGCGAGGGCCTGGCCGGGCCGACCATCGCCGCCTTTGGTACGGCCGAGCAGCAGCGCCGTCTGTTGCCGGGCATCGTCAGCGGCACCGAGTTCTGGTGCCAAGGCTACTCCGAGCCAAGCGCCGGCTCCGACCTGGCCAATGTGAAAACCCGCGCGGTGCTGGAAGACGGCAAGTGGCGCATCAGCGGGCAGAAGGTGTGGACCTCGCTGGCCCACGAGTCCGACTGGTGCTTCGTCATCGCCCGCACCGAACCGGGCAGCGTCGGCCACCAGGGCCTGTCGTTCCTGCTGGTGCCGATGCGCCAGGCCGGCATTTCGGTGCGGCCGATCGAGCAGCTGACCGGCACCTCGGAGTTCAACGAGGTGTTCTTCGACCAGGCCGAGACCGCCGCCGACAACATCCTCGGCGCCCCCGGCGATGGCTGGAAGATCGCCATGGCGCTGCTCGGCTTCGAGCGCGGGGTGTCCACCCTGGGCCAGCAGATGCAGTTCCACAACGAGCTGGACGAGATCATCCGTATCGCCAAGGCCAATGGCGCGGCGCGCGACCCGCTGCTGCGCCAGCGCCTGGCGCAGGCCTGGGGCGGGCTGCAGGTGCTGCGCTACAACTCGCTGCGCATGCTCTCAGGTAGTCAGGACGGCAGCCTGCGCCGCGAGGCGATGATCTACAAGCTGTGCTGGTCCAGCTGGCATGCCGAGCTGGGCAAGCTGGCCATGGACGTGCTCGGACCGCAGGCCGAACTGCTGGAAGGCGCGCCCTACGCGCTCAGCCGCCTGCAGGGCATGTTCCTGTTCAGCCGCTCCGACACCATCTACGGCGGCACCAACGAAATCCAACGCAACATCATTGCCGAACGCGCCCTGGGCATGCCCAGGGAGCCGCGTCCGCGCGCCTGATCCGAGGTTCCCATGAATATTCCCAACTACGTTCCCGGCCACGGCCTACTGCGCGGCAAGTCGGTTCTGATCACCGCCGCCGCCGGTGCCGGCATTGGTTTCTCCGCGGCCCTGCGCGCCGCCGAGGAAGGCTGCCGGGCGCTGCTGATCAGCGATATCCACGAGGGCCGGCTGGCCGAGGCGGCGCAGAAGATCCGCGAGTCCACCGGCCTGGAGCAGGTCTACTGCCAGGTGTGCAACGTCACCGACGAGGCGCAGGTACAGGCCCTGGTCACGGCTGCCGAGCGGATGATGGGCGGCGTCGACGTGCTGATCAACAACGCGGGTTTGGGTGGCTCGCGCCTGCTGGTGGAGATGGCCGACGAGGAGTGGCAGCGGGTACTCGACGTGACCCTCACCGGCACCATGCGCATGACCCGCGCCATGCTGCCGAAGATGATCGAGCGCCAGCGCGGGGTGATCGTCAACAACGCCTCGGTGCTCGGTTGGCGCGCGCAGAAGGAGCAGAGCCACTACGCCGCGGCCAAGGCCGGGGTGATGGCCTTGACCCGCTGCGCCGCGGTGGAGGCGGCCGAGCACGGCATCCGCATCAACGCGGTGAGTCCGAGCATCGCCCTGCACGATTTTTTGCGTAAATCCGCGCCCCAGGAGGTGTTGGAAAAACTTGCGGCGAACGAGGCCTTCGGCCGCGCTGCGGAAGTCTGGGAGGTGGCCAATGTGATGATGTTCCTCGCCAGCGACTACAGCTCCTACATGACCGGCGAAGTGCTGTCGGTCTCCAGCCAGAGGGCCTGAGCATGACCCGCGTGTTCGAACACCCCGAGGCGCTGCTGGCCAGCGTCGGCGAAGTGCTGGGCGAGAGCGCCTGGCTGACCGTCGAGCAGTCGCGCATCGACCAGTTCGCCGAGGCCACCGGCGACCACCAGTGGATCCATGTCGACCCCGTGCGCGCCGCCAGCGGCCCCTACGGCACCTGCATCGCCCACGGCTACCTGAGCCTGGCCCTGGTCAACCTGTTCCTGCCGCAGATCGTCGAGGTGCGCGGCATCTCGATGGGGGTCAACTACGGCTGCGACCGGGTGCGCTTCCCCAATGTGGTGCGCGCCGGCGCAAGGGTTCGCGGCCGCGCCGAGCTGCTCGCCGCCGAGGCGGTCAAGGGCGGGGTGCAGGCCACCATCCGCGTCAGCGTCGAGATTGAGGGTGAGGAACGTCCCGGCTGCGTGGTGGATACCATCAGCCGCTACTACCCCGCCTGAAAGCTAGTGCGCTCGGCCATGCCACGTTGGAATCACGGCTGAAAATGCTCATTTGCAACCAGCAAACTCCGCTTTTCAGCCGTGCTTCCGCCTTGCCTGACCTTCGCTCGCAACGCTTTCAGCAGCGTTAACGAATTGTTTACGAGGATCCCAAGATGAAAGAAGCCGTCATCGTTTCCACCGCCCGAACCCCCATCGGCAAGGCCTTCCGCGGTGCCTTCAACGACACCGAGGCGCCGCTCATGGGTGGCCACGTGGTGGCCGAGGCGGTGCGCCGCGCCGGCGTCGAACCGGGCGAGGTGGAGGACGTGATCATGGGCGCCGCCGCGCAGCAGGGCACCCAGGCCTACAACCTCGGGCGCTTGTGCGCCATCGCCGGCGGCCTGCCCAGTTCGGTGGCCGGCATGGCCATCGAACGGCAGTGCTCGTCGGGGCTGATGTCCATCGCCTGGGCGGCCAAGAGCATCATCTGCGACGAGCTGGATATCGCCGTGGCCGGTGGCCTGGAGTCCATCTCGCTGGTGCAGAACAAGCACAAGAACGCCTACCGCAACCAGTCGCAGGCGGTGCTGGAGCGCGATCCGACGGCCTATATCCCTATGATCGAGACCGCCGAGATCGTCGCCATGCGCTACGGCATCTCGCGCCAGGCACAGGACGAGTACAGCCTGCAGAGCCAGCTGCGCATCGCCCGCGCCCAGCGCGACGGTCTGCTGGCCGCCGAGCTGGCGCCGATCCGCGTGCGCAAGCTGATCGTCGACAAGGTCAGCGGCGAGAGCCGCCACGAGGAGGTGCTGCTGGAGCGCGACGAGTGCAACCGAGCCGACACCACCCGCGAAAGCCTGGCCGCGCTGGAGCCGGTGTGGCAGGGCGGGCAGTGGACGCAGCAGGGCCGCTTCATTACCGCCGGCAATGCCTCGCAGCTCTCCGACGGCGCCTCGGCGGCGCTGTTGATGGACGCCAAGCAGGCCGAGCGCCGCGGCCTGGAGCCGCTGGGCATCTATCGCGGCCTGGCGGTGGCCGGCTGCGAGGCCGACGAGATGGGCATCGGCCCGGTATTTGCGATTCCCAAGCTGCTCAAGCGCCATGGCCTCGGCATCGACCATGTCGGTTTGTGGGAGATCAACGAAGCCTTCGCCTGCCAGGTGCTGCACTGCCGCGACACCCTGGGCATACCCGACGAGCGCCTCAACGTCAACGGCGGCGCCATCGCCATCGGGCACCCGTTCGGCATGTCCGGCGCGCGCATGGTCGGCCACGCCCTGATCGAAGGTAAACGCCGCGGCCTGCGCTACGTAGTGGTGAGCATGTGCATCGGCGGCGGCATGGGCGCCGCCGCGCTGTTCGAGGTGGCCTGAGATGACGGTCGAAGCCAAGCGCGCGGCGATGCAGCGCTATGTAGAGCGGGTGGATGCCGGTGATATCGACGGCATCCTCGCCCTGTACGCCGACGACGCCATAGTCGAGGACCCGGTCGGCACGCCGGCATTGGTCGGCCGCACCGCCATCGAGCGCTTCTACCGCGAGGGCCTCGGCCGCAGCAACGCCCGCGCCCGCCTGACCGGGCCGGTGCGGGTGGCCGGCAACAGCGCGGCCATGCCGTTTCGCGTCGAGCTGGAGTGGGACGGCAAGCCGTGCGCCATCGAGGTGATCGACGTGATGGAGTTTGCCGAGGACGGCCGCTTCCAGTCGATGAAGGCCTACTGGGGGCCGGACAACCTGGAGCAGGGCCGATGAACCTGGATCAGCGCATCGCCCGCCTGGAGGTGCTGGAGGCCATCCGCCAGCTCAAGCACCGCTACTTCAATGCCTGCGACCTGAAGGAGGTAGCGGTGATCCGCGACTGCTTCGCCGCTGGCCCGGTGCTGATCGACTACGGCCCCGTCGGCACCTTTCACGAACGCGACAGCTTTGTCGCGCTCTACCAGTCCTTGGCCTGCCACGAGCGGGTGATCGACCTGCACCACGGCGCCAACCCGGAGATCGAACTGATCGGTACGGACGAAGCGCAGGGGCGCTGGGCGCTGTACTACTTCAATCTGGATGGCGAGAGCGGCGCTACCCGCCAGCTCGGTGGCCTGTACCGGGATCGCTACCGCCGTATCGACGGCCAGTGGCGGATAGTCGAGACGATCTTTCGCGCGCATTCCATGGTGGCCGGGCAGACTCTGTCGACAGCGCCTGCCTGACCCTCAGGGTGGAAAACGCTGCGCAGTTTTCCACCCTGCTGGTGCCCGAACTCAGCCCGAGAAGGCCGGGTTCTGTGTCACTCCGGTCTCGTAGTAGGCCTTGAGGTTGCCGGCGATCTGCCGCACCACCTTGTCGAACGAGCCTGCCAGCAGGCCTTCGAACAAGCGCCCGCCGCGCAGGCGGTAGTCCATGCGCAAGGTCATGCGGCTGCCGCTGTCGGTCGGCTCCAGGGCATAGCTGAAACTCGCCTCACGAAAGGGGAAGGGGGCACCCTGGGCGCCATGGTGCAGGCGCAGAACGAAGCCCGAGCCTTCGTGCCAGTCGATCACCGTCTCGTCCAGCCACTGGCCGAAGCGCCGCAGCACCCGGCGGCTGGCGCCGCGCCCGCGTTGCGGGCCGGGGTGGAACTGGCAGCCGGTCAGCCCCGGCACGTAATGCGGTGCCTGGCTGAGATCGCTGAGGCGCTTCCAGGCGGCCTCCACCGAGAGGGCGAGGTGGACGCTATGGCTGGCGTGGGCGGACATCGGGGACTCCATCAATCAGTTGGCCTGGGCGGCATCGAGAAAGGCGGGGCGTTCGCCGCCGCCGTGAACACAGAGGTCGGCGCCACTGACATAGGATGCCAGAGGCGAGGCGAGGTACAGGCAGGCGTCGCCGATATCCCCTGGCGCGGCCAGGCGCTGCAGGGGAATGCCGGCGGCGACCCGGGCGATGCCGGCGGCATCGCCATAGTGCAGGTCGGCCTGCTCGGTGAGGATCAGCCCGGCGGTGACCGCGTTGAGGCGCACCTTGGGTGCCCATTCCACCGCCAGCGAACGGGTCAGGTTGAGCAGCCCGGCCTTGGCCGCGCCGTAGGCGGCGGTGCCGGGCGAGGGGCGCACGGCGCTGACGCTGCAGATATTGACGATGGCGCCGCCGCTGGCCTGGTTCTGCATCACCTGGTTGGCCAGCTGGCAGAGGTTGAGCGGGGCCAGCAGGTTGAGGCGGATGATCGACTCGGAGAAGCGCGGCGAGGCGGTCGCCGCGTCGGCGTGCGGGGCGCCGCCGGCGTTGTTGATCAGCACGTCGAGGCGGCCGTGGCGACTGGTGATGTGCTCGATCAGCGCGGTCAGCTGCTCCACATCACGCACGTCGCAGGGCACGAACTCGGCCACGCGCTCGCCCAGTTGCGGCAGCTGCTCCGGCACCTGGCGCCCGCAGATCACCACCGTCGCGCCGCGTTCGAGAAAGCGCAGGCTGATGCCGCGGCCGACGCCCTTGCCTCCGCCGGTGACCAGCACCACCTTGCCGCCGAAATCCATCGGGTCCTTCATCTTCGCCTCTTCGCGCAATTATCTGCCGGCGAGGCTAGGGGGCAGGGCACATGGCGGCTACGTCCGAGCGGACTATGCCTGCGCAGCCCGTGGATATGCGCCCGCCGAACCCTGGGGCCATCGGCGATCTGTAGTCCTCTCGGACGATGTTGCCTTGCCACGGCGTCGAAATAATCCCGGCACTACCACGAGCCGAGGAGATCGCCGATGGCCGCGCCGCACGGACAGTACGTCACCCTGCAGGATGGCCTGCGCCTGCACTACCTGGACCAGGGCTCGGGCGAGCCGGTGGTCTTCATTCACGGCAGCGGGCCGGGCGCCAGCGGGCACAGCAACTTCAAGCAGAACTACCCGCAATTCGCCGCCGCCGGCCAGCGGGTGATAGTCCCCGACCTGCCGGGCTACGGCGCCTCGGACAAGCCCGAGACCCAGTACACGCTGGACTTCTTCGTCGCCGCCCTGAGCGGCCTGCTCGACGCGCTCGACATCGGCCGCTGCGTGCTGGTCGGCAACTCCCTGGGCGGCGCCATCGCCCTCAAGCTGGCCCTGGATCAGCCGCAGCGGGTCAGCCGGCTGGTGTTGATGGCGCCCGGCGGGCTGATGGAAAAAGAGCAGTACTACCTGCAGATGGAAGGCATCCAGCAGATGGGCGCGGCCTTCGCCGCCGGCGAGCTGAAGGAGGCGGCCGGCATGCGCCGCCTGCTCGGTCTGCAGCTGTTCGACGCCAGCCTGCTCAGCGACGAGACGGTCGAGGAGCGCGTGGCCGTGGTCAACCAGCAGCCGCTGTGCGTGCTGTCGACCATGCAGGTACCGAACATGACCGCGCGCCTGGCCGAGCTGCAGTGCCCGATCCTCGGTTTCTGGGGCATGAACGACAAGTTCTGCCCGGTATCCGGCGCGCAGACCATGATGCAGGCCTGCAGCCAGATCCGTTTCGTGTTGCTCAGCGAGTGCGGGCACTGGGCCATGGTCGAGCATCGCGAGCTGTTCAACCATGAGTGCCTGGCCTTCATCGCGGAGGGCCGCGCATGAGCGAGCAACTGCGCGACCAGCATGCCGACGCGCTCTACCGGGCGCTGCGCGAGGGCCACACCCTGGCGCCGCTGACCGAGCGTTGGCCGGAGATTTCCATCGAGGACGCCTACCACATCTCGCGGCGCATCGTGGAGAAGCGGGTCGCCGCTGGCCAGGCCATCGTCGGCAAGAAGATCGGTGTCACCTCGCGCGCCGTGCAGCAGATGCTCGGCGTGCACCAGCCGGATTTCGGCTTCCTCACCCGTGACATGTGGTTCGCCAATGGCGACGAGATTTCCCTGAGCGAGAACCGCCTGATCCAGCCGCGCGCCGAGGGCGAGATCGCCTTCAGGCTCAAGCGCGATCTGGTCGGTCCCGGCGTCACCGAGCAGGACGTGCTGGAGGCCACCGAGAGCGTGATGGCCTGCTTCGAGATCGTCGACTCGCGCATCCACGACTGGAAGATCCGCATCCAGGACACGGTCGCCGACAACGCCTCCTGCGGCGTGTTCGTGCTCGGCAGCGAGGAGCGTGATCCGCGAGAGCTGGACCTGCCCAACCTGCATATGCGCGTGTTCAAGAACGGCGCGCCGATCAGCGAAGGCCTGGGCTCGGCGGTGCAGGGTAACCCGCTGACCGCGGTGGCCTGGCTGGCCAACACCCTGGGCGCCTTCGGCATTCCCTTCAAGGCCGGCGAGATCATCCTCTCCGGCTCCCTGGTTCCGCTGGAGCCGGCGCGCGCCGGCGACCGCTTCGAACTGACCATCGACGGCCTGGGCAGCGCCCGGGTGTCCTTCTGCGCATAGGAGCTCCCATGAGCAAGAAACTCAGGGCGGCCATCATCGGCCCCGGCAATATCGGCACCGACCTGCTGATCAAGATGCGTCGCTCCGAATGGATCGAGCCGGTGTGGATGGTCGGCGTCGACCCCGAATCCGAAGGCCTCAAGCGCGCCGCCGAGTTCGGCATCAAGACCACCGCCGCAGGGGTCGACGGCCTGCTGCCGCACGTGCTGGACGACGACATCCGCATCGCCTTCGACGCCACCAGCGCCTATGTGCATGCCGAGAACAGCCGCAAGCTCAACGAACTCGGGGTGATCATGATCGACCTCACCCCGGCCGCCATCGGCCCCTACTGCGTGCCGCCGGTCAACCTCAAGCAGCACGCCGAGACCCTGGCGATGAACGTCAACATGGTCACCTGCGGCGGCCAGGCCACCATCCCCATGGTCGCCGCCGTGTCGCAGGTGCAGCCGGTGGAATACGGCGAGATCGTCGCGACGGTTTCGTCGCGCTCGGTGGGCCCGGGTACCCGGCAGAACATTGACGAGTTCACCCGCACCACCGCCGGCGCGGTGGAGAAGATCGGCGGCGCTCAGCGCGGCAAGGCGATCATCGTCATCAACCCGGCCGAGCCGCCGCTGATGATGCGCGACACCATCCACTGCCTGACCGAGTCCGAGCCGAACCAGGACGCCATCCGCGCCTCGGTGCTGGACATGGTCCGTGAGGTGCAGCGCTACGTGCCCGGCTACAAGCTGATCAACGGCCCGGTGTTCGACGGCCGCAAGGTGTCGATCTTCGTCGAGGTCGAGGGCCTCGGCGACTTCCTGCCGAAATCCGCCGGCAACCTCGACATCATGACCGCCGCCGGCCTGCGCACCGCCGAGATGTTCGCCGAGGAAGCCCACAAGGGCGCCCTCAAGCTCCCCGTTCGCTGATTGGAGATCGACCATGAACCTGCAAGGTAAGAGCGTGCGCCTGCACGACATGAGCCTGCGCGACGGCATGCACGCCAAGCGCCACCAGATCAGCCTGGACGAGATGGTGGCGGTGGCCACCGGACTGGATGCCGCCGGCGTGCCGCTGATCGAGATCACCCACGGCGACGGCCTGGGCGGCGCCTCGCTGAACTACGGCTTCCCGGCGCACAGCGACGAGGAATACTTCGCCGCGGTGATCCCCAAGATGAAACAGGCCAAGGTCTCGGCCCTGCTGCTGCCTGGGATGGGCACCGTCGACCACTTGAAGATGGCCCATGATCATGGCGTCTCCACCATCCGCGTCGCCACCCACTGCACCGAGGCCGATGTCTCCGAGCAGCACATCGGCATGGCCGCCAAGCTGGGCCTGGATACCGTCGGCTTCCTGATGATGGCGCACATGGTCAGTGCCGAGCAGCTGCTGGCCCAGGCCAGGCTGATGCAGGGCTACGGCGCCAACTGCATCTACTGCACCGACTCGGCCGGCTACATGCTGCCCGACGAGGTCACCGAGAAGATCTCGGTGCTGCGTGCCGGGCTGAATGCCGATGTGGAGATCGGCTTCCACGGCCACCACAACATGGGCATGGCCATCGCCAACTCGCTGGCCGCCATCGAGGCCGGCGCGGCACGCATCGACGGCTCGGTCGCCGGCCTCGGCGCCGGCGCCGGCAACACCCCGCTGGAAGTCTTCGTCGCGGTGCTCAAGCGCTTGGGCGTGGAGAGCGGCATCGACCTGTACCGGATCATGGACGTCGCCGAGGACCTGGTGGTGCCGATGATGGACCAGCCCATCCGCGTCGACCGCGACGCCCTGACCCTGGGCTACGCCGGGGTGTACAGCTCGTTCCTGCTGTTCGCCAAACGTGCCGAGCAGAAATACGGCATCCAGGCCCGCGAGCTGCTGGTCGAGCTGGGCAAGCGCGGCACCGTCGGCGGCCAGGAAGACATGATCGAGGACCTGGCCCTGACCCTGTCGCGCCAGCGCGGCGTGCTGCCGACCTGAGTCGCTAGCGAAGTTGTGACGTTTCCCCCCTGTTTCCGGGTGCCTTCGGAATTCCCGCCTCTTCAGCGGTGGTTTCGGTGGCCCCGGTTTTTTATTGATCGGGCGATTGTTGTTATTCCGGGCATTAGCGCTCTGGGATCCCGGTTTTTTCAACCGATTCGGCAACAGCTATTCGGTGCCTATGGGCCAGAGCCGGCTCAGATGCTGGTGAAGCATATGGCCTGATTCTTTGCTCTGGCGTCGAGGGTGCACTTCATTCAACCCGCTTGTGCTGTGTCTACCTGAAATCCCGGCTGCGCACGTTCAGGCCATCGAGCAGCGGGGTGAGGTCGTGCAGTCGGCCGGCGATGATGTGGCGTACGCCGCTGGCCTGTTCCAGGTGGCCATCCACCTGCATCAGTCGGGCGCCGAGCAGTGCGCGGCGTTGGCGCTCGGCCAGTTCGAGGCGTACCACCACGTTGAGCATGCCGTGCTCGTCTTCCAGGGTGACGAAGGTGATGCCGCTGGCGGTCTGTGGCCTTTGCCTGCCGATGACCAGGCCGGCGACCTTGACCAGGCGGCCGTTGTTGAGTCCATCGAGTTCTTTGGAGCTGCGGCAGCGTCGTGCGCGCAGGTCATCGCGCAGCAGGCTCAGTGGGTGTGGGCCCAGTGTGGTGCCGAGGGTGGCGTAGTCGGTCTGCACGTCCTCGCCCAGGCTGGGCTGTGGCAGTTCGACGGGTACCTCGTCGGCGGCGGGCAGTTCGGCGAACAGTGGGGCCTGGCGCTCCACGCCGGCGATGGCCCAGCGGGCCAGGTGCCGGTGGCCGACCAGCTTGTGCAGGGCGCCGGCGTCGGCGAGCAGGGCGCGGCAGCGGTCGTCCAGGTCGGCGCGCAGGCAGAGATCGGCGATATCGCTGAAGGGGCGCAGGCGGCGAGCGGCCTCCAGGCGTCGCGCCTGCTCCTCGCGCAACCCGCGGATCAGGCGTAGCCCGAGGCGCAGCGTCGGTTGCGCGTTGTCGCCTGGCTCCAGGCTGCAGTTCCAGTCGCTGTGCTGAACATCCAGCGGGCGGACCTCGACGCCGTGGCGGCGGGCATCCTGCAGCAGCTGGTCGGGGCTGTAGAAACCCATCGGCCAGCTGTTGATCAGGGCGCAGACGAAGGCCGCCGGTTCGTGGCATTTGAGCCAGCTACTGGCGTAGGTGAGCAGGGCGAAGCTGGCGGAGTGGGATTCGGGGAAGCCGTAATTACCGAAACCTTTGATCTGTTCGAAGATGCGGGCCGCAAATTCGGTGCTGTAGCCGCGCGCGAGCATGCCTTCGGTCAGGCGCTGCTGGTGTGGCTCCAGTCCTCCGCGGCGCTTCCAGGCGGCCATGCAGCGGCGCAGGTCATCGGCCTCGCCATGGGTGTAGCCGGCGGCGACCACCGCCAGCTCCATTACCTGTTCCTGAAACAGCGGCACGCCCAGGGTGCGCTCGAAGACCTTTTTCAGCTCCTCGCTGGGGTAGGTGACGGCCTCTTCACCGTTACGGCGGCGCAGGTAGGGGTGAACCATGTCGCCCTGGATCGGCCCCGGGCGGACGATGGCGACTTCGATCACCAGGTCGTAGAACTTCTCGGGCTTGAGCCGCGGCAGCATGGCCATCTGCGCCCGCGACTCGATCTGGAACACGCCGATGGTGTCAGCACGGCTGATCATCTCGTAAGTGGCCTTGTCTTCCGCTGGCAGCGTTGCCAGGCTCCAGCGTTGGCCGCGATAGCCTTCGATCAGGTCGAAGCAACGGCGCAGGGCGGTGAGCATGCCCAGCGCCAGCACGTCGACCTTGAGCAGGCCGACCTCGTCCAGGTCGTCCTTGTCCCACTGGATCACCGTGCGTTCGGCCATGGCGGCATTTTCTACCGGCACCAGTTCGCTCAGGGGTTGCTCGGAGATGACGAAGCCGCCTGGGTGTTGCGACAGATGTCGGGGAAAGCCGGTCAGTGCTTCGGTCAGTGCCAGTACCCGGCGCAGTGCCGGGCTTTCCGGGTCGAAGCCGGCCTCGCACAGGCGCTCGGGCGAGGGCAGGCGATCGGTCCAGCGGCCGCAGCAACCGGCCAGGGCTCCCTGCTGTTGTGCCGGCAGGCCGAGGGCCTTGGCCACGTCGCGAATGGCACCTGCAGCATGGTAGGTATTGACCACGGCAGTGAGCGCAGCGCGGTTGCGGCCGTAGCGACGGAACACGTACTGAATGACCTCTTCGCGGCGCTCGTGCTCGAAGTCCACGTCGATATCCGGCGGCTCGTTGCGCTCGCGGGACAGGAAACGCTCGAACAGCAGGTTACTGCGACCCGGGTCGAGTTCGGTGATGCCGAGCACGAAGCACACCGCCGAGTTGGCCGCCGAGCCGCGGCCCTGGCAGAGGATATGCTGGCTACGGGCAAAGACGACGATGTCGTGCACGGTGAGGAAGTAGCTTTCATATTCCAGTTCGGCGATCAGCTGCAGTTCTCTTTCCAGCTGTTCGCGGGCCTTCTGCGTCATGCCCTGCGGCCAGCGCCTGTGCGCACCTTGCTCGACTAGATGGCGCAGCCAGGTGGTGGGCGTTTCGCCCTTGGGTACGACCTCATGGGGATACTGGTACTTCAACTCCGCCAGGTTGAAGTGGCAGCGCTCGGCGATGCGCAGGCTCTCCTCCAGCAGCTCGGACGGGTACAGCTCGCGCAGCTCTTCCAGGCGCCGCAGATGGCGCTCGCCGTTGGCGAAGAGGTACTGACCAGCCTCGGCGACGGTCAGGTGATGACGGATGGCGGTCATGCAGTCCTGAAGGGCACGGCGGCCGCGGGCATGCATATGCACGTCGCCGCAGGCCACGGGCGGTATGCCCTGGCGTTCGGCGAGATCGAGCAGGCCTGCCAGAAGCCCAGCGTCGTCCGGGCCGCGGTGCAGCTCCACGCCCAACCACAGACGCTGGGGAAACAGCTCCTGGAGCCAGCCGCCGTCGTGTGCGGCATCGGGCAGCCAGATGGCCAGCAGGCCTTCTAGTGGCGGCTGGAGATCTTCGCGCAGCAGGCGGTAGCTGCCCTTGTCGGCGCGTCGGCGGGCGAGGGTGATCAGTTGGCACAGGCGCTGGTAGCCGTTCAGGTCTTCCACCAGTAGCACCAGCTTGGGCCCGGCCTCGATGCGCAGCTCGCAGCCGATGATCAGTGTCACGCCTGTGGCCTCGGCCGCCTGCTTGGCGCGCACTATGCCGGCGAGGCTGCATTCGTCGGTGATGGCCAGGGCCTGGTAGCCCAGGCGCCGGGCGCGTTCAAACAGTTCCAGGGCGCTGGAGGCACCACGCTGGAAGCTGAAGTTCGATAGGCAGTGCAGTTCGGCATAGCCGCTCATGCGAACCACCCATGCAGCAGGAACGGTTCGTCCGTGGCGGCGCCGCGGAATACCCAGGCGCGCTGGCCGTTGCGGGTTTCCACCAGGTAGTAGTCGCGGCGCAGATCGCCACCGTCCCACCAACCGGACTCGATGCGCTCCGGGCCAGCAAGGATGCGCGCCAGTGGCTCGCGCAGGGGCTGCGGTTCGGTCAGCAGCCAGCCCGGTCGCGGCACATCGCTCAGTGTCGAGGCCTTGCCTGGCTGTGCTCGCCAGGCCTGTTCGGGGCGAGGGTCGGCATGGCTGTTGAGGCCATGCAGCGCTTCGTCGCCGAGGCGGGCACGCAGTCGTTCGCGCAGCTGTTCCCAGCTCTGCTTCTGCTGTGGTCGTGGGTCGAACAGCTCGCGGCATTCGGGCACGAAGGCCGGCAGTTCGCGTGTCGTCAGTTTCAGCGCCAGTACCGGGGCGGGAAGCTGCAGCTGCTCCAGACGGGTGCGGGTCAGTTCGAAGAGCATGCCGGCATCGCGTTCGGCGGCGAGCAGGCCGACCTGCAATTCGGTGGCTGTGCCGCTGCGGTGTTCCAGTATCAGGCTGAAACGTTGTACGCCGCTGTCTCGGCCTGCTAGGTAGGCAGCCAGATCGCCCAGGGCGCGGCGTAGCGGGAAGAGCAGGGCCTGGTGCGATTCCACCTCGAAGTTAAGCTCGACGCGGGTGATGAACTCGTCGGGCGGCAGGTAGAAGTCCAGTCCCAGTGGGCGGCGGCCGAGCAACAGATCCAGCTGCTCCAGCAGCACGGGTGGGAAACGCCTGGCCAGCCCCGCGCGCGGCAGCTGCAGGACCTGGCGCAGCTGACGCAGACCCATGCGGGCCAGCGCGCTGGCCAGCTCGGTGGGCAGGCCGGCGCGGTTGACCGGCAACCGCTCGATGGCTTGTGGCAGTTCGTGCTCGGCCACGGCCAGGCCATCGTGGGTATTGGCCAGGGCGCGGGCGGCGGCGGGATTGGGGGCCAGGACGATGCGATGGCGGTAGCCCAGCCCATCGAGCTCGGCACGCAGGCGTGCCTCCAGGTGTGGCCAGGGACCGAGCAGGGCCAGGCTGGAATGCACTTCCAGCAGCAGCGCGCGCGGGTAGTGCAGGCTGACCTGGGAGCTGAAGCGATAAGCCCAGGCGGCGAGGAACTGCTGGCAACGTTCTACGGCAGCCAGGTCATAGTCGCCAGTGCTGAAGTCGTGGCTCAGCAACTGGGCGGCGGTGAGCGCCATGCCGGGGCGCAAGCCGAGTTCCCGCGCCGCGCCATTGAGCGTCTGAAGTACACGGCGATTGGCCGGGCCGCTAAGCAGCGCCAGTGGCGCCTGCGGGTCATCCCGCTGGCGCAACGCGTGGTCCAGTGCCAGTTGCGGCAGGAGAATGCAGGCCCAGCGCATGTCGACCTCAAAGCGCGATGGCGCGCGCCGGTGCCAGACCGCCGCGGCACTTGAGCACGCGCACCTGCGCCGGCCCTTCCAGCAGCAGACGCAGGGCGGCGGGTGAAGGGTTGTGGGCCGCGCTGGCCGGGCGATAGGCGAAGCCCAGGGTTTGCCCGGTCTCGGCCGCTACCTGCAGGCGGCGCAGGGCGCGATCGCTGGCCTGGCGTGGCCAGCACAGCACGGCGCCGCAACTGCCGGAACGCAGGCACTGCTCGGCCGCCCACAGGGCGTCTTCCTCGCTGGCGCGGATTATCTCCAGGCATTGCAGGTCGAGCCCTGCGGCCTGCCAGGCCGGGGCGTAGGGCAGGAAGGGCGGGGCAACCAATACCAGTCGCTCGCCGGCCCGGCTCAGGCGTGCCAGCGTGGGCCACAGCAGGTGCAGCTCGCCTCGCCCCGGCATGGCCAGAAGAATTTCGCTCAGCGCCGCCTCCGGCCAGCCACCGCTGGGCAGGGCGGCGTCCAGCTCGGCATGTCCGCTAGGCTGGGTTCCGCCGCTTGATGGCAGCGGTTGGCCTTTCCAGATCCGGCGCTCATCGAACAGGCGATCCAGAGCAATGACCGAAGCATTCATGACGAGCGCCGACAGAAGGAAGAAGGGGGGCAGAGGAACATTGGAAATTGCTCAAATACTGTATGGATGAACAGTATTCGATGTGTTCGACGCCGACAAGTCTCACCGGACGGGATGCACGGGCCACGGTGGGTGCAATTTACCCGGTGCTCCGCTAGGATTAGCCACTTCCGCCATCCCAGCCGCGACGGTTTTTCATGAGTTATCAGGTTCTTGCACGTAAATGGCGCCCGCGCAGCTTCCGCGAGATGGTCGGCCAGACCCATGTGCTCAAGGCTCTGATCAACGCCCTGGACAGCCAGCGCCTGCACCACGCCTACCTGTTCACCGGTACCCGAGGTGTGGGCAAGACCACCATCGCGCGCATCATCGCCAAGTGCCTGAACTGCGAGACCGGCATCAGCTCCACGCCCTGTGGCACCTGCTCGGTGTGCCGGGAGATCGACGAGGGCCGCTTCGTCGACCTGATCGAGGTGGACGCCGCGAGTCGCACCAAGGTCGAGGACACCCGCGAGCTGCTGGAAAACGTGCAGTACGCGCCGAGTCGCGGACGCTATAAGGTCTACCTGATCGACGAAGTGCACATGCTGTCCACGCACTCGTTCAACGCGCTGCTCAAGACCCTCGAAGAGCCGCCACCCCACGTCAAGTTCCTGCTGGCCACCACTGACCCGCAGAAGCTGCCGGTCACCATCCTCTCGCGCTGCCTGCAGTTCTCCCTGAAGAACATGCCGCCGGAGCGGGTGGTCGAGCACCTGACCCATGTGTTGAGCGCTGAGAGCGTGCCTTTCGAGGAAGACGCCCTGTGGCTGCTCGGCCGTGCCGCCGATGGTTCGATGCGCGACGCCATGAGCCTGACCGACCAGGCCATCGCCTTCGGCGAGGGCAAGGTGCTGGCCGCCGATGTGCGCGCCATGCTCGGCAGCCTCGATCATGGCCAGGTCTATGGTGTGCTGCACGCATTGCTGGAAGGCGATGCCCGCGCGCTGCTGGAGGCCGTGCGCCACCTGGCCGAACAGGGCCCGGACTGGAACGGCGTGCTGTCCGAGATGCTCAACGTGCTGCACCGGGTCGCTATCGCCCAGGCCCTGCCGGAAGCAGTGGACAACGGCCAGGGCGACCGCGACAAGGTGCTGGCATTGGCCCAGGCGCTGCCGGCCGAGGATGTACAGTTCTACTACCAGATGGGTCTGATCGGCCGTCGTGATCTGCCCCTGGCGCCGGAACCGCGTGGCGGTTTCGAGATGGTGCTGCTGCGCATGCTGGCGTTCCGTCCGGCCGATGCCGACGGCGCGCCGAGGTCACCTTTAAAGGACCTGGGGATCAGCAAGGCCACCGCTGATTCCAGCCAGACCCCGGTGGCCGGTGTGGCCCCTGTGGCTGCGCCGGCCGCTATCGTTGCTCCGGTTGCCCAAGCCGTTGCGCCCGCAGCAGCTACGCCCGAACCTGTGGTGGCTCCGGCTCCGGCTCCGGCTCCGGCTCCGGCTCCGGCTCCGGCTCCGGCTCCGGCTCCGATGGTTGCTGCTGCGCCAGCCGAGCCCGCTCCCGTACCTGTGCCAGAGGTTGTCGCCCCGGCCAGCGAGTCGGTAGCGTCGCCCGGCGCAGCAGCCGAACCCGCTGCGGCCGTCGATGTGCCATGGGCAACCGCTGCGCCTGTTGCACCGTTAGAAGCGAGCCTGCCGGCTGCCCCGCAGAGCGCCTCGGTCGAGCCAGAGGCTGCTGTTGCCGAAGGCCCAGTCGATGCGCCGGTGGCACTGCCGCTGGGCGAGTCGGCGGCCCAGGTGGTCGATACTGCACCGGTCAGCGCCGAGGAAGACGATGACGACGAGCCGCCGCCCGGCGATTACGACTATTACGAGCCGGATGCCGATAGCCTTGGCTACGACTTCGACGCCCCGATCGACGAGCAACCCGGCGAAGCAGTAGCAGAGCCCACGCCGGCCATGGCGCCGGCAACCGGCCTGGCCGCCGAATGGCTGGACCTGTTCCCGCGCCTGGGGCTGTCCGGCATGACGGGTAGCATCGGTGCCAACTGCACCCTGATCGAAGCCAACGGCGACGACTGGCTGTTGCACCTGGACCCCGCACACAGTGCACTGTTCAACGCCACCCAGCAGCGTCGCTTGAACGAGGCACTCAACCAGCATCTGGGACGCAGCCTCAACCTGCGCATCGAACTGGTTCGTCCCGAGCAGGAAACGCCGGCTCAGGCTGCCGCACGCAAGCGCGCCGAACGTCAGCGCCAGGCCGAGCAGTCGATCCACGACGACCCGCTGGTACAGCAAATGATTCAACAGTTCGGCGCGACTATTCGCGCCGACTCCATCGAACCCCTGACTCCCTGATTAGATAGCCGAGGAACCCGATCATGATGAAAGGTGGCATGGCAGGCCTGATGAAACAGGCTCAGCAAATGCAGGAAAAGATGCAGAAGATGCAGGAAGAGCTGGCCAATGCCGAAGTCACCGGCCAGTCCGGTGCCGGCCTGGTGAGCGTGGTCATGACCGGTCGCCACGACGTCAAACGCATTACCCTGGACGACAGCCTGATGCAGGAAGACAAGGAAGTGCTGGAAGACCTGATCGCCGCGGCGGTGAACGATGCCGTGCGCAAGGTCGAGCAGAACAGCCAGGAGAAGATGTCCGGCATGACCGCAGGTATGCAGCTCCCCCCAGGCTTCAAAATGCCCTTCTGAATGCGTGACGCCCAGTCACTGCACATAGCTGTGTTGCGCTCCGGGCCGGGCATGCTCATTTACGGGCAGTAAACTCCGCTGCCCGGCCCGAAGCGCGCCTTGCTCTGCACAGCGCCTGGTCGCCACTTGTACCGAGTTGCCTCTACAAGCTTTTTCCGGACATACCCATGAGCTTCAGCCCGCTGATCCGCCAACTGATCGATTCGCTGCGTGTTCTTCCCGGTGTCGGGCAGAAGACCGCGCAGCGCATGGCCTTGCAGTTGCTGGAGCGCGACCGCAGTGGCGGCATGCGTCTGTCGCAGGCCCTGGCGGCGGCGATGGAGGGGGTTGGGCATTGCAGTCGTTGCCGCACCCTGAGCGAGGACGAGCTGTGTCCGCAGTGCAGTGACCCGCGCCGCGACGACGCACTGCTGTGCGTGGTGGAGGGGCCGCTGGATGTCTTTGCGGTGGAGCAGACCGGCTATCGCGGTCGTTACTTCGTACTCAAGGGGCACCTGTCGCCGCTCGATGGCCTGGGACCGGAAGCCATCGGCATTCCCGAGTTGCTGGCGTATATCGGCGCGAGCCATTTCGCCGAGGTGATCCTCGCCACCAACCCGACGGTGGAGGGCGAGGCTACCGCCCATTACATCTCGCAGATGCTGACCGGCAAGAACATCGTGCTGTCGCGCATCGCCCATGGCGTGCCGCTGGGCGGTGAGCTGGAGCTGGTCGATGGCGGCACTCTGGCCCATGCCCTGGCAGGGCGCCGTCCGATATCCGGCTGAACGGCCTGCTGGGGGTAACGGCGTTATTTGCGGCTGAAGCCGCTTCCACGAGTTTCTGCGTCAGGCGTGCTGCGAGGCTGCCAGTTGGCGCAGCTCGGCGTCGTTCATTTCATAGGCGATCCATTTCTGCACCGGCCGTCCGCCCAGGCGCCGATAAAAGCTTTCCGCCCGTGCGTTACCTGTCAGTACATCCCAGTGCAGACGGCCCGCGCCTTGCTGCATGGCCCACTGCGCCACGCTGACCAGCAACTGGTGGCCCAGCCCTTGAGAACGCTGGCCTGGGCGCACGTACAGTTCCTTGAGGCGCACGGTCGGGCGAAGGTCGTAGGTGAATGGGATGGACAGCGCAACGGCATAACCGAGTAACGCGTCGGCGGCTTCGGCGACAAAGATCCGGCACTGCGCCTCGGGGCCGAAGGCGCACCGATGCAGGGCCGCCTCATCCACGGCGAAGTCCGTCAGATAGTCCTCGAAGGCCGCCAGTTCGCGCATCAGCGCCAGCAGTTGCGGGGCATCCTTTGCGCAGGCCTGGCGGATCAACATGCGCAAGCGATGCCGGTTGCCGGATTGGCTTGTTCGCCCTCGGCCCCAACCAGGCTCAGGCCTTCGTCGAGCCAGCCGGTGACACCGCCGAGCATCTCCTTCACCGCGTAGCCCAGGCTGGCCAGGCGCACGGCGGCGCGGTGTACGCCGTTGCAGTGCGGGCCGGCGCAGTAGACGACGAACAGAGTGTCCTGCGGGTACTCGGCCATGCGCTCGGCACTCATCTGCCGGTGTGGCAGGTTGATCGCGCCGGGGACGTGGCCGGCAGCGAAGGCGGCTTCGCCGCGTACGTCGAGCAGCACATAGTCGACGTCGCCGCTCTGCTGGCTGGCATGCACGTCGGAGCAGTCGGTCTCGAAACTCAGGCGCTGGCTGAAGTGCATCAGGGCGACGGCGGCGGATGCGGCGGGGTGCTGGCTGACCAGGCTCATGCTGAAACTCCTCGTGGGTGGGTGTGGCCTCACTTTATCCAGGCGCCTGGGTCGGCTACAGTGGCGGATCTGACAGTAATCGGAAGTTTTCCGCCAATGCGTAACGATCCCGGTCTGGTGACCATCCTGGCCTACGATGGCCTGTGCACCTTCGAGTTCGGCATTGCCGTGGAGATATTCGGCCTGGCGCGGCCGGAATTCGAATTCCCCTGGTATCGCCACCAGATCGTTGCCCTGGAGCAGGGCCCGATGCGCGCCATGGGTGGCATCCAGGTACTGGCCGATGCGGGCCTGGAAGCACTGGGCGAGGCGCAGACCATCATCGTGCCCGGCTGGCGCGACCGTGCCGAGCTGCCGCCGCCGGCCCTGCTGCAGGCATTGCGCGAGGCACATGGGCGTGGCGCGCGGCTGCTGTCGATCTGTTCAGGCGTATTCGTACTGGCTGCCAGCGGCCTGCTTGATGGCCGGCGCGCGACCACCCACTGGCGCTACACCGAAGAACTGGCGCGGCGCTATCCGCATATCGAAGTGGACCCACAGGTGCTCTATGTCGATGCCGGCCAGCTGATCACCTCGGCCGGTAGCGCCGCCGGTATCGATGCCTGCCTGCACCTGGTGGCGCGCGACTTCGGCAGTCAGGTGGCCAATCGCGTGGCCCAGCGCCTGGTGATGGCGCCGCAGCGCGCGGGCGGCCAGGCGCAATTCATCCCGGCGCCGGTGGCCCAGGCTGCGCGTCACGATCTGGCCGCCTTGCTCGACTGGGCGCGTCAGCGCCTGGCCGAGCCGTTGCACGTGCATGAGTTGGCTGCCCGGGTGGCGATGAGCGAGCGCACCTTTCTGCGCCGCTTTCGCGACGCCACCGGCCTCAGCCCCAAGGCCTGGCTGCAGCATGAGCGCATGGCACGAGCTCGCGCCTTGCTGGAGGGGAGTGCGCAAAGCGTCGAGCGTATCGCCGAGCAATGTGGCTTTCGCACCGTGGAGAGCTTTCGCCTGGCCTTTCGCGGCAGTGTCGGGTTGTCGCCCAGCGCCTACCGCGAACGCTTTGGTGAAGGGCAGACAAGTACAGGCCGCTAAGCAATAGCCTCCACTGTCCTCGCCCGCTGAGCCGCGAAGCCCATGCTGCATGCCGCAACCTGAACAGGGATAATCCGCCCGCGCCTGTGGTCCTAGGCGCTCCGCGATCAATGGAATCCTTCGTGCGCCTGCTCCCTTTTCGTCTGAGTACCTTGCTTCTGGCGCTGGCCCTGCCGGCCGGCGCCAATACGTGCCCGCCTGGCCAGGTGCAGGTCTGCCTGTACGGTTGCCTGTGCGTGCCGGAGTACGCGCAGGTGCGCGAGGATGCGCTGAACCTGGCGGCCGTCAATCTGGAGGCCTGGCTTCGCCAGTCGCGGCAGCAGTTGCTGGCCGCCGGCAGCGCGCCGATTCCGCCGGCCATTCGTCAGCAGCTGCTGGCTTGGTATCCACCCGAGTTGCTGGATACGGTGCGCTACCGGGTCGGTGGTGGCGAGCAGCTGGATGCCGCCAGCACCCTGTTGCACAACCCGGACATCCGCGCGGTGACGCTGATCGACCTGATCGTGTTTCGCGAGACCGAGTCCGCAGCCCTGGATGTGGCGCTCTGGGCCCATGAACTGCACCACGTGCAGCAATACCGCGAATGGGGCGTTGACGGCTTCGCGCGCCGCTACACGCGTGATCCCGATGGGGTGGAAGGGCCTGCCTACGACCTGCAGATTCGGGTGTCCCAGGCGTTGCGGCAGAAAATCGCTCCTTGAAAACCAAGCAAGCGCTCGGTTAGGGTGGTGCAAACAATAATCGGGAGCCACCCGCATGTCCGCTTTCCAGGAATACTTCGACGAATCCCATCAACTGGTGCGCGACTCGGTGCGCCGCTTCATCGAGCGCGAAGTCCTGCCCCATGTGGCGGACTGGGAGGAGGCTGAGGAATTCCCCCGCGAGCTGTATTGCAAGGCCGGCGCCGCCGGCATTCTCGGCATCGGCTATCCGGAGCAGTTCGGTGGCAGCCATGAAGGCGATCTATTCGCCAAGGTGGCGGCCAGCGAGGAGCTGATGCGCTCCGGCTCCGGCGGGTTGGTTGCCGGTCTCGGCTCCTTGGATATCGGCCTGCCACCGGTGCTGAAGTGGGCCAAGCCGGCGCTGCGCGAGCGGGTGGTGCCGGCGGTGCTGGCTGGCGAAAAGATCATGGCGCTGGCGGTCACCGAGCCTTCCGGTGGCTCCGACGTGGCCAGCCTCAAGACCCGTGCGGTGCGCGACGGCGACCACTATCGGGTGACCGGCAGCAAGACCTTCATCACCAGCGGCGTGCGGGCCGACTACTACACCGTGGCGGTGCGCACCGGCGGCGAGGGTTTCGGCGGTGTGAGCCTGCTGCTGATCGAGAAGGGTACCCCAGGCTTCACGGTCGGCCGCTCGCTGAAGAAGATGGGCTGGCGCGCCTCGGACACGGCCGAGCTGTTCTTCGATGATTGCCAAGTGCCGGTCGAGAACCTGATCGGCGCCGAGAACATGGGCTTCGCCTGCATCATGGCCAACTTCCAGAGCGAGCGCCTGAGCCTGGCGTTGATGGCCAACATGACCTCGCAGATGGCGCTGGAGGAGGCCATGAGCTGGGCTCGCGAGCGCGAGGCCTTCGGCAAGCCGATCGGCAAGTTCCAGGTGCTCAAGCACCGTCTGGCGGAGATGGCGACGCAGCTGGAGGTTTCCCGCGAGTTCACCTACCGCCAGGCGGCGAAGATGGCTGCCGGCAAAAGCGTGATCAAGGAAATTTCCATGGCCAAGAACTTCGCCACCGACGTCGCCGACCGCATCACCTATGACGCCGTGCAGATCCTCGGGGGCATGGGCTACATGCGCGAATCGCTGGTGGAGCGCCTGTACCGCGACAACCGCATCCTCTCCATCGGCGGCGGCTCGCGGGAGATCATGAACGAGATCATCAGCAAGCAGATGGGGCTGTAGGATTGCAGGTGCCTGTGGGAGTGGCTGGGCGGCAATCCGCTTTAGCCGCGATCAGCGGGCAGCGCAGGGGCCCAATCGCGGCTAAAGCCGCTCCCACAAGAGGCGGTGAGTCGCGGCATATCAGCCATGAGAAAGGGGCCCGCAGGCCCCTTTCTTATGCGCGGCAAATCCTCAGGAGAGGAAGCCGCCGTCGACGTTCAGCGCCACGCCGGTGGTGTAGCTGGACGCATCGCTGGCCAGGTACAGCACGGTACCGGCCATCTCGCTCGGCTCGGCCACGCGCTTGAGCGGGATGCGCTGCAGGGCGACGTTGAGGATGGCGTCGTTCTTGGTCAGCGCAGAGGCGAACTTGGTGTCGGTCAGGCCCGGCAGCAGGGCGTTGCAGCGGATGCCGAACTGCGCACATTCCTTGGCGAAGACCTTGGTCATGCTGATCACGGCGGCCTTGGTCACCGAGTAGATGCCCTGGAACTCGCCCGGAGAGACACCGTTGATGGACGCGACGTTGATGATCGAGCCGCCGCCGTTGGCTTTCATCAGCTTGCCGCCTTCGATGGACATGAAGTAGTAGCCGCGGATGTTGACGTCGACGGTCTTCTGGAACGCGCCCAGGTCGGTATCCAGCACGTTGCAGAACTGCGGGTTGGTGGCGGCATTGTTGACCAGAATGTCCAGGCGACCGAATTTTTCGCGGATGAAGGCGAACACGTTCTGGATCTGCTCCATCTCGCCGATGTGGCAGGCGATGGCGGTGGCCTGGCCGCCGTCGGCGATGATGGCGTCGGCAACTTTCTGGCAGTCGTCGATCTTGCGGCTCGAGACAATCACGTGGGCGCCTTGCTGGGCCAGCAGTTTGGCGATGGCTTCACCGATGCCGCGGCTGGCGCCGGAAACGAAAGCGATCTTGCCGTCGAGGTCGAACAGGTGGGTCTTGGACATTCTGGTTACCTTGAGCCGGGGGTTAGAGGGTGGATTTGCCGATGACCTGCAGGGCCGCCTGCTCCAGCAACTTGTTCATCATGATGAACTGGGCGAAGCGCTTGTCCTTGGTCTGGCCGTGGAAGAAGCGGTAATAGATCTGCTGCACGATGCCGGCCAGGCGGAACAGGCCATAGCAGTAGTAGAAGTCGAAGTTATCGATCTGGATGCCGGCGCGTTCGGCGTAGTAGTCGACGAACTCCTGGCGGGTCAGCATGCCCGGCGCGTTGCTCGGCTGGCGACGCATCAGCTGCATGGGCTGCGGGTCGTCGGCTTCGATCCAGTAGGCGAGGGTGTTGCCCAGGTCCATCAGCGGGTCGCCGATGGTGGTCAGCTCCCAGTCCAGCACGCCGATGATCTGCATCGGGTTGGCCGGGTCGAGGATCACGTTGTCGAAGCGGTAGTCGTTGTGCACGATGCCCGGCTTGTGGTGGTCGGCCGGCATCTTCTCGCGCAGCCAGGCCTTGACCGGTTCCCAGGTCGGCGCGTCGGGCGTCAGGGCCTTCTCGTAGCGGTCGCTCCAACCCTCGATCTGGCGCTTCACGTAGCCTTCCGGCTTGCCCAGGTCGGCCAGACCGCAGGCCTGGTAGTCGACGTTGTGCAGCTCGACCATCTTGTCGACGAAGCTCTTGCACAGCTCGCGGGTCTGCTCGGCGCTGAAGTTCAGCTCGGCCGGCATGTCGGAGCGCAGGATGATGCCGTTGACTCGCTGCATCACATAGAACTCGGCACCGATCACCGACTCATCGGTGCAGTGCACGTAGGCCTTGGGGCAGTAGGGGAAACCGGCGTTGAGCTGGTTCAGGATGCGGTACTCGCGGCCCATGTCGTGTGCCGATTTGGCCTTGTGGCCGAACGGTGGGCGGCGCAGGACGAATTCCTGGTTGGGGTATTCCAGCAGATAGGTCAGGTTGGAGGCGCCACCGGGGAACTGGCTGATGCGAGGCTCGCCGGTAAGGCCCGGGATATGCGCCTTCAGGTACGGGTCGATCTGCGCGGCATCGAGCTCTTCGCCTTCGCGGATGCCGGTGGACTGGTCTGTCAGCGTCATGCTTATCCCTTCTGCTTATGATGGGGGGCGTCAATTATTGGCTAATCTAATGTTGCCTGCTGGCCCTAACAAGCAAAGCACAGCGTTATAGATTTGGTTGTTGGTAACCGATCAAGGGCTCTGATTCACCTGGCGGGCGAAAAAAAACCGGAGTCTGGGACTCCGGTTTTTCTGACTTCTCGGTCGCGCCTGAGGGCTTATACCGGGAACAGCTCGGCCAGTTTCATGGCCAGCATCATGTCGCCTTCGGCGCGCAGCTTGCCGCCCATGAAGGCCTGCATGCCGTCGGTTTCGCCGGTGGCGATGCCTTCCAGAGTGGCGCTGTCCATGATCAGGGTGACGTTGGCGTTGGGGTTGTCGCCCTGTTGCACGTCGCAGGTGCCGTCCTTGACGATCAGCGCGTAGTTGTCGCCGTCTTCGATGTTGAACTGGAACACCAGGTCCAGGCCGGCAGCGGCGCTGGCGTTGAACTTGGATTGCATGGTGTTGATGATGTCGGCAACGGAGCTCATGGTTTCTGTCCTTTTTATCAAGGGTTGCTGGCGGCCTTGCGGGCCGCTGTGGGCCGGTACTCAGCGATAAGTGATGAGTTCCGGGGCCTCCAACAGCTCCAAATGCACACGGCTGTTGAAGGAAGCCAGGGTCACCTCGCTGCCGCGAAACTGCAGGCGCGACAGCGAAGTGTTGATGATTTGCCAGTTCATGTCGAACGCCTTGTCCGCCGGCATCGCGGTGATCAGGTGGAGCAGGGCGGTGATGGTGCCGCCGGAGGTGAACACGGCGATGTTGTCGCGTTTCTCGGCCTGGGCGAGCAGACGTTCAAGCCCGCCGCGCACCGTATCGACAAAGCCTTGCCAGGTTTCGTGGTTGGGCTGATCGTGCTCGCCGCGAACCCAGCGGTGGATGATGCGGGCGAACAGGTGCTGGAAGGCGGCGCGGTTTTCCTTGGGGTTGCCGAGGATGGTCATGGCGTCCGGCTCGTCCGGTAGCATGGCTGGCAGCAGGCCTTCGATCACGGCTTCGGCGTCGAATTCATTGAAGGCCGGGTCGATTTCCAGCTCGGGGGCTGGCAGCCCCGCCGCCACACAACGCTGCAGCGCGGCGCTGGCAGTATGCTGCTGGCGGCGCAGGTCGCCGCTCAGGCAGCGGTCGAAGCGGATGCCGAGCCGGGCCAGGTGATCGCCGAGCACTTCGGCCTGGCGAATACCCAGCGGCGACAGCACGTCGTAATCATCGGCGCCGAAGGAGGCCTGGCCATGTCGAATGAGATAGATGCTACCCACGTCTGTGTCGCCCTGGCGGCTTGAAGTTTCGCGAGGTTAGGGGCTGAATCGGGCCCCTGTCAACGAAAAAACATACGCTTGTTTGAATCTGTTCTGATCCATCGAAACGCCTATTCAAAGGCTCGCGAGCTAGAGCCTGGCTAGTGCTGGGCGCCCCTGCTGAGAGGTGAGGGCGCGCAGTTTGCGAGTGATGAATGAGTAGGCCGAGCCTGTTCCTAACGACGCAGGGCCGACGCGCAGCAGACTTTGAACGGGCTCTAAAGCCGATTTGCGCGGTTGGCCGGCTGCCTCCGGGGCCGTATGCTTGGAGCGGTTGGGTGTCGGCTACGGCGCCGGATAAACAGGATGTGATGAGGGGGTGGTGTGGAGTTTCTGGTGGATTACGCGGAGTTTCTGCTTCGCACTCTGACCGTGGTGATTGCGATCGTTGTGGTGCTGCTGACCATCGCTGCGTTGCGCGGCAAGGGACGTGGCAAGGGCAGTGGTCAGCTGCAGGTCGATAAGCTCAATGACTTCTACAAGGCGCTGCGCGAGCGTCTTGAGCATGAGCTGCTGGACAAGGCGCAGCTCAAGGCTCAGCGCAAGGCCGAGGCCAAGCAGGCCAAACAGGACAAGAAGGAAGGCCAGCACAAACCGCGGGTATTCGTGCTGGATTTCGATGGTGACATCAAGGCTTCGGCCACCGACAACCTGCGCCATGAGGTGACCGCGCTGCTGAGCCTGGCCACGCCGCAGGACGAGGTGGTGGTGCGGCTGGAGAGTGGCGGCGGCATGGTCCATGGTTATGGCCTGGCCGCCTCACAGCTGGCACGTATTCGCCAGGCCGGCGTGCCGCTGACCGTCTGCGTGGACAAGGTGGCGGCCAGCGGCGGCTACATGATGGCCTGCATCGGCGACAAGGTGCTCAGCGCCCCCTTCGCCATCCTGGGCTCCATCGGCGTGGTTGCGCAGCTACCCAACGTGCATCGCCTGCTGAAGAAGCACGATATCGACTTCGAGGTGCTGACCGCCGGTGAATACAAGCGCACCCTGACGGTGTTCGGCGAGAACACCGACAAGGGCCGGGAGAAGTTCCAGGAAGACCTGGAGATCACCCACGAGCTGTTCAAGAACTTCGTCGCCCGCTACCGCCCGCAGCTGAATATCGACGAGATCGCCACCGGCGAGGTGTGGCTGGGTATTTCGGCACTGAACAAGCATCTGGTGGACGAGCTCAAGACCAGCGACGAGTACCTGGCCGAGCGTGTTCGCGAAGCGGAGCTGTTCCACCTGCACTATGCGCAGAAGAAGAGCCTGCCGGAGCGCTTCGGCCTGGCCGCCAGCACCACGGTCGACCGGGTTCTGCTGAATTGGTGGAGCCGCCTCAACCAACAACGTTTCTGGTAATCGGATTTCTGCTAGGAGAGCCTCATGAGTTCGTTCAAGGCACTATTGGTCAGCGAAGAAAACGGCACATTCGTGCCCCAAGTGGTCCAGCGCGACACCGCCGAACTGCCGGCCGACGAGGTGCTGATCCGCGTGCAGTATTCCTCGCTCAATTACAAGGATGCCCTGTCGGCCAGCGGTAACCGCGGGGTGACGCGCAGCTTCCCGCATACCCCGGGCATCGATGCCGCCGGCGTGGTGGCCGAGTCCGCCGTGGCGGAATTTTCGGCTGGCGATGAGGTGATCGTTACCGGTTACGACCTGGGCATGAACACGGCTGGCGGCTTCGGTCAGTACATTCGCGTGCCGGCCGCCTGGGTGATCAAGCGCCCCAAGGGCCTGAGCCTGCGCGAGGCCATGTTGCTCGGCACTGCCGGCCTGACCGCCGCGCTGTGCGTGGACAAGCTGGAGCAGGCCGGCCTGACGCCGAACGCCGGCCCGGTGCTGGTCACCGGTGCCACCGGCGGTGTCGGTAGCATCGCCGTGGCACTGCTGGCGCGCCTGGGTTACGACGTGGCGGCAGCCACTGGCAAGGCCGAGCAGGGCGAGTTCCTGCGCCAACTGGGTGCTCGTCAGATCGTCACGCGCGAGGAACTGCAGGAAGGTACCGAGAAGGCCATGCTCAAGGAGCGCTGGGCCGGGGCGGTGGACACCGTCGGCGGCGATATCCTGTTCAACGTGGTCAAGGCCTTGCGCTACGGTGGCAGTGTCGCCTGCTGTGGCCTGACCGCCGGCATGGGCTTCAAGGGCAGCGTGGCGCCCTTCATCCTGCGCGGGGTCAACCTGCTGGGCGTGGATTCGGTAGAGCTGCCCCTGGTGGTCAAGGCTTCCATGTGGGACAAGCTGTCCCTGCAGTGGAAGCTCGGCAACCTGGAGAGCCTGGCCGAGGAGGTCAGCCTGGAGCAACTGCCCAAGGCGATCGAGCAGATCCTCGCCGGCAAGATGGTCGGTCGGGTGCTGGTCAACCTCGGCTAAGCAGATGTGCGCAGGAAATGGCCCGGTTGATCCGGGCCTTTTCGTTTGGGCGATCAGGCCTGGCTGACGTACATGGTGATATCGGCACGAAACACCGGCTTCTCGCCGACATAGGCCATGACCGGCACCTTCACGTCACCCGTCTGGCTCCAGTCGATGGCACTGCCATCGGCCACGGCGCGGATATCGCCATCGGCCTTGGCCAGGTATTCCACCGTCATGCCGCGCGGAATCCAGCGGCAGCCCTTGGGAATCGAGGCGTCGGTCATGGTGCCGGCGGCCAGTTCGGCGGCGTTGCACAGGGCAATGGCATGCACGGTGCCGATGTGGTTGAGCACTTCACGGCGTTTGGGGAAAGCGACTTCGGCATAGCCCGGGCGCAGCTCGACGAACTGCGGGGCGATGCTGGCGAAGTAGGGGGCGACCTGACCGATCATGCTGCTGAACTGGGCGGGGCCGACCTGCTGGTACATCTGCATCATCTGACTCATGGGGTGCTCCTGAACTGAGATTGAAGAGAAGCGCGCGCCGAGGCAGTATACGAATATCAGAATTAAATTCTAGAAAATTATTCTAATCAATCGGAGGCTCCATGGCCCGCCGTTCCCGCAAGGACGAAATCCTCCAGGCCGCCCTGGCCTGCTTCACCGAAAATGGCGTGGATGCCACCACGATAGAGATGATCCGTGACCGCTCCGGTGCCAGCATCGGCAGCCTCTACCATCATTTCGGCAACAAGGAACGCATCATCGGCGCCCTGTACCTGGCGGGTACGGGCGAATACGCGGAGCTGCTGGAGCAGGGCTTCGCCACGGCCGACAGCGCCGAAGCCTGCGTCAAGCTGCTGGTCACCAGCTACATCGACTGGGTGGCGGCCAATCCGGACTGGGCGCGCTTCATTCTGCATAGCCGGGGTCGGGTCGAGGCCAGCGAGCTCGGCGCGGAGCTGCGCGAGGTCAATCGTCTGCACTTTCAGCGCATCTTCGAGGCGCTTTCCGGTTACCGCGCGCAGGGGCTGTTCAAGGTCATGCCGGCGGATTGCTTCGCTTCGGTGATCATCGGGCCAGCCCACGACTTCGCCCGCAACTGGCTGGCTGGGCGTACCCAGACCGAGCTGGCCGACTGTCGCGAGCTGCTGGCTGAGCTGGCCTGGGAGAGTGTGCGGGCAAACCCTTAGGGGCGAGGGCCTGGAATGAAAAAGCCCCGCACTTGGCGGGGCTTTTTCATGCTGCTGGCCTGGATCAGGCGCGGCGGCGGAACAGCGGCTGCGGCTGGTCGGCGGAGGCCTGGTAGACCTCGCCGAACTCCTCGAAGGCCTTCAGCGCATCGACCGGGTCCTTGTCCGCACGCAGGGCGAAGGCATCGAAGCCGACACGCTGGTAGGAGAACAACTGGTCGCGCAGCACATCGCCAATGGCGCGCACTTCGCCCTTGTAGCCGTAGCGGGTGCGCAGCAGATAGGCGCTGGAGCAGTGACGGCCGTCGGTGAAAGCGGGGAAGTTCAGTGCGATCACCTGGAAGCTGTCCAGCTGGTCGGCGATTTCCTCGACTTCCTCGCCGGCATCCAGCCACACGCCGAGCCCACCGTCGCGCGCCTTGAGGGCATGCGCGTGCTCGCGCCACAGGGCCAGCGGTACGATCAGGTCGTCGCAGTTGGAGATGCCGTCGAGCGTGGCGTCCTTGGGCAGCAGGTGCCAGGTCTCGTCGAGGATCTGGCCGTTCTTAATGATTCGCTGCATACACGCGCTCCTTGAACGGATCGATGCCGACACGGCGGAAGGTATCGAGGAAGCTTTCTTCTTCGGTGCGTTGCTCGACGTAGACCTTGATGATCTTGTCGACCACGTCCGCCATATCGTCCTGGGCGAAGGATGGGCCGAGAATCTGCGCCAGGCTGGCCTCGCGGCCGGCACTGCCACCGAGCGAAACCTGGTAGAACTCCTGGCCCTTCTTGTCCACGCCGAGAATGCCGATGTGGCCAACGTGGTGGTGGCCACAGGCATTCATGCAACCGGAAATGTTCAGGTCGATGTCGCCGATGTCGAACAGGTAGTCGAGGTCGTCGAAACGGCGCTGGATGGCTTCGGCAATCGGAATCGACTTGGCGTTGGCCAGCGAGCAGAAGTCGCCGCCCGGGCAGCAGATGATGTCGGTCAGCAGACCCACGTTCGGCGTGGCGAAGCCCAGTTCGCGCAGTTCGCCCCACAGGGTGAACAGCTGCTGCTGTTCGACATCGGCGAGGATGATGTTCTGGTTATGGCTGTTGCGCACTTCGCCGAAGCTGTAGCGCTCGGCCAGCTCGGCGATGGCATCCAGCTGTTTGTCGGTCACGTCGCCAGGGGCGGTGCCGGTGGGCTTGAGCGACAGGGTCACGGCCACGTAGCCCGGCTTCTTGTGGGCGAAGGTGTTGCGCTGGCGCCAGCGGGCGAAGCCCGGGTGCTGGGCGTCGAGGGCGGCCAGTTCGGCGTCCTGGTCGGCCAGGGCGACATAGGCCGGGTCGACGAAGTGGGCGGCGACGCGGGCGACTTCGGCCTCGGTCAGGGTGGTCGGGCCATCCTTCAGATGCGCGAACTCGGCGTTCACCTTCTCGGCGAAGACTTCCGGGGTCAGCGCCTTGACCAGGATCTTGATGCGCGCCTTGTACTTGTTGTCGCGACGGCCATAGCGGTTGTACACACGCAGGATGGCGTCGAGGTAGCCGAGCAGGTGTTGCCACGGCAGGAACTCGTTGATGAAGCTGCCGACGATCGGGGTGCGGCCCAGGCCGCCGCCGACGGAAACGCGGAAGCCCAGTTCACCGGCCTCGTTCTGCACCGCTTCCAGGCCGATGTCGTGCACCTCGATGGCAGCGCGATCGCTCACGGCGCCGTTGACGGCGATCTTGAACTTGCGCGGCAGGTGGGTGAACTCGGGGTGGAAGGTCGACCACTGGCGGATGATTTCGCACCAGGGGCGCGGATCGACGATCTCGTCCTTGGCCACACCGGCGAACTGGTCGGTAGTGGTGTTGCGGATGCAGTTGCCGCTGGTCTGGATGGCATGCATCTGCACGGTGGCCAGCTCGGCGAGGATCTCCGGCACGTCTTCCAGCTCCGGCCAGTTGAACTGCACGTTCTGCCGGGTGCTGATGTGCGCGTAGCCCTTGTCGTAGTCGCGAGCGATCTTGGCCATCATGCGCACCTGGGCCGAAGACATCAGGCCGTAAGGCACGGCGATGCGCAGCATGGGCGCGAAACGCTGGATATAGAGGCCGTTCTGCAGACGCAGGGGGCGGAATTCCTCGCCGGACAATTCACCGGCCAGGTAGCGGCGGGTCTGGTCGCGGAACTGCTTGACGCGGTCCTCGACGATCCGCTGATCGTATTCGTCGTATACGTACATAAGGGTCCTGTTATTCAGGCTGCTGCTTCATCGGCAGCTGAGGCTCGTTTCGCGCACGGCAACGCGCTCTGCTGGCAGAGGCGGGCACGATAACAGCAACGCAATATGCGCAAAAGTGATGTTTCTATATATGCACTTCACTAAAAGTGATAAGCGAGGTGCAGAGCTTGAGGCGGCTGCATACCTGGTCTTAACTGCCTAGGGCCGATAATCACAACAAGGGGGGCAGTCATGACCGAACAGAGCAATGACAGCGTCATCGACGCATGGGCCATCTTCGCACTGATACTGATAGTCGTGACCACGGCGGTGTTCTGGGTCAGCCACCAGTAGTCGCGAGGGGTACCAAGCCAGTGCTCGACTGCCGTCAGCACTGGCTTTTTCATGCTCGACTGGATCTGCCCTGTATACTTCGCCGGAAAACCCCAAGGCTCAGGCTCATCGTGTCGTTCCTTCGTGCGTTACTGATCTGCATCCTCAGCTGTGGCTGGGCATCCGCTCAGGCCGCCTCGGTGGTTTTTCTCAACCCTGGTTTTTCCCACGAGCGCTTCTGGGTCGACTACGCCCGCTATATGGAAGATGCTGCCGGTGACCTGGGCATGCAGCTTGAGGTGCTGTACGGCGAGCGCAGTGCCGAGAACATCCTGCGTCAGGCGCGCGGTGTGCTGGAGCGCAAGCGCAAACCCGACTACCTGATCTTCACCAACGAATCGTACACCGGCCCGGAAATCCTGCGCCTGTTCGAAGGCAGCAGCATTCGCCTGTTCTCCCTGCACAGTACGCTGACCGCCGAGCAGCAGGCGCTTGTCGGCGGGACTCGTAGCAAATACGCCAACTGGATTGGCAGCCTGGTGCCCAACGACGAGGAGGCCGGCTACTTGATGGCCAGGGCGCTGTTCGCGCTTGCGCCCACTCAGGGCGCGGAGTTGCTGGGCTTTTCCGGTGTGAAGAACACTCCGTCGGCGACCCTGCGCGAGCTTGGTCTGCAGCGAGCCCTGGCTGAGCAGCCGCAGATGCGCTTGCGCCAGTTGCTGTACGGAGAGTGGCGGCGCCAGCGTGCCTACGAGCAGGCGCTTGGCGTTTTGCCACGTTATCCGCAGGTCAGCCTGGTGTGGTCAACCAATGACGAGATGGCTTTCGGCGTGATGCAGGCGGCCCAGGAGCAAGGCCGGCAGTTGCGCTACACGGCTCTGAACAGTTCGCCGGAGGCTCTGCAGGCACGTATCGACGGCAAGGTCGATGTGCTGGCGACGGGGCATTTCATCCTGGGCGGCTGCGCGCTGGTCATGCTGCATGACCACGCCACAGGGCTGGACTTTGCCGAGCGCGGTGGCAAGGATCAGCTGGCTAGGTTGCTGCGTCTGGTGGATCGAGAGCAGGCGGCACGCCTGTTGAAAAGGTTGGCGCGTGCGGATATGGGCCTGGACTTCAAGCGTTTCAGCGCCACTCGCAATCCGCAGATGCATCGCTACAGCTGCTCCATTGACAGTCTGCTGCAGTGAGATTCACACGCCGGCCAGATGCAGCACCAGTTTGACCAGCGCAAACAGCACCAGCACGAACACTCCGGTAAACAGCACCCCGAGCACAATGAAGTGGCTAGGCTTGCCGCGGCTGAAGTCGCGCGCGCGGTTCTTGCCGCTCTGCACGCCGAAGGCGGCGGCCAGCACGCTTTGCAGCATCTCGCGGAATGTCAGCGGTTTGTCGTCTTTGTCTGGGGTCATGAGCCACCTCCTGCGCTCAGCGTAGCTCAGAGGTCGCTATCCAGTGCCTGCACCCGTTTGCGCTCCAGTTCGTCGAAGCGACTGCTCTGCAGGCTGGCGATGGCCGCTTGCAGGTCGGTCTGGCTGAGTCCGGCGGCGCGCAGGCGGTTGCGTTCGCTGGCGTAGTCACGCAGGCGTTGCTGCCAGGCGGCCTGCTGGCGATCCAGCTCGGCCAGAGCGTCGGCGGCCTCGCTGCCCAGGCTCTGCTCGCGCAGCTGGCGAATTTCCTCGGCGCTGGCGCCTTGCTCCTGCAGCGCCAGGGTCTCGGCATAGAGCTCGCCGTAGCGCACGCTCTCGGCGCGTACCCGGCGCACATCTTCCGGCAGTTGCAGCTCCAGCTCGGCCAGTGCCTGCTGGCGTTGCGCGTCGCTCAGTCCATCCTGTTGGGCCATCGCCAGGCGCTGCACCATGTATTCGTCCTCGGCATTGTCGCGGGCGAAGAACACGGCGTACTCCTCGCGGCTGAAGAACTGCTGGCGCGCACCGTTGATGGCGTCCAAGCGCAGACGCAGTGCGCCGGCATCCAGCTCCGCGCCGGCTTCCGGCAGGTTCTGCAGGGCGATGCGGTAATCCACATAGCGGCGCAGCAGATCGCGTGCCTGCTCCAGGCCCTGGCCTTGCAACTGGGCAGCCAGGGCCTGGTGGATACGGGTCAGTACCTTGTCCAGGCCTTCCTCTTCGCGGCCGGCCAGGTAGAAATCGAACAGGTGCAGCACATCCGCCTGCAACATCAGGTTGCCCTGGGCGTCGCTGTGCAGAATCACGCCGTGACTGGCGCCCTGCAGCGAGGCTGGCAATGGGCCGGGATCGCTAAGCGCCGTGGCTGGCGTGGCGCGCAATTGCTGGTTCAGCGCACGGGCCTGCTGGCTGCGGGCATCGTTCGGCGCGGATTGCATAACGGGAGCAGGCGAGGGCGAGGGCAGGGGCGCAGGCTGGTAGAGCAGCAAGGTGGCGCCGACCGTGATTGCACCGACGGCCAGGGCGGCCGGGATGATTCGCTTGGGCATCGAATATTCCTCGTGGCGGGCATGGCGAGGGGCGGCACCATGCCCGCTCAGGCATTACAAACCGAGGTTCTTCAGGCGGTTGGCCTGGTTTTGGAACACCGTCTTCGGGTTGGTCTCGAACAGCGACACCAGGCCGAACACCTGATTGTTGATGTCCAGGTGGTTCATCGTGTAGTTGTCTTTGAGCACCTTGCCGAAGTGGCTGGAGCAGCGCCCGGTAACGCCATCGTTGGCCTCGTTGAAGGCGAACGAGGTGACGGTGAACAGCGGGTCGGAGATGTCCAGCACATTGGTCAGTGGCGCGGTCCCGCTCATGGAGTACAAGCGCACGCTGTTGCCGTTCACCGTGACGGTTTCCGGGCCCTGGCCGCAGGCAGTGCTCGGCACGCCCACGGGGTAACGCTGGTTGTAGGACGCAGCACCGTTCTTGTTGAACTCGGCGAGCATGGCGCGCACGTCCGACGGGCTCTTCTTGTTGTTCGACAGCAGATTGACCAGGTTGCCCACGGCGTTGGCGAACACGTCGAAAGCAACGCCCTGCAGGCTGCCGGGCGGAGCCACGCCGGTCACCAGGTCGGCCAGGGGCGAGCCCTTGTGCGGCGAGTTCAGGGTGGTCACCGAGGCCACCAGGTCGGGGCGTACGTTGAGCACGTAACGGGTGGTCAGGCCGCCCTGGCTGTGGCCGATCAGGTTGAACTTCTTGATGCTGCCACCGGAAGCGGCGCGAATCTGTTCCAACTGGGCGATCAGTGCTTCACCGCGCTTGGCCGAGCTGTCGAAGGCGTTGATCTTCGGTACGTAGACCTTGGCGCCCTGGCTCTGCAGGGCACTGGGAATCTTGTACCAGTAATCGACGAAGGCGATGCTGTCGAAGGCGAAGATGCCGGGGACGAGGACGATGGGGTTCTTGGTTTGCGATTGGGTGCCAGCCTGGGATGACATGGCAACGCACAGGCCGAGAGTGGCCAGCGCCGGGACGAGCAGCTTTTTCATGGGGGTTGTACCTGTGTGTTCATTGTTGTTTTTGTAGCCCCGCACACAGCAGCGAGGTGGCGGCCATGAAAACACTCGTGTCCCGGCCCGGCTTGTAAGAACTGATGAAATCGCAGCGCCGCAACACAAATTATTGTGACGACGTTCGCGGCCGCGCTTCCATCGACTGTCGGCCTGTGCTAACCCTGCGGCCACAAAAACAACAAGGGCGAGATACGTCCATGCCGGCGAGCGATGCTCCGGTCCTGCTTTATCTGTGGGACAAACGCACCTTCCACCTCAGTCCGTTCTCTGCGCCGCTGCAGCTGGAACAGGCTGCGGCCATGCTGCTGTTCAGCCTGGATGGCGAGCTGCTGATCCATAGCCAAGGCACCGACATCCACTGTCGCAGCGCCTTGCTCCCCGCCGGCCTGGAGTTGGTCGTGCACGGCCAGGGCTCGCGGGTGGCGATCTGTTACCTGGACGTATTCGGCGAGGATCACGCCCTGCTGGCGCCGCGCATGGCCAGCGAGTGCGGCGGTGTGCGCTTCGCTCTGGACGACGAGGGTGCCTGCATCGCGCGCTTCGATGCGCTGCACCGCAGCTGTGCCGAACCGCAGGTGGTCTGGGACTGGCTGGAGCAGTTGATCAATCCGCAGCAGCAGACTCCTGTCGGCTTTGCCTGCGACCCGCGCATCGTCCGCGCCGTGGAGCTGATCAAGGCGGATGTGGCATGCAACCAGTCCATCGCCTTTCTCGCCGAGCAGGTCGGCCTCTCGGTGCCACGCCTGACCCAGCTGTTCCGCCAGAAGATCGGCATCCCCATCCGTCGCTACCGCCAGTGGCACCGCCTGTTCGTCACCAGCGTCGGCGTGGCGCGCGGCATGAGCCTCACCGATGCGGCGGTGGCTGCCGGTTTCACCGATTCGGCGCATTTCAGCCATACCTTTCGCACCATCATCGGCATGAGCCCGTCGACCGTGCTGGCACATCCCGGCGGCGCCCGGCTTTACGCCGGTTAGCGGCATTGAGCAGGAACGACGACTCGGGCAAGCTGGCGGCGTTCTCCCTGGCCCATACCCGTATGCACGACAGCGACTTCCCCGACGACGCGGCGCAGACCGAGCGCACCCGCGAGACCATCCTGCGCTACCACCTGAGCTGGAAGCATCGTGACCTGGAAGCGGTGCTGGCGCTGTATCACCCGGATATCGAGTACAACGACTTCTTCCAGCAGCGCTGCATGCGCCTGGGCGAGTTGCGTGAGTATGTGGAGAACAACCTGCCGCGGCGTCCCGGCGAGCTGTTGGAGCATGTCGACCGAATTCGTATCGACGGCCACACCGCGTTTATCCAGTACCAGACGCGGGTGCTTGGCGGTGAGGGGCTGGTGGCGTTTCGTACCGGCGAGTCGATCACCGTACGTGAGGGCCTGATCTGGCGCATCAACGAATACGCGACGCTGGTGCGGGAGGCCCCAGGGAGTGCTGAGGGGCGTGGTTCGCCACGGCCAGCGACCAGCCGCCTGGGCCTGTCCGCGCGCCAGCTGAGCCTGCTGGCGCAGGATCTGCAGGACTACTTCCACAAGCACAGACCCTTCCTCGACCCGGAGCTGGATCTGCAGCAGGTGGCCGCCGCCACCGGCTACAGCCGCAACCAGATTTCCCATCTGCTCAACCAGGTGCTGGGGCAGAGCTTCTATCGCTACGTCAATCAGGCGCGCCTGCAGCATCTGCTCGATGGCCTGGAAGCCGGCAGTGACTCCGGTCGTATCGATGAGCTGGCCTTTGCCGCCGGCTTCAATTCGCTGTCGGCCTTCTACAAATGCTTTCGCGAGCGCATGGGCATGACGCCCAAGGCTTACCTCAAGCAAATTTCCTCGCGGGCCCGCACGCAAGACAAAGCCTGAGTCGGCTGACTAGTCTGCGCCATCGATTGATTGGCGGAGACACCCCGATGACTTCCTGGCGCAACATCAGCCTGTGGATGGACCAGCTCGACGAGCCGCTGCAGGCCCGCCCGAGTTTGCAGGCCGAACTGCAGGCCGATGTGGCAATCATCGGCGCCGGTTACACCGGGCTGTGGACCGCCTACTACCTCAAGCGCCAGGCACCGCAGCTGCGGGTGGTGGTGCTGGAGGCCGAGACTGCCGGCTTCGGCGCCTCCGGGCGCAATGGTGGCTGGCTGATGGGCAATATCCTCGGAGAGGATCGCCTGCTCGGTGGCCTGCCGGCGGAGCAGCGCAAGGCGGGCTTCGATCTGTTGCACGGTATCCCCGATGAGGTTGGCGCGGTGCTGCAGCGCGAAGGCATCGACTGCGACTACCGCAAGGGCGGCGTGCTGTATTGCGCGGCGCGTTACCCGGAGCAGGAAGTGCGTCAACGCGAATGGCTGCGCGAGTTGCATGCCGACGGTTTGAGTGAGCAGGACTATCGCTGGCTGAGCGCCGACGAGTTGGCCCAGCAGCTGCGCCTGAGCAATGCCTATGGCGCCATCTACACCCCGCACTGCGCGACCATCCAGCCGGCCAAGCTGGTGCGTGGTCTGGCCCGCGCCGTCGAGGCGCTGGGCGTGGAAATCTACGAGCAGAGCCGGGTGATCGACTGGCAGCCCGGGCAGGTGCGCACCGCGCAAGGCCATGTGCGTGCCGATTGGGTGGTGCCGGCCGTCGAAGGCTATGCCGCCAGTCTGCCGCCGCTGGGGCGCTATCAGTTGCCGGTACAAAGCCTGCTGGTGGCCACCGAGCCGTTACCGGAGGATGTCTGGGCGCAGATCGGCCTGGACCGTGGCCAGGCGTTCAGCGAGTCCAGCCGCCAGGTCACCTATGCCCAGCGCAGTGCGGACGATCGCCTGGTGTTTGGCGCGCGCGGCGGTTATCGCTTCGGCGGCCAGCTGCGGGCCGACTTCAACCTGTCCATGGACGAGCGCGAGCTACGTCGCTACCTGTTCGGCGAGCTGTTCCCGCAGCTGCGCAACGTCCGCCTGAGCCACGCCTGGGGCGGCAACCTGGGCATGTCGCGCAACTTCCACCTGCACATGTTGCGCGACCGCAAGAACGGCATTGCCCTGTCCGGCGGCTACGGCGGCGAGGGTGTCGGCGCCAGCAACCTGGGCGGGCGCACGCTGGCCGACCTGATTCTCGGCCGCGAAACCGAGCTGACCCGCCAGCCCTGGGTGTTGAGCGACAGCAACCTGAAGCAGCTGCGTGGCTGGGAACCCGAACCCTGCCGCTGGCTGGGCTACAACGCCATCATCCGCAGTTTTGTCCATGAAGACCGGGTTCTGGCCAACCCGCACAGCGCTCCCTGGCGCCGGCGGTTGGCGCAGCAGGTGGCGGGCTTCATGGAAGGCTTCATGCGCTGACCGCGCGATTTTTTTGGAGAGAACGTCATGACCATCAACCACTTCAAGAACACCGCCAGCCTGGTGCTGGAAGAGTCCAACCCGGTCGCCGTTCCGCTCGGCGAGCCGGTGGCTGTGGCGTCGACCACCAGCGTCGAGCGCGACGACGGCGTCGAGGCTGGCGTCTGGGAATGCACCCCGGGGCGCTGGCGCCGGCAGATCGTGCACCAGGAGTTCTGCCACTTCATCGCCGGGCGCTGCACCTTCACCCCGGACGGCGGTGAGCCGATGGAGATCAAGGCCGGCGACGCGCTGATGATGCCGGCCAACACCACCGGCATCTGGGACATACAAGAAACGGTGCGTAAGACCTACGTACTGATCTATTGAGCCCCCCCTTCATATCTGCCTACAAGAACAATCAATGAGGTAAAGCATGCTGAAGAAACTCCTCCCGCTGATGCTGATCGCATCCGCCAGCCAGGCCGCCGATGGCGTGCGCATCTACAACTGGACCGACTACATCGCCCCGGACACCCTGAAGAACTTCGAGAAGGCCAGCGGCCAGAAGGCTCATTACGACGTCTACGACAGCAACGAGACCCTCGATGCCAAGCTGATGGCCGGGCGTTCGGGCTACGACGTGGTGTTCCCCTCCAACCACTTCATGGCCCGGCAGATCCAGGGCGGCGCCCTGAAGCAGCTCGACCGCAGCAAGCTGCCCGGCTGGGACAACCTCAATCCGGTGCTGATGAAGGCACTGGAAACCAACGATCCGGGTAACCAGCACGGCTTCCCGTACCTGTGGGGCAGCACCGGCATCGGCTACAACGTCGACAAGGTCAAGGCGGTGCTCGGCGAAGGCGTGGCTGTCGATTCCTGGGACCTGATCTTCAAGCCGGAAAACCTGCAGAAGCTGGCCAAGTGTGGTGTGGCCATCCTCGACAACGGCCCGGAGCTGCTGCCGATGGCCCTGCATTACCTGGGCCTGCCGCACCACAGCCAGAACCTGGATGACTACAAGAAGGCCGAGGCCTTGCTGATGGAGATGCGCAAGAACGTCAGCTACTTCCATTCCTCCAAGTACGTGGGCGACCTGGCCAACGGCGACATCTGTGTGGCAGTCGGTTTCTCCGGCGACATCATGCAGGCCGGCAGCCGTGCCGACGAAGCCGCCAACGGGGTGAAAATCGAGTACGTGATTCCCAAGGAAGGCGCGCCGATCTGGTTCGACATGGTCTCCATGCCGGTCGATGCCCCGAACGAGGAGGCTGGCTACGCTTTCATGAACTACCTGCTGCAACCGCAGGTGATGGCCGACATCAGCAACCATGTGCACTACGCCAACGGCAACGCCAAGGCCGACAACCTGGTCGACCCCAAGCTGAAGAACGACCCCACCGTTTACCCGCCGGAGGCGATCATGGGCAAGCTCTATGCCCTGGAAGCCATGCCGCTGAAGATCGACCGGGTGCGCACGCGCATCTGGACCAAGGTCAAGAGCGGTACCTGAGACCGTTCGATTCACCCACAGAAGGCCCGCGCAAGCGGGCCTTCTGTCTTCTGGCTGCGCGGACAGCGTCTATAGTCATGGCTGGAATACAGCGACATGCAGGAGGCATGTTCGATGGTCATCCAGTTTCCCAGCGGACTCGTCGAGGCGCTTACTGCCGTGGTGCGTGAGCGTGTGCCCGAGGCCCTGCGCGAACTGCTGCGATCACTCGAACTGGCGCTGGCCGAGCAGCGCCTGCGAGCGCACTCCAATCTGGAGGCGCAAGCCTGCGACGAGTTCCAGCGGCTGTGCGCCAGGCAAGGGGAGTGGCTGCAGGCCAGCGTCTGCGCCACCATCTGCCGCTACCTGCCGCAGTGCAGCGCGGCGCAGCCGACCCAGGCCAGCGAGCACGATGAATGGAGCCTGGTGGACGACACCGAGGTCGAGGACATGCTTCTCGCCCGGCGCCTGGTCCGCATGCTGCGCGAGTCCCTGGGCACCCTGGAGTGGCGCGCCTGCGGTTGCCTCAACCGGCTTGGCGGTCAGCACCAGGTGGATGCCGACCATCCGCTTTCCCTGGAGTTTCTGCTGCGTCAGGTGCAGGCCGGTCTGCGTCTGCGCGACCAGCCGGAAGCCGTGCGCACTCTGTTCCTTGAACAGGCCGCGCAGGTACTGGGCGATAGCCTGCAGCTCTACTTTCAGGAACTGGTGGCGCAGTTCGACCGCCATCGCATCACCCCGCTGCCTGAGCCCGAGGGCCCGCTACTGGGGCGGCGTAGCCCGTTGGCCAGTCGCGAGCTGCCCGGAGATGCCACCTGGCGGGCCGTGCGTAACCTGCACGGTGCCAGCGCACCGACCACTGCGCCCGCCAGTTCGATGCCAGCCCCGGCGCAGGAGGTGCCGTTCGGCGAGGCCCTGTCGGCGCTCTACCGGCAGCAGGCGCCAAGCCTGGGCTGGACGCCCCGACAGCTGCTCGAGCAGTTCGAGGGCCAGGGTTGCCAGCTGAGTCCGCGTCAGCGCGAAGACACCCAACTGGTCGGTGAGGTGTTCCAGGCCCTGGCGCAGGAGGCGCGAGTGGCACCAGGGCTGAAACCGGCCCTCCAGCGTCTGCTGCTGCCGGTACTGGAGTCGGCCCTGCGCGAACCGGCGGCCATCGCCGATAGCAGTCATCCGGTACGCGCCACGCTCGACCGGGTACTGCGCCTGTGTGATCACTGCGAGCCGCCGAACAAGGCCCTGGAGCACCGTCTGGAAACGGTGATCGAGCACATGGTGGCGGCCCCCGAGGCGTTTACCGCTCACGATGCCGAGCTCGACGAGCTGCTGCAGCAGCAACAGCGTGCCTATCGCCACGCCGCCGAGCGGGTGATGCAGCAGCACCGCGGCCACGACATCCTGCAGCAGGCGCGCAACGATGTGTCCGCTGCGGTTGCCGGGCTGGTCGGCGAACAGGTGCCCAAGCTGCTGCTCGACTGGATGGATGCCGGCTGGCGCGATCTGCTGGTCAACGAGTTGATTCGCCTGGGCGGCGAGGACTACTCCTGGCGCGTCGACCTGGCCCTGACCAGCCTGCTGGCCAAGCGCCTGCAGGAAGGCGATACGGAGCAGGACGGCACCGACCAGGTGGCGCGGACCTTCGATGTCGATCACCTGTTGCAGATCCTCAAACGGCGCATGGACGAGTTCGCCGTCGGGCATTTCCAGCATGCCCCGGTGCTGGGTCAGTTACGCCGCCAGTTGCTGGGCGAGGAGGCGGTGGAGTACGTGCCGCGCCCACCGGCGCCACCGGCGCCTGCCAGCGTGCCTGCCGAGCAGCAGCGCTGGCTGGAGCGCCTGGACGCGCTGAAGGAGGGCGACTGGCTGCATGACAGCGACGGCCAGGCGTTGCAACTGATCTGGCGCAACCCGCAGATGGATCATTACGTGCTGGTCGATGCCCAGGGCCGCGAGGCCGGCAGCCACAGCCGGGCGCAGATGGTCGATCTGCTGGCCGAAGGCAGGCTGATGCCCGGCGAGGCTGCGACCGGCGGCGACAGCCTGATTCAGCGCACCCTGCAGGACATGGTCGGGCGCCTGTACCGGGAGATCGCCCATGCACGTAGCCACGATGAACTGACCGGGCTGCTCAACCGCAGCAGTTTCGACGGGGTGGTGGCACAGGCCCTGTCCACCAGCGCTCCGGTGTCTTTCCTGATGCTGCACATCGATCAGTTCAGCCTGATCAATAGCCATGCCGGGCCGGTGGCCGGCGACGCCTGCCTGCGCCAGGTGGCCGCTGCGCTGGCCGAGCACTTGCCGGCCGACAGCCAGTTGGCGCGCCTGGGCGGCGTGGAGTTCGCCGCCGTATTGCCCGCTTGCACTGAGGCGAACGCGGTGGCGCGTGCCGAAGCCATCTGTGCGGCTGTCGAGGCACAGGGCTTTGCCTGGGAAGGTCACCGCCACGGCCTGACCCTGAGCGCCGGCGTGGTCGAGGCCGCCGCGCGTCACGATGTGGCCAACCTGCTGTGCGACCTGCACGCCGCCTGCAACGTGGCCAAGGAGAGCGGGCGCAACCGGGTGCACTGTTTCGACCACGAAGCCGACGAGGCGCGCACCGGGCTGCTGGCCATCGCCGCGCGGGTGGATGACATCGTCGAGCGCGAGGACCTGTCGCTGCGGGTGCAGCAGATCGCCCCGACCGACCCCGATGCGGAGGAAATGCCGCACTACGAGTTGCTACTGGTGATGCAGAACGAACTGCTGCTGCAGGACTTCATCGCCGCGGCCGAGCGCTACAGCCGCATGACCAAGGTCGATCGCTGGGTGCTGCGGCGCATCTTCAGCGAGCTGGAGCGCTGCCCGCAGGTGTGGGAGCACAGCACCGGGCTGTCGATCAACCTGTCCGGCAGCAGCCTCAACGACGACAAGCTGCTGGGTTTCATCGAGAGCCTGTTCGAGCGCTACGCGGTGGACCCGCGGCATATCTGCTTCGAGCTGACCGAGACCGCAGCGGTGGCCAACCTGGCCAAGACCGCCGACCTGGTGCGCCACCTGCAGCGTGCCGGTTGCACCTTTTCCATCGACGACTTCGGCGTAGGCTTTTCCAGCTACGACTACCTCAAGCGCCTGCCGGTGGACTACGTGAAGATCGACGGCAGCTTCGTCAAGGAAATCGAGCATTCCTCGGGTGACCTGGCGATGGTCCGTTCGATCAACGAGATCGCCCATGCCCTCGGCCGCCGCACCATCGCCGAGTATGTGGAAACCCCGAGCATTCGCACGCGTTTGCTGGAATTGGGCGTTGACTATGTGCAGGGCTTTGGCGTGCAGCGCCCGCGTACTCTGGGCGACTGGCTGGCGAGTGCCGATGAGGCTATCAGCCTGCCCTGATGGGGCACTCTAGATCCAGCGGCAATCTTTGTTCAGGGCGTCAGCAGCGGAATGGCAGGGGCGCTGACAAGCCCCGGGGGCGTCCCCCGGGGCTATGGTTCAGCGGCGGTCGATGCGATACAGGGTGGTGGTGCCGCTGACCTCGTTGCCGACCACCAGCATCGGCACGCCGCGGATCGGGCTGTCCTGCGCACTGATCACCAGCACGCCTTCCGGACCCAGGTCGCCGGCCTCTGCGGCAGGGGGCTGTACGCTGGCGTTGCGGTTGCTGACCAATTCGACGAAGCGCGGCGTTTGCGGTCGGCTCATGTCGTAAACCATCACCGCGCTCAGGCGCTCCAGACCGATGAAGGCGTAGGGCTTGCCCCACAGCTTGGCCAGGGTAACGCCCTCCGGTTCCGGGCCTTTGTCATCGCTGCGACCGTCCGGGCTGTTCTCCTTGTGGTTGCTGTTGAACAGGGCCGGCATACGCTCGGCGCTGATCCGCTCGAAGTCGGCACCACTGTCGTAGACCTGGCGACCATCGCTGCTCCACACCGAGAAGGAACGCGCGCCGAAAGCGTAGATCGCCTCGTAGGTACCGGTCTGCGGGTTCAGTCCGCTGGCTTTGCTCACAGTCAGTCGGCCGAGATTGGCGTTCTGCTTGAGGCTGGCCGCATCGGGGAACTTGATCGGGTCCAGCAGGTACGCCGAATTGCCGAGTCGGGTCTCTTCGCTATAGCCGGGATAGTCACGGGAGTCACCCTCGTTGGCGGTGACCAGGTAGGTGCGGCCGCGGTAGCGGAAGCTGCTGATGGCATCTGGCTGGTACAGGCCGCGTACCGGCCAGTTGCGGATGTTCACCGCGTTGTCCTTGTCGCTGGCATCCAGCTCGTTGCCGCTCAGGCTGTGGTCCTTGTAGCCCAGGCCACGTATGGCCACCACGCGGGCAGTCGAGACGTCGACCTCGGCGATGGCATTGTTTTCCTGCAGGGTTACCCAGGCGCGACGGCCATCGCTGCTCGGCGTGATGTATTCCGGCTCCAGGTCCTGGGCCACGCTGGCATTGGGGCCGAATATTCGCACCGAAGGATCCAGGCGCTCGCGGCTGAACGCACGGAAGTGGGCGGTGCGTACGTTGCGCTGGCTCAGTTGTTGCGGGCGGCGAGGCAGGTCGATGATGCTGACCGAACCTTCGGGGTCGATCAGGTAGTCGTCGCTCGGCTCGCCCTCGTTGGCTACCAAGATGCGTCGGCCGTCCGGGGTGAAGGTGAGCATGTCCGGCAGTGCGCCGACAGTCACCGCGCTCAGCGCCTGGCCGTTGGCATTGAGCAGCACCACTTGGCCCGGCTCGGTCTTGACCGCATTCTGCACGGCGGCGGCGACCAGGCCATGGTGCACGGCGACACTGTTGACCGTGCTGCCGTAGGCCGACAGGTCGATGCTGAACAGCAGGGCCGGCTGGCTCGGGGTACGAATATCCAGTACATCGATCTTACCGCTGGCGGCGTTGACCACGAACAGACGCTGGGTCTTGGCGTCGTGGGCGACGATCTCGGCCGCGCTTTGTTCGAACAGGCCGGTGCGGTAGGTGCCGATCGCCGTGAAGGTGAGCGAGTCGGGCTTGGGCTTGGCATCGGCCAGCAACGGCGTGCCGATCAGGCTGGTCAGGGCAAGGGTGGCGGTGAGGCGGGTCAGGCGCATGGAGGCTGTCCTTGGCGGAGGTAAAGCCCCAGCCTGACAGCCCCTTGTGGCTATGCGATTACGGGCGGATGACGCCGACGTGACGCTTCATGCCAGTGCCTCCGCCAGTTCGGTGAAGTTCGGGCGCTGTTCTACATCGACCTGTTGGCACGCCTCGGCCAGTGTGCTCAGCCGTGCGGGTGGTGTGTCGCAACGCTGTAGCAGCTCTGCCAGAAGGATACCGAAGGCCCGGCTCTCCAGGCGTTGCAGGGAAGCGCCCTGGCCACTGCCGGGGAGGAAGAAGGACGCGGCGCCGAAATCGCTGAGGCGGCAGTCGTGGCCGTCGACCAGCAGATTGTGTGCGTAGATATCGCCATGCAGGATGCCTTGGGCATGCAGGTGAGCCAGGGCACTGGCTACACCCTGCGCGAGGGCGAGCACCTGTTCGGCGCTGAAGCGTTGCTGCGGTGCGTAGCAGTCGCGGGTGCAGCTGTTCAGCGAGGGCGGCCCGGCGAGCACGTGAAAGCGCGGGTCTAGCAGCTCCAGAAGCAGGCCATCCGGTTGCCCGGTTGCGGTTTGCAGCGGGGCAATCACCGGCAGCAGCTGTGGGTGACGCCCGGCGGCGAGGCAGGCGGCCATTTCGCTGTGGGGCAGGCCATCGCTGGTCATCTGTCCCTTGAACAGCTTGACCGCCACCTCGCGGGTATTCCACTGCGCACGGTGGATCAGCCCGCTGGCGCCCTGGCCCAGCAGCTCACCCAGGATCAGTTCGTCACGCGCAATGGGTGCTTGTGGATGTGTGCGCAGCGCAGCTGCCTCGGCGTGGTCGCTGCCCGGATTGCCGGCGAACGCCAGCCAGGCCAGGCGCGGCAGCTGCAGCAGCCAGTCGGGCAGGCTTTCGATACGGTTGGCGGCGATGCGCAGCAGTTCCAGGTTGCCCAGCTCGGCCATGCTTTCCGGCAGCGCCGTCAGGCGGTTGCCGGCCAGCATCAGCTTCTGCAGACGTGGTCGTTGGCCCAGGCTGGCGGGCAGCGAGGCGATGCGGTTGTCGGTCAGGATCAGCCAGCGCAGGGCCGGCGGCAGCGCTGCGGCGGGCACCTGTTCGAGGTGGTTGGCCTTGAAGCCGACCATCTCCAGTTGCGGGCAGTCGCCCAACACTTCGGGCAGCGTGGTGAAGGGGTTGTTCGAGCAGAACAGCACCTTGAGCTTGTGCAGCCGTGGCAGGTCGTGGGGCAGGCTGGTCAGGCGGTTGCCGCTGAGGTCGAGCACTTCCAGGCTGTCGGCCAGGTCGAAGATTTCCCGTGGGAACTCGCTCAGGTCGGCACTCAGGCTCAGGCGGGTGATACCGCGCAGCTCGCCGCGGCGCAATTGTTCGAGGTTGTGCATGGACGGGTGGCTGTCTGATAAAGCGGGCGAGGGTAGCACGGCTCAGGGCAGGCCTTGGCGGGCGAGGAAGGCGTCCACTGCGGCGGTGTAGTCGGGAGCCTCGCCGAGCATCTGGTTGATCTGCCGGTGCGACAGGTCCTGGCGCAGTACGCTGACCTGCACGCCCAGCCCGGCAGCCTTGCTGGCGAAGGCGTCGGCCTGGGCGCAGGCTTCGGCGCGGCGGGTCGAACACACCGCGAGAAAGGGCCGGGCGCCGCGTTGTAGTCGCAGCAGCGGAGAGGCGGCCTGCCAGAGGGCCTGGTCCTTGCCGAAGGCATCGTCGTACAGGGCAAAGTGCCGCTGGTTCATGATGCGCGGTACGTCGAAGGCGGCGCTGTCCAGCGCGACTGTGCCCAGCCAGGGCGTGTCGATGCCGCGCGCCAGCGCGGGGTCGCTGGCCAGCAGGCTGACCAGGTGGGCGCCGGCCGAGTGGCCCATCAGCACCATGCGCGCCGGGTCGCCACCCCAGCCCGGTGCCTGGCGCTGCACTTCGGCGAAGGCGCTGGCGACATCGCGGACCTGCTCGAGTGGGTTGGCCTCGGGCAGCAGACGGTAGTTGCTTGAAACCAGCGTATAGCCGCGGGCCAGCCAGTGCGCGACCTTGTTGTCGACCACCGCGGCCATGGCCTTGTCGCCGGTATGCCAGCCGCCGCCATGGACCATGAAGATGATCGGTGCGTTGCGTGGCGCCGCTGGCAGGTAGAGGTCATAGCGCTGGCGCGGATGTGCGCCGTAGGGCAGGTCGCGACGCACCTCACTGCCGCTGGGCAGCGTGACCCGCTCCTTGAGCAGGTCGCGCAGGGGCCCGGCGTTGCCCAGGCCGGGCAGACTGAGGGCGAGCAGCAACAACAGGTAGGTTTTGGCGGGCATGATGGCGATTCCCTTGCGCGAGGTCTGCCAAGCCTAGCGGAGGTGGCCGTTCATCCGCGAGCGGGGCGCTGCAGGCGACTGGTATTGACCACATCCACGGCGCGGGCGCGCAACTGGCCGCAGCCACCGTCGATATCCTGGCCGGCGCTGTTGCGTACCTTGGTCAGCACGCCACGGCTGTGCAGGTAGCGCACCATCTGCACGATGCGCTCGCCGTCCGGGCGCTGGTAGTCGTCCAGCTCCAGGCTGTTGTAGGGAATCAGGTTGAGCACCGCGTACTTGCCCTGGAACAGGCGCAGGATGCCGTCCATTTCAGCCTGGCTGTCGTTGATGCCCTTGAGCAGGGTCCACTGGTACTGGATCGGGTAGCCAATGGTGCGGGCGTAGGTCTCGCCCAGTTCCATCAACTCGTCCGGGCTGATCTTCGGCGCCTTGGGCAGTAGACGCTCGCGCAGGGCGGCGTCGGTGCTGTGCAGCGACAGCGCCAGGGCCGGGCGCACCCGCTGCTGCGGCAGGCGCTCGAATACCCGTGGGTCGCCGACGGTGGAGAACACCAGGTTCTTGTGGCCGATGCCGCCGTCGGTGCCGAGCAGGTCGATGGCTTCCAGCACGTTGTCCAGGTTGTGCGCCGGCTCGCCCATGCCCATGAACACCACCTTCTTCACCGGCCGGTAGCGCCGGGCGAGCGCCACCTGGGCGACGATCTCGGCGCTGCTGACCTGGCGCAGCAGGCCGCTCTTGCCGGTCATGCAGAATACGCAGCCCACGGCGCAGCCGACCTGGCTGGACACGCACAGACCGCCGCGCGGCAGCAGCACGCTCTCGACCATCTGGCCGTCGCCGAGCCTGACCAGCAGGCGAATCGAGCCGTCGGCGGCCGGATGCTCGGAGTGCACCTTGGCCAGGTTGTCGAGGTCATCGCTCAGCTGTGGCAGGCCATTGCGCACGGACAGCGGCAGGAAGTGCTCGGTGTGCTGGCGCCGGGTACCGGCGTTGAGCGGCTTGCCCTGCAGCCAGGCGCGAACCACCCGGCCACTGTGGGCGGGCAGGGCGCCGAGGTCGGCGAGGCGTTGATAGATCTCGGAGATACGCATGGGGCGCGCATGCTATCACCGCGCCTGGGGCTATGCGTAGAGCGCTCCGGCGGGTGGTGGCCCTCCTGAGTCGAGGGTTACTGCGGTTCGACGCTGATGGCGACAGCGGAGGTCATGCGTATTACCACGATGCGGCCGAGGTAATCGGTTTTCATCTCGACATCCGGGCGAACCTTGACGGTGCGCTCGCTGCCGTCGGCAAGCTGCAGGGTGGCGGTGCGCAAGGTGGTGTCCATACCTTTGATCACGGCCGTGACTTCGATGGTCTCGGCGGCCAGCATGCCCGGCTTGCTGTTCTGCGGCGCGGTGGCCAGCAGGCCTGCCGCACCGTCGCTGGCGGCTTCATTGGGTTGGCGCAGGTAGACGATGCGCTCCAGCGCGACCTTGGCCCGGACCCGGTCACCGACCTTGAGCTGGTCGAAGTTCTGCATCTCGGGTGGCGCGTGGAAGGTGCGGCTGTTGCCGCTGCGATCCTTGAGGGTGAAGCTGCGCTTGGCCGGGTCGACTGCGCTGACGCTGGCCAGCAGCTCCTCCGTTTCGATCACCGCGCCGCCGGGCACCCCCTCGGTGAAGGCTTCCGTGCGGTCGTACTCGGTTTCCAGCTGGTCGTCGCCATTGCTTTGGCAGCCGAGCAGCAGCGTGGCGGCCAGTGACAGGGTGAAAATACGCGATGGGATCATGCTCAGCTCCTTGCTTCATGGGGCGGTGATTTCGGTGATCTGAAGCCGCATTGCTCATGGCCGCGTCTCGCTCACCAGCGTAGCAGCGCGTCGGCCCGTCATCGCGGCGAGGCGCCAGTTGCCGGCGCTCGTGTTATCGTCGCGCGCTTCGCTTCACGCCCAGGACTACACAGCATGAAATTCATTCACCAGCGCGAGCAGCTCAATGAAGACGACATCGTCGTCATCCACAGCTCGCAGCCCTGCAATATCCGCCTGATGAACGACGCCAATTTCCGCAGTTTCAAGAATGGCGGCCGGCATACCTACCACGGCGGTGCCTTCGACCGGTTCCCGGCGAGAATCACGGTACCCAGCAGCGGCTTCTGGAACATCACGCTGGACACGGTCACCCGGCGCGCGGCCAGCGTGACGCGCAAGCCGCAGATGGAATACTCGATCAAGATTGTGCGTCGCTCAGTCTGAGGCGTCGCGCTCCATCGCGCGCGGTGCCTGGCCCAGGCGGTACTGGTTGTCGCCACTGCGCTTGGCCTCGTACATGGCCTGATCGGCGCAGTGCAGCAGGCGATCGACACTGGCGCCGTGCTCCGGAAACAGGGCGATACCCAGGCTGGCACCGACCTGCTGGCGGCCCTGGGCCAGCTCGATGGGTGGAATCAGTGCTGCCAGCAGCTTGGCGGCAATGGCCGCCGCCTCATCCTGCGGTTCGCGCTGGGTGGATAGCCCTTCCATTACTACGACGAACTCGTCGCCGCCCAGCCTGGCCACGATATCGGAGTCGCGCAATGCCTGTTGCAGGCGTTTGGCGAGCGTGACCAGCACCTGATCACCCGCAGCGTGGCCGAGGCGGTCGTTGATGGCCTTGAAACCGTTCAGATCGATGAACACCAGGGCCACGCGCGTGCCACTCCGGTGCGCTCTTGCCAGCGTGTCGCGCAGGTCCTGCTCGAAGCGCAGGCGGTTGCACAGGCCGGTCAGCGGGTCGTGATGGGCCAGCTTGTGCAGCTGGCTGGCACTGGCCTTTTCCTCGGTGATATCGCGGACCACACCCATCATCTTCAGCGGCGTGCCGTGCGCGTCCTTGATCACGTTGCCGGTTTCGCGCAGCCAGCGCACGCTGCCATCCGGCCAGATCACGCGGTATTCCTCGTCGTGGTTCTCGCCTGTCTCGATGCAGCGCAGCTCGCCGGCCCTGACCTGCTCGCGGTCGTCCGGATGCACGCTGGCGCAGAACAATTCATAGGACGGCGTCACCTCGCCGACCTGATAGCCGAACATGCCGTAGATGGCTTCGGACCAGTACAGGCGTTCGGTGTCGATATCCCAGTCCCAGGTGCCAATGCGGGCGAAATACTGGCTGCGCTGGAAGCGTTCGCGCTCTGCAACCGCGGTCAGGGGTTGTAGAAGCAGGAGTTCACCGCTGCCAAAGGCTGCCGGTATGCGGCAGATGCGCAGCGTGCGTTGCCGGCCGTCGCTGCCGTGCAGCGAGACCGACTGCGTGGCATCCGCGCTCAGCTCCGGCAGCCAGTCGCGTAGCGGGCGGCCGCGCAGGTCCGCCTCGGCGCCGCCAAGCAGGGTTTTCGCGGCCGGGTTGTGCTCCCGTATGCGGCCGTTCGTGCAGAGCCGCACGACGCCTTCCTCGAGGTGCTCCAGCAAGAGTCGCTGCTGTCGCAGGCGGCGGTAGAACAGAACCGAGACGACCACTGCAACAAGAGCAGTCAGTGGCAATAGCAGGACAAACAACGGCGGCGCTCCATGCGATTCATGACAGTGGCGGCATTATGCCTTCACTTTGTGTGCTTATTGCCGCGAGTTTGTATCGATTGCTGTGGCTACCGGCCTAGTCGCCAGAGCGGCTGATGATGCCGATATTCCAGGTCACCTGGCAGCGCGGGCAGGGCAGCCTGATTGGCTCGCCCTCTGTCTGGGAGAAGAATGAGGCATGGATCAGTCGTCTGCAGCCTGGGCAGCGCCCGAGATGCTCGCGACCTATACCGACCAGGCCGAAGCCCAGGAAACAGGCCATACAGACCAGAAGCCAGGTATTGAACAGCGAGTTTGTCTTCAGCCAGTCCTGCAGGATGAACAGGCTGATAAACAGCAGCGCGCTTGTCAGGCCGAGCAGCTGCATCGTCCGGCGGCTGTTGGTGCGGTGGCTGGGGTGTGCCATCTCTTGCATGAACATGCTCCATTGTCCCTGCCGAGAGGTTAACCGCCTGTGCCGATCAGGCAAACTCCGATTCTGGAAGTTGTTTGCCTGGACAGCTTTGCCTCCAGTAAATTGTTCGGCCTTCCGCCCAGCCCGCAGTACAAGGCCACCGTCGTGCTCGCCGAACAGTCCGTTTATCGTCAACCCGGCTTCCTGCCGTTTCTCGTCAGTCGCGTACTGGCCATGTTTGCCGTACAGATCCTCGCCGTGGTGGTGGCCTGGCAGGTCTATGACCTGACCCGAGATCCCATGGCCCTGGCCTATGTCGGCCTGGCGCAGTTCATCCCCATGCTGTTGCTGTTGATGCCGGCAGGGGATCTGATCGATCGCTATGACCGCAAGCTGATCCTGGCCCTGAGCTGGGGCGTGGAGGCGCTGTGCGCGGCGGCATTGCTGTGGCTGTCGGTCAGCAACGGGCCGGTCAATGCCTTCTATCTGGTGCTGGTGTTCTATGGCTGCGCCCGGGCGTTCACCGGGCCGGCGCTGTCCAGCCTGTTGCCGCAGATCGTGCCACGCGAGCGGCTGGCGCCGGCCATCGCGGCCAACAGCATGATAGTGCGCGCTTCGACCATTTCCGGCCCGGTACTGGGCGGCGGTCTGTATGCCCTGGGTGGCGGCGGGCTGACCTATGCGGTGTGCCTGGGCTGCTTCCTTGGTGGGGTGTTGATGCTGGCGCTGGTCAAGGTGCGCTTTGCCGAGGCGCGCCAGGTACTGGAGTCCACCGCCTGGCAGCGCTTCACCGCTGGTATCCATTTCATTCGTTCGCGCCCGATCATTCTCGGCACCATTTCCCTGGATCTGTTTGCCGTGCTGCTCGGCGGCGTGGTGGCGTTGTTGCCTATCTATGCCCAGGAGGTGCTGCAGGTCGGGCCGACCGGGCTGGGCATCCTGCGTAGCGCCATGGCCATCGGCGAAGTGCTGGTGGGCTTCTACCTGAGCCTGCGGCCGTTCAACCGTCATGTGGGCATGAGCATGTTTGTCGCGGTGGCCGTGTTCGGTCTGGCCAATCTGGTGTTTTCGCTGTCCAGCCTGTTCTGGCTATCCTTCGCCGCGCTGCTGGTGGCGGGTGGGGCGGACATGGTGAGCATGTACATCCGCTCCTCGCTGGTGCAGTTCTCCACCCCGGACGCCATGCGTGGGCGGGTCAATGCGGTGAACATGCTGTTCATCGGCTCGTCCAACGAGCTGGGCGAGTTCCGCGCCGGCAGCAGCGCCGCCTGGTTCGGCGCTGTGCCGGCAGCGCTGATTGGCAGTCTGTGCACGCTGGGCGTGGTCGGTGGCTGGATGTGGGGCTTCCGCAGCCTGCGCACGGTCGACCGTTTCGAGGATGCCTCGCCCGAGCGCGCTGCCCAGGGCTAGATGCTCCGGCCCCTGGCAGATGTTGTCCGGGCTCATTACCTGCTGACTGGTACGCCAGTTCAGCTATACCTGCAGTGATTCCTCTATCGATGTCATAGAGCTTTCAAGGTTGTTTAATTATGCTTGTCATATAATATTGCGCTCGTCATTCAATCAATCGCGGAGAACCACCATGAGCAAATACGGCAAGGCGCTGATCACCGGCGCTTCTTCTGGAATCGGGGCAACCTACGCCGAGCGCCTGGCGCGTCGTGGTTACGATCTGCTGCTGGTGGCGCGCGATCTGGCGCGCCTGCAGGAGATGGCCGCAAGCCTGGGCGCGAAGTACGGGGTCAAGGTAGACGTGCTCAAGGCCGACCTGACCAGCAAGGCCGACCTGCAGACAGTGGAAGACCGGTTGCGCACTGATGCCGAGATCCGCTTGCTGGTGAACAACGCCGGTGTTGCCAGCAACGGCACCCTGGCCGAGGCCGATCTGGAACAGGCCGAGCGGCTGATTCAGCTCAATGTGGTGGCGCTGACTCGTCTTGCTGCGGTGGCTGCGGCTCAATTCTCGGCTGCCGGTCGCGGGGCCATCGTCAATATTGCCTCGGTGGTGGCGCTGGCTCCGGAGATGTTCAACGCCGTGTACAGCGCCTCGAAGGCCTATGTGTTGAGCCTGACGCAGACCCTGCATGGCGAGGTTGCGGCCAAGGGCGTCCAGATCCAGGCGGTGCTGCCGGGGGTGACGCGCACGGAGATCTGGGAACGTAGCGGTATCGACGGGAGCAAGCTGCCGGCCGAGATGATCATGGAAGTGGGTGAAATGGTGGACGCGGCGCTGGCTGGCTTCGATCAGGGTGAGCTGGTCACCATCCCCTCGCTGCCCGATGCTGCCGACTGGCAGGCGTTCGTCGCGGCGCGCGGTGCGCTGGGGCCGAATCTCTCTCGCAATAGCGCGGCACAACGCTATAAGAATTGAGCCTGCAATGAAAAAGCCCTCGCAGACAACTGCGAGGGCTTTTTCATGTCCGCAGATCAGGCGTCGGCTTGCTGCAGCAACAGTTTGCGCGTGCCGGTCAGCACCTGCTCTGCCAGTTCGGGGTCGGCGATGCTGCGCGACAGCACCAGGGCGCCGACCATGGCTGAGAGCATCAGCGCGCTTTGTGCTTCGGCATCGTCGCCGGCAAGGTTCTGGCGGATCAGTTCCAGGCGGCTGCGCACGATCTGGTCGGTAGTTTCGCTCGGCTCACCGCGTTGGCCCAGTTCGGCGGAAATGGTCGGCAGCGGGCAACCTGCGCCGGGCGTTTTGCAGTGGGCTGACGACAAATAGCGTTTGATAAGGGAGTAGAGCGGTTTGGGCTCATGCTCCAGATCTACCAGGCTGTCGCGGAGTTGGCCGGCGCTGTGCTGCAGGGCCTGCTCGACCAGATCGTCCTTCGACTTGAAGTGCGCATAGAAGCCGCCGTGAGTCAGGCCCAGGGCCTTCATCAATGGCTGCAGACCGGTCGCGAGTACCCCATCGCGGCGAAAGCGCAGGGCTGCCTCTTCGATGATGCGTTGATGGGTCTTGGCTTTATGGTCTTCCGAATAGCGCATGCGATCAGCTCCAGAGAGGTTGAGATGCCGACCTTCATCTTACACGGCGGCGCGCCTCATCGGCTAACCGAGGCGGCCGCCGTGTCCGTTTCAGACGGCTTCGAGCAGGGTGGCTACGCCCTGGCCGCCAGCAATGCACTGGGTGGCGATGGCGTAGCGTCCACCGGTGCGCTTGAGCAGGGATGCGGCTTTGCCGGTAATGCGCGCGCCGGTGGCGCCCAGCGGATGGCCGAGGGCGAGAGCGCCGCCGTCCAGGTTGACCCTGGCCATGTCCAGACCCAGTTCGCGCACGCAGGCAATGGACTGGCTGGCGAAGGCCTCGTTGATTTCGACCAGATCGATGTCGTCGATGCTCAACCCGGCTCGCTGCAGCACCTTGCGGGTTGCCACCACCGGGCCCATGCCCATGATTTCCGGGGCACAGCCACCGACGGCGACAGCCTTGATGCGTGCCAGGATGTCCAGGCTGTGGCCGCGAGCGAAGGTTTCAGTGCAGACCAGCACGGCAGCGCTGCCGTCGGTTAGTGGTGACGAGGTCGCAGCGGTGACACTACCGCCGAAGGCCGGTTTGAGCTGGGCCAGTGCCTCCAGATTGGTATCGGGGCGGATACAGCCGTCTTCATTGACCAATCCGTCCGGGGTGCTCACGCTCAGAATTTCATCCTTGAAGTAGCCCAGTTCGCGGGCGCGTACGGCCTTGGCGTGGGAGTCGACGGCCATGCTCTCCTGCTCCTCGCGGCTGATCAAGTAGCGCTTGGCCACTTCCTCGGCGGTATGCCCCATGGCCATGTAGACCTGCGGGAAGCTGCTCATCAGCGTCGGATTGGGGGAAATGTTGAAGCCGCCCATGGGCACGCGGGTCATGGATTCGACGCCGGCGCAGAGGAAGGCCTCGCCGGCGCCGAGCAGGATCTGTCCGGCGGCGAAATGCACCGATGTCATGGACGAGCCGCAGAAGCGGTTCACCGTAGCGCCGCCGAGCGTTTCCGGAAAGCCGGCGCGGAAGCTGGCGATGCGCGCGATGTTCATGCCCTGTTCGGCCTCGGGGTAGGCGCAACCCATGATCACGTCTTCCAGTCGGCTAGGGTCGAGGTCGAGTTTGTCGACCAGGCCTTTCAGCACCTGAGCGGCCAGGTCGTCCGGGCGCAGGTTGATCAAGCCGCCTTTCTTGGCGAAGTGAAAGGGGGAGCGGGCATAGCCGGCAATCACGATAGAAGTCATGACGATGATCCTGTCTCAGTGGTGGCGGAGCGATAGACTTTGATGGTTATGAATGATGGTAGTAATTCTATTGAATGTATACATGTCAATCGTAATTTTATGTGCAAGCTGCTTGCTGGGTGGGGAAACTCTTTCGGTGCGCACATTCGATCCTGTGGGCAAGTGTGCTGGGCCCGAGCCGGGCAGGGCTGGGTGCTTGCGACTGACGTTGACTGGCTCAACCACGCAGGTCGAAGACCATGCAGGTGGTAGAGCCAACGGCATACAGGCGGTCGTCTACGTCGTAGATCCGTCCTTCGGCCAGTGCCGTGGAGCGGCCCAGGTGCAAGATCTTTCCTTCGGCTCGAATCGGTCCGGTGCTGGCGGTCAGAGCGCGCACGTAACTGATGCGCAGATCAAGGGTGGTATAGCCCTGGCCTGGCTGGAGTTGGGTATGGACCGCGCAGCCCATGCAGGAGTCGAGCAGGGTGGCCGCGTAGCCGCCATGTACGCTGCCCAGGGGATTGTAGTGGCGACTATCGGGCGTGCCCTGGAACAGGAATCGACCTGGCTCCCACTCCAGTGGAATGAAATCGATCAAGTGGCCGAAGGGTGGGCTGGGTAGCTCGCCATTGCCTATTCGGTCGAAGAACTCCTGGGCGCTCATCGTGCTGACCTGCTTCAGCGGCAGCGTGCCGGGCTCAGCAAGCTTGGTGCGGGCCTGCTGCTCTGCCTGTCGCCAGGCGATCAAACGTTCTTCTCGGGATTGATCTTGCATGACGCCTGTCCTCGGTTGGGCTTTTGATGATTGCCATCATTCCACAAATTATATTATGGTCAAAATATAAATGGCGGATCCAGCCTGGTGCCGCTATCACCGCGGAGTCGCGTCATGCTGAAACCTTCCAGAGTCCTGCTACTGATGCTCATGGCGCTGACTGCGCTGGGTGAGATATCGACCCAGCTGCTGATTCCAGCGCTTGCCGAGCTGGAGCGCGGATTTGCCGAACCGCAGGGATCGAGCCTGCCGGCGCTGTCGGTCTTTGTTGCGGCCTTTGGCCTGGGGCAATTGCTGCTCGGGCCGTTGTCCGACCGTCTTGGTCGGCGCCCGGTACTGATTGCGGGCCTGTTGGTTTATCTACTGGCGACATCCTGGATGCTGGCTGCCGTCGACCTGAGCGAGTTCATCGCGGCGCGAGCGCTGCAAGGCCTAGGCGCCTGCTCTGCGTTGGTGCTGGCGCGAGCCATAGTGCGGGATGTCTGGCAGGCGCAGGCTGGCCCGGCGCTAGCCCTGACGGTCATAGGGATGCTGGTTTCGATTGCGGTCGCGCCCATGCTGGGTGGGCTCCTCACCCAGCAGTGGGGCTGGCAGGCTCCCTTGTTGGCATCGATCGGCGTGGGGGGCGTTGCGTTGCTGGCGGTGCTTTTCCGTTATCAGGAGAGCAATCGCAACCTCGACCCACAAGCAGGGAGGTTGCTGGCGCTGGCTGGAGACTACCGAGACCTGCTACGAGGGCGGGCGGTGCGCATTTTCGCACTGACCCTGGCTTTTACTTACGGAGCCATGTTCAGCGTGATCGCCGGCTCATCCTCCATCTATATAGGCATGCTCGGTTTAAGTGCCGCCGAGTATGGGTTGACCTTCGGTGCCATTGTCTCCGGGTTGGTCGCCGGTGCGTTCTTCACGCAGCGTAAGATCATGCAGTTGGGTCCTGAGCGGATTGTCGCGATCGGCGTGGCTCTGGTGGCGGGAGGTGCAGTGCTGACGCTGTTGGTCCATTCGCTACACGGTCTTTCTCTATTGGGATTATCTCTTCCGCAGGTTTTGGTGACGGTGGGCGGCGGCATGCTGATACCGGCTTCGGTCGCCGGCGCGGTTATCCCCAATGCCCATCGCGCTGGACTTGCGGCGGGTTTCATGGGTTTTGCCCAGATGGCGGGAGCAACGTTGTCTGGTGTGCTGCTCGGCATGCTGCAGGACGGTACCTCCTGGCCTATGGTTTTACTGCATAGCGTTTTTGCTGCAGCGGCTTTTGCGGCTTTCCATCTGCTGCGCGGTCGTGCCCAAACTGCGGCATTGCCGGCTGCTCGTTAACCTGGGGAGTGATCGAATGACTGCATACGATGTGGTTGTGATAGGCGGTGGTCCTGGCGGCTACAACGCGGCTATCCGAGCCGGCCAGCTCGGTCTCAAAGTGGCCTGTGTCGAAGGGCGCGAAACCTTGGGCGGAACCTGCTTGAATGTGGGTTGCATGCCGTCCAAGGCCCTGTTGCATGCCTCCGAACTCTTTGAGGCAGCTGCCGGCAAGGAGTTCGCCAGTCTCGGCATCGAGGTCAAACCGAAGCTCAATCTGACGCAGATGATGAGGCAGAAGGACGAGAGCGTTGCGGGGCTGACCAAGGGTATCGAATTCCTCTTCCGCAAGAACAAGGTTGATTGGATCAAAGGCTGGGGGAAACTGGCTGGAGCAGGGCGGGTGCAGGTGGCGGCCGCCGATGGAAGCCTGCTCGAGTTACAGGCCAAAGACATTGTCATCGCGACGGGCTCCGAGCCCACGCCATTGCCAGGTGTGGACATCGATAACCAGCGTATTCTCGACTCTACGGGGGCGCTGTCACTACCAGAGGTGCCTAAACACCTGGTCGTGATTGGTGCCGGAGTAATAGGGCTGGAACTGGGCTCGGTCTGGCGCCGGCTCGGCAGTGAGGTAACCGTGGTCGAATACCTCGATCGCATATGTCCCGGCCTTGATGATGAAACAGCCAAGACCCTGCAGCGAGCTCTGAGCAAGCAGGGTATGCGCTTCAAACTCGGTAGCAAGGTCGGCGGTGCTGTGGTCAAGGGTAAGAGCGTTGAACTGACGCTCGAGCCGTCGGCTGGCGGTGAGTCGCAGATAGTTGAGTGCGACTATGTCCTCGTGGCCATCGGGCGCCGTCCTTATACGCAGGGGTTGGGGCTGGAAAGCGTAGGGCTCGCTACAGACAAACGCGGCATGCTGATCAATGAGCATCACCAAACATCCGTGCCGGGCGCCTGGGTCATCGGTGACGTGACTTCGGGATTGATGCTGGCGCACAAGGCAGAAGATGAAGCGATCGCCTGCATCGAGAAAATTGCCGGTAAGGCTGCCGAAGTGAACTACAACGCTATCCCCAGCGTCATCTATACCAAGCCTGAAGTGGCCTGTGTGGGGCAGACGGAGGAACAACTCAAGGCACAGGGGCGCGCCTATAGGGTCGGCAAGTTTCCCTTCACGGCCAACAGCCGCGCCAAGATCAACCATGAGACGGAAGGCTTCGTGAAGGTTCTGGCCGATGAGCGCACCGACGAGATCCTGGGCGTACACATGGTTGGGCCGAGCGTGAGCGAGATGATCGGCGAGTACTGCGTGGCGATGGAGTTCGCGGCCTCGTCGGAAGACATCGCACTGGTCTGCCATCCCCATCCAACCCGTTCCGAGGCGCTGCGTCAGGCTGCTATGGGGGTAGAGGGGTGGATCATGCAGGCCTGAACCGCCTCATCTATATATGTAGCTCCTCTTTTTAGTATTCCTCGCAGAAAGTCGTTGACGGGCGGATTTGAGTGCCTATAATGCGCACCTCTTCCGGCGCAGCCTGATCTGAAAACTTCTTGTTAAACAAGGAGTTAGATGAAAATAAAGGGTTGCACCGGCGGCGGATTCGAGTAGAATGCGCCGGCCTGGCAGGGTGGTGGTTTGGCTCTGTCGGGGCTTCGGTCTGAAAAGATCGAAGATGCTAGAAAGAGGTGGTTGACAGCGGTTTTGAACGCTGTAGAATTCGCCTCCCGCTGATGCGAGATGAAAGTTTCGATAAGGCGCAAGCGGTTGAGAGGAAACGAAAAATTCTTCGAAACTGGTTGACAGAAAGAAAGGCTGCTG
>NZ_LSOF01000005.1:0-81 GCF_001592875.1 Pseudomonas sp. BMS12 | reverse complement strand
TAAGCCTTTCGCCTCAACCGAGGCCGCGCATTCTACAGCAGCCTTTCTTTCTGTCAACCAGTTTCGAAGAATTTTTCGTTT
>NZ_LSOF01000046.1 GCF_001592875.1 Pseudomonas sp. BMS12 | reverse complement strand
TACGCTGGTTGGTGCGGTGGCCGAGCCAGGCCAGCTGCGGGCGCAGGGTCAGGTGGTAGCGGGTCAGGCGCTGGCCGGAGTCACCCTGCGCTGCACTGTGCACCTGGGCGTGGATGCCGTTGCCTTGCGCATCCAGGGCGAGAAAAGCCGGCTGGCCGAGCAGGGCGGCCAGGTCGAGATCGGGGCGTTCGCTGACCAGGGTCAGCTCGAACACGAAGGGCT
>NZ_LSOF01000045.1 GCF_001592875.1 Pseudomonas sp. BMS12 | reverse complement strand
GCCGGCTGGCCGAGCAGGGCGGCCAGGTCGAGATCGGGGCGTTCGCTGACCAGGGTCAGCTCGAACACGAAGGGCTGGCTGAGCGCTTCATGGCCGGTGAATTCGAGCACCTGCAAATCGTGCTCGACAGCAGGCAGGCTCAGGCTGAAATGGGTCTGATTGGCGGGCGCGAACATCCGTGTTTCCTTCTGCCGAACGGGCATCGGCCAGGAGTCCTGGCCGATGGGGCAGCTCGCGTACCTGCGAGCCAGGGCATTGTCGGGGAAGCGCCACGG
>NZ_LSOF01000044.1 GCF_001592875.1 Pseudomonas sp. BMS12 | reverse complement strand
GATTCAGTTGTTAAAGAGCGTTTCGATCAAGTCTTTCGCCTCAACCGAGGCCGCGCATTCTACAGCAGCCTTTCTTCCTGTCAACCAGTTTCGAAGAATTTTTCGTTTCCTCTCAACCGCTTGCGCCTTTAAGCAATTAACCGCCTTGGCTTTAACCTAAAAACAAACAGGTTACATAAAAAGGAAAACCCCGACCTGCATGCAGGTCGGGGTTTCCGGATAGGAGCTTGACGATGACCTACTCTCACATGGGGAAACCCCACACTACCATCGGCGATGCGTCGTTTCACTAC
>NZ_LSOF01000043.1 GCF_001592875.1 Pseudomonas sp. BMS12 | reverse complement strand
ATGTAAGGAACGCCAACCTGACGGGACAGCAGGATGTGCTCGCGAGTTTGCGGCATCGGGCCATCGGCAGCCGAGCAGACCAGAATCGCGCCGTCCATCTGGGCAGCACCGGTGATCATGTTCTTGACGTAGTCAGCGTGACCCGGGCAGTCAACGTGCGCGTAGTGACGGACTTCGGAGTCGTACTCTACGTGTGCGGTGTTGATGGTGATACCGCGAGCCTTCTCTTCCGGAGCCGAGTCGATCTTGTCGAAGTCGACCTTGGCCGAACCGAAAACTTCGGAGCAGACGCGAGTCAGAGCAGCGGTCAGAGTGGTTTTACC
>NZ_LSOF01000042.1 GCF_001592875.1 Pseudomonas sp. BMS12 | reverse complement strand
ATGCCAACCGCAGTGATTTCGGTAATGACAGCGCGCCGCTGCTGGTCACCCTGGACACCAGTCTCCCCGATGCCCCGCAGGGTCTGCAGGCCGTGGCCAAGGCTCAGGGCGTGGTGCAGCTGAACTGGAATGCCGTGGCGGCGAACAGCGTGGCGGGTTACCAGTTGTATGTGTCCGAGCAGCCGTTCAGCGAAACCGCTGGCGCGAGCCGAGCCAACAGCCAGCTGCTGACCACCACCAGCTTCACTCACAAACCTACAGCGGACGGTACTTACTACTACCGTGTCGTCAGCGCGAACAAACTGGGTTCGGAAAGCGCCCTGTCGGTACAGAAGTCGGCCACGGCGGACCGCGTAGCGCCGCAGGTCGAGCAGGTGAGCTACA
>NZ_LSOF01000041.1 GCF_001592875.1 Pseudomonas sp. BMS12 | reverse complement strand
CGATTACTCGACGATTTTGGCAACCACGCCAGCACCAACGGTACGGCCGCCTTCGCGAATCGCGAAGCGCAGACCATCTTCCATGGCGATCGGCTTGATCAGGGTAACAACCATTTTCACGTTGTCGCCCGGCATTACCATTTCAACGCCTTCCGGCAGTTCGCACGAACCGGTCACGTCGGTGGTACGGAAGTAGAACTGCGGACGGTAGCCCTTGAAGAACGGAGTGTGACGACCGCCTTCTTCTTTGGACAGAACGTACACTTCAGCTTCGAACTTGGTGTGCGGCTTGATGGTGCCCGGCTTGGCCAGAACCTGGCCACGCTCCACGTCGTCACGCTTGGTGCCGCGCAGCAGGACGCCACAGTTCTCACCAGCACGACCTTCGTCGAGCAGCTTGCGGAACATTTCAACGCCGGTGCAGGTGGTCTTGGTGGTGTCACGCAGACCAACGATTTCGATTTCTTCCTGNACGGTACCGCGACCGGAGATCGAGAATACGTCTTCGATCGGCATCAGGAACGGCTTGTCGATGGCACGTACCGGCTCCGGAATGTAGGAGTCCAGAGTCTCGACCAGCTTCTTGACAGCGCTGGTACCCATCTCGTTGTCGTCCTGACCGTTCAGGGCCATCAGCGCGGAGCCGATGATGATCGGAGTGTCGTCACCCGGGAAGTCGTAGGTGCTCAGCAGGTCGCGAACTTCCATCTCGACCAGTTCCAGCAGCTC
>NZ_LSOF01000040.1 GCF_001592875.1 Pseudomonas sp. BMS12 | reverse complement strand
GCGTGCCAACCGGCAATGCCGTTTATAGCAATCTGAGTTTGAGTACGGAGCCGGCATTTGTCGGGCCGCTGCGCTTTATTAATGCTAAGGCAAGCTTGAGCGATGAGTTTCCTTATGACGCCACTTTGACACCGCGGCGCAGCCTGGAATTGACAGGCAGTGAGCTGCTATTTGCTGGCGAGCAGGCTTTTGCTCAGGTCAGTGTGCGGCAATCGTCTCAGTTGACGTCTTTGTATGGTAAGCCTCTAACCCTGCGGGCTGCGCAGGTGACAGTCGATCAGAGCTCCCGTATCGACGTAAGTGCTAGAGGCAACGGAGGCATAACCAGTGGCTCCACCAATTATTACAGTGGTGGCAGTCATGGTGGGCGTGGTGGTGGCTATTCCACGGGTAGTAGCAACTATTACTCATTCGGTAGCTATGGCGATTACCGGCTGCCGCGCACTTTGGGTCAGGGAGGGCGCCGCTCATCATCATCCGAGGTAACGCGTGGTGGAGGTGCTTTGGAGTTGATTGCGGACAGCCTGAGTCTCGATGGTCAGATTCTCGCTGATGGTCAGACGATCACTGGTTCAAGCTACGGCTCAGGCAGCGGTGGCTCCGTACTGTTGCAGGTGGGCAGCCTGGGCTTGGGCGAGCAGGCCCGTATCCAGGCCGATGGTGGCGGTAGCACATCTGCGCAAACCTATGGCGGCGGCGGCGGCGGCCGAGTGGCGGTGCATTATGGGCAGCTAACTCAGGGCAGTCTGGATGGGCGACTGAGCGCGCGTGGAGGCCTTTCAACAAATGCTTGGCACGGCAGTGCGGGCAGCGTCTACGTGAAAAACACCCAGAGTGGTACCGAGGAGCTGCTGTTTGACAACACTGGCGTGCCAACCGGCAATGCCGTTTATAGCAATCTGAGTTTGAGTACGGAGCCGGCATTTGTCGGGCCGCTGCGCTT
>NZ_LSOF01000004.1:100420-236415 GCF_001592875.1 Pseudomonas sp. BMS12 | reverse complement strand
CAGGTCGGCCACGTCGAGCAGCGCGTCGATGCGCGCGCGGCGCGGCAGCCACTGGGCCTGCGGCAGCTGTGGACGGGCCTCGTGCTCCAGGGCGCGGAGCAGGCTGGTGAGCTGTTCGGCTGGCTGGTGTTGCCAGTTGAGCTGGGCCAGGCCGTCGAGCAGGGCCTCCTGCTGGTCGTCGCGCAGGAAGCGGTCGGCCAGGTCCAGCTCCAGAGCATCCGCGGCGTTGATGGTGCTGGCGGTGAGACCGAGGAACAGGCCGAGTTTGCCCGGCAGGCGGGCGAGGAACCAGCTGCCGCCCACGTCCGGATACAGGCCGATATTGATCTCCGGCATGGCCAGGCGGCTGCTCGGCGTGACGATGCGGATGGCTGCGCCCTGCATCAGGCCCATGCCACCACCCAGCACATGGCCGTGGGCCCAGCAGATCAGCGGTTTCGGATAGGTGTGGATGCGGTGGTCGAGACGGTATTCGTCGGCGAAGAAACGCCGCGCCAGCGGCGGCACCTCGCCGGGATGTTCGCGGCATTGTTGGACCAGCTGCACCACGTCGCCACCGGCGCAGAAGGCCTTGGGGCCGTTGCCGCGCAGCAGCACGCAGGCGATGGCGGGGTTGTCCTGCCATTCGCGCAGCTTGGCATCCAGCGCCTCGATCATCGGCAGGGTCAGGGCGTTGAGGCTCTTCTCCGCGTCCAGGATGGCGATGCCGATGCGGTAGCCGTGGGGGGCGGGGCGTTCTTCGAAACTTACATTCATGGTCATATCCGGCGTCGGGTGGGTGCGCTTGCACCATCTACCGTGCGATGTGTTGGCGGATGTAAACGGCGACATCCACCCTACGGGCCTGTTTTTGTGGGAGCGGCTTTAGCCGCGATGGGGCCTCAATCGCGGCTAGAGCGGATTGCCGCCCAGCCGCTCCCACACGTACCGCACAGGTTTGCTTATTTGTTGCGCCACTGGGCGTCGCGTTTCTCCAGGAAAGCGTTGACGCCCTCGCGGGTGTCGTCGGCGTCGAACAGGTCGACGAAGCGCTCGCGCTCTTCGCTCAGCCAGCTGTTCGGGCCGCGCTCGCGGGCGCCCTGGATCAGCGGCTTGATGGTGCGTACCGCCACCGGGCTCTGCCGCGCCACCTTGGCCGCCAGCAGCAGGGCAGTGCCACGGGCTTCGCCGGTATCCACCACCTGCTCGACCAGGCCGATGCGCAGGGCGGTTTCTGCGTCGACGCGCTCGCCGCAGAGGATCATGCGCTTGGCCCAGCCTTCGCCGACCAGCCAGGGCAGATGTTGGGTGCCGCCGGCGCAGGGCAGCAGGCCGACGGTGGCTTCCGGCAGGGCCATCTGTGCCTGGCGCTCGGCGATGCGGATGTCGCAGGCCAGGGCGCACTCCAGGCCGCCGCCCATGGCGTAGCCATTGATCGCGGCGATGGACACGCCGCGGAAGTCGCGCAGGGTCTCGAAGGCCTCGCCGAAACGGCGGGCCATCTCACGTGCGCGGGCCTTGTCGCCGTCGGCGAACAGGTTGAGGTCGGCGCCGGCGCTGAAGAACTTGCTGCCCTGACCGGTCACCACCAGGGCGTAGATATCGTCATCGCGATTGAGGTGTTCGATGACCTGCTTGAGGCCGATCAGCGAGTCGCGATCCCAGGTGTTGGCCGGCGGGTGGTTGATGGTGATCAGCGCGGTATGGCCGTGCTTCTCCACGGTCAGCTTGTGGGTCAGGTCGAAGACCCCGGGTTTGTAGGCTTCGATGGCAGTGCTCATAACGCTCCTCGTAATAGAAACTCCCCTCTCATCTTGGAAGAGGGGCTGGGGCGGCCCGCGTAGGGTGAGGCTGTATCAGGCCACTCTGCGTTGCCTGCTTGGCCCTCACCCTAACCCTCTCCCGAGGGGAGAGGGGACTAAAAGCAAAACTACAGCAGGCGATCGAGCATGCCGCCCTGGTCCAGCAGGCGGCGGGCGATGATCACCCGCATGATCTCGTTGGTGCCTTCCAGAATCTGGTGCACGCGGCTGTCGCGCACCCAGCGCTCCAGCGGGTAGTCGTTGAGGTAACCATAGCCACCGTGCAGCTGCAGGGCCTCGTTGCACAGGGTGAAGCAGTGGTCGGTGGCGAAGCGCTTGGCCATGGCGCAGTACAGGCTGGCCTCGGCGTGGCCGTGGTCCAGCTTGTGGGCGGCCAGGCGCACCATCTGCCGGCTCGCCGTCAGATCGGTGAGCATATCGGCCAGCTTGAACTGCAGGGCCTGGAATTCGCCGATGGCCTTGCCGAACTGCTTGCGCTCCTCGACATAGCGCAGGCTCTGCTCCAGCGCCGCCTGCGCCGCGCCCAGCGAGCAGCTGGCGATATTGATGCGCCCGCCATCCAGGCCCTTCATGGCGTAGACGAAGCCCTGACCTTCCGGGCCGATGCGGTTGCCCGCCGGAATGCGCACGCCCTCGAAGGCGATGGTGCGGGTCGGCTGGGCGCGCCAACCCATTTTCAACTCGTTGCGCCCGTACTTCACACCCTCGGCGTCGCCCGGTACCAGGAAGCAGGACACGCCCTTGGCACCGTCTTCGCCGGTACGCGCCATGACGATCAATACATCAGTGCTGCCGGCGCCGGAGATGAAACATTTGCTGCCGTCGATGACGTAGTCGTCGCCATCGCGCCGGGCGCGGGTGCGCAGGTGCGCGGCGTCGGAGCCTGCGTCCGGCTCGGTGAGGCAGTAGGAGGCCAGCAGCTCGCCGCTGGTCAGGCGTGGCAGCCAGGCGTCCTTCAAGGACTGGTCGGCGAAGGAGGCGAGCATCCAACTGGCCATGTTGTGAATGGTGAGGAAGGCCGTGGTGGCCACGCAACCGGCCGAGAGCTGCTCGAAGATCAGTGAACTGGACAGGCGCGACAGCCCCAGGCCGCCGTCTTCTTCCTTGATGTACAGGGCCAGGTAGCCCTGCTCGGCGGCGCGCTTGATCACATCCACCGGGAAGTGGTGGTCGCGATCCCAGTCGGCCGCGTGCGGCGCCAGCTCGTGGGCGGCAAAGGCGCGGGCGCTGTCGACCAGCAGGCGTTGTTCTTCGTTCAGCTCAAAGTCCATGGTTCCTCACTGCAATGTGTTGGGCTGGTTGGCGGCGCTGCGCTCGACCTGCCATTCGGCGAGGCTCGGCGCGGCCTGGGCGCCACCCAGCTGGTGGACGATCTCGAAATAATCCTGGCGCAGGGCGTCTTTCATCACTTCGGCGCGCGGCTTGACCTTCACCGCGTAGACGCTCTGCACGTTCTGATGGTCGAAGGCGCGCCACTGCTGTTCGCCTTTGAGCAGGCGGTAGCTGTGGCCTTCGAGGGCCTTGATCAGCGCCTCGCTGTCGAGGCTCTTGGCGCGGCCGGCAGCGTCTGCCCATTGCTGGACGATGCTGTAGGCCGAGGCTGCCGAACTGGAGGGGTAGACCTCGTAGCGTTCGGTGAAGTTACGCACGAAGGCCTTGCCGGGCTCCGAGCCGACCAGCTCGGGCACGTGCCAGGTCCAGGGCTCGGTGCCAATCACCCCGGCCATCAGGCTTGGGCCGGCCTGCTCGACCATGGCCTGGGTCAGGTTGGGTGCGACGATCTGCATGCGCTGGGTCAGGCCCAGGTCCTCGGCCACGCGCATGGCGCGCACCAGGTCCTCGCCGAACAGCACCAGTACCAGCACCTCGGCCTTGCTCTGCGCCGCCTGGGTCAGGGCGTTCTGGTAGTCGGCCAGGCGCGCGCCGGGGAAGGGCACCTTGAGGCCGGGGTGGCGGGCGATATCGTCGGTGCCGGTGGTCTGGCGCAGCGAGCTTTCGCTGGTGGTGCCCCAGGTGTAGTCGGCAGTGACGTAGAAGTAGTTCTTGTTCGGCTGCGTCTTGTTCAGGTACTGGCCGAGCACCTTGGCGCTCATCCAGGCGCTGTTGCACTCGCGGAACAGGTAGCGCTGGCCGTCCTTGCCGGTGGTGTCGTTGGAGTAGGTGAGGGTGCCGAAGTACAGCAGGCCACGCTCGCGCGCACGTTTGCCGGCAGCGATGGCCACCGCGCTGGAGGCGCCGCCGAACAGCATCGCCGCGCCTTCGTCGGCCAGCTTGTCGACGTTCTTCACCGCCTTGGCCGGGCGCGAGGCGGTGTCCTGGCTGGACAGGCGCAGCGAGCGGCCGAGCACACCGCCTTTGGCGTTGATCTCGTCGATGGCCAGCAGGGCGCCGCGCATCTGTGCCAATCCCTCTTCCTTGTACGGGCCGGTGCGCGGGTAATTGAGACCGAGGGTGATCGGCTCGGCGGCCTGCGCACAGGCGGTGATCCCGGCCCAGAGGGCCAGGGTGGCAGTCAATCGGCGCATTGCAGTCTCCTTATTGTTGTTCTGCAGAAGACCCTTTTACGCCGCTCGTCCAGTTCTAGTGATCGTCTATTGGTCTAAGAAGTGACTACTCAGTTCTCATTTCAGTTGAATGGTCATGTTCGGTCCGCTGACCGGAGTGTCATCGAACCAGCGACTGGTGACCGTCTTGGTCTCGGTGTAGAAGCGCACCGCCTGCTTGCCGTAGGCGTGCAGGTCGCCATAGAAGGAGCCCTTCCAGCCGGTGAAGGAGAAGAACGGCAGCGGCACCGGGATCGGTACGTTGATGCCCACCTGGCCGACTTCCACCGCGTGCTGGTAGTGCCGTGCCGCGCCGCCGGAGCGGGTGAATATGCTGGTGCCGTTGCCGTAGGGGCTGGCGTTGACCAGCTCGATGGCCTGCTCCAGGGTGTCGACCTCCATGCACACCAGCACCGGGCCGAAGATCTCCTCGCGGTACAGGCTCATCTTGCTGGTCACGCCACGGAACAGGGTCGGGCCCAGCCAGTTGCCGTTGGGGTAGCCGGGCACTTCACAGTGTGAGCCATCGACCAGGCACTCGGCACCTTCGGCCTTGCCTTCGGCGATCAGGCGCTGCACGCGCTGTTTGGCCTGCTGGCTGATCAACGGGCCGTAGGCGGCGCTGGGGTCTTTCCAGTAACCGGGTTTCAGCTCGGCGATCTGCGCCGCCAGTTCGTCGATCCAGGCTTTCGATTCGCCGACGAACACCGCCACGCTGATCGCCATGCAACGCTGGCCGGCGGCGCCGCAGCTGGCGCCAAGCAGGTTGCTGATGACCTGGTCCTTGGGCGCGTCGGGCATGATCACCATATGGTTCTTGGCCCCGGCGAAGGCCTGTACGCGCTTCAGATGTTGCGTTCCCGTACGGTAGATGTGCTGGCCGACCGGCACCGAGCCGACGAAGGAAATGGCACGGATGTCTTCGTGCACCAACAGGGCATCGACCACTTCGCGGCCGCCGTGCAGCACCTGCAGCACGCCCTTGGGGGCTCCGGCCTCTAGGAACAGCTCGGCCAGGCGGTTGGGGGTCAGCGGGTCCTGCTCGGAAGGCTTGAGGATGAAGGTATTGCCGCAGGCGATGGCCAGCGGAAACATCCACAGCGGGATCATCGCCGGGAAGTTGAACGGGGTGATGCCGACGCACACGCCCAGCGGCTGGATATAGCTGGCGGTGTCGATCTCGCGGGCGACGTTCTCGACCGTTTCGCCCATCATCAGGCTGCAGATGTTGGCCGCATGCTCGGCCACCTCGATGCCGCGCCAGACATCGCCCTTGGCGTCGGCGAAGGTCTTACCGGTTTCCGCAGCGAGGATTTCGGCCAGCTCGTCGTGATGTTCCTTGAGCAGGTGCTGGTAGCGCAGCATCAGCCGTGCGCGCTCCGGTACCGGCACTTCGCGCCAGGCGAGGAAGGCCGCCTTGGCGCTGGCGATGGCCGCCTCGATTTCCTCATGGGTGGCCTTGGGCGCCAGGGCCAGGACTTCCTGGGTGGCCGGGTCGGTCACTTCGATCAGTTCGCGGGCCTGGCTGGCTTGCCACTCACCGTCGATCAGCTGCGGGATCACCTGGGGCATCGGGGGCCTCCTGTTGTTCTTGTGTGCCCCTGTTATAGCCGCAGAAAAGCATGCTGTGGATTGACGATCTTGTTCATTGGATGGACGATCTTGGCATTCGAACAAGAAAGAGGGCGCCATGAACGTCGCGGTGGAAACCTCCAACTGGCCGCTGCCGGCCAATGGCCTGCGCTTCGTCGTACCGCCGCGCCTGCGCCGGGTTCTGGCGCGTCATCCCTTGTCCGCAGGCTGCTATCCACTGGCCCTGGGCTTCTATCCCGAGGCTGTCGGGCACCGCATGCAACGCCCCGCGCCGGACGATCACCTGCTGATCTATTGTCGCGCCGGGCGTGGCTGGTTGGAGACGGTGGATGGACGATTCGATGTGGGCGGTGGCGATCTGTTGCTATTGCCCAAGGGCTACGTGCACAGCTACGGCGCCGATGCCGCCAGACCCTGGACCCTGTACTGGGTGCATTTCGACGGCAGCCTCGGCGAGGACTTTGTCAGCCTGCTGGGCAAGCCCGGCGTACGCCGCATCGGCGTGCAACCACGCCTGCTGGCCGACTTCGAGGCGCTGCTCGGCCTGCACCGCCAGGGCCTCAATGCCGCGCACTTCATCCATGCTGCCCACCAGTTGCAGGCGCTGCTCAGCTCCCTCGCCGTGCTGCCGGTGCGCGCCACGCTGAAATCCGGTCGCGTGCTGGACGTGGACGCCGTGCAGGCGGTGATGCGCAGCCACCTGCACGGTAGCCTCAACCTCGACGAGTTGGCCGCACAGTTCAAACTGTCGCGCTTCCACTTCGCCAAGACCTACCGCGCCTTGACCGGCCACGCGCCGATCCAGGACTTCATCCAGCTGAAGATGGCCCAGGCCTGCCGCCTGCTCGACGAAGGCGCGCTGGAAGTGCGGCAGATCGCCGAGCAACTGGGCTATGAGGACCCGTACTACTTTTCGCGGCTGTTCAGGAAGGTGGTGGGTATGGCGCCCAGTCATTACCGGGCGTTGCATCGGGGCTGAGAGAAAGGGCGATTTCGACGGAAAGCAGATGTATCACGCTGGCAGCTATCGGCCAAAAGCAGTCATCAGTCCGCCTACTAATAAATTTGTCCCTTTTCCTACGCAGTGATCTTCGACTGAAGATGTGCTTTGTAATGATGGCTTCCTAATCTCACTGCTCAGACCTAGGATGAAGCCTTGATAGCCGTTTCTCGATAGGGACTGTCAGTGATAAAGCAAATCATTCTGCGAGGCGTGACCAGCTATTCCCCGGTTGCGAGTTTGACGATCGAGCCGCTGACCAAGGTCAACATGTTCTACGGCCACAATGGCACGGGTAAGACCACTATCGGCAATTACCTCCAGGATCCCGGCGATCTGATTTATTCCGACTGCGACGTTCAGCCTTCAAATCCTGACCGTGAACTGGTGGTCTACAACCACAATTTCATGGAAAACCATTTTCAGGAGAGCTCGCAGCCCGGTGTCTTCACCCTCAACGAAGGGAACATTGATGCAGAAAATGCATTACTAGCTGCGGAAGCGGAGCTAAAGAAGCTGGCCGAACAGCGGCAAGCTGAACTGGACGCTGGTAAGGCCTTAGCTGCGACCCTGAAAGCGAATAGAGAAACGTTGCTAGATGATCTTTGGGCCTTGAGAAAGCAGCACGACAGCTCAGATTTGAAGTTCTGTTTCACAGCCTTAAACACTAAGGAGCGCTTAGCGGAAAAGGTCGAAAGCCTGAATCTGGAGCCTGTGTCAGACACATTCGAGACGTTAGCTCTGGAGGCGAGTGAACTACTGTCTGCAAGTGATCAAGAGCGCCCAGTGCTTCCCTCATTCAGTTTTCCGGAGCGGGATGTTGAGTTCAGCACCTTGCTAGAGGAAGCGATAACTGGTTCTGATAGTTCTTACCTTAGCGAGATAATTAACGACCTTGGTAATTCCGACTGGATAAAACAGGCCTTTAAGTTCGCTGATAAAAATAACGATACATGTCCTTTTTGCCAGCAGAAGCTCCAGGCTGATTTCTACAAAGAGCTCGGAAAAGTTTTCGATCAGACCTACCAGAGAAGAATGGAGGGTTTGATTGCGTTGAAAGACAGGTATGAAGCAGGTGCAGCCCGGCTGAAGGCACAGTACCTACGACCTGATTATCAAATGCCGGAGTTCGCGATAGGCATCGCTGCACTTGAGGTTCTTCTGCAGAAAAATTGCCGTTTGCTTGCCGAAAAGCTTGCTAACCCCTCACTCCCAGTCGTCTTAGAATCGTCGACCGAAATAGTGGATAACCTGAACTCTTTAGTGAAGGTTGAGCAGGATAAGACCACCGCCTTCAATCTCAAGGTAAAGGACAAAAAGGCTCACTTGGAGAAGATTAAGTCCCGATTCTGGAAGTGTTTCAGATCTGCCAGCGACCCCATGCTTTCTAGTGCCAAAGCAGTGCGGGGCGACCTGGATACACAGATTTCAGCGAAGCGTCAGGCCATTGAATTGATCAAAAGCCAGGCTCAAGAACAAAAGCAAATCATCACTGAGAACAGGGCAAAAATAACCAATATTGACCAGTCGATAGACAGTATCAACGCGTCGCTCAGTACGCTGGGTCTCAAAGGTTTCTTAGTGGTGCGGGAAGAGGACGACTTGCCCCGTTATCGCCTGGAAAGGCCGGTTCAGCAGCAGGGGGTCTTCAAAACCCTGAGTGAGGGCGAGAAGACGCTGATTTCATTCCTGTACTTTCTAGAGGTTTGCAATGGAGACCTCGATAGCAAGAGCGGTAAGCTCAAGACGAATCGCGTCATTGTTATCGATGATCCAATCTCCAGCCTGTCACACAACTATGTTTACGATATCGCATCGTTGATCTACCGAAGGGTGCTAAGCCCAAAAGATCGGTTCAAGCAGGTTTTCATCCTGACCCACAACCTGTTCTTTTTTCATGAGATGCTCAAGCATCTGAAGAAGGCTGATGACTTTTCGTTATTCAGAATCACCAAGGCGCAATACACCAGCGTCATCCCAATGAAGGCATCAGATGTACAGAACGATTACCAATCGTTCTGGCAGGCGATAAAAGACGCCCAGTCAGGTCGAACCTCAGTATCTGTTATCCCCAACATGATGCGAAACATTCTTGAGCACTATTTCAACTTTGTGCACAGGCAGGATGAGCTCGCAAAGGCATTGCAGGAGCTGGCTGAGGAAGACAATGAGTTCAAGGCTCTGTACCGCTATGTCAATCGCGAATCTCACTCAGATGCCGTGAATCTTACGGACTTTGGTGAGATTGAGCCTGGTCACTATATCGAGCGATTCAGACAGGTGTTCGTGCGTACTGGTTTTGAGCAGCACTACGAGAAAATGATGGCCTAAGCGAAAAGGTTCAGATTTATTTCCCTGCCCTGAACGTCAGCTTTTGGCCGATAGCGACCAACTGAATCGTCACGGCGCTTCTGACCAAGACGGAATACAATCTGTGCCCTATTTCCTGGCCATGAACTTGGCTGTCTGAACAAGGACCTCGTCCATGGCGTCCCCTGATAAACAGCAAAAACGCGCCCAGCGGGCCAAAGCCAAGGCCAAGCAGAATCGCGTGGGTAAGTCCAAGGCAAACGTCGTGCATCCGTTGCTGGCCAATCCGCTGGTCAACGAGCCGTTCGATGATGTGGCAATCGACCTGAGCGCCTTCGACTTCAAGGACATCGAGGAGAACGGCTTCGATCCGGCCGACTTCGACGATCTGTTTCAGGCGATGAAGCTGGGGGAAGACATCAGCCTGCTGGCGATGTGTCTGATCTTCCTGCAATACCCGGTGCTGGAGCTGGTGGTGGCCGAGGAATCGCAGGAGTCGGCGATCGACTTCATGATGGGGCTGTTGATCGTCTATCGCGGGCTCTTCCACGATGAAGACGAAGACGCGGCAGTGAACTGGGTCGGCGGCGAGGCTTTCCAGAAAGCCTACAACGAGGCTTCGCTGATCCTGGAGAAGAAGAACGCTCGCGGCGCCGCAGGCGCCCGTTCCTGAGGTAAAGCGCCGGCTTTGAGCAAATGCCGGCGCTGTCGCGGCGCCTAGCCCTTGAAGCCCTTGAAGCCCTTGCTGACCAGGTGCACCTTGCGGGAGCGTGGGCGGGAGGCTTCAGGTTTGCGGATCATCACTTTCTCGAACGAGCTGCGCACGTCCTTGAGGAAGGTCTCCGCCACGCCGCTGATGTTGGGCGCGATGTCGGAGATGGTCAGGTCGGGCTGACGGCTGTTGAACTTGGCCAGGATCTTCGGAGCACGCTGTCTTCGGTGAAGTCACCCTGGATGAAGTCGACGTTATCCCGTGGGTTCATCACCAGGATGCCGAGGCGGAGTTGCCTCATAGTAAGCATGTGTTAAAGGCGGCCACGCCGGCGGCTCCTTTACTTTTCGCCCGTGACCGCTCGAAAGCTATGGTCGGGTTTAGCCAATCCAGACGGCCAGAGCTGGCCATGTGGAGCATCTTCCAGACCCGCCCTGGCTGACACGTTCGATCACCTCTTTGGCGTCCTTGGGCAAGCCTCGGTTGCGGGTCATGGGCATACTCGGAACGACGGATTACCACCTAAGCTCATCCGTTCCGCGACCCATCCGAATGTGCAGGAGAGCAAGATGTCACGAGGCGCCTCGATTCCCCGTAACCCCGCCAACGATTACACCCAGGAGCAGGCCACTACGCGCCGCGACTTCATCAAGGAGCAGACCGGCGCAGCGCTGGATGTGGTCGGCCAGTACGTCATCGACCCGGCTGTGACCCAGGGCAATATCGAGAACTTCATCGGCGTGGTGCAGATGCCGCTGGGTGTGGCGGGGCCGCTGCGTATCGAGGGCGAGCATGCGCGGGGCGATTTCTACATTCCCATGGCCACCACCGAAGGCACGCTGCTGGCCAGCTACAGCCGGGGCATGCGCGCCATCAGCGCGTCCGGTGGGGTGAAGACCACTGTGGTCAAGCATTCCATGCAGCGTGCGCCGGTATTCATGTTCGAGGATGCCCTGCAGGCGCGCGAATTCGGCGCCTGGCTGGTCAGCGAGTTCGAGACGATCAAGGCGATCACCGAGACCACCACGCGCAGCGGCAAGCTGTTCGAGATCGAGCAGTACCCTGTGGCCAACATGCTCTACACCCGCTTCTGCTACACCACCGGCGATGCCGCAGGGCAGAACATGACCAGCAAGGCCACCTTCGCCGCCTGCGAGTGGATCAAGGCCAACCATCCGCTACAGCCGCGCTACATCCTCTCCGGCGCCATCGACACGGACAAGAAACACTCGGCGATGAACATGATCCAGACGCGCGGCAAGCGGGTGATCGCCGAGTTCACCCTCAAGCGTGAGGTGGCCCACGAGCTGCTGCGGGTCGACCCCGCCAACCTCTACCGCTATCGACAGATTGCCGCCGTGGGCGCCTTTCAGGCCGGCTCGGCCTACAGCGGTGCGCATGCGGCCAACGGTCTGGCGGCGATGTTCATCGCCACCGGGCAGGATGCGGCCAACGTCGCCGAATCACATGGCGGCATCACCTATGGCCAGTTGCTGGACAACGGCGACTACTACTGGTCAGTGACCCTGCCGGCGGTGATCTGCGCCACCCACGGCGGCGGCACCGGTCTGCCGACCCAGCGCGAATGCCTGGACATGCTCGGCTGCGTGGGTGCCGGCAAGGCCGACAAGCTGGCGGAGATCATCGCGGCGGTGGTGCTGGCCGGCGACGTGTCGCTGACCTCGGCAATATTGGCCGGCGACTGGGTCAGCAGCCATGATGCGTTGGGGCGCAACCGCTGATGCAGGGTATTGCGCGGGTTTAGACCCGCGCGATGGTCGCCAGGCCGGTGGCGACCAGTTTTTCCGCGCCATCCTTCACGGCAAACACATCGGCCCGGCACACGGCCTGGCGCTGGCCAGCCTTGAGCACTTCGCTGCGGCAGATCAGGCGCTCGCCCAGTGCCGGGGCGAGCAGGTTGAGTTTGTATTCGCTGGTGACCACGTCGCCTACCAGCGAGGCGGCGGCCCAGGCGCAGCCGCTGTCGACCATGAAGCCGACCACCGCGCCGTGCATGTAGCCGTGGTGCTGGCATAGGTCCGGGCGGTTGGCGACTTGCAGGCTGACCTTGCCCGGCTCGAAGTCGAGCAGTTCGGCGCCCAGCAACTGGGCGAAGGTGGAGTGTTCCAGCGCCTGTTCCAGGCGTGCGCGACTGATTCCGCTGGTGCTGTCCATGGTGGTGCTCCGTGGGTTGGAGTCTGCAGTCTTGGTCGCGCTCCTGGCCCCGGCAAGGCGCATCCAGCGGCGTGATGGCGGCGCATGTGGCTTATGGGAGCCCATACATAGAGTGCGATGTAACGGCGGGTTAGTGTCGAGGTTCGGCTCATTCCTTTCAGGGCTAAGCAGCGTTGCCTTGACTTGCCCCGGTGCCTTGCCTAGCGTGCCGCTTTCGTTTTCGCCGCAGGAACCCGCGCATGACCACCGACGACCGCATCAAACTCGAACCGGGCTGGAAGGCGGCCCTGCGCGAGGAGTTCGACAAGCCATACATGCGCGAACTGGGCGAGTTCCTGCGGGCCGAGAAGGCCGCCGGCAAGGTGATCTTTCCGCCGGCGCCGCTGATCTTCAATGCGCTCAACTCCACGCCGCTGGAGCAGGTCAAGGTGGTGATCATCGGTCAGGACCCATACCACGGCCCCGGCCAGGCCCACGGTCTGTGCTTCTCGGTGCAGCCGGGCGTGCCAGCGCCACCGTCGCTGGTGAATATCTTCAAGGAGCTCAAGCGCGACCTGAACATCGATATTCCCGCGCACGGCTACCTGCAGAGCTGGGCCGAGCAGGGCGTGCTGCTGCTCAACACCTCGCTGACGGTGGAGCAGGCCAATGCGGGCTCGCACGCCAAGAAGGGCTGGGAGCCGTTTACCGACAAAGTGATCGAGGCGGTCAACGCGCGTCCGGGCAAGCTGGTGTTTCTGCTCTGGGGCGCGCATGCACAGAGCAAGCAGAAACTGATCGATACCACCCGCCACCTGGTGCTGAAGTCGGCGCACCCGTCGCCGCTGTCGGCCTACCGGGGCTTCCTCGGCAACGGCCATTTCAGCCGCACCAACAAATACCTGGAGCAGTGCGGCCTGACGCCTATCGACTGGCGACTGCCGGCTCTGTAGTCGGAGTACAGGTCAGTCCGGCGATGTCCTCGTGCAGGTCGTCGAGTCGCTGCTGCAAGTGCTGGCGCTGCGTGGCATCGGCACTGGCGAGTAGATCGCCGAGCAGCTGCGCCAGGTCGCGCTCGCCTGCGGCGAAGGCCTGGCGGTATTCCTCGCTCCAGTAGCGCTGGCGGTCGCGCAGCAGGGTGTCGATGCGTTGTGCGAAGTCGGCGCTGCGACGGCCGTCCAGGGCTTGCAGCAGCGCTGTTTGCCAGCGCTCGCGGCTGTCCAGCCACAGGCGATTCTGCTCGCCGCGCCGCACGGACCAGGCTTGGACCCGGGCCTGCTGGTCTTTATCGAGCTCGCCGAACCAGGGCAGCAGGCGCTCCTCGGTGCTCTCGGTGCGTTTGGCGATCTGCTCGCTCAGCGGCGGCGCGACGAACTCGCGGTGCAGCTTGGCGTTTTCCTCCGCCATCGCTTCGCGTAGCTGCTGCACCTGCAGCGGATTGAGCTGTTGCAACAGGCCGGCGGCGGTCGGGCCGATTTCGCCAGTCAGGATGCCGAGGGATTCGTGCAGGTCGGCGAAACGCCTGTGCAGGTGAGTGGCATCCAGTGTGCCGGCCGCCAGGTCGGCGCGGTCCTGCTCCAGCCAGTCGGCCAGCTGTGGCAGCTGGGTGCTGCAATGCCAGGCCAGGTGTTGGTCGATGCGTGGTTCGAGCCAGGCCTTTTGCTGTTGGTTTAGGTCGAGGTAGCTGGCGATGCGCCAGTTCAGCAGCCAGTCGAGGTTGCGGTAGGCCAGGTCGAAACGGCTGCAGGCCGTCAGCAGGACGAAGGTGCTGAGCACTGCCAGCAAGGCTAGGTGTGGACGCATGGCGATTCTCCACAGCGGTTGCCGCCAGCATAGTGCGCGCTGCCGTCAGGCGGGAGGTGGCGACATATCCGCTAAAACATCGCGTCAGTCCAGGCGCTTGTGGATGCGTGCCACCGCCAGGCTCAGCAGTACCGCGCAGAACAGCAGCAGCACCAGAACCTCCAGCCACAGTTCGTGCAGCCCGGCCTCGCGCAGCATGATGCCGCGCGACAGGCGTAGGTAATGGGTCAGCGGCATGAACTCGGCGATCCACTGCGCCACCCTGGGCATGCCGGCGAAGGGGAACATGAAACCGGACAGCAGGATCTGCGGCAGGAAGGTGAAGAAGGCCATCTGCATGGCCTGGAACTGGGTGCTGGCCAGGGTCGACAGCCATACGCCGAGGGCCAGGCTGGCGACGATGAACAGCAGCGACGCGCCATACAGCTCCAGCAGCGAACCGCGTACCGGCACAGCGAACAACCAGTGGCTGACGACCAGGATCACGCTGACCTGGATCAGGCCGATGCCGACGAAGGGCAGCACCTTGCCGATGGTCAGTTCCCAGGGCGACACCGGGGTGGCGATCAGCAGCTCCAGGTTGCCGTGCTCGCGCTCGCGCACCAGGGCCACGGCGGTGAACATCACCATGGTCATGGTCAGGATCACCCCGAGCAGGCCCGGCACGGTATTCAGCGGCGCCAGGCGTTCCGGATTGTAGAAGTTCACCACTTCCACCCCTGGCTGGCCGCCCCAGCCGGGCAGGGGGTAGGCTGCCAGCTGGCGGGCTGAGGCCTGGACGCTCTGGTCCGAGCCGTCCACTACCAGTTGCAGCGGTGGGCGGCTGGGGTCCGGGCGTTGCAGGCGGGCTTCGAAATCCTGGGGCACCACCAGCGCCGCACTGATCTTGCCCTGGCGCAGCAGATGATCGATCTGCTGCGGGTCGTCGAGGTGGTATTGCACATCGATCACCTGGCTGGAGGCGATTTCGGCCACCGCTTCGCGTGAACGCATGGTGTTCGCCTGGTCGAGTACGGCGGCCTCGATGCCGCGCACGTCCATGTTGATGGCGTAGCCGAACAGCACCAGTTGCAGCAGGGGAATGCCGGCGATCATGGCGAAGGTCAGCTTGTCGCGGCGCAGCTGGCGCAGCTCCTTGAGGACGATGGCGGCCATGCGGCGCAGGTTCATGGTCGGGCTTCCACGGGTTTGTGGGTAACGGCGACGAACACGTCTTCCAGGTTGGCTTCGCCATCTTTCAGCGTGGCTTCGACGCCGGCCTGGCGCAGGGCGCTGGCGATCACGGTGCGGGCATCGTCGGTGGCACATAGCACACGCAGTGTCGCGCCGATCTGCGCCGTGGCCAGCACCGCCGGGTGCCCCTGCAGGGCACGCTGGGCCTGGCGAGGCTGGGCGCATTCGATCAGCAGCGGGTTGCGTGGCAGGGCATCCATCAGTTCGCGCGGGCTGCCATCGGCCACCAGGCGGCCAGCGTCGAGAATGCCCAGGCGGGTGCAGCGCTCGGCTTCGTCCATGTAGTGGGTGGAGACCAGCAGGGTGGTACCGGCCTCGGCCAGCTCGAACAGCGAGTCCCAGAATTCACGCCGCGACTGCGGGTCGACGGCGCTGGTGGGCTCGTCGAGCAGCAGCAGGTCGGGCTTGTGCAGCACGGCGCCGGCCAGGGCCAGGCGCTGCTTCTGGCCGCCGCTCATGGTGCCGGCCATCTGGTTGCGACGGTCGGCGAGCCAGTAGCGCTCCAGCAGTTCCTCGATGCGTTGGCGCGTTTCGCGGCGGCCGATGCCTTGCACGGCCGCGAGGAACTCGAGGTTTTCCTGCACCGTGAGGTCCTCGTACAGGGAGAACTTCTGGGTCATGTAGCCGATGCGCCGTTTCAGCTCCTCGGCGTCGCGCGGTATCTGGTAGCCCAGCACCTCGACTTCGCCGGCACTGGGCTGCAGCAGACCGCAGAGCATGCGAATGGTGGTGGATTTGCCGCAGCCGTTGGGGCCGAGAAAGCCGAAGACCTCGGCGCGGCGCACGGACAGGTCCAGCTGGTCCACCGCCGTGAGTTCGCCGAAACGCTTGCTCAGGCCGCGGGCGCGGATAACCAGCGGGTCACCGTTCATCGTGCTTGTTCTTCGCGGATACGCTGCGCATACAGCGGCAGGCCCGCGGGCAGTTGCCGCGCGGCCTCGCCTTCGAGCAGCAACTCGGCGCGGTACATCAGGCGGCTGGCGTCGTCGCCGGTGAGGGCGTAGTAGGGGGTGAAGCTGGCTTCGCTGCGGATGCTGCGCACGCAGGCAGCGAAGGGTTGTTCGATACCTTCGATGAAGACCTGCATGGCGTCGCCGACCTGTATCTGCGCGCGCACGCTGGCAGGGATGAACACGCGTGCATAGGGGGCTTCGCCGACCAGCAGGCTGACCAGTTCGGCACCGACCGGTGGCTGGTCGCCGACCTTGAACGGCAGCGCGTCGACCAGGCCAGCCCGCGGGGCGCGCAGGCTCAGGTGCTCGCGGCCGACCTGCAGTTGGGCCAGGTTGCCACGGGCGGCATCCAGCGCGGCTGCGGCCTGTTCCAGCTGTTCCGGGCGGGTGCCGTTGGTCAGCTCAAGCAGCTGCGCTTCGGCGCTGCGGGTGGCGGCACTGGCCTGGTCGCGGGCAGCGCGTGAGCGGTCCAGTTCGGCGATGGCCACCTGCTTGCGCTGGTAGAGGGCGGCGATGCGCTGGAAGTTGCGCTCGGCATCGGTCAGTTCGGCGCGGTTGCGCGCCAAGGTGGCGCGGGCCGAATCGATGGTCTCGCTGCGCGCGCCGTTGCTCAGTTCGGCCAGGCGCGCGGCGGCCTGCGCAACCTCGCCGCGAGCCTGGGCCAGACGCGCCTCCTGGCGGCGCGGGTCTAGCTCCAGCAGCAACTGGCCAGCCTCGACCCGCTCGCCCTCGGCCACCTTCCAGCTGAGGATGGTTTCCGAGGCTTCGGCAGGCAGGCCCACGCGATCCCATTCCAGGGCGCCGAGCAGCCGTTCTTCGGTCGAATCGCAGCCAGCCAGGCAGACGAGCAGCAGGCAGCTCAGGAGGAGGCGATGCATCTCAGGGCTCCATCCCGCCCTTGAGCAGGGCGAGGGTGTGGGCGATCAGCGCGTCATCGCCGATCTGCGGGTTGGCGAAGACACCGCGCCAGATAGGGGCGGCGGCGTAGGGGAGCAGGGTCAGGCCGATCAGCGAAACCACCAGCAGGCGTGGGTCGAGCTCGGCATTGAGCGCGCCGCGTGCCTGCGCGGCGGCAAAGCGCTGGGCCAGCAGCAGTGGCACTAGGGGGGCGACGCGATCGACCAGGCGCTCACGCAGTACGCCACCTTCGCAGAGGATCTCGCGCACCCACAGCTGGGGCAGCCAGGGTTGCTCGGCAACGTTGCGACCCATCTCGCGGATAAAAGCCTCGACCAGTGCCTGCGGGTCTTCGCCGGCGCGCTGCAGGCCTTCGGCGGCGCGGACCACCAGTGGCAGGAAACGCTCTTCGACCATGGCGTCGACCAGCTTTTCCTTGCCGCCGAAGTAGTAGTTGAGCAGGGCCGGAGTGACTCCAGCGCGCTCGGCGATGGCGCGCAGGCTGGTGGCCCGGATGCCCTGGTGGGCGAACAGGTCGGTGGCGATATCCAGCAGTTGTGCGCGCGGCACGGTGGCTGCTGCGGTTGGTCGGCCCGGTGCGCGCGGAGTAGGAGGTAATTCGTTCATGTGCCATTAATTAACCGATCAATTAATTAATGGCAACCCCTAGCCGTCATGAATTCGGCTGGACGAATAAAAGATAGCTGGCTAATAATTAGCTTTGTTTGCTTGGTCGAATTCAGCGCATACAACTACCTTTCTCATCAATGCCCTTCCTGGTGTCCGCAGTGCGTGATTCCCTCTCGGCCTTTCTGATTCCCAGCCGCATGGCTCTGCAGTTCGCGGTCAAAACCCTGCTCAGTGCTGGGTTGGCGTTGTGGTGCGCCATGCGTTTCGGGCTCGAACAGCCGCAGTGGGCGCTGATGACGGCCTTTATCGTGGCCCAGCCGCTGGCTGGCATGGTGGTGCAGAAAGGCTTGGCGCGCCTGCTCGGTACACTGGTTGGCACCGTCATGGCGGTGGTGTTCATGGGCTTGTTCGCGCAAGCGCCCTGGCTCTTTCTGCTGGTGATGGCGCTGTGGCTGGGCCTGTGTACCGCCGCCTCGACCCTGTTGCGCAGCGCCTGGGCCTATTCCTTCGTGCTGGCCGGCTACACAGTGGCGATCATCTGCCTGCCCATCGTCGGCAAGCCTTTGCTGGTGTTCGACGAGGCGGTGGCGCGCTGTACCGAGATCTGCCTCGGCATCCTCTGTTCGATGGCCATCAGCGCCGTGCTCTGGCCGCAGCGGGTGGAGCACCAACTGGTGCAGCAGGCACGCGCAGCCTGGCTCGGTGGCTGCCAGGCCGCGGCGGCGGCCTTGCAGGGCCGTGAGGCGGGGCGCCAGGGGCTGCTGGAAACCCTGGGGCGCATCGTGGCGGTGGATGCCCAGCGTGAGCACGCCTGGTTCGAGGGCAGTCGCGGCCGCCAGCGAGCCCGCGCCTTGCGTGCGCTGAGCCGGGAATTGCTCGGCCTGCTGCGGCTGGCTCGTGGGGTCGCTCGCCAGTGGCAGCAACTGGACGTGCGCGATGCCGGTGAGCTGGCGCCTTACCTGGATCAGGTGCAGGCGCAACTGACCGCTGCCGATCCGGCCCAGCTGGAAGCGCTGCGGGACCACCTGCGTGCGCAAGCCGATGGCGGCGAGCTGAGCTCGGCCCGCCATTACTGCCTTGCCCGTCTGAGCCTGCTGGTGCGGCAGTTGCTGCGGGCGCAGCAGGCCCAGGCGGCGGTGGAGGCCGGCCAGGCGCCTGTCGATGCGCCGCCGGCATTGTCCTGGCACCGCGACATACAGACGGCCGCCGTATATGGCATGCGCAGTTGCCTGACGCTGCTGGCCTTGTCGGCCTTCTGGCTGGCCACCGGCTGGCCTGCTGCCAGTGGCGCGCTGCTTCTGGGTGCGGTGGTGTGCAGCCTGTTTGCCAGCCGCGAGAATGCCGACCTGATCGGCATGTCCTTTCTGCGCGGCATCTTCTATGCACTGCCGGTGGCCTTCTTGGTCGGGCAGATACTGCTGCCGCAGCTGAGCAGCTTCGCCATGCTCTGCCTGGCGATGGGCGTGCCGCTGTTCTTCGGCCTGCTGGGCATGTCCCGGCCGGCTCTGGCCGGGACTGCCACCTCTTTCAGCATGCATTTCATCGTGCTCTGCGCGCCGAGCAACGCGATGGTTTATGACGTCGCCTTCTTCCTCAACGAGGCGCTGGCCATGCTGATCGGCGTGGGCTGTGCGGTGCTGGCACTGCGCCTGATCGTGCTGCGCAACCCGCTCTGGCATGGGCGTCGCCTGCTCAAGGCGACCCTGGATGACCTGGCGCGCCTGTGTTCACGGGCACTGAGCGGTGCCGAGAACTGGTTTGGCGGGCGCATGGCCGATCGCCTGTTGCAGCTGGCGCGCTACTACCCGCAGCTGCCGGAGTCCGGGCGTAGCCGCTGGGATGACGGGGTCGACAGCCTCGACCTGGGTGACGAACTGCTGCATCTGCGCGCCTGCCTGGCGGCGGCCGGCAATGCTGCGGACAAGGCCGAGCAGCGCTTTCTTGCCACGGTGAGTGAGCAGTTGCGCCAGGGGCCAGCGTTGCAGCGTGCACAGGCGCTGAATGCACCTGCCCAGGCGCTGACGCAAGCGCTGCGTGAGCAGCCCCCGGCCATCGAACTGCGCCTGGCCGAGGCGGCTTTGCTGCAATTGACTCATAGCTGGCGCCAGTGGTGCGAGCGCCAAGGAGAACCCGATGGCATTGCGTGAGTGGGCCCTGGGCGGCGTGCTGCTCAGCCCGATGCTGCTGTATGCGCTGCTGGCGCTGCTGCTGACCGGTGCGCTGCGCCTGGTGTTGCAGCGTGCCGGCCTGGCGCGCTGGATCTGGCACGAGGCGTTGTTCGACTGTGCCCTGTATGTCTGTGTGCTGGCGGCGCTGCTCGCGACGCTGGCCACCTGGTGAGGAGTTGGCAATGAATGCGTTTCCCCGTGTTGTGGTGACCCTGGTCGTGGTGCTGGTGGCCGTGCTGGCCGGCTGGTGGCTGTGGCACTTCTACATGATTGCGCCCTGGACCCGCGACGCGCGGGTGCGAGCCGATGTGGTGACCATTGCCCCGGATGTGTCCGGCTGGGTGGTCGAACTCAAGGTGCAGGACAACCAGCAGGTCAAGGCGGGCGATCTGCTGATGAGCATCGACCGCGAGCGCTACCAGGCCGCGCTGGACAAGGCGCGAGCCCTGGCCGAAACCCAGCGCCAGCAGCTCAACCTGCGCGAGCACGAGGCCAGCCGGCGTGCCCACCTGGGGCCGCAGGCGATCAGCGCCGAGCTGCGTGAGAACGCCCAGATCAACGCCGCGATTGCTCGCGCCGAACTGCAGCAGGCCGAGGCCGAGGTCAAGCTGGCCGAACTCAACCTCAAGCGCAGCGAGGTGCGTGCCCCGCGCGATGGTCAGATCACCAACCTGCATCTGGCCCAGGGCAACTACGTTCAGGCCGGCCAGGCGGTGATGGCGCTGGTGGCCGATGACTCGTTCTACGTGCAGGCCTATTTCGAGGAGACCAAGTTGCCCGGCATCCGTGTCGGCGCGCCAGTCGAGGTGATCCTTATGAGCGGCGACGAACGACTGCAGGGCAAGGTGCAGAGCATCAGCCGCGGCATCACCGACCGCAACGCGGTGGCGGACGCGCAACTGCTGGCCAATGTCGAGCCGACCTTCAACTGGGTGCGCCTGGCCCAACGCATCCCGGTGCGTATCGAACTGGAAAACATCCCGCAGGACCTGCCCTTGAGCGCAGGCATGACTGCCAGCGTGCGGGTCGCTCGCCAGGAGTCGCAGTAGTGCTTTCCCCTATCCCACAGGGCTAGAGATAAAAAAGGCCGCTCATTGAGCGGCCTTTTTAGAACGCGACCTTAGCCTGGATCAGCCGACGGTGACCTTGGGCATCTCCGGCATGTTCAGGGTCTGCTCGGCACGCGGTGCGAGGACTTCGGCTTCGCCGTCCACCACTTGCTCGTCGTTCTGGTTGAACACGCGGGTGGCCAGGCGTACGCGGCCCTTGGGCAGTTTTTCCAGCACTTCCAGTTTCACCGTCAGGGTGTCGCCGAGTTTCACCGGGCGGGTGAACTTGAGCTGCTGGCCGAGGTAGATGGTGCCCGGGCCGGGCAGGTTGCAGGCGATGGCCGCGCTGATCAGGGCGCCGCTGAACATGCCGTGGGCGATGCGTTCCTTGAACATCGTCTCGGCGGCGAAGGCGGCGTCCAGGTGCACGGGGTTGTTGTCGCCGGATACGGCAGCGAACAGCTGGATATCGCGCTCTTCGACGGTCTTGGCAAAGCTGGCCTGCTGGCCGACTTCAAGCTTGTCGTAGGGGATGTTGGTGATCTGGCTCATGGTCGGTTCCTTACTAGGGAGTGGGGCACTGGCGGCTGCGGGCCAGGGCCCGCTCCAGCCAGTCGCGCAGGTAGTTGGTGACCTCGTCGCGGTTGCTCTCGTTGAGCAGCTCATGACGGGCTTCGGGATAGATCTTCAGTTCGACGTCCTGGATGCCTGCCGTGCGCAGTGCGCCGGCCAGGTCGCCGAGGCGTTTGCCGTCGCTGACTGGGTCGCATGCGCCGCCGATCACCAGCAGCGGCAGATCGCTGTCGATCTGCGCCAGGTTGCGTACCGGGGTGATCTGCTGGAAGCCTTCCATCAGGTCGCACCACAGCTGGGTGGTACAGATGAAGCCGCACTGCGGGTCGTTGACGTACTTGTCGACCTCGTCCGGGTCGCGGCTGAGCCAGTCGAAGGCGGTTCGGTTGGGCTTGAAGGCCTTGTTGAACGAGCCGAATGAGAGGAAGTCGATCAGCTTGCTGCGTCCGGTCGGGCCGAGGCGCCAGCGCTCGAAGCGGGCGATCAACGCGGCTGCCTTGTACAGGCCCAGCGGCTGGTAGTTGGAGCCGGACAGGATGGCGCCCTGCAGGCTGCAGCTGTGCTGCATCAGATAGGCCATGCCGATGTAGCTGCCCATGCTGTGGCCGAGCAGGAAGATCGGTGCCTGCGGGTGCTGCTTGCGGATGTGGTGGTTGAGGGTGGCGAGGTCGCCGACCACCTTGTTCCAGCCATCGCGGTCGGCGTAATGGCCCTGGATGCCGCGCTGCGCGGTCTGGCCATGGCCGCGTTGGTCGATGGCGTACACCTCGTAGCCGGCCTCCACCAGCTCGCCGGCCAGGCGGGCGTAGCGGGCCGAGTGCTCGGCCATGCCGTGGGCGATCATCAGCGCCGCTTTCGGTGTGCTGCCCGAGTGCCAGCGGGTCAGGTGCAAGGTGGTGCCGTCGCTGGCGCCGATCCAGGTGTGTTCTTGCTGCATGGCGGGTCCTTGTGCCCGGGAGGTCGCGGCATTGTGCATGGCTCAGCGGATTGCGCAAAGGGTGGTTCAGCGCGGCACCGCGTAGCGTCTGAGAATGCGGGTGTACTCGCCATTGGCGTGCAGCTCGCGCAGGCCGCGCTCATAGATGGCGGCCCAGTCCGGTTGGCCGGCATTGCGCGTGGTGAACCCGACGACCAGCGGAATGCGCTCCAGGGCGGGTTCCTGCCACGCCAGTTGGCCGCGTAGCTCGCGCTCGCCGGCGATCAGATGCTCGCCGACGATGCGTTCCAGCAGCACCAGGTCGAAGCGCCGGGCGGCGAGCTTGCGCAGGTTGCTGATGTCGTCCACCGCTTCTTCGGCGACGATGCCGGAGGCGAGGATGCGCGGCGGATAGCCGTAGCCACGGACGATTCCGACCTTCTGCCCGCGCAAATCCTCAAGCCTGGTGAAGCTCACCGGGGCCTGCTTGCGGGCGAACAGGCCGAGCTGGCTATAGAACAATGGCCGCGAGGCTGTCAGGTCTTCTTCCTTTATTTCCTGTGGCCATAGCGCCAGGGCGCCCTGATAGCTGCCGCTGCGCAGCTCGGCCCGTACTCGCGCCCAGGGCAGGAAGTCGATCTGTGGCGTGTAGCCCTGGGTGGCGAAGGCGCGTCGGGTCAGTTCGACGATGCTGCCGCCGCCGTCCAGTTGGGTGGAGCTGTAGGGCGGGTATTCCAGCGTCGCCAGGCGCGGTTCGGCCCGCGTCGCTGGGCAGAGCAGGGCAAGCAGCGTAAGTAAAGCGAGTCGGGTCATGATGGGTTTGGCAGAGGGGGAATCCTAGCTATAGCTCAGGCCCCGGAGAATCGCCGTAATGCATGGCAAAGATTCACGTGGTCAATGAGCGGCCTCGGCTATTTGCCAACGCCTGGTGAGCTGCTAAGTTCCGGCACAGCCCGGTCGCCTTCGCAGGCGGCTGGCCAGCACATTCAGGGCAAGGGGAATAACAACAATGCAACCTGATTTCTGGGACGACAAGCGCCCGACCGGAGTCTCCAACCAGATCGATCTGACCGCCTACCGCTCGGTGGTCGAGGTGTTCGAGCGGTCGTGCAAGAAGTTTGCCGACCGGCCAGCCTTCAGCAACCTCGGGGTCACCCTCAGCTACGCGGAAGTGGAGCGCTACTCGGCCGCTTTTGGTGCCTGGTTGCAGCAGAACACCGACCTCAAGCCCGGCGACCGCATCGCCGTGCAGATGCCCAACGTGCTGCAGTACCCCATCGCCGTGTTCGGCGCCATGCGCGCCGGCCTTATCGTGGTCAACACCAACCCGCTGTACACCGTGCGCGAGATGCGTCATCAGTTCAACGATGCCGGCGTGCGCGCCCTGGTGTACCTCAACACCTTCGGCAAGTCGGTGCAGGAAGTGCTGCCCGACACCCAGATCGAGTACCTGATCGAGGCACGCATGGGCGACATGCTGCCAAGCCTCAAGGGTTGGCTGGTCAATACCGTGGTGAAGAAGGTCAAGAAGCTGGTGCCGGATTACCACCTGCCGCAGGCGCTGTCCTTCAAGGATGTACTGCGCGCCGGCAAGGGCCATGCGTTGAAGCCGGCCAAGGTTGGCCTGGATGACGTGGCAGTGCTGCAGTACACCGGTGGCACCACAGGTGTGGCCAAGGGCGCCATGCTGACCCACGGCAACCTGGTGGCCAACATGCAGCAGATCCACAACTGCATGCAGCAGCTTGGCGATGATGGCTTGCCGCTGATGAAGGAGGGCGGCGAGATCATGATTGCGCCGCTGCCGCTCTACCATATCTATGCCTTCACCGCGAACTGCATGTGCATGATGGTCAACGGTAACCACAACGTCCTGATCACCAACCCGCGCGACATTCCTGGCTTCATCAAGGAACTGGGCAAGTGGAAGTTCTCCGCGCTGCTGGGCCTCAATACCCTGTTCGTCGCGCTGATGGATCATCCCGAGTTCAAGAACCTCGATTTCTCCAACTTCAAGCTGACCAACTCGGGCGGCACTGCACTGGTCAAGGCCACGGCCGAGCGCTGGGAGCAGATCACCGGCTGCCCGGTAGTCGAGGGCTACGGCCTGACCGAGACCTCTCCGGTTGCTACCACCAACTGCTACGGCACACTGGCGCGCCTGGGCACCGTGGGCATTCCGGTGGCTGGCACCGCGCTCAAGGTGATCGACGATAACGGAGTGGAACAGCCCATTGGTGAGCGCGGCGAGCTGTGCATCAAGGGTCCGCAAGTCATGAAGGGCTACTGGCAGCGCGAAGAGGCCACCGCCGAGGTGCTCGACGCCGAAGGCTGGTTCAAGACTGGCGACATCGCGGTGATCGACCCGGACGGCTATGTACGCATCGTCGACCGCAAGAAGGACATGATCATAGTCTCCGGCTTCAACGTGTATCCCAACGAGATCGAGGACGTGGTCATGGCCCACCCGAAAGTCGCCAGCTGCGCGGCCATCGGCGTGCCGGACGAGAAGTCCGGCGAGGCGGTCAAGCTGTTCGTCGTGCCGCGCGAAGGCGGTGTGACGGTGGACGAGCTGAAGGCCTTCTGCCGGGAAAACTTCACCGGCTACAAGGTGCCCAAGCACATCGTCCTCAAGGACGCACTGCCGATGACCCCGGTCGGTAAGATCCTCCGTCGCGAGCTGCGCGACATCGCCTGATCTGCTTCAGATCGAGTTTTCGCCCAGGTAATCAGGAAGTGACCGATCAGTAATGATCGGTCATTTTTTTGACCAGGGCGACCATGTTTGGTGCTAGGCGCTCCCTGGCAAAGCTGCTACTCTCGGCACGCTTTGCGCCAGTCCCCACCTCGCGTCAAGGTCAAAACATCACAACAAACAACCGCCATTACGCGCGGTGTAGACAAGCTGTTGCTCAGGAGTAGGCTTCCATGACTGATAACTTCTGGAAGGACAAATACCCTGTCGGGATCTCCTCCGAAATCGATGCCGACCAGTACCCCAACATCCAGGCCGTACTGAAAGAGTCCTGCCAACGCTTTGCCGATAAGCCTGCTTTCAGCAACATGGGCAAGACCCTGACCTACGGCGAGCTGTACGAACTTTCCGGCGTCTTCGCCGCCTACCTGCAGAATCACACCGACCTCAAGGCCGGCGACCGCATCGCCGTGCAGCTGCCCAACGTCCTGCAATACCCGGTAGTGGTATTCGGTGCCATGCGTGCCGGCCTGATCGTGGTCAACACCAACCCGCTGTACACCGCGCGGGAAATGGAACACCAGTTCAACGACTCCGGCGCCAAAGCCCTGGTCTGCCTGGCCAACATGGCCCACCTGGCCGAGGAAGTGCTGCCCAAGACCGGCGTCAAGCATGTGATCGTCACCGAAGTCGGCGACCTGCTGCCGCCGCTCAAGCGCCTGCTGGTCAATGCCGTGGTCAAGCATGTGAAGAAGATGGTGCCGGCCTTCAACCTGCCGCAGGCCGTCAAACTGAATAAGGCCCTGGCCCTGGGGCGTGGCAAGCCGCTCACCGAAGCCAACCCGAGCAATGGCGACATCGCCGTGCTGCAGTACACCGGCGGCACCACCGGTGTGGCCAAAGGCGCCATGCTGACCCACCGCAACCTGGTGGCCAACATGCTGCAGTCCAAGGCGCTGATGGGCTCCAACCTGGGCGAAGGCTGCGAGATCGTCATCTGCCCGCTGCCGCTGTACCACATCTACGCCTTCACCTTCCATTGCATGGCGATGATGCTGACCGGTAACCACAACATCCTGATTACCAACCCGCGCGACCTGCCGGGCACGGTGAAGGAACTGGGCAACTGGAAGTTCACCACCTTCGTCGGTCTCAACACCCTGTTCGTCGCCCTGTGCAACAGCGAAGACTTCCGTCGTCTGGACCTGTCCAGCCTGAAGCTGACCCTGTCCGGCGGCATGGCTCTGCAACTGGCCACTGCCGAGCGCTGGAAGGAAGTCACCGGCTGCTCCATCTGCGAAGGCTACGGCATGACCGAGACCAGTCCGGTCGCCACCGTCAACCCGTACCAGAACATCCAGATCGGCACCATCGGCATCCCGGTACCGTCGACCCTGTGCAAGGTGATCGACGACGAGGGCAATGACCTGCCGCTGGGCGAGCGTGGCGAACTGTGCGTCAAGGGCCCGCAAGTGATGAAGGGCTACTGGCAGCGTCAGGAAGCCACCGACGAGATTCTCCAGGACGGCTGGCTGCGTACCGGCGACATCGCGGTGATTCAGGACGACGGCTACCTGCGCATCGTCGACCGCAAGAAGGACATGATCCTGGTGTCCGGCTTCAACGTGTATCCGAACGAGCTGGAAGACGTGCTCGCCACCCTGCCGGGCGTGCTGCAGTGCGCCGCCATCGGCGTGCCGGACGAGAAGTCGGGCGAGGCGATCAAGGTCTTCGTGGTGGTGCGCCCGGGCGAGAGCCTGAGCAAGGAGCAGGTGATGGAGCACATGCGTGCCAACCTGACCGGCTACAAGGTGCCGCGCTCGGTCGAGTTCCGCGACAGCCTGCCGACCACCAACGTCGGCAAGATCCTGCGCCGCGAACTGCGTGACGAAGAGCTGAAGAAGATCGCCGCCACGGCCTGATCCTCTGCAGCCTGAAAAGCCCCGCTTCGGCGGGGCTTTTTCGTTTCAGTGGTGACTCAGTCGTTGCTCAGCGCCTGGCGCAATGCAGCGGGGAGGGCGGTCGGCTGCTTGCTCTCGGGGCAGATGCTCACCTGGGTCATCGAGGCGCGGAAGGTCACCTCTCCCGATGCCTGGCGACCCTCCACGGCGAAGCAGAATGAGGTGGCGCCCGGTGGTTCGCTGCGCACTTCGATGCTGATCACCTCGTCCCAGGTCATGGGCGAAACAAACTCGATCGACAGCGCCCGTGCCGGCGGCAGGATGCCCATGGCGAACACCTTGCGCAGCCCCTCGCCGCCGAGGCGGTGGGAGAGGAATTCGTGGACCGCCTCGATGGCGAAGTAGGCAATGCGCGGCGTGTAGACGATGCCGGCCGGGTCGCAGTCGCCGAACAGAACGGTGCGGGTGGTGATGAAGGGCATGACTGCTCCGTTTCTGGTTGAGCTGTTGAGCGATGTCGCGATCATAACGGCTGACGAGTGGTTTCAGCTGCTGCTGCCGGGGTTCAGGCGCTGCTCCAGCCAGGCGCAGAACTGGCGGGTGAGCGGGTCGTTCTCGCTGTCGCGGTGCACCAGCCAGGTCCAGCGTGGGCCGCGTACCCGTTGTTCGCTGAGTGGCTGCAGCAGGCCTTGCTCCCGCGCCGGGCTGGCTAGCAGCTCGCTGACCAGGGCGATGCCCAGACCGGCGCTGGCGGCGTCCAGCAACAGGCCGGGATCGGAGAAGTTCAGGCCCTGGCTGTGCTGGCCGATATCGGCGCCGCCCTGCACTTGCCAGTGGGCCCAGTCCATTTCGCGCTCGCCATGCAGGGTGGTGCGTTCGCCCGCTGGTGTGGCCACCAGGCTGGGGTGGCAGGCCGGGTAGAGGCGGTCCTCTAGTAGCACGCGGAAGCTGCACTCGGCCTGGGCGCTTAGGTCGTCGCGCACGGCGATATCGATGGTCTGGCTGGCCATGTCCGGCACCTCGTCGCTGGTGAATAGCCACAGATCCACCTGCGGATGCAGTCGGTGGAAATCACCCAGGCGCGGCACCAGCCAGTGGCGGGCGAAGGCCGGGGTGGTGTTGACCACCAGCTGGTTGGGCTTGCGGTACTGCTCCAGGCGGCGAATGCCCACGGCCAGTTGCTGCAATAGCGCTTGGGTGGTGCTGAGCAGGTCGAAGCCGGCATCGGTCAGCGCCACGCTGCGCCCGCTTCTGAAGAACAGCGGCTGTTCAAGGAAGCTTTCCAGGCTGCGAATCTGCTGGCTGATCGCCGACTGGGTGAGGTGCAGCTCCTCGGCTGCCTTGTGAAAGCTGCCCAGGCGGGCGGCGGCTTCGAAGCCGCGCAGGGCGTTCAGAGGAGGCCAGTGTTTCAACATGGTCGATAAGCTCAGCTAATCAGAAATGTGCAAAATCTATCGTTTGTTGTGCCTTTTTTACAGGCCTAGCATGCAAGTCATCACCGCATTCGCGGTTTTCAGTGATAACAAAGACTTAACTGAAAGGCACTTGTATGCAACAGAACGCAGTCGCTTCGAACGCTTGGTTCATGCCCGCCGAGTGGGCTCCACACGCCGCCACCTGGATGGTCTGGCCGCACAATCAGCCGCTGTGGGAGTCTGGCTGGGGCGTGACCCTGAGCGAGGTGCAGGTCGACTTCGCTCGCGTCGCTAACGCCATCGCCCGCTTCGAGCCGGTGAAGATGGTGGTCGACCCGTCGGCGGCGTTCCGCGCTCGCGAACTGTGCGGCAAAGGTATCGAACTGATCGAACTGGCGGTGGATGACAGCTGGTGCCGCGACTCCGGTCCGAGCTTCGTCTGCCACCCGCAGCTGGGTCTGGCCGGCGTCAGCTGGCGCTTCAATGCCTGGGGCGGTAAGTCCGAACACGGCCTTGACGAGAGCCTGGCGCGCCGCATCCTCAACGGCCTGGGTCTGGAGTGTTTCGGCACGCCGCTGTCCAACGAAGGCGGCGCCATCCATGTGGACGGCGAGGGCACGCTGATCACCACCGAGTCGGTATTGCTCAACCCAAACCGCAACCCGGGCATGAGCAAGGCTGAGATGGAGGAGATCTTCGCCCGCCTGCTCGGCGTGAAGAAAACCATCTGGCTGCCGGGCGATCCGCAGTACGTCACCGGCGACATGACCGACGGCCACGTCGACGGCGTGTGTGCCTTCGCCAAGCCCGGCGCACTGCTGGTGGACGCCACTCACGACCACGGCTCGGTATACGCCGAAGTGGTGCGCGAGAACCGCCGCGCCCTGGAGCTGGCCACCGATGCCAAGGGCCGCCATTTCGAGCTGCTCGAACTCTACGAGGCCACCGACGCAGTAGATACCGAGGCAGAGGTTTTCTGCGCCTCCTACACCAACTTCTACATCTGCAACGGCGCCATCATCATGCCGGCCTATGGCATTGCTGCCGACCAGGTGGCCGCAGACACCCTGCGTATGGCCTTCCCCGGTCGCGAGGTGGTACCCGTGCGGATCAACCAACTGGCCCATGGCGGCGGCGGGGTGCACTGCATCACCCAGCAGCAGCCGCGCTGGCCGTTGAAGGGGTAAGGCCATGAGCAGACTGACCGTCGCCACCACCCAGTTCGCCTGCAGCTGGGACCTCAAAGACAACCTCGACCGCGCCGAGCAGCTAGTGCGCGAGGCCGCCGCCCGTGGCGCGCGACTGATCCTGCTGCAGGAGCTGTTCGCCACGCCGTACTTCTGCATCGAGCAGGATCACAAGCACCTGGCGCTGGCCGAGGAGTACGAGCACAGCCCGCTACTCAAGCGCTTCGCCGCCCTGGCCGGCGAGCTGGGCGTGGTGTTGCCGCTGAGCTGGTACGAGAAGGCCGGCAACGCCTACTTCAACTCCCTGGCCGTGGCCGATGCCGACGGCCGCCTGCTCGGCGTGTACCGCAAGACCCACATCCCCAACGCCATCGGCTACCAGGAGAAGGAGTACTTCAGCCCCGGCGATACCGGCTTCCGCGTCTGGGATACCGCTGTCGGGCGCATCGGCGTCGGTATCTGCTGGGATCAGTGGTTCCCCGAGACCGCCCGTTGCCTGGCCTTGCAGGGCGCCGAAGTGCTGCTCTATCCGACCGCCATCGGCTCAGAGCCGGGCGCCGCGGCGCTGGATTCGCGCGACCACTGGCAGCTGACCCAGCGCGGCCATGCCGCCGCCAACATCGTTCCGGTGATCGCCGCCAACCGTGTCGGCCGCGAGGTGGCGACTACCGATCCGGCGCTGCAGATGAGCTTCTACGGCTCGTCCTTCATCACCGACCACAAGGGCAAGCTGCTCGCCGAGGCCGACCGCGACACTAGCGGCGTGCTGGTGCGCGAGCTGGACCTCGCCGCCATGCGCGAAGAGCGCATGACCTGGGGCATCTATCGCGACCGCCGCCCGGAGATGTACGGAGCGCTGCTGGGCCTGGATGGCCGCCACCTGCATAGCCACTGGAACCATCGGGGAGCCTGACCATGAACAAAAAGAAAACCCTGCTGTGCGCCGCCCTGGCGCTGTGTTTTGCCCAGGCTTCGGCCGCCGCCGAGGACAAGACCCTGCGCCTGTACAACTGGGCCGACTACTTCGCCGAGGACACCCTCGCCAACTTCACCCAGGAGACCGGCATCAAGGTGATCTACGACGTCATGGAAGGCAGCGAGACGCTGGAAGCCAAGATGATGGCAGGTGGCAGCGGCTACGACCTGATCTTCCCCGGCGACACAGTGGCCGAGAGGCTGATGCGTGCCGGCGCGTTGCAGAAGCTCGATCCGGACAAGCTGCAGCACCTGGCCGACATCGAGCCGGGCCTGCGTAGCCTGCAGACGCAGTACCCGTATTCGCGCCACGCCACCGTGCCCTACACCTGGGGCAGCATCGGCATCACCTACAACGCCGAGATGATCGGCAAGCGCATGGCCAACGCGCCAGTGAACAGCCTCGACCTGCTGTTCAAGCCGGAGAACGCGGCCAAGTTCGCCGACTGCGGCATCTCCATGATCGATTCGCCGGACGAAGTCATGGCCGTGGTGCTCAACTACCTCGGCCGCTCACCGCGCAGTGCCGAGCCGGAAGACCTCAAGGCCGCCACCGAGCTGCTGGTGTCGATCAAGCCCTATATCCGCAAGTTCCAGTCGCAGCCGGTTACCGACCTGGTCAACGGCGACCTGTGCCTGTCGCTTGGCTACAGCGGCGACGTCACCCAGGCCCAGCGCGCCGCGAGCGGTGCCGGCAAGGCAGCGGATTTCCGCTTCCACATCCCGCGCGAGGGCACCACGGTGTGGATGGACACCATGGCCATCCCGGTGGACGCCAGGCACCCGGAATACGCCTACGCCTTCATCAACTTCGTCATGCGCCCGCAGAACATGGCAGCGATCAGCAACTTCACCGGCTACCCGACCTCCAGTGCTAAGGCGCGGCCGATGGTCGATGCCGACATGCGTAACAACCCGGACATCTACGTCGACGAAGCCACCTACGCGCGGCTGATCCCCGGCAAGGACATCCCGCAGCGCTCCATGCGTGCGCGCATGCGCGCCTGGACCACCTTCAAGACCACCGCCCACTAAGAACCTGTGCAAAGTCTGCTGCGCGTCGGCTGGGCGTTGTTGGAAAGAGGCCTCGGGTGCTCATTTACCGCTCGTAAACTCCGCGCGCTCGGCCTCTCTCCGCCTAGCCCGGCTCTAGCTCGCGAGACTTTGATCAGGTTCTAAACCAGCGCTAACCGCCGCCGCGTCACCGGCGCGGTATGGCGAAGCCATGCCCACAACAACAAGAAAGGAGCCGCACCATGCAGTACCCGTCCAAGGCCGCCCTAGCCATCACTCTGTTCGCCCCCTGGGGCCTGAGCCAGGCCATCGAACTGAACGACGACTTCGCCCTGTACCTGGATGCCGGCGTCTACAGCGACTACCGCACCCGCGGCATCTCGCAGACGCAGAACGACCCGGCCCTGCAGGGCTCGGCCACCCTCAGTCATAGCAGCGGCCTGTACGTCGGGGTGTGGAGCTCCAACGTCGACTTCGGCCTGGGCAGCAACACCCGCCAGGAGCTGGACTACTACGCCGGCTACAACTGGCAGATCAGCGACGACATCAGCCTCGACAGCGCCTACTTCCAGTACGAATACCCGCGCCAGAGCGAACTCAACTATGGCGAGTACTTCAGCCAGCTCACAGCCTACGGCGCCAAGCTCGGTGCCTACTACTCCGACAACCTCGGCGGCGACCAGAGCTACCTGTACAGCTACGTCGGCTACGAGACCCCGCTGCCGGCGGACGTGGCCCTGGACCTGCGCTACGGCAATGTCGACCTCAAGGACCCGCTGCTGCAGGGTGGCAGCGGCGACACCCGCGACAGCTACCGCGAATGGCAGCTCAAGCTGAGCAAGGAATTGTTCGGCCTCAACTGGTCGGCCAGCTACGTCGACACCGATCTTTCGAACAGCGAATGCGCCAACTACATGGGCTTCGACGACGTCTGCTCGGCGACCTTGGTGTTGGGCGTCAACAAGAGTTTTTGAGCCGGTGGCGGGCCGCCGGCCCGTGCCGCGCTAGGGAGCAGCAAGCCATGGATGGCGCCGCACAACCCCCCAACGAGAAGAGGGACATAGCATGTCTACGCGTCGCGACTTCATGAAACACCTGACTATGGCCGCCGGTATCGGCGCCGTCGCCACCCTGGGTCTGGGCATCGGCACGCCACGGGCGCGCGCGGCCCTGGCCGGCAGCTGGTACATGCCTGACGAGCATGCCCCGCAGGAGCGGGTGATCCTGGCCTTCGCCGCCTCCACGGCGATCTGGGAGGACTGGGCCACGCCGGTCAACAATTGCATCGCCCTGTTGGCAAAGACCATTGCCAGGTACCAGCCGGTGACTGTGTTATGCCGTGCCAACCAGCTGAGCCAGGCCAAGCAGAAGTGTGGCACCAGCAATATCAAGTTCCTCACCATGCCACTGGATGACATATGGGTACGCGACTACGGCGGCAGCTTCGTGGTCGACGGCCAGGGCGGTCGCGGCCTGGTCGACTTCAACTTCAACGGCTGGGGCGGCAAACAGCGTTCCGGCAACGACACACTGGTCGCCGATACCCTGAGCTACGAGTTGTATGCCGACTACATCGGCAGCCAACTGGTGGGCGAAGGTGGTGGTATCGAAGTGGACGGCCACGGTACGGCGATCATGACCGAGAGCTGCTGGGTCAACAGCAACCGTAACCCGGGCATGAGCAAAGCCCAGATCGAGGCCGAGCTGAAGGCTAGTCTCGGCCTTCGCAAGATCATCTGGCTGCCCGGCATCAAGGGCAAGGACATCACCGACGCCCACGTCGACTTCTACGCGCGCTTCGTCAAACCGGGCGTGGTCATCGCCAACCTGGACAACGACCCCAAGTCCTACGACTACGCAGTGACCCGCACTCACCTGAATATCCTCAAGGCGGCCACCGACGCCGACGGCCGCAAGCTGGTGGTGCACACCCTGCCGCCGCCCCTCAAGGTGCGCAGCAATGTGTACACCCGCAACAACCCGGACTTCGCCCCCGGCTACATCAACTACCTGCCAATCAACGGCGCAGTGATTGCCCCGCAGTTCGGCGACGCGGCGGCGGACAAGTACTGCAAGGATCTGCTCACTCAGCTCTATCCGGGGCGCGCCATCGTGCAGGTCAATATCGATCCGATCGCGGCTGGCGGCGGCGGTATCCATTGCGTGACCAAGAACATGCCACGCCTGTGATCTAGCCTTTCATGACCTGCTTCCATCGGGGATCTGACCAACTTTCCCCGCTTGTGCCATGCCCGAGCGGGCATGGTTTTTTTTGCTTGAGGATCGCTCCATGTATCGCTGTCTGCCGCTTTGTGCGGCCCTGCTAGCACCACTGGTCCAGGCTGACGAAACCGGCGCCAGCTTGGTGCTGCACAACGCCCGCATCTATACGGTGAACGCGGCCCAGCCCTGGGCAGAAGCCCTTGCTGTGAGTCACACGGGCAGGATATTGGCCATCGGTAACCGGGCGGAGGTCGACAAGCATGTCGACGACGATACCGATGTCGTCGACCTCGGCGGTCGCCTGGTACTCCCCGGATTCCAGGATACCCATGCTCATGTGTTGGACGCCTCGTCCGAGGCCCAGGGCGACTGCCCGCTGGATGCGGACGATACCTTGGACAAGTGGCTGGATGAGGTTGGCCAGTGTGCCGAGCAAACCGAGAGCGAGTGGCTGCTGGGCAGCGGCTTCAGCCTGCACACCCTGCTTGATAGCGGCGAGAGCCCGCGCGAGTTGCTCGACGAGATCGCCTCCGATCTGCCCATCGCCCTGATGGAGGAGACCTCGCACTCCTACTGGCTCAACAGCAAGGCGCTGCAGCTGGCCGGTTTCGACCACGCAGGAGCCGATCCCGAGGGCGGCGTAATCCTGCGCGACACGCAGGGCAGGGCCACCGGTGTGGTACTCGACAGCGCTGGCGACTTGGTGATGGATAAGGCTCTGCCACCCTCTAGGGCGCTGCATCAGGTGTATTACCAGGCGGTGCTGGACGGCCAGGGCGAGCTGGCGCGCAACGGCATCACCTCGGTGGCCGATGCGCGGGTGTTTTGGCGTCGTGGCCACCTAGAGGCCTGGCAGAAGGCGGCGCGTGAGAATCGCCTCAAGGCGCGCACCAGCCTCGGCCTGTGGGCCTACCCGCAGCTGGACGATGGCGAGCAGCTGGCCCAGCTCAAGGCGCTGTACCAGCCGGGCGATGATGACGATCTGCTGCATATCACCCAGATCAAGCTGTATGTCGACGGTATCGTGCACAACACCACCGCGCGCCTGCGCCAGCCCTACCAACACAGCCTGGCGGGCGTCGATCCGCGCGGCCTGTACTACTTCACGCCACAGCGCTTGGCGCGCTACGCCCGTGAGCTGTCGGCGGTGGGCTTCGACCTGCACATTCACACCATCGGCGACCAGGCGGTACGCGATGCGCTTGATGTGATCGAGCAGACTGGACTCGGTCGCCATCGTCTGACCCATGTTGAGCTGGTCGACCAGGTAGATCTGCCGCGCTTTCGCCAGTTGGGCGTGATTGCCGACTTCCAGCCCAGCCGCTATTTCGCCCCGTCCTTCCTCAAGGACAACCAGCCGCTGATCGGTGAGCGTGCCTACCAGTTGCTGCCGCTGCGTGCGTTGTATGACAGCGGGGCACGGGTCACGCTCAGTTCGGATTGGGATGTGAATCCGCTGTCGCCGCTTGGGATCATGCAAAACGCCCTTAGCCTCGGCGCACGTAGCTTGCCCAGTTTGGAGGCGGCGATCCGCGCCTACACGCTGGATGCCGCCTACACCCTGCGCCAGGAGAAGCAGACTGGCTCGCTGGAGGTGGGCAAGCAGGCCGACCTGCTGGTGCTGGACCGAGACATCTTCACGTTATCGCCAGCGCAGATAGGCCAGGCCAAGGTGCTGTGGACTCTGCTTGGTGGCGATGAGGTGTATCGGGCCGCGGGGTTCCCGTATGAGTTTGCTGCGAGTGCTGACTAGAGGGCCAGCACCTCGGCCGAGAGTTCGCGCAGGCGCTGCTTGTCTTCCTCCAGCGTCAGTACCGCTTCGGCGCGCTTGAGCGCCAGGCTGGAGTGGCGCCGGGCGTCGGCCCGGTAGCGCGGGTCGAGCAGGGCCAGGTTGAGCAGGTCCTTCTGCAGGCGAATGCCGACCTCGATCAGGGCCGCGCCATCGCGGGCGATCGGGGTGAACAGGTCATCGAACAGGTCGCTCAGCAGCAGGTCCGGTGCGTGGATGCGGCTGCAGTCGAGCCCGTCCGGTGTTTCGCCGTCGACCTGTGTCCACAGGGCCAGCACACGTACGCCGCGGCCGAGGATGTCGATGGCCGTGCCGGGGTCGTTGACGGCGGGCGACAGGGCGCGCGAGGCGATTTCTGCCAGCACGGCGGCACCGAAGCGGGGGTCCTGCTCGAAGGAGCGGCACTTGCCGACGCTGAAGGCGGCGCGCAGTCGGTCGTCCTCGGCGGGGTCGATTCCCAGTACCGCTGCTAGTGGCTCGCCAGGGGTGATGAAGCTGCCCGGCATGGCCAGCAGATAGATAGCGCTGTCCGGGCTGGCGCTCAGCTCGGCCAGCGCGGGCATGTCGATGTGTTGCACATAGCCGATGTAGTGCGGGTGGATCGCGCGCGCGTTTGCCGGGATGGCTTCGCGTGAGACCAGGCGGTTGCCGCCCAGGTTCGGCAGCCGCAGACGGTCGCGCAGGGCTTCGCAGGTGGCGTGCTCCACGCGGTCGCTGGTTTCGCCGACGCGGCCGAGTTGGGCCAGGTGGTCGATCCAGCGCAGCAGGGCGAGGACGATCAGGGCGATCACGGCGATGGTGACCACGAACATCAGCACCCGGCCCTTGTTGCCATAGGCGCCCGTGCTCAGGGCGATGATGCCGACCACGCTGAACAGGAAGGAACCGATAAAGGTGCCCAGGGCGTTCTGGGTGATGTTGTCTTCCATCACCAGCGGGGTGGCGCGCGGGGTGACGGTGCTGGTGGCCGAGGAGTAGGCGGCGACCATGATGCTCAGGGAGAAGGTGGTGACCGTGAGCATACTGGTGGCGATGATGTTGAGGATCTTGTCCACCGCATCGGCGCCGACGCTGTTGGCCAGGCTTTCCGGCACATAGTCCTTGAAGGCCAGTGCCAGCAGCGCGCTGACCACGCCGAGCAGGGAAAACAGGCTGGCGCGGAACCACAGGCGCCTGCCGATTTGTGCGAGAACCCATTGCCAGCGTGCGGTCATGGTCGGCTCGTATCGGTCGGTAGAGCCCGATTCTGCCTGGCGGCCCCGCGGATGGCCAGGTGCTAGAGCTTGAGCTTGCGAATCGCCTTGCCCAGGTCGTCGGCCAGGCCCACCAGTTCGGCACTGGTACTGGCCGAGGCCAGGGTCTGCTGCACGGTCTGTTCGGTGACGTCGCGGATGCCCACCACCGAGCGGGTCATCTCCTCGGCCACCTGGGTCTGCTGCTCGGCGGCCACGGCGATCTGCGTGTTGCTGTCGCGCATCAGGGCCACGGCCTGGGCGATGTCACCCAGGGCCTCGCCGGTGGCGTTGGCCTCCTGCACGCATTGATCGGCCTTGAGCGAGCTTTCCTGCATGAACTCCACGGCATCGCGGCTGGCCGCCTGCAGATTGCCGATCATTTTGGTGATCTCGTCGGTGGAGTCCTGCACGCGCTTGGCCAGGTTGCGCACCTCGTCGGCCACCACGGCGAAGCCGCGGCCCATCTCGCCGGCGCGTGCCGCTTCGATGGCGGCGTTTAGGGCGAGCAGGTTGGTCTGTTCGGCGATGCCGTGGATGGTCTCGACCATGCCGCCGATGGTGCGGCTGTCCTCGGCCAGCTTCTGGATCATCTCGGCAGTCTGCTGCACGCCGCTGGAAAGGCTGGCGATGGCGCTGCCGGCGCGTGCCACCACCTGCTGGCCGACGCCGCTGAGGCGGTCGGCTTCGGCGGACTGGTCGCGGGTGTCGCTGGCGTGGCGGGCGATCTCGTGCACGGTGGCGGACATCTCGTTGATCGCGGTAGCGGCCTGGTCGGTCTCGGCCTGCTGGCCGAGCATGCCGCCGCGTACCTGCTCCATGCTCGCGGCCAGGCGTCGCGCACCTTCATCGAGGCTGGCGGCGGCCTGGGCGACGGTGCCTACCACCCGCTGATAGCCGGCCTGCATGGCGTTGAAGGCACCGGCCATCTGGCCCACTTCGTCACGGCTGCTCAGTTCGGCGCGGGCCGCCAGGTCGCCGCTGCGCTCCACGTGCAGCATCACATCCTTCAGCTGGTTGAGGTGGCCGAGGATGAAACGGATCAGCAGCTGCGAGGCGCCCAGCAACAACAGCATCAATAAGGCCACGGCGAGGGCATAGGCACCGGCGCGCTCCGTGAAGACCTGCCATAGGCTGGCTGCCTTTGCCGGCACGGCCAGCCGCTGGCCATTGCTGCCGTCCTGCACCCAGGCGCCGATCAGCGGGGAGTCGCCCCACAGCTCGTCGTGCTGCAGGGGCGTCCAGCCCCGTGCATTGCGCGGCAGGCCAAATGGCGGCTGTGCATCGGTCGCAAAGCGCTGCGCCTGGCTACCGGTGGGCAGAGCGGCCTCGGCCGGCCAGGCTGCCAACAGTGTGGCCTGGGCCTGGGCGGCCTCGTGCGCCACCGTGGCGCGGCCCTGCTGCTCCTGCTGCATGGCGAACAGCACCAGCAGCAGGGTGGTGGCGAAAGCCACCAGATTGACGGCCCAGAACTTGTATTTCAGTGAGAGATCGAGGATCCAGCTTTTCATGATGGTTTTTCTGCACGCGAGTTAACTGGCATTTGGCCATATCCTGCCGGCGACGATGGCGCCCCGGATTGATCGGGATCAAGGGTTCTCATTCTGGCGTCAGCCGTCCGTCGCTCCCTTCGGGCTGGGCAAGCCCCGGTCTGGCTGCGACAATCGCCGGCCTTGCCGTAGCCGCCGCGCCCTCCCGATGACCGACACCCGTGACCCCCTGCTGAAGAATCTAGACCAGGCCCTGCTGGCCGACCGTCATCGCCTGCGCCGCCAGTTGCACGAGCTGCAGAAGAAACCGGACGAAGCCAAGCAGGCCCAGTGGCTGGAGCGTTTCCAGGCTTCCTGTGCCAAGGTCGAGGCGCGCCAGCGCAGCATCCCGAGCATTCGCTTCGACGACGCGCTGCCGATCGCCGCCAAGCGCGACGAGATCAAGAAGGCATTGCAGGAGCACCAGGTGCTGGTGATCGCCGGCGAAACCGGCTCGGGCAAGACCACCCAGCTGCCGAAGATCTGCCTGGATATCGGTCGCGGCGTGCATGGCCTGATCGGCCACACCCAGCCGCGCCGCCTGGCCGCGCGTAGCGTGGCGACCCGCGTGGCCGAGGAAATCAGCACGCCGCTGGGCGAGCTGGTCGGCTATCAGGTGCGTTTCGAGGATCAGAGCAAGGACAGCACGCTGATCAAGCTGATGACCGACGGTATCCTGCTCGCCGAAACCCAGCACGACCGCTTCCTGGAGAAGTACGACACCATCATCGTCGACGAGGCGCACGAACGCAGCCTCAACATCGACTTCCTCCTCGGCTACCTGAAGACCCTGCTGCCGCGCCGCCCCGATCTGAAGCTGATCATCACGTCGGCGACCATCGACTTGGAGCGGTTCAGCAAGCACTTCAATAACGCCCCGATCATCGAGGTCTCTGGCCGCACCTACCCGGTAGAGACCTGGTACCGCCCGCTGGCCGCCGAGGTGGACGAGGAGGGCGAGAGCCTGCTCGACGACCTCACCGTCGACCAGGGCATTCTCGCCGCGCTGGACGAGATCGCCGTCCACGAGCGCGCCGAAGGCAAGCGTCCCGGCGATGTGCTGGTGTTCCTCCCCGGCGAGCGCGAGATTCGCGAGGCCGCCGAGGTGCTGCGCAAGGCCAACCTGCGCTTCACCGAGGTGCTGCCGCTGTACGCGCGGCTGACCCCGGCCGAGCAGCAGAAGATCTTCGCGCCCATGGCCGGGCGCAAGATCGTGCTGGCCACCAACGTCGCGGAAACCTCGCTGACCGTGCCGGGCATTCGCTACGTGATTGACTCGGGTACGGCGCGCATCAGCCGCTACAGCTACCGCGCCAAGGTGCAGCGCCTGCCCATCGAGGCGGTGTCCCAGGCCAGCGCCAACCAGCGCAAGGGCCGTTGCGGGCGGGTCGAGCCGGGCATCTGCATCCGCCTGTACAGCGAGGAGGATTTCCTCGGCCGCCCCGAGTTCACCGACCCGGAGATCCTGCGCACCAACCTGGCGGCGGTGATCCTGCAGATGCTCCATCTGCGCCTGGGCAGCATCGAGGACTTCCCCTTTATCGAGCCGCCGGATGGCAAGGCCATCAGCGACGGTTTCAACCTGCTGCAGGAGCTCTCGGCGGTCAACCGCGAGAGCCAGTTGACCCCTATCGGCCGCCAGCTGGCGCGCCTACCCATCGACCCGCGCCTGGGGCGCATGGTGCTGGAGGCGGCCAAGCTCGGCTCGCTGGACGAGATTCTCATCGTCGCCTCGGCGCTGTCCGTGCAGGACCCGCGCGAGCGGCCGATGGATCGTCAGCAGGCCGCCGACCAGGCCCACGCGCAGTGGAAGGACGTGGATTCCGACTTCGCCGCGCTGATCAACCTGTGGCGCGGCTTCGAGGAAAAACGCCAGGAACTGGGCAGCAACCCGCTGCGCAACTGGTGCAAGAAGAACTTCCTCAACTACATGCGCCTGCGCGAATGGCGTGATGCCCACCGCCAGCTGGTGCTGATCGCCCGCGAACTGCAACTCGGCAATGCTCGTGGGAGCGACTTCAGTCGCGATGCTTCTGCGCAGGGCTCTGGTCGCGGCCAAGGTTCCTCCCACAAGAGCGATGCGCGCCCGCAACCAACCAAGGACACCAAGGTCAACGTCATCGCCCGCGAGCAGGCCGAGGCCAGCGAAGCGGCGCAGCGTGCCAAGAGCTACGCCGCCGTGCACAAGGCGATCCTGTCCGGCCTGCTCAGTCAGATCGGCCAGAAGAGCGAGGACGGCGACTACCTCGGCGCCCGCCAGCGGCGCTTCTGGATTCACCCGTCCAGCGTGATCGGCCGCAAGAAGCCGACCTGGGTGATGGCCGCCGAGCTGGTGGAAACCACCAAGCTGTTCGCCCGCATGGTCGCCAAGATCGAGCCGGACTGGATCGAGCCGCTGGCCGGCCATCTGATCAAGAAAAACCACTTCGAGCCGCACTGGGAGAAGCGCCGCGGCCAGGTCGTGGCCTTCGAGCAGGTCACCCTGTACGGCCTGATCGTGGTCGGCCGCCGCCCGGTGCACTTCGGCCCGGTCGATCCGGCGGTGTCGCGCGAGCTGTTTATCCGCGAAGGCCTGGTGCGCGGCGAGATCAACAGCCGCGCCAAGTGCCTGGCGGCCAACCGCGAGCTGCTGGAGCGCCTCGACGAGCTGGAGGCCAAGGCCCGCCGCCGCGACATCCTGGCCGACGAGGAAACCCTGTTCGCCTTCTACGAGGCGCGCATCCCGCAGGAGATCCATCAGGCCGCCACCTTCGAGAGCTGGTACAAGGCCGAGAGCGCGAAGAATCCGCAGCTGCTGATCATGCGCGAGGAAGACGTGCTGGCCCGCGATGCCAAGGAGGTTACCGCCGCCCAGTACCCGGACATTCTCCAGCTCGGCGAACTGCAGCTGCCGCTGAGCTACCACTTCGAGCCCAACCACCCACGCGACGGCGTGACCCTGCGCGTGCCGGCGCCGCTGTTGCCGCAGCTACCCCCCGAGCGTTTGGAATGGCTGGTGCCGGGGCTGATCGAGGCCAAGGCCATCGCCCTGGTGCGCAACCTGCCCAAGGCCCTGCGCAAGAACTTCGTGCCGGTGCCGGACTTCGTCGGCGCCGCGCTGGCCAAGATCGCCTTCGGCCAGGGCAGCCTGCCGGAGTCCCTCGGCCGTGAGCTGACCCGCATGACCGGCGCCCGCGTTGCCGACGAGGCCTGGGAAGAGGCGGCGCAGCAGCTGGAAAGCCATCTGAAGATGAACCTGGAAGTGGTCGACGCCCGTGGCAAGTTCCTTGGCGAAGGCCGCGACCTGGCTGAGCTGACCGCGCGCTTCGCCGAGGCCAGCCAGGCCGCCCTGGCCATTCCGCAGCAGAAGCAGGAACAGAAGCCGGTCGAGGCCAAGGCCTTCGCCCAGGTCGCCGAGAAGACCCAGCAGAAGATCGCCGGACTCTCCATGACCGTGTTCCCGGCACTGGTGGAAGAGGGCGGGGTGGTCAAGGAAGGACGCTTCCCGACCCAGGCCGAGGCCGATTTCCAGCACCGCCGCGCCCTGCAGAAACTGTTGCTGCAGCAACTGGCCGAGCCGGCCAAGTACCTGCGCGGCAAGCTGCCGGGGCTGACCGAGCTGGGCCTGCTGTACCGTGAGCTGGGCCGCCCCGAGGCGCTGGTCGAGGACATCCTGCTGGCCAGCCTCGACGCCTGCGTGCTTGAAGGCGAAGCCAGCCTGCCCCGCGATGGCGCAGCGCTGGCAGCCCTGGCCGAGAAAAAGCGTGGCGACTGGACCGCCCACGCCGAGCGTATCGCCAGGCTCACCCTGGATATTCTCAAGCTCACCCACGGCCTGCAGAAACGCTTCAAGGGCAAGATCGACCTGGCCCAGGCCATGGCCCTCAACGATATCAAGCAGCAGCTGGCCAACCTGGTCTATCCCGGCTTCGTGCGCGAGACGCCGGGCGAGTGGTTGAAGGAAATCCCGCGCTACCTCAAGGCCATCGAGCAGCGCCTGGACAAGGTCGGCGCCCAGGTGCAGCGCGACCGCGTATGGACTGGCGAGCTCAGCGCCGCCTGGGAGCAGTACCAGGCGCGTACCGCCAAGCACGCTCAGGAAGGCAAGCGCGACCCCGAGCTGGTGCTGTACCGCTGGATGCTGGAGGAATACCGCGTCTCGCTGTTCGCCCAGCAACTGGGCACAAAAATGGCTGTGTCGGACAAGCGCCTGAGCAAGCAGTGGAGTCAAGTCGAAACTTGATGGCATTTTGATCTCATGCCAGCCTAAGCTCGGCCGACACACAGTGCGTCGGCTTCGGGATGGCCGGCGCCGGTGCATGCCGTGCTCGACCATCAACAGGAGTTGTCAGTGAGCTTGATCGACAGGCTGAAGCAGTCGCTGGACCCCTTGCGCGGCACGCCGGTTGCCACGCGCGAGGAGTTCGCGCACTGGTATCGCCAGGCCAAGCTGCCGCAGATCCGCTCCGGCGCCTTCCTGACCATGCTGCTGTATTTCGTCTACACCGCCATCGAGCAGCATGTGGCGCAGGATCACCAACAGCTGCGCCTGTTGGTGCATGGCCTCCTGGTGCCTGCAGTGCTGCTGGCCGTCGGCCTGATGAGCTACAGCGAGGCCTGGCGCCAACGCATGATCCTGCTGCTGTGCGCGGCGCCGATCAGTGCGGTGCTGGCCAACCTGGCATTCAACAGCGGCAACTCCGATTTCGCCTACTTCCTGCCGGAGATCTACCTCAACCTGATGTGGACCTTCACCGTCTCCGGCCTGAACCTGCGCCAGGCGACCCTGACTGCCAGTATTTCCACCGTGGCGTTGGTGGTGGTGAGCCTGGGCGCGGAACTGCAAGACGGCCTGCAGTGGCTGCACCTGGGCTGGATATTGGCCTCCTTGTCCTTCGGCTTCGTCTGCGCCTTCGTGCTGGAGAAGGCGCACAAGATCATGTTCCTGCATCAGCGCCAGCTGGCACTGAGTGCCAGCCTGGACGGCCTTACCGGGCTGTGGAACCGTACCCATATCGACCAGCTGTTCAGCGACGAGATTGCCCGGGCGCAGCGCTACGACACCCGTTTCTCGGTGATCCTGATCGATATCGACCACTTCAAGCAGGTCAACGACAGCCATGGGCATGCCGTGGGTGACAGCGTATTGCGCCAGTTCGCCAAGCTGCTGAGCAACAGCGTGCGCGTCGTCGATCAGGTTGGCCGTCTGGGTGGCGAAGAGTTTCTGGTGATCCTGCCCGAGGCCGACCAGCAGCAGGCCCTGGCCGTGGCGAAAACCCTGCAACGCCTGGTGCGCGAGTGCGAGTTCAAGACGGTGCGGCACAAGACGGCCAGCTTCGGCGTCACCGAGTTCTGCGTCGACGACAGCGCCCAGAGCATGCTCGATCGTGCCGACCGCGCGCTTTATCTGGCCAAGGCCAACGGCCGCGACCGCATCGAAGTGCTCTGAGGGGCTGGGCGCGGAACAGCTCAGTAAGCGCGCGGGAGGATCTCGATGCCATCGCGCTGGTGGTTCCACTGCACCTGAATGAAGCGCGCGTGGTCGGCGTCCCACAGCAGGTGGCGGGGTAGCGGGCGTTCGATCGCAGTGATCTTGATCCAGTCGTTGTTCCGGGCGGAATAGATGATGTCCTGCGTGTACTCCAGCTCGTGGCTGTCTTTCGAATAGCGGAACAGATTGAGCAGAAACAGCACATCGTCGTCCTTGCTCACCACATCCAGCGAACTGACGGTGACATCGGCCGGCAGGCCTTTGATGCGCACGGGCCGCGTGCTGTCATCGGCGATGTCGTAGAGCTGCGCCAACAGCGGGGATTCGCCCGCCGCGGCATATTGCTCCATGCCGACCAGATAACGCGCCCCGACCGGCCCGACGAGCTGGGCGCTCTGGCCGTCGTGGCGCATGTCGCGACTTATCGCCTCACGGAATTGGCGGTAACCCTCGCGGCCGTGCAGGTCGTGCTCCACCTGCGCGTTGGGCAGTCGATACACCTTGTCACCGGCCAGCAGGCGCGGATCGTGCCGGGCCGGGCGGCGCTGCTGAAGGGGGGCGGGGATATCCTGCGCGGCGCTGCAGGTGCTGGGCTGCGCTGACAGGGGACAGACCGCAGCGCCCTCCTGGTCGAACAGAATTAGCGCATCGCCTGCCAGTTCGTTGCCCCAGAAGCTATCGGCACGGCGGGCCTCACGGATTTTCTGCCACTTGCGGCGTGCCTCGGCAAAGCCGATCCAGTGGCTTTCCACCGGCAGCACCAGGCGATACAGCTTGGCACCGAGGGGTTTCTGCTTGCAGCTATGGCGACCCCAGTAGCAGGTGGAGCGTACCGTCTCCTCGCTAATCAACAGATGCAGCTGGCTGCCCTGCAGGGTGGCGAATGTGATGCTGTAGTCGGTGTCTGTCGCCGCCTGCGCGGGCGCGCCGAGCAGCGCCGCGCCGAGCAAGGCGAGCCGCAATAGCCTGGTGTTCACGCGGATCCTCCTGGGAAGGTTCTGCGCACTTTAGCTGCATTGGCGCGGCGGCGCCGCAGCTCGTACCGGCCCGCAGGCCAGAAAGGATGCAGCACGTCTTGCCACAACCTCGGGCTCGACCTCTCAGGGCCGATCAGGCAAGGTGGCGACCTTTCGTTGCCCAGCGTGATCGCCATGACCAGCCTGTTCGAAATCCAGCCCATGAACCCCGAGCTGTACCGCCAGCAGACCCGGCGCAGCACCTTCGTGCTCGCCGCCATCTTCCTGGTGCTGGCCATGCTCTGTGCCACTGCCAGCACCCAGCTGTTCGGCACGCCCGGCGGTGATAACTTCAAGTGGAACCTGCTCGGCGTGCTGCTCGGCTTGGCCTTGAGCGTGCTGCTGGTGCGCCAGCAACTCTGGGCGCGGCCGTTCATGGCGGCGGCGGTGTACGGCTGGCGCCTCAAGCGCAGCCTGATGCGCGTTACCAACGTCATGCACCAGGTCAAGGCTGGCGTGGCGGCGGGCGATGCCAGCGCCATGCGGCTGCTGCGCTTCTATCACCTGGGCGTAAGCCAGATGCACCAGCTGGACGGTAACAGCAGCGACCTCAGCCAGATGGTCCGCGAGATCGACGCGCACCGCGAGGCGATGCTGGCGCAGGGGCTGGAGGTGGAACAGAACCGCCTCGAGGCCGAGTGGCTGGAAGCGGTGAAGGCTTTCAAGTCCTAAGACGACCCCGAACTCCCACGCCCGACGCTCCCGCGCAGGCGGGAGCCCAGGTGCTACGGGTTCCGGTTTCCCGCAAGCGCGGAAATGACGGCGGGCTAGAGCAGCACCGCCAGCCAGGTCGAAACGAACAGCAGCACGGCCAGCAGCTGGTTGAAGCGCTGCATTCGCCGGGGCGACTGCAACAGGCGGTTGCTACCGGCGCCGAGCAGGGCCCAGGCGCTCATGCAGGGCAGGGCCATGAGCAGGAAGATCAGCGACAACTGCAGCACCCGCCCGGCCTTGTCCGCGCTGCCGGCGGCGAACACGCTGACCACCGCGACCGCCATCATCCACACCTTGGGATTGACCAGTTGCAGCAGCGCCGCGCCCAGCGGCCCCAGTTCGCGCTGGTCGCCGGCAGCGCCCAATGGTGTGGCCGCGCTGCGCAGCAGCTGCCAGGCCAGCCAGCTCAGCCACAGGGCGCCGCCCCAGCTCATCACCTGCTGCACGCGCGGGTAGCGCAGCAGCGTCTCACCCAGGCCGAGGCCGACCAGCAGCACGATCAGCGCCGCGGCCAGGCAGGCGCCCAGTACCAGCGGCAGGGTGGCGCGCAGGCCGAAACGTGCGCCATGGCTGAGCACCAGGATATTGCTCGGCCCCGGTGTGATGGTGGCGACGAAGGCGAACAGCAGGAAGGGCAGCAGGGACTGCATGATTCAGTTCCCTGTGCTGCGTTGTGGTGGGTTGCGATGGCGCATGCCGGCGGCTCTCCGTAATAAGGAAGGCCCATGCTGCGGCGCGGCGGAGAATCAGTCTGGAAGCTTTGAGCAGCGGCGACGGTAATCGGCGGGGGTGAGCTGGTAGGCGCGGCGGAACCAGCGGCCCAGGTGGCTCTGGTCGGCGAAGCCCAGGGAGCTGGCCACCTCGGCCGGCGTGTCACCACGGGCCAGCCGCTGGCGCGCCTTGGCCAGGCGCAGCTGGATCAGGTAGGCGTGCGGGGCGACGCCGAAGGCGCTCTTGAAGGCGCGGCTGAGGCGGAAGCGATCCACCCCGCAGGCCGCGGCGGTGTCGTCCAGGCCGATGTCCTGATCGAAATGCGCATGCAGGAAGTCGCGCGCTCGCTGCGCCACCAGCGGCAGGCGCGGGTCCGGGTTCTCGCGTTTGCGCCACTGCAGGCGGCTGGTCATGGTGCCGAGCAGATCGTCGATGGCGGTCTGCCGCACGATACGCAGGTCGCCCTCATGCAGGCTCTGGAAGGCCCGGACTATGGCGCCGGCCAGGCGGCTGTCGTTATTCAGGATATTGGCGAAGCTCGGCGTACTGTCCGCCGGCGCGTGCTCGAACAACGCATGCAGCTCGCGCTCCAGCCACTGCGGGTCGAGGTAGAGCATCGAATAGGTGAAGCCTTCCGCGGTCGGCGCATGGCCGTCGTGAATCTCGCCCGGCTCCAGCAGTATTACCTTGCCCGGCGTGCTCAGGTGCTTCTCGCGCCGGCAGTTGAACTGCTGCACGCCCTGCTCGGTGACGCCCACCAGGTAGCTGTCGTGCCAGTGCGGGTCGTAGGCGTGGCCCTCGAAGTGGGCACGGATCGACTCGATGCCGGTGTCGGCATCCTGCGTCAGGTCGATCCAATTGCGCGTCGTCACTGAGTGCCCCGGAGAAAGTTCGTTCGCCCAAAGGCGACGTTAACGGGTTTGCCAGAGGCGTGTTTAGAACATTTGTGCAGGGCCCGGCTCCTGCTTACCGTGAGCGCCCGCGTTCTGAGGAAATCTGCTTTCCGTGGGAGCGACTTCAGTCGCGATAACCAGCAGCGCCGGGCTGGCCTGCTTCACGGCCAAGGCTCAAACCCTGGTCTGTTCCCAAGGTTCAGCGGCCGGCGATGTCCTTGATGTAGAGCGCTTCCACCTTCTCCCGCGCCCAGGGCGTCTTGCGCAGGAACTTGAGGCTGGATTCGACACTGGGCTCGTGCGTGAAGCAGCGGATGGCAATGAGCTGGCCGAGGCGCTCCCAACCGTGTTTGTCGACCAGGGCCTGGAGGATGGCCTTCAGGGTTAGGCCGTGGAGGGGGTCGTTGCTCATCGGGTTTGGCTCGGGGTTGTGCGGAATTGGGCGGCACTGTAACTCCCCTCTGGCATTTTCGGGAGTGGAGCGGGTCGCGAGCTTTGTTTGAGGGCTTCGTGCCGCTGCTATTTACCTAGTTGCTGGCTGCTTCAGTTCCGCCCTGCTGGGCGTGCTCCTTTTGGCAGTCGCCCGGATGGCCGGCCCCGCCAAAAGGAACCAAAAGGGCTTGCCCCTGCATTCGGCCCTGCGCTTCGCTCCGGGTGCGTTACTCGCTTCGCTCGCCCTTCGGGCCAGCCTGCGGCTGTTACTCCGCTTCGCTACGTTTCACTCCATCGATGTTCCAGGGCCCCGCGTCGAAGGGCCATCCATGGCCCATCGTCGCTTTTGCGGCATCCATGCGGCTCAAGCCTGCCCGGCCGGCCCCTTACACAACGATTCTGCTCACCCTTCTGAAGGGGGCGTTTGGAGTTGCCTGACAGTCTCGCGTGATTTCGTGGGAGCGGCTCCAGCCGCGATAAGGCCAGCACCATTGCCGAACAGCCAGAAATACTCGACGCCAGCGCTTCTGGTAGGAGGAGCCTTGGCCGCTACACAAGCCCCGCAGTTGCCAGCAGTCCCGGCCAAGGCCCCTCCTACAGCTGTGCTTTGCCATCTCCGAACAAGCTCCCAAGCACCTCGGAGCCCAAACCCCATCGTGACGACCCTCGGAGCAGCACCGGAGGGAGGGAAGTCTGGCACGGCCAGACCCGGATGCCGGGCGCGCTTTCTCTTTGGTTACTTTCTATTTGCGCGTGCAAATAGAAAGTAACTCGCCGTGCAAGGCGAAGTCTGTAGGTAGGGCCGAGGAAAGTGCGGCGATTAAGAGTTGATTACTGGTCGCCAAAAAAGTGGTCTGTCCCCTATTGACCTATCAAGGGATGCGCGGTTGACGGCAAAGTGCGACCATTGCGCACCTCAATAATGGGCAGAGGATGCTCACCGTGGTACGCATCACACGAGACCAATCCCTTCAGCTTGACTCCATCCGGGCTTTCTCTGCCCTCATCGTGCTGTTCGGTCATACAAATCAGACGTTACTGCTACCTACACTCCAGAAGGGGGCGACCGTCGTTGGTTACTTCACTCAGCTTTCGGTTATGGTCTTCTTTGTTCTGAGCGGCTTCCTCATCGGGAAATCGGTCTACAACAATTCAGCCAAGAACGGCGCTTTTGATATCGTGCGGTATGGTCGAGACCGAGCGCTCAGGCTGTACCCTCCGCTTATCGCGGCGTTGGCACTGATGGTCCTGATCGCGGCCGTTGTACCACTGTTCTTTCCATCGGGAACCCGTTCTCTACTGTCCATCCCAGGCGTCACATTCGTGCGTTCCGAGTACACGGTAGTCGCCAAAGAACTGTTCGGTGCACTGGCATTCCTTAACGGATTCAAAACCAATACGCCCACTGTCAACGGCCCGCTCTGGAGCTTGTCTTACGAAGCCTGGTACTACGTTTTGGCAGGAGCGCTGGCGATATGGCCCACTCGGAAATGGCTTGCGGTTGCTCTGTTGCTAGTCACGCTATCCGTCACTCGCAAAGTCTCGCTGTTTTACATCCTAGCGCCCGTATGGTTTGCAGGCTTTGCGCTTGCATTCATCCATCAGAGCAAGCCAGAGATGAACAACCGATTGTTTAGCCGCCTATTCATCCTCATGACAGGCGTCATGGCGGTGACTGTCGTCTGGGTATGGCTGCAGAGCTCACCACCAAAACACGTGTGGAGTGATCCGCTCAATTATTTCCGTCTCTCCTCTGGCTTATGGTTCGCGTGCTACCTAGCGATGATCATGGGCGGGGCGACCAGGTTTCCGGCGTGGTTTCATGGTCAGGCAAGCTACTCGTACACGCTGTACGTAATACATTTCCCAATCATGCTGTTCGTTCTTGGGGTATCACAGCTATACATCTATGGCTCGCTACCAAGATCGCTAGCCATCTCTGCTCTCACGATTACCCTCTCAATTGCGTTAGCAAAGCTGATCGCACGCTTTGCAGAAGACAAGAATGCCCTCAGGGCAGCCACCACAAGCGTCAACAGAATGATCGTCAGAAAATGGAAAAGCTAATCACTCTTTTCCTCGCCAGTGCGGAGCAGTAGGCGCATTGGGAATCCTTTCTTGTGGCGGTGATAGTGCGTCAGGGCTTGATGTCGATCCGGTAGCGGCGCTGCGCTTGCTGGCCAGTGCACTGGGTGCCGTAGGTGCGGGCCTGGATCAGCAGCTCGTAGTGGCCTGGCTGTTGCGGTGTGCCGGTGATGAAGGCGTGGCGATCACGCGGCTCGTAGCTCAGGCTCAGCCCCGGCGGCAGCGCGCCTTCGTCTGCCACGCCTATCACATAGGGCGGGGCGGTGGCGCCGAGCAGTTCGACACCTTCGGCATAGGGCTGGCCGACCTGCCCGGCGGGCAGGCTCTCGGGCAGCAGGACCGGGTCCTGGCGCAGCAGGCAGGAGCCGAGGATGAGTACCTCGCAGCCACCGAGCAGAGGCAGCAGGGCCAGTGCCAGCAGGGTTCTATGCATGTTCGGGCCTCCTTGCCCGGGTGTTCAGTTGAGGCGGTAGCGCGCCAGTTCCTGGGCGCTGAGCACCTTCATGCGTTGCGGTTCGATGGCCTGCATGTCGGCGGCGAGGTTGGGTGCCACGCCCATCTCGCGCAGGTAGCCGGCCGGGTTGTAGGGCATGCCGGCGCGGCTGGCCTGGGCCGATTCGCCGGCAGGGTAGTGCGGGCGATGGATGCCGACATAGCCGCGCACGGTCTTCTTGCGCCCGGCGGCCAGCAGGTAGACGCAGCTGCCCTGGCAAACGCCGGTCGAGGGCACCAGGGCATCGAAGCCGGTTTCGCGCAGTAGGCGGCCCATGCGGATGGCCTCGGCGGTGCTGCCGCCGATGCTGTCGAGCAGCACGATCTTGCGGGCGAACTGGCCGGGCTGGCCGCGCAGGCCCTTGAGCAGGGCTTCGTAGTCGCCGGGGGCGATGTCTTCGGAAATCTTGGCGACAAGGACGCGGCCGAGGGGCTTCTGTTCGCCGGCTTCGACTTCGACCTTGGCGAAGCCGGGGCTGGCGCAGAGGATGCCGAGGCAGAGCAGGGCGCTGCGCAGGAGGGTACTACTCATGGTGCGGGTGGTTCTGGCTGGGGGCTCGATGGCCGCTGAAGATACCTGCAGCGGCGCCCGTGTGCATCTACTGGATACGGCGGGTCATTGTTCCACCTGGGCGACACTGTCTGGGCAGCGGGCCTCGGCGTCGCTCAGTTGCCGTTTGAGCCAGTTCTCGGCACGGGTGTACCAGGCGCGGTCGCTGTCGTCGAGCCAGACGATGGCGTCTGCATCGCCGCCCGCCGCGGCCTTTTCCAGCCACAGGTGGCGCTGCTCCTGATCGCTGGGCATACCGCGACCATAACTGTAGGCCTCGCTGAGGACGAACTGGGCGCGGGGGTAGCCGGCCAGGGCCGACTTGCACAGCCAGCTCAGGGCTTTGTTGTCGTCGCTGGCGAAGTGGGCGCCGCGCTCGTCGCCTCCGGCCAGGTCCTCGCCACCGCGCTGGTCGCTCCAGTACTGCTCGGCGAGGAGGAACTGGGCTTGCCGGTCAGCCTGTTTGGCAGCCAGTTCGAACCAGTGCATGGCGTCCATGCGCTGTTCTTCATCCGGGTCGCGCGCCAGCAGGTAGCTGCCCATCTCGCGTTGGGCCGCGGCCACGCCAGCCACGGCGGCCTGCTCCAGCCAGTCGCGGTACAGGGAGCGTTCGCCGGCATCGGCGGTGGCGAGGTACATCTCCAGCAGGCGTGCGTCGACGCTGCGGTCCCCCTGGCTGGCGGCCATCTGGTAGTAGTAGCGGGCGAAGGTATCGACCCCCTGACTGTCGTAGTAGCGGGCCAGATCGCGGCTGGTACAGCTGTCGCCCTGTTCGGCCCGCTGGCCGAGCTGGTGCAGGTCGTCGAAATCGGTGAGGGGCGGGCAATCGGCCGCCTGCGCCTGCAGGCCGAGGAGGCTGATGGTGAGAGCTAGGGCGAGGCGCATTGGGGTTCCTTGCTGTTGCGGTGGGCTTCCTGCCGAGGGGCTGACCTTAACCAGCGCGGTGGCGTGGCACAAGGGCGCGGGTCTCACAGGCCGTCGAGTATCTGCAGCGCCGCGCGCACCCGTGCCGCGTTGGGGTAGTTGCGGTTGGCCAGCAGCACGATGCCGACCTGGCGCGCCGGGACGAACAGCGCGTAGGCGCCGAAACCGTTGGTGGAGCCGGTTTTGTTCAGCAGCATCTGCTCGGTCGGCGCCAGTGGCGGTTCGAGGCGCCGGGCGTTGTGCGGCTCCAGGGCCATGCTGGACGAGTTGCCGGCCAGCAGGCGTTGCTCCGTGACCGGGTAGGGGTAGCGCTCCCAGCCCAGGCCCTGGGTCATTTCGCCGATCTGGTAGTAGCCGTGCTGGGTCGTGTCGATAGCCTGGCGCAGGGCCGGCTCCAGGGCGCTGGCGTCGAGGTTGGCGGCGACGAAGTGGAGCATGTCGCTGGCATCGGTCTTCACCCCGTAGGCCTCGGCGGCCAGCATGCCGGGGTTGACCCGTACCGGGCGGTTGTCGCGGTCGTAGCCTTGGGCGTACTGCGCCATTTGCGCGGCGGGCACCTCGATGTAGCTGTGCATCAGGCCGAGCTTGGGAAACAGGGTTTGTTCCAGCAGTTGCGCAAAGGGCTGACCGAGGCTGCGTGCGCTGAGCAGGCCGAGCAGGCCGATACTCGGGTTGGAGTAGCGGCGCTGACCGGCGGCGCCGTGCGGCACCTGCCAGTTGCGGTAGTAAGCGAGCATGCGAGGCTCGTCGCTGACCTCGTCAGGGAACTGCAGTGGCAGGCCGCTGGCGCTGTAGGTGCCCAGTTGCAGCAGGCTGATGTGATCGAACTGGCTGCCGCGCAGAGCCGGCAGATGGCGACTGGCCGGGTCGTCCAGGCTCAACGCGCCCTGCGCCTGAGCGTAGGCGGCGAGGGTGGCGGTGAAGGTCTTGCTCAGCGAGCCGATCTCGAACAGCGTGTGTAGGGTGACCGCCTGCCCGCTCTCGCGGGAGGCGACGCCGTAGCTGAAGTAGTGCGCCTGGCCATCGCGATGGATGGCGACGGCCATGCCCGGGATGTCGTGGGCGGCCAGCAGGGGCTGGATCACCGCATCTACCCTGGCCTGCAGCGCGTCCGTCGGGGCCCCGCTGGCGCTGGCCGTGGCCAGCAGCACAGAGGCTGCCAGCAGTCTGTGCCAGCGGACTTCAGCCACGGGCGGGGATACCTAGGCCGCGTTGCACCGCCGGACGGGCCACGAAGCTGGCCAGCACGCGCTGCACATTGGCGAAACGCTCGAACCGCACCAGCTCGCCAGCTTCGTAGAAGCCGATCAGGTTGCGAACCCAGGGGAAGGTGGCAATGTCGGCGATGCTGTATTCGCTGCCCATGATCCAGTCGCGGCCTGCGAGGTGCTTGTCGAGCACGCCGAGCAGGCGCGCCGATTCGGCCACGTAGCGGTCACGCGGGCGTTTGTCCTCGTAGTCCTTGCCGGCGAACCTGTGGAAGAAACCGAGCTGGCCGAACATCGGGCCGATGCTGCCCATCTGGAACATCAGCCACTGGATGCACTGGTAACGCGCGGCGGCGTCCTGCGGCAGCAACCGGCCGGTCTTCTCGGCCAGGTAGATGAGGATGGCGCCGGACTCGAACAGCGCCAGCGGCTCGCCATTCGGGCCGTTGGGGTCGAGGATCGCGGGGATCTTGTTGTTCGGGCTGAGGGAGAGGAATTCCGGCGACATCTGGTCGTTGCTGTCGAAGCTGACCAGGTGCGGTTCGTAGGCCAGGCCCAGCTCTTCGAGCATGATCGACACCTTGACGCCGTTGGGCGTGGGCAGCGAATAGAGCTGCAGGCGTTCGGGGTGCTGAGCCGGCCATTTGCCGGTGATGGGGAAGGCGGACAGGTCTGGCATGTGAACTCCCGGGAGCTGGCTGGGCGGTCAGGATAGCCGGCATTGCCGGCCAGGTCATGTGCCGGGCTGGCGGCGCAGGCTCTGCGTCGCAGGTTGCCGCGCCGCATGAGTGCGCCAATTGGCGCATGGCATTTCCTGCTCTGCGCACTAGAATCAGCTCCGACCCGGGGCCGTGATGAGTACCGATCTTGCAGATAGCCGCTGTATGCCGTTCCGCCAGGCTGACGCATTTGCGCATGCTGGCGCTGCTATTGCTCGGTTTGCCCGGCATGGCCCTGGCTTGTGAAAAGTCCCTGCGCTGGGATAGCGATCCGCCCTTCAGCATGGCCAGCGACGATGGCACGGTGCACGGCATCGATGTCGACCTCAATCGCGAAGTGCTGCGGCGCTTGGGCTGCACCACGCACCTGCGCAAGCTGCCCTGGGCGCGGGCCCTGAAGGAGCTGGAGCTGGGGCGCCTGGACATTCTCCCCGGAGCTTTCAGGAAGCCCGAACGCGAGCGCTATGCCTACTTCTCCGGCGCGGTGCTACCGCCCTCGCGCAACATCCTGTTCATGCGCCGCGAGGCGCACCAGCGCTGGCCGGTGCGCAGCCTGCTGGAGCTGCGCCACGGTGAGTTCCGTCTGGGCGCGCAGATCGATGTGGCCTACGGCGAGGACTACCAGCAACTGATGCGCGACCCGCAGTTCGCCGAGCGGGTTTCGTTCAACAGTCAGCGTCTCAACCTGTGGCGAATGATCGAGCATCGCCGTATCGACGGGCTGATCGCCGACGAGCACAGCGGCCGTTACGAGCTGCGCCAGTTGGGCCTGGACAAGCTGATCGAACCCACCGAGGTGGTGGTTTCCAGCGAGGCGGCGGAGGTGGCCTTCAGCAAGAAGAGCACGCAGCCGAACTTCGTCCAGCGCTATGCCAAGGCCCTGGGTGAGGTCGTCGCCGACGGTAGCTATGCGCAGATCGTGCGGCGCTATATCGGCGACTGAAGTGCACTCTTCGCGCGCGTCGGGATTCTGCCCGCCGGCAGAAGCCGGTATGGTGCGCTGCATCGAACCAAGGTCACTGGAGACACCCGATGAGCCTGCATGGCAGCTATGACCCCCAGAACATCTTCGCCAAGATCATTCGTGGTGAAGCGCCCTGCTACAAGCTGTACGAAGACGAGGACGTGCTGGCCTTCCTCGACCTGTTTCCGCAGTCCTACGGCCATTGCCTGGTGATTCCCAAGCATGCCGAGGCCCGCAATATCCTGGAGATCGACGACGCCAACCTGGCCAAGGTGATGGCCGTGGTGCGCAAGCTGACCCAGGCCGTGGTGGACGAGCTGGAGCCAGCCGGAGTGCAGGTGGCGCAGTTCAACGGCGCACCGGCGGGGCAGACGGTCTATCACATCCACGTGCACATCGTGCCGCGCTATGACGGTGAGCAGCTCGGCATCCACGCTGCCCACCAGGCGGACGCCGAGCAGCTGCAGGCGCTGCAGGCGCGGTTGGTCAAGCGTATCGCCGGCTAAGCGCCGTCGCGGCAGAAACAACAACGCCGCGTCCCGTCAGGGGCGCGGCGTTTTTCATGTGCGAGGGCAGGGCCAGGGGAGGGAGCCCTGCCTAGCACGGGCCGATCAGTTCTTGCTGTTCATCGCATTGCGAATGGTGAAGAACAGGTCGGTCTGGTCGGTCAGGCCGGTGACATTGGCGGCTTGCGGGCCGTATGCGGCGATGCGCAGCTGGCTACCGGTGTGCTCCTGGGAGGAGCCTTCCGAGTTGCCGTAGCTGATGGCCATCGGCGCACCATCCTTGGTGGTCAGCAGTTGGGTCAGGCCGGGCGCTGCGGTATCCGGCGCGACGATCTGGCTGGAGTGCGCGTGGTCGGCGGTGACGATCACCAGGGTGTGGCCATCGGCCTTGGCGAAGGCCAGAGCCTTCTGCACGGCTTCGTCGAGATCGACGGTCTCGCCGATCTGCCCGCACGGGTTGGCGGCGTGGTCCTGCTTGTCGATGGACGCGCCTTCGACCTGCAGGAAGAAGCCCTTGGAGTTGCCTTTCAACAGTTCGATGGCCTTGCCGGTCATGTCGGCTAGGGTCGGTACGTCCGCACTACGTGCCGGATTGCTTTCGCAGGTCACGGCCGGCAGGTCGAGGTTGCCGTGGTAGCTGGCCTTTGGGCCGAGCCAGCGCACCGGCATGTTGCCCTGGGCGAACAGGCCGAGCACGGGTTGCTTCTGGTTGGCCTTGCGTACCGCCTTCAGCTGGCTCAGGTCTTCGACAATCGTGAAGCCGCGCAGCTGTGCCTGCTCGCGCAGGGTCTTGCCAGCCCATTTGCCGGCGGTGGCGGTTTCGGCGAAGGTCGCGGCGCCGCCGCCGAGAACTACGTCGGGACGCACGTTGAGCATCTGCTCGGTGATCGAGCCGAGGCCGCCGTTCTCCAGCGCATTGCTCGGGCACTGCACGCTGGTGGCCTTCGGGCCGTAGCACTTGCGGCCGGTGACGTGGGACATCTGCGCCGCCGGGGTGGCGTCCTGGATTTCCGCGGTGGAGACGTTGCCGGTGGCCTTGCCCATCTGCTTGGCAATCTCCAGCAGGGTCTTGTGCGGTTTCTCGTGGATATCCACGCCGAGGGCGCCGTTGTAGGTCTTCACGCCGCTGGACCAGGCGGTGCCAGAGGCGGCCGAGTCGGTCACGTAGTCCGGCAGGCCGCTGTCCTTGTGCAGGGCGTAGTGAGTGTACTGACCGGTGACCGGCAGGGCGTCGATGCCCTTGAAGAAACCACCGGCACCCAGCGCATAGTTGCGCGCGATGGTGATCTCGGAGTCGCCCATGCCATCACCGATCAGCAGGATCACGTTCTTGGCGGTCTTGTCGATCAGCTGGGCACGCAGGGCGTCGGTCAGCTCGGCGCGCACGCGGCTGGCGCCGCCGAACTGGGTGATGTCGCCACGGGCTTCACGGTTCATCAAGGCCTTGGCTTCGCGCGCGTCGTCGGCGAAGGCCGGAGCGGCGCTGCCGAGGATGGCGGTGGAGATGGCGATGGAAAGAGCCAGCGGATAACGGGTGCTCATGCGGATAGTCCCTGTGCAGGTGGTTGTGGGTGCGTTCGGGACTACGCCAGCGTCTCTTGCCTGGCCCCGGAAAGGGTGGAGCAAGGCGACCTTACGGAGGGCAGGTTAAAGGGCGGTGACAGGATGTGGAGCAAATGTGCAAATGTGATGAAGCCCGCACGGCGAGTGCGTGCGGGCTTCCCGGTTCAGCGGGTTTCCAGGGCGCGGCGATTGGACAGATAGATGTTGTCTGGCTGCGGCACCTCGCCGGTGTGCAGGGCCTTGAGCCAGTCGGCGGTACTCAGCACGGCGGCGAAGCCGGTGTGCATGACCACGCTGAACACCCGGTGGATCTCCTCGGCGCTGGCCGCGCCGATGGCGTTGCGGTAGGACGGTGAGCCGGCGGCATCGTGCAGGAACTCGACCTTCCAACCTTGGTGATGGGCCTGGCGCACGGTGGAGTCGTTGCAGTTGTGGGTCATGTAACCGACCACGCTGAGGGTGTCGATTCTCTGTTGCTGCAGGTAGGCGGCCAGGTCGGTGCCGGCGAAGGAGCTGGCCATCTGCTTGCGGATGAAGTGGTCGCGCGGGCGCTCGACCACCACGGGGTGCAGCTCGGCGCCGGGGCCGCCACTGGCGAAGAGCGGCGCACTCGCCGGCAGCAGATGTTGCACCACGATCACCGGGATGCCGGCGGCGTGGGCGGCATCCATGGCGGCGGCGATATTGGCCAGGGACTGTTCGATGGGCGGGTATTCGATGCGCAGGTTGCCGGTGACGTATTCGTTCTGCACGTCGATGACGATCAGGGCGCGTTTGGGTTGAGCTTGCATGCTGGGTTCCTCGGTGCGGGTTGGCGTTGGCAGCGATTGTTCGCCCGCCGCGGTGTTCGGTGTGAGTGGCCCGTACGCCAGCTTGCGCTAAGATCGGGCCAAGTCATTGGCCCGGAGCAATGCCATGCCCGCTCACCGTATCGCCGTGGTCGCTTTCGAGCAGATCACGCCTTTCCACCTGTCCGTGCCGTGCCTGGTATTCGGCGAGTTGGGCCCGGGCGCCGATCTGTACGAGTTGCGGGTGTGTGCGGCAACGCCGGGCAGGCTGGGCACCACGGCCGGCTTCGATCTGCAGGTGGCGCATGGCCTGGAGGCCCTGGAGTGGGCGCAGACGGTGATAGTGCCGAGCTGGCATGACCCGGCCGAGCGCCCGCCGCAGCCGTTGCTCGATGCCCTGGTGCGTGCCCATGGGCGTGGTGCGCGCCTGGTCGGCCTGTGTCTGGGCGCGTACGTGCTGGCCGAGGCCGGCCTGCTCGATGGCCGCCGGGCCACGACGCACTGGGCCTGGGCACGCGAATTTGCCGAGCGCTTTGCCCGGGTGACGGTGGACGCCGATGTGCTCTATCTGGATGACGACGGGCTGCTGACCTCGGCAGGCACCGCCGCCGGCATCGATTGTTGCCTGCACCTGCTACGTCAGCAGCAGGGCGCCGAAGTGGCGAACCGGGTGGCGCGCCGCCTGGTGGTGCCGCCACATCGTCAGGGTGGCCAGGCGCAGTTCGTCGAGCAGCCGCTGCCGGCCACCGCGCGGGATGGCCGCCTGGCCGACCTGCTCGACTGGGTGCGAGCTCATCTCGATCAGGCCCATAGCCTCGACAGCCTGGCCGAGCGGGTGCTGATGAGTCGGCGCACCTTCACCCGACACTTTCGCCAGCTCACCGGCAGCACCCTGGGCGACTGGCTGCTGGCCGAGCGTCTGGCCTTGAGCCAGCGCCTGCTGGAAGGCACCGAGCAGAGCGTGGAGGCGATCGCCGCGCTGGCCGGGTTCGGCTCGCCGGTTTCGCTGCGCCACCACTTCGGTCGCGCCTTCGGCGTCTCGCCCAGCGCCTGGCGCCACAGTTTTCGCGGCGCCTGAAGGCAATCAGGCCAGGGGCGCGGCTGCGGCCCTGGCCTGCTGGTCTGGCGGGTTTCAGCCGTTCTGGTTGGTCTTGCCGCCCCATTCCAGATAGCGCAGCTTGTGCACCTCACCGAGGCTGTCGCGGTAGATCACGATGGTCGGCACCACGCCAGTCTTGTCCGAGTTGTCGGTACGCTGCAGCACGCTGGCAATGTCCAGTTGCATGCCATAGTGGTAGTCCACGGCCGGAATGTGCGCGCCAATGTCCTTGACGGGATCGGCGAAGACCTGCGGGGCGAGGCTGGAAATCACGGCGGAAACGATGGATGCGATTTTCATACGAGTGTTCTCCCGTCAATTGTCTGGATGAGGTCAACGCGAAGCTCTGCAGCCTGTGTACACACTCGGACGGGGTGCGGGGCGCTGCGGCAGCGTTCTGCGATTCGCTCTACGGGGCTAATCAAACCACCGCTCGCCGGTGCCGAAGAAATCGATGGTTCTGCTAATAGGCATCAACCGCGTCGATGTCGGCGCAGGTTGCGTGACGCCCACACGCAACGAGGCCGGGGTCGCTTGCACAGCCCCGGCCTCGTTGATAGGTGTGTCAGCCATTCTGGTTGGACTGACCGCCCAGCTCCAGGTAGCGCAACTTGTGCACTTCGCCCTGGCTGTCGCGGTAGGTCATTACCGTCTCTACCACGCCGGTCTTGGCCGAGTTGTCGGTGCGTTGCAATACCTGGGCGATGTCCAGGTGCAGGCCGTAGTGGTAGTCCACCACCGGAACGCCGGCGCCGACTGGGGCGGCTTGGTCGGCGAAGGCCAAAGGCGAGAGGCTGGCGATTACGGCGGAAAGGATTGCGGTGGTTTTCATGCTCATTTCTCCTGTCAGTGGTTGGGCAAGGGAGGCGGGGAAGCTGGCGGCGGATGTGCCGGTCGTGACGACGGGCGGGACGCTGCGGCAGGGCTTCGGCCCGAATCGCTCTCACGGGGCCAATCAAACCATTGGGGCGCGGCGCGCAGAAATTGAGGCCCCTGCTATTGGCTATCGCTGCGGTCGATATATGCCGTTACACCTGCGCGGCAGCTTGGCGCACGCAAAAGTTGGCAGGGCTTGAGCACCGGCTTCTTAGCGCCAATACTGCAGCGACCCCACGCACGCCCAAGGAGGGCTTCCATGCGTTCGTTCCTCGCCGTACTTCCCCTGGTTCTACTGGCTGGTTGCTCCTCGTTCCGTCCCGACCCCGAGAACATCACCGCGGTCCCCAGCGACCGTTTGCTGGCCTACCAGGAAGAACGCCAGAACGGTGGCCAGCTGATCGTCAACCGTGACATGGGCCTGATGGGCGGTGGCTGCTATGTCGCCATCGAAGTGGATCGCAAGCTCGCCGCGCGCATCGGCATGGCCGAGGTGGCCAGCTTCCAGGTGCCGGCCGGCACCCGCGTGCTGGGCCTGACCCTCGACCCGCTGGACGACACCCTGTGCGGCATGGGGCGCTTGCACAAGGAGCTGGCGGTGAAGGTGGAACCCGGCAGCGTGCATTACTTCCATGTGGTCAGCGAAAACCGGGTCGGTTTCGATCTGCGTCCGGATGACAAGCCGCCGCAGGTTCTGGCGCAGTGACGAGCAGCCGCGTGCTTGGCCCTGCTGGCCAATTGCGCATAGCGAGGAATATTCATATGCAGCGCTTCCAGCGATTGGTTCTCTGGGCCTTGCTATTGCCCTGTCTAACTGCCAAGGCCGGGGAGTGGCCGCCAGAGGTCAAGAACACCTTTCGCCAGAGCTGCATCGACAGCGCCAGCAAGCCGCTGGGCAAGCAGCGCGCCTTGCTCTATTGCGACTGCACGGTGCAGCGCATCGCGCGCGACTTCAGTACGGCGGAAATCGCCGAGCTGGAGAAACCGCAGCTGCCCGAGGGGCTGGTCAAGCGCCTGCAGCAGGTTTCCCAGCAGTGCCTGGGGGAGTTCGGCGCTCAGCGGTAGCGGGCCAGGATGGCATCGAACTCGCCGTCCTGACGCATCTGCACCATGGCCCGCAGCAGCTTCTGGGTGGGGACGTCCGGTTCGTCGCGCACCAGGCAGGAAACCAGGTCGGCGGCGAGCTCGCCGAGCGGACGCAGGCGCTGTTCCTGCTGCTGGCGGCGATTGAACCAGTCCAGGGTCAGTTGATTGCTCACGGCGAAGCGGTAGCGTCCGGCTTCGAGCTTTTCCAGCACCTGTTCCTGGGTGCGGGCATCGTCGCGCTGCACCAGGCCGCTGGCGATCTGCGGCTCCAGCGTGGGGTAGATGAAGCCCAGTACCGTGCCGATGCGCTCGCCGCTATGGCTGCCGGGCAGGGTGTTTTCGCTCTGGCGGGTGACGATCAGGTCGCGCTGCACCATGAACGGCAGGCTCCAGATGTACTGGTAATGGGACTCCTTGACCCAGGCCGGGTTGACGTAGCAGCGCACGTCGATCTCGCCGCGCTCCAGTATCTGCTGCACGCGCTGGCGCGGCAGCACGAGTTGTTCGGCACGTCGGCCGACCTTCTGCGCCAGGCGTTTGTGCAGGTCGTAGAGGATGCCGCCGGCGGCCTGTCCCTGTTCGTAGCGCATCAGCGGCATGGCCCAGCTCTCGGTGACCGAGAAGCGCAGCGCACGCTCGGCGGCGAAGGTCGGGTGGCACAGCAACAGCAGGATGGCGGCGAATAGGCGCATGCAAGGACCGGGTGGTACAGCGGGTGGGCAGGGCGTGCACAGCTTACCCAAGAACGTCGCCCTCGGCTTGCTGCGATGCGGGCGCTTTCAAGGCGCTGTCCGCCACAGCGGGTCTTCGGCCATCAGCGCGGCGGCCCAGTCGACGAAGGCACGTACCCGCGCCGACAGGTGGCGCGAGTAGGGGTAGACCAGGCTCATGTTCATGCTCTCCAGGCGCCAATCCGGTAGCAGCTCCACCAGCCGGCCTTCGGCCAGCGGTTGCTGTGCCTCGGCGCTGGGCACGGTGACGAAGCCCAGGCCGGCCTCAGCCGCAGCCACATAGGTGCCGCCGCTGTTGAAGCGCATGGCCGGTTCCTGCTCGATGACGAAGCGCTCCTCGCCGCGTCGCAGCACATTGACCTTCTGTCGCCCGCTGGCGGGGTAGATGAAGGCCAGGTAACGCAGCGCAGCGAGGTCGCGCGGGTGCTGCAGCGGCGGTTTGTCCGCCATGTAGGCGGCCGAGGCGCAGACGGTGAAACGCATCTGCCCGATGGGTTTGCAGACCAGGTCCGGGTCGTGCACCGGGCCACCGCGGATGGCACAGTCCACTCCTTCCTGCACCAGGTCGACGACCCGCTCGCTGCAGCCGACGTCCAGGCGGATCTGCGGGTAGTGGGCGACGAAATCGGGCAGGGCGGGGATGACCAGGAAGCGGCCGACCGGAGTGGGCATTTCCACCCGCACCCGGCCCCGGGCCAGGCCGCGGTTCTGCGACATCGTGGTTTCCAGCTCGTCGAGGTCGTCCAGGACGGCGCGCGCGCGTTCGTAGTAGGCACTGCCATCGGTGGTCGGCGACACGCGGCGGGTGGTGCGGTGCAGCAGCTTGACCCCGAGCTGTGCTTCCAGGGCCGCCACTTGACCGGACACCGTGGTCTTGGCCAGGCCCAGGGCCTCTGCCGCGCGGGTGAAGCTACCGAGTTCGACGATACGGCAGAAGGCGCGCATCGCTTCCAGGCGGTCGAAGGCCATTGTCCGTTTCTCCGCACAATGTTTACGTTGCTGGCTAATTTATCTTGCAATGGCTGATCAATACAGTGGCAACCATTCCCGATACGACATCGGGCCACTTGCGGAGAAATCGCCATGATGACCAGCCAGCGCAACAACTATCACCAGACCGCCCCCCACGTGTTCAAGGCCCTGTATGCCCTGGAGCAGACCCAGGCCGCCTTCTCCCTTGAGACCTCGCTGCGCGAGCTGGTTAAGGTTCGCGCCTCGCAACTCAACGGCTGCGCCCTGTGCCTGGACATGCACGGCGCCGAGGCGCTGAACCACGGCGAGTCCGCCCGCCGCCTGCTGGCGCCGGGTGCCTGGGAAGATGCGCCGTTCTTCAGCGAGCGCGAGCGTGCCGCCCTGTTGTGGACCGACAGCCTGACCCTGCTGGCCGAACGGCATGCTCCGGATGCCGTGTACGAACAGGTGGCCGCGCAGTTCGATCAGGGCGAAATCGCCGAGCTGACCCTGGCCATCGCCACCATCAACGCCTGGAATCGCTTCGGTGTCGGCTTCGCCATGCAGCCGACGAAGTGAGGAATGGCCTCACGTCATTGTCCGTTTACCTGTGGGAGGTCGCCATGCTGCATGCCGTGCTGATCGAAACGAACCTGGACGAGCCCGCTCTGCGTCGGTGCCTCGGGGCGCCGGATGCACCCCGCGAATGGCGGCTGGAGGCGCAGGGCGGACGCTGGTTGTTGTGGCTGGATGAGTCGGAGGCCAGTGCGCGCCAGTGTGGCGCGCTGTTGGCCTGTGCCGGCGTGCGGCGTCTGGCTTTCGTCGGTTCAGCGGGTTAGTGGCAGTGCAGCGCCCATGGCGGCGAACAGCCCGCCGCAGCAGCGGTTGAAGCTGCGCCCGGCACGCTCCAGCCACGGCCGGGTGCGCTGTGCGGTGCGGGCCAGCAGGTACTCCACCAGGCCTTCGACCAGGGCGAAGGTGGTGGCCATGATCGCGAACTGTAGCCAGAGGCTGCGCGCCGGGTCGAGAAACTGCGGCAGGAAGGCACCGTAGAACAGGATCACCTTGGGGTTGGACACGGCCGACAGCAGGCCCTGGCGAAACAGTTGTGCGGCCGGACGCGGGTCGCTCGCCTGCAGGGGTGTGAGTTGCAGCGCCGGCGAGCGCCACAGCTGGATGCCGAGCCAGATCAGGTAGGCGCCGCCGAGCCACTTGAGTACCAGCAGGGCATGGGCCGAGGCCTTGAGCAGGGCGGCCAGGCCGAACATCGACAGCGCCATTAGCAAGACGAAGCCGAGCACGCCGCCACTCACCGTCCACAGGGTACGGCGGTGACCGTACAGCGCGCCGTGAGTCAGGGCGAGCAGGCCGTTGGGGCCTGGGGTCAGGGCCAGGCCGATAACTGCGGTGAGGTAGATCAGCCAGGTGTGCAGGGCCATGGTGCTTTTCTCGGTTTATGGATGGATCGACGCTAACGGCTGGTCGATGGATGTCACAAGTCTCAGACCCGCTCGGCCAATGCCAGCTTCACGCCGAGCAAGGTAAACAGGCCGCCGGTGCAGCGCTCCAGCCACAAGCCGACGCGCCGGCCGACCTGCAGGCGTTGCTGGGCGAAGGTGGTGGACAGTGCCAGCAGGTGGCACCAGAGCATGCCGTTGAGATTGAAGATGGCGCCCAGCAGGAGGAAGGCCAGCGCCTTGTGTTCGGCGTCCGGGCTGATGAACTGCGGCACGAAGGCGAGGAAGAACAGCGCAACCTTGGGATTGAGCACGTTGGTCAGGAAGCCCTGGACGAAAATGCGCCCGTAGGGCAGGGCCGGCAGCGCGGGCGCGCTTGGCTCGACCGTCTCCTTGCGCTTGGCCAGCAGCATGCCGATGCCGATATACAGCAGGTAGGCGGCGCCGATCAGCTTGACCAGCATGAACGCCGTGGCCGAGGTGGCGAGCAGGGCGGACATGCCCAGCGCGGCGGCGACTATGTGCACGCAGGTGCCGGCCCCTATGCCCAGCGCCGCCGCCGAGCCGGCGCGCCAACCCTGGGTGGCGCTGCGCGCCATGATCAGCAGTGAGTCCGGGCCGGGAGCCATGTTCAGCAACAGGCCGGAAACGACGAACAGGGCGAGATCGTGGGTGCCAAGCATGGTGGGCTCCTTGCCGTGAGAGTGGCGATTCTGCTGGTTCTGGAATGGTCGGTCAAAAATTGCCTGGGCTGGCTATTCTGAGTCGACAAAAGCGCGGGCCTGTTCGGCGCTGTCCGAGAGTCGACTTTATTGTTCGATATCGGCCTGTTTGCCGATTTTTACTGTAATAAACCTGTGTCTTTGCTGCTTTTACGAGCATCTTTACAGGAGCGCAAGTGTCCATGCCGCCAATCCGCTGCCTGTTTGTGATGGCAGCACCAGATGTCTGGCTGTGGCAAACTCTGCGCCTTGCTGCACGGTGCCAAGCTGCCTGATTCTCTAGCCGCACCTGCAACCGAATTTGTGCCCTGGCCTCGCTGCCGGGTGCCGTCGATCCGTCAGCCGCCTGCGGCGATACAAGAAGAGGAATGTCCCGTGCACAACGCCGTAATCAGTGGCACTGGCCTGTATACCCCGGCTAACAGCATCTCCAACGAAGAGCTGGTGGCTTCCTACAACGCCTACGTTCAGCTGTTCAACGCCGAAAATGCCGACGCCATCGAGCGTGGTGAAGTCGAGGCCCTGAGCGAGTCGAGTGTCGCCTTCATCGAGAAAGCGTCCGGCATCAAGAGCCGCTTCGTCACCGACAAGGACGGCATCCTCGACCCTCGGCGCATGACGCCGCGAATCCCCGAGCGCTCCAACGACGAGTGGGGCATCCTCTGCGAGATGTCGGTCGCGGCGGCCAAACAGGCTCTGCAGTGCGCCGGGCGTACGGTCGAGGACATCGATGGGGTGATCGTCGCCTGTTCCAACCTGCAGCGTGCCTACCCGGCCGTGGCCATCGAAGTGCAGGCGGCCCTCGGCATCAATGGCTGGGGCTACGACATGAACGTGGCCTGTTCCTCTGCCACCTTCGGTATCCAGGCCGCGACCAACGCCATTGCTACCGGCCAGGCGCGCACCGTGCTGATGGTCAACCCGGAGATCTGCACCGGCCACCTCAACTTCCGTGACCGCGACAGCCATTTCATCTTCGGCGATGCCGCCACCGCGGTGATCATCGAACGTGCCGACCAGGCCACTTCGGCGCACCAGTGGGACATCGTCGGCACCAAGCTGCTGACCCAGTTCTCCAACAACATCCGCAACAACTTCGGCTTCCTCAACCGCGCGGCGGAAGAGGGCATCGGTGCCAAGGACAAGCTGTTCGTTCAGGAAGGCCGCAAGGTCTTCCGCGACGTGTGCCCGATGGTGGCCGAGCTGATCGGCGCGCACCTGGCCGAGAACCAGCTCAATGTCGGTGACGTGAAGCGCTTCTGGCTGCACCAGGCCAACCTCAACATGAACCTGCTGATCGCCCGCAAGCTGCTGGGCCGCGATGCCGAAGCGCACGAGGCGCCGGTGATCCTCGACACCTACGCCAACACCAGTTCGGCCGGTTCGGTGATCGCCTTCCACAAGCACCAGGACGACTTGCCGAGCGGCGCGCTGGGCGTGCTCAGTTCGTTTGGCGCCGGTTACTCGATCGGTAGCGTGATCCTGCGCCGAAAAGCCTGATACGCGGGCGCCATCACGGCGCCCGAGCCTTGCCTGGAGCTCCACATGGATGAACAGCAGCTGCTGGCCCGCCTGCTGGCCGGTGACCAGCAGGCCTTCCGCCTGCTGGTCGGCACCTATCAAGGCGCGATGCGCGCGGTGGCCTATGCCATCGTCGGCAGCCGCAATGCCGATGAGGTGGTGCAGGACGCCTGGCTGGCCGTGGTGCGCAACCTGGCCGGTTTCCAGCAGCGTTCCAGCCTGAAGACCTGGCTGCTGACCATCACCGCCAACACTGCCAAGAGCCGGCTCAAGCAGCAGCGTCGCGAGCCGCTGCTGGACGACCTGCCGGCGCCGCACGGCAGTGTCGGTACCGAACGCTTTGCCGAGGATGGCCACTGGCAGACCCCGCCCAGTCAGTGGGAACAGGACACTCCCGAGGCCCTGCTGGCCGAGGAAGAGTTGCGCGAGTGTCTGGAAAAGACCATCGCCAGCCTGTCGGAGCTGCAGTCCAGCGTGTTGCTACTGCGCGAGCGTCAGGGCCTGGAATTGGAGGAGATTTGTAATCTTCTCGACATCTCGCTCTCCAATGTCCGGGTGCTCTTGCACCGTGCCCGGCTCAAGGTGTTCGCCACCCTGGAGCATTTCGAGGAGACCGGCCAATGCTGAGTTGTAAGGAACTGGTAGCCCATTCCAGCGATTATCTCGACGGCCAGTTGCGCCTGCGCGAGCGCATCAGCGTGCGCGCCCATCTGGCGATGTGTCGCCATTGCCGACGTTTCATCCGCCAGATGAAGCTGAGCCAGGCGGTGTTGCGCCAACTGCCGGAGCGGCCGGTGCCAGAGCTGGACGCCTTGGCCGAGCGCCTGGCGCAGCAGCGTCGCGAAGGCTGAGCGAGAAAAATCCCACCTGTGCTGTAACGCCGCGCGACCTTCTCCGTCTAGTGAGGCATAGGGGCCGAAAAGCCCCTGGATTGCCAATCACAACCGGAGAAACTCCATGAAACAACGCAATACTCTAGCCATTACCCTCGGTGCCGCCCTGCTGAGCAGTGCCTTTGCTGTCCAGGCTGGCAGCAATCCCTTCGCGGCCCAGGAGCTGAGCAGCGGCTACAGCCTGGCGGCTCACGAAAAGGATCACGAAGGCTCCTGCGGCGAAGGAAAGTGCGGTGCCGAGATGAAGGGCGAAGCCAAGGCTGCCGAAGGTAAATGCGGTGCCGAGGCAAGCGGCACCGACAAGGTCGCCGAGGGCAAGTGCGGCGAAGGCAAGTGTGGCGCGGACAAGACCGAGTAAGGTCGGCCATGCTCACGAACTTCGTCGAGGGCGCGGGCCTTGGCCTGCGTCGCGGCCTGCTGGCGGCACTGCGTGATGACCCGCCCGAGGCTCGGCTGGATTTCCTCGAGATCGCCCCGGAGAACTGGATCGGTGTAGGTGGCCGTTTCGGTCGCCAGCTGCGCGAGCTGAGCGAGCACATGCCGTTTCTCTGTCATGGCCTGTCGCTCAATCTGGGTGGCACCGCGCCGCTCGACTTCGAGTTGCTGGGCGCCATCAAGGGCTTTCTCGACGAGCACGGCATTCGTGGCTACAGCGAGCACCTGTCGGCCTGCGCCGACGACGGCCAGCTCTACGACCTGATGCCGTTGCCCTTCGACGACGAGACGGTGCGCCGGGTGGCCGCGCGCATCCGTACCGTCGAGCAAGTGCTGGAGCGGCCGCTGATCATCGAGAACGTTTCCGCCTATGCGCGCCTGCCCGGTGCGCTGGACGAGGTGCAGTTCGTTCGCGCCGTGCTGGAGGAGGCCGATTGCCGGCTGTTGCTGGACCTCAACAATGTCTTCGTCAACGCGCACAACTTCGGCTTCGACGCGAAGGACTATGTCGCGGCCATGCCGGGCGAGCGCATCGCCTACCTGCACATGGCCGGGCACTTCGACGAGAGCGCCGAGCTGAAGATCGACACCCACGGCGCGCCGGTGTGCGACCCGGTGTGGGCGCTGCTGGCGCACTGCTACGAGCGGCACGGCGTGCGTCCGACCCTGCTGGAGCGCGACTTCAACTTCCCTCCGGTGGCCGAACTGTACGCCGAGGTTGCACGCATTCGCGGCCTGCAGCAGGAGGCCGGGCAATGAGTCGTGCCGATCAGACGCGCTTCGCCGCACGTATTCGCGATCCACAGGGCGTGGAGCTGCTACCTGGCGTCAGCACTGCGCGGATGGCGGTCTACGAGACGCTGTTCTTCAACAATCTGGAGGGGTTTCTCAGCGGCGGCTTTCCGGTGTTGCGCAGTCTGTTTAAGGACGCGCGCTGGCAGCGGCTGGTGCGTGCCTTCTTGAGCCAGCATCGCTGCCGCACACCGTACTTTTTGCAGATCGGCGCGGAGTTCGTCGACTGGCTGGCGGAGGCTTTCGTCGCCGAACCGGGCGACCCGGCGTTTCTTGCCGAGCTGGCGCATTACGAGCGGGTCGAACTGGCCTTGGAGGTGGCGGTCGACGAGCTGCCCGAGCTTGGTTGGTCACCGCTGGCCTGGCCACTGGCCTATGCCTGGCCGGTGCAGCGCATCGCTGCGGATTTCCAGCCTGCCGTTGCACCGGCCGAACCGACCTGCCTGCTGGTCTGGCGTGATCGCACGGACAAGGTGCGCTTCCAGCAGCTGTCCGCCTTCGCCTATCACCTGGCGCTGCGCCTGCAGGCCGGCGAGGCGAGCTGCGAGGCGCTGCTCGACCTGGCCGAGAGTAATGGCCTGGCCGCCGACAAACACTACTTCGCCAATGCCCGCGCGCTGCTGGATGACTGGCAGCGCCAGGACATCTGGTTTCCCCCCGCAACCTGACGCTTCGCCGCACATGGAGACTCCCATGCTGACCCTGTTCAACCGCCTCCAGGACTGCCTGGACGCCACTCGCCGTCTCGACTTCATCGGCCCGTTGCTGTTGCGCCTGTATCTGGTGCCGATTTTCTGGATGGCCGGCACGCACAAGCTGGCCGATATGGAGTCGACCATCGCCTGGTTCGGCAATCCGGACTGGGGTCTTGGCCTGCCATTCCCGGCCCTGCTGGCCTGGCTGGCGGCGCTGACCGAGGCGGGCGGGGCGATCCTGCTGCTGTTCGGCCTGGCCGTACGCTGGATCAGCATTCCGCTGATCGTCACCATGCTGGTGGCCATCGCCGCCGTGCACTGGCCCTATGGTTGGCAGGCGATTGCCGATCCCTCCGCGCCCTTTGCCAACGAGCGGGTGCTGGCCTCGGCGGAGAAGATCGAGCGGGCGCGGGAGATTCTCAAGGAGCACGGCAACTACGACTGGCTGACCGCCAGCGGCAAGTTCGTGGTGCTCAACAACGGCATCGAATTCGCCGCCACCTATCTGATCATGCTGGTGACCCTGTTCTTCGTCGGTGCCGGGCGCTGGTTGAGCATCGATCACTGGCTGGCGCGTGTCTGGCGTCGACGCTGAGGCTGCAGACAGCCGTCAGCCCAGCTCCGGCAAGGGCTGACGGCTTATTTCAAATAGAAGTAAAAAGTTCCTCTGTAATTAAACTTTCATGCTAAAGAAACTGGTCTGAAATAACCCCCCGCCAAGATTCCCCCCCAACACCAAGGGCCAGTGCCCAGTGTTTTCTAAAGACCAATAGGGGAATCCTTCAATGATCCGTAAGCACCTTGCCGGTTTCGTCGCCAGCGCCCTGGCCCTGGCCGTTTCCGCCCAGGCTTTCGCCGGTACCGTTACCACCGACGGCGCCGATCTCATGATCAAGACCAAGGGTGGCCTGGAAGTCGGCACCACCGACAAACAGTTCAGCTTCAAAGTCGGCGGCCGTCTGCAGGCCGACTACAGCACCTTCGACGGCTTCTACACCAAGGATGGCGATAACGCCGACGCCGCCTACTTCCGCCGCGCCTTCCTCGAGCTGGGCGGTGTCGCCTACGGCGACTGGGCCTGGCAGATCAACTACGACTTCTCGCACAACGCTGGCAGCGAGAGCGACGGCTACTTCGACGAAGCCTCCATCGCCTACAACGGCTTCTCCCCGGTACAGATCAAGGTCGGTCGTTTCGACCCGGAATTCGGTCTGGAAAAGGCCACCAGCTCCAAGTGGGTGACTGCCCAGGAGCGTAACGCCGCCTACGACATGGTTGGCTGGGCCAACGGTAGCGAGAATGGCATGGGTCTGCAGGTTTCCGGCAGTGCCATGGATTCCCTGTACGGTTCCGCCGGTGTATTCGCCAAGGACACCAACGACGAAGACGGTGAGAGCGTCAAGCAGTTCAACCTGCGCGGCGTGTTCGCCCCGATGCACGAAGCCGGCAACGTACTGCACTTCGGCGTCAACTACGCCCAGCGTGACCTGAACGACGTCGAGAACTACGACTCCTCCGTGAAGAGCCGCCTGGGCATCCGTGGCGTGGTCACCAACGGTGGTAACGATGCCGGTACCAACGGCAACCGTCTGGTGCTCGGTGGCCACAAAGGCAACTGGGGCGACGACAAAGCCTTCGGCCTGGAAGCCGCTGCCGCCTTCGGCCCGTTCTCCATCCAGGGTGAGTACATCAGCCGTACCCTCGATTCCAAGGACGCTGGCGTGGACGACCTGGAAGGCGACGGCTACTACGCTCAGGTGGCCTACACCCTGACCGGCGAAGCTCGCGGCTACAAGCTGGGCAAGTTCGACAGCATCAAGCCGGCCGACAAGGCCATTGGCGCCTGGGAAGTCTTCTACCGCTACGACTACCTGACCATGGAAGACGACAGCGTGGGTATCGACCCGAGCGACGACGTCGAAGGCAAGGTGCACAACATCGGCGTGAACTGGTACGTCAACGACTCGGTCAAGCTGAGCGGTGTGTACGTCAAGTCCAGCGTCGACAATGCAGAGAACACTGCTGGCGACGACGATGGCGACGGCATGGTTTTCCGCGCTCAGTACGTCTTCTAACTACAAGTTCTTCGCTGCTCCTTCTTGGCCCCGCCTCTGTGCGGGGCTTTTTCATTGCCGCTTCGCCGCGAGCCCATGCGGGCGATATAGTGCCGCTTTGCCCACGCCCGAGCCGCGCCGATGTCCCTGTTGTGCCTGAACTCGCTGCACGAGATCGCTCCCGCCGCCTGGGACGCTCTGTTGCCCCGTCAGCAGCCTTTCCTGCGTCATGCTTTTCTGAGCAGCCTGGAAGACAGCGGCAGCCTGGGCGAGGGATCCGGCTGGCAGGCGGCGCATCGCGTTCTATGCGACGCGCAGGGCAGGGCGCTGGCCGCGCTGCCTACCTACCGCAAGCAGCACTCCTACGGCGAATACGTGTTCGACATGGCCTGGGCCGATGCCTGCCATCGCGCCGGTATCGCCTACTACCCCAAGCTGCTTGGCGCCGTGCCGTTCAGTCCGGTGGCGGGGCCGCGCCTGCTGGGCAATGCAGCAGCGGCCAATCTGCTGCTGGCCGAGCTTGAAGTCGAGCTGGCGGCGCAGAGCCTGTCGGGCCTGCATATCAATTTCACCGAGGCGGGAGATGATGCCGTGCTGGCGCAGCGCCAGGGCTGGCTGGCGCGCGATGGTTGCCAGTTCCACTGGTTCAACCGTGGCTACCGCGACTTTCAGGACTTTCTCGATGCCCTGACCTCGCGCAAGCGCAAGCAGCTGCGCAAGGAACGCGAGCAGGTGGCCGGGCAGGGCATCGAATTCACCTGGCACCAGGGCAGCGAGCTGACGGAAGCGGACTGGGACTTCGTCTATGCCTGCTACGCCAACACCTACCATGTGCGCGGTCGGGCGCCCTATCTGACGCGGGAGTTCTTCAGCCTGCTGGCCGCGCGCATGCCCGAGGCGATTCGCCTGGTGTTTGCCCGTGCCGCCGGCCAGCCGCTGGCCATGGCCTTCAGTCTGGTCGACGGCGACACTTTCTATGGTCGCTACTGGGGCTGCCTCGATGACTTCGATCGCCTGCACTTCGAGACCTGCTTCTACCAGGGCATCGAGTTCGCCATCGGTGCCGGTCTGCAGCGTTTCGACGCTGGCGCTCAGGGCGAGCACAAGCTGATCCGCGGTTTCGAGCCGGTGCTGACGCGCTCCTGGCACTACCTGCTGCACCCCGGCTTGCGCGCGGCGGTGGCCGACTTTCTGGAGCAGGAGCGGGCAGGCGTGCGGGCCTATATGGAAGAGGCGCGCAGCCTATTGCCGTATCGCTGCGACGGGGTCTGAGATGCGTGCACTGTTTATCTGCAGCCGCAACCGCTTGCGCAGCCCCACGGCCGAGCAGCTGTTCGCCGGCTGGCCTGGCGTGGAAACCGATTCAGCCGGCCTGGCCACGGATGCCGAGGTGACGCTGTCCAGCGAACAAGTCGAGTGGGCCGAGCTGATCTTCGTCATGGAGCGGGTACACCAGCGCCGCCTGCAACAACGTTTCGGGGCGCTGCTCAAGGGGCGGCGGGTGGTCTGCCTGGGCATTCCCGATGACTACCAGTACATGCAGCCCGAGCTGGTCGAGCTGCTGCAACGCAAGGTCGGGGGCTATCTGCGATGAGCCGCACGCTGCGCCCCAGGCCCTGGAAGTGGCTGGGTATCCTGCTGCTGTGCCTGGGTTTCTGCGTGATCGCCGTGCTGATGCTGCGCGACGGTCGCGCGCTGGGCTGGTTGTGCCTGACGGTGTTCGGCCTGGGCAGTCTGATCGCGGCCATCGCGCTGCTGCCGGGCGCCAATTATCTGCGTCTGGAGCAGGAGGGTTTTACCTTCTGTTCGCTGTTCCGCGCGCACTCCGTGCGCTGGGATGATGTGGCCGGTTTCGGGCTGGTACGCGTGGCGTCGAACGAGATGGTCGGCTGGCTGTATCGGGAGGGACGCCAGCCGCAGGTGCGGGGTGTGCGCATGTCGCTGGCGCTGGCCGGCTGCCATGCGGCGTTGCCGGAAACTACGGCCTGTCCGCCGAGGAGCTGGCGCGGCGTATGGAACTGCTGCGCCTGGCTCGCGGTGATGGCGAAACAGCCCTGGAACTTCTGCAGTCCCAGGGCGAGCGCGCTTAGAGCTTCTTCGCGTTGAGGATCAGCACCGGCTCCACCGGCACGTTCTGGTGCATGCCGCGGTTGCCGGTGCGCACCTTGGCGATGCGGTCGACCACATCCATGCCGCGCACCACCTTGCCGAACACCGCGTAGCCGAAGTCACGGCCGCCGTGATTGAGGAAATCATTGTCCTTGTGGTTGATGAAGAACTGGCTGGTGGCCGAGTCGACCACCTGGGTGCGGGCCATGGCGATGGTGCCACGGTCGTTGCGCAGGCCGTTGTCGGCCTCGTTCTTGATCGGCTTGAAGGTGTCCTTCTCGCGCATGTCGGCATCGAAGCCGCCGCCCTGAATCATGAAGTTGGGGATGACCCGATGGAACTGGGTGCCGTTGTAGAAACCGGATTCGACATAGCCGAGGAAGTTCTGCGTGCTGATCGGCGCCTTCTCGGCATTCAGCTCCAGCTCGATATCGCCGTAGCTGGTGGTCAGCAGCACATGGGGATTTTCCGCGGCCAGCAGGCTGGTACTCAGCAGCAGGCCACAGGCAGCGAGGAGAAGTTGCTTCAGCATGGTTGTGGGTCCTTGTTTGGGGATTGTGGTTGGTTGCGCTCGACCTGGGCGAGGAAATCATCCAGGGCGGCATTGAAGCGTTGCGGCTGGTCCATAGGCGTGGCATGGCGCGAGCGTTCGATCACCAGCAGGCGGGCATCGGCCAGCTCCGCCACGTAGGCTTCCTTCAGGCTGACCGGGGTGTAATCGCGGTCACCGCTGATGACCAGCGTAGGACAGGTGATTGCACTCAGGCGTTCCCGCACGCCCCAGCCGATGATGGCATCCAGGCTAGCCAGGTAGGCGCGCTTGTCGTTCTGCGCCCAGCGCTGTTCGACCTTGGCGCGCAGTTCGGCCTGCTCGGGATAGGGAAAGAGGATGCGGCCGAGGCCGCGGCCTATGGTCTCCAGGCTCAGCAGGCGCGACAGGCTCCAGCGCTTGGCCAGTTGCCAGAGGTCGGCGGCTTTCTTCACCTTCACCTCCGGGGCGCTGTTGACTATGGTCAGGCTGCGCAGCAGTTCCGGGCGCTCGACACCCAGCTGGAAGCCGACCATGCCGCCCATGGAGATGCCCACCAGATGCACTCGCTGCAGGCCCAGGTGCTCGATCAGCGCCGCTACGTCGCCAGCGAACAGGCTCATGCTGTAGCGCTGGCGCGGCTTGCCGGAACGACCATGACCGCGCAGGTCGATGGCCAGCACGCGGCGAGTCTGCAGCAGGTGCGGAATCTGGTACTCCCAGTCCTGGATGCTCGAACCCAGGCCGTGTACCAGCAGCACAGGCTCGCCCTGGCCACGGTCTTCATAGTGCAACTGGCAGTCGGCATGTTCGAAGTAGGACATGGGGCGGTTCTCAGCTGGAGGCGAGGGGGGCGGCGTAGGGCGCTTCAAGCGGCGCGGCATCGAAGCCCTTGATCAGCTCGACGAGGATCTGGCTGGCCGGGCCGAGCACCTTGTCCTTGTTGCTGTAGAGGTAGAAGCGCGGTTGACGGGTGCCTCCCTGCTCCATTGGCAGCGGCTTGAGCAGACCCTCGGCCAGCTCCCTGGCGATCAGGTGATGCGGCAGCCAGGCAAAGCCCAGGCCGCTGCAGACGAAGGTGCGTGCGGTGGGCAGGCTGCCCACCGTCCAGCGCTGTTCGGCACCGAGCCAGCCGACGTCACGCGGCTGGGTACGGCCCGAGTCGCGGGTCACCACCTGCATCTGGCCTTCCAGGTCCTGGAAGGTGATGTCGCGCTGTAAGCGGTGCAGCGGGTGCTCGGGATGGGCCACGGCGATGAACTCCACCTCGCCCAGTTCGATGGGCAGGTAGCCGGTGATATTGAGGGCGCTGATGGCCAGGTCGGCGGTACCTTCCTGAAGCACTTCCTCGACCCCGGACAGCACTTCCTCGCGCAGGCGCACACGGCAGCCACGACTCTGCGGCATGAAGGCGCTGAGGGCGCGCACGATGTTGGCGGTGGGGTAGGCGGCGTCCACCACCAGGCGCACCTCCGCCTCCCAGCCCTGCTCCATGTGGTGGGCCAACTCCTCCAGTTGGCTGGCCTGCTTGACCAGTTGCCGCGAGCGGCGCAGCAGCACCTCGCCGGCTTCGGTGAGCACGGCCTTGCGTCCGTCGATGCGCAACAGCGGAGCGCCCAGCTGCTCCTGCATGCGCGCCACGGTGTAGCTCACCGACGACTGCGAGCGGTGCATGGCCTCGGCGGCCTGGGCAAAACCACCGTGGTCGACCACCGCCTGCAGGGTGCGCCATTGCTCCAAGGTGACACGGGGCGCTTTCATCGCCGCTTCCTCTTCTCTACTCTGGGCACCTTCAAAAAGGAGAGTGCCGATGAAAAAAACCTGCCTGGCCCTGGCCACCCTGCTGCTGCCGTTGACTGCCTTCGCCTACCCGAGCGAGCTGGAGAAGCAGCTGAATGGCGCCGAGGTGGCTGCCGAAATCCAGGATATCGACACCAATATCGGCGGCCTCATCCTGTACAACTACGGGCAAATGGACGCCAAGTGCAAGGCACGGTTCCGCAATGGCCCCGAGGCGCCGCGTACCCGTTCCGCCGAACTGAAGGCCGGTGAGAGAACGCTGCTGACCATCAGGTTCGCCCGCAACATCATCAAGCTGCGTGTCGATCTGACCTGCGAACAGAGTGGAGCCTAGGGCCGGGATCTATATAAATCAATTTTATTGATTATTTGAAGCGGATATTTGCGCTTTTTTATCTTATTGGCTGACCATAACCTCTGCTCCATCGCCACTCAATACCGATGGAGTCAGCCCAATGTCCCGTGTCCTCGTAATCGAAAGCAGCGCCCGCCAGCAAGGTTCCGTTTCCCGTCAGCTCACCAGCGATTTCATCGCCCGCTGGCAGGCCGCCCACCCGCAGGATGAAGTCCAGGTTCGTGACCTGGCCAAGGAGCCGGTACCGCACCTGGACGAGACCCTGCTGGCCGGCTGGATGAAGCCCGCCGATCAGCAGAGCGCTGCAGAGCAGGCTGCAGCCGCACGCTCCAACCAGCTCACCGATGAACTGCTGGCCGCCGATGTGCTGGTGCTGGCTGCGCCGATGTACAACTTCGCCATTCCCAGCACTCTCAAGTCCTGGCTGGACCATGTGCTGCGCGCCGGCGTCACCTTCAAGTACACCGAAACCGGTCCGCAGGGCCTGCTCACCGGCAAACGCGCCTATGTGCTGACCGCCCGTGGCGGCATCTACGCCGGCAGTGCGCTGGATCATCAGGAGCCCTACCTGCGTCAGGCCCTGGCCTTCGTCGGCATCCACGATGTGCAGTTCATCCATGCCGAAGGCCTGAACATGGGCGGCGAGTTTCTCGAGAAGGGCCTGGCCAAGGCTCGTGAGCAACTGACTCAGGTCGCCTGATTCATCGACTCTTCCCCCTGGGCCGATGCTTTCGGCCCCTCCACCGGTCTGCAAGGGTGCTCCTCCCGGCAGGCCGGTTTTTTGTGCCCGTACAACGTTGCTGTCGAGCCTTGCGCTCAGCGCATCCAGAGCATGGCGGCGACGCCTAGCGCGAGCAGGATCAGCACGCCGCCGGAAGCCCGTTCCAGCCAGGGCAGTACCTGCGTGAAGCGCTGCAGCACGGCACGATTGCCGATCAACATGGCGACCAGTACATCCCACAGCAGCACGATGCTGAACATCCAGCTGCCATAAAGAATCTTCCAGCCCAGGCTGGCATGCGGGCCACTGAGCATGGCGGCAAGGCTGGTATAGAACAGAGCATTCTTCGGATTGAGGATGCCGGAGATAAAGCCCATGCCGGCGGCGCGCCACCAGGCGTGGATTGTCGGCGTTGCCGTGGTTGCGTGGCGTTGTTCCGCGCTGGCAACCGTCAGGCTGTTGCGCCCGGCGTGACGCATGAACAGCTGGCCGAGATAGAGCAGGTAGGCACAGCCGGCCAGCTGCAGGGCGATGAACCCGATGCTGTCCGGTTGCAGCGCGGCCGTGCCGGCGAAGGCCGTCATGATGAATACGCCGTTGGCCGCGGCGATGCCCAGGCAGGCACCACTGGCGACTCGCCAACCGTGTGCCAGCGAGGTTCGGGCGAGCAGAAAGAAGTCGGGGCCGGGGGAGAGCAGCGCCAGGAAATGCGCTGCAGCGATGAAGAGAAACTGTTGCATGGCGACTCGCTCGAATTTTTCGCAGCGTGTCAGCCAGGCCTCGTCGGGTATTGAAGAAAATTGCAGGCCTAAGCGCGGAAACGCCCCGGCGTGATGCCCGTGTGGGCCTTGAACACCCGCTGAAAATGCGCCTGATCGGCGAAGCCCAGGTCGTGGGCCACTCCCGCGATGGCGTCACCCGCCAGGATTCGTGGCTTTGCCAGATTGATCCGCAGGTTCAACTGCCAGGCGTGGGGCGTCATGCCCGTACCCGCGCGAAACGTGCGGATCAGCTGGTAGCGGCTCATGCCGGACAGCTTGGCCAGCTCGCTCAGCGAAGTGCCAACCGCGGCCGTACCTTGCAGGTGTTCGAGGATGGGTTGCAGCTGCCGGGTGAGGTCGAGCGCAGGGTTGGGTAGCTCCAGGCACTGTTCCTGCTCGGTGTCGCAATCGCCGATGAACTCGATAAGCGCTGCTTCCTTGTCGCTCGTCTCGGCGCTTGAAAACAGTAGGGTATTCAGGCGGCAGAAACGTGCATAGAGCCCGGGTTCGGCAGTGATTCTGACGGGCTCGGTGGTGAGGTCAGCGCCTGGCGATTGGGCATATTCCCGGCGTACGGCGTGCAGCCAGTCCGGGTCCAGGTACACCATCTGATAACTCCAGGCCGTGCCGCTGGCCGGGTTGCAGGCATGCACCCGTGATGCCGGCACGAACACCAGGGTGCCGGCGTGCAGGGCAACCGGAGCGTCGCCGGCACCGGTGAAGAGGCTGGTGCCCTGGTCCACGGCACCAATCGAGGCTGTCGGGTGGCTGTGCGGTTTGTAGCAGGCGCGGCTGTGACAGGCTCGGCGGCTCTCGACATAAGGCATGGCCGGGTCGCGCCAGAACACGGCGTTTGCTGCTGGCGTTGGGGGTTGCGGCACGTCGTATGCGCTCCTGGCCGTTCAGTGAAATCGTCAATAGGGTGGCTTGCCGTAGCGTCGAATGTACAGAGGCGGCTGTCATGGCGCCCTTGGCGCCGTCTGTATGGTTGATCCGCTCAGTGACTGTGTTTGAAATATTGAACGCTGTGTGTTGCCATAGCCGCCTTTGAATCTGCCTATCTGGAGGCGGCCGTGCAGTTGTCGGGTCGTGGTGTGGTGCTGTCGGTGACTGCCTCGGTGCTGTTCGTGCTGATTCCCGGCTATGTGCGCGAGCTGGCGCCGCTGGATGGCTTGCAGGTGTTCGCCCAGCGCGTGCTCTGGTCGATCCCGGCGGTGCTGCTGATGGTGACTCTGGCTCGCCAGTGGCGCGTGCTCGGCGCGGCGTTCGTGCGCCTGCGGCATGAGACCCTGTTGTTGCCCGCGCTGCTGCTGGCTGCGGCTCTGATGGGCGTGCAGTGGCTGCTGTTCGTCTGGGCGCCGCTGGCCGGGCGCATGCTGGATGTTTCGCTCGGCTACTTCCTGTTGCCGCTGGCCATGGTGCTGGTCGGGCGGCTGTTCTATGGCGAGCGCCTGCGCCCGCTGCAGCGCATTGCCGTGCTCTGCGCCCTGGTTGGGGTGGCTCATGAGCTCTGGCTGACCCAGGCGTTCTCCTGGGTGACCCTGGTCGCCGCGCTGGGGTATCCCCCGTATTTCATGCTGCGCCGCTGGATGCGCCTGGATGCCTTGTCCGGTTTCGTGCTGGAGATGCTGGTGCTGGCGCCGTTGGCGATCTGGCTGATCCAGGCCCATGGCCCGGTGGGCGTGTTCGACCAGGTACCGCAACTGTGGTGGCTGCTGCCGGGGCTTGGGCTGCTCAGCGCATTGGCCTTTGGCGCAATGATGGCGGCCAGCCGCCTGTTGCCGCTGGGCCTGTTCGGCATTCTCAGCTACGTGGAACCGGTGCTGCTGTTCGGCGTGGCGGTGCTGGTGCTGGGTGAGGTCTTCGATCCACAGCAGCTGTGGACCTACGGGCCGATCTGGCTGGCGATCGTGCTGATCGGCTGGGACAGCGCGCGGTTGCTGCGCAAGCAGGCCCGGCGCGGCCTTTAGCCTGGCTCGGTGCTGGCGTGGACGGCTTCCGGCAGCACCCGATAGTGCAGGTGGATGCCGCCTCCGCTGACGTTGTAGGAGTCGAGCAGCTGCAGGCGTCCCTCCATGCCGCTGGCGAACAGCGGCACGCCCGCACCGAGCAGGTGCGGCATCAGCTTGACCACCAGCTCGTCCAGTAGCCCGGCGGCGAAGCAGTTGCCGGCCAGGCTGCTGCCGCCCAGCAGACGCACGCGCTGACAGCCGAGGGCGGCCAACTCGTCGAGTGCTTCGCTGGGCGTGCAATGGCGTGCGCGTACCTGGGGCGGCAGGTGCATGGGCAGGTGGCGGGTGAGCAGCAGGGTGGGTTTGTCGGAACGTGGCCAGTGTTCGCTCAGCGCGTCGTAGGTGGCACGCCCCAATAGCAGGCCATCGCAGGGTGGCGCCTCGTCATCGCCGGTCAGCCAGTCGCTGCTGCCGTCCGGGCGGGCGATGTAGCCGTCCAGGCTGGCGGCCACGCAGTAGATCAATGTCGGTTTCATGAGCCCCCGCGATGGCGCATCGATCCGGCCATCACAGGTTGGAGTCGCCCGGTGGGGCGAAGTTTCCTTGGCTCAGTCGAGCACGTGATCGAGCACTTCGTAGATCAGACCGGTGGCCAGGGCCACCAGCACCACGTCGGTGCCGACCTGGCGCCACTCGTAGCCGTCGTAATGGGGCAGCTTGCCCAGCAGGCGACTGTCGAAGCGCTTGGCGATACCCGGCGGTAGCGGCTTGCCGCGCGCCAGATTCTTGCGGATGCCCGGTGGCAGGGACTGGGCGGGGCCGATCAGGTCGCGGTTGTCGCCGAGGATGATGCGTACCCGGCCGATATCGATGCTCGGCCCGCGCAGGTCGACCCGCACGTCGCTGTCGCTCCCCCCGCCATGACCCTTGTCCGGTTTATCGTGCTTGGGGGCGGCATCAACCCCAGTCAGACTGAGAGCCAGGCCGAGGCCGGCGAGAAACATGGGAAGAGAACGGGACATGGCAGAACTCCGCATGCAGATAGTGTTGAGAGGCCCGCCAGCCGCCGAATGTTCCTCAGGCCGCACGCGCCGTGGAGGTGGGCATGAGGCGAAGTATGGCATTGAGCAGCACGCCGTACAGTGGCACGAACAGCAGAATGCTCACCGCCAGTTTGACTCCGTAATCCACCGTGGCGATTTCCACCCAGTGTTCGGCCATGAAGGGGTTGTCGCTGTGCCAGAAGGCCACCGAGAAGAAGGCGAAGGTGTCCAGCAGGTTGCCCAGCACGGTCGAGGCGACCGGGGCGATCCACCACTGGCGCAGCTGGCGCAGGCGGTCGAACACCTGAATATCCAGCACCTGACCCAGCACGTAGGCGAGGAAGCTGGCCAGCGAGATGCGCAGGACGAACTCGTTGTATTCGCCCAGCGCGCCCAGACCGCGGAAGGCGCCTTCCTGGAACAGCACCGAAATCGCGTAGGAGGCCACGAGCGCAGGCAGCATCACGCGGGCGATCACCTGGCGCGCGGAACTCTTGCCGAGCAGGCGCACGGTCAGGTCGGTGGCCAGGAAAATGAAGGGAAAACTGAACGCGCCCCAGGTGGTGTGCCAGCCCAGCAGCGTGATGGGCAGCTGTACCAGGTAGTTGCTGGCGATGATCACCAGAATGTGGAAGGCGATCAGCAGGGCGAGCGCCAGGCGCTGTTGTGGTCGAGCAAGGGAAAGCATGCGCAGACACCTTTTTGATGGATGGGGTTAGGGAACCCATGCCGTCCGGGATTGGCGGCGGCGCGCATTCTAACTTCTGGGTCAACTTTGTGCAAAGCTTGAGCAGCGACAGACGCCGACAGTGCGGTGCGACGGGCGAGCGGGTAACCTATGCAGCTGTTTTTTCGATTGTGCCGAGGTAACTCCCCCGTGTTCACCCAATTCGCCCTGCATGAACGCCTGCTCAAGGCCGTGGCCGAGCTCAATTTCACCGAGCCGACGCCGGTGCAGGCGGCTGCAATTCCGCCGGCGCTGGAGGGGCGTGACCTGCGAGTGACGGCGCAGACCGGCAGCGGCAAGACTGCGGCCTTCCTGCTGCCGCTGCTGCATCGCCTGATCGGTGAGGCCAAGCCGCGGGTGGAAATTCGCGCACTGATCCTGTTGCCGACCCGCGAGCTGGCGCAGCAGACGCTCAAGGAGATCGAGCGCTTCGCCCAGTACACCTTCATCAAGTCGGCGCTGGTCACCGGCGGCGAGGACTTCAAGGTGCAGGCCGCCGAGCTGCGGCGCATGCCGGACATCCTGGTGGCGACCCCGGGGCGGCTGATCGAACACCTCAACTCCGGCACCGTCGATCTCAAGCCGGTGCAGGTGCTGGTGCTGGACGAAGCCGACCGCATGCTCGACATGGGTTTTGCCGAGGATATCGAGCGCATCACCGGCGAGTGCGCCAAGCGTGAGCAGACCCTGCTGTTCTCCGCGACCGGCGGTGGCAAGGTACTGCGCGAGATGATCGGCAAGGTGCTGCGTGAACCGGTGCACCTCAAGCTCAACAGCATCGACCAGATGAGCGAGACCACCCGCCAGCAGATCATTACCGCCGACGATCCGGGCCACAAGGAACGCCTGGTGCACTGGCTGCTGAGCAACGAGACCTATCGCAAGGCCATCGTCTTCACCAATACGCGGGTGCAGGCCGACCGCCTGTATGGCCATCTGGTCGCCGCCGACTACAAGGCCTTCGTGCTGCACGGCGACAAGGATCAGAAGGACCGCAAGCTGGCCATTGACCGCCTCAAGCAGGGCGGCACCAAGGTGCTGGTGGCCACCGACGTGGCCGCGCGTGGCCTGGACGTGGATGGCCTGGATCTGGTGATCAACTTCGACATGCCGCGTTCCGGCGACGAGTACGTACACCGTGTCGGCCGCACCGGGCGCGCGGGCGCCGAGGGCCTGGCGGTATCGCTGATCTGCCACAACGACTGGAACCTGATGTCCAGCGTCGAGCGCTACCTCAAGCAGCGCTTCGAGCGCCGGGTGGTCAAGGAACTGAAAGGCAGCTACCAGGGGCCGAAGAACGTCAAGGCGTCCGGCAAGGCGGCCGGCGTGAAGAAGAAAAAGACCGACAAGAAGGACACGGCCAAGAAGCCCGCCGCCAAGGCCAGCGCCAAGCGCCGGCCGAGTTCGCCGAAGAGCGCGCCTTCAACCCTGGTCAGCCAGGACGGCATGGCACCGCTCAAGCGCAAGAAGCCGGCGGCGGAGTAAAACCAGAAGGGGCCGCAAGGCCCCCTTTTTCATGTTGCCGCATCGCTCGTCTCGAATCCGTGGGAGCGGCTGGGCGGCACTCCGTTTTAGCCGCGATTGGGGCAGCTCCGAGTCGCCTGCTAATCGCAGCTAAAGCCGTTCCTACAAAAACGCAGCGAGTAGGGCGGTGGCCTTGGTCGCGATAGGGGCAGCCTGCAACGCAGTGCCGCCCAGGCTCAGGGCACGATCAGGATCTTGCCGTCGCGCTCGCCGCTGGCGGCTGCGGCGACGGCTTCCTTGATCTGGCTGATGTTGTAGGTGGCAGCGATGCGCGCCTTGAGCTTACCGCTGGCGATCAGCTGGGTCAGTTCGCCGAACACCTTCATCTGCTCGGCAGGGCTGGCCTTGCGGAACCACTTGGCCAGCCAGAAGCCGCGCAGGGTGATGTCGCGGAACACGAAGGAGCTGGCCGAAACCTGGCACGGCTCGCCACTCATCAGACCGTAGTTCACCAGGGTGCCACCCTCGCTCAGGCAGGCGGCCAGATGGTCGGTGGCGGCGCCGCCCACGGCATCGATGCCCAGCATCAGCTTGGCGTCGCCGATGACCTCGCGTACCTGCTTGTGCAGGTTGGGGCCGTCGACCAGCACCACATCGCCGCCTTCGGCCTTGACGCCGGCTACTGCCGACTCGCGGCGTACCACGTTGATGGTCTTGAAGCCGCGCAGCTTGGCCAGCTGGATCAGATAGCCGCCGACGCCGGAGTTGGCCGCGTTCTGGATCACCCAGTCGCCGGGCTGCAGGTCAACGAACTGGCTCAGCAGCAAGGAGGCGGTGGGCGGGTTGACGGTCATCATGGCCAACTGCTGCGGGTCGGCGTCGGGCAGCGGGATCAGCTTGTCGGCGGGCGCATGCAGGTGAGTCACCCAGGTGCCACAGCCGACCGGCAGCAGCACGGTCTGGCCGACTTTCAGGTGTTTGACGCCGTCACCGAGCTGCTCGACGCGGCCGACACCTTCGTTGCCGCCGATGGCCGGCAGCGGCGGCAGCATGCCGTATTCGCCAGTCAGGGTGAGTACGTCGGAGGGGTTGATCGGGGCGGCCAGTACCTTGACCAGCACCTGGCCGGCGGCCAGCGCTGGCAGCTGCAGTTCGACGGCGGCGATGACGTCCTGCGGCACCCGGCCGCGCTGTTGGTATTCGGCTTTGAACATGATGGCTCTCCTGGCAGTAAGGCGCTGAGTCTAGCGCTTGCCCGGCATGGCGGGATGAATCGCGCGGCATTGGCCTTGGTGATGGCCCCCGGCCTATGCTTGGCCCATCGCTCGGGAGGAATGGCATGTATCTACGCGCCTGGCCGCTGTTGTGTTTGCTGTTGGCGCCCGTCGCCATGGCAGAGACGCTGCGCATCGGTTTTGGTACGCACAAGCCGCCCTATGTATTCGAGGGCGAGAATCGTGGGCTGGAGTTCGACATCGTTGCGGCCGCCCTGCGGGCAGCGGGCTACCAGATGGAGGTGCGCCATGCGCCGATGGAGCGCCTGCACCTGGCGCTGCGGCGTGGCGAGCTGGATGGCATCGCCACCACCAATCCGCACAGCGGGATCGAGGCGCATTATTCGGCCCCCTATATCGAGTACCACAACGTGGCGGTGGCCCTCACCTCGCGCGGTTATCGTATTGACAGCATCGCCGATCTCGGGCGCTTTTCGGTCAGCAGCTTCCAGCGTTCGCGTTTTCTGCTCGGCAGCGAGTTCCAGGCCATGGCCGCAAGCAACCCGCGCTATCGCGAGGAAGCCCAGCAGATCAATCGTAATCGCCTGCTGTACAGCGGGCGGGTCGATGTGGTGATCGGCGATCCGCGCATCCTGCGCTACTTCAACCCCGAGGTGGCGGACCAGGTCGATACGGGCCAGCCGCTGACCCTGTATATGCTCTTCCCGCCAACGCCCTACAGCGTGGGTTTTCGCCAACCGCTGCAGCGGGATCGCTTCGACCAGGGGCTACAGGCCATTCGCGCCAGCGGCGAATACCTGCAGATCGAGCGGCATTACGCGGATTACTACTGAAACAGGCGCTTAGAACTTCTCGGCGGCGCCCAGGTAGCGCCAGTACCCGACCGGCAGCTTGGCCAACCCGGTACGGCCGAAGCGCAGACGGCGGATGCCCAGCACCCGCAGGCCAAGGCTCTCGCACATGTACCTTAGCTGCCCCGGTTGCACGGCCTTGATGGCGAAGCGCAGGCGGTTCTCGCTCTGCCAACTGACCTTGCAGGGCGCCAGGGTGGTGCCCTTGTAGCTGAGACCGAAGGCCAGGCGCTTGAGGCCGCTGGCATCCAGCGTGCCCTCGACCTCCACCAGGTATTCCTGTTCCAGCGTCGCGCCCTTGTCCTTGAACAGCTTGATCACCCCAGGTGTCTGGCTGAACACCAGCAGGCCGCTGGCGTCGGTCTCCAGGGGCGTGAGCAGTTCCAGGCGGCGCAGGTGACGCTGCAGCGGGCGAATGCCGCTGGCGTCTTCGCTCCAGCGATAGGCGTGGGCCAGCAGTTGCTGGCAGGAGTTGGCGCCCAGGCCGCAGCCGAGCCCGGCGGGTTTGTTCAGCAACAGGGTGATCGGCGGCTGGGTTTCGGCCTTGGCGCCCGGCAGCAGGGCGATCTGCTGGTCCTGCACCGGGAACTGCGGTTCCTCGACCACCACGCCATCCACCGTGACCCAGCCGTTCTCGATATACAGCTCGGCCTCGCGCCGCGAGCAGGCAATTTGCTGGATCAGGCGTTTCGACAGGCGTTCGGCTTCGGTCATGGTGGCGAGTGTCACATCGGGAAATGAAAGGCATTGTACCCGGCCTGGGGCTGGCGTCGGGATTGGGCTACAAGGAAAGTCTGGCGATCAGGGGGCAGAGCATGAAGCGGGTAGTGGCAAGCGCAATCGCAGGTCTGTTGCTGGTGTCGGCAGCCATGGCCGAGCGCAGCGAGTTGGGCGAGCTGCATGTGACCGAGGTGGTGGGCGGCCTGGAGCATCCCTGGGCCCTGGCCTTTCTGCCGAATGGCCAGGGCAGCCTGATCACCGAACGGCCAGGGCGCTTGCGCCTGCTGGATGCCCAGGGGCGGCTCGGGGCAGCGTTGGCCGGTGTGCCGGCGGTGTTCGCCAAGGGTCAGGGTGGCCTGCTGGACGTGGCGCTGTCGCCGGGTTTCGCCACGGATCGCCTGGTCTACCTGAGCTATGCCGAGGCGGATGCCCACGGTGAGCTGGCCGGCACCGCAGTCGGGCATGGGCGCCTGAGCGATGACGGCATGGCGCTGGAGAACTTCCGCGTGATCTTCCGCCAGCAGCCCAAGCTCTCCAGCGGCATCCACTTCGGTTCGCGTCTGGCCTTCGATCGCGAGGGTTATCTGTTCGTCAGTCTGGGCGAGAACAACCAGCGCAGCACTGCCCAGGACCTGAACAAGCTGCAGGGCAAGTTGGTGCGCTTGCAGGCCGATGGCAGCGTGCCCGAGGACAACCCCTTCACCGGCCGGGCGGACGCGCGGGCGGAGATCTGGTCCTATGGCCACCGCAATCCCCAGGGGCTGGCGCTCAATCCCTGGAGCGGCCGGCTGTGGCTGCACGAGCATGGCCCGCGGGGCGGCGACGAGATCAATATCCCCGACAAGGGCCGCAACTACGGCTGGCCGTTGGCCACCCACGGCGTCAATTACAGCTTCCTGCCGATACCCGAGGCCGCGGGCGAACGGGTCGCCGGTACCGAGCCGCCGCATCACGTGTGGGAAAAGTCGCCGGCCATTTCCGGCATGGCCTTCTATGATGCCGAGCGTTTTCCGGCCTGGCAGCACAACTTGTTTATCGGTGCCCTGGCCAGTCAGGCGCTGATCCGCCTGCAGCTGGAGGGCGACCGGGTCGTACATGAGGAGCGTCTGCTGGAGGATCGCGACTGGCGTATCCGTGACGTGCGCCTGGGCCCGGACGGCTACCTGTACCTGCTCACCGATGCGGCGGACGGCAAGTTGCTGCGCCTGGGGCTGGCTGGCGACCGCTAGCCCCGTAGACAGGATGGGCGGCGATCAGTGCGCCAGGGCTTCGGCCTCGGCTTCCTCGGCCTGCACGGCGAGCAGCTCCGGCGGCAGCGGCTCGGTGACCACGCTGAAATCGCTGATGCGGATGGCGCCATGCCCCTCGCCGAGCAAGTGGAAGGAGAAGGCCTTGCGCGTTTGCGGGTTGTCGAAGTCGAAGCTCAACTCCACGCTCCCGCCGCGCTTGAGCGTCGGCAGCGCCGGGATGGCCAGGCTGGTGTTGCGGTCATATTCCTTGGTGATCAAGCGCAACGCCGCGCCCTGGCGATCCATGCGCAGGGCATCAATCTTCAGGGTCACGCGGGTGCGGGTGCCCTTGGGCAGTTCCAGATACTGGGCGCCGATCAGGTTGTCCGCCCACTCGTCGCGGGCCTCGGGGCGCAGTTCGATGCGCTCGCGATTGGCGAACTGGTAGCGCTGGCCAACCTGGCCGCCGGTGACGGACTGGTCGAGCAGGGCTGCGCGCTGGCCGACCAGGCGTGCCTGGCGCCCGCTGACCCGACCCAGGTACTCGGCCTGCGGCGCGATGAAGCCACGGCTGGCGTAGCGTCGGCAAACCTGTTGGAAGTTGCACTCGGTGAACGTCTTGCCGTCATGTTGGCGGAGCAGGCCGTTGGTGTAGGAGATGATCTCGCGCGGCGTGCTGTAGTCGCGCAGCAGCGAGCGCCCGGCGATGTTGTCCGGCAGCGGCAGGGCAAAGTAGTCGAGCAGCGAGGCGGTCAGGTCGACATGGCCGTAGACCCCTTGCTTGAGCTTCGGCAGCTGCTCCTGCTCGGGAGCCAGCAGCAGGTTGAAGCCCCAGGCCGAGGCGAGGCGCACGTTCTCCAGGCCGTGGGACTCGTCCGAGGTGACCACCACCAGGGTGTCCTTGAGCACGCCTTGCTTGTTCAGCGCGTCGAGGAAGTCGGCCACGGCATCGTCCAGGTAGCCGATGGCAGCCTGTTTGGCGGTGGGAAAGCGGGCCAGATATTCCGGCGGAGCGGAGTAGGGCTGGTGGGTGCCGACGGTGAGCAGGGTCAGCATCCATGGCTGTTTATCCTGGCGCAGCTGCTTGACGTACTGCAGCGCACCCTCGAAGTAGGCCTTGTCGTCCATGCCCCAGGGGAATTCCAGGTAAGGCTTGTTCTTGAACCAGTCGCGCCCGTGGGTCTGCTGGAAACCCATGTGCGGCATGATCTGGTCCTTGGCCATGAAGCGCAGCCCGGCACCCTGCAGGAAGTGGGTGCGAAAGCCCATGCTCGACATCAGGTGCGGCAGGCACTGCAGGTTGCGGGTCTGGCTGTTGAGCAACTCGACGCCCTTGGGCGTGCCCGAGTCGAGCTTGCCGTAGTCGCCACAGAGCATGGCGTACAGGCCGCGGATGGTCTGGTGGCTGTGCAGTACATAGTCCGGGGTGAGCATGCCGCGTTCGGCCCAGCGGCTCAGGCGCGGCATCAGGTCTTCGCTGTAATGGCTGCCGAGAGCCTGGCGACTGGCGGCGATATAGGCGCCGGGGATACCTTCCAGGGTGATGACCAGCAGGTTGCGCGCCTTGCCGCCGTTCGGCAGCAGCGGTGTGCCCTTGAGGTCCAGTTTGCTCAGGCCGTCGATATCCGGCGGCAGGCCGGAGTCGTCACCGGCATACCAGTCCTCCAGGGCCAGGCGGCCGCGGCTGATGCCCTCGGCCATGGCCTTGTGCGGCAGGTTGAACAGCTGCCACTGGTCGTCTTCGCTGGGGTGCTGATACTGGTCGACGGCATGACCGAGCAGCAGGGCCAGGGGCAGGGCGTACAGCGCACGGGGCAGCGCCGGCCCCTGGCGTCGGCCGCTGAGCAGGCAGGCCAGCACGGCGATGACCAGCGCGCCGGCCAGCAACGGATAGCGAATGCCGCCGCCCTGGGTGGACTGGCTGACGAACTGCGGGTCACTCAGGTATTTCAGGTCGCTGGGCTCCGGCATGCGCCCGACGGCGTTGACCAGCTCGGCGTTGCCCAGCAGTAGCAGCGCCCAGATTGCGCTCAGCGGCGCCGCCAGCCAGGGACGGCGATAGCACAGCAGTAGGAGCAGGCTGCCGCTGCCCAGGTCGGAAACATAGCCCGGCCAACTCGACCAGCCCAGCCAGTAACGGCAGGCCAGCGGCAACACGAGGAATAGCATGCCAAGGGCCAGTAGCGATGCGGCGGGGTAGGGCAGCCAGGGGCTGGAAGGGCGCAAGGGAACTCCGGGAGGGAACGGCAGGGGCCTGAATGGCCGAAAGAACTGCCATGATTCTGAAACATGCCCGTGCTATATGCCAGCGCCCGAGCTGCCGGTCGTCCACAGTGCTGCGGCAGGCGCGGCAATCAGAGGGTAGAATGCCGGGCTCTTCGACAAGGTGGTGAACATGGCTCTGATCGGGCGCTTCAATTCAATGCAGGTGGCCAAAGTGGCCGACTTCGGCCTCTTCCTGGACGGCGGCAGCGATGGCGAGATTCTCCTGCCCAAGCGCTACATCCCCAAGGACGAGCCCTGCGAGGTCGGCGACTGGCTCAACGTGTTCGTCTATCTGGACAGCGAGGATCGCCTGATCGCCACCACCGAGAAGCCCAAGGTGCAGGTCGGCGGCTTCGCCAGCCTCAAGGTGGTGGATATCAACCGCATCGGGCTGTTCTTCGACTGGGGCCTGCCTAAGGACCTGCTGATGCCGCACTCCGAGGAGAAGCGCCCGCTACAGGTCGGCGACTACTGCGTGGTGCACGTCTATCTCGACCGCAGCCGACGCATCACCGCCACTGCGCGGCTGGACCGCCACCTGGACAAGACGCCGCCGAACTACCAGGTCGGCCAGGCCGTCGACCTGCTGGTGGTGGAGCAGAGCGACCTGGGCTTCAAGGCCATCATAAACGGCCAGCACTGGGGCCTGATCCACAAGAACGAGGTGTTCAAGTTCCTGCGTGGCGGCTCTCAGGAAAAAGGCTTCATCAAGGAACTGCGCGAAGACGGCAAGATCAGCCTGAGCCTGCAGCCGGTCGGCCAGCAGGCCCGCGACGAGCTGTCCGAGCAGATCCTCAAGGCCCTGCGCGATGCCGGCGGCAACCTGGCCCTGTCCGACAAGAGCCCGCCCGAGGCCATCAGCAAAGCTTTCGGCGTGAGCAAGGGCAACTTCAAGAAGGCCATCGGCGGGTTGTTCAAGCAGGGCCTGATCGCCATTCACGACGATCGCATCGAGCTGCTCTGAGGCCGCCGCGCCGCTTATCTCGGTGCATCGAGGCTGGGTTGGCCGCAACGCGGCGAAACCCAGCCTAGCGGGTACGGACAAGGCGAATGATGGGCTGCGGCCTGCGGTCTAACCCAGCCAATCCGACTAGGGTTTACGTGCCAGCAGCACGGCGCGACTCGGTGCGGGCAGGCCTTCGAGGGTGCGGCTGTGATCGGCCGGGTCGAGGAAGTCCGGCAGCGACTGGAAACGCATCCAGTCGGTGGCGCGCTGCTCCTCGACGCTGGTGACCGAGACATCCACGCAGCGCACGTCGACGAAGCCGGCGCGGCGCAGCCACAGCTCCAGCGCCGGCACCGAGGGCAGGAACCAGACGTTGCGCATCATCGCGTAGCGGTCTTCCGGCATCAGTACCTGCTGGGCATCGCCTTCCACCACCAGAGTTTCCAGCACCAGTTCGCCGCCCTTGAGCAGGCAGTCCTTCAGCTCCAGCAGGTGGTCGATGGGCGAGCGGCGGTGATAGAGCACGCCCATGGAAAACACGGTGTCGAAGCCTTCCAGCCTGGGTGGCAGCTCTTCCAGGGCCAGCGGTAGGTGCCAGGCCTGGGCGTCGGGCAGGTAGTTTTTCACGGCGAGGAACTGGTTGAGGAACAGCCAGTTGGGGTCGACGCCGACCACCGCATCGGCACCGGCGCCGAGCATGCGCCACATGTAGTAGCCATTGCCGCAGCCGACATCGAGGATGCGCTTGCCGGCCAGCTCCAGATGCGGGGCGACCCGTGACCACTTCCAGTCCGAACGCCATTCGGTGTCGATGTGCACGCCGAACAGGTCGAACGGGCCCTTGCGCCAGGGAATCAGGCCCTGCAGGGCGCTTTTCAGCGCAGCACGCGTGACTTCGTCGCAGTCACCATCCAGGCGCAGGGCATCGCGCAGTTCGGCGTGTTCGAGTGGCATCGGGGGGAGCGCTTCGACGGCGGCAAACCAGCGCTGCAGGTCGCCGTGGCCGACCGCCAGCTTGGCGTCGAGCTGGCCCGGCAGGTCGGCGGCCCAGTCCTGCAGCGGACTGCCGGCCAGTTGCTGTTGCAGGGCGTCGAGGTCTAGGCGGGAAAAGATCATGGCAGGGCGATCAGCGAGGCGAAGTTGAGACACTGGAACCAGGGCACGACCTTGCTGAAACCGGCGGCCAGCAGGCGCTCGCGGTGCTGCTCCAGGCTGTCCGGCTTCATCACGTTCTCGATGGCGCTGCGCTTCTGGGCGATTTCCAGTTCGCTGTAGCCATTGGCGCGCTTGAAGGCCAGATGCAGTTCGTTGAGCAGATCATGCTCGGCGTCGTCGGCGAAGCGCAGCTTCTCCGAGAGGATCAGTGCGCCGCCGGGCAGCAGCGTTTGGCGGATGCGGCCAAGCAGCTCCAGGCGCTGTTCCGGCGCGATGAACTGCAGGGTGAAGTTCAGCGCCACCAATGAGGCGGGTTGGAACTGCAGGGCGAGGATGTCGGCCTCGATCACCTCGACCGGCAGCAGCTCCTGAAACATGGCGTCCTGGGCGTGCAGGTATTCGCTGCAGCGCTCGGTCATGGCCGGCGAGTTGTCCACTGCGATCACCCGGCAGCCGTCGGTGCGCACATGGCGGCGCAGGGCCTGGGTCACTGCACCGAGCGAGCAGCCGAGGTCGTACAGCACGGAGTTGGGCTGGGCGAACTGTCCGGCCAGCACGCCGAGGTTCTCGACAATGGTCGGATAGCCCGGCACCGAACGCTTGATCATGTCCGGAAAGACCTTGGCCACGTCTTCGTTGAAGACGAAATCCGGCACCTGATCCAGGGGCTGGGCGAAGAGGCGGTCGGGTTGCTTGCTCACGGCTGTCACGCTGATTCCGCTGCGGAAAAGGCCGGCATTCTAGCCAAGAGCGCGGCACGGCCCAACCGTCATCACTTCAACTGGTCGGAAAAGAACTCGCCAGCACCCTGCAGCGGCCCCAGCGGGTTGCGCTTGACTTCGTAGCGGCGGATGTTCGGCTCGCCATTGCTGACCTTGTGCACCAGGGTGTCGTCGACCAGCACGAACACGGCGCGAAAGGCCCAACCCTGCAACTCGCGCTTCTTGCGGAAGTTGAACACGTCGGCCCAGAAGTTGCCGACCCGCTGGGTGTCGGTCTTGTTGAAATCGAAGGCGTAGCCGATGCAGCGATCCTTGGCCTCCAGGCATTTGAGCAGGCCATCCGGCAGGTATTCGATGGGCACGTTGGGCTGGATGAACATCAGGCGCAGGTCGATGAACGAGAGCATCTTGCCGTTGCCCTGGGCCAGCGGGTCGAAGCCCAGGGAGAACAGCTCCGAACGCGTGGTCTTGCCGGGCTCGGCCTGGGAATAGCGAATTTCCGCATCGAGATAATCGTTGAAGGGCGACAGCACTTCGGCGCGCTCACTGGGTAACAGGCTGCCGCAACCGGCCATCAATCCCACGGACAACCACAGCGTGATCCAACGGGTACTGCGCATGACCGACTCCTTTTGTGTGCACCGCTTTCTCTCTATAGACGATTTGCGGCCGTAGTGCCGTGTCGATGTGAGGCGCGGCTGTCGGCACTCCTCTGCCTGGCCATTGGGGCAACAGGGCCTAAGCTTGCTGCTGAGGACTTGGCTAGGGATGCGTCTGGATGCGCACGACAACTCGACTGCAGGCCGGCTTCGTGCTGGCCATCAGCATGCTCAGCATCAACCTGTTGGCGCCGTTGTTCGGCGCGATGTGGTTGGGCGACACGCAGCAAGCCTACGAACGTGAGGAGCACCTGCTGGTGCAGAGCGAGCAGTTGCTGTCGGCGCTCAAGGACGGTGAGACGGGGCAACGAGGTTTTGTCATCAGCGGTCGGGAAGACTTTCTCGCGCCGCTCTACCAAGGCTTCGCCGAAGTCGATCGACTGCTTCAGGATCTGCAGGCGGCGCTGCATGCGGATGTCGAACTGGCACCGGCACTGACGGCGCTCAAGGCGCAGGTGGCCAAGCAGCGCGGTTATCTGAGCGAGGTCGTCGAGCTGCGCCGTACGGCCGGACTGCAAATGGCCATCGAGCGCGTGCAGCAGGGTGAAGGCAAGGCCCTGATGGACAGTACCCGCCTGCTGGTGGGCGACATGCAGGCCATTCTCACGACCCGCCTGCAGCTGCTCGAGGCACGGCAGCGCTGGCAGGAGAACCTGTTGCTCGGCCTGTTGCTGTTGCTCGCCGTAGTCGATCTGCTGTTGCTGGGCTTGCTGTTCCATTTCACCTTCAGCGTGCTGCGCCAGGGGCGCAACAGCCGCGATAACCTGCGCAATCTCAGCGAGCAGCTGTCCAGCGGCCTGCAGCGCCTGGAGCTGCGCAACCGCGAGATATCCCTGCTCGGGCGAATGACCGGGGCACTGCAGTCGATCAGCAGTTTCGACGAGTGCTACAGCATCATTGGCCGCTTCGCCGCACAGCTGTTTCCTCAGAACGAGGGCAGCCTGGCGCTCTACCATCCGTCGCGGGATGTCATCGAGGATGTCGCGCACTGGGGCGCCTGGCCGGAGGGGCTGGACCTGTTCGAACCACAGGCCTGCTGGGCCGTGCGTCGTGGACAGAGCCATCAGGTGCAGGACCCGGACAAAGATCTGCTGTGCCCACACCTGCATGGCAGCAGCATCACCCAGCAGGGCTATACCTGCGTGCCGCTGATGGCCCAGGGGGAGCCGCTGGGGGTGCTCACCCTGGGCGGCGTGAAGCAGGTCGATCTGGAATTGGCCGAGGCCTTTTCCGAGCAGGTGTCGCTGGGCGTCTCCAACCTGTCGCTGCGTGAGAGTCTGCGCCAGCAGTCGCTGGTCGATGCCCTGACCGGCTTGCACAACCGGCGCTTCCTCGACGAGACGCTGCGCCGCGAGCTGCTGCGTGCCGGGCGCAAGCAGTCGCCGGTGGCCATGGTGTTGCTCGATGTCGATCACTTCAAGCGCTTCAACGACACCTTCGGTCATGAGGCCGGCGACATTGTGCTGCGCCATCTGGCGGTCGAGATGAAGCGCAATGTGCGCGCCAGCGATCTGGCTTGCCGCTTCGGTGGCGAGGAGTTCGCCCTGGTGATGCCGGAGATCGGCCGCGAGGAGGCCATCGAGCGCTGCGAGATGCTGCGCCTGTCCGTCAGCCGCCTGCAGGTGCGCTACGGCGGCCAGCCGCTGGGGCCGATCAATATTTCCCTGGGCCTGGCCTGGTTCCCCGAGGACGGCGAGCAGATGGACGCCCTGCTGCATGCCGCCGACCTGGCTCTGTACCGGGCCAAGCGCGGCGGGCGCAATCGTCTGTGTGTCTACAGTCGCGAGATGGGTGATGCCGAGCCGGAGGCCTCTGCCTGAGGCCGGCAGGCAAATGCCGAGGCGGCGATGCCCAGCTGGCCCAGCCAGTAGGTGAGGATGATGGCGTAGCGGGCGCCTTCGAACGGCGCGACGAAGCGATTGATGCCGATCAGACTGTCCGACAGCACGAACAGCAGTGCGCCAAAGCCCGCCAGCCAGGCCGACTGCCGTGCAATTGCCGTATCCCCCAGGCGCGCCAGCGCCCGCCACAGCATGCAGCCGATGGCCAGGCTGTACAGCGCTACCGGCAGCAGCAGCGAGCCGAGGCCGGCACTGGCCAGCAGGGCGAACATACTGCCGGCCACCAGCGCTGCAAGCAGCAGGGCGCCTGGCGCGAGGCGGCGACTGTCACCCAGGTAGGCGACCAGGTAGGCCAGGTGGGCCAGCAGAAAGGCGCCGAGGCCGAAGACGAAGAGGTCCGCCGGCCATTCCAGCAGCATGTCGCCCAGCAGGGAAAAGCCGAGGCCGATGGCGATCCAGTTCCGATAGGCGCCGGCTGCTGCGCCGTGTAGCCAGATCAGCAGGCAGATTACCGGCAGCGGCTTGCTCAGCAGCGTCAGCCACTTGAGTTCGAAGTGCAGACCGAGCAGGAACAGGACGACGCCTGCGATGGCGACGCAGCAGGGGAGAGGGCGCATGCGGATTCTCTTGTTATTGGGCTGCGCCGATTGTTTCCCGTGCAGCCGGTCGGCAGCGCGGCAGGATGTGCCAGGACGACTGGCCTATGGCGTCATCAGCGCACGCTGATCGGGCAATCGATGACCTTGGCCGGTGCCACTTCCACTTCCCAGGGCCGGCGATACTGCATCAGCAGGCGGCCGTCGCCTTTCTGGTAGACCTCGTAGCGCCAGGTGGATTTGCCTGCGCTGCCCACCAGGCCGGCATCTTCCGGGGTGGTGTAGACCTCCGGGCCGAGGCTGCGCAGCACGCCGGGCGCGGCGTCGGCGACTATCCAGCGGAAACCCGTGGTGGGGTTGCTCGGCAAGGTAATTGTCACGGTCTGGCCCTTGCGCAGCTGCATGGGGCAGCTGCCGAGTTGTTTTTCCTGCACGATCACGCTGCTTGGCTGGCTGGAACAGGCCGCCAGCAGCACGATGGCGGCGGGCAGCAGCAGGCGGTTGGCGAGGTTCATGGCGGACTCCTGTCGATCGGAAACCCGCACAGCATAGCGGCTGCCGCTGCTGGCGGGCGAGGTTGACCGCGCTTTACCCCTCGCGCACTACACGAGAGGGGCGGTGCTCAGTCGAACAGCACCTTGGCCACATCTTCATAGCGCCGGGCGAAGTGCACCGTCAGGCCTTCCTTGAGGTAGTCGGGCAGTTCGGCGAAGTCGCCACGGTTGGCCTCCGGCAGGATCAGCTCATGCAGCTTCTGCCGGCGCGCGGCGATCACCTTCTCGCGCACGCCGCCGATGGCCAGCACCTGACCGGTCAGGGTCAGCTCGCCGGTCATGGCCACGCCTTTCTTCGGCGCCTGCTGGCGAGCCAGGGACAGCAGGGCGCTGGTCATGCTGATGCCGGCGCTGGGGCCATCCTTGGGCGTGGCGCCTTCCGGTACATGCAGGTGGATGAAGGCCTGGTCGAAATAGCCGGGCGCACCGCCGTACTCGGCGAGGTGCGCGGTGAGGTAGCTGTAGGCGATCTCCGCGGACTCCTTCATCACGTCGCCGAGCTGGCCGGTGAGCTTGAAACCGCGGCTGAGGCTGTGGATGCGCGTGGCCTCGATCGGCAGGGTGGCGCCGCCCATGCTGGTCCAGGCCAGGCCGGTGATCACGCCGATGCCGCTGAGCACCTGCTCGCTGCGGAAATGCGGCATGCTCAGGTAGTCTTCCAGGTCCTTTGGGCTGATCTTCACCTTGCTGTCCGGGGCGTCGAGCAGCTTGACCACTGCCTTGCGCACCAGCTTGCCGAGCTGCTTTTCCAACTGGCGCACGCCGGCCTCGCGGGCGTAGCCCTCGATCACCGCCTTGAGCGCGGCGTCGCTGATGGCCAGCTGCGCCTTCTTTACCCCGGCTTTCTCCAGCTGGCGCGGCCACAGATGCTTCTTGGCGATGGCCAGCTTTTCCTCGGTGATGTAGCCGGACAGGCGGATCACCTCCATGCGATCGAGCAGCGGCCCGGGGATGGAGTCGAGGGTGTTGGCGGTGCAGACGAACAGCACCTTGGACAGGTCCAGGCGCAGGTCCAGGTAATGGTCGAGGAATTCGACGTTCTGTTCCGGGTCGAGGGTCTCCAGCAGCGCCGAGGCCGGGTCGCCCTGGTAGCTGGCGCCCATCTTGTCGATCTCGTCGAGCATGATCACCGGGTTCATCACCTCGACTTCCTTCAGCGCCTGCACCAGCTTGCCAGGCATGGCGCCGATGTAGGTGCGGCGGTGGCCCTTGATCTCCGCCTCGTCGCGCATGCCGCCGACGCTGAAGCGGTAGAACGGCCGGCCGAGGGATTCTGCGATGGATTTGCCGATGCTGGTCTTGCCCACGCCAGGCGGGCCGACCAGCAGCACGATGCTGCCGGCGATCTCGCCCTTGAAGGCGCCGACGGCGAGGAATTCGGTGATGCGCTGCTTGATGTCGTCCATGCCGGCGTGATGCTTGTCCAGCACCTTGCGCGCATGGTTGAGGTCGAGCTTGTCCTGGCCGAGCACGCCCCAGGGCAGGCTGGTCGCCCAGTCCAGGTAGTTGCGGGTCACCGCGTACTCGGGCGAGCCGGTCTCCAGGATGGCCAGCTTGTTCAGTTCTTCGTCGATGCGTTTGCGCGCCTGCTCGGACAGGGTCTTGCCGGCCAGGCGGGCACGGAACTCGTCGAGGTCTGCGCTGCGGTCGTCCTTGCTCAGGCCCAGCTCCTGCTGGATCACCTTGAGTTGCTCCTTGAGGAAGAACTCGCGCTGGTGCTGGCTGATCTTGCGGTTGACCTCGGCAGACAGCTCGCTCTGCAGGCGTGCCACTTCGACTTCCTTGCGCAGCAGCGGCAGCACCTTCTCCATGCGCTTGAGGATCGGCACGCAGTCCAGCACCTCCTGCAGCACGGCGGCCGGAGCGGTGGTCAGGGCGGCGGCGAAGTCGCTCAACGGCGAGGGGTCGTTGGGGCTGAAACGGTTCAGGTAGTTCTTCAGTTCTTCGCTGTACAGCGGGTTGAGCGGCAGCAGCTCCTTGATCGCGTTGATCAGTGCCATGCCGTAGGCCTTGACCTCGTCGCGCGGGTCGGCCGGGCTCTGCGGGTATTCCACCTCGGCCAGGTAGGGCGGGCGATGGCGCTTGAGCCAGCCGCGCACGCGCACCCGCGACAGGCCCTGGGCGACGAACTGCAGTTTGCCGTCTTCACGGCTGACGTGGTGCAGACGCACCAGGGTGCCGTGTTCGGGCAGGCTGGAGGGGTCGAAGTGGCGCGGGTCGGTCACCGGCTGGTCGACATAGAACAGCGCCAGGCACTTGTGCTCGGTGTTGGCCACCAGGTCCAGGGTTTCGGCCCAGTGCTCCTCGTTGACGATCACCGGCAACACTTGGGCCGGGAAGAACGGGCGATTGTGGATGGGCAGGATGTACAGCTTGTCGGGCAGGCGCTGGGCGGGGAGCACCAGGCCGGTGGCGTGGTCTTGCGGGTCCTGATCGTTCATGGAGCACCTTCGTTTGCACTATGCAGTGCTAGATGGGGCGGTGCTCCGGGCTTTTCAACCGACGGCCTGGCCGTGCACCTGCAGGCCCTGCAGGCGTTGTTCGATAAATGGAGTGAGCAGGGCGAAGCAGGCCGCCGGGCCGATGCGCGTGGCCTGCGCCTCGATCAGTTCGCTGCGCAGTTGCTCCAGCAGGGCCTGCAGTTGCTGGTCGCTGTCGCTGGCGGCGATCTGCAGGCACAGCGTGCGCATCTGCTCCTGCAGCACCGGCGGGCACTTGCCATAGTTGGCGGCGCGTACCGCCAGGCCGCGCAGGCGGGCGAGGTCTTCGAGGTTGCGGCAGGCCTGGGCCAGGCCGCGAATGCTGCCGTGCTGGCGGGTGGCCAGGCGGCTTTCCAGCTGTTCGATAACCTGCAGCAGCTCGCCGATCACCCGGCTGTGGGCGTCGAAATCGGCCGGTTTCATGCGTAGCAGCGGCCATTCCTGATGCAATGGCGCCAGCTCCAGGCTTTCCCCGGGCCAGTTCAGCCACAGCTGGTCGAGCTGGCGGGCCAGGGCGTTACGCTGGCTGACGCTGACCACGTCGTTCTGGGCGCCAAGGCCACGGTGTTTCTGCAGGGCGCGCAGCAGTTCCAGGCTGCGTTGCAGGCACTGGCCTTCCAGTTCGCTCAGGGTGGCGCGATGCAGCTGGCTGGCGCGGCGGGTCAGCAGTTGGCCGAGGATCAGCAGGGCAAGGCCGAGGGCCAGGGCGAAGAACAGTTCGGGGCTCATACGGTGCGGCTCATCTGGGTGGTACCGGGTTCAAGCAAGTCCTTTGCCATGGCGCTGCGGGTGTTGGCGATCAGGCGCTGGCGCAGCTGACCGAGCTGTTCGTCGATCAAGGGAGTGAGCAGGGCGTAGCAGTCGGCCGGGTTGATGGCGACCTGCAGTGGCTCGATCAGTTGCAGGCGCAGGCGCTCCAGGGCCATGGCCAGGGCACTGCTCCTCGCGCAACGGCCCTGCAGGCGCTGGCTCAGGTAGCGCAGCTGGATCTGCAGCGGCAGCGGGCAGCGCTGCTCGTTGGCACCGCGTACCGCCAGGCCGCGCAGACGGCCCAGGTCTTCCAGTTCGCGACAGCCGTGAGCGATGTCGACATCTTCGGTCAAGCGCATTTCCAGCACCTGGATCAGGGTCAGCAAACGGTCGATCAGGCGGCAGTGGCCGTCGAAGTCGCTCGGTTCGCTGCGCAGTGACTGCCAGGCCGGCAACAGTTCCTTCAGCTCATCGGCGGCCGGCGGCGGGCTGCGCCACAGGCCGTCCAGTTCCTGTGCCTGCAGGCGGCACTGCTGGCGTGCTTCGGGCGTACGCTGGCCGCCCAGGCCGCGGTGCTTCTGCAGGCGCTGCAGCACTTCCAGGCAGTGCATCAGGGCCTGGCGCAACGCCTCGCTATGGCGTGCGGCGCGGCGCTTGGCGTAGTGGCGATAGAGCATGACCAGCACCAGCAGGGCGCCGGCTGTCAGCTGCAGCTCGATCATGTGCGAGCTCCCCCGGTCAGGCTGGTGAGGTAGTGGGTGAGGTCGAGCAGCTCATGGTTCTGCGCATTCTGTTGGGCCAGGGCGGTGTCGATCTCGTGCAGTTGCAGGTTGAGTTCCTGATTGGCCTGGGTGTGTTCGCTCAGGGCCTGACGCACGCTGGCGAAGTTGTCCAGGCTGGCGTGGCTGAAATCGGCCTGGGCCTGCAGGCACTCGGCCAGGCTCTGGCTGCGCTGGCAGCCCTGGTCGAGTAGCTGACTATGCTCGCCGACTTCGCTCTGCACATGCTCGACGGCCTGACCGATGGCGCCGACCGCGGCCGTGATTTCCACGGCCGCTGCGGAGGTGGATTGCGCCAGGTTGCGCACTTCCTCGGCGACCACGGCGAAACCGCGACCCTGCTCGCCGGCACGTGCGGCCTCGATGGAAGCGTTCAGTGCCAGCAACTGGGTCTGCTTGGCCAGGGCCTGGATCAGTTGCACCGCCTGCTCGACGGCCGCGCTGTGTTGCAGCAACTGGCTGACCGCGCCGGCCGTGCGGTCGAGGCTGAGCTGGATGCTGCGCATGTCGCCGCCCAGTGTTTGTGCGTCGCGGCGACCCTCGTCACTCATTTGGTGCGTGCGCTCGAATGCGTGCAGGGCCTGCTCGGTGAGCTCGCCGATGTGCTGCAGGGTCTGACTGATCTGTTCGCTGGCAGCGGCGATGCCGTTGACCCGCAGGCTCTGCGCCTCGCCTTGGCGGCTGGTGTGCTCGGCCATCTGTTCCAGCGAGCGGGCGGCGAACTGCACCTCGCTGCGCAGACGCTCGGCGCTGCGCTGCTCGTCGTCGCATTGCACCAGCAGGCGTGCCTTCTCCGTGTCGCCGCCGAACAGACGGGCCAGTTGCTGCAGCAGTTGCCGTTGCTCCTGCTGTTGGCGATGCCAGCTGAGGCTTTGCGCGCAGCCCAGGTAGACCAGCAACAGGAGCAGGCAGATGGAGGCGCTGGCCTGGTCGAACAGGGCCAATGCGGTGCTGCACAGGACCATGGCCAGCAGCAACCAGGAGCGGGCAGGGCCACAGCGCTGCAGGCAGTAGACGCCGAGTTCGAACATTGCGGTATTCCGGAGCGGGCAGTTAATGCCTGTGGTCAAGCAAGATGGAGGCCACGGAATCTGGTGCCACTTGTCGCAACCAATGTTGTTTCAGGGTGCAACCCGGTAAAGTGCGCGTTCGTCTTTCCCCGGTATGCCGAGATGCTCGCAGCGCGCCTGATGCGCCTGGATGACCAGGCCCACGTCCATGCCCATGACCACCATCAACTGGTGTTGTCGCTGGCCGGGCGTGCGGAATTCGAGGTAGGCGGGCGGGGTGGCGAGGTCTGCCGCATGCGCGCCTGCCTGGTGCCGGGCGATGCCGCCCACGAGTTCGCCGGCATGGGTGACAACCGCATGCTGATCCTCGACCTGGACGAGCAGGGCACTCCCGCCGCCGACCTCAGCCTGCTCGCCGAGCTGTTCGAGAGTCCGCGCTACCCGACCCTGGACGCCGATTTCCAGCACCTGCTCAGCTATGCCGGTGCCGAGCTCGACCGCTATGGCAGCGACCCGCACCTGGCCCGCGCCCTCGGCGGCGTGCTGCTGCGAGCGTTGCACCTGCGCATGTTCGGCGAGAGAAAGCCGGCCGTGGCCACGGGCCTCGATCTGCCGCGTCTGGACCGCTACATCGGCGAGCACCTGGCGCGGCGTATCCGGGTGGTGGAACTGGCCCAGGTGGCCTGTCTCAGCCCCAGTCACTTCCATGCCCAGTTCAAGGACAGCGTCGGCCTGACGCCGCACCAATACCTGCTCAAGACCCGTCTCGACCATGCCGCGCGCTTGCTGCGCGAGAGCCCGCTGCCGCTGGTGCGGATCGCCGAGGAATGCGGTTTTTCCAGCCAGAGCGCACTGACCACGGCCATGCGCCGCTACCTGGGGCTGACGCCGAAGCGGCTGCGCGGTTTGTAATCCCGGCGCACCCCTTGGTAGGAGGGGCCTTGGCCGCGACCGGAGCGTTCGTGCAGTCCCCTGTCGCGGCCAGGGCGGAGTGCCGTCCAACCCCTCCTACAGAGCTCTTAGCCCACGTAGTGCGGCGTTACTCAGTCGCCGGTCGCCACCGGGCGCGCCGGGTCGGTGATCCACTCGCTCCAGGAGCCCGCGTACAGCGGCGCCAGCGGATAACCGGCGAGGCTCATGGCGAACAGGTTGTGACAGGCCGTGACCCCGGAGCCGCAATAGGCCACCAGCGCCTCCACCGGTTTGCCGTCGCGCAGGGCATCGAAGCGGCTACGCAACTGCTCGGCAGGGAGGAAGCGGCTGTTCTCGTCGAGGTTGTCGGTGAACACCGCACAGCGGGCGCCGGGGATGTGGCCGGCCACCGGGTCCAGCGGTTCCACTTCGCCACGAAAACGCGGCAGGGCACGGGCGTCCAGCAGGGTCAGCTCGACGTTGCCGAGGCGCTGTTGCAGCTGTCCGGCCTCCAGCAGCAGGCTGGCGTCTGCCTGGCCGGTGAAGCTGCCGGCCACCATCGGCGGCGCCGCGCTATCCAGCGGCAGGTCGACCTCCTTCCAGGCCTTGAGACCGCCGTCGAGCAGATAGACCCCCTCGCGCTTGCCCAGCCAGGCCAGCAACCACCAGGCCCGCGCGGCGAAGGCGCCAGGCGCGTCGTCGTAGAGCACGATCTGCGAGTCGTTGCTGATGCCCCAGACACGCAATTTTTCCACCAGGGCGTTGGCGTCCGGCAGCGGGTGGCGGCCGGTCACGCCCTTGGTCACCGGGCCTGATAGATCTTGTTCCAGGTCGGCGAAACGGGCGCCGGGAATATGCCCTTCGGCGTAGCTGCGGGCGCCATAGGCAGGGGCATCGAGGGCGAAGCGGCAGTCGAGAATGACCAGCCCGGGCTCCTGTAGGCGAGCGTGCAGCTGGTCGGCGCTGATCAGTTGGGCGAGCGGCATGGGAACTCCTGTGTCGAATTCGGGACTATGGGCATCATAAGAACACGTGCGCGACCTGTCGTGCCTATGAAGAGAAGCGCTCCCAACTGTTTCGGCGAGCGCCAGACGAGGAGTACCCATGTCCGGCCTGCACCCTGTCGTTGAAAGTGCCAACCTCGCCCGCCGTATCGGCGTGATCCTGGGTTCGGCGCTGGTCACCCTGTACTACTGCAGCAAAGTGCTGCTGCGTGCCGTCTGCGGACGTCTGACGCGCACCGATGTCGATCGCTATACGCGGCGCTGGTCCGGCCTGCTGCTGCGTCTGGTGCGGATGAACCTCAGCGTGCACGGCCAGGTGCCGGATTTCAGCGATGGCCGGCGCTATATCCTGCTCAGCACCCATGCCAGTCATTACGACATTCCCGCCACCTTCGTCGCCATGCCGGGCTCGATCCGCATGCTGGCGAAGAAAGAGCTGTTCGGCATTCCGGTATTCGGTGCGGCGATTCGCGCTGCCGAGTTCCCCTCGGTGGATCGGCACAATCGCCACCAGGCGGTGAAGGACCTGGACAAGGCCCGGCAGATGATGGAGAGCGGCATCGTGCTATGGGCCGCGCCAGAAGGCACGCGCTCCAGGGATGGTCAGCTGCTGCCGTTCAAGAAGGGCTGCTTCCATCTGGCCCTGGATACCAATGCGATCATCCTGCCCATCGCCTTTCGCGGTATCCACAATGTGCTGCCGGCGCGTACCTGGCGCTTCAACCTGGGTCAGCCGGTGCAACTGCATGTCGGCGCGCCTATCGATACCAGCCGCTACAGTGTCGAGCAGTTGCCGGAGCTGATGATGCAGACCCGTCTGAGCATGCAGGCACTGCTGGGGGATTCGCTGGAGCCGGTGTCGAGTCCGTCGCTCAGCCAGCAACCTGCCTGAGTGACGCTGCACTGCAACAAAAAAGCCCGCCGATTGGCGGGCTTTTCGTCACGGTTGATCAGCGAATCTTCAGCTTGCCGATGCGGTCGTTGTCCAGGCTGCCCAGGTACAGGTAGTCGCCCACCGGTTTCACCGAGGTGACCATGCGCAGGTGAGTGCCGCTGGTGTCGTGCAGGCTGCGGATGATCTCGCCCTGTTCGTCGAGGGCGATGGCCAGGCCGTAGGAGGCCGGTTTCGGCCACAGCGCGCGCGGCAGTTTGGCCAGCTGCGCCTTGATCCAGGGCTGGTTCTGCAGGAAGTCGGCGTCGGCCTTGCGCGGCGTCGGCAGGGCCACCCAGAAGGTGCCGGCGCGGTCGCCCTGCAGGTTGTCCGGCATACCCGGCAGGTTGTCGGCGAAGATCTCATGGCTGCCGGCCTTGTCGCCCTTCAGCCAGTAGCGCTGGATGCGGTAGCGGTAGGTCTCGTTGACCAGCACGAAGTCTTCGTTCTGCGACAGCGCCACGCCGTTGGCGAAGTACAGGTCCTTGAGCAGCACCTGGGTCTTGCCCGTGACCGGGTCGAAGACCATCAGGCGACCGTAGGGGCGGCCTTCGAGCAGGTCGAGCAGGTAATCCGGTTGCTGGAACTTGCTGGAGGCATCGCTGAAATAGATGCGCCCGTCGCTGGCGATATCCAGGTCGTCGGTGAAGGCGAAGGGCACGCCGTCTGCCTCGCTCGCCAGCACCACGATCTTGCCGGCCGGGTCGATGCGCAGCAGGCCCTTGTAGGCATCGGCGACGATCAGGTTGCCCTGGGCATCAAAGTCCATGCCCAGGGGGCGGCCACCGGTATCGGCGAAGGTTTCCACCTGGCCGTCGGTGATGCGAATCACCCGCCCATCATGCAGGCCGCCGTAGACCCGCCCCTGGGCGTCTACCGCAGTGTCTTCCGGGCCGTGGATCTGCCCCTGGGCCAGCAGCTCGGCCTTCATCAGGGTGTCGTTGGGTTCCAGCACGCCATGCATTGGCGGCGCCGGTTGCGGCTGCCAGGCCAGTGGCTCGATGGGACTGGGGGTGAGGACGAGGTAGGCAAAGGCTGCGCCGATCACAACGAGCAGCAGGCCAAGGAGTTTCTTCATTTTGTTATTCCCTGTGGTTGGCTGGCCGGCAGTGTACACGCCTGCGGTCGCCGATACGGGCGCTGAATGCCCGGCCTGCGTGCCAGGCATATATACTGCGCGGCATTGCCGAAGGAGTGCCGCGTGGCTATCGATATTCAATGGATCCTCGACGACGCCAGTCTGGCGCGTCACTGTGCCGAATGGCGCAAGCTGCCCTACGTCGCTCTCGACACCGAATTTATGCGGGTCGACACCTTCTACCCGATTGCCGGCCTGCTGCAGGTCGGCGACGGCCAGAGCGCCTACCTGATCGACCCGCTGCAAGTGCAGGACTGGGCGCCGTTCGCGGAACTGCTGGAAGACCGCAACGTGACCAAGGTCCTGCATTCCTGCAGCGAGGACCTGGAAGTCTTCCTGCGCCTGACCGGCGCGCTGCCGGCGCCGCTGTTCGACACCCAACTGGCCGCCGGCTACCTCGGCATCGGCTTCTCCATGGGCTATTCGCGCCTGGTGCAGGAAGTGCTCGGTATCGAGTTGCCCAAGGGCGAGACCCGTTCCGACTGGCTGCAGCGTCCGCTGTCGCCGACCCAGATCAGCTATGCCGCCGAGGATGCCCAGCACCTGGCCGAGCTATACCAGGAACTGCTGCCGAAGTTGCCGGCCGACAAGCTGGCCTGGCTGCTGGAGGACGGCGCCGAGCTGGTGCTCAACCTGCGCCGCGAGATCGACCCGGACGAAGCCTACCTCGACGCCAAGCTGGCCTGGAAGCTGTCGCCGCAGCAGCTCGCCGTGCTGCGTGCCCTGTGCGCCTGGCGCGAACGTCAGGCGCGGGCGCGCAACCAGCCGCGCAACCGCATCCTGCGCGAGCATTCGCTGTGGCCGCTGGCGCGGTTCCAGCCGGACAACACCGTAGCCCTGGCGCGTATCGAAGACATGCACCCGCGCACCGTGCGCCAGGATGGCGAGACCATCCTCAAGCTGATTCGCGAGGCCGGCGCGCTGCCGCCCGAGCAGTGGCCGGAGTCTTTGCCGCTGCCGCTGCCGATCGAGGCCGGCGCCTTGCTGAAGAAGCTGCGTGCAGTCGGCCAGCGTGAGGCCGAGCGCCTGCAGATGGCGCCGGAACTGATGCTGCGCAAGAAATCCCTGGAAGCCCTGCTCAAGAGCGGCTACCCCGACGGCCCCTGGACCCTGCCGGACAACCTGCGCGGCTGGCGCCGCGAACTGATGGGCCAAGCCCTGCTGGACGAACTGCAATGAAGAAGATCTGCTCCATCTACAAAAGCCCGCGCAAGAACGAGATGTACCTCTACGTGCTCAAGAGCGATGAGCTGAAACGCGTACCCGAAGCGCTGCTGGCCGCCTTCGGCCCGCCGCAGCTGGCCTTCAGCCTGGTGCTGACCCCGGAAAAACCGCTGGCCCGCGAAGACATCCACAAGGTGCTGGAGAACCTCGAAACCCAGGGCTATCACCTGCAGATGCCGCCGCCCGAGGACGACTACATCGAGCACCTGCCGGAAGAACTGCTGCGCCGTAACGATCCGGTCTGATGCGCGTTCTGCTGCTGGAGCGCGATCAGGCGCGCTACGCCGAGCTGCTGCAGGCGGCGAATGCCGAGCTGGAGCTGTGTACGGATGCAGCGCAGGCCGCGAGCTGCCCTGTCTGGCTGGCCGAGCCGGACCTGGCCGTGCCGCTGTTGCGCCAGGGGCTGCGGCCGGCCTGGTTGCAGTCCACCTGGGCCGGCATCACGCCGCTGCTGGCCGATGATCTGCCTCGCGACTACAGCCTGAGCCGGGCGGTCGGCATCTTCGGCCAGGTCATGGCCGAATACGTGCTGACCTACCTGCTGGCCCATCGGCGTCGCCTGTTGCCACGCCTGGCCAGCCAGGTGGCGCAGCAGTGGGATAACCAGGCGCCCGTCAGTCTGCGCGGCTGCCGGGTGTTGATCGTCGGCGCGGGTGACATCGGCTGCACCGTCGGCCGTTTTCTGGCGCCCTTCGGCGTGGAGCTGCGCGGTATCGCGCGTGAACCGCGGGCGATCGAGCCGTTTACGCAAGTGCATGGCTTACAGGACCTGGGCGAGCAGGCCGCTTGGGCCGACTGCCTGGTCAATCTGTTGCCGGATACGCCGGCCAGTCGTGATCTGTACACCGCCGCACTGTTCGAGCGGATGCGCGGCGAGGCGCTGTTCATCAATGCCGGGCGCGGCACCTCGTTGGTTGATGCCGACCTGGTGCAGGCCCTGCGGGCCGAGCAGTTGGCCGGCGCGGTGATCGATGTATGCCGCGAGGAGCCGCTGCCACCGGGCCATCCGTTCTGGGATGCGCCGCGACTGCTGCTCACCGGGCACAGCTCCGCACCCACCGAACCGGCAGCCATGGCGCAGCTGTTTGTCGACAACCTGCAACGCTACCGCGCGGGCCAGGCGTTGCGTGGTTCCGTGGACTTCGCCCGCGGCTACTAGCGGCTAGAAGCTGAAGCGCCGCAGCATGCCCTGCAGCTGCTCGGACATCGACTGCAGGGCCTGGATGGCCTGAACGATGCTGCCTTGCGCGGCGGAGTTCTCTTCGACGATCTGCGCCACCCGCTCGACATTGGCGGCTACTTCTTCGCTGGCTGCGCGCTGTTCCTGCAGGGCGTTGGAAATCAGGCTGACGGCCTGCAGCGATTCGTCCAGCGCACCGCGAATATCCTGCATCGCAGTGCCGGCCTGGGCGACCAGGCGGGTGCCGCTATCGAGTCGTTCGCGGCCGGCATTCATGCTCTGCCTGGCCTTGCCCACGCCGCTCTGGATGGAGTCCACCAGGGCCACTATTTCCGTCGTGGATTGCGCCGTGCGACTGGCCAGGCCGCGTACCTCGTCGGCGACCACGGCAAAGCCGCGGCCCTGCTCCCCGGCGCGCGCAGCCTCGATGGCGGCGTTCAAGGCCAGCAGGTTGGTCTGCTCGGCGATGCCCTTGATCACGTCGACTATGGTGCTGATGTCGGCCGACTGGGCGGCAAGCCGCTCGATGTCCGCGGAGCTCTGCGCCACCAGCTCGGCGATCTGCAGGATTTCCTCGCTGGCCGCGGCGGTGATGCGGATGCCGTTGTCGCTGAGGTCGGCGGCTTTCTGCGCACGGTCGCTGGTGTCCTGGGCGTTCTCGGCGATCTGGCTGATGCTCACCGCCATTTCCTCCATGGTCGCGGCGATGGCCGAGGCGGTGTCGCTCTGGATATTCGCACTGTTGAGCACCTGCTCGGAGGAGGCGGCGAGCTGCAGGGAGGCGGTTTCGATCTGTTCGGAGGCGGCGCCGATGTTGCCGATCATGTCGCGCAATCCGCGGTGCATGCTTTGCACGGAGTTCATCACGCCGGTGCTGGCGCGCTGGAGGATCGACTGCTGGCCCAGGTTGCCCTCGGCGATGCGCGCACTGATCGCTGCCAGTTCACCCGGCTCCGCCCCCAGCTGGCGCCTGAGCAGGTTGGAGAAGTGCAGGGCGAGCAGGGCGCCCAGCAGCAGTGCCACCAGCAGCACCCCGGAGCTCAGCCGCAGGTTGGCGTTGTAGGTGGCCTGGCCCAGGTCATATTGGCGCTTGGCTTCGCCCAGCTGGACGTCGATCAACTCGGCGAACTTGCCGGATAGCGGGTCGATCAGGGGATACAGGCGTTGATCGGCGAATTCGCGCATGGCCGCGCGGCGGTCATTGCGCAGCAGCTCCTGCAACTCGTCCAGCGGCTGTTCGGCGGCCAGCATCATGGGCCTGATCTGCTCGATCAGCGCGCTTTCCTGGGCGATCAGCTGCGTGGCCAGGTAGGCTTCCCAGGTCTGCCTGATCTCGCTGCGGGCCTGGGCCACCAGCTCGGCGGCGCGGCTGGCCGGCAGGCTGCCACTGTTGGCCTTGTGCGTCGCGTCGACGATATTCACCGCGTACAGATCGGCAATCAGCTTGAGGTCGTGCAGCGGTACGACGCGATCCTGATAGACCGTTTCCAGGCCCCGCACGGTGGATCTGAGCCCCTGCAGGCCGAGCAGCCCCGTTAGCAGCAGGCTCAGGAGTAACACGCCGACCAATAAGGACAAGTGAGTACGAATCTTCCAGCTGTTCATGAAGACGTCTTCCCTGGCAGTTTGAAGGCCCCATGACTGGCTACTGGCCATGAGTGAGGTCAGCCTAGATCAGTTTCATGACCTCCCATGCAGAATCTGCTCGAACGGTCAGCAAAGCTGGCATGGCCGCCAGTCGGTCCTGCTTGGCCGGCTGCTGCGCACCGGCTAGACTGCCGCGCCTTTACCCGCTGTACTGATGCTCATGGCCGCTATCGTTCAACCCTTCTGGAAACGCAAGACACTCGCCCAGCTTGATCAGGACGAGTGGGAATCCCTGTGCGACGGCTGCGGCCTGTGCTGCCTGCAGAAGCTCGAGGACGAGGACGACGGCAGCGTCTACTACACGCGTATCGCCTGCAAACTGCTCGATCTCAAGACCTGCCGCTGCAGCGACTACGCCAATCGCCGCCAGCATGTGCCCGACTGTGTGCAGCTCACCCCGGCCCAGGCCGACCAGTTCAAGTGGTTGCCGCCGACCTGCGCCTATCGTCTGGTCAGCGAGGGCAAGGATCTGCCTCTCTGGCATCACCTGGTCAGCGGCGACCCCGATGCGGTGCACCACGAACGCATCTCCCAGTCCGGACGCATGCTTGCCGAAGGCAGCGTGGCCGAGGAAGACTGGGAGGATCACCTGATTTTCCGCGCCGGCTGAGCCGGCATTCCCTGCGCATGGAGCCTTGTCGATGCCTGCCCGCAAGCTGCTGACCTTCACCCTGTTGTTCGGTTTGAGCGCGCCCCTGTGGGCGGCCAAGCATGTCGACCTGGACTACCGCGTACGCTTTCTGCCAGAGACCGACCAGGCCGAAGTGCGCCTGACCCTGGAAAAGGGCGAGGCGGTGCGTAGCCTGGCTTTCAACCTGGGCAGCAAGGGCTACTACAGCGACTTCCAGGCCGACGGCGAGTGGCTGCAGGAAAGCCCCGGGGACGGTACCTGGAAGCCAGCCAAGGGCAAGGCCAGCCTGAGCTACAAGGTGCGCATCAGTCATGCCCGTGACAACGGCAAGTTCGATGCGCGGATGACCCCGGACTGGGTTCTGCTGCGTGGCGACGATCTGGTGCCCAGCGCACGGATGATCAAGGACGACAAGATCGAGCTGGTCGCGCGCCTGCAGTTCGACCTGCCCAAGGGTTGGAATGGCGTCGAGACCGGCTGGCCCAAGATCGGCACCAACAAGTTCCGCATCGACAACCCGAGCCGCAAGTTCGATCGCCCCACCGGCTGGATGCTGGCCGGCAAGATCGGCAGCCGCCGCGCCCAGCTCGGCGACACCGACGTGACGGTGGCCGCGCCGGTGGGCGAGGGCATGCGGCGCATGGACATCCTCACCCTGCTGACCTTCGTCTGGCCCGAAGCCCAGGCGCTGTTTCCGCGCGACCCGGCCAAGCTGCTGATCGTCGGTGCCGGTGACCCCATGTGGCGCGGCGGCCTGTCGGCGCCCAACTCGATCTATTTCCAGGCCGAACGCCCGCTGGTCAGCGAGAACGGCACCAGCTCGCTGGTGCATGAGCTGGTGCATGTGTTCAGCCGCATTCGCGATGCTGAGAAAAGCGACTGGATCAGCGAGGGCCTGGCCGAGTACTACGCCATCGAGCTGGTGCGCCGTGCTGGCGGCATGAGCGAGGATCGCTATCAGGTGATCCGCAAGAAACTGACGAAGTGGAGCAAGAAGGTCGGCAGCCTGCGCACCGAAAATTCCACCGGCCCGGTGACCGCGCGCGCGGTGCTGCTATTGCAGGAACTGGATCGGGAAATCCGCAAGACCACCGACAACCAGCGCTCGCTGGATGACGTCACGCGCGGTCTGATGCGTCTGGACAAGGTCACCACTCAGGACTTCATCGAGATCAGCGAGAACGTCATGGGCCGCGGTTCCGAAGTGCTGGACAGCAAGCTGCTGCGCTAACTGGTCCGCACGCGCACGCGCTGCCGGGCGGCGCCTGTCTCTCGGCTGTTCTGTGTTCAGGTGAACCGCGCGCAGGCGGGTGGGTAAGCCGGGCGTCATGCGCACCCGACTCGATTCAGTTCCTGCAGCTGTGCCGTAACCAGCCTCTTAGAACTGCGGGCCCGAGCGCGTATTGTTGCCCTTGGCCAGGCGGTCGTAGAGCACCACGTTGACGGTGGCCGCCAGGTTCATGCAGCCGTTGGTGGGGATATACACCACTTCGTCGCCGCACCAGGCGCGGATGTCCTTGTCCAGCGAGCCGTCCTCCGGGCCGAAGATGTACAGCGCCCGATCCGGGTGGGTGTAGTTGGGCAGGGCGCGGGCGCCTTCCACCAGCTCCACCGCCACTGGGGTACAGCCCAGCGGCACGATACGGCGCAGGTCGTCGATGTTGATCAGCGGAATGTCCTGGTGGACCTTCTTGGTGTCGGTGACGAAATCCTTGGCGCGGTCATAGCGGGTGCCGGTGTAGAACACCGAGCTGACGCCATAGCAGCCGGCCGCGCGCATGATCGAGCCGACGTTCTCCGGCGACTTGGGATTGAACAGGCCGATGCAGCTGTATCGTTTGTTGGCCACGGTAGGGCTCGCGTAAAAAGACGCGATTATACGGCGGCGCGCGATACCTACGCTGTTTTAGTGGGAGCGGCTGTCAGTCTTTCTTCAGCAGGCTGGCCAGGTCGCCAAAGGCCTTGTAGGTGGTCTTCGCCGCTTGCGGGCTGGCGGTGGAGCCTTCGGCGAAATACTGCTGGTCGGTGTAGCGCGAGTGCTCGTTGTCGTGACAAAACAGGCACAGCAGCTCCCAGTTGGAGCCATCGGCCGGGTTGTTGTCGTGGTTGTGGTCGCGGTGGTGCACGGTCAGTTCGCTCAGGCGTTTGCCGCTGAACTCGCGGGCGCAGCGGCCGCAGACGTGCGGGTACATCTTCAGGGCTTTCTGCCGGTAGTCTGCTTCGGCCTTGGCCGAAATGGTGTAGCTGGGCTTGGTGCTCATGGCAGGGCCTGTGGTCGGGTGGTGAACGCGGCGGTTCCGAGGCTGCCAGAATAAAGCCAAAGCCCACCTGGCTGGAGCCCCCTCATGCGACTTTTTCCTGTGCTCACGCTGGCCCTGGCCATGCTCTCGGTCGTCGCCTCTGCGGCCAACTCGCTCGGCGGTCCTGCGCCTGGCTCACCGGGCACCGCCACGCCGCAACCCTATGGCCAACCCCAGATGCGCCCGCTGGGTGGTAGTCCCAGCCGGCCGCCGCTGTTGGTCAATCCGACACAGCCGCGCCCGCAGAGCATGCCCCAGCCTCTGCCCAAGGATCGCCCCCTGCCGCAGCTGGAAGAGCAGCGCCAGCGCAACTCCTCGCATCCGGCGGAGACGATCGACAGGCCCTGAGGCCTGCCTAGCGAGATGGCATTAGCTGGCCAAGAGCGTCGTCGAGCGCCGGATAGTGAAACCGGTAGCCATGCTCCAGGAGTTTGCTCGGCAGAACCCGCTGGCCGCTGAGCAGCACTTCGTCGGCCATTTCCCCCAGCAGCAGGCGAACCAGCCAGGCCGGCACCCTTACCTTGAGGCGGGCGCGGGGCAGCTGGCGCTGCATGGCCTGGCAGAATTCGGCGTTGGTCACCGGTGCGGGGGCGCTGAGGTTGACCGCGCCGCTGATCTGCGGCGAGGTCATGAGCATGGCGCAGATATCCAGCACATCCTGCAGGTGAATCCAGGGCATCCACTGGCCGCCAGTGCCCAGTTGGCTGGCGATACCCAGCTCGAAGGGCCGCCGCAGTTCCGCCAACGGGCCACCGCCCTGGCCGAGCACTATGCCTATGCGCAACAGGCAGACGCGCACGCCCAGGCTTTCCATCTGCCGCGCGCGCGCTTCCCATTGGGCGCAAAGCTGGTGGGAGAAACAGTCGCGAGGTGCGCTGTTCTCGTCGAGCGGCTCGTCCTGCCAGTGCCCGTAGTAGCCCACGGCCGAGCCGCTGAGCATTGCCTCTGGGCGCTGTTCCAGGCGCCGTACCAGCTGCAGCAGCTGGTCGGTGACCTGTAGCCGACTGTCGAGGAAGCGCTGCTTGCGGGCGGCGCTCCAGCGTTGCCCGGCAAGGGGCTCGCCGGCCAGGTTGATGATGCAGTCGATGCGCTCGTCGTCAGCGATCTGCTCGAGGCTGGTGAGGCAGGTCACCCGACCCTGGATATTGCCGAGGTTGGCAGGGTTGCGAGTCAGTATCAGCACCTCGTGCCCGGCTTGGCTCAGGGCGCTGGCCAGCGGGCTGCCGATAAAGCCGCTGCCGCCCGTGAGCAGCACCCGCAGGCGGCGCTCGGCGTTGTAGCTCAGCTGGAAAACCCTTTGCGCTGAGCGATTGCAGGGGCGCAGAAAGAACAGGGGAATGGCGATGGACAGTGCGGCCGATGCATTCAGGTAGGCGTGCAGATGCAGGCCGAAATAAAGGGAAATGCTGCTGTCGAGCACACACCAGACCAGCAGTGCGGCGAATATCAGCGGTTTGATCACGGGCGAGCCGTGCTGGCGGTAAAGGTAGATCAGGCCGCAGAACAGCAGCCCCCAGCTTGCCACGGTCGGTCCGAACAGACCGACCATGGTGCGCAGCAGCGTCTGGTGCTCGGCCGAAGCGGGCGAGCTTGAGACGCTGGCGTAGAGGTAGTCGAAGTACGGCTGGGTGAGCGAAAGATGAGCGGAGAAGGCCAGGGCGATGCCCAGCGCCACATGCCCCAGGCCGACCAGTAGCAGCCAGCGGTAGAGAAAGCGCTGCATCAACGGACTCCCAGCACTTTGAACAGAAAGGCGTATTCCAGCGCCACGTCCTTGAGGGCCTGGTAGCGGCCGCTCATGCCGCCGTGGCCGGCACCGAGGTCGGTCTTGAGCAGGAGCAGGTTGTCGTCGCTCTTCAGTTCGCGCAGGCGTGCTACCCACTTGGCCGCTTCCCAGTACTGCACGCGGCTGTCGTTGTAGCCGGCCACGGCGAGGATGGCGGGATAGGCCTGGGTGCGCACGTTTTCGTAGGGCGCATAGGCCTTGATGCGCTCGTACACCTCGGGCTGCTTGGGATCGCCCCACTCGTCGTACTCGGTCACGGTCAGCGGCAGGTCGGGGTTCTGCATGGTGTTGAGTACGTCGACGAAGGGCACCTCGGCAATGGCTGCCGCGAACAGCTGCGGGCGCTGGTTGAGCACGGCGCCGATTAGCAGGCCGCCGGCGCTACCGCCGCTGATGGCCAGTTGCGCGGGGGTGGTCAGGCCTTCGCTGATCAGTTGTTCGGCGCAGGCGATGAAGTCGTCGAAGGTATTCTGCTTGTGCTCCAGCTTGCCGGCGCGGTACCAGGCCTCGCCCAGCTCGCCGCCACCACGCACATGGGCGATGGCGAAAACGAAGCCGCGCTCCAGCAGGCTCAGGCGCGCATGGCTGAACCAGGGGTCGAGGCTCTCGCCGTAGGCGCCGTAGCCATACAGGTAGAGCGGGGCGGGTGCGCCTGCGCTGAGCACGTCCTTGCGCGCCACCAGGCTGATCGGCACTTGCGTGCCATCGGCTGCCGTGGCCCAGAGGCGGCGGCTCTCGTAGGCGTCGGGGTCGAACGGGCCTTCCACCGGGGTTTGTTTGAGCACCTGCTGTTCGCCCGTGGCCAGGTCCAGCTGGCGTACCTGGGCCGGGCGCCCCAGCGCCTCGTAGCGCAGGCGGATCGCCGGGCTGTGGAACTCCAGGCTGTCCTGCACGTACAGGCTGTAGGCGGCGTCCGGCAGTTGTACGGGGTAGGGCGGCAGGCCCCGCGGGTGCACCTCGATGATCGGCAGGCCGCCCTGGCGCAGGCTGAGGACGAAGGCCTCCTGGTTGAGGGTGACGCCTTCGAGCATGCGTTGCGGATCATGGCCGATCAGCTCGCGCCAGTGCTCGCGGCTCTGCTGGGCCTCGTCCGCGACATACAGGGCGAAGTTGATGCCGGCCTGGTTGCTGCGGATGAACCAGGTCCACTGGCCGTCCAGCAGGCCGTGGTCGACATCGTATTCGTGATCCTCCTGGCGCGGTGCCAGGCAGCTGAATTCACCCTGCGGCGTGGCGGCGTCCAGCACCCAGGCTTCGCTGGTGGTCTTGCTGCCCAGGCTGAGGATCAGCTGGCGCTCGGAGCTGCTGCGGTAGCAGCTGAGGAAGAAGCGGCCGTCGGCCTCCTCGAAGACCAGGGCGGCAGCGCTGTTGCCAAGCTTGTGGCGGTATAGGCGGTGCGGGCGATGAGTGTCGTCCAGGGTGACGAAAAACAGCGTCTGATTGTCGTTTGCCCAGGTCATCTGGCCGTCGCAGTCCTCGAAGGGCAGTTCGTCGACCGCGCCGCTTTCCAGGTTTTTGACGAACAGGCGATAGATCTCGTCGCCGGCGGTATCCAGGCTGTAACCGAGCAGGCGGTGGTCGGGGCTGACGGTGAAGGCGCCGAGGGCCAGGTAGCCGCCGCCGGCCAGGGCGTTGGGGTCGAGCAGCAGTTGCTCGGCACTTTCGTCCACCATCAGTGAGCCGTCGGCCGGACGCGGGCAGCGGTAATGCCTTGGGTATTCGTCGCCGGCGGTAGTGCGCTGGTAGTACAGCCAAGGGCCCCAAGGCGTCGGCAGCGACAGGTCGGTCTCGCGAATGCGCCCTTTGATCTCCTGAAACAGCGTTTCGCGCATCTCGGCCTGTTCGGCCAGTTGCGCTTCGAGGTAGGCGTTCTCGGCCTGCAGATGCGCTAGCACCTCGTCGCTGTCGCGTTGTTCCAGCCAGCGGTAAGGGTCGGTGCCGGTCTCGCGGCGGGCCATCGGGGCATCGGTCATGGTGGTTCTCGGCTGCGGGGCGACCACGGGGAGGCGCAGGTCGCGCAAAAGCCGTTATCATAAGCGCCCCTTTGCCGGCCAAGCCACGAAACACCATGACCGAACAAGACTATCTGCTTGCCTGGGCCGCCTACGCTATTGCCGCGCTGGGCTGCTTACTGGTGTGGTGCCGCATGACCGGCTGGATGTGGCGCTGGTTGCGCGAGCCCCTGCGCGTGCTGGTCGCCGTGCTGCTGCTGACGCCGACCATCGTCGATCCGGCCAAGGAGCTGTTCGCCCCGGCCATCGCCATCACTGCGCTGGACCTGCTGTTCAAGGTCGGCAACAACGCCTGGCGTGCGGTTGCCGATCTGGCGATCTACGGCGCTATCGCCTTTGCCGTGTGGCTGGCTTTCTGCGCATTGCGCTGGCCGGTCGAACGCTGGTGGCAGGCGCGTCGCGCTCCTGCTGCAGCGGCGGTTGCGGAGGAGGACGAACCGACCCTGCGCGAACTGATGAGCCGTGACGAGCGTTACGACGAAGCCGATACCCGCATGGGCGCCCAGGGCGAGCGCCGCCTGCGGATCGAACCACGCCTCTGACCTGAGTTCGTGCGATGCGCCGGTTGCAGATGCTGGCGCAGGCGTTCAGCATGCTGCGAGTCGCCAAGGAGAGCCCATGACCTGCGTGTTTTGCGCCATCGCCGACGGCCAACAGCCGGCTCATATCCTGCACCAGGACGAGCACTTCCTCGTGCTGCTGGACATCTTCCCGTTGCGCCCCAGCCACCTTCTGATAGTCGCCAAGGGTCATGCCCCCTTTCTTGCGGATTTGCCAGCGGCACCGCGGCAGGTTCTGCTGACGCTGGCCGACCGTGTGGCGCGTGCCCTGTATCGCAGCGATCCGAGTGTGCTGGGCCTCAACCTGCTGCTCAACGACGGGCCCGTCGCCAACCAGCACGTCCCCCATTTGCACCTGCATCTGATTCCGCGACGTCGTGGCGACCTGCCAATGTTGTGCTGGCGCATTCTCACGCGCTTTCTGCCGTTTGGCCGCCAGCGCCTGGAAGCACGCCTGGCGCGTGAGGCCGAACGCCTGCGCGCGGCGCTGGCGGAGGTCTGAAGCATGTGTGAGCTGCTCGGCATGAGTGCCAACGTGCCTACCGATATCGTCTTCAGCTTCACCGGGCTGATGCAGCGCGGTGGCGGTAGTGGCCCACACCGTGACGGCTGGGGCATCGCCTTCTACGAGGGGCGCGGCCTGCGTCTGTTCCAGGACCCGACGGCCAGCGTCGACTCCGAGGTGGCGCGCCTGGTGCAGCGTTATCCGATCAAGAGCGAGACGGTGATCGGCCATATCCGCCAGGCCAACGTCGGCAAGGTCTGCCTGGCCAATACCCATCCTTTCGTGCGCGAGCTGTGGGGGCGCAACTGGTGCTTCGCCCACAATGGCCAGCTGGTCGGTTTCACGCCGGGCTTCGATTTCTACCGCCCGGTCGGTGATACCGACAGCGAGGCGGCGTTCTGCGACTTGCTCAACCGGGTACGCAGCGCCTTTCCCGAGCCGGTGCCGGCTGAAGTACTGCTGCCGGTGCTGGTGCAGGCGGCCCAGGAGTATCGCGGCAAGGGCGTGTTCAATTGCCTGCTCAGCGACGGCGACTGGTTGTTCTGCTTCTGCTCGACCAAGCTGGCGCAGATTACTCGCCGCGCGCCATTTGGCCCGGCCAGCCTGAAGGATGTGGATGTGACCGTGGACTTCCAGGCGGAAACCACGCCGAATGACGTGGTCACGGTGATCGCTACCGAGCCGTTGACCGACAACGAGCGCTGGAACCTGTTTCAGCCGGGACAATGGAGCCTGTGGCGGCGTGGTGAGCGCATCGCCCACGGGCAGATGGGGGATTGAGGATGTTTCGAGGCTACTTGCGTTTGCTGGTGTTCGCCTTCGGTCTGCTGGTCGGTGTGCAGGTACCGGGGTTCATCGACGACTACGCCAAGCGGGTGGATGCCCATCGCGCCGAGTCCGAGCAGAGCCTGCTGGGCTTTCGCGAAACGGCCGCGCGTTTCTTCAATGGCGATCTCAATGCCTTGGTTGCCCACTACCGTGCCAGCACCGACGATGTAATGCGCAGCGATGCCGAGAGCGTTGCGCATCTGGTCAGCCGTTCCGAGTTGCTGGAGGCCGAGTGGCTGGCCATGCAGGGCCCCTGGTATGGCCAGGTGCTACACCTGGCCACGGGAGCCGATCCGGTGCTGCTGCAGGAAACCCTGGATGCCTATAGCTACCAGGTGCTGCTGGCGCCGCAAGCCATCGCCTGGGGCCTGGGCGTTGCACTCCTGCTGGCCTGGCTGGTGGAGTTGCTGGCGCTGGGCATCGGCTGGACGTTCGGTATCGGGCGCAAGCACAAAGCCATTGCCTACGAGAAACGCCACTGGCGCTAGCCGTTGATACCCCCGTTGAATTGATGCCCTCGAAGCCCTTCGTGGGAGCGGCTTTAGCCGCGATGCAGGCAACACCCTGGTTGCCTCGCTATCGCGGCGAAAGCGGGGTGCCAATCGCCCCGCTAAAGCAGCGTCACAGCGACAACATGCAACCGGTACATAGCCTTGTTCAGCTACCGGCCAGCCGAGGCCAGCAGCTTGGCGCGCTGGGCCATGGGCGGCGCGCAGTGCAGCGGCTAGCCTGGGGCAAACCAACAAGAGGGTTTGCCCATGACGTTCGACAAGCAAGTGGTCTGGATTACCGGCGCCTCGTCGGGTATCGGTGAGGCATTGGCGCGTGCGCTGTTGCAGCAGGGAGCCTGGGTCGTGCTCTCCGGCCGGCGGGCGGACGCGCTGCAGGCGGTCGCCGCGCAGGCGCCAGAGCGCAGCCTGGTGCTGCCTTTCGAAACTACCGACTACGCGATGCTGGCTGACGTGGTGGAGCAGGCCTGGGGCTGGCAGGGTCGCATCGACTGCCTGATCAACAACGCCGGCATCAGCCAGCGCAGCCTGGCGCTGGATACCAGCTTCGAGGTCTATCGCCAGCTCATGGAAGTCGATTACCTGGCCCCCGTGGCGCTGACCCAGTTGCTGCTGCCGCGCATGGTTGCCGCTGGTGGCGGTCAGCTGGCCGTGGTCAGCTCCGTGGCCGGCAAGGTCGGCGCGCCGCTACGTACTGGCTACTGTGGTGCCAAGCATGCCGTGATCGGCTATTTCGAGGCGCTGCGTGCCGAAGTCGAGCAGGCCCATGGCATCGGCGTCAGCGTAATTCTGCCAGGCTCGGTGCGCACCGGGGTGGCGACCAACGCCCTGGGCGGCGACGGCCAGCGTCGTGGCCGCAGCGACGTCAATATCGACAACGGCATGCCGGCCGAGGAGGCCGCGCAGCGCATCATCGCCGGTTTGCTGGCCGGGCAGCACACCATCGACGTTGCCGAAGGTACCGAGAAGATGGCCTTGCAGTTACGTGTGGCCGATCCGGAGCGCCTGTTTGCTCTGACCGCCGCCGAAGGTGCGCGCCTGGCCCGCGAGCGGGCCGAACAGGGGAGTGCCGATATCGATCCGGGTAACGTGCAGCGCCTGGACAGCTGATTGCTGTGGTAGGTGGTGGCCGCTGCCCTTAGGCCTCGCGGCTATGGGCGGCAGCAGCCAGTTGACTGGTGTCCACCCGCACGAAGACGGAATCACCGATGGCAGTCAGCTGGTCGCCGGCGTAAATCTCGCAAATCACCCGGGATTTGCGCCCGACCTCGCCATCCACCCGCGCGCTCAGGCGCAGGGGTACGCCCATGGGTGTCGGCTTGATGAACTTGAGACCCAGGTTGCCGGTGACGCACTCGATGCGCGGCAGGCTGCCGGGTTCACGACCCTCGGTGCGGTAGTGGTAGGCCATCGCCGTCCAGTTCGAATGGCAGTCGACCAGCATGGCCAGCAGGCCGCCGTAGACCAGGTTGGGCCAGCCGCAGTGCATGGGGTCGGGCAGGTGCTCGGCGACCACATGGATGCCGTCTTCGTGCCAGTGGCTCTTGACGTGCAGGCCGTGTGGATTGCGGCTGCCGCAGCCAAAGCAGACGCCGTCCGGGGCGGCGGCGTCCTGTAGGGAAAGGTCGTTCATGGGGATGCTCGTTGCGCCAATACCCGGGCAAGCCTAACCGCTTGCGCCGCAAAGCAGAACGGGCCCGTAGGCCCGTTGGTTATTTGGAGAGGAAGCGCATCCCTTCTTCCAGTCCGCGCAGCGTCAGCGGGTGCATCTGATCGTTGATCAGCTCGCGGACGATGTTGGTGGAGGCGGTGTAGTTCCAGGCGTCCTTGGGGTAGGGGTTGATCCAGATGAGCTTCTTGTACTTCTCCATGAAGCGCTTCATCCAGATATAGCCGGCCTCCTCGTTCCAGTGCTCGACGCTGCCGCCGGCCTGGGTGATTTCGTAGGGCGCCATGGCGGCGTCGCCGATGAAGATCACCTTGTAGTCGGCACCGTACTTGTGCAGCAGGTCGAGGGTGGAGAAGCGCTCGCTGGTGCGGCGCAGGTTGTTCTTCCACACGCTCTCGTAGATGAAGTTGTGGAAGTAGAAGTACTCCAGGTGCTTGAACTCGGTCTTGCAGGCCGAGAACAACTCCTCGCACACCTTCACATGCGCATCCATCGAGCCGCCGATGTCGAACAGCAACAGCAGCTTCACCGTGTTGCGCCGCTCCGGGCGCATCTGGATGTTGAGCAGGCCACCGTCCTTGGCCGTGTGGTCGATGGTGCCGCCGAGGTCGAATTCCTCCGCCGCGCCTTCACGGGCGAACTTGCGCAGGCGGCGCAGGGCCACCTTGATGTTGCGCGTGCCCAGTTCGACCTGGTCGTCGAGGTTCTTGTACTCGCGCTGGTCCCACACCTTGACGGCGCGGCCCTGGCGCTTGCCTGCATCGCCCACGCGGATGCCTTCCGGGTTGTAGCCACCGGAGCCGAATGGGCTGGTGCCGCCGGTGCCGATCCACTTGTTGCCGCCCTCGTGGCGCTCCTTCTGCTCTTCGAGGCGCTTCTTGAATTCTTCGATCAGCTTGTCCAGGCCACCGAGGGACTGGATCTGCGCGCGTTCCTCGTCGGTCAGGTGTTTCTCGAACTCCTTGCGCAGCCAGTCCTCGGGGATCATGGCTTCGAGGAAGTCGTCGAGCTTTTCCAGGCCCTTGAAGTAGGCGGCGAAGGCGCGGTCGAACTTGTCGAAGTGGCGCTCGTCCTTGACCATCACCGTGCGGGCGAGAAAGTAGAACTCGTCCATATCGGCGAAGATCACGTGATTTTTCAGCGCGTTGATCAGGTCGAGCAGCTCGCGTACCGACACCGGCACCTTGGCCGCGCGCATTTCATTGAACAGGTTGAGCAGCATGGCTGCACCCTCAAGTTTGTTGCGGACATCCCCTCTCCCCCTGGGGGAGGGCTAGGGTGAGGGGCTTGTCGGCAACTCGCAGCTGCCAGGAGCATCCCTCACCCCCGGCCCCTCTCCCGGAAGGAGAGGGGAGACAAGCGATCAGCGCGAAGCGCGACGGCTCATGAAGGCCAGGCGCTCGAGCAGCTGCACATCCTGCTCGTTCTTCACCAGGGCTCCGGCCAGCGGCGGGATGGCCTTGGTCGGATCGCGCTCGCGCAGCACGGCTTCGCCGATATTGTCGGCCATCAGCAGCTTGAGCCAGTCGACCAGTTCGCTGGTGGAGGGCTTCTTCTTCAGGCCCGGCACCTTGCGCACGTCGAAGAACACGTCGAGCGCCTCGGCCACCAGCGAGTTGCTGATGTTCGGGTAGTGCACGTCGACGATCTGCTTGAGGGTGTCGCGATCCGGGAAGGCGATGTAGTGGAAGAAGCAGCGGCGCAGGAAGGCGTCCGGCAGTTCCTTCTCGTTGTTCGAGGTGATGATGATGATCGGGCGCTGCTTGGCCTTGATCGTCTCGTTGGTCTCGTAAACGTAGAACTCCATCTTGTCGAGTTCTTGCAGCAGGTCGTTGGGGAACTCGATGTCGGCCTTGTCGATCTCGTCAATCAGCAGGATGACCCGCTCCTCGGCCTCGAAGGCCTCCCACAGCTTGCCCTTCTTGATGTAGTTCTTGACGTCGTGAACCTTGTCCGAATCCAGCTGCGAGTCGCGCAGGCGGCTGACCGCGTCGTACTCGTACAGGCCCTGGTGGGCCTTGGTGGTGGACTTGATGTGCCAGGTGATCAGCTTGGCGCCGAAGGCGTCGGCCAGTTGCTCGGCGAGCATGGTCTTGCCGGTGCCCGGCTCGCCCTTGACCAGCAGCGGGCGCTGCAGGGTGATGGCGGCGTTGACCGCGAGCTTCAGGTCGTCGGTGGCGACGTAGGACTGAGTGCCTTCGAACTTCATCGTGTAATCCTCGAACGGTAACGCGCGGGCACGGCCCGGCACGGCGAAAAGCTGAAAAACCGACTATACCCCGCACCCTGGCGGACTGTGAACGCAGACGCGCCATTCAGTCACTGAATGGCGGGTCACCCGCTCTGCGGCCACGGCTGGACGGCCGGACGGGCTGGGCATAGGCTTGGCGATCTAGTCTCTGCCTGCCAAGGACCCTGCCATGAGCCGCATCTATACCGACAACGCCCAATCCATCGGCAACACGCCGCTGGTTCAGATCAATCGCCTCGGCCCCAAGGGCGTGACCATTCTGGCGAAAATCGAGGGGCGCAACCCGGGCTATTCGGTCAAATGCCGGATCGGCGCGAGCATGATCTGGGACGCCGAGTCGCGCGGTGTGCTCAAGCCGGGCATGACCCTGGTTGAGCCGACCTCCGGCAATACCGGCATCGGCCTGGCCTTCGTCGCCGCCGCTCGTGGCTACAAGCTGGTGCTGACCATGCCCGCGTCGATGAGCCTGGAGCGGCGCAAGGTGCTCAAGGCCCTGGGCGCCGAGCTAGTGCTGACCGAGCCGGCTAAAGGCATGAAGGGCGCCATCGAGAAGGCCAACGAGATCGCCAGCTCCGATCCGAGCAAGTATTTCATGCCGGCGCAGTTCGACAATCCGGCCAACCCGGCCATTCACGAGAAGACCACCGGTCCGGAGATCTGGAACGACACCGACGGCGCCATCGACGTGCTGGTGGCCGGCGTCGGCACCGGCGGCACCATTACCGGCGTGTCGCGCCACATCAAGAACAACCGCCACAAGCCGATCCTCTCGGTGGCCGTGGAGCCAGTATCTTCCCCGGTGATTACCCAGGCCATGGCCGGTGAGGAGATCAAACCCAGCCCGCACAAGATCCAGGGCATCGGTGCCGGTTTCGTGCCGAAGAACCTCGACCTGTCCATCGTCGATCGCGTCGAGCAGGTGACGGACGAGGAGTCCAAGGCCATGGCCCTGCGCCTCATGCAGGAAGAGGGCATTCTCTGCGGCATTTCCTGCGGCGCGGCGATGGCGGCGGCGGTGCGCCTGGCGCAGAAGCCGGAGATGCAGGGCAAGACCATCGTCGTGATCCTGCCGGACTCGGGCGAGCGCTATCTGTCGAGCATGCTGTTCAGTGATCTGTTTACCGAGCAGGAGTTGCAGCAGTAAGGCTTGCACCCGGATACGAGAAAGCCGCCTTTGGCGGCTTTCTCGTATATAGAGGTAATCGGCTTACTCTCTTCGTAACCTAGTTGGCAATAGCCACGAGACTCAGCAGATAGCCATCGAATTCCACAAAGTACCCCGGCAGTGTGCTTCCGGTCGGCCAATCCGGGTGAAGATCGATCAACAGTTTTAGGGATGCACGCCCTGTAGCATCGGGTGCCTGCAACTCAGCATCGTGGAAGTAAAATCGCTCGCGTACCAGCGGGTAGAGTCCCTTGAACAGACTCTCCTTGAGCGAAAAGGTCAGGGTTACTCGCTTGGCGAATTCACTGGGTGTCAGTTCTGCGGCTCGTTCAAGTTCAGTGACCGTGAGAATTTCTCCAGCCAGTCGTGCCGCACGTTCTGTGCTCAGTATCTGCTCCAGATCGATACCCAGTCCTCGCCAGTCAGCGCGACGGGCCACCAGGGCCACTGCGCGTCCAGCTCCATGGCTAATGGAGCCGACCGTACCCACTGGCCAGACTGGTACGCCATCACTGTCTCGTCGCGGGAGCTCTCGCTGTCCGCAGAGCTGGTGCAACGCTTCTCGGGCGCACAGGCGGCCAGCCAGATGCTCTGCCTGGCGTTTGGCTACGCCATTTACGGGTGGCACGCCGCTGTGCAGGAAGTCTTCGCTGTGCAGTTGTGCCGGATCGAAACTCGCTTGAACCACGCGCGTGCCGGGCAGCAGTTCGGGAGGGGGGGGGAGCAGTTGGCAGAAGGGCGGAAGAGTCATTGCAGCATTCTGCCTTGGGCCTGGTGGGTGGGCCAGCCGTTTACATTTCTTTGCACCATGGTAACCAAGCAGCAACAAAGCAAACGCTCGTTTTTGACAGACTTGGTGCGTGCGTTCCAAGTGGACGCAGGTGAGGTTGTAACTACGGTCGGTATTGCCCCGTGGCTTTACTCTGATGATCGATGACGGGAGTCCAGTTGGACTCCCGTTTTTTTTGCTACCCAAATGGTATGTGTGAGGGCAGTGCGCTGTTACCGGGCATGCATCTTTCTGTCAGTGGCGCCAGAAGGCGGGGAACAGCAGAACCAGCACGGTAAGGATTTCCAGGCGACCCAGCAGCATGCCGAAGGTCAGTACCCATTTGGCCAGGTCCGGCAGGCTGGCGTAGTTGCCGGCTGGGCCGATCACTTCACCCATGCCGGGACCGACGCCGGAGACCATGGCAGCGGCGCCGGAAAGGGCGGTGATCCAGTCCACGCCGCAGATCGCCACGCCCAGCGCCAGGCCGGCGATGGTGATGGTGTAGAAGAAGGCAAAGGCCAGGATCGAGCGAACGATGTCCTCGTCCAGGCGGTGACGGTTGTAGTTCTGGCGGATCACCGCGCGCGGGTGCACCAGTTGCTTGAGGTTGGCCTTGAGCAGGATGAAGGCGACCTGGAAGCGGAATACCTTGAGGCCACCGGCGGTTGAGCCGGAACAGCCGCCGACGAAGCCCAGGTAGAAGAACAGCATGCTGGCGAAGGGGCCCCACAGGTGGTAGTCACCCACGGCGAAGCCGGTGGTGGTCATCACCGAGGTGATGTTCACCGTCACGTGGCGCAGGGCATCCAGCCAGTGCAGGTCGGTGGTCAGCCATTTCCACAGGCTTAGCGCCAGGCAACTGCACAGCAGGATCAGCAGGAAGCCGCGTACCTGCTCGTCGCGCCACAGTGCTCGGTAGTTGCCGCGCAGCATGGAGACATAAAGTACGAAGGGCAGGCTGCCGAGAACCATCACCAGCACCGCCACCCAGTGCACCGCCGGTTGCTGCCATTTGCCCAGCGATGAATCCGAGGTGGAGAAGCCGCCCGTGGCGATGGCCGACATGGCGTGGTTGATGGCGTCGAACAGGCCCATGCCGGCCAGCCAGAAGGCCAGCACCGCCAGGGCGCTGAGACCGACATAGGCCAGCACCATGTACTTGGCCACCATGTGCGAGCGCGGCATGACTTTCTCCGAGCGGTCCGACGACTCGGTCTGGAACAGACGCATGCCACCGATGCGCAGCATCGGCAGAATCGCCACGGCCATGCCGATGAAGCCGATACCACCCAGCCAGTGCAGCAGCGAGCGCCAGATCAGCAACCCCGGAGCCATGTCGTCCAGGCCGCTGAAGATGGTGGCGCCGGTGGCGGTGATGCCGGACATGCTCTCGAAATAGGCGTCGGTGAAGCTGATGTGGCGGATGAGGATGAAGGGCAGGGCGGCGAAGATCGACACCACCAGCCAGCTGGATACCGTCAGCATGTACATGTCGCGCGGACGCAGGTGACTGTCCGCAGGGCGGCCCTGGGCGACCATGGTGATGCCGGCGATGAAGGTGATCAGGCTGGACCAGAGGAAGGCGTTGATGCCCATCGGATTGGCGTACAGCAGCTGGGTAGCCACGGGGATCAGCATGCTCACCGCCAGGGTGATCAGGAAAATGCCGTTGATGAAGGCAATGGTGCGCAGGGTGGGCAACTTCATCCGGATCAGTGTTTCCAGAAGGTGCGGGTGACCAGAACCAGCACGGTGAGGATTTCCAGACGGCCGAGCAGCATGCCGGCGGTCAGTAGCCACTTGGCGCTGTCCGGCAGGCTGGCGAAGTTGCCGGCCGGACCGATGATCGGGCCCAGGCCGGGGCCGACGTTGCACACTGCGGTGGCGGCGCCGGTCAACGCGGTGACCCAGTCGAGGCCGACCAGGGTCAGGGCCAGGGCCAGCACGCCGATGGTGATGGTGAAGAAGAAGGAAAAGGTGATCAGCGAGCGGACGATGTCCTCGTCCAGGTTGTGGTTGTTGTACTGCTGCTTGATCACCGCGCGTGGATGTACCAGTTGCTGCAGGTTGGCACGCAGCAGCACGTAAGCGACCTGAAAGCGGAAGATCTTCAGGCCGCCGGAGGTCGAGCCCGAGCAGCCGCCGACGAAGGTCAGGTAGAAGAACAGCAGTACGGCAAAGCTGCCCCAGGTGGTGTAGTCGCCCAGGGCGTAGCCGGTGGTGGTGACTACCGAGGTGACGTTGACCGCAACGATGCGCACCGCATCCAGCCAGGACTGATCCGAGTTGAGCCAGAGCCAGGTGCCGAACACCAGCCAGGTCAGTACCAGAAAACCGAGAAAGCCACGCACCTGGTGGTCGCGCAGCAGAGCCCTGCGGTGGCCGCGCAGGGCCGCCACGTAGAGCATGAACGGCAGGCCGCCGGCGATCATCAACACCACCGAGACCCAGTGCACGGCCGGTTGTGGCCAGTGGGCCAACGACGAATCCGAGGTGGAGTAACCGCCGGTGGAGATCGAGGTCATGGCGTGGTTGAGCGCCTCGAACGGCGTCATGCCGGCGACCCAGTAGGCGAGGAAGCCGATCAGGGTCAGCCCCAGATAGATCAGCAGGATGAATTTGGCGCCTACGTGCGAGCGCGGTACGACTTTCTCGCCCCAGTCCGAGGACTCGGTCTGGAACAGGCGCATGCCACCGACCCGCAGCAGCGGCAGGATGGCCACGGCCATGCCGATGAAGCCGATGCCACCCAGCCAGTTGAGCATCGAACGCCACACCAGCAGGCCCGGCGACATATCGTCGAGCCCGGAAAGCACGGTGGAACCGGTAGTGGTGATGCCCGACATGGTCTCGAAGAAGGCATCGGTGTAGCTGATATGGGCGATGAGCAACATCGGCAGGGCGGCGAACAGGCAGACCGCCAGCCAGCTGGAGGTGGTCAGCAGATACATGTCGCGCGGACGCAGCTGCACGTTCTTGGGCTTGCCCGGCAGCACCAGGGCCATGCCCGCGACGAAGGTGAGCATGCTGGACCAGAGGAAGGCGGTGATGTCGTCGGTGCGCTCATAGCTCAGCAGGGTCAGCATGGGGAGGACCATGCTGACTGCCAGGGTGATGAGGAAGATGCCGATGATGAAGCCGATGACGCGTAGGGTCGGCAAGGCCATGTAGGAAGCTCTGGCTGCAGGCGAAGGCCGTCATTCTAGCCTGCCTGGCGGGCGTGCTGTAAATCTGCTGCAGGGGGCTTCCAAACGGCATGCCGATGCATAGAATGGCGCCTCAGGTGCCGGCCCTTGCCGGTTTTCTGAGTTCCCTCCTTCATGTCGCAAAATAGTCCCTGCCTCAACTGTGGCGCCTGCTGCGCCTTTTTTCGTGTGTCGTTCTTCTGGGGCGAGTGCCAATCTGCGGGTGGCACGGTGCCCGATCAGCTGGTCGAGCAGATCGGCCCGCACCATGTCGCCATGATCGGTACTACGGCCAAGCCCGCGCGCTGCGTGAGTTTGCTGGGCGATATCGGCGACGGGGTGCGTTGCACCATGTACGAGAACCGTTCCAGTAGCTGTCGGGAGTTCGCCGCCAGCTGGGAGGACGGTCAGCACAATCCGCGTTGCGATGCAGCCCGCGCCGCGCACGGTCTGCCGCCTTTGACGCCGCCGCAACGGCCGGAACTGAGTCCGGAGCGGGTCGCGTAATCGGCTAGAATGCTGGCCTTTCCGTCATGGAGTAGGCCGATGCAAGCCCTCGATCTGTTGCTCAACCGTGTTTCCGTGGGTCGCCTGCTGGAGCCGGCGCCCGACGCCGCCCAGCGCGAGCTGATGGTGCGTGCCGCCCTGCGCGCGCCGGATCACGGCCAGCTGCGCCCCTGGCGCTTTATCACGGTGGAAGGCGCGGGTCGTGAGCAGTTGGGCGAGCTGTTTGCCAGTGCGCTGGCCAGCGACCCTGCCTGCAAGCCGGAGGCGCTGGACAAGGCTCGGGCCATGCCAATGCGGGCGCCGCTGCTGATGTTGGTGGTGGCGCGCCTCAGCGAGCACCCCAAGGTGCCACGCCAGGAACAGGTGCTGTCCGCCGGCTGTGCCGCTCACAGCCTGTTGCTGGCGGCACAGGAGCTGGGCTTCGGCGCCATCTGGCGCACCGGCGATCTGTCCCATCATCCCGTGGTCCTGGCGGGCCTGGGGGTAGGCGTCAACGAGCAGATAGTCGGTTTCCTCTACATCGGCAGCTTCGAGGGCGAGCGGCGCAACCCGCCGGCCCTGGAACCGGCCGATTTCGTCAGCGCCTGGCCCAACTGAAGGCGCTGTTCCCCTTTAGTGGGCATGGCTTTAGTCGCGATGGCGATGCCTGAGGCTGCTCTGGGCAGCCTGCATCGCGGCCGACGCCGTTCCTGTTTGCCTGCTGTCTTTTGTGGGAGCGGCTTTAGCCGCGATAGCGCTGTCAGGAGTCACTCCGAGTGGCCGTTCGCGGCTGAAGCTCCCGCTGAAACAGCGTTACAGCCAGAACTCCTGACGGACACATAGCCCGGCTGCTACGGCTGTTACAACGGCAACTCCAGCGTGGCGACGAAGCCGCCTTGCGGATGGTTGTTCAGCAGCAGGCGTCCGCCATGGCGTTCGGCGGCGCGGCGGGCGATGGCCAGACCCAGGCCGTGGCCTGCGGCTTGCTGATTGGGCGCACGGAAGAAGGGTTCGCCCAGACGTGCCAGCACGTCATCCGGCGCCCCGGGACCATGGTCGCGCACGGTAATGAGCAGCACGCCGTTGCCTGTCGTTACCTCGATATCGATGGGTTGCTCCTGCGGGTTGAAGCGCAGGGCATTGCGCAGCAGGTTGTCCAGAGCGCCCCTGAGCATGTCCGGCCAGCCCTGCAAGGGCTGTGGGCGGCTGTCCATGCGAATCCGCAGCGACTGTTCGGGGGCGATCAGGCGCGCATTGGCCTGCAGTTCGTCGATTAGCTGGCGCAGCTCCAGAGGCTGGGCGGCACCGGGGTCGGCGTCCAGGCGGGCGAGGGCGAGAATTTCGCCAATCAGCGCCTCCAGACGGTCACATTCCTGAGTCAGGCGGCCCCACAACTGTTCGCGCTCGTTAGGCCCCGCGCGCTCGGTCAGGGCCAGCGCGATGCGCAGGCGTGCCAGCGGCGAGCGCAGTTCGTGGGATACATCGCGCAGCAGCTGGCGCTGGCTTCCGATCAGATCCTGCAGGCGAGAGCCCATGCGGTTGAAGTCGCGGGCCAGTACACCAAACTCGTCGCCACGGCTGGCCAGGCGCGCCAAGCTGTTCTGTTGGTAGGTGGTCTGGCCGAGGTCATGTACGGCACCGCGCAGGCGCCCCAGGGGACGGGTAATGGACAGGGTCAGCAACAGGCTGATGGCGGTCAGCACCACCAGAGCGATGAGCAAGGCGCTGAGCGGCCAGAACAGACCGTCGCGCTGCCAGGCCGCCAGCTCCGGGTGCGGGATGCGGTGGATGAACAGGTAGGTTTCGCCGCCAGGACTGCGGTATTCCTCGGTCAGGCGGCGCCAGGGCAGGCGCTTCTTGTCTTCGCGGGCCTCGAAGGCGGCCGCGCGAGGTGGAAAGGTGCCCTGGACCAGCGGCTGGCCATCGACATCGAGAACCTGGGTGTCGATGCGAAAGCGCCGTTTGCGCTTCTCCAGCAGCTGTTGGGCGGCCTGCGGGCCCTGCTGTTCGTAGAGCGTGCTCCAGCGTTCGGCAAAGTTCTTCAGAGCGGGGTGGTGGCTGAGTACCCAGGCGTCCTGGTTCAGGGCGCGGCCCAGCAGCAGGGACAGGCCTGCGACCAGGGCGATGGCCAGCCAGAAGCTGGCGAAGATGCGCCAGAACAGTGAACGCATGGGTTTTCCTCGAAATGCGAGGCCCGGCTGGGGAGCCGGGCCTTGGGGTTACTGGGCTTTCTTGTCCTTCTCGGCTTTCCAGGCTTCGAACTCCTGGCGTTCGGCGCGGCGCTCTTGCATCTCCGCCTTGCGCGTGTCGAAGGCCTTCTGCTGCTCCGGCGTGAGGATCGCACGGATGGCCTTGTCATGTTCCAGGCGGGCTGTTTCCAGCTCTTTGTGCATGGCCTCCTGCTCGGCCTTGGGTAGCTTGTTGAGGTACTTCTGGGTGATTTCGCGCGGGTCGCCCCTGTGCTCGCGCATCAGTTTGCCCATCTGCTCGCGCTGTTCGGCGCTCAGGTTGAGGTCCTTGAACATCTTGCCGCCGGGGCCGCCGCGGTGCTCGCCTTGCATCGGCTTGTTGCAGGGTGCGTGCTCGCCGTGGCCGCTTTCGGGCATGGCCAGGGCGATGGTCGGCAGGCTGGTGGCGAGCAGCAGTGCGATAAGAGTCTTGCGCATGGTGTGTCTCCTTGTCTCGAGGCCGGTGGTTACCGGATGAGCTCAGTCTAGGGAGGGCAAGGTCAGGCGCGGTCAGGGGTGGGTAAAGGCTGGGTAAAGAAAATTTCAGGGGCTGTAGTAGTAGCCACGACTGCGCAGGGCGACGATACGCGGGCGGCCGTCGGCGTGCGGGCCGAGCTTCTTGCGCAGGTTGCTCACATGCATGTCCAGACTGCGGTCGTACAGGGTCAGCTTGCGGCCCAGGGCCAGCTGGGCCAGGGCCTGCTTGTCCAGGGGCTCGCCGGGTTGCTGCAGCAGAGCCTCGAGGATGCGGCTCTCGGACAGGGTCAGGGGGATTTCCTGCTCGTTGATCTGCACCACGCCGCGCACCGGGCTGTAGCTCAGATCGTCCAGTTCCAGGCGTGAAGGCGTCGCCACCGGCTGGCTGCGACGCAGCACGGCGCGCAGGCGGGCGGTCAATTCGCGCGGGTCGCAGGGTTTGGCCAAATAGTCGTCGGCGCCCAGTTCCAGGCCGAGAATGCGATCCAGCGGTTCGCCGCGGGCCGAGAGCATAAGTACCGGCAGGTCGGCGTGTTCGCTGCGTAGCTGTTTGAGCAGCTCCAGGCCGCTGCCATCGGGCAGCATGACATCGAGGATCACCGCCGCCGGGTTGTGTCCGGCGAGGGCGGCGCGAGCGCTGACGCCATCATGGCAGGCCCGTACAGCGAAGCCTTCCTGCTGCAACCAGCTGGCCAGCAGCTCGCAAAGTTCTTGGTCGTCGTCGATCAGTAGCAGTTCGGTCATGTTGGGCTCATCTGCGCAGTTGCGCTCAGACCCACTCGCTGCGTCTTTTGTTCCGCCCACCACCGCTGAGGCGGCCAACGATAAAGGCGAGCAGTGCGGTGCCGGAACCAATCACGAACCACAGCTGCTGTTCGCTGAGCAGGCGCTGCGGCTCCTGGGCCTGGGCCTGCTTGAGCTGCAGCTTGAGGCGTTGGTTGTCCTGGCGCAGGCGACTGATCTGTGCGCCGTCCCGCTCTCCGGTGGCCGCCAGCAGCTCTTCACGCTGGCTTTCGCTTTCGGCCAGTTGCTGCTGCAGGGCGATGATCTGTGCCGCGCTGTCCTCGCTGGCGGGCGTGCTAGCGGTGGACTCTTCGGCGTGCAGTACGGGAGTGAGAGATAGGGCGGCGAGCAGCAGGTAGAGCGGGCCTTGGCGCATAGGGAACTCCCGTTTCCGATTTATTGTTAGAGCTTGTGCAAAGTCTGCTGCGCGTCGGCCATGCGTCGTTGAAAACAGGCTCGGAATGCTCATTTACCCTTCGTAAACTGCGCTTCCTCGCCTGTTTTTGCCTAGCCTGGCTCTAGCTCGCAAGGCTTTGAACAGGCTCTTCTGGGCCAGCGATGAATCAGGGCAATACCAGCTTGAAGGGCTTGACCAGCACGCTGGCGTATACGCCGGCAGCGCGATAGGGGTCGGCATCGGCCCAGCTCTGGGCGGCGTTCAGCGACTCGAACTCGGCAACGATCAGGCTGCCGGAGAAGCCGGCCGGGCCCGGGTCGTTGCTGTCGATGGCCGGGTGCGGGCCGGCCAGTACCAGGCGGCCTTCGCTCTTCAGTTGTTCCAGACGGGCGAGGTGGGCCGGGCGACTGGCCAGGCGCTTCTCCAGGGAATCGGGCACGTCGCTGGCGATAATGGCGTAGAGCATGTCAGTCCTTGCTTTGCTGAGGGGCGTCGTCGTGGACGTGGCGCGCCAGATAAATGCCTTGGGCGACCAGGAACAGCACGGTCATGCCAAGGCTGCCGAAGACTTTGAAGTCGACCCAGAACTCGTGAAAGGTGAAGGCGACGAACAGGTTGGCGCAGCCGCTGAACACGAAGAAGGCAATCCAGGCCAGGTTCAGGCGGGTCCAGATGATCTGCGGCAGAGTCACCGCATGGCCCATGATGCGCTGGATCAGCACCTTGTCGCCGATGAAGTGGCTACCGGCGAAGCCCAGGGCGAACAGCCAGTTGACCACCGGGGCTTTCCATTTGAGGAAGGTTTCGCTGTGGAAGGCGAGGGTCATGCCGCCGAAGACCAGGCAGGCGGCCAGAGTCAGCCATTGGCCTTTCTCCAGCTTGCGCTGCAGGACGAAGAGGATGCCGTAGACCACCACGGAGCTGATGATCAGCACCGCGGTGGCGCTGAAGATGCCGCCCAGTTCGAAGGTCTGGCCAGCCAGTTCGACGGTGCGGGGATCGAGCTTGTAAACGATGAAGAACAGAATAAGCGGGATGAAGTCGATGAATTGTTTCACAGCGGCAGCCAGAAGCGGGATGTGGCGGCATAATAACAAACATCATCCCCAGCGAAAGCGACTCTCATGAAGGTCGATCTGCACTGCCACAGCACCGCTTCAGACGGCGTTCTAGCGCCCGCCGAGGTGGTCGCGCGCGCCCATGAAAGGGGCGTCGAAGTGCTGGCACTGACCGACCACGACACGCTTGAGGGGCTGGACGAGGCGCGCCAGGCGGCCGATGCCTTGGGCATGCGCCTGATCAACGGCGTGGAACTGTCCTGCACCTGGGGTGGCGCGACCATCCATGTGCTTGGCTATGCCTTCGCCAGCGAGGCACCGGCTTTGCGCCAGGCCATTGCCGATCTGCACCAGGGGCGCTGGCTGCGTGCCGAGGAAATCGACCGACGGCTGGCGGCCAAGGGCATGCCGGGCGCTCTCGAGGGGGCGCGTGCCGTACAGCAGGGGCTCGGCGACAGCGGCAATGCGCCGGCGCGTCCGCATTTCGCCGAATTTCTGGTGCGTGCCGGGCATGTGCGCGACCACGCCGAGGCGTTCCGCAAGTGGTTGGGCTCGGGCAAGCTGGGTGACGTCAAACAGCACTGGCCGAGCCTCGAAGAGGCCCTGGCCACGCTCAGGTCCGCCGGCGCCTGGATCAGCCTGGCGCATCCCTGGCAGTACGACTTCACCCGCAGCAAGCGCCGGCGCCTGGTGGCCGACTTCATCGCCGCCGGTGGCCATGCCCTGGAAGTGGTGAATGGACTGCAGCCGGCCGAGCAGGTCGGCGGGCTGGCCATTCTGGCCCGCGAGTTCGGCATGCTGGCCAGCGTCGGCAGCGATTTCCATGCGCCGGGCGCCTGGTCCGAACTGGGCATGTACCGGCCGTTGCCGGAAGACCTGCCACCTTTGTGGGAGCGCTTCGACCATGCACGCGCTACTACCGCCTGAACAGGGAGAGTTCATGAGCCAGTTCTTCCAGGTCCACCCGGAAAACCCGCAGCCGCGCCTGATCAAGCAGGCGGTGGAGATACTGCGCAGCGGCGGGGTGATCGTCTACCCGACCGACTCGTCCTACGCCATTGGCTGCCTGATCGGCGACAAGGGCGCGGTGGAGCGCATTCGCCGCCTGCGCCAGCTGGATGACAAGCACAACTTCACCCTGGTGTGCAGCGACCTGTCGCAGATCGGCCTGTTCGCCAAGGTCGACACCGGCGCCTTCCGCCAGCTCAAGGCGCACACGCCCGGCCCCTATACCTTCATTCTCAACGCCACCCGCGAAGTGCCGCGCATGCTGCTGCACCCCAAGCGCCGCACCATCGGCCTGCGCGTGCCGGGCCACCCCATCGCCCTGGCGCTGGCCGAGGCACTGGGCGAGCCGCTGATGAGCGTGAGCCTGATCTTGCCGGGTGAAGAACTGCCGATGAGCGATCCCTACGAGATGCGCCAGGTGCTCGAACACCATGTCGATCTGATCATCGACGGTGGCTATGGCGGCCTGGAGGCTTCCACTGTGGTCAATCTGGCCGATGGCGAGCCCGAGCTGATTCGCGTGGGTTGTGGCGACCCGACACCATTCCAGGACGGCGCGGCGTGAGCGAGCAGGTCGACAGCCAGGCCAACGCGCAGCAGGAGCTGCCGTTCGCGCTCGTCTATGGCCAGGCCGTCACCGAGCTACCGCTCGACCTGTACATTCCGCCGGATGCCCTGGAAGTCTTTCTCGAAGCCTTCGAGGGCCCGCTGGACCTGCTGCTGTACCTGATTCGCAAGCAGAACATCGATATCCTCGACATCCCGGTGGCCGAGATCACCAAGCAGTACATGGGCTATGTCGAGTTGATGAAGTCCGTGCGCCTGGAGCTAGCCGCCGAGTACCTGGTGATGGCCGCCATGCTGGCCGAGATCAAGTCGCGCATGCTGCTACCGCGCTCTGCCGATATCGAGGAAGAAGAGGACGATCCGCGCGCCGAACTGATCCGCCGTCTGCAGGAATACGAGCGCTACAAGGCCGCCGCCGAGGGCCTGGACGAACTGCCGCGGGTCGGTCGCGACCTCAGCGTGCCGCGCCTGGACGCCCCCGAGGCGCGGGCGCGCAAGCTGCTGCCGGATGTCAGTCTGGAGGAAGTGCTGTTGTGCATGGCCGAGGTGCTGCGCCGCGCCGACATGTTCGAGAGCCACCAGATCACCCGTGAAACCCTGTCCACCCGTGAGCGCATGAGCGAAGTGCTGGAACGCCTCAAGGGCGGCGCCTTCGTGCCCTTTGTCGTGCTGTTTACCCTGGAGGAGGGGCGCCTGGGCGTGGTGGTCACCTTCATGGCGGTGCTCGAACTGATCAAGGAGCAGCTGGTGGAGCTGGTGCAGAATGAGCCTTTCGCCCCCATCCACGTCCGTGCCCGAGCCGAATGATGAACCTGAACGACCCCAAGGAACTCGCCTCCCTGCTCGAAGCCTGGCTGCTGGCTCTGGGCCGTCCGCTGTCGCTGGAGCGTCTCGGCGAGCTGTTCGAGGAAGGTGAGCGCCCCGAGCCGGCGCAGATCCGCGAGGCACTGGAGGTGTTGCGCCAGTCTTGCGAGGGCCGCGCCTTCGAGTTGAAGGAGGTGGCGTCCGGTTTTCGCCTGCAGGTACGCGAGAAGTTCGCCCCCTGGGTTGGTCGTCTGTGGGAGGAGCGCCCGCAGCGCTATTCCCGCGCCATGCTCGAAACCCTGGCGCTGATCGCCTACCGTCAGCCGATCACCCGTGGCGAAATCGAGGATATTCGTGGCGTGGCGGTCAACAGTCAGATCATCAAGACTCTGCAGGAGCGCGACTGGATTCGCGTGGTCGGTTACCGCGACGTGCCGGGCAGGCCGGCGATGCTCGCCACCACGCGGGCCTTTCTCGACTACTTCAACCTGAAAAGTCTGGAAGAGCTGCCGCCGCTGGCTGCCCTACGTGAGCTGGAGCCCGAGCCGATGTTGGCGCTGGAGGACGACCTGCCGGTGCCGCCCGAGCTGCAGGCGCTGGCCGATGCGGCGGCAGGCGATATGGCTGAGGGCGAGGAGGCCGCCGAACCGCGCGAGGAAACCAGTTTCCGCAGCCTGCTGGTCGAGCTGGATCAGATGGAGCAGGGGCTGAAGACCGACTTCGACGACCTGCGCCAGGACGAGGAAGTCGACGCCGACGAGACCGCCGAGAGCGAGCCGCCGTTGCATTGAATCTGCCCAAGGCCGACATTGAAATTGCCAATGCCGGCCTGGCCTGCTCTGCCACTATCCTGGCCCGACATTCACTCAACGGATGATCGGGATGAGCAAGAGCCCCTGTATCAAGGTCTGCGAGTTCGCCGACGATATCTGTCTCGGCTGTGGGCGCAGCACGCGTGAAATCAAGCAGTGGAAACGCCTGGGCTCGGCAGAGCGCAGCCTGGCCCTGGCCCAGGCCGATATGCGCCTGCTGGCGCTGCAGGCCACCGGGCGACGCAAATACCGCTGAGCGGTCTATAGTCAGCCGGTGCGCGAGCCCGGCGATCCGCGTATGATGCGCGACCTTTTGGCGCGCAGCGCCATTCTTTGTTCGCCCCACACCGGGAGGTGCCCAGCATGAGCGAATCCGAGATCCAACCCAGCGGCGAGAAGCTGCAGAAAGTCCTGGCCCGCATGGGTCTGGGTTCCCGTCGCGATATCGAGACCTGGATCGGCGAAGGCCGGGTCAAGGTCAACGGCGCCGTCGCCACCCTCGGCGCACGGGTCGGTCCGAAGGACGCGATCAGCGTCGATGGCCATCTGCAGAAGCGCGAAGACGCCCAAGTGGTGCGCCGCGTCATGATCTACAACAAGCCGGAAGGCGAGATCTGCACCCGCAACGACCCGGAAGGCCGTCCGACCGTGTTCGACCGCCTGCCGCGGCCGAAGGAAGGCCGCTGGATCAATATCGGCCGCCTGGACATCAACACTACTGGCCTGCTGCTGTTCACCACCGACGGTGAGCTGGCCAACCGCCTGATGCACCCTTCCTACGAGATGGACCGCGAGTACGCCGTGCGCGTGCGTGGCGAAGTCACCGAGGAGATGATCGAACAGCTCAAGGCCGGCGTGATGCTGGAAGACGGTCCGGCCAAGTTCACCGACATCAAGGAAGCGCCCGGCGGCGAAGGCTTCAACCACTGGTACCACTGCGTGGTGATGGAAGGGCGCAATCGCGAGGTGCGTCGCCTGTGGGAGTCCCAGGGCGTGGTGGTCAGCCGCCTGAAGCGCGTGCGCTTCGGTCCGGTGTTCATGACCTCCGACCTGCCCATGGGTCGCTGGCGCGAGATGGGCCAGCGCGAGGTGGACATCCTCAGCGAGGAAGTCGGCCTCAAGCCGGTGGCTCTGCCGGCGATGAAGGAAAAGGTGCGCGACAAGCTCGATCGTCTGCAGCGCAAGGCGGCCAAGCCGCTGGGCCGTGGCGAGCGGCCCAAGCGCGTGCTGCGTCCGGCCGAGGAAGGTGCGCCGGCGGCCGAGCGGGCAC
>NZ_LSOF01000004.1:0-100320 GCF_001592875.1 Pseudomonas sp. BMS12 | reverse complement strand
ACGCGCAGCGGTAGTTCAGTCGGTTAGAATACCGGCCTGTCACGCCGGGGGTCGCGGGTTCGAGTCCCGTCCGCTGCGCCATATATAAGCCTTGGTTAGACTGAAGACCAAGACTGGAAGAAACGACCGAAAGGTCGTTTTTTTTTGCCTGCGATTTTATCCATGCCGCTGCCGCAAGGGCATTCATGGCCCGCATGGGCTGAACTAATCGGCTTTCCATCGCTCCTAATGTGCCGTAGCCAGTGCTTGTCGCAGGCTGCTAAGCTCGCGCTCTCTCTTTCGCCCCTCGCGGCATAACAAGGAACAAGCATGAAACAACATCGTCTTGCGGCGGCGGTTGCCCTGGTCGGCCTGGTTCTGGCCGGCTGCGATGCGCAGACCAGCGAAGTGGAACTGAAGACTCCTGCGCAGAAGGCCTCTTATGGTATCGGTCTGAACATGGGCAAGAGCCTGTCCCAGGAAGGCCTGGATGACCTGGACTCCAAGGCTGTGGCCCTGGGTATCGAGGACGCCATCGGCAAGAAAGAGCAGAAGCTCAAGGATGACGAGCTGTCCGAGGCCTTCGCCTTCCTGCAGAAGCGCGCCGAGGAGCGCATGGCCAAGCTCAATGAGGAATCGGCCGCTGCCGGCAAGAAATTCCTCGAAGAAAACGGCAAGAAGGAAGGCGTGGTCACCACCGCTTCCGGCCTGCAATACGAAATCATCAAGAAAGCCGACGGCGCCCAGCCCAAGGCCACCGACGTAGTGACCGTTCACTACGAAGGCAAGCTCACCGATGGCAGCGTGTTCGACAGCTCCATCGAGCGTGGCAGCCCGATCGATCTGCCGGTCAGCGGCGTGATCCCAGGTTGGGTCGAAGGTCTGCAGCTGATGCATGTCGGCGAGAAGTACAAGCTGTACATCCCCAGCGAACTGGCCTACGGCGCACAGAGCCCGAGCCCGGCGATCCCGGCCAACTCGGTGCTGGTGTTCGACCTGGAACTGCTGGCGATCAAGGACCCGGCTGCCGCCCAATAACACGGCTTACCGGTCACCAACGCCCCGCTTGTCGGGGCGTTTTCGTTGGTGCCGGATTTATCGACGACTCGCCGGTCTGATCGGGGTAGGAGGTGGGGCTGGTGTTACGCTTATGCACATTCCGTCGGTTACTCTTCTTGTCACGACTGTTACGGTTTTCATGCGCAACGCCCATATCATAAATATCTGATTTATATGGATTTTTGTTCCTGGATAAAAAATGTCCGATCTGTAGGTAGGCCCCGTGGCATGGGCATTTGCTGCTGTTGTGATGGAACTGTTCACAGGGTTATCCACAGCATTGGTGGATAACCCGAAGCGGCCCAGCAATGGTGCGGTATTGGTGGAGGCGACGATGAATTTTCCCGGAATTGGCAGTCGTTACCTACGTCTGGCGCAGCGTGTATTGAGTCGCGGGCGGCTACCGGCGCTGCTGCTCTCTGTCAGCCGAAAGAGCGCAAGCAGCGAACGCTTCGCCCGCCTGCGTGACGACCTGCAGCAGCTGCAGGGGTTGTGTGCGGCCTGGTGGCGTGGTGAGTATCGCGCCATCAGTGCCCAGGCCTTGCTAGCGGTGGTGGCGGCTCTGGTGTACTTCCTGATGCCGCTGGACGCGGTGCCGGACTGGTTGCTGGGTGTCGGTTTGCTCGACGACCTGGCTGTACTGGCCTGGGTGCTGCGTACCTGGGAGGGTGAGTTGCAGGCCTATGCCTCCTGGCGGGAGCGACAAACGCCGCAGGAGCTGGCGCGTATCGAGGCATTGCCGCAGGAAGGTGCTGGAGGTTAGTCGCTTTCGCGGGCGGCCTGCTCCAGGAGGGTATCGATCTCCCCGCGCTCGCGTAGCTTCAGTAGCACCTGGTCGAGCTGCTCTGCGGCGACTTCCAGGTGTGGGCCGTAGGCGCAGTGCATCCAGTAACGTTGCACGACCCAGGTGCTGAAGCGCACCGGTAGTTCGGGATTGCGAGCCAGGCGGTAAGTCAGCGTGCGACGCATGTCGATCAGCGCATCCAGGCGCCGCAGGCTGAGCATGTGCAGGCGAGTGTCGAGGTCGCGAAAGTCCTTGCGCTGCACACTGCCATCGGCGAAAGCGGCCATCAGCGGCGGGCTGTAGACGAAGCCCAGGCTGGTGCCCAGGGTTCTACCGTGCAGGCTGGCAAGGTCGGTGAAGGCAGGCGGTTGCGTGTGCTGCAGCAGGGCGTCTTCCTCCTGATACAGTGGCGCGGACCAGTGCAGGCGGTTTGCCTGGCTCATCCATTCGGGATTGGCATTGCAGATCACCTGGATGCGGCCGTCCTGCAGGAAGCCTTCGAGGCGATTGTTCGGTGTCTCGATGAAGCGTACCGGCATGGCGAGTTCGCGACCGACTCGTTCACCCAGCAGGCGGGTAAAGCCGCCGGTCAGCTGCTGTTCGCGGACCGCCACGTAGGGCATGCCGTCCAATGGGCCGAACCCCCACAACAGGTCTGCGCTGGCATGCTGCCCCCAAGTGAGCAGGAGCCCGATAAGAGCAGTGCGTATCGCCATCCTGATGCGGCCTCCCGACTCTTGTCTGCGGAGTCAGTATAGGTCACGCTTGCCCCATAACCGGGCTGTTACCATGGGGCCTGCAAGGGAAGCGCCGAGCCTGTCGGCGCTGTGTTTCACGGAGTGCTGTATGAGTGTGCAAGTGATCATGCGCGAGGGTGCGCCGGAGTACGCGGTGCTGCCCTGGGCCGAATACCAGACCCTGCTGCAGGCGGCTGGCCAGGCACCTGTCGCAGACCGCGCGGGAGTCTCCGCGCGGTTCAGTCAGTTGAGCGAGTTGCGCGAAGCCAAGGGCATGTCCCAGGCCGACCTGGCACGTGCCGTGGGTATCAGCCCGCACTATCTGGGCCTGTTCGAGAGCGGTGAGCGCGAGCCTGATGGTGCGATCCTGCGTTCACTGGGGCGAGTGCTGGAAGTGGCTGACTGGGAGCAGTCGTCTTGAGCGTGCGAATCCATCGGCAGCATTGGCAGGCCCTGCTCGGCGAGCTGGAGCATGCCCGTCGTCAACGCCACCTGCTGACCTACCGGGCATTGATCGAGCGATTGCAGCTGCCGACGCCCGCGATGCAGACCCTGACCGCCGCCCTGGAGCACCTGGCGGCCCTCGATGCGCGCGCCGAGCGGCCGTTGCGCAGTGCTCTGGTCATCAGTCAGGGCGCCAGCCGCCTGCCGCGTACCGGTTTCTTCGAGTGCGTGACGCGGCTCGGGCGCTTCACCGGTCCTTCCGACGGTATCGCCGCGGCCTCATGGCATGCTGCCGAGGTCGCGCGGGTATTCGAATTCAGCTACCCCGAGGAGCCCTGATGCTCTGGCGTCTGCGTGCCCGCCTGGGCTACTGGGTGGCGCGGCGGATGTTCCATTGGCGCTGGCTGCTGCAGCAACCGCGTGCCTGGGGCTGGATGCAGGGGCAGTTTGCACGCATGGCCGCGCTGGGCGATGTGCCGGCACAGAGCTTCTATGGTCATATCCTGCTGTTTCGCGGTCAGGGCTTGGGGGCGCGAGAGGAAGGTTTGCGCCTGTTGCGCCAGGCTGCCGAGGGTGGGGATGGCAAGGCGGCCTATCAGGTCGGCGTACAGGCGTTGACCGGCGACAGTCGCCAGGCGCCCGACGCTTTGACTGCCGCACGTTGGTGGGCACTGGCTGCCGACGCCGGACATCCTTTGGCGGCGCAGCGCCTGGCCCAACTCTATCGCGAGGGTGGGCCGGGGCTGGAGGTCGATGCCGGCCTGGCCGAGCAGTATGAGCGACGTGCCGAGCGGCTTGGTATCAGGCCGACAGGCTGAGGGTGTCGAGTATGTGCAGGCTGTAGCCCGGCACGGCCTTGGCGTGACGCTTGGCTTCCGAGGCCAGCCCGGCCAGTTGGCTGGCGTCCAGCTGCTGGCAGCTCTGTGGATGCAAGTGCACCACGCCAACCGAAAGCGACAGCAGCGGAAACTCCTCGCGTTTGCCCTGGCGATTGTGGCTGACGAAGCAGCCGGCTTGCAGGTGTTCCTCGCGGTAGAAGCGTCGGCACTGCGCCTGGAAGTCTTCCAGTAGTTGATTGAGGCGCTTGCGCCAGTCGTGCGAACCCAGCACCAGAAGAAAGTCGTCGCCGCCGATATGGCCGACGAAGTCGCGGCTGGGGTCGACCCGCTCGTTCAGGCACTGTGCCAGGCATAGCAGCACCTCGTCGCCCTTGGCGTAGCCGTAGAGGTCGTTGAACGGCTTGAAGCTGTCGATATCCACGTAGCAGACCACGGCTTCGCGACCTTGCTGCAGCAGCCGGGCAAGGCATTGCTGGATCGGTACGTTGCCCGGCAGCAGGGTCAGCGGGTTGGCGTGGCGGGCCTGCTGGATCTTCAGCTCGGTAATCAGTTTGAGCACATCGATCACCCGGCCCAGGCCGCGGTAGCGGCCCTGCTGAATAATGATGAAGTCTTCCTCCATGCGCTGGCGGGCGCGGCTGGTAAGCAGGCGGCTGACCTGCTGCAGCGACTGGCCGATATCCACGGCGAGGAAGTCCTCGCTCATCAGTCGGCTGATCGGCTTGCGCGCGAACAGGTCGGTGGCGAAAGGCTTGAGCAGGGCATCCGACAACGAGTGGCGGTGCACGATGCCCACCGGCTGCTGCTGTTCGTCGAGCACGGCCAGGGAGTTGAGGTTGGCCTGGGCGCGAAAGGCTTCCAGCACCACGGCGATAGCGGTGTCCTGGGGGACTGCCTGCTGTTCGTTGAGCAGGGCGGAGAGGTCGCTGCTGTCTTCCCCCAGTGCGGGCGCCAGATGATCCAGGCGCGGCAGCAGTTTCTGCGCATCTCGCGGCGGCTGCTCCTGGGGGCGGCAGAGCAGGTAGCCCTGCACCAGGTCGACACCCATCTCGATCAGCGTGGAGAGTTCTTCGGCCAGCTCGATGCCTTCGGCTATCACCTGGGCGCGCGAAGCGCGGGCCATTTTCAGGATGGAGTCGACGAATTCACGCTTGACCGCATCCTGATGAATGCCATCGATGAAGTGACGGTCGATTTTCACGTAGTCAGGGCGCAGCTCGGACCACAGGCGCAGGCTGGAATAACCGGCACCGAGGTCGTCCAGGGCAATGGAGAAGCCCATGGCGCGGTAGTGGTGCAGGGCGGTGTCGAGCAGGGTGAAGTCATCGATCGGCGCCTGCTCGGTGAGTTCGATTACCACCTGGTCGGGCGGAATGCCGTAGTCCTGCAGCAGTTTCAGGGTGCGGCCTGGCTGATGGCTAGGCTCCAGCAGCGATTCCGGCGATACGTTGAGAAACAGCTTGCCGTTGAGGTTCTGTTCGCGAAAGCGCCGGCAGGCGCTCTTGCGGGCCTGCAGCTCAAGCTCGCTCAGGCGGCCAGCGTTACGGGCCACGCTGAACAGGGCGATGGGGGCGTGCAGAGGGCTGTTCGACGGGCCGCGAGTCAGGGCCTCGTAGCCGAGGATGCGCCGCTCGGACAGGCTGACGATGGGTTGGAACAGGCTGTGAAGGTCGCCGTGAGCGAGGATGGATTCCAGGGCGCTCAACTGCTCGGTGACGGTCATGAGGTGTCTCGATCTGCCGGAAAAGAAAAGGGCCGGTATCGCTACCGGCCCTTATTTCACGACAGTTCAATGACTGTTTGATGACGCCTTGCGTGGCGTGCCGTCAATGCTTGGCCAGGGTTGCCTCCAGGCCCAGGTAGTCGATCAGGATGCGTCCGCTCTCGGCCAGGTAAGCGTCGTCTTCCGGCTTGGTCTTCTCCGGCTCGACCGGGGCGGCATCCTCGTCTTCCGCTTTGATCTCCTTGAGCAGCTCCTCGCCCTTGGCCTTGCGCTTGGCATTCTCCAGGGCCAGCTGGCGCTTCTCGATATCGGCGTGCTGAGCGCGGCGTTTGGCCTCGTTGAGGCTGACGCTGGTCTCGGCCATCAGTTGCTGGGACAGGGCCAGGCGATCACGGGTAAAGACGAAGTCCGGATTGCTCGCGGTACGCGAATCGTGGCGCGCCTTAAGTTCGGCCAGGAAGGGCTTGTAGGGATTGCTGTCGGGGCTCACCGCCGCCTTGATGCTGTCCCAGGGCATGGCTTCGGGCAGGGCGCTCTCGCCGATTTCCTTGGTGTCGACGATATCCGGGTAGGCGATATCCGGCAGTACCCCCTGGTGCTGGGTGCTCTGCCCGGAAACCCGGTAGAACTTGGCCAGGGTCAGTTTCAGCTCGCCGTGGTTGAGCGGCTGGATGGTCTGCACCGTGCCCTTGCCGAAGGTCTGGCCGCCGAGAATCAGCGCGCGGTGGTAGTCCTGCATGGCACCGGCGAAGATTTCCGAGGCAGAGGCGGACAGGCGGTCTACCAGCACGGCCATCGGGCCGTTGTAGAACACACCGGGCTCTTCGTCGGCGAGCACGTCGACGCGGCCGTCGCTGTTGCGTACCAGCACGGTGGGGCCCTGGTCGATGAACAGGCCGGTCAGCTCGGTAGCCTCCTGCAGGGAGCCACCGCCGTTGTCGCGCAGGTCGATGACCACGCCGTCGACCTGTTCCTTCTTCAGTTCGCCGAGCAGGCGTTTCACGTCGCGGGTGGTGCTCTTGTAGTTCGGGTCCTGGGCGCGATAGGCCTTGAAGTCGAGGTAGAAGGCTGGAACCTTGATCACCCCGAGCTTGTACTCACGACCCTCGTGCTGCAGCTTCAGCACCGATTTCTGTGCGGCCTGCTCCTCGAGCTTGACCGCTTCGCGGACGATGGTCACCACCTTGCTGGTCTGGTCGCTCGGCGCGTTGGTCGCCGGGATCACTTCCAGGCGCACTTTGGAGCCTTTCGGGCCGCGAATCAGTTTGACCACTTCGTCCAGGCGCCAGCCGATCACGTCGACCATTTCCTTGTCGCCCTGGGCGACGCCGATGATCTTGTCGGCCGGAGCGATCAGCTTGCTCTTCTCTGCCGGGCCGGCCGGTACCAGGCGCACGACCTTGACGTACTCGTTGTCGTTCTGCAGCACGGCGCCGATGCCTTCCAGCGACAGGCTCATGTTGATGTCGAAGTTCTCCGCGTTGTCCGGGGAGAGGTAGTTGGTGTGCGGATCGTAGGTCTGCGCGAAGGCGTTGATGTAGGCCTGGAACACATCCTCGCCACGGGTCTGGGCCAGGCGCTTGCGCTGGTTGTGGTAGCGCTTGAGCAGCAGCTCCTGGATGTCCTTGGGCGCCTTGCCGGCGATCTTCAGGCGTAACACTTCATCCTTGACCCGCTTGCGCCAAAGGTCATCCAGTTCGGCGTTGTCCTTGGCCCAAGGCGCATCTTTGCGATCGACCAGCAGGCTTTCGTCGATGCTGAAATCGAAGGCGTCGACTCCCTTCTGCAGCAGGGCTTCGACATAGTCGAGGCGTTCTTCGGAGCGCTGCAGGTAGGTGCGGTAGATGAGGAAGCCGGGTTCCAAGTCGCCGCTCTTGAGCAGATCATCGAAGCGCTTGCTCCAGCGGTCGAACTTCTCGATGTCGCCGGCGGTGAAATAGCTGCGTGCCGGGTCGAGCATCTTCAGGTAGCCCTCGTAGACTTTCTCCGAGCGGGCATCGTCCAGCGGGGGCTTGTTGTAGTGGTGGCGCTTGAGCAGCTCGACCACGTTGAGGCTGGCAATCACCTGTTCGCGATCCGGTTGCAGGTAGGCCCAGTTCTCGGCGGCGGCCTTGGCCGCGGCGGGCAGGCTGTGCAGGCCGATAAGCAGAGCGAGGGCGGTGGCGGGAAGAAAACGCTGCATAGTGGTTCGACGCGAAGGCTGGTGATAACGCATATTAGGCCGTCTAGTAGGGCGCCGGTTCCGTTGGAGCCGAGCGGCAAAATGCAAAAACCCAGCGCTGGACGACGCAAGCCGCATGCCGTCTACGCCGGGGTCTCATTCACTATGGAGGCAGCATGAAGGCATTGCAAGGCGTCGAGGGGCAGTTGGAGTGGGTGGAACGGGAGCTTCCTGGCTGTGATGTGGGCCAGGTCCGCATTCGTGTTGCGGCGGCTGGATTGAATCGTGCCGACCTGCTGCAGCGTGCCGGCCATTACCCGCCACCGCCGGGGGCCAGTGACACGCTGGGCCTGGAGTGCTCGGGCGTGGTGGTCGAGGCCGGTGCCGGCAGCCAGTGGCAGGTCGGCGAGCGGGTGTGCGCCCTGTTGGCGGGCGGTGGTATGGCCGAGGAGGTGCTGGTCGACGCGCGCCACGCGTTGCCGGTGCCGGAAGGCGTTTCCCTGGTCGAGGCGGCCGCGTTGCCCGAGGTGTATGCCACCGCCTGGCTCAACCTGTTCCAGCTGGCCGCGCTCAAGCCGGGCGAGAAGGTGCTGTTGCATGCCGGTGCCAGCGGCGTGGGCTCTGCGGCCATCCAGTTGTGCAAGGCCTTCGGCAACCCCTGCTGGGTCAGCGTCGGCTCGGCCGAGCGCCTGGCCTATTGCGAGGCTTTGGGCGCCCAGGGCGGTGCCATCCGCGGCGAGGAGCTGGAAAGCCTGCGCGACTTCGGTCCTTACGATGCGATCCTCGACCCGGTAGGCGCCAGCTATGCCGAGTTCAACCTGCAGTTGCTGGCGCTCGACGGGCGCTGGGTATGCATTGGTCTGATGGGTGGCAGCAAGGCGCCGCTGGACATGGCGCAACTGCTGGGCAAACGCGCCCGTTTGATCGGTTCGACCCTGCGCAACCGCGACGAACAGTTCAAGGCCGAGTTGCTGGCCGACCTGCAGCATCATGTCTGGCCGCTGTTCGCCGAGGGCCGGCTCAAACCGCAACTGGAACAGGCCTACGCGGCGAAGGATGCAGAAGCGGCTTTCGCCGCGCTGGCCAGCAACCAGGTCAATGGCAAGCTGGTGTTGCTGCTCGACGAAAGCCTGAGTTGAGGGTGATCTGGCCAGAACTGGGTTCTGCCCGCGAAGCAGTGCCGTGCGCCGGCGTCGCGAGCAGAGCGCGCTCCTGGTTTACTTCCAGCTGAGGATCTCCCAGCCATGCTGCTCGGCATGGGCCCTGAGCGTCGCGTCGGGGTTGACCGCATGAGGGTGCGGTACCTGTTGCAGCAGCGGCAGGTCGTTGCGCGAGTCCGAGTAGAAGTGCGCCGCGGCCAGCGTCTCGCCCTGCTCGGCGAGCCAGGCCTGCAGGCGGGTGACCTTGCCCTCGCGGTAGGTCAGCACGCCTTGGGTCCTGCCGCTGTAGCAGCCGTGTTGCAGTTCGCAGTCGATGGCCAGCACCTCGTCTATTCCCAGACGCTCGGCGATGGCGCTGACCAGGAAATGCGCCGAGGCGGAGATCACCAGCAGGCGGTCGCCGGCGGCGCGATGGCTGGCCAGGCAACGCATGGCGTCGGAATAGATGATCGGTTCGATGGCGTCCTCGACGAAGGGGCCGACGATGAATTCGACCTCTTCCGGGGTACGCCCGACCAGCGGTGACAGGGTGAAGGCCATGTAGTCCTCCATGGCCAGCTCGCCTCTGGAGTAGAGCGTCATCAGCTCCTGTTCGCGGGCGAGGAAACTGTCAGCATCCACCCACTGGATGGCGGCCATATGCTGCGCCCACAGCGAGGCGCAGTCACCGTGGATCAGGGTCTCGTCGAGGTCGAAGATCGCCAGGGCCATCACGCCACCTCCCGGATCGCGTCGTGGTCTATGGTCAGGCCGATGCACTGGCCTTTGCCGATCAGCGCGCCTTCGCTGCGGTTGAGGACATCGACCAGCAGCTCCACACCGTTGGCCGACACCCTGTAGCGCACCACGTTGCCGAGCAGGCTGTGACCGAGCACTTCGGCGGCAATGGCGCCACTGTCGTGCAGCTGGATGGCTTCCGGGCGAATGGCGATGCGCTTGTGCACCGGGCGTAGCAGCAGGCGGCTGGCGGCGTCGGCGTCGAGCAGGTTGTAGTTGCCGATGAAACCGGCCGCGAAGGCATCCACCGGAGAGGTATAGAGGGTCTCGGCATCGCCGCTCTGGACGATCTTACCGGCGTTCATAAGGAAGATGCGGTCGCTCATGGTCAGCGCTTCTTCCTGGTCGTGGGTGACGAAGATGGTGGTCAGGCCCAGCTCCTGCTGGATGGCGCGGATCTGCTCGCGCAGGTGCTTGCGGATGCGCGCGTCGAGCGCCGACAGCGGCTCGTCGAGCAGCAGCAGGCGCGGGCGGGTGACCAGCGAGCGAGCCAGCGCCACACGCTGGCACTGGCCGCCGGAAAGTTGGTGCGGGTAGCGCGCGGCGAAGTCGCCCAGTTCCACCAGGCGCAGCACTTCGGCGACCTGCTGCGCGGTCTCGTCCTTGCCGACCTTCTGCATGCGCAGGCCGAAGGCGACGTTCTGCTGCACGGTCATGTTGGGGAACAGCGCGTAACTCTGGAACACCATGCCAATGCCGCGTTTCTGTGGTGCCTGTGGCACCAGGTCTTCTTCGCCGAGCAGGATCTGTCCGCCATCCACTTCGGTGAGGCCGGCGATGCAGCGCAGCAGGGTGGACTTGCCGCAGCCGGAGGGGCCGAGCAGGGTGACGAACTCGCCCTGGGCGATCTCGCAGTTGATGTCGCTGAAGATCGAGGTGCTGCCGTAGCTTTTGTGCAGATTGCGAATGGAGAGGTAACTCATGCCTTGTCCTTATTCAGGCGGGTTGCCGCCCAGGTGAAGACCAGTACGAAGAAGAAGTAGGAGATGACCAGTGCGCTGTTGAAGTGGCCGCTGCTGTTGCGCATGTTGTTCAGGTAAACCTGCAGGGTCTCGTAGCGGGTGCCGACCAGCAGGTTGGCGAACACGAACTCACCGAACAGGAAACTGAAGGAGAGGAACAGCGACACCATCAAGCCGTTGCGCAGGTTGGGCAGCACCACCAGAAAGGCGGCCTTCCAGGTGCTGGCGCCGAGCAGGTGGGCGGCGTCCATCAGGTCGCGCAGGTTGATCGCCTGCAGGTTGTTGGTGATGGCCCGGTACATGAACGGCAGCGCCACGGTGAAGTAGCAGCCGATCAGGATCCACGGCGTGCCGACCATCGCCAGCGGGCCGGAGCCGTACACCTGCAACAGGCCCACCGAGGACACCACCGGTGGTACGGCAAACGGCAGCAGGATGAGGATATTCATCAGCGCGTCGAGCCTGGGGAAGTGGTAGTGCACCACGAACAGCAGCGGCAGGATCAGCACTATCGCCAGCAGCAGTGCACCGAAGCACACCAGCAGCGACTGACCGAAGGCGGCGAGAAAGCGGCTGTCGCTCCACAGCGCCAGATACCACTTGAGCGTCAGGCCATCCGGCAGGATGGTCGCCGACCAGCTGGTGGAGATGGAGTAGAGAAAGGTCGCGGCCAGTGGCAGCAGCAGGATCAGGAACAGTAGCCAGACCACCACGCGGTGGTAGAGGGCAGCGGGTCGGGCTTCAGCGCGCATCGTGGTAACTCCTGCGCAGCAGCCACTGGTGGACTGCAGTGATTAGCGCCATCAGGCCGACCAGGACCATGGCCAGGGCGCTGGCCAGGTTGGGGTCTAGGCTGATGTCGCCAGCCACCAGGCCGGCGATGCGGATCGGCATCACGTTGAAATTGCCGGTGGTCAGGTAGTACACCGTGGCGTAGGCGCCCAGGGCGTTGGCCAGCAGGATGACGAAGGTGCCGAGCAGCGCCGGGGTCAGCACCGGCAGGCCGATATGGCGCCAGAAGTCCAAGGTACCTGCGCCGAGCAGCTGGGCCGACTCGCGCCAGTCCTCGCGCAGGGCATCGAAGGCGGGGTAGAGCAGCAGCACGCCGAGGGGAATCTGGAAGTAGGTGTAGAGCACGATCAGCCCGGCCTTGGAGTAGAGGTTGAAGTCCTCGATCAGCCCGGCCTGTTTGAGCAGCAGGGTCAGCGCACCATTGAAGCCGAGCAGGATGATGAAGGCGAAGGCCAGCGGCACGCCGGCGAAGTTGCTGGTCATGTTGGAGAAGGCCATGACGAAGTCGCGCAGCTTCGAGTCCACCTGGTGCAGCGAATAGCTGCCGAGGATGGCGATGATGATGCCGAACAGGCTCGACCAGAAGGCGATCTGCAGGCTGTGCTTGATCGCCTGCAGGTAGAACTTGGAGGCGAAGATCTTGCTGAAGTTACCCAGGCTCCAGGCGTCACCGACAATCAGGCTGTTGATGGCGACCCACAACAGCGGGGCGATCTGGAAGGCGAAGAAGAAGACGGCAAAGGGCAGCAGGCACAACAGGGCCAACCATTTGCCGCGTAGTGCGACTGTCACTTGAGCAGTTCCTTGCACAGGGGTTTGTCGTGGGCCACGCCGAGCAGGGTGCAGACGGTGCCGCATAGCTCGGTCTGCCGTGGGCGGGCGTGCGGGTCGAGGCTGAAGGCTTCGCCCAATACCAGCAGTGGTACCTCGCGCTCTTCGGCCAGCAGGCCGTTGTGCGAGCGGTCGTTGTTCATGCCGTGGTCGGCGGTCACCAGCACCTGATAACCGGCATCCAGCCAGCCCTGCAGATAGTCGGCGAGGATGACGTCGGCCATGCGCGCGCTGTTGCGATATTGCGGTGAGTCGAGGCCGTGCTTGTGCCCGGCGTCGTCGATGTTCATCGGGTGCACCAGCAGAAAATCCGGTGTATGCGCCAGGCGCAGGCTTTCGGCATCGGCGAACAGGTGCGAGTCCGGATAGTGGTCGACGTAATAGAAGTGACCATGCTGGATCGGCAGCGCCGCGTCGTGGGTGTGGCGGTCGCGGGCGGCGACGAAGGGCGCGCGGTTATACAGCTCGCTCATCCAGTGATAGGCCGCCGCAGCGGTGGTCAGATCGGCCTCGCGGGCATAGTGGAAGATGCTGCGTTCCTTGGACAGGCGCACCACATCGTTATGCACCACGCCGCTGTCGATCGGCGTCACGCCGGTCATGATGCATTCGTAGAGCGGCCGCGACAGTGCGGGCAGCTCGCATTCGAGCTTGTACAGCATGGCGCGGCCGGCGCCGCAGTAAGCTTGCAGATGGCCCAGGGCATGCCGGGCGACCTCGTAGTTGAGGCCATCCAGGACCACCAGAATGACTTTGTGCTTCATCGAGTTTCTCCAGAGGCATCCGAGGGCGAGTCCAGTGACGGGGCTCGCCCTCGGAAGTACCGCTTACTGCATTTCGATGATCACGTTTTCCTGCCACAGCTGCGGCAGGGCCTTGGAGGTGGCTTCCCAGGCGGCGGCATCCTTGATCGGCTGGACCTTGGCGTACTGCTCGTTGGGCAGCAGCTTGGCCTGCACCTCGGCCGGCAGGGTCAGGTGCTCGGCGCGGATCGGCCGGGCGTTGCCCTTGGCCAGGTTGATCTGGCCGGCGTCGCTGAGGATGTACTCGCGCGCCAGCTTGGCCGCGTTCGGGTGCTTGGCGTACTTGTTGATCACGGTGGTGTAGCCGGAGATCACCGAGCCATCGGACGGGATCAGTACCTCGAAACGGCTCGGGTCGATCTGGTCGCGGTAGCTCAGACCGTTGAAGTCCCACACCACGCCGACTTCCACTTCGCCTTTCTCCAGGGTCTGGATGGTCGGGTTGGACAGCGACAGGCGGCCCTGCTTGGCGATGTCGGCGAAGAAGTCCAGTCCCGGCTGGATGTTCTTCTCGTCGCCGCCGTTGGCGATGGCTGCAGCCAGTACACCGTTGACCGCCTGGGCGGCGGCGCTGACATCACCGATGGCGACCTTGTATTTGCCCTGCTTCAGTTCGGCCCAGGACTTGGGCGGCTGCTTGACCAGTTGCTTGTTGACGATGAAGGCGATGGAGCCGGTGTAGGCCAGCATCCAGTGGCCGTCCTGATCCTTGGCCCAGGCCGGGATCTGCTCCCAGGTGCTCGGCTTGTAGGGCTGGGTCACGCCTTTCTGTACGGCAATGGGGCCGAAGGCCGCGCCGACGTCACCGATATCGGCGGTGGCGTTGTCTTTCTCGGCATCGAACTTGGCGATTTCCTGGGCCGAGCTCATGTCGGTGTCCATGTGCTTGAGGCCATACAGCTTGCCCAGGTCGACCCAGGTGTCTTTCCAGTTGGCCCAGCTGTCGGGCATGCCGACGCTGTTCACTTCGCCCTCGGCGCGGGCGGCTTGTTCCAGTGCTTTCAAGTCGTCGCTGGCCATGGCCTGGTTGCCCAGAACAATGGCCGATCCCATCAGTGAAGCCAGCAGCAGGCGTTTCATGTGGAGCTCCTTGTCAGATGAACGGTTGGTCTAGATCAGCAAGACCCAGGCCAAATCTAGAGGCCTTTTGTGACGCTTTTATGGCGAGTGAGCGGCGATCTTCATCCGGCGCACCGCGCAGGAAAGCGTAGACCATGGCTAAGTAACTGATTTACCTGATTTGTGCCGATAACCATGGCACGCGGCATGCAGGTATGTGGACAGCCGCTGGAGTTGTCATCTATCAGTCATATAGGCTGCCTAGCATGGCGCCACTGCCCAGCGGCCATGCACCTTCCTGGTGCTGGTCTATTCCAGAATGGAGAAATGCATGCGCGAAGAAGCGCCTCGCACCGTCACCGCCATCTGCCGTGCGCTACAGGAGCAGATTGACCATGGCCTGCTGCCGCAAGGCGGCAAGCTACCGGCTGAGCGCAAGCTCAGCGAGCTGTTCGAAACCACGCGCATCACCCTGCGCGAGGCGCTCGGGCAACTGGAGTCGGAGGGACTGATCTATCGCGAGGAACGACGTGGCTGGTTCGTTTCACCGCGGCGGCTGGACTACAACCCGCTGGTGCGCAGCCACTTCCATGCCATGGTCCGCGAGCAGGGGCGGGTACCGTCCACCGAGGTATTGAGTGCGCGACTGATGCCGGCGCCAGTGGATATCTGTGCGCGTCTGGGCTTGCCGGCGTTATCGGCGGTACAGCAGATTCGTCGGGTGCGGCGTATCGACAGTCGTCTGGTGCTGTATGTCGAGCATTACCTGAACCCGGCCTATTTCCCCGGCATCCTCGATAACGACCTGACCGCCTCGCTGACCGAGATGTACGAGAGCCAGTACGGCATTCATTACGGGCGCGTGGCCTTCGACATACTGCCGACGGCCCTGCCTGCCGACGCCGCAGCCAACCTGAAGGCGGCACCGGGTAGCCCGGCGCTGTGCATTACCCGCGTCAATCGCGACCAGCATGGACGGATCATTGACTGCGACGTGGAATACTGGCGCCACGACGCGGTGCGGGTGCGTGTCGAGGTGCCGGAGTGAAGATGGTTCACCCAATTACTGTTCTGGCTTCCAGGTATTCAGCAGCAGGGCATTGCTCACCACGCTGACGCTGGACAGCGCCATGGCGGCGCCGGCGACCATGGGGTTGAGCAGGCCGGCTGCGGCCAGTGGGATGCCCACGAGGTTGTAGACGAAGGCCCAGAACAGGTTTTGCTGGATCTTGCGCCAGGTGCGGTGGCTGATTTCCAGGGCGGCCGGTACCAGACGCGGGTCGCCGCGCATCAGGGTGATGCCGGCAGCATGCATGGCCACATCGGTGCCACCGCCCATGGCGATGCCGACATCGGCGGCGGCCAGGGCCGGGGCGTCGTTGATGCCATCACCGACCATGGCTACGTGCGTGCCGTCTTGTTTCAGCGCGGCGATGTGCGCGGCCTTGTCCGCTGGCAGCACCTGGGCGTGCACCTGATCGATGCCCAGGGCGCGGCCGACTGCGTTGGCACTGCCGGCGTTGTCGCCGCTGATCAGGTGGCATTCGATGCCACGTCGGTGCAGCTCGGCGATGGCCGGTTGCGCGCCTTCCTTGAGGCTGTCGCCGAAGGCCAGCAGGCCCATTACCTGCGGCTGCGGCTGCAGTTGCAGCAACCAGGACAGGGTGCGGCCCTCGGCTTCCCAGGTCGTGGCGTTTTCCTGCAGGTCGCTGCTCAGGCTCAATTCATCGAGCAGGCGCTGGTTGCCCAGGGCCAGCACCTGGCCTTCCACCTCGCCACGTATACCGCGGCCAGCCAGCACCTGACTGGCCGTTACGGCCGGCAGGGTGATGGTGCGTTCCTCGACGGCCTTGAGTACGGTATGCGCCAGCGGGTGCTCGCTGGCCTGTTGCAGGGCGCCGGCCAGGCGCAGCAGCTCGGTTTCTTCGCCACCCATGGTGGCCAGATGGACGATGCGCGGTTGGCCGGAGGTGAGGGTGCCGGTCTTGTCGAAGGCCACCACCGAGACTTGCTGGGCCAGTTCCAGGGCTTCGGCATCCTTGATCAGAATGCCGTGGCGCGCGGCCACACCGGTGCCGGCCATGATCGCCGCCGGCGTGGCCAGGCCGAGGGCGCAGGGGCAGGCGATGACCAGCACCGCCACGGCATTGATCAGTGCCTGTTCCAGGCCGGCGCCGGCCAGCAGCCAGCCACCCAGGGTGGCGAGGGCGATCAGCAGCACGACCGGGACGAACACCGCGCTGATGCGGTCTACCAGCTTCTGGATCGGTGCCTTGGCGGCCTGGGCGTCCTCCACCAGGCGAATGATGCGCGCCAGCACGCTTTCTCCACCCAGGGCTGTGGCGCGCACGATCAGCCGGCCTTCGCCGTTGATGGCGCCGCCGATCACCGGATCGCCCGGCCCCTTGCTCAGTGGCAGGCTTTCGCCGCTGATCAGCGCCTCGTCGGCCTGGCTGTGGCCTTCGAGCACTTCGCCGTCTACCGGGAAGCGTTCGCCGGGGCGCACGACGACTTGATCGCCCAGTTGCAGGGCGGTAATGGCGACGCTTTCTTCGTGGCCGTCGATCAGCCGTGTGGCCTGTTCCGGGCGCAATGCTTCGAGGGCGCGGATGGCGGCGCCGGTCTGGCGCTTGGCGCGGCTCTCCAGGTACTTGCCTAATAGCACCAGGGCGATGACCACGGCCGAGGCCTCGAAATACAGGTGTGGCGGATGCTCACCCGCACTGGCCCACAGGTACAGGCTCAGTCCATAGCCGGCGCTGGTGCCGAGGGCCACCAGCAGGTCCATGTTGCCGCTGCCGGCGCGTATGGCCTTCCAGGCGGCCTTGTAGAAGCGCGCGCCGAGGACGAACTGCACCGGCGTGGCCAGGGCGAACTGCACCCAGGGCGGCAGCATCCAGTGCAGGCCGGCCCATTCGGCGAACATCGGCAGCATCAGGGGCGCTGCCAGCAGCAGGGCGAGGAACAGGTGCAGGCGCTCCCTCTGCAGCCCGCTGTCCGCGCGTTTGTCGGTGCTAACCAGGCTGGCCTGGTAGCCGGCCTGCTCCACGGCGGCGAGCAGGGCGTTGCTGGCCGTGCCCTGCAAGAGTTCGACATGGGCCCGCTCGCTGGCCAGGTTGACGCTGACGCTGCGCACGCCCGCCACCTTGCTCAGGGCGCGCTCGATGCGGCCGACGCAGCTGGCGCAGGTCATGCCGCTGATGGACAGTTCCAGGCGCTGCAGCGGCACCGAGTAACCGGCGTGGTCGACGGCGGCCAGCAGTTCGTCGAGGCGCTCGCGCGGCGCCGTTACCCGGGCCTGTTCGCTGGCCAGGTTGACGCTGCTCTGCTGCACCTCGGGCACCTGGCGCAGGGCGCGCTCGACGCGTCCGGCACAGCTGGCGCAGGTCATGCCGCGAATGGGGATGTCGAAGGTCTGCAGATTGCTCATCGGGACGACTCCAATGGATATGCCCCTAGGATCAACCTTGCCGCCTGGGTAAGGTCAAGCGGTGCGATGCCGCACTCAGTAATTCAGCGGCGCCGGGATCAGGCGTATGCCGTTGGCGTCCATGGCGATGCGGTACTTCAGCACCTCGCCGGTATTGATGTGCAGGGTCTGGCTGCGCAGCTGCTCGAAGCGCGGCTGACAGGCGCCACCGCCGAGCTGGCCGAGACGCACCTGAACCTCACCCGGCGGCAGGTTGAGCGTCACCGACTGGCCCTGGTACAAGCGCGCCGCCAGGTTGCCCTGCAGGTACAGGCCGATGTCGCAGGGGGTGGAGACTTCCAGGCGCTCGCGCGACACCGTCAGCACGCCGTAGTCGATGGGCGCCGACAGGGTCATGGGCGCCAGCGGTATCGGCGCCATCTGCACCGGATTGGTGGGTGCGGCGGGTGGCTCCGGCACCATTTCGTCGGCCAGAGCGGGCAGGCACAACAGGCAGAGCAGGGCGGGTAATAGGCGCATGCGGCAATCTCCGAGTCTCCCAGCAGCTTGGTCCAGGCCGGCGCGCAGGACAAGTCGCGGGCTTGACCTTGCCATCGTGGCAGGCCTGAGGCTGGTTGCAGAGCCCGTTGGAGGCTCACTGTCACCCGAGCAAGAGGTACACACCATGCATGTTCTGAAAGTTTCCGGCATGTCCTGCGGCCACTGCGTACGCGCCATCACCCGTGCGCTGCAGGCTGGCGACCCGGCGGCGCAGGTACAGATCGACCTCGGCGCCGGCGAGGTTCAGGTTGAGGGGCGGCAGAGCCTGGAGGCCTTGCTGCAGGCCATTCGCGACAAGGGCTACGAGGCCGACGCGGCTTGATAGCCCTTGGGGTCACCTTGTCCTGGGGTGCCCCTGTGCGCCAGCCCTGCTAAGAGGTTGGCGGCTGCCACTCGCGCAACAGGCCATGCAGTTGCGCATCGATCAGCGGGCCGGTGTCGGCGAGCGGGTCGAACAGGCTCGGGTCACGGGTCCAGTCGGTGAACAGGCCGACGATCAGCGCGTGCAGTGCCCGTGCGGCCAGGCGCGGCGTCATGCCGGGTCGCAGGCGCGCCAGGTTGTGCGGCTGGGCCAACAGGTTCTCCACCAGAGCGATGAACTGGTTGATGAACGCGTCGTGGCGTTCCTTGGCTTCGCGCAATTCATCGGTGAATTCGCAGCGATGCAGCAGCACGGTGAAGATGCGCCGCCGCTGCTCGTCGCGGGCCAGGTTCTCGATAGCTTCCACACACAGCTCGCGCAAGGCCAGCAGCGAGTCACCGTCCGTGCAGTCGCCCAAGCGCTCGGCCATCTGCTCCGGGGGCAGGCGCACCTGGTTGAGCATGCTGTGAAACAGGTGGGCCTTGCTTTCGAAGTGCCAGTACACGGCGCCGCGGGTGACGCCGGCGGCGCGCGCGATCTGCTCCAGGCTAGTGTGGGCGACGCCCTTTTCCAGAAACAGCTGCTCGGCGGCCGCGAGGATGGCGACGCGAGTCTGTTCGGCTTGCTCTTTGGTTCTGCGCATGTTGAGTCGTGGGTTTCGGGCTAGGCTCTGTGCTGGGGAACGCAGTGTAGCGATATTTGCGCCACACTTTGGTTTACAGACATTTGTGTATGTAATTAGCATTGCACCTTTCCGGGCAATTGCCCGATCCGAAGTCACGGAGACGACACATGCTTGCGCGCCAGCTTCCATTCGCCCTCGGAACTCTAGCTCTCGGGCTGCTGTTTGGTTCTTCATTGCAGGCGGCAGAGCCCGGTGCGCAGCAGATGCCGCCGCCCGAGGTGGTGGTTGAGGAAGCCAAGACCGAAACCGTGCCGCTGGAGCTGGAGTATGCGGCACGTACTGCCGGCTACCGTGAGGTACAGGTGCGCGCCCAGGTCAGCGGCATCCTGCAGGAGCGCACCTATCAGGAAGGCAGCCAGGTCAAGCAGGGCCAGGTGCTGTTCCGCATCGACCCACGTCCCTATGAGGCCGCGCTGGGGCGGGCCAAGGGCGCCCTGGCTCAGGAACAGGCGCGCTACCGGCAGACCGAGCGCGATCTCAAGCGTATCCGCGAGCTGCAGAAGAAGGGCTTTGCCAGTGAGAGCGAGCTGGACAATGCCATCTCCAACTTCGAGCAGAGCAAGGCCAATATCGAGGCGGCCAAGGCCGAGGTGCAGGCCAAGCAGATCGACCTCGACTACACCACGGTGAAGGCGCCGATCTCCGGCATCACCAGCAAGGAAACGGTGTCCGAGGGCAGCCTGATGGTGGCCGGCGATCCCAATGCCAGCCTGCTGACCCAGATCACCCAGCTCGACCCCATCTACGTCAACTTCGCCGCCGCGGACCGCGATGTGGAGCGCGTCCGCGCCGGCCTGCTGAGCGGCAACCTGCTGCGCGAGGGGTACCACGCCAGCGCGGTGATCAAGTTCGGCGACGGCAGCACTTATCCGCTGGAAGGCAAGGTGGACTTCACCGACAGCCTGGTCGACCGCAGCACCGGTACCGTCAGTGCCCGTGCCGTGGTGCCCAACCCGGAACAGAGCCTGCTGCCCGGCCAGTTCGTGCGCGTGCTGATCAAGGGCATCAACAAGCCCAACGCCATCACCGTGCCGGAGCGGGCCGTCTCGCAGAGCCCCAATGGCACCTTCGTGTTCATCGTCGATGATCAGGGCCTGGCGCGCATGCGCCCGGTGACCACTGCGCAGACTTCTGGCGGCCGCTGGGTCGTGGACAGCGGCCTCTCCGCTGGTGACCGGGTGATAGTCGAAGGACTGCCCAAGGTGCATGCCGATGCCCCGGTGAAGATAGTGGACAAGCCTGCCGCCGCGCAGCAATAAGGAGCGCCGCCAGTGATCTCCAAGTTCTTCATCGACCGGCCGGTGTTCGCCGCAGTCATTTCCATCGTCATCATCCTGGCCGGCCTGTCGGCGATGCGCGCCTTGCCCATCGCCCAGTACCCGCAGATCCTGCCGCCGCAGGTCTCGGTCACCGCCAGCTATCCAGGTGCCAGTGCTCAGGTCATCGCCGAAACCGTGGCCGCGCCGCTGGAGCAGCAGATCAACGGCGTCGAGGGCATGATCTACCAGCTGTCCAACTCGGCCAGCAGCGGCAGCATGAGTCTGTCGGTGTACTTCGAGGTGGGTCGCGACCCGGATCAGGCCACCATCGATGTCAACAACCGGGTGCAGGCCGCCCTGGCCAAGCTGCCCGAAGAGGTACGCCGACAGGGAGTGAAGGTGGAGAAGAAGTCCTCGGACATTCTCCAGGTGATCACCTTGTATTCGCCGGACGGTTCCAAGGACCCGGTATTCATCTCCAACTATGCGTTGATCAACGTGATCGACGAGCTCAAGCGTATTCCCGGCGTCGGTGATGCCCGTCAGTTCGGCTCCAAGGATTACTCGATGCGTATCTGGCTGCGGCCGGACAAGCTGGCGCAGTACGATCTGACCCCCACCGACGTGGTCAACGCCATCCGTGAGCAGAACTCGCAATTTGCCGCCGGCAGTTTCGGTCAGCAACCGCTGCAGACACCGCAGGACTTCACCTACACGGTGACCACCCAGGGTCGCTTCAAGGATCCCAAAGAGTTCGAGAACGTCATCCTGCGCTCCGACCCGACGGGTGCCAGCCTGCTGCTCAAGGACGTGGCCCGCATCGAGCTGGGCGCGCAGGACTACTCCCTGGTCACCTCGCTCAACGGCCAGCAGAACGCCGCGTTCGGTATCTACCTGCAGCCCGGCGCCAACGCCCTGGACACCGCCGAGGCGGTGGTCACCACCATGGAACGGCTGGCCAAGCGCTTCCCGGAAGGCATCACCTACAAGATCCCCTACGACACCACCAAGTTCGTCGAGGTCTCCATCGAGGAGGTGATCCACACCTTCTTCGAGGCCCTGTTGCTGGTGGTGCTGGTGGTATACATCTTCCTGCAGAACTGGCGCGCCACGCTGATTCCGGTGCTGGCCATTCCGGTGTCGCTGGTCGGCACCTTCGCCGGCATGTACGCCCTGGGCTTCTCGATCAACCTGCTGAGCCTGTTCGGCATGGTGCTGGCCATCGGCATCGTGGTCGACGACGCCATCGTGGTGATCGAGAACGTCGAGCGGGTCATGCGCACCAAGAAACTCAGCGCGCGTGAGGCGGCGATCGAGGCCATGGAGGAGGTGACTGGGCCGATCATCGCCATCGTCCTGGTGCTGTGTGCCGTGTTCGTCCCGGTGGGCTTCCTCGGTGGTCTGGCGGGTGAGATGTACAAGCAGTTCGCGATCACCATCGCCGTCTCCGTGGTGATCTCCGGTATCGTCGCCCTGACCTTGTCGCCGGCGTTGTGCGCCCTGCTGCTGAAGGAGGATCACAGCGAGCCGGCCGCGCCCTTCCGTCTGTTCAACCGTTTTTTCGAACGCATGACCGACGGCTATGGCGCCGGTGTGGCGTTCTTCCTCAAGCGCTCGGCGGTTGGTCTGCTGCTGTTCGGTGGCATGATCGGCCTGATGGTGCTGCTGTTCGCGCGGGTACCAGGCTCGCTGGTGCCGGACGAGGATCAGGGCTATGTGATCAATGCCTACTTCCTGCCGCCAGCCGCTTCGGTCAATCGTACCGACGCCTTGACCCACGATTTCACCGAGAAGCTGATGAAGCACCCGGCGGTGGAGGATGTGGTGACCTTCGCCGGTTTCGACGTACTCACCTTCGGTAACCGCACCAATGCCGGCGTGTCCTTCGTACCCCTCAAGGACTGGTCGGAGCGCACCACACCTGAACTCGATGCGCGCAACCTGACCCGCGAATTCATGGGCATGGGCATGACGGAGAAAGACGGCGTGGTGATGAGCTTCAACCCGCCGCCGATTACCGGCATGAGTACCACCGGCGGTTTCGAGGGTTACATCCAGGATCGTGCCGGCGGCAGCGTCCAGCAACTGGCGGAGAAGGTGCGGGCGTTTACCGAGGCGGCGAGCAAACGCCCGGAGCTGGCGGGGGTGCAGAGCACCTTCAGTGCCAACGTGCCGCAGTACTACATCGATCTCGACCGCACCAAGGCTCGCGCTCTGGATGTCTCGATCAGCGATGTGTTCACCGCCATGCAGTCGACCTTCGGCAGTTACTACGTCAACGACTTCACCCTGTTCGGACGTACCTGGCAGGTGAGCCTGCAGTCGGAGTCGGAATTCCGGCGCAAGCCGGAGGACCTGTCCCAGGTCTACGTGCGCGCCAGCGGTGGCGATCTGGTGCCGCTGACCTCCCTGATCAAGGTGCGGCGTATCCTCGGCCCGGACACCTATGCGCGTTTCAACGTCTACCCGGCGGCCAAGATTCTCGGCGGCCCGGCAAAAGGCTACAGCTCCGGCCAGGCTCTGGCGGCCATGCAGGAAGTCGCCGACGAGGTGCTCGGCAGTGACTACAGCCTGGGCTGGATCGGCTCCGCCTATCAGGAAGTGGCGACCCAGGGTTCGGGCAGTACGGCGTTCATATTCGGCCTGATCATGGTGTTCCTGATTCTCGCCGCCCAGTACGAGCGCTGGACCCTGCCGCTGGCGGTGGTCACCGCGGTGCCGTTCGCCGTGTTCGGCGCAATTCTCGCGGTGTGGCTGCGCGGCATCCAGAACGACGTGTACTTCCAGGTCGGCCTGGTGACCCTGATCGGTCTGGCGGCGAAGAATGCCATCCTCATCGTCGAGTTCGCCGTGATGCTGCGCGCCGAGGGCAAGGGTATCTTCGATTCGGCCTTCGAGGCGGCCAAGCTGCGTTTCCGGCCGATCGTGATGACTTCGCTGGCCTTCATCCTCGGCTGCGTGCCGCTGGCCATCAGTACCGGCGCCGGCTCTGCCAGCCGCCACTCGATCGGCACCGGGGTGATCGGCGGCATGCTGGCCGCGACCCTGCTGGCCACCTTCATGATCCCGATGTTCTACCTGCTGGTGGAATCCCTGGGCGAGAAGCTGGGCAGGAAGAAGGGCAAGGCCGTGGAGCCGCATTGATCGGCCGGCCAGGTGAGTCGCCGTACCAGAGTTGCAGTTGCAAGCACCGGGCGCCTGTAGGTTCCTTACGAAAAGTCGCCGAGCGCAGGCGTTTTCGTACAGGGCCTTGGGCGCCCTTGGTTTTCCGGGGTACGCCCCACAGTGGATGAGTCATGAGCTTTCGTATTCTGTTGATCCTTGGCGCCCTCAGTGCTTTCGGGCCCATGGCGATCGATTTCTACCTGCCGAGCTTTCCGGCTCTGGCCAGGGCCTTTGCGACCGATGTCGAGCATGTCCAGCTGTCGCTGGCGTCCTACTTCGCCGGCGTCGCGCTCGGTCAGCTGATCTATGGCCCATTGGCCGATCGCTTCGGCCGGCGCAAGCCGCTGCTGGTCGGGGTGACGCTGTTCGTCCTGGCGTCGCTGGCCTGTGCATTGGCGCAGAGTCTGGAGTGGCTGATCGTTGCGCGCTTCGTGCAGGCGCTGGGTGGCTGTGCCGGCATGGTCATCTCGCGGGCAGTGGTTCGCGACCTGTGCGACCCGCTGGCTTCGGCCAAGGCGTTCTCCAAGCTGATGCTGGTCATGGGCGTGGCGCCGATTCTGGCGCCCCTGGGCGGCGGCATCCTGCTGCGCCTGTTCGGCTGGGAGTCGATCTTCCACGGCCTGATGCTGTTCGGTGCCTTGTGCCTGTTCGGCGTGCTGCTGTGGTTGCCGGAAACGCGCTCGCCCGCGCTGCCGGTGCAACCCCTGAGTGGCGCCCTGGGCCGCTACTGGGGCCTGCTGCGCGACCCGTTGCTGATCGGCCACGGCCTGACCGGGGGCGTGGCCATGGCCGGCATGTTCGCCTACATCTCCGGCTCGCCCTTTGTCTTCATCGAGCTGTATGGGGTGTCGGCGGAGAACTACGGCTGGCTGTTCGGCATGAATGCCGCCGGTTTTATCCTCACCGCCCAGTTCAATGGCTGGCTGCTGCGCCACCATGGCCCCGGGTACTGGCTCAAGCGCACGGTCTGGGTCTACCTGAGCGCGGCACTGGGACTGCTGCTGGTGGCCATGGCGCAACCGGCGCAGCTGTGGCCGCTGCTGCTGCCGCTGTTCGTATGCATGGCCAGCCTATCGTGCATCCTGCCCAATGCCTCGGCCTGTGCCATGGCCGGGCAGGGCGCCCAGGCCGGCAGTGCCTCGGCGCTGATGGGTTCGCTGCAGTTCTGTGTGGCGGCGGGAGCTTCGATCCTGGTCGGTGTGCTGCACGACGGTACGGCACGGCCGATGGCGCTGGTCATCATGTTGTGCGGCGTGTTGACCGTGGTGCTGGCGTTCTTCACCGCCCGGCATGCGCGCAAGTTGTCGCTGGAGTTCTGAGCCGCTCAGCTGGCGCTGCGTATCGCCGGTATGCCGCGCCAGGGCAGGGGATGTGGGGCCTTCAGGCGCGCCTCCAGGACGCGCACGAAGTCCTGCGCTTCGGCTTCGCTGCGAAAGCTGACGCCATGTTGATCCATGCAGACCTGCCAGCGGGTGCCGTTGGCGGTTTTCAGGGGGCGGATGTGGATGTCCATCGCTGCTCTCCAGAGTGAGCCGGAGCATGCAGTCTAGGCGCCAGTCGGCGCGCCGCCATGATCTGGATCAACCCGCCGACTGATGCCCGCTGCGTAGCCAGTGGGCCAGCTGCACGGCGCTCAGCGGGCGGCTGAACAGGTAGCCCTGGCACTGCTCGCAGCCCAGCTGGCGCAGGGCCTGCAGTTGCTCATGGGTCTCCACCCCTTCGGCCAGCACACGCAGCTTGAGGTTGCGCGCCAGGCCGATGATGGTGGCGGCGATTTCCAGGTTGGCCTGGTCTTCCGGCACGCCGCGCATGAAGCTCTGGTCGATCTTCAGTTTGTCCAGCGGGAAGCGCCGCAGGTAGGCCAGCGACGAGTAGCCGGTGCCGAAGTCGTCGACGGCCAGCTTCAAACCCAGGCCCTTGAGGGCGGCCAGGGTGGCCTGGGTCTGTTCGAGGTTTTCGATCAGGGCGCCTTCGGTGATCTCCAGTTCCAGATGCTCGGCCGGCAGGCCGCTGTCGTGCAGGGCTTCGCGCACCTGCTGGACCAGATCGGCCTGGCGGAACTGGCGTGGCGACAGGTTCACCGCCAGGGTCTGCAAGGCCAGGCCCTGCTGACGCCAGAACTGCATCTGCCGGCAGGCTTCGCGCAGGACCCAGGTGCCGATGGGCACGATCAACCCGGTGTCCTCGGCCAGGGGAATGAACTGCGCCGGCGAGACCATGCCTTCGCTGCTGTTCCAGCGCAGCAGCGCCTCCACGCCGATGGCGCTGCCGTCCGTGGCGTTGACCAGCGGCTGGTAGTGCAGGGTGAACTCGTTGCGCTTCAGCGCCTGGCGCAGGCGACCTTCGAGGGTCAGGCGGGTGTGCGCCTGGTGGGTCAGCCCCTGGGTGTAGAAACGATAGGTGTTACGCCCCTCCTGTTTGGCCTGGTGCAGGGCGCTGTCGGCATTGCGCAGCAGGTCGTCGCTGCTCAGGCCGTCGTCCGGGTACAGGCTGATGCCGATGCTGGCGCTCAGATAGGCCTCGCGCCCACCGCTGCCCAGCGGCAGGGGGCGCTCCAGTAGCTCGATCAGGGTGCGGGCGATGGCGGCGGCCTCCTCCGGGCGTTGCAGGTTTTCCACTACCACCAGGAATTCGTCGCTGCTCAGGCGGGCCAGGGTGTCTTCGTTGCGCAGGCGTTGTTGCAGGCGCCGAGCCACGGCCACCAGCAGCTCGTCGCCAACCTTGTGGCCGAGGCTCTCGTTGATTGTCTTGAAGTTGTCTAGGTCGAAGTACAACAGCGCGACTCGTTCCTTGTGGCGCTGGGCGTGCTCCAGCGCGTGGCCGAGGCGCTCCAGGGCATAGAGGCGGTTGGGCAGGTCGGTGAGCGTGTCGAAGTGGGTCAGGTGGGCCAGGCGCTCCTGGCTGTCGCGGTACTGGCTGAGGTCGGTGAAGGTCAGGACGTATTGCGGCTGCTGGGGGTCGCAGTCGCGTACCCGGCTGGCGGTGAGCCAGAAGGGGAAGGACGAGCCATCCGGGCGGCGCCCGCTCAGCTCGCCTTGCCAGTTCTCGCCATCGCGGACCTTGCGCCACAGGTTGCGGTAGCGCTCACGCTCCAGGCCATTGCCGGGCTTGAGTGGCAGGCGCTGACCGATGGCCTGGTGTGAGCTGAGGCCGGTGATCTGATTGAAGGCCGGATTGCAGGTGATGATGCGCCGCCTGGCATCGAGAATCACCACCGCCTCCTGGGTACTTTCGAACACGGTGGCGGCCTGGCGCAGGGCCAGTTCGTGCTGTTTGTGCAGGCCGATGTCTTCCACCACCGAGATGAAGTAGTGCGGCTCGCCGTTGGTGTGGCGCACCAGGGTGGCATTCAGATTGGTCCAGAGCGTGCTGCCGTCGCGGCGCAGGTAGCGCTTCTCCAGGGTCAGTCGATTGATCTCGCCGCGCAGCAGGCGCTGGGTCTGCTCCAGGTCCTTGAGCAGGTCATCCGGGTGGGTGATGTCCTGGAACGTCAGCTCCAGCAGCTGCTCGCGGCTGTAGCCGAGCATCTGGCACAGACGCTGGTTGACCCGCAGCCAGTGGCCGTCCGGCGCCAGGTGGGCGATGCCGACGGCAGCCTGTTCGAAGGTGGCGCGAAAGCGCAGTTCGCTCTGCAGGCGCTCGGCGGTGCGCTGATGCTGGCGTACGGCGAGGCCGGCCAGGCGGGTGAATTCGGTTACCAGAGCAATGTCTTCCGGGGCGGGGCGAGCCTGGTTGCGGTAGTAGATGGCGAATACCCCGAGCACATCGCCCTGGTCGCTCTTGAACGGCATTGACCAGCCGGAGCGTATGCCGGCCAGGCTGGCGTGTTCGCGCAGCGTCACCCAGTTCGGATGGCTGGCGATGTCCTCGATGATGGTCAGCTCGCCACTGGCGGCGGCATGGCAACCGCTGCCCATGTCGAGCTGCACCGGCGAGCCGTTGACCAGCTCGCTGTAGTTGGCGGGCAGGCTGGGCGCTGCCAGCACTTGCAGTTCGTCATGCTCGGCAAGCAGCACCGCCACCAGCATCTCCGGGCTGATGCGCTCCAGGCGCAGGGCCATGTCGGTGAGGGTTTCCGGCAGTGGCCGTTGCGCCAGCATGCGATCGAGCACGGCGTTGCGGGCCTCCTGCAGGGCCTGGCTGTTGCGGTGCTCCTCGATGTCGCTGAGGCTGCCGCGCAGGCCCAGGTCGTGCTGCGATTCGGCGGCCAGGCGCAGGGAGACCCACAGCTGGCGGCCACTGGCGTCGCGCAGGCGCAACTCGCCGAGCCAGGCGCTGGACTGGCGCGCGAGGATGGCCGATACCTGCTCGGCAAGCAGCGCCTGATAGTCCTCTTCAATGAAGTCCAGCAGCGGCCGGCCGAGGCTTTCCTGGATGCTGTAGCCGGTGATGGTCTGCCAGGCCGGGTTGAGAAAGATCAGGCGCCCGCCCGTGTCGGTGAGGAAGATCGCCTCGTGCAGTTGCTCCACCAGCTCGCGATAGCGCGTTTCGCTGGCTTCCAGGTCATGGTGGGCACTTCTCTGCTGACCCAGGTCGATGTCGATGCAGTACATCTCCAGCTGGTTGCGCGCGTTGCGGATGATCAGGTGGCTGGAGTAGACGTGCACCTCGTTGCCGTCGCGGTGGCGCAGGGTCAGCTCTGCGGCGGGGATGGCCGGGCCGCCGATCATCCAGGAATTAATGGCGCTGACCACCTGGCTCTGCATGGCCGGTGGAATGATCAGCTCCTCCAGGCGCCGGCCCATGGCCTCGCTCACGCTGTAGCCGTAGAGCTGGGTGCTGGCCTGGTTCCAGAAGATCACCCGGCGCTCGCGGTCGTAGCCCTGCACGGCGATGCGCGGGGTCTGCTCGAACAGTTGGCGGAAGCGTTGCTCGCTCTCGCGCAGGGCCTGTTCGTCGCGCTTCTGCGTACTGATGTTCTGCACGCTGCCGTGGGCGCTGCCACCGGCGTCTGCGCTGCCGCGCAACATCAGCCACACCGGCGTCTCGTTGTTCGGGCGATTGAGACGGGCATTGACCAGCAGCGGTGCGCCGGCCTCCAGTGTGGCATCCAGGGCACGCTGAACGGCGTTGCGGTCGGCCGGGTAGAGCCAGTTGAGCAGCTCGTCGAGGCTGCCGATGTTGTCGCTGTCCGGGCGCTCGAACAGGCGCAGGGCCTCGGCCGACCAGTGCAGTCGGCGGCCGTCGTATTCCCAGCTGCCCAGGCCGACATCGCGCTGGGTCTGCTGTAACAACAGCACGCGCTGGCGCAGGCCCTGTTCGAGCTGTTGCTGGGTACGCAGTTCATGGCGGCACAGCAGCAGGATCAGCAGGCTGCTGAGGGCGACGAAGAACAGGCCCTTGGCGGTCTGCAGCATGGCCTGGGTCGCCGCATCCACCGGCAGGGCCTGCAGCAGCAGGTCGCCGAGCAATATCCAGGCGATGCTGAAGGCCAGGTAGGCCCCAGCCACACGCAGCGGGCGGGAAAGGGTGGGTTGCATCCTGAACCCTCGACAGTCACTGATTGCATCCCCCCGGAGCGGCCTGGCCGCTCCGGGTTCGCTTCAGTCTAGTAGCTGTCGTCGCGGCTGCTGGCACTTTGTCATACGTGATCGACGAAACCTTCCAGCACAATCTTGCCCTTGGCCCGGCCGCTCTCCAGCAGGGCGTGGGCCTTGCGCAGGTTGGCGGCGTTGATTGCGCCGAAGTGTTCTCCCAGCGTGGTATGCAGCACGCCGTCGTCGATCAGCTGCGAAACGCGGTTGAGCAGGCGGTGCTGCTCGATCATGTCGGTGGTCTGGAACAGCGAACGGGCGTACATGAACTCCCAGTGCAGCGACAGGCTCTTGCGCTTGAGCTTGACCACGTCCAGCTGCACCGGGTCGTCGATCAGCGCCAGCTTGCCCTGCGGCGCCAGGGCCTCCACCAGCTCGTCGAAGTGCTGGTCGGTATGGGTCAGGCTGGCGACCATATCCACCTGGGCAATGCCGAGGGCCTGCAGTTGCGGCACCAGTGGCTGGCTATGGTCGATGACCTGGTGGGCGCCCAGTTCGCGTACCCAGGCCTGGGTTTCCGGACGCGAGGCGGTGGCGATCACGGTCAGGCCGGTGAGTTTGCGCGCCAGCTGTACCAGGATCGAGCCGACCCCGCCGGCCGCGCCCAGCACCAGCAGGCTCTGGCCATCGCCCTGGCCCTCGCGCACCTGCAGGCGATCGAACAGCAGCTCCCAGGCGGTGATGGCGGTCAGCGGCAGGGCGGCGGCACGGGCGAAATCCAGCGAGCCGGGCATACGCCCGACGATGCGCTCGTCCACCACATGCAGCTCGCTGTTGGCGCCGGCGCGGTCGATGGCACCGGCGTAGAACACCTGGTCGCCGGGGCGGAACTGCTTGACCTCGGCGCCCACCGCGACCACCACGCCGGCCACGTCCCAACCCAGCACCTTGGCCTGGCCGGCTTCCGGCGGCACGTTGCGGCGGACCTTGGTGTCCACCGGGTTGACCGAGATGGCGCGCACTTCCACCAGCAGGTCGCGCGGGCCGGGCTGAGGTGCCGCCAGCTCGATGTCGAGCAGCGCCTCGGGCTGGTCGATGGGCAGGTTCTGGTAGTAGGCGATGGCTTTCATCTGATCACTCCGCGAAGTCGGTGGCATGCAGCTTAGTCTGCGTTGGCGGCATGTTCTTTTATCTTTCTGGCGAGAAAAACCCGGCTGCCATAGAGTCTCTTTCAATTATTTTTTGAAAAAGGAGTGTCGCGTGCTGCGTTTCGATGACCTGGCCCTGTTCGTGCGCACCGCCGAACTGGGCAGCCTGTCCGCCGCCGCCCGCGAGCTGGACTGTTCGCCGGCCGTGGCCAGCGCCGCCCTCAAGCGCCTCGAGCAGGAGGTGCAAACGCGCCTGCTGCTGCGCTCCACGCGCAGCCTGCGCCTGACCCTGGAAGGCGAGCAGTACCTGGCCCACGCTCGCGCGGCACTGGCCAGCCTGGAGGCCGGGCGCCAGCAGCTGGCCGGTGGCAAGGATCGCCTCGATGGCGTGCTGCAACTGGCCGCGCCCTCGGATTTCGGGCGCAACGTGTTGCTGCCCTGGCTCGATGGCTTTCAGGCCGAGCATCCGCAGCTGGGCCTGCGCCTGCTGCTCAGCGACAGGGTCACCGACCTGTTCCGCCAACCGGTGGATCTGGCCCTGCGCTACGGCGAACCGGAAGACTCCAGCCTGGTGGCGCTGGCGGTAGCCAGTGCCAATCGCCGCGTGCTCTGTGCCGCGCCCGAGTACCTGGCACGGCATGCGGCCCCGCAACAGCCGGACGACCTGCGCCGGCACAACTGTCTGCTGTACATGCTCGGTGGCCGGGTTCACGAACGCTGGAGCTTCACCCAGGGCAGGCAGACCCAGGTGCTCTCGGTGAGCGGCAACCGCGCCAGCGACGATGCCGACGTGGTGCGGCGCTGGGCACTGGCTGGGCAGGGCGTGGTGTACAAGTCCTGGCTCGATGTGGCCGGTGATGTGGCGGCGGGGCGCCTGCGACTACTGCTGCCGGGCTGGCAGGGCGAGTCGACGCCGCTCAACCTGATCTGCGCCCATCGTGATCAGCTCAGCATGCCGGTGCGCCTGCTGCGCGAATTTCTCCAGCAGCGCTGCGCCACGTTGCTGGCGCAGGCGCCTTGGGCATGAAGGCGTAAGGCGGAGGGAATCAGCTGCGGGTCGGCGGCGTCAGGCCGAGACCCTTGAGGATGATGCGTTCGAGGTTGTTGGCGGCGTCCTCGAAGTCGGCCTTCTTCAGGCTGCTCTTGCCGGTGAACAGACTGATCTGGCTGGCAAAGTCGGCGTAGTGCTGGGTGCTGCTCCAGAGCAGGAAGATCAGGTGGGCGGGGTCCACCGGGTCCATCTTGCCGACGTCGATCCAGGCCTGGAACACGGCGGAGCGTTGGCGGAACCAGTCGCGGTAGTCCTGGTTGTAGTGGGCGGTCAGGTATTGCCCGCCGCTGATCACTTCCATGGCGAAGATGCGCGAGGCCAGTGGCTGGGTGCGCGAATACTCGACCTTGGCGCGGATATAGCGCGACAGCGCCACAGCTGGGTCGTCTTCGGCGCTCAGGCCGCTGAAGGTGGCGTCCCACTGATCGAGGATGTTGTTCAGTACGGCGATGTACAGCCCCAGCTTGCTGCTGAAGTAGTAATGCAGGTTGGCCTTGGGCAGCCCCACCGCCTGGGCGATGCTGTTCATGCTGGTGCCCTTGTAGCCGTGGCGGGCGAACTCGACTTCGGCGGCGGCGATGATGGCCTTTTCGTTCTTCTGGCGGATGCGGCCGGCGGGCTTGTCGGCGCTGGAGGCAGGGGAGGAAGCAGCTGGCATCTGAGAGTCCGTACTGAGTAATCGGTTTCGTGTGCGCACAGATACCCCACGACGGGTCATGAAACAACCCCTGCGTGTCAAAAACGTGTGCTTTTTGAGGGGGAGTGCAACTGTACCGGTAGAAGTCGGCCGAAGTGCGCCAGAAAATCGACTGTTCTGGTCAGTTGCTTGTGCTGGAAAATCGGCGCAAAGCCATGTGGTACGGGCGTTCCAGCTTACTCGGCGTGATCGGCGGAACTGTGGATGCGCAGCCCCGCGTCAGTGCGGGTCAGGGTGTAGGACTCGCGCCAGCTGAGCAGCACCGCGCCCGTGGCATCGGTCAGCTCCCAGGTCAGGCTGGCGAACAGATTGCCGCTGCCCAGCGCCTGGGCTTGCAGCTCGTGAAAGCGGCAGCCCCGGCAGCCGCGCTGGAAGTAGTCGTCGAGCACCTGCTGGAAGTAGGCGCCGACCTGCGCCGCAGTGGTGAACACCCGTGCTTCGCCCCGGCCGCCGAGTGCCAGGTAGGGCAGGCCGTAGCGCTGGGCGATCAGCGCGCCGTCGGCGGCGGCGAAGTCGTGGGCGAACTGGGCGAAGAACTGTTCTGCCTCTTGCTGCGGTGCATCCTTGGCGTGAATGGGGCTTGCTCCTGTCAGGCGCCGGTGCCGGCGAGGGCTTCGAGGAAGGTTTCCAGTACCAGCTGCGGGCGCCGGCCCTTGCGCGTCACCGAGGCCAAGGTCAGATCATAGAACCGGGTGTTGGGTTTGAGCACGCGCAGGCGCCCCTGCTGCACCCACTGCTGCGCGTAGTGATCCGGCAGATAACCGATGTAGCGCCCGGTCAGCAGGAGGAAGGCCATGCCCTCGCGGTCCGAGGCGCTGGCGGTGCAGTTGAGCACCTGGTACTGGGTCTGCACCTCGGCGGGCAGGCGGAAGGTCGGGGCGATGGCCTCCTGGGCGTTGAGGCGGCTTTCGGCCAACTGCTCGTCATCCACGTAGAACAGCGGGTGGCCCACCGCGCAGTACAGCAGCGAGCGCTCGCCGTACAGCGGCTGGTACTCCAGGCCGGACAGCGGATGGCTCTGCGGCACCACGCCGACATGCAGGCTGCCGTCGAGCACGCCCTGTTCCACTTCCGAGGGCGGCGTCATACGGATCTGGATGCGCACGTCCGGGCCTTTCTCTTTCAGCCGCGCCAGCGCATGGGTGATGCGCATATGCGGCACCGTCACCAGGTTGTCGGTCAGGCCGATGTGCAGCTCGCCGCGCAGCTCGCGGTGCAGGCCGTTGACCCCGTTGCGAAAGCTCTCCAGCGCGCCGAACAGCTGCAGCGCCGACTGGTACACCTCGCGGCCTTCCTCGGTCAGGGCGAAGCCGGCGCGGCCGCGCTGGCACAGGCGCAGGCCCAGGCGCTGCTCCAGGTCGCTCATCTGCTGGCTGATCGCCGAGCGGCCGATGCCCAGCACGCTTTCCGCGGCGGAGAAGCCGCCGCACTCGACCACGCTGCGGAACAGGCGCAGCAGGCGAATCTCGAAATCACTGACCTGGGCCAGCGGGTCTTGGCGGCGTGTGCTCATTGTTTACTCGTAGCTAAAGTAAATATTCGAAGATTTGGATTTTCGTGACTTTATGCCCGTGGCACCTTTCGTTGCAACAAGACCACAGTGCCGCTCTGGAGAGCCACGATGAACATGCCGCAGACCGAAACCCCGTCCCTGGCCAGCCAACTCAAGCTGGACGCGCACTGGATGCCGTTTTCCGCCAACCGCAACTTCAAGCGCGACCCGCGCCTGATCGTGGCCGCCGAAGGCAACATCCTGATCGACGACAAGGGCCGTCGCGTGTTCGACAGCCTCTCCGGTCTGTGGACCTGTGGCGCCGGCCACAGCCGCAAGGAAATCCAGGAGGCCGTGGCCAAGCAGCTCGGCACCCTCGACTACTCGCCGGGCTTCCAGTACGGCCACGCGCTGTCCTTCAAGCTGGCCGAGAAGATCGCCGACCTGATGCCGGGCGAGCTCAACCACGTGTTCTTCACCGGTTCCGGCTCCGAGTGCGCCGACACCGCGGTGAAAATGGCCAAGGCCTACTGGCGCCTGAAGGGCCAGCCGACCAAGACCAAGTTCATCGGCCGCGCCCGTGGCTACCACGGCGTCAACATCGCCGGCACCAGCCTCGGCGGCATCGGCGGCAACCGCAAGATGTACGGCCAGCTGATGGATGCCGACCACCTGCCGCACACCCTGCAGCCGCACCTGGCCTTCACCAAGGGCATGGCCGAGACCGGCGGCGTGGAGCTGGCCAACGAGCTGCTCAAGCTGATCGAACTGCACGACGCCTCCAACATCGCCGCCGTCATCGTCGAGCCGCTGTCCGGCTCCGCCGGCGCCATCATCCCGCCGAAGGGTTACCTGGAGCGCCTGCGCGAGATCTGCACCCAGCACAACATCCTGCTGATCTTCGACGAAGTGATCACCGGCTTCGGCCGCATGGGCAAGTGGAGCGGCGCGGAATACTTCGGCGTCACCCCGGACATCATCAACGCCGCCAAGCAGATCACCAACGGTGCCATCCCGCTGGGCGCGGTGATCGCCTCCAAGGAGATCTACGACACCTTCATGCAGCAGGCCACCCCTGAGCACATGATCGAGTTCACCCACGGCTACACCTACTCGGCCCACCCGGTCGCCTGCGCCGCCGGCCTGGCCACCCTGGAGCTGCTGGAGCGCGACGGCCTGCTGCAGCAGTCCGCTGCCCTGGCACCGCACTTCGAGAACGTCCTGCACGGCCTCAAGGGCAGCAAGCACGTGATCGACATCCGCAACTGCGGTCTGGTCGGTGCCCTGCAACTGGCCCCGCGTGACGGCGACCCGACCATCCGCCCGTTCGAGGCCGGCATGGCCCTGTGGCAGGCCGGTTTCTACGTGCGCTTCGGTGGCGACACCCTGCAGTTCGGCCCGACCTTCAACACCAAGCCGGAAGAGCTGGACCGCCTGTTCAACGCCGTCGGCGAGACCCTGAACAAGCTGGACTGATGCACCGCTTCCACCCCTCTCCCGTTGGGAGAGGGGACTGAACCCAATTAAGTCGAGATACGAGAGATAGCCCCATGAGCAATATCGGACACCTGATCAACGGCGAGATCGTGCACAGCAACGGTCGTACCCAGGCAGTCTTCAACCCGTCCATCGGCGAGCCGGTGCGTCAGCTGGAGCTGGCCGACCAGGCCACCCTGCGCGCCGCCATCGACACCGCCAAGGCTGCCTTCCCGGCCTGGCGCAACACCCCGCCGGCCAAGCGTGCCCAGGTGATGTTCCGCTTCAAGCAACTGCTGGAGCAGAACAAGGACGCCATCGTCGCCCTGATCAGCGAAGAACACGGCAAGACCATCGAAGACGCCGCCGGCGAACTGCAGCGCGGCATCGAGAACGTCGAGTACGCCTGTGGCGCGCCCGAGCTGCTGAAAGGCGAATACAACCGCAACGTCGGCCCGAACATCGACAGCTGGAGCGACTTCCAGCCGCTGGGCGTGGTTGCCGGTATCACCCCGTTCAACTTCCCGGCCATGGTGCCGCTGTGGATGTACCCGCTGGCCATCGCCTGCGGCAACTGCTTCATCCTCAAGCCGTCCGAGCGCGACCCGAGCTCGACCCTGATGATCGCCCAGCTGCTGCACGAAGCCGGCCTGCCCAAGGGCGTGCTGAACGTGGTCAACGGCGACAAGGAAGCCGTGGACGCGCTGATCGAAGCGCCGGAAGTCAAAGCCATCAGCTTCGTCGGCTCCACGCCGATCGCCGAATACATCTACACCGAGGCCAACCGTCGCGGTAAGCGCGTGCAGGCCCTGGGCGGCGCCAAGAATCACGCCGTGGTCCTGCCGGACGCCGATCTGGACAACACCGTCAATGCCCTGATGGGCGCCGCCTACGGCTCCTGCGGCGAGCGCTGCATGGCCATCTCCGTGGTCGTGGCGGTGGGTGATCAGGTTGCCGACAAGCTGGTCGAGAAGCTGGTACCGAAGATCGAAGCCCTGAAGATCGGCGCCGGCACCTCCTGCGGCCTGGACATGGGCCCGCTGGTCACCGGCGCGGCACGCGACAAGGTCAAGGGCTACATTGACGCTGGTGTGGCGCAAGGCGCCAAGCTGGTGGTCGACGGTCGCGGCCTGAGCGTAGCGGGCAACGAAGCCGGCTTCTTCGTCGGCGGCACCCTGTTCGATAACGTCACCGCCGACATGACCATCTACCAGGAAGAGATCTTCGGCCCGGTGCTGTGCATCGTGCGCGTCGGCAGCCTGGAAGAGGCGATGAAGCTGATCAACGACCACGAGTACGGCAACGGCACCTGCCTGTTCACCCGCGACGGTGAAGCGGCGCGCCTGTTCTGCGACGAGATCGAAGTTGGCATGGTCGGCGTCAACGTACCGCTGCCGGTGCCGGTGGCCTACCACAGCTTCGGCGGCTGGAAGCGCTCGCTGTTCGGCGACCTCGCAGCCTACGGCCCGGACGGTGTGCGCTTCTACACCAAGCGCAAGACCATCACCCAGCGCTGGCCGCAGCGCGCCACTCACGAGGCGGCGCAATTCGCCTTCCCGAGCAACAGCAACAGCTAAGCACTACCAGGGCTGGTCTTCGGACCGGCCCTTTTTTTGCTCTGTATTTGTAGGAGGGGCCTTGGCCGCGACACAGGTAGCACCAATGCCGCCTCTGTGGGATCGGCTGGGCGGCACTCCGCTTCAGTCGCGATAGCTCTTAGCGGGGTCTCAATCGCGGCTAAAGCCGCTCCCACACAGACCGAGCAACACCAAGCAACACCGAACAACCTGCCGCGCGGGCGCGGCATTGGTGCAGTGAACCGGCAAAGATCGGGACGCGGCACCCCTTGGGCGAGCGGACTCACGATTCTGGTGAACCGCTAGCCCGCTCTCCCAAGGGCAGCCCACTTCAACCATTTAGAACCGGTTCAGGAGTGGGTGCGCTAGAGAAAAACAAGGCAAAAGCGGGCGAGGGCGCGGAGTTTACGCCCTGTAAATGAGCAGCCCGAGCCCGCTTTTAACGCAGTTTTTCCGACGCGCAATCACTCCTGGCTGGTTCTCAGAAGAGGACTACCCAAATGAGCAAACCCATGATTGGCCTTCCCCTGTGCCGCTGGCAGCTGACCGACCGTGACATCGGCTGGTTTCACCTGGTCGGCGAAAAGTACATCCAGGCAGTCACTGGCTTTGACGCCTTCCCCCTGATGATCCCGGCCTTCGCCGACGATCTCGACCTCGACACCGTGCTCGACAGCGTCTCCGGCATCATGTTCGGCGGCTCGCTGTCCAACGTGCATCCGAGCTTCTACGGTGACGACCACCCCGGCCTGGGCCTGGCCGACAAACCCCGCGACGCCACCGTGCTGCGCCTGATGCGCGCCTGCATCGAGCGTGGCATTCCGTTCCTCGGTATCTGCCGCGGCGCGCAGGAACTCAACGTGCTGTACGGCGGCACCCTGCACCGTGAGGTGCATGAGGTGGAAGGCCGTATGGACCACCGTGAGCGCAAGGGCGTGCCGGATGATGTGGCCTATGGGCCGATGCACAGTGTTCGCCTCACAGAAGGCGGCGTGCTGCACAAGCTGCTTGGCGAACGCGAGATCAGCGTCAACTCGCTGCATGGGCAGGGGATTGATCGGCTCGGTGAGGGGCTACAGGTCGAGGCGGTGTGTGAGGATGGGCAGATCGAGGCGGTCAGCGTGATTGGTGCCAAGGCGTTTGCTGTCGGGGTGCAGTGGCATCCGGAGTATCGCTATTGGGAGAAGGCGGATTACAACGCGCTGATTGGGGCGTTTCATGAGGCGGCGAGGGAGTATCAGATGAGAAAGTCTGAGCGGAGGAGTGAGGCGACCTCATTAGCGTGACTCTAAAACTCACACTGAAAGAAAAAGGCCCGCTATACAGCGGGCCTTTTTGTCGACGGCTCAACGAGTTATTAGCTGGCTAATTTTGCTTTTTCTTTCATGATATGAATCAAATATTTGGCTCCTTCCTCTTGCTCGGTGGAGATCCATTCCTTTGCAAAGGATGTGCTTGATGAGAGGCTGCTAATCAATTCGCCTTCAAAGCTCATTGAAATTGATTTTTCTGTACTAAGTTCACTCTTTACATAGTTCGAGAAGAAATTAGGCTTGCTCTTCATTGCTTTCCTCCTTGACTATCATGCTGGAACTACTGTGCAGCTTGTCTATGTATATAGATAGTAGCTTGGCTATTGTGAGCATCAAGACTTTATCTCGCTGTAGCGAGAACTGCTCAGGCGCAGCACTTGTTAAAACTATCACTCCAAAAGGTTTTTGTGAAGCACCATCTGTCCCATGGTCTGGTCGCTGGCATTCAGAAATTGGCACTGACAGAAATGAACGGTATTGTTTGGTGTCGGACTCAGTATAGCTACTGGTTAATTCAGTGCTTTTTGATATGTCTGGACATATTTTGATTTCATTGTGAAGGAAAGATAATCCTACATGTCCAAAGCCTGGTTGCCAGCTTCTATTGGTTTGGTTAAGTCTTTTATCGCAGTCGCGCCATCTTATATTTAGAAGATTGGTTTCGGGTGCGTGGATATAGAGAGCTATGTTGTAAAGAGAGCCCTCTTTGTACATGAACAGGTCTTCGCGATTGTCGCTGAGAGGTTTTAGTATTCTTGCGACGTGTCCGTCTGCTGTTTGTATAAACTCGCTGATAGTCAGGTTTTTTGATTTATTGAGTTCTTCAATTGCTTGTTCTAATTCTAATGTTGCAAGGTAGCATGTGATTGTTTGAAGTTGCTGGAGTTTAGAGTATTGAATTGCTTCTGGTAGAAGTACTTCGTTCAGCTTTTTGTTTTCTTCTATTATTTCTTCTGCGTCATTTGATAGTGAGTGCATTGATGATGATCTGAATATTATAATTGTGCATAGAATGTGTATGGCGGCAAAGGTTACGTAGGAGATGCCTTCTGCAAGTGTTATGTTGTTGGTTGGTATCGCTCGGGTTATTGCGGCGCCAATAATTATTGGGGCAATAAGTGTCGTCCATGTGCTAGAGGCTATTACAGATGATTTGACGATTTTGTTTTCTGTCTTTCGATTTTGTATGGCTTTATCGAGCGTTGCCTCGGTGTTCATTGTGGTTTCTCTATGCATTAGAAAAAAAGGTCAGATTTACGTTCGAAACCTCTAGCGGAATCATAGTCTCGTTTTTCGCCTTCCCGGCGAGTCACTTTCTCTTTGCTTGTGCAAAGAGAAAGTAACCAAAGAGAAAGCACACCCGACATCCGGGTCTCGCTGCGCGAGACTCCCTTCGTTCCATCATTGCTCCAGGGGCCCGCCGCGAAGGGCCATCCCTGGCCCATCGCGGCTCTCGCGGCATCCATGCCGCTCAACCCCTTACGCAACGACTCCACTCAGCCTCCTGACGGGACCCGATCCCGGCCCGAGCTTTTGGTGTTTAGGTACGGTCATTGATTGGCGCCAGGGGCGGGGCGTACGGCGAGTTCCCGCAATGCCGCCGCAACGCGTATCTGAATGCTCTGCTCGATCTGAGCGGGGCGCTTCTGGAACAGGTAATGGACTTTGGGGTTGATGACATACGCCTGGCCGTTGCCGGGCTTATGTGTGGTTTTTACGAACCAACCTGGTAGCGCGACTACGGGAGCCACGCTCACAGGCTCACCGAGCTTGCCGTGTAGCCATTTGCTCAACTCACCAGCAACTGCCTGCGCCTGCTGAACCGGCAGGTGTTCGTTCGCGCCGCCGGCAAAACGAATAGAGCTGCCGTCGTACTCGGCCTGTGCGCTTTCCTTGCCTTTGAGTGACAGGCGCTTCGATCGGTACTTGGTTTCGATGGCGTAGACGCCTGTGGGGCCGACCAGCACATGGTCGATATTGCTGCGTTTCATCGGCAGGTCATGAAATAGCTGCCAGCCTTCTGCCAAGAGTGGGGTGAGTAGCTGCGCGGTCGCTAGCTCGCCTTCCAGGCCACGCTTTGTCGTAGTGATCGTTCGTAGGACTTTCACAGCTTTCCAGAGTGACCAGGCCACACCACCGAAAATCATCACGGCGGCGATAACTGCGGTAGCGCCAAACTTGATTCGCGTTGGATCGACCCAGCTGTTGAGCAGCATTAATAGCCCAATTGCCGGTAAGAGCACCGATGCAGCAAAGACACCACAAAGGTCGAAGATGCCTTCGCGAAAGCGCTCATTCAGGGTTTCGCCTGGTAGGCGCAGAAGGTCGTCTACCAGCGGACTTTTTCTGTCCTCCCGCTCCTGACGCTTCAGATAAATGAATAGCCCCGCACACGGTACCAACATGCAAATGGTTGGGATCAGAGTAATCAGCCAGGTTGGCATTCAGATGTCCTTTCTTATGGTTCCCACGCGGAGCGTGGGCACGATCAGCGCGCGCCGAAGCGAACCGACAACTCCGACCGGCCTGAAACGCGAAACCCTCATGCGCGCCAACTCCCCGTCAGTAGGCCGAGTGGAGGTGTTGCGTAGGGGAGTGAGCCGCATGGATGCGGCGAAAGGCTTAAAGGGCCAAGGACGGCCCTTGTAAGCCGGCCCCCGGAGCGGCACCGGAAGGAGGGGAGTCGAGCGCAGCGAGACCCGGATGCCGGGGTGTGTTTCTTTGCTTACTTTCTTTGCACAAGCAAAGAAAGTGAGGCGCCCAGCAGGGCGAAAACTGCCTTTCAGGCGATACCGAAATGAGCCAGCCGCAGATGCAGAACGCACCGTGAAGCTCGGGGCATCAGGAGTGATCAAGGAAGTCAGGCGGGCAGCCACAGCCATGAACAACGCATCCCTGCTAGTCGATGCCCGACCTTACCCCCAAATAATGGCCCAACGCCATACCTGACAACCCAGTCAACCTCCCCATACCATTATTGTTAGTTGGCTAACAAATTCTCTCCACCATCCATCCCGAGCCCCGGGCATCGCGTAGAATGCGCGCCTGCTGCCGGCGCCGGGTGTGGTTCTGCTCCGCAATCACGCGCGCCTATTTTCATAAGAACTCAACAGCATCCCCTGTCCTCACCGCGCCCCCGCTCGCGTCGTGAGCGATGTTCTTTTGATCTTTGCCCCGTGCGAATTAAGGAATTTCTGTGTCAATCAAACCTGTATTGCGTGCACTGCTGCTCGGTTGCGGCTTGTCGTTGAGTTTTGCCAGCTGGGCCCAGATGGCGCCGCTGGAGGCCATGAACATGGCGGGGCTGCAGCGCAGCCTGGGCCAGATCATCGCCAAGGACTACCTGATGATCGGCTCCGATGTGAAAGTCGAAGACGCCACGCGCCAGCGCGCCGAAAGCATTGCCCTGTTCGAGAACCACCACCAGCAACTCAAGGCCTACGCCCCGAACGACGAGATTCGCGCGGCACTGGCCCAGGTCGAAACCACCTGGAATGCCTACAAGCCGAGCATCCTGGCGGCACCGGACAAGGCCCAGGCGCCCGCCGTGCTGGCGTCTGCCGAGCAGCTGGTCAAGCAGTGCCAGCAGGTGGTCGACCTGTTCGAGCAGCACAACGGCGATGCCGCCTCACATGCCATCAACCGCAGCGGTTGGAACCGCGTGCTGACCCAGCGTACGGCGATGTTCTACATGGCGCGTGCCTGGGGCGTGGCGGCGCCGAACCTGGATGCGGACTTCAACGCCTCGGTCGCGGAGTTCGGCAGCATCATGCAGGAGCTGCAGGCCAGCGGCGCGCCGAACGCGGAGATCGCCGAGGCGCTGCGCAAGACCGACGCCAAGTGGCAGTTCACCAGCAAGGCGTTCTCCTCGAAGACCTTCATGCCGACCATCGTGGCGGTCAACGCCGACTCGATGTTCCGCCAGCTCAACGAGATGACCCGTCTGTACGCCGGGTTGAAGGATGACAAGCTCTAAGCTGCGTTAATCCCCCGCCAGGGCCTGCCTGCAGGCCCTGCACCCTGTCTGTTACGCGCCTGCTGTACGGCATGGCGCGCTGTTGCCTTCGGCCTCGACGGTTGTGTCCTGCGGCGCCCGGTGCGCTATTGTGCGGGCCCGTTTCGCTCAGTCGCCAAGGAACCCCATGCCCACTCTCGCCTGGCTTCGTGACCATCCCGCACATGCCGCCCCGCTGGCCGAATGGCTCTACCGGCAATTCCCCTACGAGTTCGCCGAGCAGCCACTGGCCGAGTGGCAGGCGGAGTTTGCCGCCGGGCAGCACAACGGCGAGTGGGAAATGCTTATCGCCCTGGACGGCGATGTGTTGCTCGGCAGTGCGGGCCTGGCCCGGGATGATCTGCCGCAGCGCGCTGAGCTTGGCCCCTGGCTGGCCTGCGTGTATGTGCGCCCCGAGGCGCGGGGGCAGGGCCTGGCCGAGCGGCTGATCGAGCACATCTGCGCCACCGCGCGTACGCGTGGATACCCGCGTCTGTACCTGCACACCCATGATCGCGCCGACTACTACGCCAAGCGTGGCTGGACCTTGCTGGAGCAGTTCCAGGCCTGGGGCGCGGTGCAGCACCTGATGTCGCGAGACCTGTAGCCCCAATCGCCGCAACGGCCGTCACGCCTGGCCGGTCGAGCCGCGGCTGAAGGATTAGCTAGGGGCTGGCCTGCCAGTCGCTCAGGCCATAGCGGCCGAGCACTTCGGCCAGGGCGCCGCTGGCGCGCATTTCGCGCATGCCTTCATCAAACAGGTCGGCATAGGCCTGTGCCCTGGGGTGATCCGGCGCGATGGCCATGTAGGCCAGGCTGCGCGGTTCGCAACCGGCCATGCGCGGGGCGTTGCCCGGCTTGAGGCGCAGGGTGTAGGCGACCAGGTTTTCTTCTTCGAGGAAGGTGTCGAAACGGCCCAGCTGCAGCTGACGCAACAGGCGGCGGGTCAGGTCGTTACCGGTGTGTTTGTGGAAGTCGGCGCCATGCTCGTGGATATAGGCGTCCAGCCGTTCGCCGTAGGCGTAACCCTGGATGATGCCTGCCGTCTTGCCGGCCAGGCTCTGCGGACCCTGGTAGCGCCAATCGCTGTCGGCACGGGTATAGAAGCAGAAGCGGTTGGAGGACACGGCCTCCTGCGGGTAGACGAAGTCCGGCGCCTCCTCGGGAATGGTCGAGGGCGAGGCGGTGTAGCGTCCGCTGCGCACATCACTGAGGGCGCGGCTGTAGTTCTCGTTGACCAGACGCACGGCGATGCCGTGGCGCTGGAAGATCCAGCGGATGATGTCGATGGTGAAGCCTTCTTCAGACGCACCGGCGGTGCAGCTGTAGGGGCACCAGTAGGACGGTGAGGCCAGCACGATTTCTTCGGCCTGCAACGGGCTGCTGGACAGGGCGAGGCCGAGCAGCCAGAGCCGCGGGCGCGGGCGATTCACGGGTGGCGCTGCCGATTCGGGCGCGAGCTGGCGAGGTGGCGTTGCTGCGCTGGGCTCATGAGCGAGTTCCGGCTGAGGAGACTGCTATTTCACTCTAGCCCAGCGGTAGGCCCCGGTGGCGGGGCCGTTCCGTGTCATGCGCTACTTGTTATGAGGAGCGGCGGGGCAGCATGCGGGTGAGCGTGTTGTCGCGGCTGACGTAGTGGTGGAACAGTGCCGCCAGCGCGTGCAGGCCGATCAGCCAGTAGCCGGCTTCGGCGGCCAGCACATGCCAGTGTTCGATCTGCTCGGCCAGGTCATGGTTCTTGCCGACCAGCGCAGGCAGCTCCAGGCCGTAGAAGGGAATGGCTTTGCCTTTGGCGCTGAGAATCAGCCAGCCGGCCAGGGGGACCCCGATCATCAGCAGGTACAGGGCCAGGTGCATGAGTTTGGCGGGAGCGGCCTGCCACAGTGGAATGGTGGGGACGATCTTGGGCGTGGGGGCCACGAGCCTGGCCAGCAGGCGCAGCCAGACCAGGGCGAATACCGTAAGGCCGAGCATGAAGTGGGCCTGCATCATCAGGCCACGGCCGGTGCTGCCTTTGGGGAAAATCCCGCGAAACTCCATGGTGAAATACACCGCGGCGATCAGCAGTAGCATCAGCCAGTGCAGGCTGATGGACAGGTGTCCGTAACGGTGTTCGGTGTTCTTCCAGCTCATGTTGCGTCCTCGATGGTGGCCTGGCTGTGCGGCAGCATAACGTTGCTTTCCTTAAGGAAGGCTGAGGAAGCGGATTTTGTCGACGCAAACGAAAACGCCCCGACCAGTTTCCTGATCGGGGCGTTTGGGTATCTGGTTGCGGGAGCCGGATTTGAACCGACGACCTTCGGGTTATGAGCCCGACGAGCTACCAGACTGCTCCATCCCGCGGCGGCCATTCTACTGGCGAAGTGTTTGATGTCAACCTGTTTCCTGGAAAAAGTGGTTTTCCTTCAGATGCTTAGCGCCAGACGGGTGGTAGACTTCGGGGTTTCCGGGCATACCAGACGGGGCTTTGCGGGCATTCGTGCGCAAGATCATCCATATCGACTGCGACTGTTTCTACGCGGCCATCGAGATGCGCGACGACCCGCGCCTGGCTGGCAGGCCGTTGGCAGTGGGTGGTCAGGCCGACAGGCGCGGGGTGATCGCCACCTGCAACTACGAGGCGCGGGCCTGGGGCGTGCGTTCGGCGATGCCGACCGGGCAGGCACTCAAGCTGTGCCCGGACCTGCTGGTGGTCAAACCGCGCATGGATGCCTACAAGGCCGCGTCGCGCGAGATCCACGCGATCATGCGCGACTACACCGAGATCATCGAGCCGCTGTCGCTGGATGAGGCCTATCTGGACGTCTCGGCCAGTTCGCACTTCGCCGGCAGCGCCACGCGCATTGCCCAGGAAATTCGCCGGCGCGTGTCGCAGGAGCTGCATATAACAGTGTCGGCCGGAGTGGCGCCCAACAAGTTCCTGGCCAAGATCGCCAGCGACTGGCGCAAGCCCAATGGCCTGTTCGTGATCACCCCCGAGCAGGTCGAGGACTTCGTTGCCGAGCTGCCGGTCGGCAAGCTGCATGGTGTAGGCAAGGTTACCGCCGACAAGCTGGGGCGCCTGGGGATTGGCACCTGCATGGATCTGCGCGGCTGGAGCAAGCTGGCCCTGGCGCGTGAGTTCGGCAGCTTTGGCGAGCGTCTGTGGAGCCTGGCCCGTGGTATCGACGAGCGCGCCGTGCAGATCAACAGTCGGCGGCAGTCGGTGAGCGTGGAAAACACCTTTGATCACGATCTGCCAGACCTGGCGGCCTGCCTCGAGCAGTTGCCGCAGTTGCTGGCGCAGCTCGACACGCGCATGGCACGGCTGGACGCCAGTTACCGGCCGGACAAGCCGTTCGTGAAGATCAAGTTCCATGACTTCAGCCAGACCACCCTGGAGCAGGCCGGCGCCCGCCGTGATCTGGACAGCTACAAGCTGCTGTTGAGTGCGGCCTTCAGCCGTGGCAACAAACCGGTACGCCTGCTCGGCGTGGGCGTGCGCCTGCACGACCTGCGCGGTCGGCATGAGCAGCTGGAGCTGTTCGAGTAGGGCTGTCGGTCGTTAGCCGGGCACTACTTCCAGCACCAGAATCCGCCCCGGTTCAGGGTAGTGCCAGCGCACCTGTACATCCCACAGCAGCACACCATAACGGCGTTCCGGCTGCGGTATCTGGTAGGCAGGGCGCGGGTCCTGGGCCAGGCATTGTTCAATCAACTCTGGCAGTGGTTCGTTCAGGCGCAGGCCATGTTCCTGGGCTTGCTGCAGGGCACTCTGTTCCCAGGCCACCGTTACTCGCGCAGGCGCGGCGTCGGCGATGGCATTGCGCGCCTCGGCGACGCTATCGGCGTAGGGTACGTAGGGTTTGATATCCAGCACGGGCGTGCCGTCCAGCAGGTCGATACCAGAGAGCCAGAGTCGGCCAGGCTCCACGCGCTCCAGCTTGACCACCGACTGACCGATGCCGTTGGGGCGATGCGTGGCGCGGCTGGCGAACACTCCCAGCGATGCATTGCCGCCCAGGCGCGGTGGGCGCACTTTCAACCGGGGCTTGTCCTCTAGCGCCTGATGAAAGAGAAACAGCAGCCAGACATGGCTGACCTGTTCCAGTCCCTGTATGGCCTCGGCCCGGTCGTAAGGTGCTACCAGCTCCAGCACGCCACGGGCAGCCGGTGCCAGTTGCGGCTGGCGAGGAATGGCGAATTTCTCCTTGAAGCAGGAGTGTAGATAACCGATGGGGTCGACGGAGTGAGACATGGCGGCATGCATGGCGGAGGTTCGCGCATGGTAGCGGATCGCCTCGCTACGGCAGAACTGTTTGGTGTTTTCTGCTGCGTGAAGACCTGGTCTGGGCGAGCGGGAGTCTTGTCCATCATCAGCGGAGGCGGCGTTGCGATCACCTGAACGGTGGTGTCCGGGAATAAAAAGAGGCCCGCACAGGGCGGGCCTAAACGTGGTCTCAGAGTCTTCTTTGCCAGATCCGGAACAGCGGCTCGGCGAAGAACAGCACGCACATCAGGCGTAGCACCTGCAGGCCGGTGATGAGTGGCACCGACAGGGCCAGGGCTTCGGCGGTCAGGCTCAGTTCGGCGATGCCGCCGGGCATCATGCCCAGCATCAGCGAGCGCGGGTCGAGGTTGCCGAGCCAGCTCAGGGCCTCTGCCGCCAGGCCGGCGGCGAGCATGGCCAGGCCCGTAGCCAGTACCACCAGGACGACGAAGCGCGGGGCGCCGCGGAAGAATTCACGGCTGAAGTGGCAACCCAGGGCACTGCCGATCAGCCATTGCCCCACCTGGCTGGTGCCGGTCGGTAGGCGCAGGTCCAGATCGAACAGCACGCAACCGAGGGCGCTGACCAGAATCGGTCCGAGCAGCCAGGGATTGGGCTGGCGCAGGTGCTGGCCGAGCAGGGCCAGTGTGGCGCCGCCGGCCAGCAACAGGAGCAGCCAGGCCGGTTGCACGGCGCCACTGGCATGCGCCAGGGCGGGCGGTACGCCCAGCCACCACTGGAACAGTGCCGGCACGCAGAGCACCACCAGCAATAGTCGCAGGCTCTGTCCCGCGGCCACCTGGCCGGCATTGGCACCATTGCGCAGGCCCAGGTTGACCATCTCGCTGGCGCCGCCGGGCATGCTGGCGAAGTAGGCGGTGGCACGGTCGTGCCCGGCGCTGCGCAACAGGGCGATGCCGATCAGGCAGGTCAGGCTGGTGAGCAGGGCGCCGGCGACCAGCAGGCCGCCGTGTTGCACCACCTGCTCCAGCACCGCCGGACTGAAGTGCAGACCGATACCGGTACCGACCAGCCACTGGCCGCTCTTGCGCGCACCGGGAACCTCGCGCAGATCGAGCCCCACCAGGCAGCGCAGCAGGATCACCGCCAGCAGCGATCCGACCATCCACGGCAACGGCCAGCCGATCAGACTGGCCAGGTAGCCGCCGGCGGCGCCGGCGACGGGGGTGAGCAGCCAGTTAGGCATGGGCCGCCTGCAGGCTGCGGCGCTTGCGCCACCAGCGCAGGCCCGGCAAAGCGAGCATCAGCGCGGCGAGTGCCCACAGAATGAGGGTGATCGGACTGCCCCAGAGGATGTTCAGGTCGCCGGCCGAGATCGACAGGGCGCGGCGCAGGTTGTCCTCCATCAGCTCGCCGAGGACGAAACCGAGGATCACCGCCGACAGCGGGAAGTCCAGCTTGCGCAGCAGGTAGCCGAACACGCCGAGGCCGATCATCAGCACCAGATCGAAGGTGGTGCTGTGTACGGCGTACACGCCGACCATGCTGATCACGGTGATTGCCGGTACCAGCACCCAGTTGGGCACGCTGAGCATGCGCGAGAACAGGCCGACCAGCGGGATGTTCATCACCAGCAGGATGACGTTGCCGATGAACAGCGAGGCGATCAGGCCCCAGACCACATCCGGCTGCTGTTCGAACAGCAGCGGGCCAGGCGTGATGTTGTACAGGGTGAGGGCGCCGATCATCACCGCGGTGGTGCCCGAACCCGGTACGCCGAGGGTCAGCATCGGGATCAGCGAGCCGCAGGCCGAGGCGTTGTTGGCCGCTTCCGGGGCGGCCAGGCCGCGCAGGTCGCCGTCGCCGAACTTGCCGCTGCTGCCGGCCAGGCGTTTCTCGGTCATGTAGGTCATGGCGCTGGCGATGGTGGCGCCGGCGCCCGGCAGGGTGCCGATGACGAAGCCGGCCACGGCGCTGCGGATCATGGTCCAGAAGGTGGCGCAGAACTCCTTCAGGTTGAACAGCAGGCGCCCGCTGGCCTTCACCGCTTTCTGGCCGTTGTGGGTGTTTTCCAGCATCAGCAGCACTTCGCTGACGCTGAAGAAGCCGATCACCACGATCACGAACTGCACACCGTCGCTCAGGCTGACGCTGCCGAAGGTGAAGCGGTACACGCCGGTGGTGGAGTCCACGCCGACGGTCGCCAGGGCCAGACCGATCAGGGCGGCCATCAGGGTTTTCACCGGCTTGTCGCCGACCATGCCGCCGAGGCAGGCGATGGCGAAGATCATCAGCACGAAATATTCGGCAGGGCCGAATGCCACTGCCCATTTGGCCAGCAGCGGGGCGAACAGCACCACGCCGCAGGTGGCGATGATGCTGCCGATAAAGGAGCTGACGGCGGACAGCGACAGGGCGATGCCGGCCTTGCCCTGGCGCGCCAGCGGGTAGCCGTCGAGGGTGGTCATGACCGCGGCGGCATCGCCTGGCACGTTGAGCAGGATGGCGGAGATGCGTCCGCCGTATTCGCAGCCCAGGTACACGGCGGCCAGCAGGATCAGCGCGGTTTCCGGCGGCAGGCCGAGGGCGAAGGCCAGCGGCAACAGCAGGGCCACGCCGTTGATCGGGCCGAGGCCGGGCAGCAGGCCGACGATGGTGCCGACGAAGGCACCGAACAGGGCTACCAGCAGGTTGCTCGGCCGGGTGGCGACATCAAAGCCCTGCAGCAAAAAATTCAGTGTTTCCATTTCAGCTCTCCACGAACACGTCGAGCACGCCGAGCGGCAGCGGGACATCCAGCAGGTAATCGAACAGGCCGAACAGCAGCAGGCCCATCAGTACGGCGCTGATGGCGCACGGCAGCAGGCGGCCGGTGAACAGCAGGCCCAGGGCGAAGGTCGCCAGGCTCGTGCTGACGATGAAACCGAGTGGCTCGAACAACAGGGCATAGGCCAGCAATACGGCAATGCATGACAGCGAGCGCAGGGCCGCCGGTACGTGCAGCACCTGTCCGTCCTGTTTCCCAGGGTTGATGATCAGCCAGAGCGAGCCAGCGCCCATCAGGCCGAGCAGCAGCAGCGGGTAGGCGCGGGGGCCGACCGGGTCATAGGCAAAGGGTGCCTGGAAGCCCCAGGCGACAAAGGCAAGCCAGATGCAGAGCAGCAGCCAGCTCGCCGAGAACAGGCGGACGTACATGGTGGCGGTCTCGTGAGGGGGTATTGAAGAGGGTGTGGCAGACCGCAGGCCGGGGCGTGCTTGGCGACACCCCGGTCCGCGGGAGGCTTACTGGACCAGGCCGAACTCGCCGGCCAGGGCCTTGTACTCCTGCACCTGCTTGAGCACGAAGGCCTGCAGCTCGGCGCCGGTCATGTTCAGCGGGAACAGGTCGCGCTGCTCGCGCAGTTGGGCGAAGTCGTCGCGGGCCAGCATCGTGTCGAACTGACCTTTCCACCAGTTGAAGTCTTCATCGCTGACTTCCGGGCCCATGTAGAAGCCGCGGATCACCGGCCAGCTGATGGCGTAGCCCTGTTCCTTGGCGGTCGGCAGGTTGCTCAGCTTGCCCGGCAGGCGCTCGTCGGAGAGCACCGCCAGCACGCGGATCTTGCCGGCGGCCAGTTGCGGGGTGACTTCGCCCAGGCCGCTGGAGGTGACCTGGACATGGCCGCCGAGCATGGCGGTGAGGGTTTCGCCGCCGCCTTCGAAGGCCACATAGCGCAGCTTCTGCGGCTCGATCCCAGCGGCGCGGGCGATCAGTGCGGTCTGCATCCAGTCCTGGCCGCCAATGGTGGCGCCAGCGCCGAAGACGATCTTGCCCGGCTCCTTCTTCAGCGCCTGCACCAGGTCATCGAGGGTCTGGTAGGGCGAGTCGGCGCGCACGCTGATGGCGCCGTAGTCGGTGCCGATGCCGGCCAGCCAGCGCACGGCGTGCTCGTCGTAGCGACCGAACTTGCCCTGGGCCAGGTTGAGCAGCGAGCCGGAGGAGAAGGCGGTGATGGTGCCCGGGTCTTTCGGCCGTTGGGCGACCACCGCGTTATAGGCCACGGCGCCGACACCGCCGGGCATGTAGGTGACGCGCATCGGCGCCTTGAGCAGGCCGGTGTCTTTCAGGCCGCTCTGGGCCAGTTTGCAGGTCAGGTCGAAGCCGCCACCCGGTTTGGCCGGGGCGATGCATTCGGGGCGCTTGGGCTCGGCCAGCAGCTGGCTGCTGAGGGCCAGGGTGCCAAGGGCCAGGGCGATGCGCGACAGGGCAGTTTTCATCATCTATCTCCTGTGGAGTTTTATTGTGGCTTACCAGATAGGCAGGGAGTAGCCGACGATCAGGCGGTTCTCGTCCGCATCGCGGGCGAAGCTGGAACGGAAGCTGGCGTTGCGGGCACGCACGTACAGGTCTTTGAGCGGGCCGCTCTGCACCACGTACTTGAACTCGATGTCGCGTTCCCACTCGCGACCTTCTTCCGTGCTGCCGGCCACTTCGGCGTTGTCGCCCTTGATGTAGCGGGTCAGGAAGCTCAGGCCAGGCAGGCCGAGGGCGGCGAAGTTGTAGTCGTAGCGGGCCTGCCAGGAGCGCTCGTCGGCGTTGGCGAAGTCGTTGATCTGCACGAAGTTGACCAGGAACGGGTCGCTGCCATCGAGGTAGGCGAAGCCGGTGTCGCCGTTCATCTGCTGGTAGCCGAGGCTGACCTTGTGGCCGCTGTGGGCATAGCCGAGCATGCCGTTCCAGGCCTGGTTGTCGACCTTGCCGGCCTTGGCGTCGCCGCTGTCGTCGCTGATCGACACGCGCAGGTCGGCGCTGAAAGTGCCGCCGCCCAGCGGCTGGCTGGCCAGCAGACCGAGGAAGTGCTGGCGGTAGACGTCTTCCAGCTCGCCATAGAAGTAGCGGCCGGTGAGGCCCTTGGCGAACTGGTAGTCGAGGCCGGCAAGGTTGAGGTGGTCGCCGCTCACGCCGCTGGCGAAGCGCTTGTTCTTGCTGTTCAGCAGCAGGTCTTCGGAGTTGGTCGACGCACGGTCGATCACCTGGTTGAAGCGTGCGCCGGTGAAGGTCAGGTCGCTGATTTCCTTGGAGGTCAGCAGGCCGCCTTCGAAAATCTGCGGTAGCAGACGACTGTCGCTGGCCTTGACCACCGGCAGCTCGGGGATGTGCGATCCGTAGCGGAACTCGCTCTGGGAAATCTTCACTTTGCCGGTCAGGCCGATACGGCCGAATTCGTCCGGGGTGCCGCCGTCATCCTGTACCGGCAGCAGGTCGGTGCCGGTGCGGCCGCCGCCGGAGTCGAGCTTGACGCCGAGCATGCCGAGGGCGTCGACGCCGAAACCGACGGTGCCTTCGGTGTAGCCGGACTGGATATCGAGCAGGAAGCCCTGGCCCCACTCCTCGCGCTTGTTCTGGCCACTGCCTTCGCGGAAGTCGCGGTTCAGATAGATATTGGTGGTGGTCAGGGTCGCGCTGCTGTCTTCGATGAAGGCAGCCTGGGCGGTAGGCGCAGTTGCAGCAGAGGCGGCGAGAATCGCCAGGGTGAGGCGTCGGGCAGGCAATGCAGGATGCATGCAGGTGGTCTCCGATTGTTGTTTTTGTTGTGCCGGAGCAACCACGCGTCCGGCACTCTGTGGGTGGTTCTTGCCACCCTGTTGCGGATGCTATGGAGCGAAACTTTCGCCAGGCTTTCAGGTTGAAAGAAATCGCCGTCGGCCTTCACAGGTGCCGCGTGGCCGTTAAACTCGGCGGCACAACAACGAGCTCGCGGAGCCTTCAACGTGAGAATCCTGCTGGTCGAAGACCATCTGCCACTGGCTGAAAGCGTGGCCCAGGCCCTGCGTGCAACAGGTCTGACCGTCGATGTGCTGCACGATGGCGTAGCTGCCGAACATGCCTTGGCCAGCGAGGACTACGCCCTGGCGGTACTCGATGTGGGGCTGCCACGGCGTGACGGTTTCGAGGTGCTGGCGCGCATCCGTGCCCGCGGCAAGGTGCTGCCGGTGCTGATGCTGACCGCGCGCGGCGAGGTCAAGGACCGTGTCCACGGCCTCAACCTGGGCGCCGACGACTACCTGGCCAAACCCTTCGAGCTGAGCGAGCTGGAGGCCCGGGTCAAGGCGCTGCTGCGGCGCAGCGTGCTCGGCGGCGAGGCGCAACAGCGCTGTGGCGAGCTGGTCTATGACCTGGGTACGCGACGCTTCGCGCTGGCTGGCCAGGCATTGACCCTGACTTCCCGTGAGCAGAGTGTGCTGGAGGCGCTGATCGCCCGTCCCGGACGGGTGATGAGCAAGGAGCAACTGGCCGACCAGGTCTTCGGCCTGGATCAGGATGCCAGCCCGGACGCCATCGAGATCTATATCCACCGCCTGCGCAAGAAGCTGGAGGGCGGTGCCGTACGCATCGTCACCTTCCGTGGCCTGGGCTATCTGCTGGAGGCTGCGGGTGAGTGAGCGGCGTGGCGGCAGCCTGCGGGGCCGCTTGCTGTGGCGGCTGGCGGGCCTGCTGAGCATTCCCTTGCTGATTGGCGGTGTGAGTGCTTACTGGAATGGTCGTGCGGCGGCCGATGCGGCCTACGATCGCACCCTGCTGGCCTCGGCGCGGGCCATCGCCGACGGCCTCTATACGGATGCTGGCAAGCTGCGCGCCGACGTGCCTTATGTGGCGCTGGATGTGTTCGCCTACGACAGCCAGGGGCGCATCTTCTATCAGGTCAGCGATCTCGAGGGGCGTCTGGTTTCCGGCTACGACGACCTGCCGGCGCCGGCACCGGACACGCCGCGCACCGATGACTATCCGGCCCTGGCGCGCTTCTATGACGGCGAGCACCGGGGCGTCGGTGTGCGTCTGGTCAGCCTGTTGCAGCCGGTCAGCGAGCCGGGGATGAACGGCATGGCCGAGATTCGTGTGGCCGAGACGGTCGGTGCTCGCGAGCGCATGGCCCGCGGCCTGCTGCTCGATACCCTGTGGCGCATGGGCCTGCTGGCGCTGATCACCCTGGCGCTGGTGTGGCTGGCGGTGAGCGCGGCCCTGAGGCCGCTGGAGCGGCTGCGCGGAGCGGTAGAGGAGCGCCGGCCGGATGATCTCAACCCGTTGCCCATGGTGCAGGTGCAGGACGAGTTGCGCCCGCTGGTGGCCTCGCTCAATCACTTCACCGAACGCTTGCGCCAGCAGTTCGAACGCCAGGCGCAGTTCATCGCCGACGCTTCCCACGAGCTGCGCACGCCTCTGGCCGCGCTCAAGGCGCGTATCGAGCTGGGCCTGCGCGAGCGCACGCCGGAGGTGTGGCACAGCACGCTGGAGAAGGCGGCGCAGAGTGCCGACCGGCTGACCCATCTGGCCAATCAGCTGCTCTCGCTGGCGCGTATCGAGCGCGGCGCCCGGGCCATCGCCGAAGGCGGTGCGGAACGGGTCGAGCTGGCCGGGCTGGTGCGCGAACTGGCCCTGGCTTTGGCTCCGTTGGCGCATCAGCGCGGCATCGCCCTGGCGCTGGAAGCGGAGTGCGAAACCTTCATCCAGGGCGAGGCGACGCTGCTCAACGAGCTGCTCTACAACCTGGTGGACAATGCCCTGGCACATACGCCGGCAGGCGGCAATGTGGTGCTGCGCGTGCTGGCGCCCGCGCTGCTAGAGGTAGAAGACGACGGCCCCGGCATTCCAGCCGATGAGCGTGAGCAGGTGTTCCAGCGCTTCTATCGACGCCACCCGCAGGGAAACGGGGCCGGCCTGGGGTTGGCGATTGTCGGTGAGATCTGCACCGCCCATCGCGCCAGCATTGCGCTGGATCAGGGGCAGCTGGGAGGCCTGCTGGTGCGTGTGCGTTTTCCGACGGACTAGTCGATGCTGCTGAGCGGGCGTTGAATTTCCAGCAGCCACTGGCTCACCTTGCCGCTGTCGCGCAGTTTGCGCAGGCCATCATTGAAGCGCTGCATGCGCTGGGCATTGCCTGGTACTTGCTTCGAAAGCAGTAGATGCATGCTGTCGCTGCGCAGTGGCTTGGGGTGAAAGCTCAACTGCTTGCGCTCCTGTGCGCTGAAACGGCTGTAAAGCAGGTCGAAGGCCACCACCTTGTCGATCGGAAACAGGTCCAGACGGCCTGCCAGCAGCATGCGCAGACCCTGCTCTTCGCTGCTCAGGCGCTTGACCTTGAGGTTCCCCTCGTTCTCGGCCTGCTGGAAAGCCTGGCCGTAGTCATAGTCGATGGCGCCGCCGATGCGCAGCTCGCGCAGGTCGTCGACCGTTTGCCAGCTAAATGGCACGTCCTTGCGGTGGAAAAGGTAGTAGCCGCTCTCCACCACCGGATCGCTGAAGAAAAAGGCCTGCTCGCGCTCCGGGCTGCGTAGCCAGACGGCGCTGCCATCGCTCTTGCCGCGCTCGGCATGGCGCAGTGCGCGAGCCCAGGGGTAGAACTCCCATTGCACCTGGATGCCTTCAAGGGCAAAGGCCTCCTCGACGATGCGCGAGGCAACGCCGTGATACGGCAGGTTCTGGCCGAGATAGGGGCTCCATTCGCCGTTGGTCAGATGAACCTCGTCGGCGACGGCGGGGAGGGCGAAAAACAGTAGTAGAAGCAGGAGTGCGGGCATGAGGCGCTTCCTTATCCAGAACTTCGCGAGCGTGACCGGGTCCCTCGGTCACGCGGCGTACTACACGGATCGCCCCCGGCCATACGGCCGGGTTCGTTGCAAGTCTAGTCAGGATAAGGCGCGGGTGCTGCAGCCTTATTGCAGCATGCTGGTGGCTGCTTCCATGGCCGCGGAGAGGTCTTCGTCGGCCTGCATGTCGACGTTCGGGTCGAGGCCGAGTTTGGCGAAGGCCGGGATCTGGCTCCAGTCCAGCTGGGTATAGGGGTGTTCGCTGCCCAGATAGCTCTGCAGGGTGGCGACCTGAACGATGTCGACATAGTCGACCTTGGCCGAGTTGCGGCTGAAGTTCAGGTGTTGGCTGGGCACGATGGCGATCGGCTCGGGGAATTCCCAGGCGCGCAGGATCTTGTCGCCGATGATCGGGTGAATCTTCTCGATCACATGGTTGAGGCTGATGGAGTCGGCCAGCAGCGCATTGTTCTCTTCGGCGTAGGTGAGGATCGGCAGGATGCCGATCTGGTGTACCAGGCCGGCGAGGGTGGCCTGGTCCGGCATCAGGCGGGTGTAGTGACGGCATAGAACGTGGCAGATGCCAGCGATTTCGGTACTTTTGTTCCAAACCTCGCGCATTTTGCGGTCGACCACGTCGCTGGTGGCCTGGAACATCTGCTCCATGGCCAGGCCGGTGGCCAGGTTGCAGGTGTAGTTGATGCCGAGGCGGCCGACGGCCATCTGCAGGTCGGTGATCTCCTTGCTGGTGCGCAGCAGGGGGCTGTTCACCACTTTGATGATGCGCGCGGTCAGCGCCGCATCATTGCCGATCACCTTGCTCAGGTCGGGAATGCTGATGTTCGGGTCTTCCGCCGCCTCGCGCACTTTCAGGGCGACTTCGGGCAGGGTCGGCAGCACCAGCTCATCGTTCTCGATGGCGTGGATCAGTTCCTCTTGGACTTTCTCGGCAAGCTTGCTCATTGTGCTTCTCGGGGTTTTCGGTCGTTTCAGTTTAGGTGCTGAAGCGAACTCTGTTCTGGGATGTCCGGGTTGTACCGCGTTTGCTCGGGGTGATGCATCCGCTTTTTTGTCTAGCGCTGAATTTCGCGATCGGCGTCCAGTTCATAGGGCAGGTCGAGCAGGCTCAGGCTCGGGCCTTCGACGCTGCCGAGGTGGAGGCGGCCATCGTTTTTCGCATCCTCCTGGACCACGGCCAGCAGCTCGACGCCGTTCTCGGCGCGGGCTGCCAGCACCACTTCGCCGACACTGGAGCCATGCACGGGCGAGAACAGCTCAGCGCCAGGCGCCGGTAGTTCGCCCTCTGTCAGACTGAGGCGATAGAGGCGGCGCTTGAGTTTGCCCAGGTACTGCATGCGCGCGACGATTTCCTGACCGGTGTAGCAGCCCTTCTTGAAGCTGACGCCACCGACCGCCTGCAGGTTGATCATCTGCGGGATGAACAGCTCGCGGGTGCTGCCGAATACCTGGCCGATGCCGGCACGCACCTGGCCGAGCAGCCACTCGTTGAGTGGCGCCTCGCGCAGTTGCGCGGCCAGACGTGTGTTCAGGTTTTCGCGCTCGGCGGCCGGCGCCCAGAGCTCGGCGCGCCCGTCGGACAGGCGCAGAGCGAGCAGGGCGCCGGCGCGGACCACGCTGTCGGCCTGCAGCGGCAGATCCAGGCCCAGGGCGAGCAGGGCGTCATCGCCGCCACTCAACCCGAAGCGAACCCAGGCGGTGGATTCATCGGCCAGTTTCGATTTGGAGAACACGGCGTATTTCTTCAGGTCGGCCAGCTGGGCTTCCAGTAGCTCGTCGGCCATGGCCAGCAGGTAGCCGTCGCCGTCCTGGAGGATGCGGAAGCTGGAGGTCATGCGGCCCTTGGGTGTACAGCGCGCGCCCAGGCTGCCGGTCCGTTCGTCGAGATAGTTGAGGTTGCAGGTGAGCTGGCCTTGGAGGAACTTGGCGGCATCCGGGCCGCGCACGGCAAGCAGGGCTTCGTGGTTCAGAAGGGAGAAGAAGGCGGAGTCGGCCATGGGCGCTCGCTGGTTGCAGAAGTCAGGGGCGTCATCATAGAGCTCACCTGCTGCCTTGTCAGCGTGCCCTGGGCCGGTCGCATCGTTATACTGCGCACCTTTCGAACAGGAGCCCGCGCATGGTCGAGCAAACCGAACTGAACCGACTCTTCTGGCATAGCCGTCGCGGCATGCTGGAGCTGGATGTGCTGCTGGTGCCTTTTGTGCGTGAGGTCTACGCCACGCTGGACGCCGATGACCAGGCTCGCTACCGCAAGTTGCTGGAGTGCGAGGATCAGGACATGTTCGGCTGGTTCATGCAGCGCGGCGAACCTGAGGATGCTGACCTGCGACGCATGGTTCGGATGATCCTGGATCGTGTCCAGCCCAAGTGACCACTTCGAATGCCATTGGCAGGCCTCGCGCCTGCTACTGGCGTTCTACCTGGCAGTGCTGTCTCTGGCGCTGACCACGCTTTTTCTGATCGATGTGCCTTCCTGGTCGGCTGCTGCCGGAGCAGGGCTGTGCCTGCTGCACGCCGCTTGGGTGTTACCGCGAAAGCTGTTGTTGACGCATGACGCGGCGTTTACCGGCTTGCGCCGGGACGAGAGCGGCTGGCAGCTGTTCAGTCGTCGCACCGGCTGGCAGGCGGTGCAGCTGCGCCCGGACAGTCTGGCCCTGCCGCTGGTGGTAGTGTTGCACTTTCGCCTGGCGGGCGAGCGGCGCGTGCGCGGCCTGTGCATCGCCCACGATGCCTTGCCTCGCGAGGTGCACAGACGTCTGCGCGTGCGCCTGAAGTTCAGCCGGCGTAGGTGGGCGGCGCCAGGATAGTGTCGCGCGCCTCCGGCAGCAGGCCCGGGTAATCCAGGGTGTAGTGCAGGCCGCGACTCTCATGGCGCTGCATGGCCGACTCGATCATCAGTTCGGCGACCTGGGCCAGGTTGCGCAGCTCGATCAGGTCGCGGCTGACCTTGTAGTTGGAATAGAACTCGTCGATCTCGTCGAGCAGCAGGCGCACGCGGTGCTGGGCGCGTTGCAGGCGCTTGTTGGTACGCACGATGCCGACGTAGTCCCACATGAAGCGCCGTAGCTCGTCCCAGTTGTGCGCGATGATCACGTCCTCGTCGGAGTCGGTCACCTGGCTGGCGTCCCAGGCGGGGAGCTGGCCGGGGAGCTCGATCTGCTCCAGTTGGGTGAGGATGTCGGCGGCCGTCGAGCGGGCATAGACGAAGCATTCCAGCAGCGAGTTGCTGGCCAGGCGGTTGGCGCCGTGCAGGCCGGTGAAGCTGGTTTCGCCGATGGCATACAGCCCTGGAACATCGGTACGCCCGGCCTGGTCGATAACCACGCCGCCACAGGTGTAGTGGGCGGCCGGCACGACCGGGATCGCCTGGCGGGTGATGTCGATGCCGAACCCCAGGCAGCGTTCGTAAACGGTGGGGAAGTGGCTCTTGATGAAGTCTTCCGGCTGGTGGCTGATGTCGAGGTAGACGCAGTCGATGCCCAGACGCTTCATTTCATGGTCGATGGCGCGGGCGACGACATCGCGCGGGGCCAGCTCGGCACGCTCGTCAAAGCGCGGCATGAAGCGTTCGCCATTGGGCAGGCGGAGCAGGGCACCTTCACCGCGTAGGGCCTCGGTGATCAGGAAGTTCTTCGCTTGCGGGTGGTACAGGCAAGTGGGGTGGAACTGGTTGAATTCCAGGTTGCCCACGCGGCAACCGGCGCGCCAGGCCATGGCGATGCCGTCGCCGCAGGCGCCGTCGGAGTTGCTGGTGTAGAGGTAGACCTTGGCCGCGCCGCCCGTGGCGAGGACGACGAAACGGGCGCTGTGGGTGTCCACTTCGCCGCTGGCACGATTCAGCACGTAGGCGCCCAGGCAGCGCTCGCTGGCGAGGCCGAGCTTGCGTTCGGTGATCAGGTCGACCGCGACGCGTTGTTCGAGTAACTGCACGTTGTCGCGTTGGCTGGCGCGCTCCAGCAGCGTGTTGAAGATCGCCGCACCGGTGGCGTCGGCGGCGTGGATGATGCGCCGGTGGCTGTGTCCACCCTCGCGGGTCAGGTGGAATTCGAAGCCGCCGTCTTCGCGGTCAGGCTCTTCATCGCGGGTAAAGGGGACGCCCTGTTCGATCAGCCACTGGATGGCTTCGCGGCTGTGTTCGACGGTAAAGCGTACGGCCTCTTCGCGGCACAGGCCGCCACCGGCCGCGAGCGTGTCGCCGACATGGGATTCCACGGTGTCGCTGTCGTCCAGCACGGCAGCGACACCGCCCTGGGCCCAATAGGTGGAGCCGTTGGCAAGGTCGCCCTTGCTCAGCACCGCGATGCGCAGATGATCGGGCAGGGTGAGGGCCAGTGTCAGGCCGGCGGCACCGCTGCCGATGATCAGAACGTCATGCTGGTAGTGTTGGCTCATCGACTGCTGGCTCTCATGAAGACCGGATGGCAAATGCGCTGCCTAGTATATAGACGGGGTGTTCAGCACAATAGCTGGCTTATGACAGAGTGGTGTGCCTTGGAACTTTCTTAGTCGATCAGGTTCCAAAGGGAGTTGCCGAGGGCGTGCATGGCTGCCGCTCGGCTGCAGAATAATCAGGCAGTGGTCAGACACCGCTGCAGTTTTTCGCCAAAGCCGCAGGGCAGTGCGAAACGTGTTCGGAGGGGAGAACTTTTGCGTAGAGCCCGAGTCTATCCAGGCAGGCAAGTGGACTGGCCGCGAGCAAACTCCTTCGAAGTAGATGAGGAGTATCCATGCTAACCCAGGAAGACGATCAGCAGCTGGTCGAGCGGGTACAGCGCGGCGACAAGCGGGCTTTCGATTTATTGGTGCTGAAGTACCAGCACAAGATTCTCGGGCTGATCGTGCGTTTCGTGCACGACAGTCATGAGGCTCAGGATGTGGCACAGGAGGCCTTTATCAAGGCCTATCGTGCGCTCGGTAATTTTCGCGGTGACAGCGCCTTTTATACCTGGCTGTACCGCATCGCCATCAACACGGCGAAGAATTACCTGGTGTCACGCGGACGTCGACCACCGGACAGTGATGTCAGCACCGAGGATGCGGAGTTCTACGACGGCGATCACGCTCTCAAGGACATCGAATCGCCGGAACGAATGATGTTGCGGGATGAAATCGAAGCAACCGTGCATCGAACCATTCAGCAGCTACCGGAAGACCTGCGCACGGCGTTGACCCTGCGCGAGTTCGAAGGGCTGAGTTACGAGGACATTGCCAGCGTCATGCAGTGTCCGGTTGGTACCGTGCGTTCGCGGATATTCCGGGCGCGTGAGGCCATCGACAAGTCCCTGCAGCCGTTGCTGCAGGAAACCTGAGACAGCGGCGACAGCCAAGAGAGGAACCACCATGAGTCGTGAAGCCCTGCAGGAATCGCTGTCCGCGGTGATGGATAACGAAGCGGACGAATTGGAACTGCGTCGAGTGCTGGCTGCCAGCGATGACGTGGAACTGCGTGCCACCTGGTCGCGCTACCAGATGGCGCGTGCGGTGATGCACAAGGAGATGCTCGAGCCGCGCCTGGATATTGCCGCTGCAGTCTCTGCAGCCCTGGCCGATGAGGCGCTGCCGGCACAACCGGCGCGCGCTCCCTGGCGTACGCTTGGGCGTGTCGCGGTCGCCGCTTCGGTGACCCTTGCCGTATTGGCTGGCGTTCGTTTCTACAACCAGGATGAGCTTGCCGGGCCGCAGCTGGCCCAGCAAACCCCGCAGCCAGGTTTGGCTCTGCCGCAGGTGCAGGGGCCGGCCGTGCTGGCGGGCTACAGTACGGGCGCGAGTGCCATGCCGTTGCAGTCGGTTGTCGAGCAGCCCAGCTCCGGTTGGCATGAGCAGCGTCTGCCCGCCTACCTGCGTCAGCATGCCCAGCAGGCTGCGGCCAGCGGTGCGGATTCCGCTCTGCCATATGCTCGTGCCGCCAGTCTGGAAAACCGCTGAGAGGTTCCATGCGCGTCCTCCCGCTATTTGCATTGTTCAGCGGCTGCCTGGCTCTACAGGCTCAGGCAGCCGAGCCACAGGCCTGGTTGCAGCGCCTGGCCCAGGCCGATAAACAGAGCTTCCAGGGCACCTTCATTTACGAACGTAATGGCAGCTTCTCCACTCATGGTATTTGGCACCAGGGTGGCGAGGGGCGCGTGAGCGAGCGCTTGTTGCAGCTCGATGGCTCGGCTCAGGAAGTGTTGCGCGTCGATGGTCATCCGCAATGCGTGAGCGGTGGCCTGGCCGACCAGGTTGCCGACGTGCAGTGGCCGGCTCGCCATCTGGACGCCGCTCAGCTCGAACAGCGTTATGAAATGCGCCTGCTTGGCCATTCCCGGGTGGCGGGTAGGCCTGCGGTGGTATTGGCGCTGATTCCGCGTGATCAGTACCGCTATGCCTTCGAACTGCATCTGGACGAGGAAACGGCACTGCCGCTCAAGTCGCTGCTGATCAGCGAGAAGGGGCAGCTGCTGGAACGCTTCCAGTTCGTCAGCCTAGAGCCGCGCGAGCGGCTGGATGATGATGCGCTCAAGCCGGGCGGCGCTTGCCGGCCGGTGAGCTACAGCAAGGTTGAAGAGTTGACTCAGGCCTGGAAGGCCGGCTGGGTGCCGCCGGGTTTTGAGCTTACCCGGGCGCTGCAACGCACCAGCCCGGCATCTTCGCAGCCTGTCGCCAGTCTGTTGTACGGCGATGGCCTGGCGCGCTTCACGGTGTTTCTCGAACCGCTCAACGGCGCGGGTGCCGAGGATGCCCGCAGTCAGCTGGGCCCGACTGCCGTGGTATCGCGACGGATCAGTACCGGCAATGGCGACATGATGGTCACCGTGGTGGGTGAGATTCCCATGGGCACTGCGGAGCGTGTGGCGTTGTCCATGCAGGACCCGGCCCAGTGATCGAGGAGTCGGGGCGGGTCGTCGCTGTCGAGGATGGCGCGGTCTGGGTAGAGACTTTGCACAAGAGCACCTGTTCCAGCTGTTCGGCCAATGCTGGCTGTGGTCAAGGGTTGATGGACAAGCTGGGTGTCGGCCGTCGCCGAGGGTTGGTGCGTGCATTGTGCAGCCTGCGCCTGGAGGTCGGTGACTCGGTGGTGATCGGAGTTCGCGAGGATCTGTTGGTGCGCGGTTCGCTGCTGGTCTACCTGCTGCCGCTGGCCTGTCTCTTTGCGGCAGCCCTGCTGGCGCAGGCACTTGGCGCCGGCGAACCGCAGATTGCTGCGGCTGGTGTGTCTGGTCTTGCTCTGGGGTGGTTGCTGGTGCGCTGGCGCAGTCGGCGCACGGCCGAAAGTCCTGATTTACAACCGGTGGTGGTGCGAGCGCTGCTGGCGGCTGATTGATTGCAAATGTTCTGAGTGGATGGAGCTGAAGTCGATGCTGAGCCTGAAATCCCCGTTGTCTGGTTTGCTGGCGCTGTTCTTGCTGGGGCAGGTGTCTCTGGCCAGGGCTGAATTGCCGGAGTTTACCGAGTTGGTCGAGCAGGCCTCGCCAGCCGTGGTGAACATCAGTACGCGGCAGAAGTTGCCGCAGCGCGAGGTGGCTGCCCAGGGGCAGATGCCTGACCTGGAAGGGTTGCCGCCGATGTTTCGCGAGTTCTTCGAGCGCAGCATTCCGCAGATACCGCGCAATCCGGGTGGGCGCCAGCGTGAAGCGCAGTCGCTGGGTTCCGGTTTCATCATTTCCGATGATGGTTATGTGTTGACCAACAATCATGTGGTGGCCGATGCCGACGAGATCATCGTGCGCCTGTCGGACCGTAGCGAGCTGGAGGCCAAGTTGATTGGCGCTGACCCGCGTACCGACGTGGCGCTGCTCAAGGTCGAGGGCAAGAATCTGCCGACCGTGAAGTTGGGCAAGTCCGATGAGTTGAAGGTCGGCGAGTGGGTGCTGGCGATCGGCTCGCCCTTCGGCTTCGACCATTCGGTGACTGCCGGTATCGTCTCGGCGAAGGGGCGCAGCCTGCCTAACGAGAACTATGTGCCGTTCATCCAGACCGACGTGGCGATCAATCCGGGCAACTCCGGTGGGCCGCTGTTCAACCTGGATGGTGAGGTGGTGGGCATCAACTCGCAGATTTTCACCCGTTCCGGCGGTTTTATGGGGTTGTCTTTCGCCATTCCGATCAATGTGGCCATGGACGTCGCCAATCAGCTCAAGGCCGACGGCAAGGTCAGTCGGGGTTGGCTGGGCGTGGTGATTCAGGAAGTAAATAAGGATCTGGCCGAGTCCTTTGGTCTGGAGAAGCCTGCCGGTGCTCTGGTGGCTCAGGTTCTGGAGTCCGGTCCGGCGGCCAAGGGTGGCCTGCAGGTTGGGGATGTGATTCTCAATCTCAACGATCAGCCGATTGTCATGTCTGCCGACCTTCCGCATCTGGTGGGTGCGCTCAAGCCAGGCAGCAAGGCTGTGCTTGAAGTGGTCCGTGACGGCGAACGCAAGCGTATCAAGCTCGAGATCGGCTCCTTGCCGGAGGAGGGCGATGAGATCGCCCTCGACGAGGCTTCCGGTATCGAGCGCAGCAGCAATCGCCTGGGCGTGTCCGTGGTGGAGCTGAGCGCCGAGCAGAAGAAGGCGCTCGACCTGCGCGGTGGTGTGGTCATCAAGGAGGTGCAGAACGGTCCTGCCGCGCTGATTGGCCTGCGTCCGGGTGATGTCATTACTCACCTTAACAATCAGGCCATCGATACGGCCAAGACGTTCGATGAGGTAGCCAGCAAGCTGCCGGCCAATCGTTCGGTATCGATGCGCGTGCTGCGTCAGGGGCGTGCCAGCTTCATTACCTTCAAGCTGGCGGAATAAGGCTAGTGCGTCTCGTAAAGGGCGACTCCGGTCGCCCTTTTTTGTGCGCGGTGCGCGCGGAGCGTGGGTGACGGGCAAGTCGCTGATCGGGTAGAATTCCCGGCTATTTTTCGGCGGGCAGCCTGCCTGCGGTTTTTTCGAGTGTCGATCTGTGAGTGACCTGAGTCATATCCGCAATTTTTCCATCATCGCCCACATCGACCATGGCAAGTCGACCCTGGCTGACCGCTTTATCCAGATATGCGGTGGCCTGAGCGACCGCGAGATGGCGGCCCAGGTTCTCGACTCCATGGACCTGGAGCGTGAGCGCGGCATCACCATCAAGGCTCACAGTGTGACCCTGCACTATCCGGCGCAGGACGGTAAGACCTATCAGCTGAATTTCATCGATACCCCGGGGCACGTCGACTTCACCTATGAGGTGAGCCGCTCCCTGGCGGCCTGTGAGGGTGCGATTCTGGTGGTCGATGCCGGCCAGGGCGTCGAGGCACAGTCGGTTGCCAACTGCTACACCGCTATCGAGCAGGGCCTTGAGGTCATGCCGGTACTGAACAAGATGGACCTGCCCCAGGCCGAGCCGGAGCGGGTCAAGGATGAAATCGAACATATCATCGGCATCGACGCCACGGATGCCGTGCCCTGCAGCGCCAAGAGCGGTATGGGCGTCCTTGATGTGCTGGAGCAACTGGTCAAGGTGATTCCGGCGCCCACTGGTGAGATCGATGCGCCGTTGCAGGCGCTGATCATCGACTCCTGGTTCGACAATTACCTGGGCGTGGTTTCCTTGGTGCGCGTGCGTCATGGCCGTATCAAGAAAGGCGACAAGGTGCTGGTCAAGTCCACCGGCAAGGTCCATCAGGTCGACAGCGTCGGCGTATTCACTCCCAAGCACACGGAAACCGCCGATCTCAAGGCTGGTGAAGTCGGCTTCATCATCGCGGGCATCAAGGATATTCACGGTGCGCCGGTGGGCGATACCCTGACCCTCTCGGCGACGCCCGATGTCGAGATGCTGGCGGGTTTCAAGCGAGTCAAACCGCAGGTTTATGCAGGTTTGTTCCCGGTCAGTTCGGATGATTTCGAAGATTTTCGTGAAGCCCTGCAGAAGCTGACGTTGAACGATGCTGCGCTGCAGTACGAGCCGGAAAGTTCGGATGCACTGGGCTTCGGCTTCCGCATCGGCTTCCTCGGCATGCTGCACATGGAAATCATTCAGGAGCGCCTGGAGCGCGAATACGACCTGGATCTGATCACCACTGCGCCGACCGTGGTCTTCGAAGTGGAGATGAAGAACGGCGAGACGCTGTATGTCGACAACCCGTCCAAGTTGCCCGACCCGGCCGGCATCCTCGACATGCGCGAGCCCATCGTGCGGGCCAATATCCTGGTGCCGCAGGAGCATCTGGGCAACGTCATTACCCTATGTATCGAGAAGCGCGGCGTGCAGCGCGATATGCAGTTCCTCAGCAGTCAGGTACAGGTTTCCTATGACTTGCCGATGAACGAGGTGGTGATGGACTTCTTCGACCGATTGAAGTCGGTCAGTCGTGGTTATGCTTCGCTGGACTACAGTTTCGATCGCTTCCAGTCGGCTAATCTGGTGCGTCTGGACGTCATGATCAACGGCGAGAAGGTCGATGCGCTGGCGCTGATCGTGCATCGTGATCGTGCTCACCAGAAAGGGCGTGCGCTGACCGAGAAGATGAAGGAACTGATCCCACGGCAGATGTTCGACGTGGCGATCCAGGCTGCCATCGGTGGGCAGATCATTGCCCGTACCACGGTCAAGGCGCTGCGCAAGAACGTATTGGCCAAGTGCTACGGCGGCGACGTCAGCCGTAAGAAGAAGCTGCTGGAAAAGCAGAAGGCCGGTAAGAAGCGGATGAAACAGGTCGGTAGCGTGGAAATCCCCCAGGAAGCCTTCCTCGCCGTACTCAAGGTGGATAGTTAATCCCTATGTCGTTCAATTTTCCGTTGATTCTGGTGATCGCCGTTGCGGTCTGCGGCGCCCTGGCCTTGCTGGACCTGCTGCTGCTGGCGCCGCGTCGCCGAGCAGCCATCGCGACCTATGAAGGCCAGGTTGGCGAGCCTGATGAGCAGGTTCTGCAGGGCCTCAGTCGTGAACCGCTGCTGGTTGAGTACGGTAAGTCGTTTTTCCCTGTGCTGGCCATTGTGCTGGTGCTGCGTTCCTTTCTGCTGGAGCCGTTCCAGATTCCCTCTGGGTCGATGAAACCAACCCTGGAGGTGGGCGATTTCATCCTGGTCAACAAGTTCGCCTATGGCATTCGTCTACCGGTAATCGATACCAAGATCATCGAAGTGGGTAATCCGCAGCGCGGTGATGTGATGGTGTTCCGTTACCCGAGCAACCCGAGCATCAACTACATCAAGCGGGTGGTGGGTTTGCCTGGCGATCAGATCAGCTATACGGCGGACAAGCACCTGTTGGTCAACGGCAAGCCAGTGGCTGAGCAGTTCCTTGGCGAGGAGGAAGGCTCCTTGGGGCGGACCCTGCTCTATAAGGAGAAACTGGGCGAGATCGAACACATGATCCGCAAGCAATTACGCCGCAACATCATGCCCGGCGACCAGTGGACAGTGCCTGAGGGGCATTACTTCATGATGGGCGATAACCGCGATGACTCCAATGACAGTCGCTACTGGAACGATGCGCATATCCCGCGGGAGCTGTGGGGTATGGTGCCGGATCGCAACATCGTCGGTAAGGCTTTCGCCGTCTGGCTGAGTTGGCCGGATCCGAAGCTGAGCAATCTGCCGAATCTCTCCCGGGTCGGACTGATCCACTGATGCAGCTAATCTGTGGCGCGCTGTTCAATCTGACGGCGCCTGCTTATATATAGTCATGCCCTTCGCCTTCGGGCATTGCATAACAACATTGATAATTGAGGTTGACCATGACATTTGCGCGTTCGCAGAAAGGCATGTCCCTGTTGGGGTGGATGGTGGTTCTATCTCTGGTCGTTTTTCTGGCCAGTGCAGTATTCAAGATGTTTCCCCACTACATGGAGTACATGTCTCTGGAGAAGATCATTTCCTCGGTCGAAACAGATGCGAGCCAAGATATTAACTCCGTTGGTGCGTTTTACGGGCACGTGTCTCGGGGCCTTGAGGTCAATGGTATTCGTGATTTCGATCTGAAAGATTCGCTAGACGTTAAGCTTGAGGGTAATGAATTTCTTGTGCATTTGAGCTATGAACGTCGTGAGCCGCTAATTCAGAATCTCTCTCTGGTCGCCACTTTCGATAAAGAATTCCGCGTACGCAAGCCGTGAGCGCTTCCCTTGCCAGGTTGGAGCGTCAGCTCGGCCATGTCTTCCAGAACCAGGAGCTGATGCTCCTGGCCCTAACCCATCGCAGCTTTGCCGGGCGCAACAATGAGCGTCTGGAGTTCCTTGGTGATGCCATTCTTAACTTCGTTGCTGGTGAGGCGTTGTTCGAGCGCTTTCCCCAGGCACGTGAAGGCCAGTTGTCACGATTGCGTGCACGCCTGGTGAAAGGTGAGACCCTGGCCATACTGGCGCGTGGTTTCGATCTGGGTGAGTACCTGCGCCTGGGCTCCGGTGAGCTGAAAAGTGGCGGCTTCCGTCGTGAGTCGATTCTTGCCGATGCCCTCGAGGCGCTGATCGGTGCCATCTACCTGGATGCCGGCATGGATGTCGCGCGCGAGCGGGTATTGGCCTGGCTGACCAACGAGCTGGACAGCCTGACCCTGGTGGATACCAACAAGGACCCGAAGACGCGCCTGCAGGAGTTCCTGCAGTCGCGCGCAGTCGAGCTGCCGCGCTACGAGGTGGTGGATATCCAGGGCGAGCCTCATTGCCGTACTTTCTTCGTGCAGTGCGATGTGTCTCTGCTGACCGACAAGACCCAGGGGCAGGGCGCCAGCCGGCGCATCGCCGAGCAGGTCGCCGCCGCTGCCGCCCTGGTGGCCCTCGGCGTGGAGAATAGCCATGACTGATGTACCCGTAACACGCTGTGGCTATGTTGCCATTGTTGGTCGCCCCAACGTGGGCAAGTCGACTCTGCTCAACCATATCCTCGGGCAGAAGCTGGCGATTACCTCGCGCAAGCCGCAGACCACCCGCCACAACATGCTCGGCATCAAGACCGAGGGTGAGGTGCAGGCCGTCTATGTGGATACTCCCGGCCTGCACAAGAACAATGAGAAGGCGCTCAACCGCTACATGAACCGCAGTGCATCGACGGCCCTCAAGGATGTCGATGTGGTGGTGTTCGTGGTCGACCGTACCCGCTGGACCGATGAAGACCAGATGGTTCTGGAGAAGGTTCAGTATGTGAAGTGTCCGATCCTGCTGGCGGTCAACAAGGCCGATCGTCTGGAGGAAAAGAGCGAACTGCTGCCGCATCTGGAGTGGCTGGCCACTCAGTTGCCGCAGGCTGAAGTGGTGCCGATCTCCGCCTTGCACGGGCAGAACCTCGACACGCTCGAACGTCTGGTGGCGGAGAAGCTGCCGGAGTCGGAGCACTTCTATCCGGAAGACCAGATCACTGACCGTTCCAGTCGCTTCCTGGCTGCCGAGATGATCCGCGAGAAGATCATGCGTCAACTCGGTGCCGAGCTGCCCTACCAGATCACTGTCGAGATCGAGGAGTTCAAGCAGGAAGGGCGCATCCTGCACATTCACGGTCTGATTCTGGTCGAGCGTGATGGGCAGAAGAAAATCATCATCGGTGACAAGGGTGAGCGGATCAAGCGCATCGGTCAGGAGGCGCGCAAGGACATGGAGGTGCTGTTCGACTCCAAGATCATGCTCAACCTCTGGGTCAAGGTGAAGGGTGGTTGGTCCGACGACGAGCGAGCGCTGCGTTCCCTGGGCTATACCGACTTCTGATCCCTGTCCCCGTGGCGTATCGGCAGGCTCTGGTTTGTTGATACGACTCGGGTCGAGTAGCTCTGGATAAGCACCGTGCGTTCACCTGTTTCCGCTTGCCAGACTTAGCTTGCGACTCCTTAACAGGATTTGATTCCATGCTCCCCGGTGCGCTTCCGGCTTTTGTCCTGCACAGTCGCCCTTACAAGGAAACCAGTGCGCTGGTTGACTTTCTGACCCCGCAGGGGCGTCTGCGTGCGGTGTTGCGTGGTGCGCGTGGTAAGGCCGGCAGTCTGGCGCGACCCTTTGCGCCTCTGGAGCTGGAGTTGCGAGGGCGTGGTGAGCTGAAGAATGTGGCTCGTCTGGAGTCTGATGGTGTCTCCCATTGGTTGCAGGGACAGACGCTCTACAGTGCCATGTATCTCAATGAGCTCCTGTTGCGCCTACTGCCGGCAGAGGACCCTCATCCGTTGCTGTTCGACCACTACAGTCTGACGCTCCAGGCCCTGGCTGGTAATCCTCCCTTGGAGCCTCTGCTACGCGCATTCGAATGGCGTCTGCTGGATGAGCTGGGCTATGGTTTTGCCCTGGATGTCGATATCGATGGTCAGCCCATCAGGGCGAGTGGTCTGTATCGGCTGCAGCCGGACGCCGGGCTCGAGTCGGTGCTGCAGCTGCAGCCGGGGCTGTTTCAGGGTGCCGATCTGCTTGCCATGGCCAATGCTGACTGGTCCTCTCCAGGTGCACTGGCGGCGGCCAAGCGCCTGATGCGCCAGGCGCTGGCGCCTCATCTGGGCGGCCGACCGCTGGTCAGTCGCGAACTCTTCATGAATCTCAAGGAACCTGCTCGTGACTGAAGCCAACCGTATTCTGCTCGGCATCAATATCGATCACGTCGCCACCCTGCGCCAGGCACGTGGCACCCGCTATCCCGATCCGGTCAAGGCGGCTCTGGATGCCGAAGAGGCTGGGGCCGATGGCATCACCGTGCATCTGCGTGAAGATCGTCGGCATATCCAGGAGCGTGACGTCCGGTTGCTCAAGGATGTGCTGCAGACACGCATGAACTTTGAAATGGGCGTTACCGACTTCATGCTCGACTTCGCCGAGCAGATTCGTCCTGAGCACATCTGTCTGGTGCCGGAAACCCGTCAGGAGCTGACTACCGAGGGCGGCCTGGACGTGGCTGGGCAAGAGGAGCGTATCAGGGCTGCAGTGCAGCGCCTGGCCAAGCTGGGCTGTGAAGTCTCGTTATTCATCGATGCCGAGGAGCGCCAGATTGAGGCGGCGCGGCGTATTGGCGCGCCGGCTATAGAGCTGCATACCGGCCGCTACGCTGATGCTCATACCCCGGAGGAGGCCGCCCGTGAGCTGGCGCGTATTCGTGATGGTGTTGCCTGCGGACTGGCCCATGGCTTGATCGTCAATGCCGGCCATGGCCTGCACTACCACAACGTCGAGCCGGTAGCTGCGATTGCTGGTGTGCATGAGCTGAATATCGGGCATGCCGTCGTCGCTCACGCGCTGTTCGTCGGCTTCAAGGCTGCGGTGGCGGAGATGAAGCAGCTGATCGTCGCAGCTGCGGCACGTGGCTGATGTCGGCACTCTGTAGTGCAGTAGGCGCAGGCGTCGGGGCCTGCGCCTGGCTGACTGTCACATCAGTTTGCGCAGTTGATGCAGTTTGTGGTGCAAGGCTACCGCCCACCCGGGGCTGGCCTGCCCCATGCCAGCAAGTTGCAGTTGGGGGTGATGGGCGATGGCCTGTGCCAGGATCGGTTCCTGGGCCTGACTGACATCCACGAAGAACAGGTGCTTGCCTTCATGCAGGCGATCCGCGAAGTGGCGGAAGGCGCTGTTGGGTTGTTGCAGTCCGAACAGGCTGCCTTCCCAGATGCTGAAGCCGAGTAACACGGCGGCGAGGAAAATGAAGGGGATCCAGCCTGCCGCTGTATTGCCCCAATCGTTCAGCCAGGCCAGTAGCAGCACCACTGCGGCCAGGGCTATGCCGATCAGGCTGCCAATCTGGCCAGAGTGAACCACGTCCTGTTTGAGGATCGAGGGCACCTCGTGCAGCTGGTGCTGCTCTACCTCGGCGTCCCGTTCGCTCAGGACATGAATCTGTTCAGTGGCGATGCCGCCAGCTTCAAGCTCGCTTTCCAGTTGTTCCAGATCGTTCAGGTCGTCGCTGATGTAGTAATGCCGGTTCATGGCACACCTCCCATCTCAAGGCGTCGCTCCCCCGGGGCGGCTGGTCAAGGGCCATGATTGGCCTGCTTACAGTGTAGTCAGCGGTTCGCGGCTGGTATCGATGATACTGCGATTGCGCCCGTTGCTTTTGGCCTGGTACAGGCATTGATCGGCCCGCTGTAACCAGTGACTCCAGGGCTCGTCCTGGCGCAGCATGGCGCCACCGATGGAGACGGTGACCATTCCTCCCGGGCTGCGCAGCTGGATACGCACCTGCTCCAGCAGGTTGTCGGCAGCAGCCTTCAGGCCCTGGGGGGTGGTATCGGGCAGGAGCAGCAGGAATTCTTCGCCGCCAAAGCGGAACAGGCGGTCTTCCTTGCGTGAGCAGGTCTTGATCAGTTCGACGAACTCGACCAGAACCAGGTCGCCGGCGTGGTGGCCATACTGATCGTTGATCTTCTTGAAGTGATCCAGATCCATGGCTAATACCCCGTACTGGCGACCGTGGCGGCGCTGACTGGATACGGCGATCTTCAGCTCTTCGTTCATCGCTCGGCGGTTGCGCGCGCCGGTCAGCGGATCATGAATTGCCAGTACCTGCAGTTGCTCGCGCTGTATGCGGGTGCGGTAGGCGAAGATGAAGGTCAGTACGCCGGCCATGGCGTTGGTGACGAGAAAGGAGATCATCTGGTAGTGGCTGTCGAATACGCTGCCGGGCACCCAGATGGAATGACCGACCAGGCCAGCGAGAACCAGCAGGCTGGCAACTATCGCTTTGCCGGGGGAGACCATGAAGAAGTTGAAGAGGATCAGTGGATAGATCCAGAACAGACCATTGACCCCGAGATTGATGGCGATCAGGGTGGCGCCTACGGAAAATACGCCGGCAAGATAAAGGCCGGGTTTCTCCGTGTCTCCGGTGCGCCAGGCATAGATCACGGCGGTTATGGTGGAGAGGACGATGATGCTGTCGGCGATGCCGACCAGGTAGTTGCCGTGCAGCAACCTATAGACCGCGTAAGGGGTGATGCCGAGCACACCGATAACGCCCATCAGGGCGATTATGGACAGCTGGAAGTCGTTGCGCAGTCGCTTGAACATCAGCGCGTGCTCATAGTTGTTATGAGCGCAAGCATGCAGCGCTTTGTCGGGCGCGGCAAGGAACTGCTGGGCAAAGTGCCAGTATTTCTGCCGCGCGGCGGTTCGACTTACTTCTTGCCCAGACTGATCTGGCGGGTGGGCGTCCAGGATTGGCCACTGACACCTTTGGCGACCTGCTGGATTTCCCCACCGGAACTGAGGAAGGCGGCAACCTGTGCTTCCAGGGACTCACGGGTCTCCACAGCTGCTGGCGGCTTGGCTTGCGGGGTGGCTTTCTTGGCTCGCATGGTTCACCTCATTAGGGAAATTACGGGGATAAAAAAACCGGCCCGTGGGCCGGTTCTTTTAGAGCCGGGAAGATCAGATAACCTGAACTTCGTCGGCCTGCATGCCTTTCTGGCCCTGGACGGCGATGAAGGAAACCTTCTGGCCTTCCTGCAGGCTCTTGAAACCGGTGCTCTGGATGGAGCGGTAGTGAACGAACAGATCAGCACCGCTTTCCGGGGTGATGAAGCCGAAGCCTTTCTCGTCGTTGAACCACTTAACGGTGCCAGTTTGACGTGCGGACATGGGATATCTCCTTGAACAAAGTGAACACAGCACTGGAACAGCCCAGGCCATGACTGAGTGCAAAGAGTAAAGAAACCGAGGTAGGTCGGACCGAGATCTAAACCGGTCGATTTGCGGTGACACATGCAGCACAGTCCGGACACCCTACAGGTAAAGCCGGGTTTTACCTAATGATTTTTGCTTTTTTCCGGTAAGTGGTCGCGCTTCAGCGGCAGGCTTTCAGGTCGATTTTGCCGACGAATGAATTGCCCCAGCCCATGACGCAGGCTATTCGCTGATTGCGCCGGCGCTCCCAGTTCTGCACCGGGTAGGCGTGATTCCAGGCCTCATAGAGCTTGCGCTCCTGGCGCGACAGGCGCAGGCCATAGCGCTGGCTCATGTAGAAGTAGGTGCGGGCGATCATGCCGCGTACCCGCGTTCGCGGCATGGCCTTGCGCGCCTTGAAATTCACCACCATCGGGCAGGCGCCATATTGCTGCGGTTGCTGTGGCAGCCAGGCGAAGGAGTAGTTGCTGCGGTCGCCGTTGATCTCGCCGATGGCGGGCACCAGGTTGAACAGGTCGGCTTCGGCTCGGCGAAATGTTTCGTCGTTGCGGGCGCAGTTCTTCCGTCCACCTTGCTGCCAGCAGCGGCGCTGATGGCCGATGACCCAGGCCGGTACCAGGTGCTCCCACTCGATACGTGCCGCACGCTGGGGATTCTTGCGCGGCAGGTAGCCGCAGCTCTTCAGGTCGACCCGATTGCCGTTGTAGCGACAACCGCAATAGAACTCGATCGACTGGTGGGCATAGAGTCGCCACGCGACTTTCTTGGCTTCGCTGAAAGTGCGTGGCGGTGTGGCGAGGGCGGGCAGAGTGATGCAGAGCAGCAACAGCAGGGCACAGCGCTTGGGCATGGATACGGCATCCCGAAAAAAGCGCGGCATCATACCTGGCTGCATGCTGGCGATGGGCTTGCTGCGCTGCCTGCCACGTGCCGCTGGCTGAGGACTGCTTAACAGTTCCACCGCCCTGGGCTGACAGGCGTGGGCCGGCGCCGCATCATGCACCTATGCAGTCAGGAGGTCGTTCGCCCATGAGCATGTCGCTCACCCAGCAGTCCCTCGGATATTCGGCGCAGAGCGTCGCCGGTCAGGTGCGCGAACATAACGAGGACGCCGTGTTATGTCTGCCCCGGCTTGGCTTGTGGGCGGTGGCCGACGGCATGGGCGGACATCAGTGCGGCGAGGTGGCCAGTGCCCTGGCGCTGAAGATCCTGGGCGACGAAGTTGGCTCAGGTACGGCGCTGGATCAGGCGATCCTCTGTGCCCATCGCAATATCCTGGCGGCCAGTGAGCAGGCGGGAGGGCGTGCCATGGGCAGCACGCTGGTTGCCGTGCAGTTTGTGGACGATGAGTTCGAAGTGGCCTGGGTCGGCGACAGTCGAGCCTATCGTGTGAGCCTGGACGGGATAGTGCAGCTGACCCACGACCATAGCTGGGTGCAGGCAATGATCGACGCCGGTGAGCTGAGCCAGGAGCAGGCTCGCCAGCATCCGCGGCGCAATATCGTGACCCAGTGCCTGGGCTTGGCCGGGCAGGCGCTCGAAGTGGGGCGGGTGCGTGGGCGGCTGCAGCCGGGTGAGTTGCTGCTGCTGTGCAGTGACGGCCTGACCGGCGAACTGAACGATGAACAGATTCAGGCGGTCTGTGCCAGTGCGGCCACTCTCGATGAGTTGGTCGAGCAACTGGTGGGGCTGGCAAACCAGCTGGGCGGCAGAGACAATATTTCCTGCGTCGCGCTGGCCCATAACGTGGCCGACTCGCCACAAATCGCTACAAAATCGCGCAACTTCATTAGTCGTTGGCTCACTTCCCGCAAGCACTGACAGACACATCCAATGAGCGACACTCTGCTTGAAATACCCGGCTACCGCGTACACGGGCAACTGGGCAAAGGCGGTATGGCCGAGGTCTACCTGGCTACCCAGCAGTCGCTGCATCGCAAGGTGGCGATCAAGGTGCTGCGCGATGCCGAGGACGAAGCGTTCAGCAAGCGCTTCGTGCGCGAGGCGCACATAGTCGCCTCGCTCAATCATCCATCGATCATCACCATTCACGATGTCGGCCGCCTGCCCGACGGGCGCGATTACCTGGCCATGGAGTTCCTCGCTGGTGGCGATCTGGCACGGCACAAGGGCGAATTTTTCGCTCCCGAGCGCGCCCTGCAGATCGTTCGTCAGGTGGCCAGCGGCCTGGCCGTGGTGCACGACAAGGGCCTGGTACACCGTGACGTGAAGCCGGCCAACATTATGTTTCGCGAGGATGGCACCGCGGTGCTCACCGACTTCGGCGTGGCCAAGGATCTGGACATCGACAGCGAGCTGACCCAGTTCGGCGTGGCCGTCGGCAGCCCCGCCTACAGCAGTCCGGAGCAGGCGCAGTGTCAGGTGCTGGATGCCCGTAGTGACATCTACAGCCTGGGCGTGATCCTGCTGGAGATGCTCACGGGTCGTAATCCCTTCCGCGGTGGCAACTACACCCAGACCGTGGTCAACCATGTGCAGATGGCGTTGCCGGCGCTCCCCAATCATCTGACGGCATTCCAGGGGCTGCTGGCGCGAATGCTGGCCAAGGCCCCGGAGCGGCGCTTTGCCGATTGTCGCGAGCTGTTGCTGGCGCTGGATGGCGTGGAGCTGAGCGAGCTGGACGAAACCCAGCTGCGCCCGGCGCTGGCGTTGCCCGAACAGACGAGTCGCGCGCCACGCCGGCGTCGTTCGGCCATGCCGCTGCTGCTGGGGCTTACCCTGCTGGTGCTGATCGGCACCCTTACCTCGACTGCGCTCTACCTCAAGGAGCGGCGGCAGATCGAGGCTTTGCTGGCTCAGGCCGAGCAGCGTTTTGATGCTGGCCAGCTGATCGAGCCTGCGCAGGACAGTGCCGAGCACTATTTCAACCAGGTGCTGCAGCTCGACGACGACAGCGAAGAGGCCCTGTCCGGTCTGCAACGGATCCGCACGGCGCGGATCGAGGCCTTCCTCGCCCTGGCCGAGCAGCGCCTGGCCGCCGGGCAGCTCACCGAGCCGGCTGGCGACAACGCCGATTACTACTACCGCCAGGCTCTGGCCATCGACGCGCAGCATGCCGCAGCCCTGCAAGGCCTTCAGCGCGTGCTGGCTGCGCGTATCGAACGTTACCTGCAGCTGGCCGAGCAGAGCATCGCCGACAAGCGCCTGTTGCTGCCCGAGGAGGACAGCGCGGTGCATTACTACCGGCAGATTCTGGGTTGGGCCCCGGATAATTCCGCGGCTATCGAGGGTCTGAACCGCGTGGCGCTGCTGTACCGCGACATGGCCAATGCCGAATACCGACGCAGCGATTTCCCCGGGGCGCTGGCCATGATCGAGCGCGGCCTGCAGGCCGAACCGGACAACCCAGAGCTGTTGCAGATGCAGGGCGAGCATCAGCAGCTGCTCGACTCGGCCAGGGCCTCCAGGGCCCGCGCCGCCGCTCGTGAAGAGCGCGACAGCAACCCACTCAAGCGCGCATGGAACAACATCTTCGGTCGCTGACCGACAGGACCCGCATCATGCTCAAACTGCATTTCAAGGACAGTCGCCAGGCCCCGGTCTGGCTGGTTGAAGAGCGCGTCACCCTGGGGCGCGATCGGCGCAACCAGCTGGTTCTGGAAGATACCGGGATCAGCCCATTCCACGCCGAGATTCGCCAGGAAGACGGGCTTTATTTCATTGGCGACTGCGACAGCGAGCAGGGCACCTTCGTCAATGACGAGCGGGTCGCCGGGCGCTATCAGTTGCGCCACGGTGACTGCCTGCGCCTGGGCGGCGTGGAGTTGCTGCTGAGCGACCCGAGCCGCGGCACGCCACGCGATGACGTCACCCAGCGCTGGTTCCTGCAGGTGATGCAGGGCGAGCACGAGGGGCGGAAGTTCCACATCAGTGGCTCGATGACGTTTGGCCGCTCGGCCAAGTGCGAGCTGTGCTTCGGTGATGCGCAGCTGTCGCGGCGGCACTGCGAGTTCTTCCTCAAGGACGATGTGCTGGAGGTCAAGGACCTGGCCTCGGCCAACGGTGTGCTGGTCAACGGCGAGAAGATCAACGCAGCGCAGCTCAAGCCCGGAGACCAGTTGCGCATGGGTTCGGTCACCCTGCTGGTGATAGGTCCCAGGGTCGAGACGGAGCAGGTGGAGGAGGCTGACGAGGATGCCACCCTGTTCGTTCGTGCCGTCGATCTGCCGCTGCCCAAGCCGGCCAGGGCGCGTCCCGGCGTGGCCGCTGCGCCAACCATCAACCCCTTGCACGCGGCGGCCCAAGCGCGTTCGGTATCACCTCCAACGAGTGGCGGCGCATGGCGCATGGCCGGGCTGGCCATCGGACTGTTGCTGCTCATTGGTGCGGGGCTGGCCTTCATCGTCTGACGAGCTGCCCGATTGGTGACTGCCAGTGGCGCGACCTGACAGTGTCGGACGCGTTTCGCGCCGGTAGGCTTGCCGCTCATTTTTCTCTTCGGGAAGCCTGTGTGAGAGCGCTCGTACTGTTGTCCTGCATCGGTCTGTTGGCCCTGTCCTGCCAGGCCCTGGCCTGGTCCAACCACTCACTGGGCAGCTTGCTGGCCCTGCGCGATGTGGCGCAAGTTGCCGAGGCGGTGACGGTGGAGCCGCTGGAGGCGTTCCTCGTTGACCAGGCGCCCGCCATCGAGCAGTTGCTGGACGAGCAGGAGCGTTATGCCCGCGAACACTTCGCCTACTATCCCGAGCGTCCGGATGCACTGCGCTGGCGGGGCGCGGCCGGTAGTGATCGGCGGGCCACCTTTCTCGCGGCCCTGCGCATCAATCCCGAGGTGCGTCTGGCCAGTTTCATCCAGCAGTTGCCGGGGCAGGACGCCGCTGGACGACCGACACTGGCCAGCGACCGGGTGCTGGTGTTCCGCAAGGTCGGGCCCTGGAGTCACTGGCGCTACCTGGCGCTGCAGCCGGGCGAACGGGTCACCGCGTTGCAGGTGCTGGCCAGTGCGGCCGACGAGCCGGACTATGGTCACGACATCAACCTGTTCAGCGACAATCCCGGTACAGCCGGGCAGCGCTACAACTTCGGCCCGCAACCCTTTGGCGATGCACGTTTCGAGTATTCGTCGCAGGCGCCGTTTCATATCGGCTACTACCACGAGTCGGCGCTGGTGTTCACGGCGGCACCCTACCTGGGGCAGACCCTGCCGCACTGGCGCATCTACCAGTACACCGGGCTGGCGCGCCTGGCCTTCGCCAGTGGTCATCGTTACTGGGGCTACCGCTTTCTCGGCTGGGCCATGCACTACCTGCAGGACCTTACCCAGCCGTACCACAGCCGCGTGCTACCGGGTGTCGACCTGGCCGACATGGTGCTGATCGAGGCCAAGGCCCAGGCCGGTTTCAACGAGGACCGCGAGGCGGCGATCAAGCGGGTCGCCGACCGTCACACGGCTATCGAGCAGTACCAGTTCGAGCGCATGCAGGCCTTGTTGGCGCAGGGCCAGATGCATGACCCGCTGCTGACGGCCTATGCCGAGCAGGGGCGCGATGCCAGCTATCCGGCCTTCTCCGTGGACTACGCGGTGGATGTGGTGGCGGCCGAGTCCAATGCGCGTGCCGATGAATTCGATGCGCTGATCGGCCAGTGGCTGGCGCGTGGCGTTGCCAGCCAGGGTTTCAGCGAGGGTAATCGGCTGGCGCCGGCGCAACCCGATCCGGCGCTGGATGCGTTGCTGGTGGAACTGTTCAGTCACTTCGGCAGCCACACACGCAATGCCCTCAAAGGTACGCAACCCTAAGAGCCTGTTCAAAGGCTTGCGAGCTAGAGCCAGGCTAGGCAAACACAGGCGAGGAAGCGCAGTTTACGGATGGTAAATGAGCATTTCGAGCCTGTTTTTAACGACGCATGGCCGACGCGCAGCAGCCTTTGAACAGGCTCTAAGGTCGATACCACAGCTCGGCACGCTGCAGCGGTGTCTGTACCGGCAGCAGCGGATTATCCAGTTCGATCACTCGGCGCTGGTCCAGTCGGGCCAGTGCCAGATCGGCGCCGTGGTACTGCTGGAACAGTTGCTCGAAGGAGCCGTCGGCCAGCGCCAGTTCCAGCCCTGCGCGCACCGTTTCGGCCAGCTCGGGGCGCTGGCGGGAGAAGAAGAAATACAAGGCCGTGGGGTAGTGCAGGGCCAGGTGCTGATCTAGCGCAAGATCGCCCGCGCTGACATGGGCGAGTTCCGCGTTGGCCTCTAACACCGCACGGGGGAAGTAGTCGAAACGCTCGGCGCGCAGCATCAGGAACAGGCTGTCGTAGCTGGCGCTGACCTCTACGGGCAGGCCGTGGCTGCGCAGGATGTCCGTGTCCGGCCAATCGTGGCCCTGACCAGCGCGCAGCGCCTGCAACTCAGCGAGGCTATGCACGTTGCGCAGCAGCTCGCGGCGATCCTTGCGCAACAGGGCGATACGCCAGCCGTACAGGCCCTTGTCCAGGGGAATGCGTACCGGCAGCAGGCGCTGTTCGCGCTCGATGCTGGTCATGGTCCAGACCACATCGACCGCCGTGCCCTGCTCCAGATTGAGCAGGGCGCGGTCCTGCTCCATAGGGTGGCGGGAGGGTTTGATGCGCAGCGCACTGCCGGCCTTGTCCAGGGCCAGTTGCAGCAGCGCCAGAGGGTAGCGTGGGCGGAACTCGTCGCCCTGCGGGGCGCGTGGATAGCGCAGCTCGCCCTCCGCCGCGAGGCAGGACGTAGCGCTCAGTGACAGGGCGAGCAGCCAGGGCAGAAGCCGCGAGAGCATCGATTGCAGTCCTTTCAATCGTCGGGCACGCATTATGCCAGCCCATACTGCCCAGCGTTCTCCGCGTGTCAGCCCTGCTTGCGCCGCTCGGCGATGATTTCCGGCAGATCGCTGCGGTGCAGATAGACCCGCAGCGGCTCGGAAATGTTCAGGCGCTCGTCGATGCGTTGTTCCAGCAACAGGCCCAGACGTGCCCGGCTGAGGGTCATCAGCTTGCCCTTGAGCGGTTGCCAGACGAACTCGCAGCAGGGCTGGATGCTGTCTTCGCTGACGTCCAGGCCGAAGGAGTCCTCGCTGAAACGCACGATATGTTGCTGGTGCTTGGCGTTGTAGCCGACCAGACCTTGCAGGGCCTCTGCGGCGGCGCAGATGCTCGATGAAGTGATGCTCATGAAAACCTCCTGTTTGTTGATACGGGTTCCGTCTCAGGGGCGGGTGTTTTTTCGCGGGCGATATTAGGCGCTGGCGGGTAACGCGCCTTGCCGTGGATCAACGCGGAGGTTTGCTGATGGGGCGGGAGAGAGGAGGTCGCCAGCGCTGGTGCTGGCCGTAGAAACGAGCACCCGGCCGAAGCCGGGTGCCGGTGTTTCAGGGATTGGCGGCGTGGCTGCCCAGCAGGGTGGCGCCAGACTTCTTGGAGCGCTTGGCCATGCGTTTTTCCTGGGCGGTCTTCAGGGGCTTTTTCTTCGCCTCCTTGTGCCGGTCGAGTGCCTTGCTCATGGTGGAGTCCTCCGAAAACGATTCAGTTGCGGTGATTCGGTTTCAGGATCATTGCCACCTCCCAGGCTGCGCCAGCCTGCTCTATGCCGTGTCTGCAAGCATAGTCGCGAACGGCGAGGCCGGTTCAGCCGCGCGTCAGGCGGCGCAGGGCGGGCAGTACGTGCAGGTGCAGCAGCGGCGCCAGATCGTCTGGCTCGGGTTGCTGTAGGGCGTACCAACGCAGTTCTTCCAGTTCTGCACCTGCCTGCACCGGTTGCGTCAGGCGGGCGAGAAACAGGCTGGCATCGATCTTGGTGTCGGCTTCGTTGGCGGCTGGCGCGCGGAAGCGGCCGAGCGGGGTGAGGGTCGCCGGGTCTAGGTGCAAGTCCAACTCTTCGCGCAGCTCGCGTTGCAGGGCGTCGAGCAGTGCTTCGCCAGGTTCGACCTTGCCGCCGGGCAGCATGAAAGCACGGGTAGCGCGTTTGCGCACCAGCAGCAGACGGCCCTGTTCGTCGAGCAGGCAGGCGGCGGCGATGCTCAGCAGGTTCAAGCGTCGCGTAGCCGTTGCAGCTCGCGGCGCACCATGGCGGCGTATTCGGGCGGGGTGAGGCGGTACAGCTCGGCAGCTACCCAGTCCAGCCAGCGCGCACCCAGTGCGGTGCGCTGCTCCAGCAGGCGTCGGGCTTCGGCCTCGGCGCCTGCGGCGTGCTGCTGGTGGAAGCTGGCCCGGCTCATCAGCCGGCGAGGCCGACGTAGACGTTCTGCACGTCGTCGTGGTTGTCGAGGGCTTCGAGGAAGGCTTCGACTTCTTCGAGCTGCTCGGGCGTCAGGTTGGTCACCGGGTTCTTCGGCATGTAGCCGATCTTCGCCGAGTTGACGGTGAAACCATGCTCCGGCAGAGCCTTGCACACGGCGTCGAGGTCGGTCAGTTCGGTGACGAACAGGGTGTTACCTTCATCGGATGGCTCGAAATCCTGGGCACCGGCCTCGATGGCGGCCAGCTCTGGATCGGCACCGCTGTCGGAGGAAGCTTCGATCATGCCAACGTGGCTGAAGTCCCAGGTCACCGAGCCGGAGGCGCCCATCTGGCCCTTGCGGAACAGCACGCGGATTTCCGCCACGGTACGGTTCACGTTGTCGGTCAGGCATTCGACGACCACCGGCACCTGGTGCGGGGCGAAGCCTTCGTAGGTGGTGCGTTCGAAGTTGACGGTCTCGCCGAGCAGGCCGGCGCCTTTCTTGATCGCCCGCTCCAGGGTGTCCTTGGGCATCGAGGCTTTCTTGGCCGCATGCACGGCGACGCGCAGTTTGGCGTTGGTGTCCGGGTCGGCACCGTTGCGTGCGGCGACCATGATCTCCTTGACCAGGCGGCCGAAGATCTTGCCCCTGGCGTTGGCTGCGGCTTCTTTAGGTTTGGCTTTCCACTGTGCGCCCATGGCGGTGTTCTCGCTGGTTGCGTCTGACGGAGCCCCGCATGGCGGGACGAACTGAGGGGCGAGATTCTAACGGGTCTGCTTTCAGACGGCGATGGTGAACATCGGCAGATAGAGGGCGATCAGTATCAGTGCCAGAGACAGCCATGTGCAGGCGGTGGCCAGGCCGAGCCCTGCGGAGGCCCAGCGTTCTCTGCTGATCAGCCAGGTACAGAACCAGACGAAGTTGTGTGCCAGTGCGCAGCGCAGGTATATCCAGACGCCTTGCGGATGCTCGACCAGCAGGGCGCTGGGCCAGGGAACCTCGGCGCCAAAAGCGGCGAACAGCTGTGCGTACTGCGGTAGTGCCTGCCACTGCCCGTAAGCAATGGTGGCCGCGGCCAGCAGGGCGAGTAAGGACAGAGCGATCTTCAGTTTCGAGCGGGGAGCTGGGGCGGCGCGGTCCATGCGGCGTTTCCTGATCAGGAGGGCGCGCAGTTTCGCCACTGCCGGGGCAAAAGAAAACCCCGTGCGCGGGCATGCCGGCACGGGGTTGTGGTGTGGATCAGGCGGAGAAGCCGCCGTCGATCAGCAGGTTGGCGCCAGTGATGTAGCCGGCTTCCGGGCCGGACAGGTAGGCGACGAAGCTGGCGATCTCCTCGACCTGGCCGTAGCGCCCCACTGCCATCAGCTGCTTGAGGGATTCGGCGAAGTCACTGTTGGCCGGGTTCATGTCGGTGTCCACCGGGCCGGGCTGCACATTGTTGACCGTGATGCCGCGCGGGCCTAGGTCGCGGGCCAGGCCCTTGGTCAGGCCGACCAGCGCCGACTTGCTCATGGCGTACACGGCGCCACCAGCGAAGGGCATGCGGTCGGCATTGGTGCTACCGATCTGGATGATGCGCCCGCCATTACCCATGTGCAGGGCCGCCTCCTGGCTGGCGATGACCACGCTGCGCACGTTGATTGCCAGGGTGCGGTCGAGGTCTTCCAGGGCGAACTCCTCGATCGGTGCGATGGCCAGCACGCCTGCGTTGTTGACCAGGATGTCGAGGCGCCCGAAGGCTTCCGCGGCTTGGCGGATCGCGCCGCGAATGGCGTCGGCGTCGGCGCTGTCAGCCTTGATCGCCAAGGCGCGACCACCAGCGGCCTCGATGCTCTGAACCACGGCCTGGGCGGCGTCCGGCGATTGGCTGTAGGTCAGGGCCACGGCGGCGCCTTCACGGGCCAGGCGCTTGGCTACAGCGGCGCCGATGCCGCGCGAGCCGCCTTGGATGAATGCCACTTTGTCTTGCAGGGTGAGGGTGTTGGTCATGATCGTCTCCACGGGGGTAGGTGTTTGGTGGAAACGAGTATCTGCCCGGAATTGAATTCTGATTAGTCGGTATTTTCGCGTTTCTTTCGATACTGATGGTTTATAGTCCGGCCATGGATACCCTCAACTGCATCGAGTGTTTTGTGCGCAGCGCCGAGGCCGGCAGCTTTGCCGAGGCCGCAAGGCGCCTGGGCCTGACGCCGGCGGCGGTGGGCAAGAACGTGGCGCGTCTGGAGGCCGAGTTGCAGGTGCGGCTGTTCCAGCGCAGTACCCGCAGCCTGTCGCTGACCGAGGCCGGCGAGCACTTCCTGCGCGAGGCGGCGAGCGGGCTGAGTGGCCTGCAGGCGGCCATGGCCAACCTGTCCAGCCTGCAGGGCCAGCCGGCCGGGGTGCTCAAGGTCAGCATGGCCCCGGCCTTCGGCCGCTATTACGTGATGCCGCTGCTGCCCGAGTTCCTGGCGCGCTACCCGGGTGTGCAGCCGGATTTCCACTTCGATAATCGCCCGGTGGACCTGATCGCCGAAGGCTTCGATGCCGCCGTCGGTGGTGGCTTCGAGATGTCGCCGGGCATGGTGGCGCGCGAGCTGGCGCCGGCGCATCGGGTACTGCTGGCCTCGCGAGCCTACCTGGCCGAGCACGGCGAGCCGCGTGCGCCGGACGAGCTGGCCAGGCATGACGGCATCCTGATCCGTGCTCCGCAGATCGGACGAATTCGTGCCATGTTGCTGCGCAATCGCGAGGGGCTGCAGGCCAGCATCGAGCTGCGCCCACGCATCGTTCTGGGTGATCCGGAGGCGGCCTGCCAGGCGGCGCTGTCGCATCTCGGCATCTGCCTGGTGGCCATGCCGCATGCGCTGCCGCACCTGGTCCATGGCACGCTGGTGCGGGTGCTGCCGGACTGGTACGTGGACACCGGCATCATCTCCATCCACTTCGCCGCGCAGAAGCTGTTGCCGCAGAAGACCCGGGTGTTCGTCGATTTCGTGGTCGAGCAGTTCCGTGCCCAGGGCTTGGCCAAGCGCTTCAGTGCGCACTGAACGGTAGATTGCACGGCCTGCCTAGTCAACTGCTCGGGACAGGCCTGTCGGCGCTGATGCAGGCGTGGGAGGGAACGGAAAGGCGCGTATGCGCCGATCCGCTTGGCGTTTCCGTCAGTCGAGCAGGTCGGCCGGTACGTTGCCGCCGTTGTCCGCCAGCTTCTGCAGCACCGTCTTGTGCAGCCAGATGTTCATCTGCGCCGAGTCGCCCATTTTCTCCGCCGGGCAGCCCAGCTCTGTGGCCAGTTCCTTGCGGGCGCCCAGGCTGCTGTCCAGGCCGAGGAGCTTGAGCAGGTCGACGATGGAGACTTTCCAGTTGAGCTTTTCCGGGTGGCTGGCGGCCAGGCCTTCGAGCTTGGCGACCACGTCCACCACGGCGATGGCTTGCGGCGCAGGTGCGGCGGTCGGGGCGCTGGCTGCCGGTGCGGCGCTGGGCGCTGCTGGTGCGGCCTGGGCTTCGTCGCCGAAGCCGAGTACTTGCAGGATCTTGTTGAACAGGCCCATGGGGTTCCCTCCAGTTTTCCGATATGGAAGCGGGAGCTTAGACCATGGGGCGGGCGGCTTCAGTTCAGGCGCCGGAATTCGCGCTGGCCATTGCTCAGGTGGCCGCTGGCCGGGTCGATGCTCAGCCGCGATGGGCTCTGGCCGTTGCGCAACTGCAGCGCGTCGCCGCTGTACAGGGCAGGAATCTGTCTGGTATCGGGCTGATCGGTGCTCATGGCGGGGCGGGTTTCGCTGATCATGAACTGGTCTTCGTTACGCACGATGTCCAGGGTGGTGCTGGTGGAGCGGGTGTCCTGCCACTTGCCGAGGTACTGCTCGCCTGGCCGCTCACAGCCGCCTAACAGGGTGCCGGCCAGTAGCAGGCCGGCGGACAATCCTTTCATCTGCGCTCCTTGCGTTGATTACTCCTGATGGCCGAAAGATGCCAGATAGAGCGGTTGCTGTCGACCGTGTGGTCTTTTTCGAAACGCCTGAGCGGGCGGGTGAAACCTTGATCCAGCTCAGCAAAGAGTATTTCTCGATTATTCGCTCTATCCATTTCGGCGTTGGAAGGCGTAGGCTGAGGTCGTCGCTGCAGAGCGACATATGGCTGAACGTTTGAATAAGGAAGGCTTTATGCAAATCCAGGTTCATAGCGATAACCACATTGAAGGCAGCGCCCGTCTCGTTAGCTGGGTCAGCGCCAGTATCACCAGCCAACTGCAACGTTTCGAAGAGGAACTGACCCGCGTCGTGGTCCACCTGAACGACGAGAATGGCCATAAGGCCGGCAGCCACGACAAGCGCTGCCAGATCGAGGCGCGGCCCAAGGGCCTGCAGCCGATCTCGGTGACTCACCATGCCGAATCCCTGGAGTTCGCCCTCGATGGCGCCATGGAAAAACTCAACCACGCCCTCGAACACCAACTCGGCAAGCTGCGCCAGCGGCGCGGGCCGAGCCATCGCGACAACGTCGAACTCGATACCAGCGGCGAACAGGATCAGCTGCTGGAAGAAGACTTCATGACCCGGCAGCTGCAACGCAGCGCCTGATTCCTCCAGCCACAAAAAAGCCGCCGGCAGCTCGACTGCCGGCGGCTTTTTGTTGCCTCCGCACTTAGTCTTGGCGCGAGGTAACTTCCAGCAGGTGGTAGCCGAACTGGGTTTTCACCGGGCCCTGGACCACGCCGACCGGGGCGCTGAACACCACCTGGTCGAACTCACGAACCATCTGGCCCGGGCCGAAGGAACCGAGGTCGCCGCCCTGGCGGCTGGACGGGCAGGTGGAGTTTTCCTTGGCGATCTGGGCGAAGTCGGCGCCGCCTTCGATGGCGGTTTTCAGTTCGTTGCACTTGGCTTCGCTGGCAACCAGGATGTGACGGGCAGTAGCGCGGGGCATGGGTGTATCTCCTTTAAGAAAGGTGCAGAGCCTAGCGCAGGGGCGGGCTTGGCGCATCCATCGCCTACAACCTGCGCTGCTCGCGCCATTCTTCCCGGGTGATTTCCCAGATCTGGCTGAGCAGTCGGCCGGCCACATAGTCGCTTTCGCGGGTCGCCACCAGGCGCATGCCGCTGCGTTCGGAGATGCGCCGCGAGACGATGTTGGGCAGTGCTTTCGGCGCCTGCAGCAATGGCTTGTCCAGGGTTTCGAACCAGTAGTCGGTCGCCACCGTGCAGGCTTCCTGCATCAGGCCTTGGCCCTGCCATTGTGGAGCCAGCCAGAAACCGCGGTTGTTGCCTGCTTCCTCGCGCAGGCTGAGCATGCCGATCAGACATTCCGGCTCGCCGCGCGGGCGAATCGTCCAGTGCCACTCGGTGCCGCGTGCCATCGCGGGAAGTGCGAAGTCGCGGAGGAAGGTCAGCGCGCCATCGGCGGGGTAGGGCCAGGGAATCTGGCTGGTCAGGTATCTGACGATTTCCCACTGGGCGAATACGCGCTGGATGGCCGGCGCGTCGGCCAGCTCCAGCGGGCGCAGGAGCAGGGGTGTGGTGCTGAAAGTGGGCAGTGCGGTGTCCATGTCGTACTTCAATCCATTGCAGCTGCCGGGCGGCAGAGGCTCAATCTAGAGCGTGCCGTCCGGCAGTTCAACGATCACGGGCAAGCACCCGGTGCGCTATGCCTGGGCGGGCAGCATCGCGCTCAGGTGCTGCTGGTAACGCAGTACATCGGCCTCGATGTTCGGACGCTTCATCACGTCCACGCAGAGGAAGGTCGGCAGCGGGGTCATGCCGAGGAACTGGTTGGCCTTGTGGAAGGGGAAGTAGACCGCGTCCACGCCCTTGGCCTCGAAGAAGTCGCTCGGGTCGTCGAAGGCCTGCTGCGGGGCGTTCCAGGTCAGCGAGAGCATGTACTGCTTGCCCTGGATCAGGCCGCCGCTGCCGTATTTCTGCGAGGCGTCGGAGCGAGTGCGGCCGTCGTTGGCGTAGAGGCTGCCGTGGCCGGCGGTGAATACCTCGTCGAGGTACTTCTTCACGGTCCAGGGCGCACCCATCCACCAGCCGGGCATCTGATAGATGATCACGTCGGCCCAAAGGAATTTCTGCACTTCCTCGTCGATGTCGTAGCCGCCGTCGATGAAGGTTTCCTTGAGCTCGAAGCCGGCATGGTCGAGGTGGGCGAGGGCGGCTTCGTGCAGGGTGGCGTTGTAGCGGCCGTCGGAGTGGGCGAACTGCTTGCCACCGTTGAGGAGCAGGATCTTTTGCATGGCGTGAGCCTCCATCAATGAATGGACGGCAGGCTAATGACCCTGGGGTTGGGGAAAAACCCTGTGCCGAGCAAATGATATTTGCTGCAAATGCATGAGTTGATGATTGGTACTTGCGTTAGGGTTGATAAAAACCTGCCAGGAGTCAGCCATGACCACGCCCTACGGATTCATCCTGCATGCCCACGCCCGCCCGGAGATGGCCGAGGCCTTCGCGGCGCTGTTCAGCGCCTATGTCGAGCCGAGCCGCGCCGAGGCTGGCTGCATCGAGTACCACATGCTGCGCGACGCCCATGACCCGTGCCTGTTCATCTTCTTCGAGGTCTGGCGGTCGCGGGAGCACCTGGCATTGCACAGCGCGTTGCCGCACATGCGCGAATTCCACGAACGACGCATGGAATACCTGCAGCGCGATTTCGAGATCCGCGAGATCGAAATGCTCAGCCCGGCCAGCAAGCCTGCCATCACACCGTGATGCTGTGTTGTTGTTCTGACTTTATGTTGTCGTAATGACTCTTTTGTGTGGTGAGTCATTACGACTATCTGTTATTAAGTATTTGTTATTTAAGTAAAAAATAAGTGGCACGCTTTCTGATTGAAGCAAGGTGGCAGGGGCGTAAGGCCCCCGACTTCAAGGGAGGCGCCACCATGATCGAGTTTCTGAGTTGCCCGAAGAACCTTCTGCGTGTGTCCGGTCAGATGCTGATTGTCGGCCTGCTGATGCTGCTGGCCGGCATAGGTGCCGGCTACGGCCTGGAGGGGCAGCTCAGCATCGCGGCGCTGGTGATCGCCCACTCCGGCGTGGTGATCGGCCCGACCCTGCTGAAAATCGGCTACGTGATGCGCCTGATCGCCCAGCACTACCTGCGCAAGGCCGACCAGGAGCCGTGCCGTGCAGATGCTTGATCGCAAGGCTGCCCTGGCCATAGCGCCGCTCTGGCGCCTGGCTTTTCGGCCGTTCTTCCTGGGCGGCGCCCTGTTCGCCCTGCTGGCCATCGCACTCTGGGCCATGGCCCTGGCTGGCCATGTTGGCGTGCAGCCCCTCGGCGGCCTGCTGGCCTGGCACCGTCACGAGATGCTGTTCGGTTTTGGGCTGGCGATCATCGCCGGTTTCCTGCTCACCGCCGTGCAGACCTGGACCGGCCTGCCCAGCCTCGCCGGTCGTCCGCTGCTGGCATTGTTCCTGCTCTGGATCGTGGGGCGCCTGGCCTGGTTCCCGCCGCTGCCGGCAGTGGCCCTGGTAGCGATTGAGCTGGCGTTCGTACTGGTGCTGCTGCTGGCCTTCGCGCGGCTGATCTACCGGGCCAGGCAACGCCACAACGCACCCATCGTGCTGCTGCTCGGTCTGCTCGCCGCCTGCCAGGCCCTCACCCTGCTGGGCCTGCTGCATGGCGACGACGCGCTGCAGCGGCGTGGCGTGCTGGCCACGCTGTGGCTGGTGGCGGCGCTGATGGGCATGATCGGCGGGCGGGTGATTCCCTTCTTCACCCAACGCGGCCTGGGGCTGAGCAGCCAGGCGCCGGCGCGCCCCTGGCTGATGTGGAGCCTGCTCGGCGGTTCGCTGGCCATCGCCGGGCTCACGGCCGCGGGTTTCTCCCTGCAGCCGCATGTGATGCTGACGCCGCTGTTCCTGCTGGTCGCCGGATTACACGGCCTGCGCCTGTGGCACTGGTATCGGCCCGGCATCTGGCGCGTGCCGCTGCTCTGGTCGCTGCACCTGGCCTACGCCTGGATGGCGCTGGCTGCCCTCGGCATGGCGCTCTGGCACCTCGGCTGGCTGCAGCAACAGAGCCTGGCCAGTCATGCCCTGGCCGTGGGCGCCATGGGCGGGCTGATTCTGGCCATGCTGGCGCGCGTCAGCCTGGGCCACACCGGCCGTGCGCTGACCCCGCCAGCGGCCATGACCTGGGCCTTCGTCCTGCTGCACCTGGCGACAGGCTGCCGGGTGCTGCTGGCCGGCTTCACCTCATACGGGCTGTGGCTGGCGGCATTGGGTTGGTGCCTGGCCTTCGCCCTGTTCCTGCGCCATTACGCGCCGATGTTGTGGGCGGCGCGGGTGGACGGTCACCCGGGATGAGGCGGCAAGGCTTGTCCCGGCTGCGGCAAGGCAGTGCCGTCCGGGGCTCAGGGTAAATGTCTGAAAGCCAGTTGCCATGCGCCCTGCAGGGTTATGGCGCGCATCCTGCTTGATAGGCGGCGAAGAACATTTGCAGGGATTGGTCATGACCACCATCAACAGCACTTCGCCACTGGCCACTTACCTGGCCAGCGTCAGCAAGTCAGCTGCCAGCAGTTCGAGCAGTGCCGAGGAAAACACCAACAGTGACCCCATCGCCGAGCTGCGCCGCCTGGCTTCGCAGATGGTGGCGCGCAGCGAGGGTGGCCTGCTGCGTGCGCTTAACAGCAGCAACCAGTCGTCTTCCACGTCGGCATTGGCCAGTGATCGCGTCGGCCAGAGCAGTGGCCAGGGCAGCAGTGGCACGCAGATCCAGCTGCCCGATGTTTCGGTCATGGACCGCGACGACGCGGCCAAGCTGCTGGTGCAGGTCGACAAGCTGATCGACGCCGGCCTGGGTGACAGCGGCAGCTTCGTCGGTTTCAACGACGGCCAGCAGACCGACTCGCTGGCCACCTACCGCGACTGGCTGCAGGAGAAGGGCGGTATCAGCGTCTACGTCTGAGAACCTGCTTACGATCTCCTGACTGTCGGCCAGACTGCGTTAAAAGCGGTCTCAGAATGCTCATTTACCTCTCGTAAACTGCGCTTCTTCGTCCGTTTTTGCCTTGTCTGGCTCTAATTCAGAAGACCGGAAACAGGTTCTGATCGCCTGTAGCGTATAGCTCAGCGGCACGCGCGGGCGGTCGTGGCGCAGGCGCCATTCCTCGTCGGCGCCCATCTCCATCTGCCCTGGCAGGGCTTCCCAGGGCAGGCTGTCGTGTTCCTCCAGTCCGGTGATCTCCAGCCCGTAGCGCAGCAGGGCGGATACAACCTCGCCCAGGCCGTGGTTCCACTCGTGGGTCACCGTGGCCGTCAGCGGTCGCTCGGTCCGCATATAGGTTGCGTCATCGTCCCAGACCATGGGTTCGGCGTGCTCGAAGTAGGGATGGCGGATCACCAGCTCGTCCTGCCGCTCCTCGTCCAGGCTGAACATCAGCGGATGCCCTTCGCGCAGGAACAGGCGCCCGCCCGGTTTGAGCAGGGTGGCGACGTTGCGCGCCCAGTCGTCGATGCGCGGCAGCCAGTTCAGCGCACCGATGCCGGTGTAGACCAGGTCGAAACTCGCCGGCTGCAGCACCTGCGCGGCGTCATAGACCGAGGCCTCGACATAGTCGATGGCGCTGTTGCAGCGCGCCGCCAGCCGGCGTGCCTGCTTCAGCGAAGCCGTGGAGAAATCCAGTCCGGTCACCTGCGCGCCCAGGCGGGCCAGGGACAGGGTGTCGGTGCCTATATGGCATTGCAGGTGAACCGCACGCAGCCCGCTGATGTCAGTGAGGCGGGGCCGGTCGAAGCGCACCACTGCGGAGAGGTGGTCGGGGTCAGCGACGAAGCGTTCGGCCTCGTACTCCGGCGAGGCGGCGTGCAGTTCGGCGCGGTCGTCCCAGTTGGCGCGGTTGAGGTCGAAGGAGTCTTGCATGGCGGCATTCCTTTGCGTGGGGTCATGACCCTAGCCGCGCAGCTGGCCCCGGGCAAGCTGGCATTTCATCTCGGCGGCACAATCGCGCATCATGAGTGCCAGCCGATCAAGGGAGATCTACATGCGTTTGAAGTCATCCGTTGCGTGTCTCGTCAGCCTGGTGCTCGGGCTGCTCACCACGGCGGTGCAGGCCGCCGACGAGGCCCAGTTGATCGAGGCGATCAATGCCTACCGCAGCCAGGTGCAGCGCTGTGGCGAGCAGGCCTCGCCGGAATTGCCGCCGCTGGCGGTCGATGCGCGCCTGATCCTGCCGGCCAACGGCAGCGCCAATCTGCAGGACGCCCTGGCCCGGGCCGGCTACCCCATGGTCAATGTGCAGGCCATCAGTCTGTCCGGTCCGCGCGATGCGGGCGCGGCCATGCAGGCGCTGCAGGAGAGCTTCTGTCAGGTGGTGCTGGACCCGCAGTATGTCGATATCGGTGTGAGCCGCGCCGAGCGCGACTGGCGCATCGTGCTGGCGCGGCCGCTGCTCGGTGGGCGCCTGGGTGACTGGCAGGCCGAAGGGCAGAAGCTGCTGGAGCGTATCAATCGCGCCCGTGGCCAGGCACGTCAATGTGGTGACAGGGATTTCGCCGCCGCCACGCCGCTGAGCTGGAATACCACCCTGGCCAGCACTGCGGAAAGCCACAGCCGGGCCATGGCCAACGGCAACTTCTTCGACCACCGCGACCCGGACGGCCGCACCCCGGGCGACCGCGCCGAGCTGGCCGGCTACAGCGGCCAGCGCATTGGCGAGAACATCGCCGCCGGGCTGGACGAGGTGGACAAGGTGGTGCTCGGCTGGCTGGCCAGCCCCGGCCATTGCGCCAACCTGATGAACCCGCAGTTCAGCGAGCTGGGCGCAGCCTATGCGGTCGACCCCAAGAGCAACGCGGGTATCTACTGGACCGCGCTGTTCGGCGCGCCCTGAGGTGCGCTCGCGTCAGGCCGGCGCCTTGGCGGTACGCAGGTAGGGCAGCTTGATGTCGAGCGGGCCGTACTTTTGCTCGGCCTGTTCGTTGTTCAGCGCCAGGGCAACGATCACATCCTGACCGGCGGCCCAGTTGGCCGGGGTGGCCAGCGGCACGTTGTAGGTCAGTTGCAGGGCATCCAAGGCGCGCAGCACCTCGGCGAAATTGCGCCCCACGCTCATCGGGTAGGTCATCGCCAGCTTGAGCTTCTTGTCCGGCCCGATGATGAACACCGAGCGCACGGTGGCGCTGTCCGCCGGGGTACGGCCATCGGGCAGGTAGGCCTCGGCCGGCAGCATGTCGAAGGCCTTGGAGACGGCCAGGCCGTCGTCGGCGATGATCGGGAAGTCGGCTGCGCAGCCGCCGAAGTGCTCGATATCGGTCTTCCACTTCTTGTGCTCGTCCACGCCGTCCACCGACACACCGATCACCTTGGTGTTGCGCTTGCGCCACTCGCCGGCCAGTTGGGCGACGGCGGCGAACTCGGTGGTGCACACCGGGGTGAAGTCCTTGGGGTGGGAGAACAGGATTGCCCAGCTGTCACCGATCCAGTCATGGAAATTCAGGCTGCCCTGATCGGTTTCGGCGCTGAAGTCGGGGACGCTGTCGTTGATGCGAAGTGCCATTGCCATCTGCTCCATGTGGGTTGAGTCCGGGAAACTCTATAGCAGGTTTCACCGCGCCTGCTGTCCGCGCGCGCCTGCCAGGGTGTTGCGCGCTCATGGGGCGAGCTGACCGGCAATCGCCTGCATTCTGTCTTCCTTGGGGCGCGCAGCCTGGTCGCTGCTCTTTAGTCTGCCGGCGGCGTGCGGGCTCTGTGCTTGCCGGATGCCTTGCTCGCCAGCCCCATCAGGCGTTGGAACTTGGCGCATTGCAGGTGGTTTTCCTCCGGACAGTCGGCCGCGTGGCGCAAGCCGTCGCGGATCGAGCTGAGCTGGCGGATGCGCCGGTCCACCTCGTCGGCGCGCTGGCGCAGACGCTCGCGGTCGATGGCCGGCGTGCCGTCGTTGCCGAGCATTCCGGCGATGTCCTCCAGGTTGAAGCCGGCACTGCGGCCCAGGGCGATCAGCGCCAGGCGCTGCAATACCGTCTCGTTGAAGACCCGCCGCAGGCCGTTGCGGCCGATGGAGCGGATCAGGCCCTTTTCCTCGTAATAGCGCAGCGTCGAGGCGGGCAGGCCGGACCAGCGCGCCACTTGTCCGATATCCATCTCTTTCATGCTTGACCTCAAGTCGACTTGAACTGGCAGGCTGTTCAGCAAGGCCTTTCAGGCAGATTAGAAGGAGATAGCCATGACAGTCGAGATGCTTCTGCAAACCCTCCTGCTCGGTGTGGGCGCAACCCTGCTGCTGGACCTCTGGGCCCTGCTGCGCAAGCGCCTGTTCGCCACCCCAGCGCTGGACTATGCCCTGGTCGGGCGCTGGCTCGGGCATATGCGCCATGGTCAGTTCCGCCACGCGGCGATCGGCAAGGCGCCGGGCGTGCGCGGCGAGCGGCTGCTGGGCTGGGGTTTCCATTACCTGACCGGCGTACTCTTCGCCGGCCTGTTCCTCGTGCTCGTCGGGCCGCAGTGGCTGTGTGCCCCGGCGCCTCTGGCGGCCCTGGCCTTCGGTGCGGCGACCGTCGCGGCGCCGCTGCTGCTGATGCAACCGGCCTTCGGCATGGGCATCGCCGCCGCGCGCACGCCCGCACCCTGGGTGGCGCGGCGGCGCAGTCTGCTCAGCCATCTGGTGTTCGGTGCCGGTCTGTATCTGGTCGCGCTGGCGGTAGGCGGGTGGGGCTGCGCGGCATGAGTGCGCTCAGTGAATATCGCCGCAGAAGATGTCGTAGCCGCCATCCGCAGGCGCCGTGCGCAGCACCAGGGCATACGGCGTGGCGCGCAGCGTCGCCAGCGGCACCTGGGCGCTGCGCGACAAACGCCAGCCGTCGACCGGGCCGAGGCGAGAGGTCAGCACCGTGTTGTTCAACTCGTAGGCCGGCTGCGCACCAGGCTTCGCGCAGCTGCCGGCGTACACGTAGGCATACAGGCGCACGGGCTGGGTCATGCCCAGCGGCACGCCGCTGATGAAGGCCGACAGCTCGGTGCGCTCGCCGCGTGGCGACAGCGTCGCCTGGCCGAGCCTGCCGGCATTGCGGGGCGTCGCCGTGAGCTTGACCTCAATACTGTCGCCAGCGCCGTCGCTGCCGGAACAGCCGGTCAGCCAGGCACCGAGCAGGATTGGCAGCAACAGGCGGCTTGCGCGCATGGGCAGGTTTCCTTCGGGGCGTTATCGCTCGTGGGAGTCTAGCCCGGCGCGTGCCGGTGCTCGGTCAGCGCCAGGTCAGCCTTGCAGCCAGGCCTCGGCGCTGGCCTCCTGGCCCTGCTCGAAGGCCTTGACCGTCAGGCCCGGAATCAGCGCGCCCTCGATCTGGCTGGCAGTACGCAGCCACTGCTTGTCGGCCACCACGGCCATGCGCTCGAAACGCCGGACGAAGCGGAACATCTGTGGCAGGCGCGACATCTCCACGCCGATGGCGCCAAGGGTCGGCATCTGGAATTCGCCGATGCGATAGAGCATGCGGCCGTGCTCGATGCCTTCCGCCTTCAGGCTCAGCTCGTCGAGCGCGCTGTGCATGGCCTGGCTGTCGAGCTTGCCGGCGAAATCCACATCGAGGCGGTTCTCGCCATTTCGCGTTACCTGGAACATGAGCAATCCTCCCTAAACAGGCTGCTCTTTCCACCATACGCCGGCTGAGGGTGAGTGGGCTTTTCTGGATGATCGGTCGCCAGTGACGCCGCGTCTATTCCCGCAGAGCGCCGTAGGTCGAGTGAGTGCGGCCCGGCTTCTGTTCCGCTATTGCCATGCGCCACTGTGTCTATTGTTCGGGCGTGCTCAGCCGGAGAATTCACGGACTTCATCGCGCCGGGGCTGCCATGCACATCGCCATCCTTACCTTCGACGGCTTCAACGAACTGGATTCGCTGATTGCCCTGGGCATCCTCAATCGCATCAAGGCACCGGGCTGGCGTGTGTCCCTGGCCGCGCCGAGCGCCACGGTCACCTCGATGAACGGCGTACAGCTGTACCGCCAGGCCGAGCTGGACGAGATCGAGGCTTTCGACGCGGTGCTTGTCGGTAGTGGCATCAAGACCCGCGAGATTGCCCAGGACACCGCCGTGATGCAGACCCTGGCACGGCTCGATCCCACACGGCAACTGATCGGCGCCCAATGCTCCGGCACCCTGTTGCTGGCGAAGGCAGGATTGCTGGCCGATATTCCGGGGTGCACCGACCTCACCAGCAAACCCTGGGTGCAGGAGGCTGGTATCGAGGTGCTTGAGCAGCCTTTCTTTGCGCGCGGCAACCTGGCGACCGCCGGCGGCTGCCTGGCTTCCATCTACCTCGCCGCCTGGGCCCTGGCGCGTCTGGTCGGGCGCGATGCGGCGGCCGAGGCGCTGCACTACGTCGCACCGGTAGGGGAGAAGGAGGCATACGTCGAACGGGCGCTGGGCAATATCGGGCCTTATCTGTAGACACGAGCCTGGTCACGCAGCTTCTGGGCTGATGGGGGGACTTGCCAGGCGTTCACCTGTGTTAGCGAGTCAGTAGCGCTGCTGCCCGCACGTGGCTGTATCCGCGCCCGTAAATGTCCGCGGGCTGCACGCTCCGGAAACACCATTCACCGTCGCTCCCGCGCTGGCGGGAGCCTTGGTACGGGGAAGCCTCCGCTTTTTCCGCAGCCTTTCTCTAAGTCAGCCGCTCAGCCACCAGCGCCTGAGCCTGGCGGGCCAACTGGTCGAGCAGGTAGTCGCGCTTGCGCTCCGCGTCGCTCATGGCCTTGCTGCCGTTCTGCTTGAGCAGGTAGGTGTGGATCTGCCGCACGTCCTTGGACTGGAAGATCGGTGCCAGGTCCTGCACCGCCACCAGGCCGTTGGAGCTGTAGTCGCGGGTATTGAGCAGCACCTGCGGCCCGCGCGCGGCGAGCACGCGAAAGCCCAGCGCTTCGAAGATCGGCACCTGGCTGGCCACGCAGGCCAGCTCGGCATGCGGGCGGCGAGCGGTCATCTGCTGCAGCATGGCGCGGGCAATGCCGTGCCGGCGCCGGCTGGCCTGCACGGCCAGGTAGACCAGGGTGCAGGCCTCGGGATCGTCCTGGCTCGGCAGGTACAGGGCAAAACCCAGCACCTGGGACGGGTCGTCATCATCCAGGGCCAGAATCAGTCGCGCGCTGCTCGCCACGGCGCTGTCCATGGCCTGCAGGTACAGGTGCACCTCGTAGCCGATCACGTACTGGTACAGCTGGTAGAGCGGGTTGCTGGGCGTCAGTGGCGCCGGGCTGATGTCGCTGAAGTAGTCCACCACCATCTGCAGCACCTGGCTCTTCAGGGCTTCCGGTGGAGGGGTATCGAGGTGGACGAGGGTGAACATCGGCAATCTGGCTCCGGGTGTGCCCGGCAGGGGCGGCGGCATTGTAACGCCCGGGCGCCCGGGTAGTGGTACTGCCAATCTTGCTGGCTTGCAGCCTGCAGGCCAATAAATTCAGGCCATCCAGCGCTCCGGCCTGTATGATGCGCGACCTCAAAAATGCCGGTTGAAACCGCCAGGTCGCCATGTCCGCCAATGCCCTCTACACCGACCTGTCCGGTTACTACGACCTGATGTGCGCCGATATCGACTACCAGGCGCAGAGCCACTGCATCCACCGCCTGCAGCAGCTGTTCGGCAACGGCGGCAGCCGCCACCTCGACCTGGCGTGCGGCACCGGGCCGCATGTGCGCCACTTCCTCGATGCCGGCTACCAGAGCGGCGGGCTCGACATCAACCAGCCCATGCTGGACCGCGCGGCCCTGCGCTGCCCGCAGGCGCGTTTTTCCCTGCAGGACATGTGCGCGTTCAACGTGGACGAACCGCAGGATCTGATCACCTGCTTCCTCTACTCCATCCACTACAGCGCCAGCATCGAGCGCCTGCAGGCCTGCATCGCCAGCGTGCATGCTGCGCTCAGCGTGGGTGGCGTGTTCTGCTTCAACGCGGTCGACAAGCACAAGATCGATAACGCGCTCTCTGTCAGTCATAGCGCCCAGCACGATGGCAGCCAGTTCCGCTTCAGCTCCGGCTGGCACTACGGCGGCGCCGGCGAGCGGCAGTCACTGAAACTCAACATCGCCAGGACGACGGCGGGGCAAACCCAGGTCTGGCACGACGAACACCCCATGGTGGCCGTGGGCTTCGCCGAGTTGCAGGAACTCCTGCGCCCTTACTTCGAAGTGCATGTGCTGGAGCACGACTACGAGAAGCTCCTGCCCTGGGACGGGGCTTCCGGGAACGCCCTGTTTGCTTGCGTGAAGCTGTAGGGCGGGGCTGTCGAGGCCGGACAACTGCGATGCCGCCGGCATCGCGGCTAAAGCCGCTCCCACACAGCCTGAACTGACACTCTGTCGCTCTGTGGGAGGGGCCTTGGCCGTGACCCCTTTTACGGAAGATGCCACTGGTGCCAGGCGAGGATCCACATGCAGCGGCAGAGGGCTCCCGTGAGAGGGGGCTTGACCGGCTTGTTTAACCCAGTGGCCTGGGAAATAAATCTGCTGCCTTGTCTCGGCCCCTTTCTCAGTCGGCTTTGCAGGCTTATTTAGTGACCAGCAGCCCTTGTTGCACGGCGTCTTCCAGGCTGCTCTGCGCCAGATGTGTCAGCACATTGTCTGCGGATTCGTTGAAGGGTAGCGCGAAGATCAGCAGCAGCTGCATCCAGGTGGTCATGGTTTCATGCTTCTCGACACGGCCCAGTACCTTGCCCTGGCCGTCCTTGAACACAGTTTCCATTGTCAGCGTGTTGTCGTACTTGCCGGGGATGAGGAACAGGGTGAAGCCGGTGATGAAGGCACTGGCCATGCTTCCGCGCTCATGGTTGGTGACCTGTACGGACGCGTAGATATCGGAGGTTTGCTGATCGAGGGTGACGCTCTCGAACTGCTCGCTGCCCTGATATTCCTTGAGTACCAGCTCTGCCAGCTTGGCCTGATTGAAACCTGCGCCGGCGGCGTTACCGTTGAACAGGTACTGGCCCTCTACCTTAAGGTAGAGGCTGGGTTTGTCGCTGCTGGTGGCAGCCGGTGGCCATTGTGTGATGGGGCTCAGATCATCGTGGGAGTAAGTGGCGCAGCCCGTCAGGCTAAGCAGCAGGGTGGCCAGCAGCAGGGAGAAAATCCGGTTCATGGTGTGTGTCCTTAGGGCTTTTTGGCCAGTTGCTGGAGGCTATCCTGCAGCAGTTGTTCGACCAGCTCGTTGAGCTGGGTGGCGCCGAGGGAGATATTGAAATAGTCGTCATCCCACAGGCCGGTGTTCTGTTCCAGGTGCAGCGTCTTCTGGCTGCTGGCGAGGTTCTTGCCCTGCGCGTCCTCGAAGGTCAGCGTGCCTGTAAGGTCGTACTTGTCGACATAGATAGGACCGTTGAACCAGATCCAGCCGGTCAGGGTCAGGATGGCGCCGGGAAAATAGCCTGGATGAGGGGTGCGCTTGCCTTTCAGCGAGCTGAACTCCAGCTTGAGCAGGGCATCCTGCTCGCCGAGCGTGGCTGGAAAGCTGATCACTTCACGGAAGTACTCGCCGCGCTCAATGCGCTTGTTCAGCTGGGCGGTGAACTGGCTGCCCAGATTCTTGCGGACTTCGGCGTTGATGCTGCTGTCCGAGACCACCACGTCATCGACCATCACGGCTTGTTGGCGAGGTGTGCTGGCTTTCTGTGCCGGTTCGCTGATGGGGCCGGCGGGATTGAAGGAGACGCAGCCTGTAAGGCTCAGGCTGAGTAGGGCTGCTACAGCATAATGCAGGGTTTTCATTGAGCGTCCTTGTTCATGGAGGCGATGTGCCACTGTTGGGCGGGCGACATTTTAGCGATTGTGAGCGGTAAGGGAAGGTGTGTTTCCTGATCATTCAAACGCGGGTGTGGGAATGATCAGGCTGGCAGGCAACTCGGAGTCTGAGCCCCCGTCAGAAATCCGGGCAAAGGTGCTGCGTAGGGGGCTCGAGGCGTGGTGCTGAGCTAGTATCGATGGGGCAGACGGCCGATCGCGATGCTCTCGTAGCGGCGCTGTGGGTGTGGGCGGCGTAGCCCCCGCATCGCGGCTAAAGCCGCTCCCACACAGCCTGAACTGACACCCTGCTGCTCTTGCTTCTCGTAGGAGGGGCACTGGCCGCGACCACTGCAACTTCGGTTCTGCCTGTGTCGCGGCCAAGGCGGATGGCCGCGCCTCCTACAAGTTCAGGCCGGCTCTGGCGTGCGTTCTGTCTGCAGCGCCTGCTGCAACTCCACCACCAGCGCATCGACCTTGTGCAGGGCCTGCTCGACCGAGGCGGCCAGCAGTTCACCGCCGAATTCCTGGCCCTCGATGGCGATCTGGTGCACGCGGGTGATGCCGATGAAGTCGAGGGCGGTGATCAGGTTCGGCTCCAGGTGGTTCATGTGCGCCATCTCGCCACCGGGGCCAAAGCCGATGCCACCGCGGGCGCTGAGGATGACCAGGTGGCGTGGGCGGTCGGCCAGTTTCGCAACATAGGGATCGAGCGGATTGCTGGTGTCGATATCCACCGTGCGGCCAGCGCGCACGATCTGGTCGACCCAGGCCTTGAGTGCGGCCGGCATGCCGAAGTTGTACAGCGGCGTGCCGATCACCAGCACGTCGGCGGCCAGCAGTTCGTCCACAAGCAGGTCGCTTTCCGCCAGGGTGTCGCGCATCCACTGCTCGCGCTGCGGCTCCGGGGTGAAGGCGGCGGCGATCCAGTCATGGTCGATAAACGATGGCGGGTTCTGGCCGATGTCGCGGTAGGTGACGTTGTCCTGCGCGCGGCGGGCCAGCCACTGGCTGACGAAGCGCTGGCTCAGGTTGCGGCTGTGCGAGCCGTGCAGATCCTGCCCGGCGAGGCCGGGGCGGGCGCTGGCATCGAGGTGCAGTAGGTGTGACATGTTGAGTCTCCTGCTTGAAGTTGTACTCAGGTGTGTTTCGCAGCAGACTCAGGCTATTGCCCACCGAAATTGGCGACAAACGATCATTATTTTTCGCTATGCCTGAGAGGAACTCATTCATGAGTCAGCGCTGGCTACCCTCGCTCTCGGCCCTGCGTGCGTTCGAGGCGGCCGCTCGCCACGAGAGCGCCAAGCAGGCGGCGGAAGAACTCTCGGTGACCGCCACGGCGATCAGTCACCAGATTCGCGCGCTGGAGGAATCGCTCGGCGTCGCGCTGTTCCTGCGCAAGCCGCGCCAGCTCGAACTGACCGCCCAGGGGCGCGAGCTGCAGCAGGTGCTGGAAAGCGCGTTCGACAGCATCAGCGCCACGGCCAAACGCCTCAGTGCCAAACCTTGCCGCCAGGCCATCACCCTCAGCACCACGCCGGCGGTGGCGGTGCGCTGGCTGCTTTCCTGGGTGTGCCTGTTGCGCGATGCCCATCCGGATATCGACCTGCGCATCCACGCCTCGCACGAGCCGGTGGCGCTGGATGGCGTCACCGCCGATATCGCCATCCGCTACGGCGACGGCCGCTGGCCGGGGCTGGTGGCGGAGAAGCTGTTCGACAACACCTTCATCCCGGCATGCAGTCCGTTGCTGGGCCTGCAGGATATGGCCGATCTGCCGCGGCATTCGCTGATTCACTTCCGCAACCAGGCGGTGGCTTCGTCGCCGCTGGACTGGGCGCTGTGGCAGAAGCAGGCCCAGGTGCCGGGACTGGATGTCAGTGCCGGGCTGGTGTTTTCCGACGAGACCCACGCCGTGTCGGCGGCCATCGGCGCGCAGGGGGTGGCGTTGATGAGCCGGCAGTTGATCGAGGATGAGCTGAGGGAAGGGCGGCTGGTGCAGCCGTTCGGGCCGGAGCTGGAGGGTAAGCCGTTCTTTCTGGTGTATCCGGAGGGGCGGCGGGATGAGCCGGCGATCAGGGCGATAAGGGAGTGGGTGATGGCGGTGCCAGGGGGGCTTTGTACGCTTTAGTTTTGTTCCGCGGTTTTCGTGCCGCTGCTCGTTTTTGTGTTTGTTGATACATCTGTTCCGCCCTGCTGGGCGGGTTCCTTTTGGCAGTCGCCCGGATGGCCGGCCCCCAAAAGGAACCAAAAGGTCTTGCCCCTGCATCCGGCCCTGCGCTTCGCTCCGGGTTGAATCGCCCCTGGTTTCGTAGACATCTCCAAGCCTCATAATGAGGTCCATCAGGAGGTGCCATGAGCAACCAGCG
>NZ_LSOF01000039.1 GCF_001592875.1 Pseudomonas sp. BMS12 | reverse complement strand
CGATCTCGCCGACCTGCACCTTGGCCGTGCTGTCCTTTAGCGACATTTCGCCCAGCTTCGCGCCAATCAGCTCGACGTTGGCGTTGATCACCGTCAACTTGGCCGCCAGCTCGCCATCGGCACCCAGATTCAGCACCGTGGTCGCTGCCCGTGCCTTGTCGATGCCCGAGTTGTCGATCACCAGCTCTTGCTGGCCATCCAGATCGTTCCAATAAATGGTGCCCGCGGCACCATGCTGAACATTGTTGTTTGGCCATCCCGAGGTCGGGCCGCCCGAGGCCATTACCACCGCGCCCGTCGCTTTCTGTAGATCCCTGTAGTGCACCGCAATTCGACCACCGCCACCACCACTCGCGTAACAGCAGGGGCTTCCGATGCCGCCACCCTTCGCTTCAATTTTCGCCTGTTCGCCCAGAATCAGAGTGTCTGCACGCAACAGCAGGGAACCGCCACTGCCAGAACCAAAGGCGTACTGCGTCAGGCCATTGGCCAGTAGTTGCCCCTCCAGCTTCAGCTCGCTCACCTGCAGCGCAATCGCACCACCGCCCCGAGTGTACGAACTACCGCCATTGCCACCGCCGCTACCGAAATCCTGCGGCTCATTAAAATCACCATAGGGGGTATTACTTGGAGTCCCGCCCGTGCCGCCATAGCTGCCACCGCCATAGGCCCCAAGCCCAGCAGAAGATTGCTTGCCCTTACCGCTTACATCGATCTTCGAACTCGCATCCACCTCGACCTCGTCGGCGGTGATGGTGATGCCTTGAGTAAAACTGCTCGATTCTACCGGTGTGGTAATCACACCGCCGTTAATCACCCGCACCTTCGACCAGCTGTAGCTCTTGGCCAGTTCGGCGGTATAGCCGTCAACGATCAGCTCATCGGCAACCTGATTGAACGCGCCACTTAGCTGGAAGGTATTGCCAACGAAAGAGTAATTGTCGGCGTTCAGATCGAAGCCGGACTGCGACCAGCGGCCACCAGCCACCTGCAGATCACCCACCTGCAGATTCTGAGCTTGGGTCACCTGGCTGTTGCTGGAATGTAGAGTGCCG
>NZ_LSOF01000038.1:699-1405 GCF_001592875.1 Pseudomonas sp. BMS12 | reverse complement strand
CGGCACTCTACAGTCCAGCAACAGCCAGGTGACCCAAGCTCAGAATCTGCAGGTGGGTGATCTGCAGGTGGCTGGTAGCCGCTGGTTGCAGGCGGGTTTTGACCTGAATGCCGACGACTATTCCTTTGCTGATAGCACCTTTCAGCTGGACGGCGCATTCAACCAGGCAGCCGATGAGCTGATCGTTGACGGCTATACAGTTGAGCTGACCAAGAGCTACCGCTGGACCAAAGTGCGCGTGCTGAACGGCGGCGTGATTACCACGCCGGTAGCATCGGATAGCTTTACCCAAGGCATCATCATTACTGCCGACGAGGTCGAGGTGGATGCCAGTTCGCAAATCGATGTGAGCGGCAAAGGCAAGCTGGGTACCACCACCACGGCCAACATTTACGGCGGAGGCACATACGCAGGTGCTGGGGGTATCTACAGCTCTTACGTATTTACCCCTATGCCATACGGCAATTATGCCGAGCCGCGAGATTTTGGTCTTGGTGGCCGAACAGGGAATGCTTCTAGCTTCACCCGTGGCGCTGGCGCCTTGGAGCTGAATGCCGGAACTTTGATGCTGAACGGAGCCATTCGCGCGAATGGCACTACCCAGACAAGCTTTGGCTCTGGCAGTGGTGGCTCCTTGTTGCTGCATGTGGGGTCGCTGCAGTTGGGGGAGCAGGCCCGTATCGATGCCAGTGGTGGCGGCTCCACC
>NZ_LSOF01000038.1:537-689 GCF_001592875.1 Pseudomonas sp. BMS12 | reverse complement strand
CCGGCTTGCTCAAGCTGGATGGCGTTGTTCGTTCGGTCGGTGAATTCAAGGCGACCCATGGCTCTGGCAGTGGCGGTTCCTTGCTACTGCGTGTTGGCTCGCTGCAGTTGGGTGAGCAGGCCCGTATCGATGCCAGCGGTGGCGGCTCCACT
>NZ_LSOF01000038.1:275-391 GCF_001592875.1 Pseudomonas sp. BMS12 | reverse complement strand
ACGCCCAGCCCGGCGCAGCCGGCACGGTTTACCTGAAAAACACCCAAAGCGGTGAAGAGGAGCTGATCCTCAACAATACCGGGGTACCGACTACGGCGCCGGCGGCGTTACTGGAC
>NZ_LSOF01000038.1:0-265 GCF_001592875.1 Pseudomonas sp. BMS12 | reverse complement strand
TAGCGCTTACATCGATTCGCGAACTCGCATCTACCTCAATCTCGTCGGCGGTAATGGTGATGCCTTGGGTGAAGCTATCCGATGCTACCGGCGTGGTTATCACGCCACCATTCAGCACGCGCACCTTCGACCAGCTGCCACTGCTGGGCAACTCCAGGCTGAAGCCATCCACCACCAGCTCATTGGCACTGTTGCGGTAGATGCCCTGGACCTGGCTATTGATAGTGGTTAGACGGTCCGTCACCAAGTCGCCTACAACCTTGGC
>NZ_LSOF01000037.1 GCF_001592875.1 Pseudomonas sp. BMS12 | reverse complement strand
TGTTGCGGTAGATGCCCTGGACCTGGCTATTGATAGTGGTTAGACGGTCCGTCACCAAGTCGCCTACAACCTTGGCCACCACGTTGATCAGGGTAATCTTGCCGGTAAAAGCCTTGCCGTCTTCGCCACCGACATCCAGCAGCGCCACTGGGGCCGTAGTCGGCACACCGGTGTTGTTGAGGATCAGCTCCTCTTCACCGCTTTGGGTGTTTTTCAGGTAAACCGTGCCGGCTGCGCCGGGCTGGGCGTGTTGAGACAGACCGCCTTTGGCGATCACCTGATCGGCCAGCGAACCCGCCAGCAGCTCTTCGTAGTACAGCGCTACACGGCCACCACCACCGCCGCCATAGGTCGAGCCGTTTGTTGCGCCGCCACCACTGGCATCGATACGGGCCTGCTCACCCAGCTGCAACGAGCCAACACGCAGCAACAGGGAACCACCACTGCCAGAGCCATGGGTCGCCTTGAATTCACCGATCGAACGAATAACGCCATCCAGCTTGAGCAAGCCGGCTTGAAGCTCAAGCGCACCGCCGCCACGAGAGAACACAGTGCTGCTATTGGCTCGCCCGCCACTACCGAAATCCTTCGGCTCCCAGTAATTGCCGTATGGCTTCGGAGTAAACGTATAGGAAGAATAGATACCTCCAGCGCCGGCATAGGTTCCACCACCGAAGAGGTTGACCTCGCTGGCCGTGGCCTCCTTACCCTTAGCGCTTACATCAATTCGCGAGCTAGCATCCACCTCGACCTCGTCGGCCGTGATGATGATGCCTTGGGTAAAGCCGCCCGACTGCTCCGGCGTGGTGATCACGCCACCATTTAGCACGCGCACCTTCGACCAGCTGCCACCGGCCTGCAACTCCAAGGTATGGCCATTCACTAACAGTTCGTTAGCGCTGCTGCGATAGGCCCCCAGAATACGGCTATTGGTAGCGCTGAGGCGGTCCGTCACAAGGTCGCCTACAACCTTGGCTACCACGTTGATCAGGGTAATTTTCCCTGTGTAGCCTGCTTTCACATCGAGCAACGCCTCTGGCGCCGAGGTCGGCACACCGGTGTTGTTGAGGATCAGCTCCTCTTCACCGCTTTGGGTGTTCTTCAGGTACACCGTACCGGCCGCGCCCGGCTCGGCATGCTGAGACAGGCCGCCCTTGGCGATCACCTGATCGGCCAGCGAACCCGCCAGCAGCTCCTCGTAGTACAGCGCCACACGGCCACCACCACCGCCGCCATAGGTCGAGCCGCTTGTTGCGCCGCCACCACTGGCATCGATGCGGGCCTGCTCGCCCAGTTGCAGCGAGCCAACACGCAGTAGCAAGGAGCCGCCACTGCCAGAGCCATGGGTCGCCTTGAATTCACCGACCGAACGAACAACGCCATCCAGCTTGAGCAAGCCGGCTTGCAGCTCAAGCGCACCGCCACCACGAGAGAACACAGTGGAGCTATTGGCACGCCCGCCACTACCGAAATCCATTGGCTCCCAGTAATTACCGTATGGCTTTGGAGTAAATGTATAGGAGGAATGCATACCTCCAGCGCCGGCATAGGTTCCACCACCGAATAAGTTGACCTCGCTGGCCGTGGCCTCCTTACCCTTAGCGCTTACATCGATTCGCGAACTCGCATCTACCTCAATCTCGTCGGCGGTAATGGTGATGCCTTGGGTGAAGCT
>NZ_LSOF01000036.1:2132-2413 GCF_001592875.1 Pseudomonas sp. BMS12 | reverse complement strand
AGGAATATCAGGTCTACGGCGCAGCGCAGCCGTTCACCTCGGTGGCTGATGCGCAGTTGCTGCAAACGGTTTCGCGCGGTACCAAGCAGGTCACGGTGTCGGGGCTGACCCGTAACGAGACACGCTATTTCGCTGTGCTGGCCGTGGATCTGCAGGGGCTCAAGCAGGCGGCGGTGACCTCGATCGCGGTCACGCCTGAGGACGTACAAGCCCCCGAAGATGCCACAGCGCTGCAAGTGCAGCCAGGTGCCGACCAGTTGGCCCTGAGCTGGCAGGCCAGT
>NZ_LSOF01000036.1:0-2122 GCF_001592875.1 Pseudomonas sp. BMS12 | reverse complement strand
AACGGCTGCGCTGCGCCGTAGACCTGATATTCCTTGATGTCGTTGCCGTTGGCCGCTTCGTCGTAAGTCGTCCACAGCAGCTTCACAGATGTACCGCTGCCCTTGGGATCTGCACCCAGAACCACTGGGCCAGGGGCTTGGTCGTCGAAGCGGATCAGGGCCTCGGTAATATCACCGTAGTTATTGGCTTGGTCCACCTGGCGGATGCGTAACAGATTGTCGCCTGGCTGCAGGGTAGCGGTGTAAGACCAGGTCGTTGCGGAGCAGCAAATCCTAGTGAGTTGGGCGTTATTGTTATTGCCGTCATAGATGTAAAGCTGCGCATTGCTTTCTTTGCTACCCGACAGTGTCACCTTACTGTTGGTTGTGATGGACGGGTAGGCGTTCAACTCAGGCGCTAGGGGGACGGTGTAATCCTGAGTGAAGTTGAAGGTACCCGTACGTTGATTACCAGCTTTGTCCTGTAACCGGTAATAGGCGGTGTAGTACCCCTCCAACAGCGGTGCACCGGGCACCAGCGTCAAGGTGTCGTCAACCAGGCTCAGGTTGCCAGCGATTCCTGCAGTGCCCTTCCTCAGGATGAGATAGCTGTTACCCAGATCCAGCCCGGTACCGGCCTCGTTAAAGGTAACCGAGATCTTGCTGGGGGTCGTTTTCGAGGCCACGTAATTGGGCCAATAAGCGCTAACCGACGGAGCGATGCTGTCAACGCTGAAATTGAGCACCACGTTGTCGGACAGGTTGCCGGCGGCATCCCGTACTCGCACCCTGAGGCTGCTCGTCCCTTCCGGCAGCGAGTAGTTGCTGATGGTCCAAGCGCCCTCACCCTGATTCACCGCCAGCACGTCGTTCACCAGAATGGCACTGGGCTCCGTGCGAATGCCCTTGATGGTGACCTGTTTGGCATTCAATGCATTAACTGCAGGCGCGATTAATGGCTCGGTTATTTGCGGCGTTGCAGGGTTAGTAAGGTCAACCTCGAAGCGCTGGACAAATACGTCCTCCACCTCATCTTCTGTGCCATTACCGTTCTGATCCATACCGCGCCCCTGCGCCGAACGCACACCCGACACGCGAAGCTCATAAACACCGTCGGTCAGCGCCTGAGGCAGGCGCACGCTGTATGTAACCGGGCTCAGAGCACTAATCTGTGCGGGCGCGATGACACCATCAGGCCCTTCCAGCTGCAGGGTTTGCGCATTGAGACTGGAAGGTTCTATTGGTGTACTGAAGTCAAGGGTGATTCTTTCAGGCGCTTTGTTGGTGAGGTCCGTCAAACTGCTACCCAACACCACGACAGCACCTGCATGGTTTTCCAGATGCAAGGAACCGACTCCAGCCGGGTAAGCTCCAGCACCAGCCGCGACACTGACCTGAGTCAACGGATCAAAACCATCCAACTGACCGTAATAGATAGCAATACGGCCACCACCGCCGGCCCCTGTAATAGACCCCTTGGCATCACCGCCAAGAGCGCGAATGGCAGTACCCGACCCGGCACGTAACAATTGAGCGTTAATCCAAATCGAACCGCCAGCCCCGCCGCCCACCGAGCCACTAACAGCGTAGCCCCCGCCATTGGCCAACACTTGACCTTGCAGATCCAACACTCTGCTCGCCAAGGAAAGCGCACCACCGCCGCGAGTAATGTAGGAAGAAGAACTCCCGCGACCACCTATACCGCGGGTGATCGGGTGGAGCGGATCACCAAAAGTTGGATTGACGGTACTATTGCCAGGACGACCACCTAGACCACCATGACTACCACCGGAGTAATTACCCACAGCGATGGAAGGCGCATCACCCAGTTCGGACACATCAATTCGCGAGTCTGCCGACACCTCGATGACATCAGCATTCAAACTCAGTGGAGAAGTAGCACCAGTATAGGTTTTGAGCACCGAGGCCTGTGAAAGCTGAATGCTCTGCAGGCTATGATCGCCATTTGCCAGGGTCAGACTGCTCGCCTGCAACACCAGCTTCCGAACAGGGGTAGCCTGCTCGTCGAAAGAGAACTCGCCACTCAATGATGCGTTGGCATTAATGAAGCGCAGCGGCCCGGCAAATGCCGGCTCCGTACTCAAACTCAGATTGCTATAAACGGCATTGCCGGTTGGCACGC
>NZ_LSOF01000035.1:2547-2658 GCF_001592875.1 Pseudomonas sp. BMS12 | reverse complement strand
GCCAAGGTTGTAGGCGACTTGGTGACGGACCGTCTAACCACTATCAATAGCCAGGTCCAGGGCATCTACCGCAACAATGCCAATGAGCTGGTGGTGGATGGCTTTAACCTG
>NZ_LSOF01000035.1:2242-2537 GCF_001592875.1 Pseudomonas sp. BMS12 | reverse complement strand
TAGCGCTTACATCGATTCGCGAACTCGCATCTACCTCAATCTCGTCGGCGGTAATGGTGATGCCTTGGGTGAAGCTGTCCGATGCCACCGGCGTGGTGATCACGCCGCCATTCAGCACGCGCACCTTCGACCAGCTGCCACTGCTGGGCAACTCTAGGCTGAAGCCATCTACCACCAGCTCATTGGCACTGTTGCGGTAGATGCCCTGGACCTGACTATTGATAGTGGTTAGATGATCGACCTTCAGATCGCCCACTATCTTGGCTACTACGTTGATCAGGGTAATCTTGCCGGC
>NZ_LSOF01000035.1:367-2232 GCF_001592875.1 Pseudomonas sp. BMS12 | reverse complement strand
GAAGGTGCGCGTGCTGAATGGCGGCGTGATCACCACGCCGGTGGCATCGGACAGCTTCACCCAAGGCATCACCATTGCCGCTGACGAGATCGAAGTGGATGCAGCGTCTCGTATCAGTGTTGCGAGCCGAGGCTTGTTGCCTTCGGTAGATATCGGCCTCTATTGCGGCGGCAGCCACGGTGGTTCTGGCGGGCGTTACAACAACTGCTCGACCAACGCCGTATACGGCGATTACCTGCAACCCAGCACCTTTGGAACCGGCGGTAAGCAAGGTTCACAAACCTCATCGCTTACCCGAGGGGGCGGCGCGCTCAAACTTGTAGCTCAAGTCGTCAAGCTCTATGGCCAGCTGCTTGCAACTGGTGAGAGCGGTAAATCTGGTTACACCTGGGGCGGTGGCGCTGGTGGTTCCCTCTGGGTAGATACCCAGTTGCTGCTGGGCGGCCCGGAGACACGAATTCTCGCTAATGGTGGCACAGGTGGTTCTTCAGGCGGGCCTGGGGGAGGTGGTCGAATTGCCATCTACTATGCAGGCATGCAGGGCATTGACCCTATCAGTCAGATCAGCGTCGCTGCAGGCACTCCCAATGCCAGTTCTACACCAGGCGAGCAAGGAACTCTGCATCTAGAAAACCGCGTCGTTTCGACCGCGGTGCTAAACGCCGATGTCGCCGGATATATGAGCCGCGCGGTGAGCGCTATCACCGTTGACTTCATCAATGCGGTGGACCCGGCTTCGATCAGCAACAGCACCGTGCGACTGTTCGGACCTGCAGGTGAGGTGCCCTTCACGGCTATTTCTGCGGTCAACACCGTGCGTTACCAGTTCGCGCTCAGCGAGGCCCTGGCGGACGGCTCCTATGAGCTGCGCGTTGGTCCTGGCGTGCGCTCTGCCCAGGGTATGGGCATGGACCAGAATGGCAACGGGATTGCCGACGAGCCAGGCGATGTCTTCGTGCGCGGATTCGTCGTCGACCAGCTATTGCCAGCAACCCCCATCGTCAACAACCCGCCTCTTGCCCCGGCAGTCAACAAGCTGACCCAGCGCAAGCTGAGCATTTCCGGGGAGCGTGAAGCCCAGACCGCCATCCTGGTCAACGGTGTGCAGCAGGTGACCCTGGGATCTGGCGCCTGGAGTATTCCGGACTTTGCTCTGCCCGAGGGCGCTGGCGAGCTGCGGATTGAGGCGCGGGATGCCGCTGGGAATCTGTCCCCGGCAGCTATTGTGAAGTTCAATGTGGACAGTCTGAAGCCTGTCCTTACGCAGTACTCCTACTCCGGTAACATTCGGGAGATACCGAGCTCAGTCTGGGTTCGGCTCAAGGAAGATGGTAGCGGGCTGGATCTTGCCAATAGCGGAATTGTTTTGAAGAAGGCAGGAGTTGGTTTATCCGGTCAGCTCAGTCTGGATGGGGATACTCTGCGTTTGACTCCTTCTAGTCCGTTGCTCGAAGGCAGCTACAGCTATGAGATTCGCCTCCAAGACAATTTCGGCAATCTTTGGAGTGGAACTCAGACTTTCAAGCTCGATTACACCGCTCCCGCGGCAATAGTGCTGGATCCTTACCCCTCTATTACCACCAGCGGCAAACAGCGTTTCAGTGGTACGAAAGAGTCTAGTGCCACGATCCGCTTCCGTAATGCTGCTGGTAACGTTGTGGTGTCAATGGGCACCAATAGCAGCACGACATGGCAATACGATCTGACATTGAGTCCCGGAGACAACCAGCTTACCGTCGACCAGACTGATGCTGCAGGCAACGTCAGCCCGAGAACACCGATTCAGATCCGCTTCGACGACCAAGCCCCCGGCCCGGTGGTTCTGGGTGCGGACCCCAAGGGCAGCGGTACATCTGTGAAACTGT
>NZ_LSOF01000035.1:0-357 GCF_001592875.1 Pseudomonas sp. BMS12 | reverse complement strand
GCGGCATCTCGATGCGTTGCTCGCCGTTGGCGCCGATGTACAGGGCATAACCCGCCAAATCATTGGCCTGGTTGGCGCTGGCCTGCCAGCTCAGAACCAACTGGTCGGCACCTGGCTGCACTTGCAGCGCTGTGGCATCTTCGGGGGCTTGGATGTCCTCAGGTGTGACCGCGATCGAGGTCACCGCCGCCTGTTTGAGCCCCTGCAGATCCACGGCCAGCACAGCGAAATAGCGTGTTTCGTTACGGGTCAGCCCCGTCACCGTGAACTGTTTGGTGCCCCGCGAAACCGTTTGCAGCAACTGCGCATCAGCCACCGAGGTGAACGGCTGCGCTGCGCCGTAGACCTGATATTCCT
>NZ_LSOF01000034.1 GCF_001592875.1 Pseudomonas sp. BMS12 | reverse complement strand
CCATGACCTTGACCCTTGAGACCAGCAACGCGGCCAGCTCGCGGCGCGGCTCGATCACCTCGCGCAGGATGCCGTCGACGCGAAAGCGCACGACCAGGCGTTTCTCGAAGGTTTCCAGGTGAATATCGGAGGCGCCGGCCTTGATCGCTTCGCTCAAGATGGCGTTGATCAGGCGGATGATCGGCGCGTCATCTTCCTGCTCCAGCAAGTCGCCGGACTCGGGAGTGAGCTCTGCCAGGCTGGCCAGGTCCATTTCCGCGCCCAGGCCTTCGGCCATCTGGCGTACTTCCGAGGAATCGCGCTGGTAGGCCAGGGACAGCTGTTGTTCGAAAGCCTCGGCCTCCAGCCACTCCAGCGGCAATACGCGACCGGCAAAGCGCTGGGCCTCCTGCACGGCGGTCAGGCTGGCGCCACGGCGCACCTGCAGGCCCTGCTCGCGCAGGAGCACGCCGTGGCGTTTGGAGAAGGCAAAAGGCAATAAGCGAAAAGCCTCACCGGATACGATCTCGGCAAGGCCTGAAGGTGGGGATATCAAAATGCGATAAACCAATAAATAGAGCTGTTTTGAAGATAAGCCCGATAGCTGCGAAGCCGCTGCTATCGGGCCGAGGCCATATCACATAGCAATCCAGGCCATAGATAGTGCGCTCTGCAACGACGCTTTTTGTTGTGCTGTTCTTGAAGCGGGATTCTCGGGAATGGTGGTCATGAACTGAGCCAACTGAGCAGCATTGGCAGCTGGAAGCCGCCACTTGCCCTCAACCTCAATCGTCTCAATAAGGTTCTCACCAGAGACATAGACCCCAACCAGAGTCACCTTGTCAACAGAGCCAACCAGTGTGACCTCCATGTTGTTGCCAACACGCTTCAACCAGACCTCCTCAGGAGAAGCCAGCCCCACAAACACCAACTTGTCCTGATCCGACGCCAAACCATAATCGGTAATGGCATCAACGCCGTCGCCACGCTTGAAGCGGTAAGTATCATTGCCATGCCAACCGTAGAGCTGGTCGTTGCCAAGGCCACCAGTGATGGTGTCGTTACCGGTAGAGCCGCGAATCTGGTCATTACCGGCAGCCCCGTCGACAAGCTGGATATTGCGCAACTCCGTGGCACTGAAATCGAGGTAGTCATCACCAGTGGAGCCACGAATAACGTTCTGCCCGGCAGCACCGTCGACCAGCTCAACACTCAATTGCGGTGCGAACTGACTCAGGCCAATTACCGTATCCCCGTCATCACCCAGGATACGATCCGTACCCTCCCCACCGTCTACCAGATCAATGCCATCACTTGCTCCCACCACCCTGAAGGTGTCGTTTCCAGCCCCGCCAGACAAGGTGTCGTTACCCACCCCACCCCGAACTACATCAGCATCAGCGCTGCCATAGAAGGTGTCGTTACCCTCGCCAAGGTCGATCTCGGCAATGGCAATAAGGCGCGTTGCCCGGAAATCAAAGACCGTGTCGTCACTACCGCCAAGAATCTTGTTTACACCACCATCGCCATCGATCCACTCGGTGCTTGTTGCGCTACCGAAGCCGCGCAAACCAATGATGTCATCGCCAGAGCCGCCCTTGATGCCGTCGTTACCCTCATCACCTTGCACAAGGTCAAAACCGGTATCCATTCCCGTCATCAGGAAAACATCATCACCGCCCTGCCCGTACAAGACATCATCGCCGCTGCCGCCCTGAATCACGTCATTTCCGGCAGAGCCAGCAATTACGTCGTTGCCGCCAAGGCCATCGATACGCGTAATACCCAGCAGTTGCGAAGAGCGGAAATCCAAGGTGTTAGCGGCGTCATCGCCCGTCACGAAGTTCAGACCATCGCCACCGTCAACAACCTCCACGCCCTGTTCTGCATCGAAAGCACGCAAGCGGATCCAGTCGTCGCCGTCGCTGCCTTCGATGCGGTCAGCTCCAGCTCCGCCGACCACAAGATCGACGCCTTGGTCGCCTGTAAAGAGGAAGCGATCATCGCCAGCGTTACCCAGCAAAGTGTCGTTTCCGCCAGCACCACGAATCACATCGTTGCCGGCGCTGCCATTGATCACATCATTGCCGCCAAGACCATCGATCAGCTCGATGTTCCTCAGTTCGGTACTGGAGAAGTCCAGCGCATCATCACCTTCAGTCCCTTCGATGCGGTTATGCCCTGCACCACCGTCGATAAGCTCGACTCGGTACTCATTGGCGAATTGGGATAGACGCAACACATCATCGCCATCCCCGCCCAGCATGCGGTCATAACCTTCACCGCCATTGACGACATCAGCGCTGGCATCGTTGCCCTGCACGATAAACGTATCGTCACCGATGCCCCCGAACATCACATCAGCACCAGCTCCGCCGATCAATGTGTCGTCGCCGTCGCCACCGACCATCCAGTCATTGCCGCCGCCACCGTTGATGATGTCGTCTCCGTTACTGCCTACCAAAGTATCGTCGCCGTCCTGCCCCTCGGTTACAGGTGCAACTGCACCAGGGGTAATAGCCCAATGCAATCGGCTAGTCATAAGCGGCTGAGCTGCCGGCTGACGCAAAACTATGGTGTCGTGTGCCTGGCTGCGAACACCGTTGAGCACCTTGCTGAAGCGCACCTCATCGCTACCTGCCAGTACAAGGTCAGTACCTTGCAGCGAAGGCGTCGCAGTAGCTTCCTGCAGGGCTACCCCACGGTTGGAAAGCTCAGGACGCAGAGTAATCTCGACCATTCCCGCGCCATCAGGCTCGCTGCGGGAAACCACCTGATAGTGGCAAACGAAAAGCGTCTGCTGCTCGGACTCGTTGTCACGGTTATTCAGCAGCACATCGGCCGGATCCAGCCCCGCAAAGCTGCTATCGCTGCTCTGCAGCGGCAACAGTTGTAGGCTGACTGCCTGATCACCATCGATCTCGCAGTCGTCCACACCCTGAACTCGAATGCGCTGAGGCTGCTGCCAGTTTTCTGCCGTGAAATACAGATAAGGCTGCTGGTTAAGCAGACGGGCCTCGGTGTCATCACTGAGCGCCAGATTAAGCATCACGCTCATGCCCGGCTGTGGGCCGCGATCAAGGGCAACCTCGATTTCCGCCACGGCCTCGCCAAACTCATCCAACTGGGTATTGCCCAGCGGCGTCACACGAATCTGTGGCGTCGGTGGAAGGACAGTCACACTGCAGCAGGCTTCGACAGCCACATTGCTGCTGGCATCGCGAATCACCGCGCTAATGCTGTAAGTACCCGGCTGTACGCCGGCCAGCGACCACTCGAAGTGATCAGCATCACCATCCTCATCCTCAGCTAGCCCGGTAGCGATAGGTTGCCCATTCGCCAACAGGTCGATAGTCGCAGCGCTATCGGGATCCTGATCGGTCCATTGAATCAAGACCGAGCCTCCCGTCAGGGTTTGCTCCTTGTCTGGCAGCACGAAGCTGAGCGCAGGCGCATCATCGACACCGTTCTCGTTGACAAAGAAGTGCTGCCACTCGCTCCAGGGAGAGTTCAACCCCGTTGCATCGATGGCCCGCACGCGCCAACGGTAGTCGCTGTTGTCCTGCAGCGGAAACGACGCAGACCACCCCAGCTCCGCAACGACCTGCGTCGCCAATGGTTCATTACCCTCGACCGAGTGCAGAGCAAACTCATAGCTCACAGCATCGCCATCCGGGTCTACGACCGGGTGCACTTCCAGGCGCGGAGTACGCACCTCAACCCATGCCCCAGACGCCGGGTTCGCCACCACCGGTGCGGCCGGAGCCTCCTGGAACTGGTTCACCTGGAAGCGACCAGTGCGCCAGGCCGACTCCTGCTCGCCATCGCTGGCACGAGCACGCCAGTAGTAATGCTGGTTCTCACTCAGCGTCGCCGGCACAGTCCACTCAATCTGAGCTTGAGTCGCCGTGATCCAATCAGAGTCCAGCATGGCTCCAGAGTCGAAGCGCTCACTGGTGTCCAACTGAATGCGATAGCGCAGCGGCTGCCGCTCAGGGTCATTGGCCGCATCCAGGCGCAGCAGCACGGCTTCAGCCTTATCGATACGCTGATCCTGCAGCGGCCAGGCCAGTACCGGCTCAGAAGGCGCCTCGTTGCTCAGGCTCACGCCAAACATGCTCGGTTCGCTCTGTGTCACCGCGCCATGCTCGTCCACTGCCTCGACCAGCCAGAGGTAGAAGCCGTTTTCCTCCAACTCCGTCGGCGATTGCCACTCCGTTACACCTTCCACGCCAGGTTGCAGGCCAGTCACCTCGACCACCGGGCTGGTGAACTCATCATCCTGCTCACTGAATACACGCACGCGATAGCTCAGCGCATCCTCATCGACGTCAAAACTGTTGTTGAACTGGAAGGTCGGACGCTTCTCGGCCACCAATCCCATGGGCGTCGGATTGAGCAGGGTCGGCGCGCTGGGTGCATCGTTGGCCTGGTTGATGAAAAAGCGACCGTTGATCCACTCACTGCTGCCGCTGGCATGAGTCACGCGCGCGCGCCAGTAATAGCGGCGATTGTCTTTCAGGCTGGCATTGCCGATCAGATCATCCTCGGTCACTGCCCACTCTGTATAGCCTGCTCCCTCGACGATCTCATCAGACTTGGCCACCAGGCTGCCGTGGCTCTCGTCCTCATAGATCTCGAACCAGTATTTGAAATTCTTGCCCTGGCCGTTAGCGCTGTTTTGTACACGCAAGGTCGGATAAAGCGCCGTCACCTGCGCATTGTCGGTCGGGGTATCCAGCTGTGGCGGCAAAGGCGTCAGCTCTGCTTCTTTGGGGTCGGTACCTAGCTCGTATTCGTCCAGGTCGCTGACACCATCGCCATCGAAGTCGCCAGTACCATCACGGTCCAGATTGCCGAACTGTTCCTGCTCCCAGGCGTCGTCCATGCCATCGCCGTCGCTGTCACCTTCGCGGAATACACGAATACCCACCGGCAGGGAGGTATCCAGAGAACCATCAGAGGCGCGGAAACTCACGACATAGCGCCCCGCCTGGCCCTGCAACGGAGTCCAGTAGAAGGTGCCGCTGCCACCACCGTCGTCCTTGAAGGTCGCTCCGGTCGGCAGGCCTTCGGCGAACAACTTGGGCACGGTGCCATTGGGGTCGCTGGCGCGTACCAGGAAACCGACCTGGCCACCCTCATAGGTACTGCGATCGGAAATCGGCATGAATACCGGTGGTTTGGGCTCCTGCGTCAAGTCGCCGAACTCCACCGTGTATTGGGCATCCGGAGTGGTGTCGAAGATGTTCAGGTAGTACTTGAAGGTTTCACCGTCCTCGGCGCGCTCCTTGCTCAGCCAGGCATTGTGCGAGGACAACGCCCCGCCACTGCTGCGCACCACACGCTGCAGGCCTTTGCTACCGGCGTAGGGGTCCGCCACACGTACATAGCCAAAGCCAGGCTGAACGTCGCTGACCGACAGGGTACGCAGTGTAGAGCCGCCACTGAGCACGCCGTTCAAGCTCGCCACGGCTGCGCAATCGACGCAGGGGGCATTGTCGGTTTGCCCGACACTGTCGGACTCGAACACATAGAGGTCATCGCCGACGAAGCCGAGGAAATCCCGTACCCGGTCACGGGTTGGCAGGTCGACCAGCACATCGCGCAGCAGGAAATGGGTATTCACCGCATCCAGCAAGGAAGTCAGCTTGCCGCCCAGCTCATCCGGGTGGGAAAAGGACGCCTTGAAGTCGATGAACTGGCCCGAGAGCGTGCTTTCCATCAGCCAACGGCCGTTGCGGTTCTTGCCGGGGGCCACAGAGCCGAAGTCGATCAACAGGGTTGGCGCGGCGGGAGCATCGTCGACAAAACTGTGGGTAATGCGGAAGTTGATCGCTAGGCCCAGGTCATTGCCGACGATCTTCGGCTGGGCGGACTCGATCTTCAGGCTCTTGGCCTCGCCGCGGCCGCTGTTGCGCACGCGCACGCCGAGGGTATAGGGCTCCGGCGCCTCAATGGCGGGGGTGAAGGCATCGTCGGCGATCACTTCCTTGGTCAGGAAGTAGTCCAGGGTCAGCTCGGGCTGGGGTTTGACCGTGATGGTGTCGGGGGTCACCGTCAGGGATTCGGTCTTGCCGCCGGCGTTGTAGCTCAGGCTGGCACCGACGTTGTAACGCTTGCCGGACAGGCTATCGCCAGCCGCACCGGCGGTGGGGATGATCAACCAGCGCAGCACGCCGCTGGCCTTGGCCGGCACCACGCCATTGGTGATGGCGCCATCCGCGCCAGACTGCAGGCTATTGACGTTGTTGCTGTCGTCTAGGCGAATGAAGAAGTCCGCATCGGTGGCATTCGGGTCGGAACTGGCCTTGACCACATTGCCCTTGTCGTCCTCGAACAGCACGTTGACCTTGAGGGTGTCGAGGTTGATGGTGTCCAAGCCATTGTTGATGCGCATGGTGGCCTCAAAGGCCTGCCGCTCCAGAGTCAACTCCTGGGCTATCTCGATCAGCACCACCGCACACAACTTATCCTCGGCCCAGGCGCCGACGCTCCATAGGGCCAGTAGGCCGGCCATCCATTGCTTGAACATCTTTCCCCAACTCCCCCGATGACCAACCCTTATGCCGGTCAAGTATTAAAGAAACCGCTTATCTCCAAGCACGGGAATATTTCCGCACCGTTATAAATCCGCCCCACGTAGGGCGGTTTAGCCGAAGGCGTAACCCGCCGAGCGATGTTCAGGCCTCCGCCCAGGCCATATTGCCGGCGTGCCAGCCGGTGCCATGGGGTGGTGGTGAGCCACAGTCAGCGCGGGTCAATGACCCGCCCTACATGGCTGCGCCGCTATTGCATGCACCCACATGGCTTATTACCGGTACTGCCAATGAAGCCTTGGCCCAGATGCTCGAGAACCAATCGGGCCAACATTTAAATTCAATGGTTCCGCCAAATAAAGTTTGCCAGCAGCATCAAAATAGAATGTTACCCTTTGTTCTGAAACATCCTTTGCATATCCATCCCCCTTGGCCCTCACCGCATAGAACATAGCGGTATAAACATCTGAGCCACTACCAGATGACAGAAAAACCTTTACATCCGGATTACCAAATAGCGCAACCACTTCCACCACGGGACTTCCTATATTTAGATGCCTCCAATGCTTCTTAATAGCAGCTCGGAGGTCTACATCCTCATATAAACGCCCCTGAATTTTACTTTCAAAATCAGAAACCGATAAATTTTCCACATACTGCATGTGTAACTCGCCATCAGAATCCGAGCAACCAAAAAACACAGCAATCAAAACAATGAAACACAAATGCCTAGCTATGTCTGCCATGTATAAGGCCCTCTAGCCTGAATTCGAGGATTCCACGGGCTAGTACAGATTACATCTTCCTCCTGACCGTATTTTACCGTAATTTGCCCTATATTATTTTCAACCTCATCCGTAACTTCAGTTCTTTTTTCGACTCGCGCTCCCCCTTGCTGAGTTTCCACCCAGCACTCTTCTACGCCGCCCTTACACCCACACATATAACAAATTATTTGCTCAGTGACCTTCCGCATCTGAAGTTGCCGCCACTTTCGAGTCCACTTGCAATGCGCAACACCTGCAAGAGTTTGAGAAACTGCTGATTCTTGATCAGCCCTAGGCTGTCCAACATTTTCCCAGTCACCTTTTTTATCAAACCATGGGAAACAAGTTCCCGTACTGACATCCAATCCACTCGGATCAGTTAGCTTGGTGACATTTGCGAAGGCATAAAGAAATTCGTTCCCCCCCCCCAGTAGACCGATCGGGTCATTTTGCACATATCTGCCCATACCCGGGTCATAGTCACGGAAATAGTTGTAGTGCAGCCCGGTTTCCTGGTCGAAGTACTGCCCCGGGAAACGCAGCGGGTTATTGAGAGCCCCCAGGGTGACCGTCGTTTCGCCAAAGGCCTGTGCCTTGGCTCGCCAGGTCACCTCGCCGCTCTTCAGGAAGGCCACTTCTGGGGTGCCCAGGTGGCTGGTGCCGTAGTAGTGCACCTGCAGTCCCTGAGCATTTGCTGCCTTGGCGCGGGTGAATAGCGGCTGGCTCATCCACGCAGCAGTTGGGTCGTAGGCATATTCCTGTTGCAACTCGCCCTGGGTGTCATATTCGCCCACCAAACCCTCTTCGCTGTACAGGTAGTAGGTGGTAGTACCCTGCTGCGGCAAGGTCTTGCTGATGCGCTGGCCTAGGGGGTTATAGGTGTAACGAGCCAGCAGTTGGCCGTTCTTCTGCACCGCCACCAGGCGTTCGCGAGCGTCGTACTGGTACAGCCAGTGATCGACAGCACCGCTCTGGATCAGGCGGCCATCGGCCTGCAGGGCGCCACGCTCGATCAGATGGCCGTCGCGGTTGTAGCGGTAGCCGATGCCATCGTGGCTGACCAGCTGGTTATGGGCGTTGTATTGCCACTGGGTGATATCCAGCTCGTCCTTACTGCTCGCCTCATCCAGACGGTTGCCTACGCCATCGTAGGCATAGGCCTCGTTCTGGCGACCGTCGCCCTCGGGGTATTTGGCCTCGGTCAGGCGGTACAGCTTGTCGTAGCCGTAGGTAGTCTTGCCGGACTGGCCCTCGATGGCGGTGATATTGCCCACCGCATCGTACTCGTACTGGCTACTCAGGATCGGATTGCCGGCGGCATCCTTGAGCAGACGGCTCTCATAGCGCTGCAGGCCATCGTAGCCGAAGCTGTACTGGTTGCCACCGGGGAACAGGGTGCTCTGTGGCATCATCCAGCTGAAGTCCTGGAAACTGATGCTGCCTTCATCCGGGATGCTCACGCCGGCCAGGCGACCATGCGGGGTATAGCGGTAGCCGTAGGTCTGCTGCTCCGGGGTGGTGTAGCTGACCTTGCGACCATTCAGGTCGTAGGTGTACTTGATGGTCTTGCTGAAGACCGGATCGGCCTGCTTGTAGGTGGTGGTGATGCTTTCCACCCGACCCAGCACATCGTGGGTGTAGACCGCCTTGCTGGTTTCGTCTTCGTAGCTGGCCAGGCGATTCAGTGCGTTATAGCCGTAAGTAATTTTGCTACTGACCTGGCCAACCTCTGCCGCCGAGGCCGTATCGAAATGATCGATACCAATCAGACGATTGCCATCGTCATAGCGATAGAGGCTAACTCGACCGTCGGAGGTAGTTACCTGCTCGAGATTGCCTACCCCGTCGTAGACATAACGACGCTCGGTGGTTGGTGTATCGGCGCTACCAACTTTAAGCTCGGCAACCACAGCATCGCGGCTATTGTAACGGAAACGGGTTACACGGCCCACAGGATCAGTCAGCTGCGAAAGATTACCGCGCTTATCATAATTATAACGAGCCACCCCACCTTCAGCATCCGTACTACTAAGAAGCCCTCCCAATCCATTATATATAGCAACAGAGCTATTACCTAGCGCGTCCCTCCATCTGCCCAGCAAGGTCGGAGTTAAGTATGAATACTCATTACGCATTACTTTGCCAGCATAATTCTTATATTCAGACTCAATTTCACCGCGGGAATTATATTCAAACCTCTCCGAATACACCCCATAATCAACGCCCACCAATCGTTTGAATTTATATATATATTCAGTTGTATCGCCAAGGGCATTTTTACGAGTCTTTAAGCGCCCTTGACTGTCATATAGACTCTCATTTCTATTGCCATACGGATCCATCACCGCAACCAATCGCTGACTGGCATCGTACTCAAACTGAGTGCGTGCATTCGCCGCATCAGTTATGTTCTTGGCCAAGCCAGCTGCATTCGGCTCGATGGTTGTTATTGCTACATTCGGCTGCTGCACACTGATCCGCTGCCCCAGATCGTCATACCCATACAGCGTCTCCTGATTCAGCGGCGTCTTCAGGCTCTTCAGGTTGCCCACCGCATCGTAGGTACTGATCCAGGTCTTGTTCAGGGCATTGGTGACGGTCAGCACATTGCCCTGCACATCGTGGGTATAACGGGTCTCGTAGCCCAGTGGATCCTTCTCTAGGTTGCGATTGCCCTTCTCGTCGTAACCATACTGCCAGCTCGCCGCTGGGGTCTGTGCAGCTTCGTCGCCCGGCCGGTCTTCCTGCTCCAACTGACCCAGCGCGTCATAGCGATAACCGGTGCGTCTCTCTTCCGGCAGCCCCGCCGCCTCGATCAGTTCAATCAAGTTGCCCTTGTCGTCATAGCGGTACTGGGTCTTGATGCCTCGTTCGTTGATTGTTTCGGCCACCCGGTTGGTCGCCGGGTCGTAGCTCTTCCGGATCTCGCTGCCGTCCGCGTACTGCACGCGGATGACCTGGCCATAGCGGTTGTACTCGGTCAGGGTGCGGTTGCCGTGGGCGTCCTCTTCGGTCATCTGCGCCACGTAGGGCGACGGGGTGCGGCCCTGACGCTGGGAGACTTCCTTGCTCACCGACAGGCTCTTGCCGCTGATGCGGTAGGCCTCGGCCACCTTGCTCATGTCGCTGGAGCGGTCCGACAGCAGATAGGTGCGGCTGAACTGAGTCTCGCCGTCCAACTGTTCGCGCACCAGTTGCCCAAGGCGGTCGTACCACTGCTCTTTGACCAGACCGGCTTCGTTCAGGGTGCGTAGGTAGTACTGCTCCTGGCTCTCGTCGTAGCGGTAGCTGTACTGAGTGAAGCGGCCGTCCGGCAGGCGGTGTTCTTGGACCTTGTCGTCCTTGCCGAGGATCAGGGTGGTGCGCTGTTGCAGCGGATCGGTATAGCCGGCCAGGCCGTTGGTGTCGTAGTGGTATTGCCAGCGCTTGCCCAGCACGTCGGTCACCGCGCTCAGGCGGCTGCCGCTGTACTCGTACTTCACTGCGCGGCCGCTGTAGTCCTTCACGCTGGTGAGGTTGGCGCCGCTATAGGTCAGGGTGATCAGGGTGGTGCCGTGATGATCCTTGATCTCGGCGATACGCCCTTCGGCGTTGCGGACCAGGGTAGTGCGGATGCCGTTGTGGTCGGCGTAGCCGGTCATCCGGCCCTGGGCGTCGTAGTCGTTGCGGTTGCCTTGGGTGTCCTGCCAGCGGTAGCCGGCCAGGCCGTGCTGCAGAGCGATCAGGGTGCGTTGCGGCAGGTTGTTGAAGTAGACATCCTGGCCTTGGGTGGTGCTGCTCGCACGCAGGTAGCTCTGCCCAGCACGAACGATGGCGTAGGGTTTGTCGGCGTTGGCCGGGTCGGCGGCGCCCACGGCCGGGTCGGCGGCCCCCAGAATTTCCAGGTCGCTCCAGCGCTCATCCCACACCCACTGGCCGCCCTTCCAGCTGCGCAGGATGCGCACCGGGCCGCCGAGGGCCTGCACTTGCAGATCCAGCACGTCCAGGCGCAACTCGCCCTTGGCGTAATGCGGTGTTGAGAACCGATGGTCCAGACCTGGCTTGGCATAGGCCAGACCAGTACCCGTTGCGATCACGCCCCCACACAGCCACAGGCCAACACGGCCCCAAATGCCCTTCAACACTGCTCGCACTCCCTTGAACCGCGCCCTCCCGGGCGTGGGGTCCTTGTTCGTTTTAGTTGTCTGTTACTTCCCGCCGCCATTGGCACCCGGGCAGTTGCCACTCTCACAATCCACCGGTGGTACGCATTGCTGGGTATTGCTGGGTACAGGCCGCGGTATATAGCTACCACCGCCCCAGCCACCACCCCAGCCACCGCCAGCACCGCCCCCCCCTGGATTGCTGCAATAACCACCATTGGAGAACCAGGCCACGCTGGCCTTGCCAGGAACCAGCACGCCATTGGCGCAATAGCTCGCGTAGGTGATCACGCCCGAGTAATTGAAACTCCAGCAGCCGGCGGCGCCATTGAGTTCGTCGTCCGGATCGAAGCTCTGCAGGGCCACGATGCGGTAGGGAATCACCACCACATCGCCGGCATACAGGCTGTTCGGAACCGGGCGAAGATACTCGATCTTCGCCCGCGCGTCACCGCTCGGCAGCGAGGCCTTCACATCATCGGCACGAATCAGGCCGTAGTTGGTCAGGGTCAGTTCGCCTTGCAGAACGTCACCTTTGCGCATCGCTGGCAGGTTGATCGACAGCGGCTCGATCATCACCAGTGCGGTCGGCACCTTGGTCTTGAAGGTTGCGTCGAGGATGATCTCGTAGCGATCCTCCAGGGCGACTTCTTTCACCGACCATTCCACGGTAACCAGCTTGCTCATCAGGAACACCGGCTCGGCCTGGGTCAGTCCCGGCTTGATCCAGAGTTGACCGCTGAGGTCTTCGTGGTCCCACGCCGAGACGCGGTAGGTGTACTCACCGGCCGGGATGTTCTCCAGCAGGGCCTGGCCGCGATTGTCGGTGACCAGGCTGTATTCCTCGGTCAGTACGTTGCGGTTCTGCAGCTTGATCTTCGCCCCGGAAAGGCCTGGGATCAGTTGACCGTTGTCGTCACGAGTGCCGGTGTAGATATCCGATGCCTGGAAGATCACGCCACCTTCGCCCGATTGGGTTACCGCCGCCTCCATCGCGATATCCACCTGCGGGTGGTTGTCGCTTTCGATACGCAGGGTGACGTAATAGTTACCCTCGGCTACCGCCTCGCTTGGGCGGAAGGCGACGCTTAGCGGAATAGCCGAGCCAACCACCATATCGCCCAAACGCTCGGAGTTACGCAGGCTGACCCAGGTCGGCAGCGCGCCGCCTTCGCTGTTGAGCAGGCTCAGGCGCACGTTGCGCAGCACGTCGAGGCCGGTGTTCTTCAGCGTCACCGTCTCCACCTGCTCTTCGCCACCGCGCTTGAGACCGGTACGGACCTGCTTGGGAGTGACGTTGATCACTGGCCGCGCTTCGACCAGGTTGTACTGGACGCGCGTTTGGCCAATCGGCTTGCTCAGCCCATCGGCGACGATGCGGTAATCCAGCAAGCCACTGGCCGAGGCACTGTTGTCGCCACTGATGCGCAAAGTCAGGTTGCCGCGCTTCTTCGCCGCGAGGTTCATCGGTGCACTCGTCACCACCTTGACCCCTGCCGGCAAGCCGTCACTGCCCGCTGGCTTGACGTACTCCAGACGCAGGTTGGTCAGCGCCGTGTCGTAGCCGGCATCCACCACAACGGTTACCAGTTGTTCATAGTTGCGCGGGAACTGGGTGTTCACCGAGGCCGGCGAGAAGCTCGCGCCGGCAATGCTGAACTGGCCCTGCTGGGGACGGGTCGCGATGCTCGGATGCACCACAGACACCTGATAGATGCCGGAGTCATCGGCCGAGGTCTGGTGTTCGTAGCTGAACTGTCCCTGAGCATCGGTGGTGACGCTGATCGCCCGCTCGAAGCCGCGAACATTCAACGCCACCTTGAGCGCGACATTCGCCAATGGCTGGTCATCGCCGCGCTTGAGTGCCCGGCCAGTAATCAACACCTTGTCGCCGGCTTGTACTTGCTGTGGCGATACCTCGGTCAGCTCGCCATAGTAGGGACTTTCCACCAGGGTCAGTTCACGGCTGCTACGCAGGCCGCGGATCTTCTGCTCGGTGGCAAGGCCAGTTTGGTAGTGCAGGTAGTCGACTTCCAGCCGCAGGCGCACCTGCTCCGGCGCAGACTCAGGTACGTTGAGGGCAAATGGCCCTGCCTCCAACACGTCCAGCCCGCCTACACGAGCAACGGTACGACCATCACGCACAGTAATCAGACCGCTACCAATATTGGCCTTGATCGGCTGGCTGGCCAGCACGTTGCCTTGTAGATCCTCCAGCACCAGGCGCAGCTCATCCGAAGCCTGACTGCCATTGGCCTTGGCGGTGACCAGTTCGGTCGCCACGTCGGACGGGTTTTCCAGTCGCACCCGCACCTGAGCAGCGCCGCCGCGAGTCACGTCGTCGGCCAGTAGTTGAACCAGCAGTGCGTTCTCGCCCGCTTGCAGTGACTCGCTGCGCTGGATAAGCACTTCTTCGCCTGGCTGAGGGGCATAGACCAGTTCACTGTTCAGCGGCACTACACCCGGCAGTTCCGGATAGCCACCGATCACGATTGGCACTTCACGAAGAGCGCCCGGCGCCACTTCGAAGAAGTCGGACAGATGTTGCTTGAGCTGCCCATTGACCTCGACGCTCACCCGCAGACGCAAACCACCCAGCTCGCTCTGACTGTTGTTGCTGACCCGATAACGCAGCGTATTGAATAAACCACGTTGCAGCTGCTGGTCGGCGACCAACTCGGCACGCAGGGCCGGCAGCAGCAGAACATGTGGCAGGCTCTCCACGCCCTGGGCATCCACCGCTGTGACGCTGTAGCGCCGGTCCACGCTAAGCGGTTGAGCCAGCCCCTGGTCCTGGTATTGCTTGCTCTGCAGCAACTGGCTGTTGAGCTTCTGCGCACTGCCTTCAGCACCGACATAGACGTTGTAGCCCACCACGTCCTTGCCGCTGTGCTCCCATTGCAGGGATGGGGCCTCAGCTTCGCGGTAGATCACCTTGAGGTCGCGTACCGGCAATAGAGCCGCGTTGAGATACGCCGCATCGGCTGGGGCAGATTCGTTACCAGCAGCATCGACCGCAGTCACGGTGTAAGCATGCTCGCTGTCGGACGGCTTGCTATCCAGCGCGATCAACGCCGGAATCTTGCTCTGCAACGGACTCAGCCCATCGATATCGATGTTCTCGCCCTGCCCTGCGGCTGTCCGATACAGGTTGTAGCTGTATGTGCCCGGCTCTTGCGGTGCCTGCCAGCGCAGTACCACGCCCGCTCCGTTCAGCTCAGCCTGTAGCTGCTCAGGCGCTGCCGGCGCCTGGCTGTCCACATCCACCTTCACCGCCTCGCTCGGCTGGCTCTGGGCTTCCTTGCCATCGTGCTCGCGAATGCTCGCCACCTGGTAGAAGTACGCACCATCCGCCTGCCCTGCTGTCTGCAGGTTGTCTTCAAAGGCCACTTCGCGCACGCGCGCCAGCTCCATGAAGCTCTGCTCACTCTCGGCACGGCGCAGGATGCGATACGCACTGGCTTCATCCACGGCCTTCCAGCTCAGCGCGACTCGGCCTGCGGACAGGGCCTTGCCGGTCAGCCCTTGCGGGATATCCAGCGGTGGCAGGTCGCCCTGGTAGACCTGGAATTCGCGGCGACCCTGGATGCGTTCGCTGCTATTACCCAAGTCGTCCGCGGCTGCGTAGGCAAAGCCCAGCAGGTCGACCTGTTCTGCACCCGCCGTACTCGGCAGACGGAAGCTGCCGGTGTAGATCGGCGCGCCCGGCTGCGATTGACCGTCCAGGCTCAGGGTGATGGCACTACCAAAGGCTTGGCCATTGAGCTGCGGTTGCAGCTCGGGCATGCCGACGGGATCGTCGCTCAGGCGTACGATCACTTGCACTTCACTGCCCTGGCCATTGTCGACCTGGTTTTCTACCGGGCTTTCCGGCAACAGCGATAGCTGCAGGACATCCGGCCCTTGGGTGTCCGCACGCAGGGTTTTACCTTCGAGGATTTCCGTACCTTCGTTACCCACGGCGTCGTAGGCCGAGACGCGTGCATACAGCTGCCCGGAGGGGACGGCCGTATTCAGGTCGAAGTTGCCCTGGTAGGTCAGTGGGTCATTCGCCGCTTGGCTCATGCGCACCGGGATGGAGACGCCTTGCGGCACATCCAGGCTGAAGAACGGCGCGTTGCGCAGCGCTTCATTGACCTTCAGGCGCACGTCGATGCGCCCTGGCGCATAGCGGCCATCTGCAGACACTTGGCCTTGCGAGCTGTAGCTCACCTGCTCGACCTGCGGCGCTACGCGGTCCGCCGTGGCCGACTTCTGTACCGACAGGGCGCTTTCCGAGCCCAGTTTGTTCGCACTGACGACACGGTAATAGTAAGTACCGTCTGCTGTTGGCTTGTGGGTGAAGCTGGTAGCGGTCAGTAGCTGGCTGTTGACTCGGCTCGCGCCAGCGGTTTCGCTGAACGGTTGCTCGGACACATACAGCTGGTAACCCGCCACGCTGTTCGCCGCCACGGCGTTCCAGTTCAGCTGCACCACGCCCTGAGCCTTGGCCACGGCCTGCAGACCCTGTGGGGCATCGGGGAGACTGGTGTCCAGGGTGACCAGCAGCGGCGCGCTGTCATTACCGAAATCACTGCGGTTGGCATGGCGCAGACGCGCAACCAGTTCGTTCTCACCCTCAGCCAGGGTGATCGACAGGTTGGCCTCGCCCGTGCTCGACAGACCGGGTTCGCTGCTCAGCAGCTCGCCATTGAGCTCGATTTGAGCCACAGCCCCGGCCTGACCTTGGATGATCAAAACTTGTTGGGCGCTGTTGGTGGTTTGTGCTGGCTTTTGCAGGCGCAGCACCGGCTTGGCCGGTTCGGCCAGGTCGACTTCCAACAGGCTGCTGTGCTCACTCGAGTTGTCCAGGGTGTCGTACAGCTTCACCAGCAGGACATGCTCACCATCGCTGATGCGCGCCAGATCCAGTGCCTGGCGATAGCCTGCTCCGGATTGGATGGCCTGCCCCAAGGGCTGGCCATCCAGGCTTAGCTCGATACGCGAAATACCGGACTCGTCCTTGGCCTGCAGTTGCAGTTCGCCTTGCGTCGTGAGTTCGCCGCCATTGAGTAGGTCGACGTTTCCACCGGCGCTACTCCAGAGCAGCTGGGTCAGCTGTGGCCCTTCGGCATCCGCTTCGGGCGTAACGCTGAACGATTGCACCTGCGGGCTCTCGCCACCCGAGGTGTTCACCGCGGTGACCGCCATGTGGTAGGTCTGGCCGTTTTGCAGACCAGCAACCGAGCCGTCCCGTTGTGTCGCGGTACGCGACAAGCGCGGCGTCATACCGGCAATGGTGCTGAAAGGCGCGTCTGCGACATAGATGCGGTAGCCACTGACCAGCGCCGCAGGTTCGACGGCCGACCAGCGTGCGTCGAAGCGGTTGGCGAAGGCTTCCAGCTCCACACCTTGCGGGTTAGCCAGCCAAGTCACGCCCGGATTGCGCACCCCCGCACTCTCGTTGCCATCACCATCGACGGCGACCAGGCGCAACGGGTAGCCCGTCGCCGGCGCCAAGCCATTGAGGGTGTAGCGCAGTCCTTCCGACAACGCAGCCAGCGGCATCTCGATGCGTTGCTCGCCGTTGGCGCCGATGTACAGGGCATAACCCGCCAAATCATTGGCCTGGTTGGC
>NZ_LSOF01000033.1 GCF_001592875.1 Pseudomonas sp. BMS12 | reverse complement strand
CGATCTCGCCGACCTGCACCTTGGCCGTGCTGTCCTTTAGCGACATTTCGCCCAGCTTCGCGCCAATCAGCTCGACATTGGCATTGATCACCGTCAGCTTGGCCGCCAGCGCGCCATCGACTCCCAGGTCGACGCGCGTCAGCGGGGCTCGTGCACTATCGACACCCGAGTTGTCGATGATCAGCTCAGCCTCACCACTTTCCTCGTTGTGGAGATAGACGGTACCCGCAGCACCGTGCTGAGCATTTGCATTGTTGGTAAGGCCACCCCTGGCAACGACCTGAGTCGCCAGTACGCCAGCCCCCAGATCTCGATAATAGAGGGCCACTCGACCGCCGCCGCCACCGCTATAGAAGGTGCCACTAGCCCCAAAACCACCGCCGCTGGCATCGATAAGCGCGTGATCCCCAAGATCGAGTTCATCGACACGAATAAGCAACGAGCCGCCCGCACCCGAGCCATAGCCAGCGCGCACTTCGCCCTGTGCCAGAATCTTACCGTCCAACCTCAATACTCGAGCCTGCAGCTCTAGAGCACCAGCTCCGCGGGAGTCGAAGGTATTACTACCACTCCGCCCACCGGCACCAAAATCGCGAGGCTCGTAGAGGTAGCCATAAGGTGCGGGCGAGAGCGGGTAAGAGCTGTATGCACCACCTTGCCCCGCATGGGTACCACCACCGTAGTAATTGACCGTAGCGGAGGTACTCAACTTGCCCCTGCCACTCACATCGATCTTCGAGCTCGCATCCACCTCGACCTCATCGGCCGTAATACGAGTCGCTTGTTGCGCAGGAGAGGTAATAACTGCGGAGTTTTTGAGGGTGACCGACTCGAAATCGTGGGTGCCAGCCAGGGTCAGGACTGCACCATCTACCACCAGACGCTGGCCGTCATACGCGAAATCAACTGCGCTGATGCTGGTTGCACTTGTGACAAGAAACTCGGAGGTGGCGACAGTGAACTCATAGCTCTGCTCACTACCCAATACCCCACCAGAAAACGAACTCAGCTCCCCACTTAAGACAAGCCGATAAGTCCCATCTCTGAGACGCTGCGGGAACAGCACGTCGATTTGATAACCGAGCGCGTTCACTTCTCCGATGGGAAGCTCGGACCAATCTTCCCCCTGCAGTCGATATAGCCTTAGCACGCCTTCGGCCAGAGGCTTCGGCGACACATCTACATCCGTCAGAGAGGCGCTGAACTGCAAGCTCATCTGCTTCAGCGCACGGTCATAATTCTCAGATAGCTCATCTTTCTGCCATGTGAACTCTTCCGTAGAGTCCACTCTCGGCTTTCCGAATGCGAAACCATTGGCAATCTTCTGATAAAAGCCCTCACAGTCGCCAGCAGAGCCATAGCACTCGATCTCCAACGCTCCGCGGCCCTGCTCGGAATCATCTAGCAGCAGGTACTGAATTAGTAAGTCATTAGAGACTTGATCGAATCGAGGGCGAAAGTTTTGGCAGCTATCTTCATCCTCACCCGTGCCAGCGACACAGAAACGATCACTCCACTCAACCAGGTTGAGGTTATCGTCGGGGTATACGATCCCCTCAAGAATCCGGGCGTCCACCCGATATTTACCCGCCTCGCTGCCAGCAACGAATGACACCGGATAGCTGCCACTGGCAGCCAACTCCAGCTTCTTTCGAGCTATGGCCCCGGCTGCAGCAAAGTCCGCGCCCGCCGGCATGGCCGCAGCCGAATACTTCACTGCGACGATCTCGTCTATCGCTCCATGGAAGCCATCAGCAACACCAAATGCTGTCTTGACTGCCGCAGCACAATCACCCAGGACGATATCCTCGCCCAGCAGGCTGCCAAGCCCCTCCGGCAGGGAGTGCTCCCAGACTTTCTTTTCATAGCCGCTGTAGATATCGATCCGGTTCTGTGAGAACACCAGATACAGGCCTGCCGCGCTGGAGCCGTTGAGACTCCCCTGATCAGCCTGCACCTCACCCTGCTCGAAGACTTTCAGGGCCTGGTTATCCAGCACCAAGCCAAAGTCGGCACCGATGGACAACAGGCACTGGGCTTGCGTAGCAGAATTATCAGGTTCGATGAAAAACCCTAGAACCGCTTCATCACCCGCCAGGTAGTCAGAAGAAAGAAAGCTTGTCTGCAGATGGAGCGCATCTGCGCCGGCCATGACCATCGCCTGGCCGGCGTGCTCACCTAGGAAGCTTGGAGAGAAAGGCTTCTCTTCCTGAGGATATTGCAACTGGGCATCAGTGCTACCCAGGTTGGTGAAAGTGCGCTCTAGCGGAAAATAGACCAGAGGGTCGAGTTGCTGGAGGTTCTCGGATATCTCGGTAGCTGATACCGCCATGCTGCAGGCAGCAAAACAGCAAGAAAGAGCGAGCTTCCTGAGTCCCTTCATACAAATCCCTTTGTCTATTCCAAGTAGAGCTTCAAGCCCTGACCGTCGGTGGTAATGGGGGCCACCGACAGTTGCTGATTATTGTGGTAATGAAGTAGCGAGATGTAACGCAAGCCCCCAGGCTCTGAAAGAACGCGCCTAGATGAGTCAAAAATGCGCCACCCGCGATTATCTGAGTATTCCACCCAGTTATGCAAGTCGCTCGCTCTTATACGATTCTGGCCTGTAGGGATGGCTACGCCCAGGACTCTCCGGACACTGAACCCATTGCGAGCCAGCAACTCCGCGGCCAGCAGCATATGCTCGGTGCAATCCCCGCGCCGCTGGGCCAAGGCGTACTCAGCACCATCGACAGCACGTCGAATACCAATGAACTCAATGTTATCCACCATCCAGTCAAAGATGCGCCTTGGCCGCTCACCTTGCGGATAGCTCGCAAAGGACGCAGCAAGCGTCTGAAGCTCAGCAGACGGCTGGTCTACAAGGGGGTACTCAGGTGCACCTACCTGCTCCACCCCAGCAGATTTCGACCAATTAAGATGCACTGCCTGTGACTGGTAAGGACCGAAATCGCCCAAAGCCAGACAGTAACCATCTACCCGCGACTGCAAAGCAGGGGAGCCACTGATATGCCAGCGGCTTCCAACTCCACCCTCAGCAATTGGCAGCAAGCCACAGACCTGGGCGCCCGATACTACCGAGGAGCGCTCATTGCGCACACGCACTGTCAGTTCAATGTCCTGTGCAGCAGCCTGCGCAGAGAGAAGCAGGCTACTGGCAGTAGTAATTGAGCAGACGAGCCTGATCATCGGCAGAGAACTTTGCATGTTTATTCAGGGCATCGCGAACCACCTCAGGTTTCTCAAACGAGAGGAATACTCCTGGCAAGGGGTTCGCAGAAAAGAACTCGAAGAATGGTTGCTGATATGCAGCATCCACAAATAGAACTACAGGCTGACGCCCTCCCTGATAGTGATCCATCAGCCAAACGGCCATCTTCGCGGGGTCGGTGATACTAGTTTGTTCCAGACCGTAGCCGAACACAGCCTTTCCCTGGCCTACGAAAACACCAGGTAATGCACCCATCACCAGATTTGCCGCCACGGCATTCGCCTCAACCATCAGCCAATCCCAGGCCGGCCGGTCTTGCAGCGCTAGCGCTCTCTCGCGCCCGCCAAATACCACCTTAGCCAACGATGCCTTGGCCTCCTTGACCTGCTGGCAAAGGCGTTGCGCCTTCAGCACGTCATACCCACTCACCAACAGGTCAACCTGACCGCGTACATTCTGCAAGCGCTGAGGCAAGAGCGCCTCAGGCAAAGACAACGCACCAGCAATAGCGCCATCACCGTCAACATCGATACGCAGTCCATTACCCGGCTCGCCCCAGCAACCGACAACCGTGGCATCAGCCATCACCCAACCAGAGAACAAGCACAAGGCGAACAGAAGGTGCTTATTGCGCATTCAGTTCATACCCCATCTGCCTTGCGGTCTGGTCGACATAGCGATAACGCCCCCCAGTCACCAGCTGCGCATCGGCGTTGTCGCGAATGATGCGAGGCTGAATGAAGATCATCAGATTGCTTTTGCGCTTGCTGTTGTCTTCGCTACGGAATAAAGGTCCGATCAGAGGCACCTTGGCCAGGAAGGGCACCCCGGCATCGCCACTCTGCACCTCGTCGGAAATCAGGCCTCCCAACACCAGGGTTTGCCCATCCTCGACCAGCACGCGAGTTTTCACCGAGCGGGTATTGGTGATGATGTCCTGGGCCTGGGCGACCTTGGCGTTGGAGACGCTGGAAATTTCCTGGGTAATGTCCAAGGTCACGGCGTCGCCTTCGTTGACCTGCGGCTTCACCGTCAAGGTGATGCCCACGTCCTTGCGCTCGATGGTCTGGAAAGGATTGTCCACTGGTGTGGCTGCACTGGTGGAGCGCCCGGTAACGAAGGGGACGTTCTGGCCCACCACGATCTTGGCCTCTTCGTTGTCCAGGGTGACCAGGTTGGGCTTGGAGAGGATGTTCAACTCGTCATTGGTTTCCAGTGCCTTGAACAGGCCACGTAACGAACCGTTGCGATAGAACCCCAAAGTCAGGCCGCTGAGCAGGTCTGGGCTTTCATCAACCTTACCGGTGCCGGTATCACGGTACAGCGTACCGCCGTACCAGCCATCCCCCCCCTTGGAACTGTCGGAGGTCCGCCATTCGATGCCGAGCTCTCGGCCGGTCCCTTCGGTTACCTCGACGATCACCGCCTCAACCAATACCTGTGCACGGCGAATATCCAGCTTCTTGATGATGTATTCAACCGCATCCACTACATCTGGCGGGCCTGTCACCACCAAAGCGTTAGTCGCCTCGCTGGCCTGAATATTGACTTCGACTGATGCCCCCTGGGCATTCAAGCCTTGTTTCTGAATGCTGGCACTGAGGCTCTGCACCACCGGCAGAGTGTCGGCAGCACGCAGATAGTGAAGATAGAACACACGCGTGTTGCCGACCCCCTGCACCTTGCGATCCAGCCGGGCCACCACGTCGCGCACCTGACGACGTAGAACCTCGTCGCCAGCCACCACAATGCTATTGGTACGCACATCAGCGCCGATGGAGAAGAAGCCTTCCGGCCCTTCGCTCTTCGGCTTAGGGAACAGATTGGTGACCATGGTCAGGATGTCCTGTGCATTGCCGTAACTGAGCGGCAACACATCGACATTTACCTCCCACTGCTGGTCCAAGCGCCGCACCAGATCATCGATCTTGGCAATATTCACCGCACGGTCAGCGACGATGATGTAATTGCGATCGGCATAGGCAGATATGTAAGCCGTCTGCGGCACCATCGGCTTGAGCAGGGTTACCAACTGCCCAGAGGAAACATTCTTCAGCTTGAACAGCTTGACCACGTTATCCCCGGCCAGCGCCTCTTGCTCATCCACCGGCAGACTGGAGGATTTGGCATCCCCCTCGGGAATTACCTTATAAACGTTGTTCTCTTTGATCAGCGCATAGCCATGCACACTGAGCACAGAACTGAGCAACTGGTTAAGATCCTCGGCAGGAATCGCCTCGCTGGTCACTACCGTGACCTTACCCTTCACCCGAGGATCGATGACGATATTCTTGTTGGTCTGCTTGGCGACCCATTCGATCATGCTGCGGATATCTGCATCCTTCATATCCAGATTCAGCCCGACCGGCGTTTCTTCCTCAGCCCTAGCCAGCACGCAGAACAGCAGCGCGCACAACAACACTCCCCAACGCATTCAATGATCCCCAGCCGCCAACGACTTCAATTTTTTTAGTTTTTCCAACATCGCTTGGTTATTCCCCGGCTTGACCACCGGTACCTCTGCGGCCGCAACGGCAACAGGCGCAGCACTATGCTCAACTGGCATGGCAGTACCTAACGCAGCATCTTCAAGACTGATGCTCTCCAGCACACCGTTGCGCTTGATCAAAATGCGTCCCGGCTGCACCGCTTTTAGCTCTACGCCTGCCTGGATCTTGTCGCCAATGAAATAGAGTTTTTGTTTGTCACCGTCGCGACTGATGATGGCAGCAGAGCGATTTTTCCCAGGCACGACATAGCTGGCGACCAGCTTCAGAGAGAGCTGGCTTTCCTTAACGTCTTCGCTTGGTTTTTTTTCCGGAGCCCCAAACATTCTGCCGACTGCAGCCACATCAAGATGACTGTCGGTAACCACTTCGGGCCCGGTAACAACCAGTGGCGCAGCTTCGGCAGGAAGCACTCGCTGCTGCCAATAGACAAAAGCAAGGGCATAAACCGCCAGCAGAAGAGCTGCGGCGACACCCCACACTTTAGAAGAAATGAACTCGTTCACGGGCAAAACTCAGCATCCCTGCAAATCCACCAAACTCGTTACCCGTAACGCCTACCCACAGCGTCGTTTACTACTACGAGAAAACGACAACCTGAGATCGCGTATCAGAGATGGGAGCCACTATCGAGCACCGCAGAAACCCGGCTTGCCAGGACCGCAGATGCGTAAGACTCATGAAGCGGCGCCAAAAATACCACAACACCTGAAGCTCGGATATTTTTCATCCAGTCGCAAACAGGACTTGCGACGAGCGACCTCATGGATTGATGCCGCCTGATCACGTCCGCTTGTTTGCTTCTACACCGGACCAGTGCTCGCCCGACCAGCAGGTTGTAATACAGGTATTCGTAGGGCGAGTTAGCCAAAAATGTAACCCGCCGTGCGGCGTTTCGACCTCCACCCAACCCACGCCGTCGCCATGCCCGCCACTGCCTCGATGTGACGGCGAGCCCCGCTCAACGCGGGTCGATGACCCGCCCTACAGGGTTCTGCCCGCCCCACTCCCTCGGATAGCGTCCCGCATGTAACCAACGGTGAAAGGATGACCAGGGCCAGTCGGCTACCCGCTCGACCAGGCCATGCTTGACCGGGTTGTAGTGCAGGTAGTCGAGATGCTGGCGAAAGTCACGCTTGTCGCGCAGCAGATGCTCCCAGTAGCGATGTTGCCAGAGGGTGCCACAGCCTTTGGCCATGCGCCGGGTGGTCAGGTAATCAGGTTGGTGGAAAGCCCCGCCGCAGCGCCGCGTGACGGCGGATTTGATCAGGCGCCAGCGCGTGGCGAAATCGGCGTCGCCCTCCGGCAGAGTCCAAATGGCGTGCAAGTGATCCGGCAGCAGCACCCAGCCGTCGATGCGAAAAGGCCGCGCCACCCGCACCGATTCGATGGCCTCGCGCAAGGCCAGGCGCACCTCGGGGTGGGTCAACAACCGTTGCCGCCGTTCCGTGACCACCGTGAAGAAGTACGAGCCACCGGGCACAGCCGCCCGCCGATACCGAGACATCCCATGTCCCCCACGTAGGGCGGGTTAGCCGAAGGCGTAACCCACCGAGCGGTGTTCAGGCCTCCGCCCAGGCCATGTTGCCGCCATGCCAGTCCGCACCCCGGCGTGCTGGAGAGTCCCGATCAGCGCGGGTCATTTGACCCGCCCTACATGGCTACATGGGTTTGCCACACCGTCCCGAGAGCCCCATAGGCTTATAAAGCGCCGTTTATTGTCTAGATTTTTCAGCCAAAATAAAATATCAACGAAGAACGGGGGATCCACATAACCAGGATCGTAGGAAAAGTACTGCTTATAAGGAACAATAACAAGGACACTGCCCGCCTTCTTAAGAACAAAATGGTATGCAAAAATCCCAACCTTCGATACCGAACAAACAACATCATCATCCAAAACATCATAGATGCATCCATCCACAATCAAAGACAACCGCCCACCAACGACCCCCAACCCACAAAAAACCCTCTCCCTCCCAAACAGTCGCCGCCGATATCTCACCGCATATCCAACAGCACTGCTTTCGTACTTCTTTGCCCGCCTACCAAAAAACACCTTTTCAACAACATACCTACCCACACAAACCACATAAACTCGCAACCTATAATAATCTAGAAATATAATCTCATCACCTTGCATCAGCCGCATCTCCTACCGCACCAAGTGGCAGCAAAGGCATCATCTGCTTATTTCTCACCGAATTAGACCTACCAAGCGAACCAACTGCCTTATAGTAATCCCCGCCTGCTTTCTGCCAGTAATACTGCGGCGGTTTTCCACGAAGCCTAAAAAACTTCCCACCAGTAAGCACTTTCCAAGCGTTCCTGGCGCTAGAGCCAGCCGCAAAATTCCTATAAGTTGGAGCTGCCCTCATTGCAAAATACGCTATTAGCCTATAACCACCATCCACAACAACCCTTCCACCACCCACTACATAACACTCCGGACATTCACTTGTCGCAGCCCCGCTCTGCCTACAATTAACAAGGAGGCCGGTCTCGTAATCAAATTCACACACCCTAGTATAATCCTCAGACACAAGCGCCCCACTTGGATCAATCGAGACCCTGAGAAGCTCTCCATCCTCGGTATAGTATTCCCCAGGGACTGGTGAATACGGGCCGGCAGCATAATAGTCACTATCAGTCAGAGGACATAACTCCCCCTCAAAAAGCCCGTACACATCCACAGCATTTAATGGCCTCGCACTTGAGTACGTATAGTAGTTTTTACCTGCAACCATACCAATAGGATCACTTTCGATATACCGCCCCAGCACGGGGTCGTAATCGCGAAAATAGTTGTAATGCAGACCGGTTTCCTGGTCGAAGTACTGCCCTGGGAAGCGCAGAGGATTATGGAGGGTATTGAGGGTTACCGTGGTTTCGCCAAAGGCCTTCGCCTTGGCTTGCCAAGTCACCTCACCACTCTTCAGGAAGGCCACTTCCGGAGCACCCAGATGGCTTGTGCCGTAGTAGTGCACTTGGAGACTCTGGCCCTGCGCATTCGCTGACTTGGCGCGAGTGAACAGCGGCTGGCTCATCCACGGCGCAGTCGGGTTGTAGGCATATTCCTGCAGCAGTTCGCCCTTAGCGTCGTATTCGCCGACCAGACCCTCTTCGCTGTACAGGTAATAGGTAGTGGCACCCAGCTGAGGCAGGGCCTTGCTGATGCGCTGACCCAGCGGGTTGTAGGTGTAACGCGCCAGCAGTTGGCCGTTCTTCTGTACCGCCACTAGGCGTTCGCGGGCGTCGTACTGGTACAGCCAGTGATCAATAGCGCCGCTCTGGATCAGGCTGCCATCGACCTGCAGAGCACCGCGCTCGATCAGATGGCCATCGCGATTGTTGCGATAGCCAATACCATCGTGACTGACAAGTTGGTTATGGGCGTTGTACTGCCATTGGGTAATGTCCAGCTCATCTTTGCTGGTCGCCTCATCCAAGCGGTTGCCTACACCATCATAGGCATAGGCCTCATTCTGGCGGCCATCACTCTCGGGGTACTTGGCCTCGGTCAGACGGTAGAGCTTGTCGTAGCCATAGCTGGTCTTACCTGCCTGACTGTCGATAGCAGTGATATTGCCCACTGCATCGTAACCGTACTGCCAACTCTGGATTGGGTTGCCGGCAGCATCCTTGAGTACTCGACCTGCATAGCGCTGCAGACCGTCGTAGTTCAGGCTGTATTGGTTACCGCCGGGGAACAGAATGCTCTGTGGCATCAGCCAGTTGAAGTCCTGAAAGCTGATGCTGCCTTCACCGGGAATACTCACACCGGCTAAACGGCCATGCGGGGTGTAGCGGTAGCCGTAGGTCTGCTGCTCCGGCGTGGTGTAGCTGGCCCTGCGACCATTGAGGTCGTAGGTGTAGCGGATGGTTTTACTAAAGACCGGATCGGCCTGCTTGTAGGTGGTGGTAATGCTTTCCACCCGGCCCAGCGCATCGTGGGTGTAGACGGCCTTGCTGGTTTCGTCTTCGTAGCTGGCCAGGCGACTCAACAGGCTGTAGCCGTACTCGACGATGCTATCGGCTGCTCCACCTTCGGCTGCCGCACCGCTGGCGAAGTGCTCGATACGCTGCAGACGGTTGCCGTCGTCATAGTGGTAGGTGCTGACGCGACTGTCCGGAGTGGTGACCTGTTTGAGGTTGCCCAGGTCATCGTATGCGTAACGACGCTCGGTGGTCGGCGTATCGCCATCGCCGACCTTGATTTCGGCAACCACTGCATCGCGGGCATCGTAGCGAAACCGAGTCATGCGCCCGGCTGGATCGGTGACCTGAATCAGGTTGCCGCGAGCGTCATAGGCAAAACGGGTAACGCCATTCTCGGCATCGACACTGCTGATCAAGCGCCCCAGGCTGTCGTAGCCCGGGCGCGTTGCGTTCTCGGCGGCATCTGTCCACTGGGATGACAGACCATTAGCCAGATAACCAAACTGGTCCTTCTGACTTGTGTTCTCCCCATTCGCCTGAAATCGACGGACTTCACTCAGGCGCCTCTCTCGGCTGTCGTACTCGTAATCTTCCTGGTAGGTCGGGTAATCGATACCGGCCAGACGATCCTGCTCGTAGCGATACTGCACAGTGGCACCGAGCGCATCCTTGGCCGCGCTGAGCCGCCCGCGCTTGTCATAGTGGCGCTCACTGCGGTTGCCATAGGCATCCACCACCGCCACCAGTCGCTGGCTGGCGTCGTACTCAAACTGTGTCCGCGCATTGGCCGCATCGGTGATGCTCTTCGGCATGCCAGCCGCATTTGGCTCAATGGTCGTGATGGCGCCGTTGGGTGCCTGCACGCTGACCCGCTGGCCCAGATCGTTATACCCGAACAGCGTTTCCTGATTCAGGGGCGTCTTCAAGCTCTTCAGATTGCCCGCCGCATCGTAGGTACTGGTCCACGTCTTGCTCAGGGCGTTGGTAACGGTCAGTACACTGCCCTGCACATCGTGGGTATAGCGCGTCTCGTAACCCAGCGGGTCGCGAGTGAGGTTGCGGTTGCCCTTGCCGTCATAGCCGTACTGCCAGCTCGCCGCCGGTGTCTGTGCAGCCTCATCACCCGGCCGGTCTTCCTGTTCCAACTGGCCCAAGGCATCGTAGCGGTAAGTGGTACGAGTCTCTTCCGACAGCCCGGCCGCCTCAATCAGCTCGATCAGGTTGCCCTTGCCGTCGTAGCGGTACTGGGTCTTGATGCCGCGCTCATTGATCTCTTCCGAGACTCGGTTGGTCGCCGGGTCGTAGCTCTTCCGGATCTCGCTGCCATCGGCGTACTGCACGCGGATGGTCTGACCGTAGCGGTTGTACTCGGTTAGGGTGCGGTTGCCGTGGGCGTCCTCTTCCGTCATCTGCGCCACATAGGGCGACGGGGCGCGACCCTGGCGCTGCGAGATTTCCTTGCTGACCGAGAGGCTCTTGCCGCTTATGCGGTAGGCCTCGGCCACCTTGCTCATGTCGCTGGAGCGATCCGACAGCAAATAGCTGCGGCTGAACTGGGTCTCGCCATCCAGTTGCTTGCGCACCAGTTGGCCCAGGCGGTCGTACCAGCGCTCGGTGACCAGGCCGGCTTCGTTCAGGGTGCGCAGGTAGTACTGCTCCTGGCTCTCGTCGTAGCGGTAGCTGTACTGGGTGAAGCGGCCGTCCGGCAGGCGGTGTTCCTGGACCTTATCGTCCTTGCCCAGGACCAGGGTGGTGCGCTGTTGCAGCGGGTCGGTGTAGCCGGCCAGGCCGTTGGTGTCGTAGTGGTATTGCCAGCGCTTGCCCAGCACGTCGGTCACCGCGCTCAGGCGGCTGCCGCTGTACTCGTACTTCACTTCGCGGCCGCTGTAGTCCTTCGCGCTGGTCAGGTTGGCGCCGGTATAGGTCAGGGTGATCAGGGTGGCGCCGTGATGGTCCTTGATCTCGGCGATGCGACCTTCGGCGTTACGGACCAGGGTGGTACGGATGCCGTTGTGATCCTGGTAGCCGGTCATCCGACCCTGGGCGTCGTAGTCGTTGCGGTTGCCTTGGGTGTCCTGCCAGCGGTAGCCGGCCAAGCCATGCTGCAGGGCGATCAGGGTGCGCTGCGGCAGGTTGTTGAAGTAGACGTCCTGGCCCTGGGTGGTGCTGCTCGCACGCAGGTAGCTCTGCCCAGCACGGACGATGGCATAGGGTTTGTCGGCGTTGGCCGGGTCGGCGGCGCCTACAGCCGGGTCGGCGGCGCCGAGCACGTCCAGGTCGCTCCAGCGCTCGTTCCACACCCACTGGCCGCCCTTCCAGCTGCGCAGGATGCGCACCGGGCCGCCGAGGGCCTGCACCTGCAGGTCCAGCACGTCCAGGCGCAGTTCGCCTTTGGCGTAATGCGGTGTCGAGAAGCGATGGTCCAGGCCTGGCTTGGCGTAGGCCAGACCAGTACCCGTTGCGATCACACCCCCACACAGCCACAGGCCAACACGGCCCCAAATACCCTTCAACACTGCTCGCACTCCCTTGAACCGCGCCCTCCCGGGCGTGGGGTCCTTGTTCTTTTCGTTCTGGTGACTGGCTACCGCAAGTTGGCACCCAACCGGTTTCTTATCTCGCAAGCGACTGCTAACTATGCCGCCCGAACATCAAAGCTGGCCAAGCATGACGTTGTGATCATCCTTAGCCCTCGTTATATGAATGCATGACCTGATTGATGTCTGGTCTGACCAACAGTTTGCCGTTCACCTCAACTACTGGCAGGTCATAGCGCAAAGTACTAATACCCAGACGCTCCATCTTCCAATGCAGCCCATCCGCCACAGCAGCCTCATCTACCACTCGGTAGTCAAAATCGATCTTCTCCCGCGCCAAAGCTAAGCGCATCTGGCTGGTAAAGCCGCAGCTGTCGCGCCCATACACGATGACGTAGGGCGAGCCAGGATCGTATGCCAAGGTCACGTCATGTGACCGGAACTTCTGCCAACCCTGATAAGCGGCGATCAAGACGAGCCCCCAGAACAACAATCGCTTCATTAATGTGCCTCTCGCTTCCAGCCGCTACGCCATGCGCTTAAAACACCAACATCGAGGCCCCTCGGCCCAGCCGATGGGGCAAGGGGCCTATAGATACCTTTTTGCCAGGCCCTTACTGCCCTCCACCATTAGCTCCAGGGCAATTCCCACTCTCGCACTCAGTCGGCGGTACGCACTGCTGTGCCGTATCAGACGACACCGGGCGCGGAATGATCGAGGTACCACCGCCGCCGCCACCCCAGCCACCCCAGCCGCCGGCGCCACCGCCGGAAGCGCCACCACCGCCACCGATGCCACCACCGCCCGTGCCTCCCCCGCCACAAATACCGCCATTGGCATGGAAGCCCGAGCCTGCCTGGCCATTGACCACGGTGCCATTGGCGCACTGGCTGCTGTACTTGGCCGACACCGGGTAGGAGAAGCTCCAGCAGCCGGCGGCGCCGTTAAGCACGTCATCCGGGTCGAAGCTCTGCAGGGCCAGTACACGGTAAGGAACCACGACCACCTCGCCCGCTTCGAGCGTACTCGGCAACGGCCGCAAGTATTCGATGCGCGTACGCGCATCGCCCGTCGGCAGCTGCCCCTGCACCCCCTCGGCACGGATCAGGCCATAGTTAGTGAAGGCCAGCTCGCCCTGGATCACATCCCCCTTGCGCATCGCCGGCAGGTTGATCGACAGCGGCTCGATCATCACCAGCGCGGTCGGCACCTTGGTTTTGAAAGTGGCATCCAGAACCACTTCATAACGGTCCTCCAGGGTGATTTCTTTCACCGACCATTCCACCGTGACCAACTTGCTCATCAGGAACACAGACTCGGCGTGGGTCAGCCCCGGCTTGATCCATAGCTGACCACCAAGGTCGTCGTGATCCCACGCCGATACGCGGTAGGTGTACTCGCCTGCCGGGATATTCTCCAGCAGGGCCTGGCCGCGGCTGTCGGTGACCAGGCTGTATTCCTCCGTCAGCACGTTGCGGTTCTGCAACTTGATCTTCGCCCCGGCCAGCCCCGGGATCAGTTGGCCGTTGTCGTCGCGGGTGCCGGTATAGATATCCGACGCCTGGAAGATCACACCACCTTGACCGGACTGAGTGACGGCCGCCTCCATGGCGACATCCAGTTGCGCGTAGTTGTCGCTCTGGATGCGCAGGGTCACGTAGTAATTGCCCTCGGCCACAGACTCACCTGGGCGGAAGGCGATGTTCAGCGGAATAGCCGAACCCACGGCCAAGTCACCCATACGCTCCGAGCTGCGCAGGCTAACCCACGCAGGTAGCGCTCCCCCCTCGCTGTTGAGCAGGCTCAAGCGCACATTGCGCAGCACATCGAGGCCGGTGTTCTTCAGCGTCACCGTCTCCACCTGCTCTTCGCCACCGCGCTTGAGGCCAGTACGAATCTGTTTCGGACTGACGCTGGCCACCGGCTGAGCTGCAACCAGGTTGTACTGGATTCGGGTCTGGCCAATCGGCTTGCTCAGCCCATCGGCGACGATGCGGTAATCCAGCAAGCCGCTTGCAGCTGCGCTGTTATCGCCACTGATGCGCAAGGTAAGGTTGCCACGCTTGTTTGCCGCCAAGTTCAGCGGGGCGCTGGTGACGACTCTGAGCCCTGTTGGTAAACCATTGCTGCCGGCTGGCTTGACGTACTCCAGCCGTAGATTGCTCAGCGGTGTTGCATGGCCAGACTCGACCACTATGGTCACCAGTTGCTCGTAGTTGCGCGGGAACTGCGTGTTCACTGAGGCCGGTGAGAAAGTTGCCCCTGTCACGGTGAACTGCCCCTGTATCGGACGCGTACTAAGCGCCGGGTGGGTCACCGACACCTGATACAACCCTGACTCGGAAGCTTGCGTCTTACGCACATAGCTGAACTCGCCGGCATCATTCGTGGTTATGTTCACTGCCTCCTCGAAGCCACGCACATTCAACACCAGACGTAGAGCAACACCTGCCAAAGGCTGCTGATCCGTACGCCCAAGTGCCCGCCCGCGAATCGTCACCGACTCACCAGCCTCAACAGTCTGCGGCTCGATTGAGTTCAGCTCACCCACATACGCGGTGTCGATCAACGTGGTTTCACGTGACGTTGAGAGGCCTGGCAGTACAAGCTCGCCCGGTTGTCCGGTCAGGTGATGGATACGATCCGCGACCAGGCGGATGCGCACCCGCTCGGGCGATGCTGCCGGCACGGACATGCTGATCGGGCCAATTTCCAGCGACTCTTGGGCACCCACACGTGCAACAGTCCGACCGTCAGTGGTCATGACCATACCATTACCAACCAGTAGCTTGACTGCTTGGCTGGACAGCACATTGCCTTGCAGGTCCTCAAGAATCAGGCGCACTTCATCCGAAGCAGACTTGCCACCGTTCTTGGCCATCACCAAGTCCACCGGCACGCGTGAAGGGTTCTCCAGGCGCAGGCGCACGGTACCGGAGGCTCCCCGGGTCATATCGCCGGGCTCAACTTGCGCGAGCAGCGCCGTATCACCAGCCTCAATCGAAGCCTCGCCTTGCAGGGTCACCAACTGCCCAGCTTGTGGAGCCTGGCTAAGCGTCAGCTTCAACGGCACGACGCCAGGCAGCGCCGGGTGCCCCGCCACCACTACTGGCACCTCAACCAAGCCACCAGCAGGAACATCGAAAGAAGACGACTGCTGCGTCATGCCACCACCCTCGGAAGGTAGCGTCACCTGCAGTCGGACCGATTTCGCCTCACTAACCCCATGGTTGGCGACTTGGAAGTAAACTTGGTTGAACAGACCTCGCTTGAACTCCTGCGCCTCGCGCACCGAAGCACTCAGCAATGGCAGAGTCAGGCTGTGCGGAAGGCTCTCTACCCCGTCACTGTTAAGCGCAGTAACGCTGTAGGTGCGTTCAGCCGCCAGCGGCAAGCTGATGCCGGCATCCTGCCAGCTCTTGCTGCCAAGCAACTCCTGATTCAGTTTCTGACCGCTAACTCCGGCACCCAGATAGACGTTATATCCATCAATGTCACTACCTCCATGCATCCAACTCAAGCTGGGGGCACCAGCAAGTGGAAGGTTGATACGCAGGTCGCTGACAGGCAATAAAGGCGCTTGAATACGCACTACCGGAGTGGCAACGGACTCGTTGCCGGCAGCATCAACCGTGGTCAGTGCATAGCCCCTCTCGCTTTCCGATGGCCTGCTATCCAGCGCGATCAACGCCGGAATCTTGCTCTGCAACGGAGTCAGCCCATCGATATCGATGTTCTCGCCCTGCCCTGCGGCAGTCCGATACAGGTTGTAGCTGTATGTGCCCGGCTCTTGCGGTGCCTGCCAGCGCAGTACCACGCCCGCTCCGTTCA
>NZ_LSOF01000032.1 GCF_001592875.1 Pseudomonas sp. BMS12 | reverse complement strand
GGGCTGGGCTGTACATGTGCAGCGCCTGGGCCCAGCGCGACAGCCGCGCGTGCCGGCGAGCCGGTGCCGTGTCGGCCGGCAACTGCCAGGCCTCGACGCCGATCACCCGCTCGCGGGCATCCAGCACCAGGCGGCGTACCTCGCATTGACCGTGCAGGCGTACGCCGGCAGCCAGAGCGCTGGCGTGCAGGGCGGCATACAGCGCGGCACCGGACATGCCCTGGCCCTTGGCACGATGCCCGCGCGGCGCCGGCTTGGCGACGCGGGCGTAGTCCGGAACGGCTTCGTTGCCGGAGTAGTAGAGGTAGTACTGGTCGCTGGGATAGGAGGTCTTGTGTGGCGGCACACTGGCCTCGAAGGCCACGCCCTGGCGCTCCAGCCAGGCCAGCTGCTCGCGGCTGCGCTGGCAGAAGTCGAGCAGGGTGGCTTCGCTCACCGCATCGCCGACTTCCTGGCGCAGGTAGGCATGCATCGCCTCGGGGCTGTCCTGATAGCCGGCCTGCTGCTGGTACGGCGTACCGCCGCCGGCATACACCACGCCGCCGCTCAGTGCGCTGGCACCGCCACCGGCGAAACGGTCGAGGGCCAGCACCTTGAGGCCGCGCTCGGCGGCTTCGATGGCGGCGCTGGCGCCAGCGGCACCGAAGCCGACCACCAGCAGTTCGCAGCGCTCATGCCAGTCGAGTTGGGTGGCGCTGCTGGTGCGCAACGCCGGCAATGCCTGGACGCCGTCCATGCCGGGGCCTCAGCCGGCGGCCGCCAGCGGCGCCGCGGCGGTGGTGGTGTAGGCGCCATCCAGGTAGACCAGCGGGGTAATTTCCGCACTGTTGTGGATCTGGTGGATGCGGCCGATGAAGATGCTGTGGGTGCCGTAGCTGAACTTGCCGTCCTGGCGGCAGAGAATCGCCGACTGGGCGTCGGCCAGGTACGGAATACCGTCCTCGCTCTGCCGCCAGTCACCGCGCTGGAAGCGCGCCTCGCCCTTGATCGGGCCGCTGCACAGGTGCGACAGCTCTTCCTGCTGCAGGCCGAGGATGTTCACGCAGAAGTCCGCGCCTGCGTCCAGCACCGCGTGCAGCGAGGCGGTCTGGTTTACGCAGATCAGCAGTGATGGCGGTTCGGTGGACAGCGAGTCGACCGCCGTGGCCGACATGGCGAAGCGCTCCTGACCGTTGCTGGTGGTGATGATGGTCACCGACTTGGCCAGGCGGCGCATGGCCTGGAGCATTTCGTTCTTCAACTGGTTGTCGTTCATCGCACGACCCTCTGGGTGTCTGGCAGTGCGATGAATTCTTGCGCCCGGCGCCAGGGGCAACATCGTCCGAGGGGACTAGGGCAGTCGATTGTGTTGCCGGGGTGATTGCAACAGGGCGGGTATGGTCCGTTTGTAGGATGTCGAGCGCAGGAGGCGTTGTTTGAATGCGGGCACGGGCGGATGTCGCCCCGTCCACAGGAGAACAACAAGATGCTCGACCAAGACCTGATCCGCCAGCGTCTGCGCCAACGCGCGCGCGAGCTGGTGCCTGTCCTGCGCGAACGTGCCGCCGAGGCGGCGCACAATGGCCAGCTGCCGGAGCAGACCATTCGCGATTTCCACGACGCCGGTTTCTTCCGCATCCTCCAGCCGGCGCGCTGGGAAGGCTACGAACTGGAGCCGCGGGATTTCTTCGAGGTGCAGATGACCCTCGCCGAAGGCTGCATGTCCTCGGCCTGGGTTCTTGGTGTGGTGGCCATTCACAACTGGCAGCTGGCGCTGTTCGACGACCGCGCCGCGCAGGACGTGTGGGGTGAGGATTCCGGCGTGCTGATCTCCTCCTCCTACATGCCGGTGGGCAAGGTCACTCCGGTCGAGGGCGGCTTCCGCCTGTCCGGCCGCTGGGGCTTCTCCAGCGGCAGCAAACACTGCCAGTGGGCCTTCCTCGGCGCCCTGGTGCCGCCGGCCGAACCGGGCGGCGCGCCGGACTACCGTACCTTCCTGGTGCCGCGCAGCGATTACCGTATCGAGGACAACTGGAATGTCATGGGCCTGGAGGCCACCGGCTCGCACGATGTGGTGGTGGAGGATGCCTTCGTGCCCGACTACCGCACCCATAGGTCGGTGGATGGCTTCATGCAGAACAGCCCGGGCAATGCGGTGAACACCGCGCCGTTGTTCCGCCTGCCGTTCGGCCAGATCTTCGTGCGCGCCGTGTCCTCGGCGGCCATCGGTGCGCTGCAGGGTGCCATCGACCTGTTCGTCGAGCACAACCGCGCGCGGGTCGGGGTCAACGACGGGCGCAAGATGGGCCAGGACCCGGCCGCGCAGAGTGCGCTGGCCAATGCCATGGTCAGCGTCGATGAATGCCGCACCCTGCTGCTGCGCAACTTCGACCTGATGATGCAGCGCGCCCGCGAGGGCCAGCCGTTGCAGATGAGCGAGCGGGTGAAGATGCGCTACGACTCGGCCCTGGTGCCGGACAAGTGTGCCAAGGCCGCGGGCGAGCTGATGTTCAACAGCGGCGCCTCGACCATCTTCAAGAGCCACCCGATCAACCGCGCCTTCCGTGACATCCACACCGGCCGAGCCCACGTCGCCAACAACCCGGCCAAGTACGCCTGGAACCTGGGCGGCGTGAGCATGGGGTTGGACAGCACCGACTTCTTCCTCTGAGAACCCGCTCACGATCTGCTGCGCGTCGGAAAAACTGCGTTGAACGTGGCTTCGGAATGCTCATTTGCCACATGCAAACTCGAGTGCGAGCCCAGTCCGTTTCTCAGCCTCGTTCGCCTTGTTTTTCTCTAGCTCGCGAGAGCGTGAGCAGGTTCTGAAGCGGCGGCGGGCTGCTCGCCCATAGCGAGTAGTCCGTTTGCGGGATTCGAGGGGGCGGGTGATCTCCGACCATGCGGGCAAGGCGCGCGAAGCGGTCGCCGAAAGACCCCTTACAAGTACAAGGAACCATCATGAAATTTTCCCTGATCTACGAGGCCCAGACGGTCGACGCCAGCCGCGAAGGCGACCGTCGCATCTTCGATGAAACCGTCGAGCAGGCCGTGCTGGCCGACCAGCTCGGCTTCGACACCTTCTGGTGCGTCGAGCACACCGCGCTGACCAACTACTCGCACATGTCCGCGCCGGAAACCATGCTGGCCTTCGTCGCCGGCAAGACCGAACGCATCGGTATCGGCCACGGCGTGGTCTGCCTGCCGCCAGCGATGAACCATCCGGTCAAGGTGGCCGAGCGCATCGCCACCCTCGACCTGCTGTCCAAGGGCCGTGTGCACTTCGGCGTGGGCAAGGGCGGCACCCAGCAGGAGGCCGGCACCTTCGGCTACGACCTGACGACCCTGCAGCCGCAGATCGACGAGGCCATGTACCTGATCCCGAAGATGTTCGTGCAGGACGAGATCGAGCATCACGGCGACTTCGTGCAGATCCCCAAGCGGCCGATCCATCCCAAGCCCTACCAGGACCCGCACCCGCCGATGTACCTGGCCTGCACCAACACCGAGAGCCTGCAGCGTGCCGGCGGGCGTGGTATGGGTGCCCTGGTGCTGGGCTTCGGCGGCCCGGATGAGATCGCCAAGAAGGTCGCCGTGTACCACGAGGCCTGGGACAAGCGGGATGAGAAGGATCAGGTCGGCTTCCGCCCCAATCGTCATATCGCCGCGCTGTGCCCGGCCATCGTCCTCGACGACAACGAAACCGCACGCAAGATCGGCATCCGCGGCCAGCGCTACTTCATGGAGTCGCTTGGCTACTGGTACGGCGGCGGCGCCCGTCCGGACCCGGCGCAGTGGACCGAGGACGTGGTGCACGACGGCAGCGGCCAGGACATCATCAAGTCCAACTTCGCTTCGGAGACCGTCACCGTCGACTTCTCCGACCCGACCATGGCCATGCTCAACCCCAACCATGCCTACGGTACGGTCAACGATTGCATCGGCTACGTGCAGCGCCTGATCGACGCCGGCGCCGACGAGATCCTGTTCATCTGCCAGATGGGCACCGTGCCGCAGTGGGCGCAGCTGGAAACGCTGAAGAACATCGGCGAGAAGGTGATTCCCTACTTCCGCGACCAGCAGAAGAAAGGCAGCTGAGCGTGTCACCACGATGGGCCCTCGGGCCCATCGCTACGTGGCTTGCGCAAGAAAGCGCAGCCTGATGGCGATGCCCTCCGCAGTTGGCAAAGCCAGATCTGTCGAACCCTGATGTCCCTGGTGACATCAGGGTTTTTTGTTTTTTTGCCTGCGCAGCTGGGATGAGGGCTCCGCATCTGCCGGGCAGCCTGGCAAACCAGCCTTTCTCGCTAGTCCCATTGGACGATGTTGCTCGCCTGCCGAGCCGATTAAATCCCCTCCCATAGCCCGCTCCGGCATCTGCCGTGGCGGTGGACGGACTATGAGGAGGCAAGCATGGATATCCGTGGCCTGGGGTACGTGACCGTACTCTCGACCGACCTTGAGCAGTGGCGGCGCTACGCGACCGACGTGCTGGGCATGATGGCGGTCGAGCAGGGCGATGCCCTGCTGCTGAAGATGGACGAGCGGCCCTATCGCCTGCTGATCGAGCGCGCCGAGCGCGACGGCTATGGCGCCTGCGGCTGGGAAGTGGCAGGCGAGGCGGCCTTCGAGCAGGCCATCGCCGAGTTGCAGCAGGCCGATGTGCAGGTGCGCCGCGCCAGCGCCGCCGAGGCCGGTCAGCGCCAGGTGCAGGCACTGGCCTGCTTCAGTGACCCGCACGGCAATCGCCATGAGCTGTTCTGGGGCCCGCGCATGGACTTCGCGCCCTTCGTCTCGCCGGCCGGGGTCAGCGGTTTCATTACCGGCGAGCTGGGCATGGGCCATGCGGTGCTGCCGGCGCCGAACTTCGACAGCTGCCTGGCCTTCTACCGCGACGTGCTGGGCTTCGGCCTGTCCGACCTGATGAAGGTGCGCTTCACTCCCGATCCGGCTGAGCCGGAGAAGCGCATCCACTTCCTCCACTGCGGCAACGCCCGCCATCACTCGCTGGCCCTGTTCGAGTGCCCGATCCCGTCCGGCTGCGTGCACCTGATGGTGGAAGTGCAGCAGCTCGACGACGTCGGCCGCGCCCTCGATCGCATGCACGCCCAGGGCGTCAAGCTGTCGGCCACCCTCGGTCGCCACGTCAACGACGAGATGACCAGCTTCTACATGCAGACCCCCGGCGGCTTCGACCTGGAGTACGGCTGCGGCGGCAAGGTCATGGACTGGCAGCGCCACACCCCCTTCGAGAGCACCGTGGTCAGCCACTGGGGCCACGATTTCAGCGTCGGCCGGCAGTGAGGGCATGAGCATGGACAAACGCAAGACTGCGGCCGAGATCGTCGGCCAGCTGCGCGACGGCATGACCATCGGCATCGGCGGCTGGGGCCCGCGGCGCAAGCCGATGGCGCTGATCCGCGAGATTCTTCGTTCCGAGCTCAAGGACCTCACGGTGGTCGCTTATGGCGGTGCCGATGTCGGCATGCTGTGCGCCGCCGGCAAGGTCAGGAAGCTGGTGTTCGCCTTCGTCTCGCTGGACTTCATCCCGCTCGAACCCTATTTCCGCCAGGCCCGGCAAAACGGCGCCCTGGAAATCATGGAAATTGACGAAGGCATGCTGCTGCTCGGCCTCAAGGCGGCGGCGATGAACGTGCCCTTCATTCCCACCGCCGTGGGCCTGGGCACCGACGTGCTGACCCATAACCCCGAGATCAAGCTGGTCGCCTCGCCCTATGCCGACGACCGCGACTGGCTGGCGATGCCGGCGCTCAAGCTGGACGCCGCGCTGCTGCATGTCGACCGCGCCGACGCCCGTGGCGTCTGCCAGATCGCCGGGCCCGACCACTACATGGACGACCTGTTCGCTCGCGCCGCCGACAAGACCTACGTCAGCTGCGACGAACTGGTCGACAGCGCCTGGTTCCATGCCCACCCCGAGGCCAGTCGCCAGGTGTTCTGGGAGCGCAACCTGACCTGCGCCGTGGTGCACCTGCCGGGCGGCGCCCATCCGTCTTCCTGCGCGCCGCTGTACGGCTTCGACGTGGCGCACTTCAAGGCCTACAACGCCTCGGCCAGTCAGGCCGACGGCTGGCAGCAGTACCGCGAGCGCTACATCGACTGCGGCGAGGCCGAGTACCTGGCCCGCGTCGGCGGCCTGGACGCGATTCGCCAACTTCCGCTGCCGGTGTTCTGAGGAGTCCACATGACCGCCACTTCCTACAGCCTGGCCGAGCTGCTGATCTGCGCCGCTTCCGAGGCCTGGCGCGATGACGGCGAGGTACTCGCCACCGGCATCGGCGTGATCCCGCGCCTGGCCGCCTCGCTGAGCATGCTGAGCAGCAACCCGGCCCTGCTGATGACCGACTCCGAGGCCTTCATGGTCGGCGAGCCGGTGCCACTCGGTGCGCGTAACGGCTACCAGCCGAAATTCGACAGCTGGATGGGCTTCTCGCGCATCTTCGACAACGTCTGGGGCGGCAAGCGCCACGCGCTGGTCGGCCCGACCCAGATCGACCGCTTCGGCCAGGCCAACATCTCCTGCGTCGGTGGCGAGTACCGCAAGCCCAAGGTGCAGATGCTCGGCGTGCGCGGCTTCCCCGGCAACTCGATCAGCCACGCCAACTCCTTCTTCGTGCCCAGCCACAACCGCCGTGTGTTCGTCGAGGGCGAAGTCGACATGGTCGCCTCGGTCGGCTACAACCCGGCGCGCCTGGCGCGGGGCTGGCGCCTGGATGACATCGATATCCGCCTGATCGTCAGCGACCTCTGCGTGCTCGACTTCCAGGGCCCGCAGCACCAGGTTCGCCTGCGTTCGCTGCACCCGGGGGTGAGCCTGGCCGAGGTGCTCGACAACACCGGCTTCCCACTGCACATACCGTCCGAGGTGCCGGTGACTGCCGCGCCGAGCGTGGAGCAGCTGATGCTGATCCAGCAGCTCGACCCGCACAACCTGCGCGCCGCCCAGCTCAAGGACAACCCGCCCGGCGTACGCCAGGAGGCTCGCGCATGAGCCAGGCCGAAGCCCTCGACGAGGTGGTGCTGTACGAGGTCCGGGACGGCATCGCCCTGGTGACCATGCACCGTCCCGAGTACCACAACGCGCAGAACTCGAAGATGACCTATGCGCTGGACGTCGCCTTCCGCCGTGCAGTGGACGACGACGCGGTCAAGGTCATCGTCCTGCGCGGCGCCGGCAAGCACTTCTCCGCCGGCCACGACATCGGCACTCCGGGGCGCGATGTCGAGCAGAGCTTCGAGCGCAAGCACCTGTGGTACGACCATGTGAACAAGCCCGGCGGCGAGTTCCTCTATGCCCGTGAGCAGGAGGTCTACCTCGGCATGTGCCGGCGTTGGCGCGAGATGCCCAAGCCGACCATCGCCATGGTCCAGGGTGCCTGCATCGCCGGCGGCCTGATGCTGGCCTGGGTCTGCGACCTGATCGTCGCCAGCGAGGACGCCTACTTCCGCGATCCGGTGGTGCGCATGGGCATTCCCGGCGTCGAGTACTTCGCCCACGTGCACGAACTCAATCCGCGCATCGCCAAGGAATTCCTCTTCCTCGGCGAAGCCATGCCTGCCGAGCGTGCCCGGCAGATGGGCATGGTCAACAAGGTGGTGCCGCGCGACGTGCTGGAGGACGTGACCCTGGACCTGGCCCGGCGCATCGCGCAGATGCCGCGCCTGGGTCTGGCGCTGGCCAAGCAGGCGGTGAACAACGCCGAGGACCTGATGGGCAAGCGCGCCACCATGGACATGGTGTTCGGCTTGCACCACTTTGCCCACGCGCACAATGAACTGGTCAGCGGCGACCGCCTGGGCGGCTACGACGCCAAGGCCATGGCCGCCTCGCAGCGCAAGGGGCAGAGCTGATGAACGGCCCCCTGGACACCCGCCTGACCGCCTTGCTCGGCTGCCGCTACCCTATCGTGCAGACCGCCATGGGCTGGGTCGCCGACGCGAAACTGGTGGCTGCCACCGGCAATGCCGGCGGCTTCGGCTTCCTCGCCGGGGCGACCATCGAGCCGCACCTGATGGAGGCGGCGATCCTCGAAACCCGGCGTCTGACCGATGCGCCGTTCGGCGTCAACTTCCACATGTATCAGGCCAACGCCGGCGAGATCGTCGAGCTGGTGCTCAAGCACCGGGTGCGCGCGGTCAGCTACAGCCGTTCGCCGGGCAAGGCCATGGTCGCTCGGCTGAAGGATGCCGGGGTGGTCTGCATGCCCACGGTCGGCGCCCTCAAGCACGCGGTCAAGGCCGTGGAGATGGGCGCCGACGTGGTCACCGTGCAGGGCGGCGAGGGTGGTGGTCACACCGGCTCGGTGCCGACCGCGATCCTGCTCGGCCAGGTGGTCGAAGCCGTTGATGTGCCGGTGGTTGCCGCCGGCGGCTTCAAGGACGGTCGCGGCCTGATCGCTGCCCTAGCCCTGGGCGCGTCGGGCATTGCCATGGGCACGCGCTTTCTGATGAGCGCCGACAGCCCGGTGCCGGCCGCCACTTTGCAGCGCTATCTGCAGGTACGCGACCCGGCGGCGGTGATCGTCAGCCGCGCCATCGACGGCATGCCGCAGCGCATGATCCGCAACGAACTGCTCGACCGCCTGGAACGCTCCGGCGGTCTGGCGCGCCTGCTGCTGGCACTGCGCTGCGCCCTGGCTTACCGCCAGCACAGCGGCGCCAGCCTCGGTCAGCTGCTGGGCAGCGCCCTGAAGATGCGCGGCGGCGATGGCCTGACGGCGGCGCAGACGCTAATGGCGGCCAACGCGCCCATGGTGATCCAGAAGGCCATGGTCGACGGCCTGCCCGCCGAGGGCGTGCTGCCGGCCGGGCAGATCGCCGCCAGCATCGACGCGCTGCCGGGCTGCGCCGAACTGATCGAATCCATAGTCACCCAGGCCGAACGCTGCCTGGTCGAGCTCGGCCAGCGCGCGGCGGCCAGCGCACAACGACCCGCTGCGGTCATGGGGGAACACTGATGAGCCAGCCATTTCACACCCACCTGCAGGACGGCATCGCCGAGCTGGTGTTCGACCATCCGCCGGTCAACGCCTTCGACAGCCACGGCTGGGCCGCCATCGCCGCCGAGCTGGAGCGCCTCGGCGCCGATGCCGAGGTGCGCGTCATCGTCGTGCGCGCCGAGGGTCGCGGCTTCTGCGCCGGCGTCGACATCAAGGAACTGGCCAATCACCCCGAGCGCATCGTTGCGGTGAACAAGGGCAACTACGACAGCTTCAAGGCGGTACACCGCAATCCCAAGCCGGTGATCCTCGCCGTGCACGGCTTCGTCCTCGGTGGCGGCATCGGCCTCAGCGGCGCCGCCGACATCCTGGTGGCCAGCGACTGCGCGCGCTTCGGTGTGCCCGAGGTGGATCGCGGCGCGATGGGCGGCGGCGCCCACCTGCAGCGCCTGTTCCCGGTGCAGAAGGTGCGCCACATGTACTTCACCGGCGAGATGATTGATGCCGCCGAGGCCTATCGCCTGGGCGCCATCGAGCGCGTGGTACCGCGCGCCGAGCTGCGCGACGCGGCCCTGGAGATCGCCCGTAAGATCGCCGCCAAGAGCCCGGCCATGATCGGCCTGGCCAAGGAGGCGCTGACCGGCATCGAGGACGGCAACCTCGAAGACAAATACCGCTGGGAGCAGGGCTTCACCCTGGAAGCCTACCGCGTGGCGGACTCCCAGGAAGCGCGCGATGCCTTCGTCGAGAAGCGCTCGGCGCAGTTCAACGGTTGAATGGAGGCGCCCATGGACCTGACCTATACCCCCGCCCAGCAAGCCCTGCGCGCCGAGGCGCGCGCCTGGCTTGAGGCCAATGTGCCGGCCACGCCGCTGGCCTCCTTCGACACCGCCGAGGGCTTCGCCCAGCACCGCGCCTGGGAGGCCAAGCTCAACGAGGGCCGCTGGGGCATGGTGACCTGGCCAACCGCGCTCGGCGGGCGCGGCTGCGACCTGATCGAGTGGCTGATCTTCGAGGAAGAGTACTACCGTGCCGGCGCGCCGCTGCGGGTCAACCAGAACGGCATCTTCCTGCTCGGCCCGACCCTGATGGAGTACGGCAGCGACGAGCAGAAGGCGCGTTTTCTGCCGAAGATGGCCACCGGCGAGGATATCTGGGCACAGGGCTGGTCGGAGCCGGGTGCCGGTTCCGACCTGGCGGCGATCCGCGCCAAGGCTACCCGCGACGGCGACCACTATGTACTCAATGGCCAGAAGACCTGGTCGACCCGTGCGGTGTGGGCCGACTGGGCCTTCTGCATCTTCCGCACCGACCCCAACTCCAGCCGCCACCATGGCCTGACCTTCATCCTGGTGCCGCTGAACAGCCCGGGCATCACCGTGCGGCCAATCCCGCAGCTCGACGGTCTGCCGGGCTTCGCCGAGATATTCTTCGACGACGTGCGCGTGCCGGTGGCCAACGCCCTCGGTGGCGAGGGCATGGGCTGGCATGTGGCGATGTCCACCGCCGGCTTCGAGCGCGGCCTGCTGCTGCGTTCTCCGGCGCGCTTCCAGGAAACCGCGCGGCGCCTGGTCGAGCTGTACCAGGCCAATCGTGCCGAGGCCGATCGCGATCCCTGTGTCGGTGACGCGGTGATGCGCGCCTGGATGGACGCCGAGGCCTACACCCAGGTGACCTACCAGACCGCCTCGCGTCTGGCGCGTGGCGAGAAGATCGGCCCGGAGTCGTCGACCAACAAGATCTTCTGGTCCGAGCTGGACCAGCGCATGCACGCCACCGCGCTGTCGATCCTCGGCGCGCGCGCCGAGCTGCAGCCGCATGCGCCGCATGCCGGTGAAGTCGGGCGCTGGCTGGACGGCTTTCTGTTCGCCCAGGCCGGTCCGATCTACGCCGGTACCAACGAAATTCAACGCAACATCATCGCCGAACGCATGCTCGGCATGCCGCGCGCCTGAGGAGGCAGAACCTACCTGCCAATCAAACATGCCTGCGACGGAGGCCATTTGTTCGCATGGCAAGGCACGAGGAGAGAAGTTTGGTTATTCCAAATGAACGACGAGCAACGCAGCCATGCGAACAAATGGCCCCGTCCCTTCGGGTTGCGCCACAAAACGCGCCATGCCGTGTTGCGGGATTTGCCAAGGGATCACCATTGCCTGCATCCCGCGCCTTGCCTGGCGCGTTTTGTGGCAGCAACGCAGACATGTTTGATTGACAGGTAGGTTCTCTCATGAATTTCAGCTTTAGCGAAGACCAGCTGCAGTTTCAGGCCAGCGTGCGCAACTACTTCACCAACGAGGTGACCCCCGAGCGCATCCGCGAGTTGTGGCAGCGCGACAGCGGCCGGTGCGACCAGCTCTGGGGCGAGCTGGTCGAGTTGGGCCTGCCGGCCTTCTGCGTGCCGGAAGCGCAGGGCGGCATGGGCCTGAGTCCTCTGGATTTCGTGCTGATCGCCCAGGAAGCCGGCTACGCCGGCCTGCCCGAACCGCTGGTGGATACAGCGCTGGTCGGTGTGCCACTGCTGGCCGCGCTGGCCGCCGCCCACGCCGAGCTGCGCGATACCTGGCTGGCGCGGGTCGCCGCCGGCGAGGCGCGCCTGGCGGTGGGCGAACCTGGCGCGGCACTGGTGGCCGACGCGCATATCGCCGACCTGCTGTTGCTGGCCCA
>NZ_LSOF01000031.1 GCF_001592875.1 Pseudomonas sp. BMS12 | reverse complement strand
GCAGCTATCGCCAGTGGAGTTTGAAAAGCGCTATTTCCAGAGCTTGGAGAGTGTCTAGGAAAGCCGGGGCGATTCAATCTTCGGGACTGATAAGTTTGGCACAATCTGGCAAATCATCCGACACCAGGATAAAACGAAAAGTATCTCTCTGAATGACACCCCTATCAACGAGAGCTAAAATATCGTGAGCGATCCATTTTCCGTGCACTGACTTCTTAACAACCACCCCAATACCGCTTATATCCTCTTTATAAAAATCTAACCCCGGAATATCCATGGCGTCACCTACAACTCCAAACTCTTCGAGAGCTTTTTCCACGCCACTGTAGTCTCCCCTATAAGGCCATCTCCACTCCCTTTCATGACTCCAATCAATCGGCTTTGTTGATGCTGGATTATAAGTTACGTATCGGTACTGCTCACGCTCGGGAAGCACTTGTGAATCGAATATCCTGGGGCCAGCAATCTTTGTTATCTAGGCCGTAGATAACAGGGTTGGCGCCCACTTTAAAAACATTTTTTTGGGAAAAATGAGTGCAAATTGACTCATCGCCTCCCCGCGTCGGTGCCGTGCCTCTCCCGTTTCAAGAAAAGCAGCTATTGGCATTTCCGTAAAGCAAACAGCAGGGTCAGGCCCGTATATTGTTCGTACATTATTGCGATACGACCATGTAGCCCACAGACGCCCAGACCTTATTGCACACCGCAGCATAAACAGCGACGAATACTTACAGTCTTCGATAACATTTCCCCACCCCATATGCTCAGCATAGACAATTGAATTGCCACCATTAAAATCAATATCACGAAAGAAATGAATCAACCAATCAGACAAATCAAAGCGTATGGAATTTATGCCCATTCAAAATCATCCCAAATAATTATTAAGCAACATACTGCGCTGCAGTGCCCTGTCGCGATAGCGCGTCATATACTGCCATGTTTTACCAACTTAGCTCCTCTGTAATTACGGTAATCGCGACACCGTCAGGAAAAAACACTACGAATTGACGACAACCTTGCCGCCTTTTTGAAGTCAAGGCGTCCCGGCAACGCTACCCATTTTTCCACCACAGTGTTTTCTGGCCTAGGGCAGACACCAATGCATTTCGGATAAACGCGCTCAAACTCGACCTCCTATTAGTTACAATAAAAGCTGATATTAAAACAACACAAGGAGCGCCAATCGAATAAGGGAGGCGCAAAACACTTCCACGCAAGCCATTCGAACAGCGACTATAGTTAAGTCCGGCCAAAGAAACTTGCTCTGAGTATTGACACTCACGGGCCAGTCAAAAATCGTCAGACACATACCACGGGAGCTAAGTATGTCTACGCCAAACGAATGGAACAACCTTGTCCCTATTCAAAACCGCCTTGAGTCACCAAATAAAAATGCTCGCAGGCCATCAACAACGCTACCCACGCATGTAGTAATCCACGTCACAGGAACCGATAGCCTGCCATCTGTAAGAAAAACCTTCCTTGCATCAAACTCGGTCAGCGCTCATTACTTGATAACCAAAGAAGGTGAACTCTTTCAGTTCGTTCCTGATGCATCTCGTGCCTGGCATGCTGGTATCGACTCCAACACAAGGAGTCTCTATAAGAAAGGTCAAGAAAAGTGGCAGTGCTATCTGAAGTATTTCAACTGGTATAAGGGCTACCCTAAGGATGCGATTTATGTCGACGGTGATCTCAAGCCTGTCTGGGACAAAACTGAGGCAGCTTTCGTCGCACGAGCTGACGGCCTACCTTGGCCAGAATATAGCTATTTTAATGAGCGATGGCCCACTGAAGACCTACCAATAAATTTCGACACTGATCCAGATCCAAACAACTATGCCATTGGCATAGAAACCCTCGACTTCGGCTCAAAGAAACATGACTCAACCGTCTATACAGATAAAATGTATAAAACTCTCGAACACCTTGTTACTGACATTTCAAAAAAGTATTCGATACCAATGATTAAAGGCCGAATCGTAGGCCATGAGGATGTGAACCCGATAGGCCGGTTCGGCTGGGATCCTGCTCCAGGCTTCGATTGGTCAGTCGTGACCAAATGACACGAAAAGATCATTCCACGCGACAGCAGGCTCTGATAAGTCAGAGCCTGTTGAGAGGACAACTAGATCGGGGGGAGTAAATTACTTATAGCCCTACCACGCGAATACAACCTCCCCCCCCACACCCTATCACATACTCTATTGCTGACTTCTTACTTCAAGACCTATATCTGCATCAGCTTTAATATCAACAGGTTCTGAAAATGGCGAATTTCCGCCAGAGGCAAACCCACCATCCATATCAAATTCAACCAGCTCTCCCGCAACATAAAAATCCGAAGGAGAGGACAAATATAAATTCTTATTAGAATCCCATCGTGCATTAAGCCCTGCCCCTAGCTCTCCGTTTATTGACTGCAAAACACCATCCTTTATTTTCGCACTGACATCCCCCCCCACAACCGTATCAAATGAAAGCTTAGCCTCAAACCCTCTAATCAGAAGAGCACGATACATGACAAGCCGCCCTGGCTTGGCTAAATCCTTCTTTAGTGGCGCATCAGCCGGAAGAGCTAGAACCGCTTGCTCGAAAGGCCCCTCCACCAAAGTATCCCACTTCATCATTGCCACTTTAACTTCTACGCTTTTTGCTTTTTCTAGCTCCGCCTTTAACTCAGCGGATAGAGGAGCAATATCCGAAGCAAATGTTGTCGTCGCAGCACCTGTGAACTTCGTTATGTTATTACCTTGACATTGAAACTCACTACCATTTCTCATCCACTCAGCACCGGACGGAACAGATGCTGACTCCCACCGTACTCTGTAGCCGCCACCGGCCTCAGATGCTTGGCGCCAAATAGATCCAGGGCCTATTGAGTTTGATGGGCCAAAGAATAGAATTTTCTCTCCATTTAAGTCACTAAATGCGCAGTCCTTAGCCACATCTGCCCAAGCGGCTTTTGCGTCATGGCGACAACCTGCTACAGATACTGCCAACATGAATGATGAAATCAGACCAACGTATTTAAGGCTATTCATAGCGGCACGAACCTCCATTAATTGCTGAAAAGTTTCCCGACGTCTAAATTATATTGATCACCCTTATCGACTCCCCCGACCCTTGCCTGCCTGATAATCTGACGCAGCTGCCAGCCACGTTCTGGCCCAGGGGCATCCAAAGTATGGGGATCGATATAAGCAAGTTTTGCGGCAACTAACCAGGCTACGCGGGGCGCTGCAAAGCTAGTCCCGCATATATCTGCACTAACCAATCCATCAAATGAAAAAACAAACGGATCTATGCGTTTCGAGTTGACAATACTTGAGCGACATTGAAGCGCCCCTTCGCGGGTAGTATTCATTACCGCAATAACATCTTGACTCTCTACAGACCTAGCCGCAAACCACATCTCTTGAGAAGCAGCATTGTGCGCACAAGAAGTGCATTCCTCCTTATATGCTAGATAGGGGCGGCACTTAGGGCAATCGGCTGATGATGAATTACCCGCCGCCGCAACCAAGATCCCTCTATTGAAATCGAACGAAGTGAATTTATTTCTTAATTTTGGAGTCGTCCATGAGAAATTTACGACATATGGATTCCCTGTAGCTGTCGCATATAAATCTGCAAAAATCAACACCGACTCAATAATTGCTTTATCAGTCTTCAAGTTAGAAATACCAATATCACCAGGCAACCGAGAAACAATTTCTTTAGCTGTTTTCCGCAAACGATTTACGTCGTCGACCGGGGGCGCAAAATCCCCTCTGGCATCCAGCATAAAATCATCAATCAAACGTAAAGTTATCAACTCCTCGAGAATCGGCTTTGAATTTTTCTGAGCAATTGACAACGGGAAATACACAACCTTCACTCGATTATTCTGCCAGTCTTTATTGGGCTCCATATCCGTCAAGACGGATAATGATTTCTCTATCGAGCGGGCATGGAATTTTTCCTTAGGAAAGCTTGTCATCTGGCGAGATAAAGCAAACTCTCCGCTGACGCCTATTGGATACAGAAATTTTTTATTGATTCTTTGCAATGCAGTGGAAAGAAACTCTACAGAGTTTCTATAGGCCTCATCGCTTGGCCAACCATCATCTAGCACGATGAGCACGGACTCTTGATTAGGCTGACTCGAAAGCCGCCGACTTATTATTTCCCTCTCGGACTGCGATGGAAATGAGCCTAGCGCATTCCCACCTCCGCCCGCAGAGTCTAGAGTGACAACTAAAGACTCCGCTTGGACTTCTGCGGCGCCCTCCCCCCACGCCAAATAGCTATCCTTCTCCACTGAGTCACGGGGAAGCCACATGTATTGAACAGTAAGAGGAGCACCATCCCGCATCGCTGATGAATTAGCAGGGCGTTCAGTAAACGCCATAGCCTTAGGGTTAAAGGACTTATACGACACCACATCGCGCAACGCAGGATATACACTGCTTATAGGTATTGCATTATTTTGATTGAACCGACTTGGTTTTTCCAAAGCCATACGAGGAAGCGCGGGAATTTTCAATCGACTTCCCACTTTAATCTCTTCAGGTTTCTCTAGGCCATTTAACTCGAGAATCTTACTTTCAATAGCGGCATAAGATTCAGCTGAATTTCTTTGACCAAAGCCGTACTCACGTAGAACAACATTAGATATGGCATCATTACTCAATACAGGTACTTCACGAGAAATATCTGACGAGAGAGCCTCGCTCAAAGAAAGAGAGGATCTAAGGCTAGCACCAGACCAGTTAGTCCCACCCTTGCCTGATTGGCCATTCCTTGGTGAAGCAAATGCACTATCAACGTCAAAGTAACGCGCATCAATAACCCTACGAACAAGAACAAAGTCGTCTGGAGGCGGCTCAATAGGCTCAGCAAAAGATGCGGTAGCTAATAATGACAGTAGAAGGATAGCCTTGAGGGGTAAAAACCACCTCGCGACCATCCAAATACTCGATTGATTATTGACGTCAAGCATGATGACACCTTCCCTAGGGTGCGGTGATCCTTCTCGTATGCTGAGCCTTACCGATTTTTAAGCTAGTCGAGGTGTTATAGAAATCAAGCCAACGAGAACTGCAATTACCCACTAGAGTAGGTTTTCTTCGGCCACTAAGAGCGGTAGCCCATTGCAGGGTTAATGAGCCCCGCCCCAGTGTGTCTGGGCTTCAAACTGTGTGATTGCCACTAGAAGACAGTTACAAAGCCACGCAGCTTGCAGCACCAGTTCAGATCCCTCTTAGGGATTTGAACCCAGATCCTAGCCGGCCATCAGGCATGCCTGCAGGGCTCACGAACTGGGCGGATTGGATACGCCGGAAAACGCTTTACAAAACCCCAACGATGCTTAGACTTTTGGCCAACCGCACGATATCTACCAAATCCAAGTGACCTGCGAATAGCGCTGGAAACACTGGGGTTTGCGGGGCTCAGGGGGGTTAGGCCACATCTCCCCCCGGCTCCACCAAATAAACCCCTGATTTTCCTAGAGAAATTCAGGGGTTTTTTCTTTGGGTGTCGAAAAGGTGTCGAAACTCCAGTACCGTCGCAAGCCACACAAGGATCGGTGCAGGCATGAGAACAACCCTGATTCAGACCCGGTACGACCCTCTGACTGCAATCCTACTGCTCAGCCTTAGCGCGGTAGTGCTCCTGACAGTCTCAGCCGGGAGCTGCGAGAGCGTAAACCAGCTTCTAAATGGTCTGTCTGTTTGGATTCCAGGGCCAGAAAAGCTAGCCAGCAAGACGCCGCACGCTTGCCAGACAAAAGCGATGCATAGCGTTTTCTGGCTAGTAGTGAATCCAGCAGCGATAATTTTTGCCCCTTTTTTCGCTTATTCCAAATCGAATAAACGTATGAAATCAGGGGCCGTGGTTTTTATCTGCATTGTGGGAGGAATGATGCTCGGGGGCCTTTTCGACGGCGCCTTGGGCTCCTCAAGTCGCTTTTCGCGGGTAATGAAAGGGGACGTGATCGCCAACTATCTGGCCAACATGATGATCCTAATGGTGGCAGCATCAATGTGGTTCAGCGCGGTATCGGCACTCATCGCAAGCAGGCGGAGGAAAGCGGACCAAGCCTGATTGCATCCTGCAGATGATCCGGCGCCAGGTGCGCATAGCGCATGGTCATGGCCAAGCTGGAGTGCCCCAGAATTCTCTGCAGGGTGAGGATGTTCCCACCGCTCTGGATGAAGTGGCTTGCGAAGGTGTGCCTCAGTGCATGGGCGGCCTGCCCTTTCGGTAGCTCGATGGTCGTCCTGGCCAGGGCTCGACGGAACGAGGTGATGGCCGAGTTGGGCTGGCCATGCTCTCTCCAGTGACGAACGATCTTGGCTTCCAGCTCGGACGTGATTGGCACTGATCGAACCTTGCCGCTCTTGGTCCCGCTAAACGTGATCACCCCATTACGCAGTCCGGTCGGTTTGAGCTTTTCGGCCTCTGACCAGCGCGCACCAGTGGCCAGACAGATCAGGGTGACGATCTCCACATGCGGGTTATCACAGCCTCTGCGGATCTCAGCCAGTAGCTCGGCAATCTGATCGTTTGTCAGCCAGGACAACTCACGCTCCTGGATCTTCAACGGCTTCACCAGGGACAGTGGATTGGCGTAGTCGATGGCGCCCAGGCCACGCAATTCGTTGTAGACGGCTCGCAGATACCCAAGCTCATTGTTGAGCGTCTTAGGCGACGTGCCCTGCCCTAACCTGATCCGACGATAGTTCGCGTAGGTCTCGACTCGACCGATTCGCTCGATACGCAGGAACGCACGCAACTGCTGGCCCTGCTGCGCAAGCTGTACCGAGAAAGTCCCTGAAGGCTGCCAACCCAGTCCACTGGGGCGGGGCTGAACCGAAATCCGCCGCCCGAGGCCAGGTGCCGACAATGCCGAGTTGAACTGGGAGTTTTGCCCGCTCCAGGGCCCAGCTAAAAATATCCTCGTTCGTCTTTAGCTATATCCATAAAAAACGCCCTGAATCACGTCAGGGCGTTCCAGGGTTGCTTGAGCGTCAGGCTCAGTTACGCGGTGGGCTGAGGGTCTTGAGCTTGTCCATCACTTCCTGAACCTTCAGTGTCTGATAGCTGATACCGGCCGCGTTCAGGCTTTCGCCGGACTGATAGGGGTACTCAGGAATGGTGGCCATGAATTCCTGCAGCTTCTGCTGCACCGGCACGAAGGTCCACATCTGCTCGGCATACCAGCGCAGATAGCCCAGCTCACCATCCTTCCACATCGTCTCGTAGGGGTCGGCCTTGAGGTTGATGATCAAGGGCCAGGAGGTGACCTTGCGGCTGCCCGTGGCGATGTTGCCATCGACTGTGGCGAAGTGGATCTTCCAGTCGCCGACGCGCACGGCATTCAACTCACCGCCCTGGCCGAAGTAGTAGATCTCCTTGCGCGGACCTTCCTTGCTTTTACCGGTCAGGAAAGGCAGGAAGTTGTAGCCATCCGGATGGACCTTGAAGTCCCTTCCGTTGGCCTTGTAGCCCTTCTTGAGTTTCTCCACCACATCAGGCTCGCCGGCTGCTGCCACCAGGGTCGGCATCCAGTCTTCCTGGGAGATGATGGTGTCGGAGATCTGCCCCGGTTTGATCTTGCCCGGCCAGCGCACCATCATTGGTACGCGGAAGGCGCCTTCCCATGTGCTGCCCTTTTCCCCCATGAATGGAGAGATAGCGCCATCCGGCCAGGACACTTTCTCGGCGCCGTTGTCAGTGCTGTAGATGACGATGGTGTTGTCGGCGATGCCCAGCTCGTCGAGCTTGTCGAGCACCTGACCGACATAGCCGTCATGCTCGACCATGCCATCCGGGTAGAGGCCGACGCCGGTCTTGCCGACGGACTCCTTCTTCAGGTGGGTCCAGATGTGCATGCGGGTGGAGTTGTACCAGAGAAATACCGGCTTATCGGCCTTGACCTGGCGTTCCAGGAAATCCATCGCCTTGGTGTGCACTTCCTCGTCGATGGTCTCCATACGCTTGGAAGTCAGCGGCCCGGTGTCCTCGATCTTGCCATCAGCCGTGGCATGCAGCACCCCGCGTGGGCCGAATTTCTTACGGAACTCCGGATCCTTCGGATAGTAGTAACCCTCAGGCTCTTCCTCGGCATTGAGGTGGTAGAGGTTGCCGAAGAACTCGTCGAAACCGTGCTTGGTCGGCAGGTGCTCATCCTGGTCGCCCAGGTGGTTTTTGCCGAACTGGCCAGTAGCGTAGCCCTGCTCCTTGAGCAGGTCGGCGATGGTCGGTGTCCAGTCCGGAATACCGTGCTTCGAGCCAGGCATGCCGATGGTCAGCAAGCCCGTGCGGAACGGATGCTGGCCGAGGATGAACGAGGCGCGCCCCGCCGTGCAGCTGTTCTGCCCGTAGGAGTGAGTGAACTGCATGCCCTCCTTGGCGATGCGGTCGATATTGGGGGTTTGGTAACCCATCACGCCGAGGTTATAGGCGCTAATGTTGTGCACGCCGATGTCATCACCCCAGATGACGACGATGTTGGGTTTCTCCGTTTGCGCCAGGACCTGGGTAGGCCCCCCGACGCCGATTGCAGCCACGGCTGCCAAGGCCAAGATGGTCCGTTTCATCGGTGACTCCTGAATGCAAGTGTTGGTCGTACATTGCCTGCGTACTGCTTGCAGCCACCAAGGCCCAGGTGAAACTTAGGGCCTTGATGTTCCATAACAACCGACCCGGGACAGCCTTTTCCTCCAGATCGGTCGACGGATACCTTGCGCGTCGCGTGCTGGTGTTCCGTACGCGCTGTTATTCCGAACTCAGGGTTGTGGCGCCTCGAACGGGTACACGCGCTGCCACTCCTTGGCCATGTCCACCACCGTCCAGTTGCCTTGCTTGGCCGCAACCAGCGCCTTGTCCAACTTGCCGACCTTGGACTCGCGGTCGTAGGCCCACTCGCGCTGGGCATCGGTGTGGTGCACCAGGCCCATGAAGCGTTTGCCGTCGCCGGCAGCGGTCCACTGCAGCATCTGCAGGTCGCCATCGGAGTTGCCGAAGGCGAGGATCGGTCGGCGACCGATGACCTGGTCGATGCTCACCGGCTTGCCCGGGCCATCATCGTTGTGCAGCAGTTTGGGCTGGCGCAGGATCGACAGCTTTCCGTCCTGGTCCTGCAATTCGGTGACGAAGGTGGTGCCGATCACCTGCTCCGGCGGGATGCCGTAGACCTCCTCGGCGAAGGTGCGCATGAAGGCCACTTCGCCACCGGAGACGATGTAGGTCTTGAAGCCGTTGGCGCGCAGGTAGTCGAGCAGTTCCAGCATCGGCTGGAACACCATCTCGGTGAACGGCTTGCCGCTTTTCGGGTGCTTGGCCTTGGCCAACCAGGCTTCCGCGCGGGCCGAAAACTCCTCGGTGCTGATGCCGGTGTGGGTGGCCGCGAGTATCTTCATCAGCCCCTCCATGCCACTGGCCGCCAGGGTTTCCTTGTCACCTTCGAGCAGAGCCTTGAACGGTTGGGTGGTCTTCCACTCCGGATGCTCCGGCGCCAGACGCTTGGCCTCGTCGAAGGCGAACAGCACCTGGAAGTACATGGGCTGCTCGCTCCACAGGGTGCCGTCGTTGTCGAACACGGCGATGCGCTCAGCTGGCGCGACGTAATCCTTGGAGCCTTCCTCGGTCACGGCGGCGACGAACTGGGTGATCGCCTTTTTGGACGGGCCGTCCTTCCAGGACGGTAGCGGCTCGGTGGCAGAGGCCAGCAACGGCAGAACGGTCAGCAGGGCCAGTAGCCAGCGCCAGGTCACGAGAGGGGATAAGGTTCTGTTCATCGGGCGTCCCTGTAAGTAGAGCCCGCCACAGGCTGGCGGGGGTTGATGGGCAAGAGTCCCTGGCCGGGCGCGCTAGGTTGTTGCCTAAGAGCGCTGCGCTTCAGTTCGGGCAAAGCCTGCTGCAATGCCGCAAGCGCTTCTTCGGGCCTGGCGGCAGAGCCGTAATTGGACTTGAGAAACGTTAGCAGTCGCTGTGCGGATGGGTCGGAAATTTTCCTGGCCACAGCGCCAAGTGTTCGAGCATCCAGGCTGCGCCGTCCCCAGAGGTAGAGCGCACCGACCTGCGCCGGTCGGCCACGCAGCTGCTGGGCCACCTGTTGCCAGGCGAAAGCCGCGGACTGCAGGTAAGTCTGCTGGCGCCGACTGCGCCAGGCGCGCCAGGCTGCAGAACCGCGCCGCCACCAGGGCAGCCCCCAGTAGATGACGAGCCCACCCAGCACGAGCAGCGCGGCCAGCAACAGCCAGTACTGAGCAATATGGATACGCGCGCTCTGGCCCAGCGCCCGCAGGTCCTCGGCAATCGAGAAAGGCGCCTGGTAGGCAGGCTCGGCGCTGGCCTCGATATCCTGGGCCGGCACTGTCGCGGTGCGCATCTGGTTGGCGGCCATGTCCCACCACTGCAGCTCGATGGCCGGCAGTTGGTAGGCGCCAGGCTGATCGATGACATAGCTGACCTCATCCACCCGGCGGCCGCCGCTGACATTGCCACGGCCATCGTCCAGCGGGCCGACCTGAGGCGTTTTCACATAGCGCTGCAGACCTTCGACTTCCTCGAATGGCGGGGCCGGAAGGCGCATGGCCTGCGCGCCCTCGGCCTCGAGGGTAAGGCGCCGCACGACACTGTCGCCGACCCGCAGCGGGCTGTGCGATGGCTCGATCTGCTGGGTGAATTTCAGGTTCCGGGCCATCAGTACCTGCTGGCCTTCGGCAACACCCTCGGGCTGACTGGCGACAAAATCCAGCGGTACCGTCTGCACCGTGACCGGGCCGCTGCCCTGCCCCGGAACAGTCTGGATCGGCAGTGGCGGAATCTGGAACTGCTGGGCCTGGTTCGGGGTGATCTGATAGGTGAAGCGCAGGCCGAAGAACGTGGTGCCTTCACGCTGCAGGTTCAGGTGCAGGGCCTCGCTGCTCGGCGGCGTGACCTGGGCGCCGGGCAGATCCAGCTTGGGCAGCTGCGGCGCCTCGGTGAACCAGGTGTCGGTCAGTACATCGACCTGCAGATTGAGGGTGCCACCGACCAGCGCCTTGCCCTCCGGCACCAGCTGCGCCTCCACCAGCACCTGAGGCTCGGCCAGCGCCAGCAGCGGTTGTAGACCGAGCAGCAGAAGCAGCAACAGGCGCTTCATGGCTGCGCTCCTGCGGCCTGTCGGCGCGTGCTCTGGATGCGGAATTTCTGCTGCAGGAACTTGGCCGGCGAGGTGGTCAGGTTCTGCAGCCAGAGGGCGTCGGAGGCGGCCTTCTGCGCGTCCATCTGGCCCTCCTTGCCTTTGCCGGGCTCCTTGTCGAACTCGATCTTGTCCGGCTCCATCTGTGGCGCCACTTCCTGCTGTTCCTCGAAATCCTTCTGCAGGGCGATGGCCAGGGCCAGATTGGCGGCGGCCTCGGGGAACTGTGGCTGCAGCTTCAGCGCCTGCTTATAGGCGGCAATGGCAGCGGGGTACTTGAGCAGATGGGCATAGCTGTTGCCCAGGTAGAAATAGCCAGGCGCCGTATCGACGCTGGCGAAGCTGGCCAGGGCCGCCTGGTAATCGGCGCCGCGGTAGGCGGCCAGGCCCTTCCAGTAAGGATCATGGAAGTGCGCGGCGGCCTGCGGGTAGTGCTCATGCTCGAAGGCCCAGCGGCCCTGCTGGTCCGGGGTAAAGAAGGCATCGGCCAGGGCCCCGGCCTGCACCGGTGCGCCCGGCAGGCCCAGACCACAGGCCAGCAGCAGGCCGGCCAGCCAGTTGACGCTCCAGCCACGGCGCACACAGAAGAAGGCGATCAGTGCCAGCGGCCAGCACAGCCAGTAGCCGGCATCCTTCCAGTGCACGTCCTGCTCGTCACCACTGACGGCCTGCAGGTGCTGCTGGGCGTGCAGTTCGATCCAGTCCAGGTCATCGTCGTCCAGGGTCAGGCTGCCCAGGGGCGCATCGGCGGCGCTGGCCAGCTTCTTCAGGCCCTCGGCATCGAAGCTACCCAGCACCGGCCGACCGCTGGAGTCGGTCCGCGGCATGCCCTCGGCATCGCGCAGCGCGCCGCCATCCTCATGTCCAACTGCCAGTACCAGCACCTGCAGCTTGCTGCCCTTGAGGCTGGCGGCCACTGCATCCAGCTGCTCAACATCGGCGCCGTCGGTCAGCAGCAACAAGGTGCCCGGTGACTCTTCGGCGGCCAGCAGGCGCTTGGCCTGTTCGATCACCCCGACCACATCCTTGCCGGGCGCATCCAGCAGCCCGGTGCCCAGTGCCTGCAGGAAGCTGTCGAGCAGCTGCGGGTCCTGGGTCGCCGGCAGCACCAGATGCGCCGTACCGGCATAGGCGATCAGCCCGGTCTTGGCCCCGGCGCGGCGCTGGATCAGGTCGTGCAGCTTGTGCTTGACCGCTTCCAGGCGCGAGGGCGGCATGTCGCTGGCATCCATCGACGGCGACAGGTCAACCGCCAGGATCAGTGGCGCGCGATCCTCCAGAAAGTCCGGGCGGTCCTGCTGCCAGGTCGGCCCCGCCGCCGCCAGGCCGCCGAGGATCAGCAACGCCGCCAGCAGGTGAATGGGGCGCAGCCGATGGGGATCGTCAGGTGTGATCAGCAGGTGCTTGAGCAGATGCGGGGCAACCGGGGCAGCGCGCAAGGCCGACAGCCGTGCCCGGTTCCAGGCGAACGGCAGGGCGATGCCGAGCAGCGCCAGCAGCAGCCACAGCGGGCGCAGGAAGTGGAAGGCGGCGAGGTCGATATCCATCAAACCTCCTCTGCCGGTCTCGGCACGGCCGCGCGCGCCAGGCGACCACGCAACGCGGCCAGCACCTGATACAGCGCCAGCACCAGCAGCGCCGCGCCGAGAGGCCAGCAGAACAGGTCGCGCTTGGGCTGGTGGCTGAGTTTCTGCACCTTGTGCGGGGTGATGCGATCCAGCGTGGCGTAGACCTGATCCAGCGCGGCGCGGTCGTCGGCGCGGAAGAACTGGCCGCCCGTGGAGCTGGCGATGGCCTGCAGGATGCCGAGGTCGACCTTGGCCTCGCCGGTGGCAGCCGGGTCGCCGATGCCGATGGTGTGCACGACGATGCCCTTGTCCGCGGCCATCTGCGCCGCGTGCTCGGGGGTGATGGCGCTGCCGGTGTCGTTGCCGTCGGTGAGCAGGATCAGCACCTTTTCCTGCTCCTGGGCCTTGTCCAGCAGCTTGATGGTCAGGCCGATGGCATCGCCGATGGCGGTGTTCGGCCCGGCCATGCCGGTGGCGATCTCGTCGAGCAGCAGCTGCAGGCTGGCGTGGTCGAGGGTCAGCGGCGCCTGCGGGTAGGCGCCGGTGCCGAACACGATCAACCCCAGGCGATCATCCTTGCGCCGCTCGATAAAGCCCTGCACCACCTCCTTCACCGCGCTCAGGCGATCCACGCGCTGACCGCTGGCGTTGCTGTAGTCGGCGGTCTCCATGGACTGGGAAATATCGATGGCCAGCATCAGGTCGCGCACCGGCTGTTCACGCTCGATGGGCTTTTCCACCAGTACCGGTCGCGCACAGGCGACCACCAGCAGGCCCCAGACCAGCAGGTTGAGCCACAGCTGCCAGGCATTGCCAGCCGCGCCCGAGGCCTCCGGCTTCTGCCCGACCGCCCGGCTCATGGCGGCGAAGAACGGCACTCGCAGCGCGCTGCGCGCCTCGCGATAAGGCGCCAGGTAGCGATAGCCGAGCAGCGCCAGCGGCAAGGCCAGCAGCACCCAGGGGTAGTCAAGCTGCCACATGATGCTTCTCGATCCAGTGCCGGCTGTGGTGCAGCAGCGCCTGCACATCCTCCTGGGCCAGCGCGCGCAACTGCGGCTCCGGAGCGTAGGCCAGTGTCGCCAGGCGCTGGCTGAAATCCGCCGGCAGCGGCGCCGGGCTGGTGCGTTGCAGGAAATCCTGCCAGGCGCTGCCGCCCAGCGTCGCCACATTCGGCCGACCGGGCATGGACAGCGCCACGCGCTTGAGCAATTCGGGTAGTTCGCGCAGCGCCGGCAGACGCTGCCGGTCATCGGCAAGGGCCTGCTGCAGCTCGGCCAGCCGGGCCATGGCCTCGCGCCGATAGCGGTCACGCCGCCAGCACCACCAGCGCCAGGCGCCCCAGGCGAGCAGGGCCAGCAGCAGCACGCTGGCCAGCACGGCCCAGCCCCAGGTCTGCGGCCAGTAGCTGACTGGCGGCGCCGGCAGCGCCAGTTCCTGCAACTGGTCGAGGTGCGGCGTCTTGTCCGTGCTCATCGCCGCCCTCCGGCCGCGCGGCCCAGCTCGCTACGTAGCTGCTCGTGGGTGTCTGCGCCGGTGCTGAGCATCATCAGCGGCACCTGGCTGCGGCGCAGCAAGGTGGCGACTTCCTGCAGCCGGCCGCCGAGAAAATCACCCAGCGGCTGGTGCACCTGGCGTCGCTCGACCTCCAGCTCCACCTGCAGCTCGCCCTGGGTGACCATGATCCGCCCGCGATCCGGCAGGTTCAGGGCCAGCGGGTCGTACACCTGCATGGCAATCACATCGTTATGCGTGGAGAGCTGGCGCATCAGCTGCAGGGTGCGCGGTCCGGCGCCGGCGAAGTCGCTGATCAGGCAGATCAGGTGATCGTGCCCGGCCATGGCCAGGCAGGTCTGCAGGGCGCGGTCGAGCTGCGGTTCGTTCTCCGCGTCGGGCAGGTCGGCGGCCAGCGCCTGGTTCTGCCGGACGATGGCGGCGCACAGGGCCTCTACCCGGCTGCGGCTGCGGATGGGGGTGATGCGTTCGATGCGGCTATCGTTGAACACCAGGCCACCGACCCGATCACCGCCATGGAAGGCCATCCACGCCGAGAGCGCGGCCAGCTCGGCGGCGGTGACCGATTTGAAGCTGCGCTGCGAGCCGAAGAACATGCTCATGCGCTGATCCACCAGGATCAGCACGGGGCGATCACGCTCCTCGGTGTAGCTGCGCACGAACGGCTTGCCGTAGCGCTGGGTGGCACGCCAGTCGAGGTGACGCAGGTCGTCGCCGGGGTTGTAGTGGCGCAGCTCGTCGAAGTTCAGGCCGCGCCCGCGCAGACGCGAGGCATGGTTGCCGGAGAGGATGCTGGAACGCGGCTGGCTGCCCTGGAAGCGCAGGCCGAACACCCGGTGTTCCAGCCTCATCAACTGGGCCAAGGAGGCGTAGACGAAACCATCCGCAGTCGCTGTCTGGGGCATGACCGACTCCTCTCCCGGCTCAGGCCGGGATCGCCACCTTGTCGAGCAGGCGGTCGAGCACATGGTCGTTCGTCACCCCGTCGGCCACCGCGTCGTAGGACAGCAACAGGCGATGGCGCAGCACCGGGTGCAGCACGGCGCGCACGTCGTCCGGCGAGACGAAGTCGTTGCCTTCAAGCCAGGCATGCGCGCGCGCCACGCGGTCAAGGCTGATGCCGCCACGCGGGCTGGCACCGATATGAATCCAGCGCGCCAGGTCCTCGTCGTAATCGGCGGGGAAGCGCGTGGCGTTGATCAGGTCGATCAGGTAGCGGTCGATGGTTTCCGCGACATGCACGCGGGTGATTTCCCCGCGCGCGGCGAAGATGGTTTCCTGGCTCAGGCGCACACTCTCCGCGCCCTTGCCTGCGGCCTGTTCCTCATCACGCAGCAGGCGCAGGACCTGAGTCTCGTCGGCGGCCTTGGGATAGGTCAGCAGCACCTTCATCAGGAAGCGATCCATCTGCGCCTCGGGCAACGGGTAGGTGCCCTCCTGCTCGATGGGGTTCTGCGTGGCCAGCACCATGAACAGCGCTTCCATCTTGTGGCTGGTACCGGCCACGGTGATCTGCCGCTCCTCCATGGCTTCCAGCAGCGCGGCCTGGACCTTGGCCGGCGCGCGGTTGATTTCGTCCGCCAGGATGACGTTGCCGAACAGCGGGCCGGGCTGGAACTTGATCTGGTTGCGCCCTTCGACCTGCTGCAGGATTTCCGCGCCGGTGATATCCGAGGGCAGCAGGTCGGGGGTGAACTGGATGCGGCTCATGTGCGCTTCCAGGTGCTGGGCCAGGGCCTTGACCGTACGCGTCTTGGCCAGGCCGGGCAGGCTTTCCAGCAGCACGTGACCATTGGCGAGCAGGCCGAGCAGTACCTGGCGGATCACCTCGTCCTGACCCAGGACGGAACGGCTGATGCTGGACTGCAGCGCAAGAATGTCGTCGCGGGTACTCATGGGAGGTCCTTTTCACAGTGTCGTGGCGGCGGGCGTGCGCACGGATCTTTGCAACAGCCTAGCCAAACAGGCTGTACAGGTAGTCATCCAAAAGAACCATTCAGCACTTAGCCGGTAGCCTAGACCATGAGTCACCAGCTGATTGCCACGTGACGCATGGCCAGCACTCACTCGCCTGTGCTCTTATCTGGGCACAATCACCCGTGTCGAACTGCCGTCCTGTTTTTTTCGCCGCGCTAGACTCAGCCCAGCCCGTCAGCCTGACCTCGCTAAGGAACAGCCCTTGCCCCTGCATCGCCTGCTCATCTGTTTCATGCTCACCGCCCTGTCGAGCCTGACCGTACAGGCCGACTCCAGCCAGCCACCGCAACTCGCCCAAGACCCGGCCGGCTATGCCCCCGCCGCTAGCTGCCTGGGCTGCCATGCCGAGCAGGCCAAGGCCTGGGAAAACTCCGACCACGACTGGGCCATGCGCGAAGCCAAGGCACAAAACATACTGGGCAACTTCGCCAACGCGCAGTTCGATGAAGCCGGGGTCAAGGCGCGCTTCTTCCGCAAGGGCGAGCAGTTCTTCGTCAACACCGAGGGCGAGGACGGCCAGCCGGCCGATTTCCAGGTGCTCTACACCTTCGGCTACGACCCGCTGCAGCAATACCTGGTCGCCCTGCCCGGCGGGCGCCTGCAGGCCCTGACCATCGCCTGGGACAGCCGGCCCAAGGCTGCCGGCGGCCAGCGCTGGTTCTCCCTCTATCCAGGCCAGCGCTTCGCCCCCAACGACCCGTTGCACTGGACCGGGCGCTACCAGAACTGGAACGCCATGTGCGCCGACTGCCACTCCAGCAACCTGCAGAAGCACTACGACGACCAGCACGACACCTTCGCCAGCACCTGGCACGAACAGAACGTCGGCTGCCAGGGCTGCCACGGCCCGAGCCAGGCCCACGTCGACTGGGCGCAGAAGAAAACCGACAAACCCTACAGCTCGGCCAAGGACATCGGCCTGGCCGTGGACTTCAAGGCCCTCGGCGGCCAGGGCCTGATCGAGCAGTGCGCCTTCTGTCACAGCCGCCGGCAAACCACGGGAGTCGGCCAGCAGCCCGGTCACCCACTGCTCGACAGAGTGCTGCCATCCACCCTCCGTCCCGACCTCTACCATGCCGACGGGCAGATCGATGGCGAGGTGTACGTCTACGGTTCCTTCACCCAGAGCAAGATGTACCAGGCCGGCGTGACCTGCACCGACTGCCACGACCCGCACAGCACCAAGGTCAAACTCGAAGGCAACGGGCTGTGCCTGCAGTGCCACCAGGAGCAACCGCCCAAGGAACGCTTCCCCAGCCTGCAGGCGAAGAACTACGACAGCCCCGAGCACCATCACCATGAGCCCGGCACGCCCGGCGCCCAATGCGTCAGCTGCCACATGCCGGAGAAGACCTACATGGTGATCGACCCGCGCCGCGACCACAGCCTGCGTATCCCGCGCCCCGACCTGGCCGCGAAGGACGGCAGCCCGGATGCCTGCACCACCTGCCACACCGACCAGCAGCCGGCCTGGGCGGCCAAGGCTATCGAAGGCTGGTTCGGCACGCCGGCGCGCCCGCCGCACTACGGTGAATCCTTCCATGCCGTGCGCCAGGGCAGTGCCGACTCGCTGCAACTGCTGGGCGATCTGATCAAAGATCTCGGCAAGCCGGTCATCGTCCGTGCCAGCGCCGCCGAACAGCTGGCCGGCTTCGGCGAACCGGCGCTGCCCAGCCTGCGCCAGGCCCTGGCCGACGACAGTCCGCTGGTGCGTGCCTACGCCGCCAGCGGTTTCATCAGCCTGCCCCCGGTGGCACGGGTCAAGGAACTGTTGCCGTTGCTGGATGACGCCAACCGCGCGGTGCGCGACGAAGCCCTGCGTGCCCTGGCCGGGATTCCGCTGATCGCCCTGCCAGAAGACCGCCGCGAAAGCTTCAGCGCGCAACTGAATGACTACGAGAAACGCCTGCGCGGCAACGCCGACCTGCCCGGCAATCGCCTCAACCTGGCCGTGCTGCTGGAACGCCAGGGCAAGCAGCTGGAAGCCCTGGAGCAGTATCGCCAGGCCCTCAAGCTCGACCCCTACTTCATCCCCGCACGGATGAACCTGGTGACCCTGGCCAACAACATCTTGCGTCCGGACGAAGCCGAACAGGTTCTGCGCGATGGCGTGGCCCTGGAAAACATGCCGACCGCCGACCACGGCAACCTGGCCTACATGCTGGCCTTGCTGCTGGTCGAGCGCGGCAAGGCCGAGGAAGGCGCCAAATGGCTGGGCATCGCCGCCGAGGCCTTGCCGCAGAACCCACGCATCCGCTACAACCAGGGCCTGCTGCTGTTGCAACTGCAGCAACCGGAACCGGCACGCATGGCTCTGGAGGCGGGGCTGGAACAGGCGCCCGACGATGCCGACCTGCTCTACGCCATGATCTATCTGCACGGCAGCCGGGGGCAGCGCAACCAGGCGCTGCCCTATGTGGTGCGCATGCAGCAGGTGGCCCCCGACGACCCACGCCTGGCCCAGGCCAAGCAACAGTTGGGGCTGGGCACCATCAAAATCCCCTAGCAGCGGACAAACGGACGAAGCTTGGCGTGAATTGGCAAACCAATGGCGCGTTAGGGTAAACGCGCAAAGCGTGCTTGGCGGCACTCTGGACAGACTAAAAACAACAACAGTCTGTCCCTCGCCTCTGGTGAGGAAGGAGCCCAGCGATGCTTCGCTATCTCGTACTGCCCGGCCTGTTCCTCGGCATGTGCCTGCTTGGCGGCCTGATCGTGAACCAGGAGCGCCCTGCTCCAGCCTTTGGCCCTTCGCACATGGTCGTCAGCCTGAACGACGTATTCCGCTAAGCGCTCGCAGTCTTAGCGCGTGGCGGCGAGCAGTTGCTCGGCTCGCCAGTACTCCCCTTGCCACAATCCGGCGATGCGCTCGGCGCGGCCCAGTGCGACCGGGGCATTGTCGAAATCCACCACCAGGCAGTGATCGGCATGCTGCGGGCGCCCACCCAACTGCTGAAAACGCCCATCGCTGAACAGCCATAGATAGCGCCGCTGCCCCGGATTACGCCGCCGCGCCGCGCTCAGCAGGCGCTCGGCCTCCTCCAGCCCACGCAGCAACGGCGAACCGCCGCCACCGCCAATCGGGGCAATCCACTCTAGGTTGCAGGCCGCCGCCTTGCGCGGTGCCTGCAGCACGCGCGCCTGGCGCCCGGCGAAGGCGATCACCGCCAGCTCGCTGCGGCGGCGATACAGCTGGGCGCTCAGTTGTGCCAGCAGACCCTTGGCCAGCGCCAGGTTATGGCGTTTGAGCATGGAGCCGGAGCAGTCCAGCAGCAGGCAGTGCAGTTCGCCGGCCGTGCTGGCACGGCGCTGGAACTGCAGATGTTCGTAACCCAAGGCGGCCTGCCCCTTGCGCAGCAAGGTGCGTGGCCAATGGATGCGCGCATCCTGCGCGGCACCCCGGCTGCGCGCCCTTGGCCCAAGAGTGGCGCGACTGGCCTGGGCGCCGGTTGCCGGGCGCGCGCTCAGGGCTTTTTTAGCGGCAGCGCCCGCGCTTCGACCGACTGGATCGGCACTGCCTGCGGCGGCAGTTCGCCCCACTCGCCCGCAATCTCTGGTGCATGAGCGGCGCCGCTGGCTCCCGACTGTGCCGGTGGCTGCTCGGCCGGCGGCACCTTGCGCCGATGGGCCAGCACCAGCTCGGCCACGGCGGCCACATCCTCAGCGCCGATCTCGTCGCGCTGCTGCCAGGCGGCGTGGGCGGCCGCCGCACGCAGCAGCACCAGGTCGGCGCGCACGCCCTCGACCGCAGCGGCATGGCACAGCTGGCTGACCTGGCGATACAGCGCATCACTGAATTCCAGCGAAGCGACTCGTGCCCGCGCCGTCTCCAGCAGCGTCACCAGCGCCTGCTGGGCATCACGATGACGGGCGACGAAGGCCTGCGGATCGCGGTCGAAGGCCAGGCGGCTGCGCACGATGGCCTCGCGGGTAGCCGGGTCGATCTGCGCATCCAGGCGCACGAACAGGCCGAAGCGATCCAGCAGCTGCGGGCGCAGCTCGCCCTCCTCCGGGTTCATGGTGCCGACCAGGGCGATGCGCGCCGGGTGCTGATGGGAGATGCCGTCGCGCTCGATGCGGTTGACCCCGCTGGCGCACACGTCCAGCAGCAGGTCGACCAGGCCGTCGGGCAGCAGATTGACCTCGTCGACATACAGCACGCCGTCGTGGGCGCGGGCCAGCAGGCCCGGCTTGAACTGCACCTCGCCGTTTTGCAGCGCCGCCTGGATATCCAGCGAGCCGAGCAGTTGCTCCTCGCTGGCGCCCAGCGGCAGGTCGACGAAGCGTTGCCCCGGCAGCAGCTCGGCCAGGGCGCGGGCGCTGGTGGACTTGGCGGTGCCGCGCGGGCCTTCGATCAACACACCGCCGATCTGCGGGTCGATGGCCGCCAGCAGCAAGGCGAGTTGCAGCTGCGGCTGGCCATGCAGAGCACTGAAGGGATATGGGGTCATGGTCATTCTTCCAGGTGCTGTTCGGCAGCCAGCAGGTGCTGTTCGACCTGCTCGCGGTAGTCGCCCGGCTCGGCCCAGAGGCCGCGCTGCATGGCTTCCAGCAGGCGTTCGGCGATGTCGTGCAGGGCGTCGGGGTTGTGCCGTTCGAGGAACTCGCGGCTGGCCGCATCGTTCAGGTAGGCGTCGGTGAGGCTGGCGTACTGGTCGTCACGCACCACGCCGGTGGTGGCGTCGTAGGCGAACAGGTAGTCGACGGTGGCGGCCATCTCGAAGGCGCCCTTGTAGCCGTGGCGCTGCACGCCGGCCAGCCACTTCGGATTGGTCACCCGCGCGCGCATGACCCGGCTGATTTCCTCGGACAGCGTACGGATGCGTGGCGCCTCGGGGTTGCTGTGGTCTCCGAGCAGAATTGCCGGCTGCGCCCCGGACAGGTGGCGCACCGCCGCGCTCATGCCGCCCTGGAACTGGTAGTAGTCGTCGGAGTCGAGCAGGTCGTGCTCGCGGTTGTCCTGGTTCTGCACCACCGCCTGCACGCCGCGCAGGCGCCGCGCCAGGCCCTCGCGCAGCGGCTCGCCATAGTGCTGCTGGCCGTAGGCGTAGCCGCCCCAGTTGAGGTAGGCCTCGGCCAGGTCGGCATCGCCGTCCCAGTCACGCGAGTCGATCAGCCCCTGCAGGCCGGCACCGTAGGCCCCGGGCTTGGCGCCGTAGATGCGGTAGCCGGCCTGGCGGCGGGCATCGGCCTCGCTCAGGCCGCCGGCCTGCAACTCGGCGGCCTCGCGCAGGATGCGCGCGCGGATCGGGTTGGCCTCGGCGCTCTCGTCGACCTGCGCGGCGACCTTCTGCACCGCCGCGTCGAACAGCTGCATCACGCCGCCGAAAGCATCGCGGAAGAAGCCGGACACGCGCAGGGTCACGTCCACCCGTGGCCGGCCCAGGCGACTGAGCGGCAGCACCTCGAAGTCACTGACCCGCCAGCTGCCCTCGGCCCACAGTGGGCGCACGCCGAGCAGCGCCAGGGCCTGAGCGATGTCGTCGCCGCCGGTACGCATGGTCGCCGTGCCCCATACCGACAGGCCGAGGCTGCTCGGATAGTCGCCGTTGTCCTGCAGGTAGCGCTCGATCAGCAGCGCCGCCGATTTCTCGCCCAAGGCCCAGGCAGTCGGCGTGGGCACGGTGCGAGTGTCCACCGAGAAGAAGTTGCGCCCGGTGGGCAGCACATCCGGTCGCCCGCGCGACGGCGCGCCGCTCGGCCCCGGCGGCACGAAGCGCCCGCTCAGGCCGCGACACAGCTGGTACAGCTCCTGTTCGCCACAGGCGGCCAGACGCGGGCGCAGGTCCTGCTCGACCCGTTGCAGCACGGCGGCGGTATGGGAGTCTTTTGTGGGAGCGAATTTATTCGCGATAGACGCCGGCGCGGAGTTGCCCGGATCGCGGATAAATCCGCTCCCACAAGGCTGTTCGGAGCGTTCCAGCAGGCTCAGCGCCAGCAACTCCAGACGCTCGCGGGTATCACCCAGGGTGCGCCAGGGCTCGGCGCTGATCTCGACCAGCACGGCCGGGCGTGCACCGTCCCAGGACTGACCCCAGTCGGCATCCAGCGGATCGAAGCCGCTGCCCGGCAACAGGTCGCGGGCCAGGGCGCGGATCAGGCTGGCGTTCGCTCCTTGGCCATCGGCCACACCATGACGCGCCAGCGCCAGCAGGGTGTCGCGCAGCAGGCGGCCCTCCGGCGAGGCGCCAAACACATGCAGACCATCGCGGATCTGGCTTTCCTTGAGGTCACACAGGTAGGTGTCGGCGCGGTTGAGCAGCAGTTGCTCCTCCTCCGCATCACGCGGCGCCGCCAGGCCCAGGTCGGCGTGCAGGTTGTGCTCGACCAGCAGCGCCAGCACCTGTTTGCGCAGCAGCTCGGCGCGCCGAGGGTCAAGAGTCAGAGCCTCGTAGAACTCGTCGATCAGCCGCTCCAGATCGCGGGTCGGGCCATGGCTCTCGGCGCGGGTCAGCGGCGGCATCAGGTGGTCGATGATCACCGCCTGGGCGCGGCGCTTGGCCTGGCTGCCCTCGCCGGGGTCGTTGACGATAAAGGGGTACAGATGCGGCATGGGGCCGAACACCAGCTCCGGCCAGCACGTCTCGCTGAGCGCCACACTCTTGCCCGGCAGCCATTCCAGGTTGCCGTGCTTGCCGACATGCACGATGGCATCGCTGCCCCAGGCGCTGCGCAGCCAGCAGTAGAAGGCCAGGTAATAATGCGGCGGCACCAGGTCCGGGTCGTGGTAGTTGGCCAGGGCATCGAGCTGGTAGCCGCGCGCCGGCTGGATGCCGACGAACACGCTGCCCAGGCGCAGCCCGGCGATCATGAAGCGGCCCTGGCGCAGCATGGGGTCGGCCTCGGGCGCGCCCCAGCGTTCGACGATGGCCGTGCGATTGGCCTCCGGCAGCGTGGCGAAGAAGGCCAGGTAGTCGGCCATGGCCAGGCTCTGCCGTGCCGGGCGCAGGGCCCAGTGATCCGGGTCGTTGGTCACGCCCTGCCTGAGTTCACGCATCAGCGCATCGCCGTCAGCGGGAATGTCTTCGACCGCATAGCCCTCGGCCGCCAGGCGCTGCAGGATGGCGATCACCGAAGCCGGCGTGTCCAGGCCGACGCCGTTGCCCAGCCGACCCTCGCGGGTCGGGTAGTTGGCCAGGATCAGCGCCAGGCGCTTGTCGCCGTTGGCCTTGCTGCGCAGGCGACACCAGCGCTGCGCCAGTTCGGCGACGAAGGCGATGCGGCTCGGCTCGGCCTGGTACTCGACCACATCGCACTGGGTACGCTCGCAGCGCCGGCCCAGGCCCTTGAAGCTGACCGCGCGGCTGATGATGCGCCCGTCCACTTCCGGCAGCGCCACCTGCATGGCCATATCGCGCGGCGCCAGGCCGTGGGCGTCGGCCTGCCAGCTGTCGCGGTTGCCGCCGGAGAGCATCACCTGCAGCACCGGGATATCGCCGACCAGGGCATGGTCGCCGGGGTCGTCCATGTTCGCGGCGGCAAATGCCGTGGTGTTGAGGATCAGCGCCACCTGCTGCTGCGCACACAGTTCGCGCAACGCCGCCAGGCACTGCGCATCCTTCAGCGACAGCAGCGCCACCGGCAACGGATTGAGCCCCTGAGCCAGCAGCGCGTCGCACAGTTCGCTGAAGGCGCGGGTATTACCGGCCTGCAGATGCGCCCGATAGAACAGCAGCGCCACGCAGGGCGCGCCAGGTATCCACTGCTCGCGCCAGGCCGCGACACCGGCCAGCTCCTGCTGCGGGTGGAAGATGGCGAACGGCGGCAGCGTGCGCACTGGCGGCACTGCGCCAGGCAGGTCGAAGAAGCGCGCACCGAGGTAGGCGTACAGAGCCCGCGCATTGCCCGCCCCGCCCTCGCGCAGGTAGCGCCACAGCTGCTGGCAGACGTCCGCCGGCACCGTGCTGCGCGCGGTGAGGTTGGGGTCTTCGCTCATGTCGCCGGAGAACATCGCCAGGGCGATGCCGCGCCGCTGGCACAGCTCCACCAGCTGTTCGGTGCCGTAGGGCCAGTAGCTTTCGCCGCCCAGGTGGTCGACCACGATCAGCCGCGCGTGCTGCAGCACTTCGTAGATATACAGGTCGATGGAGGCGTGCTGGCGCAGGTGCAGCAGGTTGGCCAGGCGCACGCTGGGGTAGTCGCCCGCCGGGCAACAGGCGGCCAGCAGCGCCAGGGTGGTGTCGGCGGCGCTGAGGATGACGATGTCCGCCGGGCTCTGCTCGAGACGGGTGATAACCGAACCGTCCTCGACGAATCCACCCGGCAGCGCCGTCAGCATGTGCATGGTTTAAGCCTCGACCACGGCGCCGCGCAGGGCCTGTTCCAGCACGGCGGCATCCAGATCATGACCGATCAGCACCAGGCGCGTGGCCGGGGTTTCGCCCTCGGCCCAGCGGCGGTCGAAGTAGGCGTCGAAGCGCCGGCCGACGCCCTGCACCACCAGGCGCATGGGCTTGCCCGGCAGGGCGACGAAGCCCTTGATGCGATACAGGGTGTGCTGCTCGACCAGATGTTCGAGCAGGCCGAGCAGACGGTCGCGGTCGACCAGCGGCAGGTCGACGACGATGGAGTCAAACTCGTCGTGATCGTGGTCGTGCTCCTCGCCCTCGCCGTGCTCGTGATGGCCCTGGCGCAGGTGGATGCTCTCCTCGGAGGCGCTGGCCAGGCCGAGCAGCAGGTCAGGGTCGAGGCGGCCCTGGTCGCTGGCGATGATCTTCACCTGCGCCGGAATCTCGCCGCGCACCAGGGTCTCGACCTTGGCGATGGCGTCCACATCCACCTGATCGGTCTTGCTCAGCACCACCAGATCGGCGGCGCACAGCTGGTCTTCGAAAAGCTCGTGCAGCGGCGACTCGTGGTCCAGATTCGGGTCGGCGCGGCGCTGCTCGTCCACCGCCTTGGGGTTGGCGGCGAACTGACCGGCGGCGGCGGCCGGAACGTCGACTAGGGTGACCACCGCATCCACGGTGCAGGCGTTCTTGATCTCCGGCCAGTTGAAGGCCTGCACCAGCGGCTTGGGCAGGGCCAGGCCAGAGGTTTCGATGAGGATGTGGTCGATGTCGCCACGGCGCGCGATCAGCTCGCGCATCACCGGGTAGAACTCTTCCTGCACGGTGCAGCACAGGCAGCCGTTGGACAGTTCGTAGAGCTGGCCGGCGGCCTCATCCTCTTCGCAGCCGATGCCGCAGCCACGGAGGATTTCGCCGTCGATGCCGAGCTCGCCGAACTCGTTGACGATCACCGCAATGCGGCGGCCGCCGGCGTTCTGCAGCAGGTGGCGCAGCAGCGTGGTCTTACCGGCGCCGAGGAAGCCGGTGACGATGGTGACGGGGATCTTGGCGGACATGGGCGTGGTTCCTGTGGGTCAGTCTTCGAAAACGGGAATGCGGGCGACGAAGTGGCCCTTGATACCGGCGGGCCAGTCGCGGAACGGCACCTGGCCGGTTTCCGATTGCCGGTAGTGACGCGCGTAAGCGACCAGCGCAGCAGCGGACTCGCTGCCGGGGGCGAGATCGCCGAGCACGTAGGTGATCTTGCCGGGGGCGCGCAGCAGCGCGGTGCAGCGGCGCTGGCAGGCCATCAGGCAGCGGGTGCGGCGCACCTGCAGCGCCGGCTCGGCGGCGGCCAGGGCTTCG
>NZ_LSOF01000030.1 GCF_001592875.1 Pseudomonas sp. BMS12 | reverse complement strand
AGCGGGTGCGGCGCACCTGCAGCGCCGGCTCGGCGGCGGCCAGGGCTTCGACCTCGGCGGCCAGGCGCATGCCGGGGCGTTCGGCCTCGGCCACGTCGGCATCGAAGCCGCAGGTTTCGCAGAGGGTCAGGGTGGTCATGCGGGTTCCTCGGGGCGGCAGGCCCAGGGCAAAACGAAGGGTTGCTGCTGGTGTTCGCCGAGCATCGCCTGCACCCGGTACACCTCCTGCAGATGCTTGGGCGTCAGCACCTGGCGCGGCGCGCCGCTGGCCACCAGGCGGCCACGGTCGAGCAAAAGCAGCTGGTCGCAGAAGCGGCTGGCCAGGCTCAGGTCGTGCAATACGACTATGGCGCTGCGCCCGGCGGCGCACTGTTCGCGCAACAGCTGCATCACGCTCAACTGATGAAAGGGGTCGAGAGCGGCCACCGGCTCGTCGGCCAGCAGCAACGGGCTGCCGACGGCCAGGGCACGGGCCAGGCGGGCGCGGGCGCGCTCACCGCCGGACAGGCCATCGACCCGGCGTTCGGCCAGTTCCTGCAGCTGCATCTGGGCGATGGCTTCGTCCACCGCCAGGGCATTGGCCGCGCCACGCGGGTGCGGCAGGCGGCCGAGCGCCACATAGTCACACAGGCGCAGCGGCCAGCCGCCGCTGTCACTCTGGGCCAGGTAGGCCAGGCGCAGGGCACGCTGGCGCGGGGTCAGGCTGGCCAGGGCGCTGCCGTCCAGTTCGATTCTGCCCTGGTAGGGCAACAGGTGGGCGATGGCCTTGAGCAGACTGCTTTTGCCGGCGCCGTTGGGACCGATCAGGCCGAGCAGCTGGCCGGGCGGCAGGTCCAGCTCGATGCCGTCGAGCAGACGCCGCCCGCCCAGCTCGACGCTCAGGCCACGAATCTGCAGCAGGCTCATGCCGCCACCCCGCGCCGACGCAGCACCAGGGCCAGGAAGAACGGCGCGCCGAGCAGCGCGGTGACCACGCCGAGCATCAGCTCGCGCTCGCCGCCGAGCAGGCGCAGGAGGATGTCGGCGGCCAGCAGCAGCATGGCGCCGCCCAGGGCGCTGCTGAGCAGCAGGCGCGAGGGGTGGTAGTCGACGAAGCGGCGCAGCAGGTGCGGCACCAGCAGGCCGATGAAACCGATGGCGCCGGTCACCGCCACGCTGGCGCCGACGCACAGTGCGGTGCCGATGATGATCTGGCTGCGCAGGCGGGTGAGGTTGACGCCCAGGCTGGCGGCTTCGTCCTCGCCCAGGCTCAGCGCATCCAGGCCGCGGCCACAGGCCAACAGCAGGGCCAGGCCGACGGCGACGAAGGGCAGACACAGACGCACATCGGCGAAGCTGCGGTCGTTCAGCGAGCCCATCAGCCACAGCACGATGTCCTGCATATCGGTGGGATTGGGCGCCAGGTTGATGGCCAGCGACGTCAGCGCCGCCGCCAGCGAGCTCAGCGCCACGCCAGCCAGGATCAGGCTGAGGTTGCCGGCGCGGCGACGTGCCAGCAGGTACAGCAGCAAAGTCGCCAGCGCCGCGCAGGCCATGGCGGACAGCGGCAGCAGCCAGGCGCTGAGGGCGCCGAGGCCGTAATACAGACAGAGCACCGCGCCGAGGCTGGCGCTGGAGCTGACGCCGAGCAGCCCGGGCTCGGCCAGCGGGTTGCGCAGCAGGCCCTGCAGGGCGGCACCGGCACAGCCCAGAGAGGCGCCGACCAGCAGCGCCAGCAGCACGCGCGGCAGGCGGATCTCGTTGACGATGATGCGCTGCTGCACCAACGCGTCGCTCAGGTCCGCGTGCTCGCCCAGCGGTCGCAGCAGGGCACCCGCCACCTCATGCAGACTCAGCGGCACCGCGCCGATGCCCAACGACAACAGCACCAGCGCCAGCAGGCCGAGCACCAGCAGGGCGTTGAGGCGGCTCATGGCTGCACCGCCAGGGCATCCACGGCGGCGGCCAGGCGTTCGGCGCTGGTCACCAGTTGCCAGTCGCTGCAGCCCCAGCCGTTGGCCTGCAACTGCAGCAGCGGCCGGCTGGCGAGCAACTGCTGTACCCGTGGGTGACGGCTGTAGGCGGCGCGCGCATAGCTGCCATCACCGGGCATGGCAGCAGCGACGAACAGGTCCGGCGAATCGCTGACCAGCTCCTCCAGGTCGAAGCGGCTCCAGCCGGCGCGCCCGCGCAGAGCCTGATGATTGCCCAGGCCGGCGGCCTGAAACACGGTGTCGACATAGGTGTCGCGCCCGGCGCTGCCGCCATTGGGGCGCAGGTACAGCGCGCGCAACGGACGCGGGCGTTGCTGCAGGCGGGCCAGACGCGCCTGGGTCTCGGCGACCAGCGCCTCGCCCTCTTCCGCCCGGCCCAGGCGCGTGGCGACCAGGCGCGTGCTGGCGAAGATCGCCGCCCAGTCGTTGGGGAACGGCAGCACCAGCACCTCGATACCGTGCTCACGCAACAGCTCGGCGCGGTTGTGTGCCAGCCAGCGCCGTGAGGCCAGCACCAGATCCGGGTTGAGGGCGATGATTTCCTCGGCGCCGGCGTGGTTGATCGGCACCTGCTGCGCCTGCGCCGCCATGCCGGAAAGGCCGGGATCGCGGCTCAGCGCCGAGACCGACAGCAGCTGCCCGGGCGCCGCCAGGCGCAGGGCCAGCTGGTCGGCGCAGAGGTTGGTTGAGACCACCCGCGGCAGCTCGGCGGCCAGCGCCTGCAGGCTCACCAGCAAGGCCAGCAGCGGCGCCAGGCGCATCAGTAGTCGATGCCCGCCTGGGCCTTCACCCCGGCGTTGAAGGCGTGCTTGACGTCGCGGATCTCACTCACCGTGTCGGCCAGTTCGACCAGCTCGGGCTTGGCCGCACGACCGGTGACGATCACCGTCTGCATGGGCGGGCGATTACGCAGGGTATCGAGCACCAGCTGCAGGTCGAGGTAGTTGTACTTGAGCATGTAGGTCAGCTCGTCGAGCACCACCAGGTTCAGCGCCGGGTCGGCGAGCATGCGCGCGGCGTGGGCCCAGGCCTCGTCGGCGGCGGCCTTGTCCTTGTCCCAGTCCTGGGTGTCCCAGGTGAAGCCGGTGGCCATGGCGTGGTACTGCACCAGCGGCGCGTGCTGGCGCAGGAAGGTGATCTCGCCGGAGGCCTGGGTGCCCTTGATGAACTGCACCACGCCGGCACGATGGCCGTAGCCGAGGGCGCGGTACAGGGTGCCGAAGGCCGAGGTGCTCTTGCCCTTGCCGTTACCGGTGATCAGCAGGACGATGCCACGCTCTTCCTGGGCGCGTTCGATGCCGGCGTCCACCACGGCTTTCTTGCGCTGCATGCGTTCGTTGTGGCTGCGCTTCTTGTCTTCGTCGATCACGGCACGGCTCTCCTGCCCGGGTAGCTGGATGGCGCGCACGGCAAGGGAGTGGCAGGCGCAGCACATGGCCGGCCCGAATGGCGACGACTGATTAACGACTGTCTAAAGGACAGGCAACAGCATCGGCATGACCCACACCCCGGGGTACGCACCTACATCTCGCTCAGGCCGGTCTTCTGGCTTGCCTTCTCGCGCTATTCGCGCCTTCCCGGTTGCCCAGTGGCGTAGTGCGAATGCGTCAGGCTTTACAGCAGCGGGGGCTGCGCCGGAATGTGCAGGGCCTTTGGCCAAGCAGTCACCGGACTTCCCGTTTCACCCCTCGCGCGGATCGCGTCCGGGGCACCTGTTCGATGCCGCGCAGGGTAGCGGTTCACCGCCGCTGCCGCAATTCGCCCGGCCAGCCGGTTGGCTCACAACACGGCGATTCAAGGCAATTGCGGGTCGCTTGGCTGACCGCCAGACCAGTGGCTTCGGGTGTAAGCTGCTGACTATCCAGTCACAGGAGCTCGGCATGGCCCTCAGCGTTTTCGACCTGTTCAAGATCGGCATCGGTCCCTCCAGTTCGCACACGGTCGGACCGATGCGCGCAGCCGCACGTTTCGTCGATGGCCTGCGCCGCGAAGAGCTGTTCGACGCCACGGCCAGCCTTAAGGTCGAGCTGTATGGTTCGCTCGGCGCCACCGGCAAGGGCCACGGCAGCGACAAGGCGGTGCTGCTGGGCCTGGAAGGCGAGCAGCCGGACACTATCGACACCTCGACCATCGACGCCCGCCTGGCCGCCATGCGCGCCGCCGGCAAGCTGAAGCTGGGCGGCGAACGGGCGATCCGCTTCGTCGAGAAGGAACACCTGGCGATGATCCGCAAGCCGCTGGACTACCACCCCAACGGCATGATTTTCCGCGCCTTCGACGCCGCCGGCCTGCAGATCCGCTCGCGCGAGTACTACTCGGTGGGCGGCGGTTTCGTGGTCGACGAGGAAGCGGCCGGCGCCGACCGTATCGTCGAGGACCAGACCGCCCTCACCTACCCGTTCAAAAATGCCAAGCAGTTGCTGGCCCAGTGTGCCGAACACAACCTTTCCATCAGCCAGCTGATGCTGGCCAACGAAGCCGCCTGGCGCCCGGAAGCGGAGACTCGCGCCGGGCTGCTGAACATCTGGCAGGTGATGCAGGACTGCGTCAGCGCCGGCTGTCGCAACGAGGGCATCATGCCCGGCGGGCTCAAGGTCAAGCGCCGCGCCGCCGCCCTGCGCCAGCAACTGAGCCAGAACCCGGAGGCCAGCCTGCGCGACCCGCTGACCGTGATGGACTGGGTCAACCTCTACGCCCTGGCGGTCAACGAGGAAAACGCCAGCGGCGGCCGCGTGGTCACCGCACCGACCAACGGCGCGGCAGGCATCGTACCGGCGGTGCTGCACTACTACCGGCGCTTCGTCCCCGGCGCCACGGATGAGGGCGTGGTCAACTTCCTGCTCACCGCCGCCGCCATCGGCATCCTTTATAAGGAGAACGCCTCGATCTCCGGCGCCGAAGTCGGCTGCCAGGGCGAAGTCGGTGTGGCCTGTTCCATGGCCGCCGGTGCGCTGTGCGAAGTGCTCGGCGGCAGCATCACCCAGGTGGAGAACGCCGCCGAGATCGGCATGGAACACAACCTCGGCCTGACCTGCGACCCGGTCGGCGGCCTGGTGCAGGTACCCTGCATCGAGCGCAACGCCATGGGTTCGATCAAGGCGATCAATGCCGCACGCATGGCCCTGCGCGGCGACGGCCAGCACTTCATTTCGCTGGACCGGGTGATCCGCACCATGCGCGAGACCGGCGCGGACATGAAGAGCAAGTACAAGGAAACCGCCAGGGGTGGCCTGGCGGTGAACATCATCGAGTGCTGATGCTTGCTCGATAACCTGCCCATGGCTTGCAGGCTGGGTTGGGCGGCACTCCGTTGGGCGGCATCCCGCTGGTTAGCGAGGCGCAGCTCCAATCGCGGCTAAAGCCGCTCCCACAAAAAGCAGCCCCTCCTACGAGCTCAGGTGTCGAATGTGGCTCTGTAGGAACGGTTGGGCGGCATTCCGCTTTAGCCGCGATAGAGGCCGCTCGGAGCTGGGGGAAAGATCGCCGCCCCCGGCCCTCCAGCTCAACAGACCTCAGTTCGGACGGAAATCCACCAGCAGACGCAGATAGGAAATCAGGCTCTTGCCGCCGACGGTGCCCTGATAGCCATGGCTGTCGAACTGGGTGCTCTTGACCATGTCGACGCGGTAGCGCGGGTTGCGCTCGTAGGTGCGGCCGAGGGTGCTGGTGGAGCGGCTGTCGAACAGGTCGGTGCTGACAATGGCGAACTCGCGCGGTTTGCGACGGCCGTTGGCACCGCTGTTGTTGGGGCTGCTGAAGATGTCGCCGGTGGCGGTCATGGCGCTGCTGTAGTACTCACGGCCACGCAGGCTGGTCTTGCCGGAACCGATGACGAACTGGCCGGTCTGCGGGCGGTACTTGTCGCCGCTGGTCAGGTAGCTGGCCAACACGTCATACAGCGCCCAGCTGCTGCCGCTGCCCAGTTCGGCGTTACGCAGGTCGAAGACGAACACGCCGCCGGTCCCCAGCACTTCCATTTCCACCTGACCGAGACTGGCGTTGTTCTGCACCAGCAGGCCGGTGTTCTCGTCCACGCCGAAGGCGAACGAGGTGTTGGTGTAGTCGGCCAAACGCACGATGCGGCCCTGACGGCCACGCTCGCTGAAGTGGGTGTCCAGCAGGCCGTAGTTGAAGAAGCCGAAACCGCCCTGCGGGTCGTAGGACAGGTCATCGCCGTAGGGCGAGGTATAGGGCCCGTAACGCAGCGCCTCGTAGCTCTCGCCACCGGTGACCATCGGCCCGTCGACCATGATCGCGGTGCCCGCGCTGGTGCCGGCCAGCACGGCGCCGGCGTTGTACTTGCTGCGAATCGCCGCCAGCGCCGGGCTGTCGCCACGACTGGCGGTCTGCAGGGTCTGCACCAGGCGCGACTGGTCACCGCCACCGAAGAAGAAGCCGGTCATGCCGTTGATCTGGTTGAGCACGGTTGAGTTGCTGTTGTTGGCGATGTGGTCGAGGTCGATGGGAATCCACTCGGCCTTCACTGCGCCATAGGTCTTCAGCAGGTTGGCGTAGTACTCGCCGTTGGCCTTGGAGTTGGCCGCATCCGCGGTGCCGGCGTCCGGGTCCTGGCTCTCGGGAATGGAGGCGGCGGTGATCACACCGATCTTGGCCTGGCCGCTACCACCGGCCAGCTGGATGAAGCGTTGGTAGATCGCGGCATTGTCGTCCTTGAGCCCGCCACCAACCAGCAACAGCGCTCCGGCCGCATGCCCCAGACCGGGGATCAGTGCCATGACCAGAACCGCATGGCGACACAGCTTGCTCAGTTTCATCTTCAGTTCTCCGTGGCTGCCAGTGGCAGCGTCGTTGTGGATGTTGTGCAACGGGTACTGCGAAACCTGGGTCAGTAGACGCTGAAGCGGCGGAAGTACTGGCGCTCGATACGGCGGTACACGCCGTTGCCGAGGATGGCCAACAGGGCCTGGTTCAGGCGCTTGCGCAGCGCTTCATCGCCCTTGCGCACGGCGATGCCCTGACCCTTGCCAAAGAATTTGGGCGCAACGACGGCATTGCCGACTCGCTCGAAGCCCTTGCCGCGCTCCGTCTGCAGGAAACCGAAATAGCCGGACACCGCATCGTCCAGCACCAGCTCAACCTCGCCATCGAGCAGGGCCTGATAGGTGTCGGCGGCGCTGTCGTAGCGCTGCACCGGCAGGTAGCGTTCGTAACGCGCGGTGAGGAAGCGGTCGTAGGTGGTGCCGCGCTGCACGCCAACGCGTTTCCCCTGCAGGCGCAGCGGAGTGATGATGACCTCGTTGACGCTGCCCTTGCGGGCGAAGAAGAAGGCCGGGGTCTGGGCGTACTTCTGGGTGAAGTCCACCTGTTGCAGGCGCTCTTCGGTAATCGACATGGACGCCAGGATCAGGTCGGTGCGTTGTTGTTGCAGTGCCGGCAGCAGGTCATCCCAGGCGAAGCGCTGCAACTCGCAGTCGGCCTTCATCTGGGCGCAGAGCGCCGCGGCGATATCGACGTTGAAACCGCGAAGCTGGCCGTTCTGGTCGACCTCTTCGAACGGGGGAAACTGCCCTTCCATGGCGATGCGCAGGGTCTGCGCCTGGGCGGAAACGGCCATCAGCATGGCCAACAGCAGGACACTCGCTTGCATATCCGACTCCCGCGAGAAAAAAAGGCGCCGGGCCGGCGCCTCAAGGCCAAAGGAGCAATCGAAAAAGCCTTGAAAAAGTAAGGTCGGCCCCCGCGCATGAGAACGAGGGCCGCCACCCATTTAGAGAATGCTCAGCGGGTAATCGACGATCACGCGGAAGTCGTGCACATCGCCTTCGCCCTGGTCACCGTTGGCGTAGTGGAACGCCTGGCGCACGCGGATCGACAGATCCTTGGCCGGGCCTTCCTGAACCACGTACTTGATGTCGATGTCGGTTTCGCTGTGCTCGCCATCGGCACCGTAGTAGTCGAAGTAGCCACCGTTGACGTCGGCATCGGTGCCGTCGATGTCGGTACCTTTGACGTAGTTGATTTTGGTGGTCAGACCCGGCACACCCATTTCCGCCCAGTTGTAGGCGTAGCCAATGCGCCAGGACTTCTCGTTGGGGGCGTTGAAGTCGGAGTACTGCATGGAGTTGGACAGGAAGATGGAGTCGCCGCCGACATAGTCGAACGGGGTGTCGCCATCGACTTCCTGATAGGCCAGCAGGATGCTGTGGCCGCCTACACCGTAGGTGGCTGCCAGGCTCCAGGTGGTGTTGTCGATGTCGCCCTGCAATGAATCACCGGTGTCGCTGGTGCGGTACAGGTTGAAGTCGAAGTTCAGGCTCTGGCCTTCGGTGATGGCCAGGTTGTAGTTGAGGTTGCCGTAGTACTGGTTCCAGGTCTCGTCGAACTGGGAGGCGTACAGGCCGAGGCTCAGATCATCGTTGACGCTGTACCAACCGCCCGCGAAGTCCAGGGTCTTGCCGACTTCGCCGCTGCCGTAGTTGAGCAGCAGGTCGTCGTCGCTGTTGGTCGAGTTGCGGTTGTTGTAGGCAGTGAAGTGACCGGCCTCCAGGGACAGACCGTCGATCTCGCCACTGGCGACGTGGAAACCGGTTGCGGTTTCCGGCAGCAGACGGCTGTGGGAGGTGGCGAACACCGGCGCTTCGGTGCGCATCTCACCGTATTTCAGCACGGACTCGGACACGCGCAGCTTCACCGCACCGCCGGCTTCGCCGTACTCGTCCGCCGCTTCACCACTATCGCCCACCGGCAGCAGGCCGTTGCCGTTGCGGCCATCACCGGTGTCCAGCTTGATGCCCAGGTAGCCGAAGGCATCAGCGCCGATGCCGACCGGGCCGGTGGTGAAGCCCGAGCTGTACTCGGCCATCACGCCGTGGGCCCACTCTTCGCGGTAGCTCTGACGGCCAGGACGGTTCTTGAAGTCCCGGTTCATGTAGTAGTTGCGGTTCAGCAGATTGAGCTCGCTGTCCTCGATAAAGCCCTTGGCATCCGCCTGTCCGGCCATGGCCAGCTGGCTGCTGGCGGCCGCCACCGCCAATGCGAGACAACTCAGTTTTACAACGTTCATGCCTTACTCCGTTTTTAGTAATGTTGGGAGGCCCGTTGCCGAGCCTCTGGTTTTGCCGACCCCGTCAGACAAACAGTTCCGGTGCGAACACCGCCGGGCGCGAGCCCTTGTTGATCACCGCCTCCAGGCACAGGCGCGAATTGCCCTCCGGCCAGCAGACGAAGTAGCCCGCGCTTTTCTGGCGCTTGAGCTTGAACTTCCACTCCCGCTCGGCCAGGCCGCCGACGTCACGCAGGTCACGCTGCAGATCGATCACGGCGAAGAAGCCGGCGGGCGTCTCCACCCGCTCGAGGACCCTGGCGCCCTCGCCGATCAGCCCGGGCGCCGCGGGAGGCAGCTCCTGCAGCAGCTTGTCCAGGGCAAAGAGTTCGAGGTTGTTCAGTTGCATGGGCAGACTCACGTTTCACCTTTCGCGGGCATGACTTCCCCGCTTCGCCACGCGCAGCGCGGCGAACTCGGGGCGGGAACTCGGGTAATCAGGTGGTTTTCGGGATACCGATCAGGCGCGCCAGCAGGTGCGCCACTTCCTCGCGGCTGACCGGGCGCTTGCCGTCGACACTGGCCTTGTCCAGCCAGCCTTCACCGACCAGCAGCGCGGCGGCCTCGACCTGTTCGGCATTCAGCCCCGCCACCTCGCCGAGCTTGGCGCTCTGCTGCAAGGAAGTACGGGTGAAGCGCTCCACCAGGGCCTTGCAGGCCAGCAGCCACTCACCCTGGCTGACCGCACGCTCGCCGCTGCTCATCCAGCCGTTGGACAGCACCACGTCGATCTGCTCGCGCAGCGGATGCTGCTCCGGCACGTCCGCCAGCTTGGGCAGCTTGTCCAGCGCCGGTTCCGCAGCCAGGGCCATCTGCAGGGTGTTGGCCAGCTCGAAGCGGGTCAGGGCACGCTTGGGTTCGAAGCGGTTGCTGGCGTCACTGGTCATCAGGCCGCGGAAGGCCACGGCGCGCACCGCCTCCGGCCAGCGGCTGCTGGCGGCATCCTGCGGGCTGCTCTGCGCCGGATCACGCAGCTGCGCGTCCACCGGCTCGATGTCCAGCCGCACACCGCTGACGCTGTAATTGGTCAACGAATCATGGAACTCGCTGTAGGCGGCGAAGCCGTCGGCCTTGGCGAAGGTGAAGCGATAACCGTAGTGGTAGCCGTTGGCCGGGTTGTAGCGGGTCATCAGCCCCTGCTGACGCGCAGCGGTGTTGTCGGCCAGGCCGTACAGCACCGCACGGGAGATGGCCGAGACACCGGACAGATCGGTGATCAGCTGGTTACCTACCAGGTATTCGTTGCCCGCCTCGATGGCCTGCTTGCCCGAGGCGGGCTGCGCCTTGCCGCTGGCGAGGTCATAGCTGTCGCCATGGCCGAGCATGCTCAGGCGCACGTTGTGCAGCTCGGTGCCGTAGATGCCGAAGCTCTTGCGCGCCTGGCTGGCGTCCATCACCGTCAGATAGCCCTCGCCGAGCACCTGCAGGCGACCGCCCGGCTGCACCCAGATGGCGGTGTTGGTATCCAGACCGAAGCCCTTGGCCGGCTGCTGGCCGACCAGATAGCTGGCCATGCGTGCCGCGCGGCCAGTGCTGGTCTCCTCGATCTGGTCGAAGTGCTGGTCGATGATGCCGGCCTTGAACAGCCCGGCACCCTTGAGCAGCGCCGTGCCGCGCTGATCGGCGCGCGCGGCCACGCCGAAGTCCAGGGTATCCATCACCACGCCGTAGGCGGTGGGCATGGTGGCGCCGAGGATGCTCGCCCCGGCGCTGGTGCCGGCGACCACGCCGCCTTTGTCGTAAAGGCCGCGGACAGTCTTTAGCGTTGCGGACTCGCTGCCATCGGCGTTGTACAGCGCACGGGCGATGCGCGCCTGGTCGCCGCCGACGAACCACACCGCCGTGGCTTCGGCCAGCGGCTTGAGCACCGCGGCATCGTTCATGGTGCTCAGGTAGTTCTGCTTGTCGATGCCGATGATGCTGATGTGCTCGGCCGGTACACCCATGGCCTGCAGCTCACCCATGAAGCGCTTGCTGGAGCTCTGGCTGCCGCTGGCGGTGGGCATGATGGCAATCCGCGCCTGAGCCGGGCCGCCCGCCAGCTCGACGAACTTTTCGTACACCTCGCTGTTGCTGGCGCGCAGCATGCCGCCAACGGCCAGCAGATGACCCTCGGCCAGGGCCGAGAGGCTGTATCCGGAAAACATCAGTGCGGCGAGGACTACGCCTGGTTTGGACTGGATGGCCATTTTCTTATTGCTCTTGTGCGGGTGAAGACAGGAGGCACTGCTCTGTAAGCAGCGCATCACGTTTGATTATTTTTTTTCACAAAATCTTCAATGTGAAATCTTGTATATCAAACGAAATTCACCATCAACCCCTAGCCATCACGCAAAATCAGTCCAAACGATCAGCTTTATAGGGGTTAAGTCGCTCTATAAAAGGCCTTACAGCGAAAACATTGCCACGATAAAAAATTTTCAATTTGCAATTCTATTGACACAAAATTAAGCCACGCATAGCTTGTCTGACACAAAACGCGTCAATCCTCCAAACCCATCCGGCCTGGGCCGTCACCTCGGCGCCCACCAGGGGCTGGAACCCACAAGGTTCCCGCTGCATTACCCCACCGGCCCGCCAGACGGCGGGCAAATACGCCCACTGTAGGAGTCACAAGATGAACAAGATCGTACTTCTCGGCGCCCTGGCGCTCTCCGCCTTCGGCAGCCTGGCACAGGCTCAGGATTCGCTGCGCATCGGCATCGAAGCCGCCTACCCGCCCTTCGCCTTCAAAACCCCGGAAGGCAAGATCAGCGGCTTCGACTACGACATCGGCAATGCGCTGTGCGCCGAGATGCAGGTGAAATGCGAATGGGTCGAGCAGGAATTCGACGGCCTGATTCCTTCGCTGAAGGTGCGCAAGGTCGACGCCGTGTTGTCGTCGATGTCGATCACCGCCGATCGCTTGAAGTCGGTCGACTTCACCCAGAAGTACTACCACACCCCCGGCAAGCTGGTGATGAAGGCCGGTACCGAAGTGAAAGACCCGCTGGTCGACCTCAAGGGCAAGAAACTCGGTGTGCAGCGCGCCTCGACCTACGATCGCTACGCCAGCGACAAATTCGCTGCCGCCGGCATCGAAGTGGTGCGCTACGGCTCGCAGAACGAGGCCTTCCTCGACCTGACCTCCGGCCGCATCGACGCCACCCTGGCCGACGTCGTCAACATCAGCGAAGGTTTCCTCAAGACCGACGCCGGCAAGGGCTTCGCCCTGGTAGGCCCGGACTTCAACGATCCGAAGTACTTCGGCAACGGCGCCGGCATTGCCGTGCGCAAGGGCGATGCCGCCACCGCCACCAAGTTCAACGACGCCATCGCCACCTTGCGTAGCAACGGCACCTACCAGCAGGTGCAAGGCAAGTACTTCGCCTACGACATCTACGGCCAGTAAGAGCCCTAGACCACAAAAGGTATCCGGCACGCTCGGATACCTTTTTTTGCGCCAGTGGCGCACCTCTGCCAGAGAAGCAACATGCAACGATTCGATCACCCCCTACCCTGGAGCAGCCCAGGCACGACCCGCCAGCTGACCGTGCTGAGCTTCGGCACGGGCACCCACAAGGCCTATATCCAGGCGGCTTTGCATGCCGATGAGCTGCCCGGCATGCGCGTGGCCGTGGAGCTGCGCCGGCGCCTGGCAGAACTGGAAAGCCAGGGCCGCCTGCTGGGGCGTGTCGACCTGGTGCCGGTGGCCAACCCCATCGGCCTGGGCCAGATGTTTCAAGCCACTCACCAGGGCCGCTTCGACTTCAACAGCGGCAAGAATTTCAACCGTGACTTCCCCGCGCTGGCCGATGCCCTGAGCATGCGCCTGCAGGGTCAACTCGGTGCGGATGCAGAGGCCAACGTCGCGCTGATCCGCAGCGCCATGCGCGAGGTGCTCGACCAGCTGCCGGCTGCCGGCAGCGCCGTGGAAGGCCTGCAGCACCTGCTGCTGCGCCAGGCCTGCGATGCCGACCTGGTGCTCGACCTGCATTGCGACTTCGAGTCCGTCCTGCTGCTCTATGCCCTGCCGCAAGCCTGGCCACAGCTGCGCAGCCTGGCCGCACATCTGGGCGCAGAAGCCGTACTGCTGGCCGAAGACTCCGGCGGCCAGTCCTTCGACGAGGCCTGCGCCGCGCCCTGGCTGCAGCTGGCGGCAGCCTTCCCGGACGCGGCTATTCCCGTCGCCTGCCTGACCGCCACCGTGGAGCTGCGCGGCATGGCCGATACCGAGGCGCAACAGGCGGCAGACGATGCCGAGGCGATCCTCGCCTTCCTCGCCGAGCGTGGCTTCATCGCCGGTAACTGGTCGGACGCCCCCGCGCCGCGCTGCGACGCCACGCCCTTCGCCGGTGCGCAGTACGCCTATGCCCCGCACGCCGGGGTGGTCAGCTACCTGCAGCCCCTCGGTGCCCAGGTGCGACGCGGTGATCCGCTGTTCGAGGTCGTCGACCCGCTCAGCGAGCTGCGCTCGGTCGTACACGCCAGCACCGATGGCGTGCTCTATGCCCGCGAGCGCCTGCGTTTCGCCCAGCCCGGCCTATGGCTGGCCAAGGTGGCGGGGGCCGAGCCGATCCGCAGCGGCCGCCTGCTCAGCGACTGAGACCAGCGCATTGCGCGCAGGTCTTTCGGATACACTGCAGCCTCCAGTCGCCAGCCAGCTCAGCCCATGCAATCAGCCCAGAGCAATATCACGGTCTACGCCTCTCCGGTGATGCGCAAACTCGCCGTCATCGCCCCCGACCTGCAACCTTCGCTGCGCAAAGTGGCCGATTTCATCCTGCGCCACCCGCTGAAGGCCGCGACGCTGACCATCGAGGAGCTGGCCCAGGCCACTGCTACTTCCCCGGCGGCAGTCAACCGCCTGGCGCGGGCCATGGAGCTGAGCGGCTTCAGCGCACTGAAAAGCGCCCTGGTGATGACCCTGCAGGAACTGGTGTCGCCGGTGGACAAGCTGCGCAACGAGATGGCCCAGCGCACCGACGGCAGCTTCGGCCTGCACGAGCATCTGCAGATCACCACCAGCAACCTGGCCAGCACCGCCAGCAGCAACAGCCGCGAAGCCTTCGACGCCTTCGTCGACGCGCTGATGGCGGCCCGGCGCATCTACATTCTCGGCTTCGGCAACAGCGCCTACATGGCCGGCATCGCCGCCGCCAACCTGGTGCCCTACTGCGCGGACGCGGTGGCCGTGAGCATGGAGGGCGGCAACGAGAACGCCGCCTACCGCCTGGCCACCATCACCGAGCAGGACGTGCTGCTGGCCATCTCCCTGCCGCGCTACTCGCTGGACACCCTGCAGCTGTCGCGCTTCGCACTGGAGCGCGGCGCCAAGGTGCTGGCCATCACCGACACCCCGGCCTCGCCGCTGACGCCGATTGCCGATCACAGCCTGTTCGCCCCAGCCGAACACCCGGTGCTAATCAGCTCCAACAGCGCCGTACTGGCACTGATCGAGAGCCTGGTGGCGGCGGTGATGACCCGCAACAAGGAAGCGGTGGAGCTGGCAGCTGAGCTGACCGAAAGCGTGCTGTCCTACCTGCATGTCCCCAACCCGCCGCCGCCCAGGCGCAAGCGGCCGGTCAAACGCGGCGGCTGAGCATGGCCGCACACGACGGCCTGGCGGTGAACATTATCGAGCGACGAGTCGCAACAATCAGGACAGAAATGGTGCACAGACGCACCCTTTCAAGCGCCTTGCTCCGCCGCACCTCGCCAACGATCTTTCAAACCACCCAGCGACGCCCGTCAATATCGCCGCGTCGGATCATGGGCGATGCGACGTATACCTCGAACTAGACAGGCCGAAGCACCGCATCCGCAAAACCGCCACAATCAAAAACAGATTCTGTGTACAACCTTCCAAACTGGCACGCCTGCTGCTAGGTAATCATCGAGTAGAAGCTGTTAGCGTCGAGCCGTACTGATCGACGCGGGACATTGCTCTTGCGGCCCTGGCCGCACACCCGGCAAGGGTGTTCGAACCTGGCATTTGCGCCGGGCGAAAGAGGCATGTTCCTGCGCTATTCCCTTGCCGGAGTTCCCCAACGCCAGCCATTGCGGCGGCACTGGATACCGACCGATTACAAGGAATAGCCATGACCCGATTTGCCTTGCTCAAAACAACCTCATCCTTGGCGTTCGCGCTGAGCGCCCTGCCGCTGGCGGCCCAAGCCGACATGCTGCTGTGGAGCGACAGCAGCCTGAGCTACCTCAACGGCACCGACTACAAGGTCGACGGCAAGACCCAGCAGACCATCACCTTCGAACACGCCAGCGGCTGGAGCTGGGGCGACGTGTTCTTGTTCGTCGACAACAAGTGGGTCAATGGCGAGCACGGCAGCGATGGTTACAGCTACTACGGCGAGTTCTCGCCGCGCCTGTCGCTGGGCAAGATCAGCGATAGCAAACTGGCCTGGGGGCCGATCAAGGATGTACTGATCGCCGCCACCTACGAGCGCGGCAAGGACCGCAACCGCAAGTACCTGCTCGGCCCGGCGCTCGACCTGACCATCCCCGGCTTCGACCGTTTCTCGTTGAACACCTACTACCGCAAACCCGACGGCATCACCGGCAAGGCCTCGGGGCAGTGGCAGATCAACCCGACCTGGGCCATGACCATTCCCCTCGGCCCTTCGGACATCCTCTTCGACGGCTACCTGGAATGGTTCGTCAACGATGTCGGCACCAAGGGCACCTCCGACTATGTCGCCAGCAGCCTGCACTTCAACCCGCAGATCAAGTACGACATGGGCAAGGCCTTCGGCGGCCAGGCGAAGACCTTCTATGCCGGCGTGGAGTACGACTACTGGTCGGACAAGTACGGCATCGAGGACAGCAAAGGCTTCCCCACCGACCAGAGCGCCATCAGCCTGCTGTTGAAAGCGCACTTCTGATGCGCTGACGCAGTGCAAGACGGCCCCACCACCGTCAATCAATTAACGGAGGTGGGGCCGTCTCTTTTGCCTTAAGGCTACTAACCGCGCTCAACGCCAGATGCACTACCCGTGTGACTGAGGGCGACTTCGCGCAGCACTGCCTGGTGCGCGAGCCAGCCACAAGCAGCGCGTGTAAGTGCCCCCTTCCGGCCCAGGCTATGTAAAAACGCAGGCGCCGCTTTGGAGTCTGCGCTGCTACTAAAAATCTGCAGCAGCTTGGTCAGTCAGCAGACCTGAATTTGCGTAGGAATGCGTTTTTTGTTCCGACTCAGACCATCAGGCCGGCTCGAAAACGTTTCTACACAACCTCGGCCAGAAGCAGACATTGACCTATACGCAGATCGAGCACGCGATTTAACTGGCCTATTCCTAAACGGCATGGCTTGCATCGTACTGTTGTATTTCTTGCGTCCGAGGGGCCGCGGATAGCATCGGCGCACTTGTACTGCCGATGAGAACAACAACGTGAACCTAGGAAAGATCATCAGCCGCAGCGCGCTGTACTGGCCCGAACACGAGGCTTTGGTCGACGCTCGGCAACGCATTACTTTCGCTCAGCTCGAGCGCCGTACCAATCGCTTGGCCTCAGGCCTGCTGGCCCTGGGGCTGGAGCCCGGCGCCCATGTGGCGATCCTCGCTCTCAACCGCGTCGAGCTGGTGGAGGCGGAAATCGCCTTCTACAAGTCGGCCATGGTCAAGGTGCCGATCAACGCCCGCCTGTCCCTGGACGAAATCATCCAGGTGCTCAACGACTCCCACAGCCAGGCGGTGATCGCCGACGGCCGCTTCGCTGCCGCACTGCATGCGCGCCGCGTTGAAGTCCCACGCCTGCGCTGGATCGTCTCGCTCGACGACGAAGCCGGTGACGCCAGCTACGCCGCCGTGCTGGAACGCGGCAACGAAGTACCGGTGCACAGTGACCCGGCCGACGACGCCCTGGCCGTGCTGCACTACACCTCTGGCAGCTCCGGTGTGCTCAAGGCCGCCATGCTCAGCTTCGGCAATCGCAAGGCGCTGATCCGCAAGAGCATCGCCAGCCCGACCCGTCGCGCCGTCCCCGGCGATGTGATGGCCCATGTCGGACCGATCACCCACGCCAGCGGCATGCAGATCATGCCGCTGCTGGCCGTCGGCGCCTGCAACCTGCTGCTGGAGCGCTACGACGATCGCCTGTTGCTGGAGGCCATCGAGCGCGAGCGCGTTACCCGCCTGTTCCTGGTACCGGCGATGATCAATCGCCTGGTGAACTTTCCCGGGGTCGAGGGCTTCGACCTCTCCAGCTTGCGCCTGGTGATGTACGGCGCTGCGCCGATGGCGCCGGCACTGGTCAAACGCGCCATTGCGCTGTTCGGACCCATCCTGGTTCAGGGGTATGGCGCCGGAGAAACCTGCTCACTGGTCACCGTGCTGACCGAGCAGGACCATTTGGTCGAAGGCGACGACACTCGCCGCCTGGCCTCCTGTGGGCGCTGTTACTTCGAGACCGACCTGCGCGTGGTCAACGAACAGTTCGAAGACGTACAGCCCGGCGAGATCGGCGAGATCGTGGTCAAGGGGCCGGACATCATGCAGGGCTATTGGCAGGCGCCGGAGCTGACCGCCGAGGTGATGCGCGATGGCTACTACCTCACCGGTGACCTAGCCACGGTGGACGAGCGTGGTTACGTGTTCATCGTCGACCGCAAGAAGGAAATGATCATTTCCGGTGGCTTCAACGTCTACCCGACCGAGGTCGAGCAGGTGCTCTACGCCTTGCCGCAGATATTCGAGGCGGCGGTGGTTGGCGTACCCGACGAACAGTGGGGCGAAGCGATCCGCGCGGTGGTGGTGCTCAAGCCTGGCGAGACGCTCAGCGCCGAAGCCATCATCGAGCACTGCGGGCGCACCCTGGCTGGTTTCAAGAAACCGCGCGCGGTGGACTTCGTTCAGGAGCTGCCGAAGAACCCCAACGGCAAGGTCGTGCGTCGCCTGATCCGCGAAGCGTACTGGCAGAACAGCGAAAGGCGCATCTGAGGAGACGAACATGATCAACCCAAGTGAAAAGGCTGCTCACCTGATCGAAGGCATCAATGCCTTCGTCCGCGATGAACTCGACCCACTGGCCAAGCGCGAAGGCATCGTCTGGGGCGAACCGGTCGCCAGGCCCCTGCTACGTGACATCTGGAAACGCTCTTGCGAACTGGGCTTCTACAACGCCATGTTGCCGGAGAGCCTGGGTGGCGCCGGTCTCGGTGTTGCAGATCTCTGCGCACTGAAGGAAGCGGTGGTGCTCACCGGCTCACCGCTGGCGCCCCATGTGCTTGGCGAGCTGTCCGGCCCGCCCCGGGTCGGCCACCTGTTCAAGGTCGCCAGTGATTATCAGGTAGAGAAATTCCTGGGGCCGATCTGCCGCGCAGAGAAGGCCGTTTGCTTCGCACTGACCGAAGCCGAGGCCGGCTCCGACGCCACCGCCATCGGCACCGAGGCGCGTCATGCTGGCGATCACTACGTGCTGAGCGGCGCCAAGCGCTACATCTCCGGTGCGCCCTACGCCGACCTCGCCGTACTGCTGGCGGTCACCAATCCGGAGCTGGGCCCGCGCGGCATCTCGGCGTTCTTCGTCGACCTGCATGCACCAGGCGTCAGCGTTGACAGCGACTACTCAGTGATGTCCGGTGGTGGTGCCCATGGCAACATCCTCCTGGATGATGTCCGCATACCGCTGCAAAACCGCATCGGTGACGAGGGCGCCGGCTTCAAGTTGGCCATGGGTCGCATCACGCTCAACCGCCTGCTGCACTGCCCGACCATGCTCGGCATGGCCGGCCTGGCGCTGAACCTGTCGCTGGACTATGCCCGCACCCGCAAGCAGTTCGGCCAGCCGATCGCGATGTTCCAGTCGATCAATCACATGCTCGCCGACATGGCCACCGAACTATACGCCGCGCGCAGCATGATGTACGCCACTGCGGCGAACAACGACGCCGGCGGCGATATCAAGGTGCAGGCGCCGATGTGCAAGCTGTACGCCTCGGAAACCGCCTTCCGCATTGCCGACCGGGCGGTGCAGATCCACGGTGGAGCCGGGCTGATCAAGGGCCATCCGGTCGAATGGTTGTTCCGTGCGAGCCGCATGATGCGCATCCTGACCGGTACCAGCGAGATCCAGCGCAACACCATCGCCAAAGGCATTCTGCTGCCCGCCTAAGAACCCGTTCACGATGTCGCGAGCTAGAGGAAAACAAGGCAGAAGTGGCTGAGGAACGGACTGGGCTCGCATTCGAGTTTACAAGTGGTAAATGAGCATTCCGAAGTCACTTTTACACAGTTTTTCCGACGCGCAGCAGATCGTGAGCAGGTTCTAAGGCCACTGTCGTACTCCGTCTGCCAGGGAAGCCGGACGGGGGCTCACAACAACAAGAGAGCATTTCCCATGACCCGAGAAGAAACGGGCTTCCGTCCGCGCAGCGCCTGGACCATTGCCTTCCTGCTGGCCTTCATGATGCTGGTCAACTTCCTCGACAAGGTGGTGATCGGCCTGGTCGGCGTGCCCATGACCCAGGAGCTGGGCCTGACGCCAACCGAGTTCGGCCTGATCGGTGGCGCCCTGCACTGGCTGTTCGCCATTTCCGCGGTAGTGGGGGGCTTCCTCGCCAATCGCCGCCCGACTCGTACCCTGCTGCTGGGCATGGGCCTGTTCTGGGCATTGATCCAGTTGCCCATGCTGTTCGCCAGTTCGCTGTGGATGATCGTCGCCTGCCGGGTGCTGCTCGGTATCGGCGAGGGCCCAGCTTCGCCAGTGGCCACCCACGCGCTGTACAAATGGTTCCCGGACGACCGTCGTAGCCTGCCGGTGGCGCTGCTGCACTCCGGTAGCGCCATGGGCCTGCTGGTGGCTGGCGCAATGATCCCCTGGATCAGCTTGAACTATGGCTGGCGCACCAACTTCGCCGTGCTCGCCGCCATCGGTCTTGTGTGGTGCACGCTGTGGCTGCTGCTGGGGCGCGAAGGTACGCTCGACAACCTGCGCAGTGGCCAGTTGGCCAGCGACAGCCGTCGCGTGCCCTACCGACGCCTGCTCGGCGACAGCAGCGTGCTCGGCAACTACGCCTGCCATTTTGCCGCCAACTGGTCACTGGCTCTGACCCTGACCTGGGTACCCAGTTACCTGGAAATCGGCCTCGGTCTCGACCCGCTAAGAACCGGCCACATGTTCGTCATGTTCGTCGTCGTCACCACACCGCTGAGCCTGCTCATGGCCTGGCTGTCGCAGCGCCTGATGCGTCGTGGCGTGCCTTCGCGCCTGGCTCGTGGCGCCTTCGTCTCGGTCTGTCTGATTGCCGGCGGGCTGTTCTCCGCCTCGCTGATGCTCACCGAGTTGTCGGTGACCACCCGTATCATCGCCCTCACCCTCAGCGGTGGCCTGGCCCTGGTGATGTACTCGGTGGGGCCGGCGATGCTCGCCGAGTTCACGCCTAGCAGCCAGCGCGGTGGCATCCTGGCCATCGGCAATGCGGTGGCCTCGCTGGCCGGCCTGTCGGCGCCGGTGATCACCGGTCTGCTGGTGAACGGCGCCGGTGCCAACCATCCGGACGGCTACGCCCAGGGTTTCATGGTGTGCGGCATCGTGATGGTGATGGCGGGTCTGATCGGTCTGGTGGCGATGAACCCGCAGCGCTCCTGCGAGCGCCTGGCTCAGGAGGATGCGCCGGCACTCGCCTCGCGCGCCTGATCCTCACCTTCGGCGCTGCGCTCGATCAGGCTGCCGCGCCAGCGACCTGTGTGTACCGCATCCAGCAGGATGCCGCGCACCAGGTCGCGCATGCATGAGGCGGCGAACGACAGCGGCTTGTGCACCGAGTAGGCGATGGACACGGTGCGAGTGATACGCGGCTCGATGATCAGCCGCGCCGCAGTCGGCTGATACAGCTCCTCCAGCGGTGGCCAGTTGCAGATGGTCGCCGCCAACCCGCTGCGCACCAGGCTAGCGATACCCGGTGCCGACTGCTGCTCGTAGGCCACATTGAGCACCACGCCCGCCTCCATCGCCGCCTGCTCGATACGGCGGCGCAGGTGCAGCGCCCGCGGCGCCATCACCAGGCGTGTGGCACCCGCTTCGGCCAGGCTGATCGGCGCGCCGTGCTGGACGCCAGAGGCCTCGCCGACCCAGTACAGATCCTCGGTGAAGATCGGTTCGGCCATCACGTGGTCCAGCTCTTCGGCATTGGGCACCACGCCGAAATCCACCTTGCCCAGCTCGATGGCCTGGCCGCCCTCACGGGTCAGTCCGTCGCACACGGTGAGGGTGATGCTGGGAAACTTCTCCGTGGCCCGCGCGATGATCTCTGGCAACAGCAGTGCCGAGGCAGTAGCCGGGATCGAGATGGACACGTGCCCCCTGGGATCGCCACGGGTCGAGGTCAACTCGTCTTTCACTGAATCGAGCTTCTGTACCACCGAGCGCGCCACCTCGTAGAGGCGCCGTCCGGCATCGGTCAGCGCCACGCCGTCGTGCTGGCGCTCCAGCAGTTGCATCTCCAGCTCGCTCTCCAGCAGACCGATCTGCCGGCTCAGTGCCGGCTGAGCGATGAACGCCCGGCGAGCGGCCGCGGAGAAGCTGCCGGCCTCGGCGATGGCGATCAGATAACGGAGCTGCTTGAGGGTCATTGGGCTCTCTCTCAGGCCATGCCGAAGCGTTATGGCATCTATCCGAAGACACTATTTGTGGGGCTTTTTTAGGCCCCCTAGTATCCCTGAAACACCAGTACGAAGGGAGTGTTCGCAACACCACGTTACCGTGCAGAACAACAAGTAGCGCCAATAAAAAGCCCTCTCCGTAGGAATCTCCATTCTGCCGAAGAAGATGCTCTCGCCCTCGGGCGGGACAGGGTTTTCATTGCCTGTGAATTACCCCGCTTGTTGGCTCCTGCACGTGCAATCCGATTCTCACTCGACAACAAAGAGGACAATGAGTGATGAGATTCAAACTGCACGGTTTGCTCAAGCCGCCTTATCTCCTGCTGCCCCTCAGTTGCATGATCGGCAGTGCCATGGCGGTAGATTTTCAGCTCGGCGAAATCGACGGACAGCTCGATTCTTCGCTGTCTATCGGCACCAGCATTTCCACTGCCAATCCCGACCCGGACCAGCTCTACAGTGCGACCGGTGACGATGGCCGCCGCAACTTCCGCTCCGGCGATGCCTTCTCCGGCATCTTCAAGGGCTCCCACGATCTGCAGCTCAGTCATGGTGATGTCGGCGCGTTCCTGCGCGGCAGCTACTGGTACGACTATGTGCTGCGTGATCGCGATCAGCGCTTCAAGGATGTCGAGGACAACAACCGCAAGGTATCGGCGAAGTCCGCCGGCGCGGAGCTGCTCGATGCCTTCGTCTACTACAACTACGACATCGCCGATCAGCCTGGTTCGGTGCGCCTCGGCCAGCAGGTGGTGAACTGGGGCGAAAGCACCTTCATTCAGGGTGGCCTCAACGTGGTCAACCCGTTCAACCTGTCGGCGCTACGCCGGCCCGGCTCGGAGATCAAGGAAGGCCTGGTGCCGGTGAATATGTTCTACGTCTCGCAGAACCTCACCGATGCGCTGTCTGGGGACTTCTTCTACCAACTGGACTGGGAGCAGACCCAGTTGGACAACTGTGGCACCTTCTTTTCCGGCAACGACTTCCTCGCCGATGGCTGCGACGGCCTCGATGTGGGCAGCGTGCTGACCGGCAACCCGGCGGCTGTCGCCGGTCTCACGCCGTTCGGCGTCAATCTCAGCGACGAAGGCATCCGCATTCCCCGGGCCAAGGATCAGGATGCCCGCAACGGCGGCCAGTGGGGCCTGTCGCTGCGCTGGTTCGCCGCTGAGCTGGACACCGAGTTCGGTGCCTACGTGGCCAACTACCACAGCCGCCTGCCCTATATGGGCACCATCAGCAGCCCGTACTACACCAACACCACCTTCGCTCCGCAGCTGTGCAGCAATATCGGCGTACCACTGGCCAACTGCGCGGCCTTCCTCGGCAGCGCCAGCGGTCAGTCGTTGGTCGGTGCGCTGCGCCTGGGCACCTCGCAGTACGTGGCCCAGTACCCCGAGGACATCCGCCTGTACGGCCTGTCGTTCTCTACCAACCTGGATACCGGCACCGCCCTGCAGGGCGAGATCAGCTACCGGCCGAACATGCCGATCCAGCTCAACGGTACCGATGTCATCCAGTCGCTGCTGAACAGCCCGGCGCGCTCGCCGCTGGTGGCCGAGGGCATCCGTCCGGCGCAGGACAGCGCACTGTTCAACGGTTACCGACGCAAGGAAGTCACTCAGGCTCAGGTCACCGCAACCCATTCCTTCGCCCAGGTACTCGGTGCCGACCAGCTGGTGCTGGTGGGCGAAGCCGGCGCCACCTGGGTCGGCGGTCTGGAGGGCACCTTCGGTCCGCGCTACGGACGCAATGGCACCTACGGCAACGGTGTGCTGGCCAGCGGCAACTGCGCGGCGCTGTCGAAGACGCCCGAGCACTGTAATGACGACGGCTTCCTCACCCGTTTCTCCTGGGGTTACCGGATGCGCGCCAGCCTCAGCTACCCGAACGCGGTAGCGGGCATCGACCTGCGTCCGAACCTGTCGTGGCAGCACGACGTGGACGGCAACGGCCCTGGCGAGGGCTCGGCCTTCAACGAAGGCTCCAAGGCCATCAGTCTCGGCCTGGATGCCTCGCTGAACAACACCTACAACGCCAGCCTGGCGTACACCGACTACATCGACGGCGACTACGGCACCCGCGGCGATCGCGACTACGTGTCGATCAGCGTCGGCGTCAATTTCTAAGCGGAGTTACCCATGAAACAGAACCACAGCCTGGTGCGTGGCGGCGCACTGTTCTGCGCCCTCCTGCTGGCCGGCAATGCCCTGGCGGCGGTCAGCGCGGACGAAGCGGCGAAACTGCAGAACAGCCTGACCCCGATTGGGGCCGAACGCGGCGCCAGCAGCGACGGCACGATCCCCGCCTGGGACGGCGGCCTGAAGACCCAGGTACAGTTCGCCGCCAACGGCACGCCGCTCGACCCCTTCAAGGACGAGCAGCCGCTGTTCAGCATTGACGCGAGCAATTTCGAGCAGTACCGCGAGCACCTCAGCCCCGGGCAGATCGCCCTGCTGCAGCGCTTCCCCGGCAGCCTGCGCCTGCCTGTGTACCCGAGCCATCGCTCGGTCGCCGTGACGGATGCCGTGGCCGAGTCGGCGGCGCACAACGCCACCGCTGCACGATTGATCAACGACGGCAACGGCCTGGAAGGTTTCGCCGGTGTGGTCGCCTTTCCGATTCCGCAGAACGGCCTGGAGGTGCTGTGGAACCACCTCACGCGCAACCGCAACGCCAGCTCCAGCCTGACCAACGACAGCGCGGCGCCGCAGAAGGATGGCAGCTACAGCATCATGACCACTCAGCAGTACTTCACCCGTCGCGATGCGGTGAAGGGGCTGGAGCCAGACGATGCGCGCAACATCCTCTACTACTACAGCCACAAGATCACCGCGCCGTCGCGCATGGTCGGTGAAGTGGTGCTGGTGCACGAAACCGTCGACCAGGTCGCCGAGCCGCGTCTATCCTGGATCTACAGCGCCGGCCAGCGCCGCGTACGGCGTGCGCCGAGCATCGCCTACGACACTGCTGGCCCGACCACCGCCGGCCTGCGCACTGCCGACAGCCGCGACATGTTCAACGGCGCGCCAGACCGCTACGACTGGGAGCTGGTGGGCAAGAAGACACTCTACGTGCCCTACAACAGCTACCGTCTGGCCTCGCCGGAACTGAGCTACGAGGAGCTGATCCAGCCCGGCCACGTCAAGCCGGACGCGACCCGCTACGAGCTGCATCGCGTCTGGGAAGTGGTTGCCACACTGAAACCCGGCATGCGCCACATCTACAGCAAGCGCCACTACTTCATCGACGAGGACACCTGGGCGATTGTCGAGGCCGACCACTACGACAGTCGCGGTGAGCTGTGGCGCATCGGCGAGGCACACAGCTTCTACCACCCCGCCGGCAAGGCGGCGGTCAATGCGATGGAAGTGACCTACGACCTCAACAACGGCCGCTACATCGCCTCGGGGCTGACCAACGAACAGCGCAAGCCGTTCGACTTCGGCTACCAGGCCAGTGTCTCCGACTACTCGCCAGGCGCCCTGCGCAGCAAAGGCCTGCGCTGATTTCGGTCTTTCGCGTCGTCGGGCCCCCGAACCCGGCGGCGCCTTTTATCTGGCGGTCCGCCATGCACGCTCCCACACATCGCCCACCGCTCAGCCAACGCCTGCTCGGCGGCGACGAACCTGACCCTCGCTTTACCCTGGCCAACGAACGCACTTTCCTGGCCTGGATTCGCACTGCACTGGCCCTGCTCGGCGGTGGCATTGCCGTCGAGACCTTCGCCGGCAATGCCTTCGGGCCACAGCTACGGCTGATCATCACCCTTAGCCTGCTGGCACTGAGCATCCTGGTCAGTACGGGCGCCTGCCTGCGTTGGCTCGCGGTGGAACGTGCACTGCGCCATCGCCGCGCCTTGCCCCTGCCGGTGCTGGTGCCGCTGCTGGCCGTCGGCTGTTGCCTGGCGGCACTGATCCTGGTCGGTCTGTTCTGGCCACGCTGGCATGGCTGACCAGCCGCACGACCCCGGCCTGCAGGCCGAGCGCACCGAGCTGGCCTGGCGTCGCACGCAACTCTCGCTGTTGGTCATCACCTGCCTGGCGCTACGCGACCAGGAGCTGGCAGTGACGCTGCTCGCCCTGGGCAGTGCCGCATTGCTCTGGCTCGGTCAGCGGCGCCGCTACCGGCACAGCCTGGCGATGCTGCGCGATGAGCGCGGTCGCGCCCAACTGCTCCCGGTACTCGGCACCAGCCTGGCGCTGCTGGTCATGGCGCTGCTGGCAATCCACGGCGCCCTGCTCAGGGTTGCCCCACCTTGATCCATCACCACAAAGGAGAACAAAAACAATGATGACTCCCTCGACTGCCGCGCCTGCACGGAGGCTTGCCCATGAGGCTGACTAGGAAGGCCCGCTGGGGGATTGCGCTCGGCAGTGGGGCGCTGCTCGCCGCCGGCATCGCCACCCACAGTGTTCTGCAACAGGCAAGGGAAACCGCCCAGGCCTATCTGTTCGGCTACCCGCTGGTACTCATGGAGCTGACCAAGCAGCACCAGAAGCTGCTCGGCACCACCGCCATCAATGGCTTCCGTCACAGCAAACGCTTCCCCGACGCCAGCTTCAACAGCGTGGTTTCGCCCAACGTCGACACCCTCTACAGCATCGTCCACTTCGATCTGCGCCAGGGGCCGGTGGTGATGAGCATCCCCGACACCCGCGGGCACTATTACATGATGCCGATCATGGATGCCTGGACCAACGTGGTGAGCAGCCCCGGCACCCGCACCATCGGCACCGGCGCCAGAGATTTCCTAGTGGTTGGCCCGACCTGGCAGGGCAAGGTGCCGGCCGGCATGCAGACGATCCTCGTCCCCACGCAGATGGCCTGGATGATTGGACGCATCAAGAGCGCTGGACCAGAGGATTACGCCGAGGTCCACGCGCTGCAGCAGCGTTTCCGACTGATGCCGCTGAGAACCTGGCAAGGACAGACCAGCGCCGAGGCACCGGCAGCGATGGTCGAGCTGCCACCACTAGAGCGCGACAAGGGCCCGGATCGCCAGCTGGCAGGCTGGGATCGTGCCACCTTCTTCCATACCTTCTGCCAGCTGCTGCACGACAATCCGCCGCGCCCCGCCGACGCGCCTATGCTTGCCCGCATCCGTGCCACCGGCCTGCTCACCGACGACTGTCAGCCGCGGCAGTCGCCATTGCAGCGGCTGGGCAGCGCGCTCGGTTATCGCAAGGTCGTCGCCCTGCTCGACGACAGCCAGCGCCTGATGGGCGAACGCAAGACCTACAACGGCTGGCGTATCGGCTACGGGCTGGGGGAGTACGGCACCCGCTACCAGCAGCGTGCACTGGTGGCCAAGCTCGGCTTGGGCGCCAACGCGCCGGAGGACGCCATCTACCCCAACTTGCACACGGACAACGAGGGCCAACCGCTGAGCGGCCAGCAGCGTTACGTGCTGCACTTCGCCAGCGACCAGCTGCCGCCAGCACGAGCCTTCTGGTCGCTGACCCTGTACGACGAGCGCCAATTGCTCTCGGCCAACCCACTGGATCGCTACGCCCTCGGCGACCGCGACGACTTGCACTACAACGCCGATGGCTCGCTGGATCTTTATATCCAGCATGAGCAACCGGCCGATGCCACCCGACACAGCAACTGGCTGCCGGCCCCGGAAGGCCGCTTCAATCTGTTTCTGCGCCTGTACTGGCCACAAGCGGAAGTGCTCGACCGGCGCTGGTTGCCACCCGCCATCCGGCTCGCCCAATAAACAAGGCCCCGCACGAGCCGAATCGTGCGGGGCCTTGTTCCAGCCGTACTCAGGGCGTTACCAGGTTGAACTGCGGGTTCGCTTCTTCGAGGCCGCCGAGCAGCTTGAGCAGCTTGAAGCGACCACTCTCGAACTCGATGCCGCCGATGGTGGCTTCCTTGAGAAAGCCGGTTTCCTTCAGCGCGATGCGGTCGAGCAGCGCCTTGGTCATGCTCAGGTCAACGTCCGCCTTGGCGTGGCGCGAACCCTTGCGCTGGGTCAGCACACCATTGCGCAGAGTCAATGCGTAGTCCTCGTCGAGGTCGGTGAAGCGCCAGTTGATCAACAGATCCTCGTCGGCTGCCTTCATTGCGTCGATGCGCACCGCCAGGTAATCGAAGAACATGCTCGGGGTCAGCGCCCGCACCAGGTCCGGCGCGCCATAGCGCGCGCGGGACTTGGCCACGCCCTCGCGCAGCTCGTGAGCGCCGCTGAGGTAGACATTGCGCCAGGTGGCGTTCTCGCTCTGGTAACCGAGCTGCTCAAGGGTATCGGCCTGCAACTGGCGCGCCGCCGCGTTGTCCGGCTCGGCGAATACCAAGTGGTTGAGCAGCTGCGCCGCCCAGCGGTAGTCGCCGTCGGCGAAGGCCTGGCGGGCCGTCTGCAACACCGCATCGGCACCACCCATGGCGGCCACATAGCGGCGCCCTGCATCCTCCGGCGGCAGCGGGTCGAGGTTGGCCGGGTTACCGTCGTAGAAGCCCATGTAGCGCTGGTACACGGCGCGCACGTTGTGACTGAGCGAACCGTAGTAGTCGCGGCTGTACCACTTGCTGGCCAGGCGCGGTGGCAGGGATTGCAGCTTGGCGGCGATCTCGGTCGGAGTCAGGCCCTGGTTGATCAGGCGTAGCGTCTGGCTGTCGAGGAAGGCGTACATGTCGCGCTGGTCGGCCAGGTATTCGCGGATCTTGCCGCCGCCCCAGGTCGGCCAGTGGTGCTGGGCAAACAGCACCTCGGCCTTGTCGCCGTAACGCATCAGAGCGTCATCCAGATAGTGCGCCCAGATCTTCGAGTCGCGTACCAGCGCGCCACGCAGGGTCAGCACGTTGTGCTGGGTGTGGGTGGCGTTCTCGGCCATGCACAGGGTCTTGAACTGCGGGAAGTACATGTTCATTTCCGCCGGCGCCTCGGTGCCGGGGGTGAGCTGGAACTCGATCTCAACGCCGTCGACCACATGAGTCTCCAGCGGCTCGGCGATCAGATCGGTAGGGGCAATCAGGGTCACCGTGGCGTTGCTCGGCGTGCCCTTGCCGAGACCGGAATCGACCTGGCCGCGCTCTCCGCGCGGCAGCAGAGCGCCGTACATGTACTGGGCGCGGCGCATCATCGCCGGACCGGCCAGCACGTTCTCGCTGACCGCATGTTCGTAAAAGCCTTCAGGTGCGATCACCTTGACCTTGCCAGCCTTGACGTCGGCCTCGTCGATCACCCCGCGCACACCACCGAAGTGATCGACGTGAGAGTGGCTGTAGATCACCGCGACTACCGGCTTGCGCGGGCGGTGCTTGTAGTACAGCTCGAGGCCGGCGCGGGCGGTTTCGGTGCTGATCAGCGGGTCGATGATGATCAGGCCGCTGTCGCCCTCGATGAGGGTCATGTTCGACAGATCCATGCCGCGGATCTGGTAGACCCGCTCGCGCACCTCGAACAGACCGGCGATGTTGTTCAGCTGGGCGATACGCCACAGGCTGGGATTGACGCTGGCCGGAGCATTGCCGTCGAGGAAGTTGTAGGCCATGCGGTTCCACACCGGCTTGCCGTCGGCGTTCTCGACCACGCCGGTGAAGGGCTCGATAAGCCCGCGACTGGCAGCATCGAAGTCGGCGCGGTCGGCGAACGGCAGACGCTGCAACCAGGCCTGGTTGCGCTCGCGGGTAATCTCGGTGGCGGGCTTGGCAGGGGATGCCTGTTCGGCATGAACTGGCGAAAGAACAAGCGCCAGGGCAAGGGCGCTAAGGCGAAAGCTAGGCATGGAAAGGCTCGTATGGATCTTGTTAGGAATAAGTACCGCGCCCGACTCTAGGGGCTGGCTGGCGCAAGCGCCAATATCACTGACTCATGCCCGCTATAGCGGCTTGTGATGGCACTGGCCTTTTCCGCTGAAACTCTGGACGACGGCTTCTGGCCGACTCCTGCCGTTACTCACAAGCAGCCTTGGGACGCTTCAGCCAGCCCAGCTTTTAGGTGTGCCCTGACGAATCCAAACACTTGCCAGTAAAACCTGAGTGCCCCTTGCTTCGCCGGCAGAAAAACCCCGCGACCTTTCGGGCGCAGGGCAAAGGAGCATTACGTGAGGTGTCAGCAGTCCAGCTCCAGCCGCGCGCCTTGGCAGCCTGAAACGCACGGCATCAACCATTCCCCAGAAGCCTGCTCGGCGTCAGAAAGGTATTGATCCCGGTGTTCGGGAGTGCCAGACAGCACGCGGGTCACGCAGCAGCCACACATGCCCATGCCGCAGGAGGTGGGAATGCCGACGCCGACCCGCGCCGCGGCGGCCACCAGGCTTTCGCCGGCCTGGACCGTGACGCGCTGACCGCTGCGCGCCAGCACCAGTTCAAAACCACCCTGGACCTCGGCCGGGTTGGCCGGTGCCTGGAAGTGCTCCTGATGGCGCGCCTCATCGGGCCAGCCGGCGGCGGCGGCCTGGGCCATCACCTGTTCCATGAACACCGCCGGGCCGCAGGTGTAGAGCTGCAAGCCCGGGCGCCAGGTCGGCAGTTCGGCGCGCAGGCGGCCGCTAACTTCGTCCGCCGGCAGGCCGCAGATCAGGCTGGCCCGCGCATCGCCGGCAAAGGTCGCGGCGAAGGCCAGGTGCGCCTCGCTGCGGGCAAAATACAGCAGGCACACCGGCCGGCCCCGACGTAGGCAGTGGCGGTACATGGCCAGCAAAGGGGTGATGCCGATGCCAGCCGCGACCAGCCACACCTCGTCGTCGCCGTCCTGCAGCGGGAACAGGTTGCGCGGCACACCGACCTGCACGCGCGAGCCGATGCGCAGCTGCTCGTGCAGCCAGCGCGAGCCGCCACGCGAGTCCGCTTCGCGCTTGATCGCGACGTGCAGAGCTGCGTCCTCGGCCAGGTTGGTCAGCGAGTACTGGCGCACCAGGCCATTGCCCAGCTGTAGGTCGACATGGGCACCCGCCCCCCAGGTGAAGGGCAGCGCCGTACCATCGGCCCTGCACAACTCGACCGCGAGAATGTCCGCAGCCTCCTCGCGCAGGCCGCGCACCTTCATCTCCAGCCAACTCATGAGCGCACACCGGCACGCTGTTGCAGACCACGCACGGCCTGCCGGGCCTGGTGAGCCAGTTCGGCCAGATCGACACCCGGCACCTGGTCGTCTTCGACCACGCTGCGCCCGCCCACCAGCAGGCGCTTGAGGCTGGCGCCGCCGCCGCAGGCGATTGGGCCGATGGCCGGGTCATGCAGGCCGAAGTAGCGCGGCTGGTCCAGGCGGTAGATGGCGAGGTCGGCCGCCTGTCCCGGCGCCAGCGTACCGAGATCGCTGAGGCCGAGCACGGCAGCGCCGCCAGCGGTGCCCCAGCGCAGCACATCCTCGATACTGGCGGCATCGGCGCCGCCCTCGAACTCGCCACCGGCATAACGCGGCCGGGCCTGTTCGCCCTTGCGGGCGCGCTGCAACAACCAGGCAGCGTGGGTTTCGCTGAGCATGTCGCAGGCCTCGTTGGAGGCGGAGCCGTCGACGCCGATGGATACCTGCACCCCGGCCGCCTCCAGCGCCACCAGGTCGGCGATGCCGCTGCCCAGGCGCGCGTTGCTCTGCGGGCAGTGGGCGATGCCGCTGCCGGTTTCGCCGAGCAGGCGCACTTCCTCCGGCAACAGTTTGACCAGGTGGGCGAACCACACGTCCGCGCCCAGCCATTCGTACTCGGCGCAGAACTGGATGGGCGTCATGCCGAACTTGGCCCGTGCCGCGTCCAGGTAGTCCACCGTTTCGGACAGATGGCTGTGCAGGCGCAGGCCCAGTGTGCGGGCCAGGCGCGCGGTTTCGCGCAGCTCGTCCGGGGTGGTCGAATGCAGGGTGGTGGTCGGCGCCACCACCACGCGGCGCCAGGCGTCCGCCGCCGGGTCGTGGTAGCGCGCGGTCAGGCGTTCGACGTCGGCCAGGTAGTCGTCCAGCCGTTCCGGGCGCAGCGCCTGGGGCAAGTCTGCTTCGAGCTGGCGGGTCTGGGTGGCGCCACCGCGACACAGGACAAAGCGCAGGCCCAGCGCCTCGGCCTCCTCGAACAGGATGGCGGCGCTGTCGAACGGCATGCCCGGGTAGTACAGGTAGTGGTGATCGGCCACCGTGGCGCAGCCCGAGCGGGCCAGTTCGATCAGGCCGATGCGCGCCGCCAGGCGGAAGCTGGCCTCGTCGAAGGCGCCACGAAAGCGATACGGCGTGGCCGCCAGCCAGGGCGTCAGGCTCTGGTTGAGACCCTGCGGCTCGCCCTTGAGCAGCGACTGGAACAGGTGATGGTGGGTGTTGATCCAGGCCGGGTAGATCACGCAGTCGCGCGCGTCGATCTGCGCCTCGCCGGGCTCGGGGTCGAGGTGGCCGAGGGCGACGATGCGCCCGCCCCGCACGCGGATATCCGGCCCGGCGTGGCGCGCGGCGGCGCCCGGCAGGCCGGTGAGAATGGCGCTGGCGTTGCGGATCAGCCAGCTGTCGGTGTGGTTCATGTTCGAGTCCTTGCTAGGCGCCGCCGTGGCGGCGCGGAAAAAGTCAGCCCTGTTCGCTCTCGTGCCAGTGGCGCAGCGACAGGCGCGCCAGCAGGGCCATGCAGCTGAACAGCAGGATGCCGGTCAGGGCTATCAGCACCAGCGCGGCGAACAGGCGCGGGATGTTGAGCTGGAAGCCGGCCTGCAGGATCTGGTACGCCAGCCCCGCCCCGGTGCCGCCGGTGCCGGCGACGAATTCCGCCACCACCGCGCCGATCAGGGCCAGGCCACTGGCGATGCGCAGGCCGCCGAAGAAGTACGGCAGGGCACTGGGAATACGCAGGCGCAGCAAGGTCTGCCAGCGGCTCGCGCGGTTCAGGCGGAACAGGTTGAGCAGCCCGGGGTTGACGCTGCGCAGACCCAGCACGGTGTTGGAGATGACCGGGAAGATCGCCACCAGGGTCGCGCAGACCACCAGCGCCAGCGTGGTGTTGCTGACCCAGATGATGATCAGCGGGGCAATCGCCACCACCGGCGTGACCTGCAGCAGGATCGCATAGGGGAACAGGCTGGCCTCGATCACCCGGCTCTGCACGAACAGGAAGGCCACCGCCACGCCCAGCACCACGGCCAGGGCGAACGAGAGGAAGGTGATCTTCAGGGTCATCCACAGTGCGCCGAGCAGCATCGGCCCGTCGACCAGCAGGGTCTGGCCGATGTCGACCGGGCTGGGCACCAGATACACCGGCACCTTGAGCGCCACGCAGAGGAACTGCCAGAGGCCGAGCAGCACGGCGCCAACCAGGATCGGCGCGCAGATGTTTTGCACGGCCGGGTTGCTCAGCCAAGGCGTTGCATTAGAAGTGCTCATGGTGAATCTCCCGCAGGGCTGGGTGGAGGAATATCAGGATCAACGCGTTCAATGGCCGCCCTCCCCGTTCGCCTCGGCCAGCAGCGCCGACAGCTGTGCGCACTGTTCGATAAACGCCGCCGAGGTGCGATAGGCCTCGTCACGCACGGCCGGCCCGTCGATGGCCACGTCGGCCAGTACCCGGCCCGGACGCGCGCCCATCACCACCACCCGCGAGGAGAGAAACACCGCCTCGTAGATGCTGTGGGTGACGAACACCACGGTCAGGTCGCGCTGCGCCCAGAGCTGACGCAGGTCGCTGTCCAAGCGGTTGCGGGTGAACTCGTCGAGGGCACCGAACGGCTCGTCCATCAGCAGCAGGTTGGGCTCGGTGGCCAGGGCGCGGGCGATGGAGGCACGCATCTGCATGCCGCCGGAGAGCTCGCGCGGGTAGACCCCACCGAACTTGCCCAGGCCGACCAGCTCTAGCGCCGCCTGCACCCGTGGCCGGCTCTCGTCCTGCGCCACACCGGCCAGGTCGAGCGGCAGGCGCACGTTGTCGGCAACCTTGGCCCAGGGCATCAGGGTGGCTTCCTGGAACACCATGGCCAGCTTCTGCTCATCGGCGCTCGGGTTGATCGCGCCCTTGCCCCACCAGCGCACATGCCCGGCCGAGGGCTGCTCCAGCCCGGCGAACATCTTCAGCAGGGTGCTCTTGCCGCAGCCGGAGGGGCCGAGCAGCGAGACGAACTCGCCGCGGCCGATCTCCAGCTTCATGCGCTGCAGGGCATGGGTGCCGTTGGGGTAGGTTTTTTCCACCTGGTTGGCCAGCAGCACCGGCACCGCCTCGCTCAGGTGTGGATCGAGGGCGGCGTTCATAGCGGCATACCGGCTGGGCGGAACTGTTCCTCCTCACCATGCGCCTGTAGCAGGGCGAACAGCTGCTTGCGCATGATCAGCCCCGGCTTGTCCGACTCCATGTGGAACTCCACACGCCGGCGGGTATCGACGCAGGCGTCGTAGTCGGTGGCTTCGAGGATTTCCTTGTCCTCCAGGGTGATCGGCGCATCCCAGGCGATCAGCTCCTCGGTGCTGCAACTGGCCTCGTCGTCGTTGCGGTACAGCCACTGCACCAGCTGGATGCGCTTGTCGTCGATCGGCGTGGCGCAGTTGTAGATGATGTGGTGGATGCCGCTGTCCGGGTAGGTGCAGCCGAAACGGCGCACGAACGGCAGGTACCAGCGGTTGAACAGGTGGCGGGTGGTGGTCGGCGCGCTGGAACCGGTAACCCGGTGCCCGGCCGGCGGGTTGTTGATCGGCACGATGGTTTCCGCCTCGAAGCCCCACTCGGTTTCCTCCAGGCGATAGGAGGACGGTTTGGGCTGGTCGAGCATGCCGAAGTTGGCCTTGTGCACGAAGCTGAAGTGCGAGTTGTCGAAGGAGTTCTCCATGAAGCGCAGCGGGCTGGTCTGCCACTCTTCATAGAACTGGAAGATGCGCCGGTACTGCGGCTGGCCGTCTTCCTCGAAGTCGGGAATCGCCTGCAGCGGCTCGCCCAGGCAGACCCACACGTAGCCGTATTTTTCCTGGCAGTGATAGGCGTCGGTGCGGGCACCGGCCGGGATCGGCGCGCCTTCGGCCTGCTGCGGAATGCACACGCAGGCGCCGCTCTGGTCGTAGCGCCAGCCGTGGTAGCCACAGACGATCACGCCGTCCTCGACCCAGCCCTTGGACAGCTGGGCAGTGCGATGGCAGCAACGATCGGCCAGGGCCACCGGCCCCTCCTTGCCCATGAACAGCACGATGCGCTCGCCGAGCAAGGTGAAGGGTTGCGGGCCCTCGGCAAGCTGGGTGACCGGCATCAGCGCGTACCAGAAGCGGCGCAGTACGGGTTGTTGAGTTACAAGCATGGTTCTACCTCATCAGTCTTCGCGGGCGCTCGCGCTGACGGCGCGGCGCCTCTGTGTTCTCGAGATCAGTTGCTGGCCTGGCTGGCGGCATCCGGCAGGATGTTCAGGTCGCGCACGAAGCGCGTGTCGTAGGCCGGTTTCCAGTCGGTGCTGTCGTTGAGCAGGCCGGTCTTGACCATGAAGTCGCGGGTGGCCTGCCAGCGCGCATCGGTCATCACGCCAATGCCCTGGCTGGCGGCGTCGCCGCCCTCGACCAGGCGATATTCCTTGAGCTTGCTGACGCCCCAGTCGAGCAGTTCGTCGTCCATGCTCGGGTTGTCCTGCTTGATCAGCGCGTTGGCCGGGGCCGGGTTGGCCAGGTAGTGCTTCCAGCCGAGCATGCTGGCCTTGACGAAGCGCTGCAGCACTTCGGGGCGCTCATCGATCACATCCTTGCGGGTCACCAGAGTCGATCCATAGGGCGGGTAGCCGGAGTCGGCGAACAGGTAGAAGTTGACCTGCTTGCCCGCCTTCAGCGCCTGGAACAGCTCGGAGCTGGCATAGCCCTGCTGCGCGGTGTCGGCATCGGCGAAGAACGGCTGTAGGTTGAAGGTATAGGGGCGCGCCTGGGCATCGCTCAGCCCGTACTGGCTCTTCAGCCAGGGCCACCAGGTGGTCTGCCCGGAGGTGGACACCAGCACCTTCTTGTCGCCCAGGTCATCCAGGCCCTGCACGTCGGCGTGGGTCAGCATGCCCTGCGGGTCACCCTGGAAGGCGGCGCCGATGGCCACCACCGGCAGCCCCTGCTCGCGGCTCTTGAGCACCTGCAGGTCGTAGTTGACGATCACGTCGGCCTGCTTGTTGAGCAGCAGCTGCATGCCGTTGACCTGCGGGCCACCCATGCGGATGGTCACGTCCAGGCCCTCCTCGGCATACAGGCCCTCGGCGACGGCCTGGTAGAAACCGCCGTGTTCGGCCTGGGCATACCAGGAGGTGAGCAGCACGACCTTGTCGTTGGCCTGAGCCAGCGAGGAGCCGAACAGGGCCAGCAGCAGGCTGCGGCCCAGGGTTTTGCGCACGAAAGAAGCAACGGGGAGCACGGCAAGGCGATGAGTCATGGAATTGTTCTCCAACGAATTAACGCAGCGGACGTCGCAACCTCGGCGTGGCAAAGCGCACACGAGGTTGCCCGGATCAACGCGGGCGCCAGTCAGGGAGGCAGAACAGGTACGAGTGCACTGGCGCAGGGACTGCGCACAGCAACCTAAGGAAGTGTCGAATGACAGGACTGAGTCCACGGTAATTCCTCTCTCGCACATGGCCATACCGACCAGGTTCAAGCACCCGCAACGGGTGTGCAGCCCGATAGGGGCTACAAGAGCAATGTCCCGCGCCAGCCGCGATGGCCAGACGCTAACCGCTTATACTCGCTGACGACCAAAGCAAGGCGTATGCCAGGCCGCTGAAACGCCGATCGACAGAAATCAAAACCGCTCTAGCACGCCATACCTGACCAAATCGTCAGCCATCTAGCTGACCGCTGCCTGCAGTAATTGCCCCGCCACGGTGCAGCCGCGCACCACACCAGAGCCGAACGCCAGGCCGCCGCCAAGGGGCTTTCTCTCTATGGCCGTGCGTGCCGCCCGAACGACAGGTGATTTGATCAACTGGTCAGATTCTTGCAATCGGCCGGACAGCCCCAGCCTGGCTGGCCACCGCACCGCGTTTCGAGACTCAGCATGACCCAACACAGCTCCGACCTGCTCTACGGCCTGGAAGACCGACCCAAACCGGCTCCGGCCCTGTTCGCCGCCCTGCAGCACATCCTCGCCAGCTTCGTCGGCATCATCACCCCGCCGCTGGTGATCGGTTCGGCCCTGGGTCTGGGGGCCCATCTGCCCTACCTGATCAGCATGGCGCTGATGGTGTCCGGGGTCGGCACCTTCATCCAGGCGCGCCGACCATTCGGCATCGGCGCCGGCATGATCTGCCTGCAGGGCACCAGCTTCGCCTTCCTCGGCGCCGTGTTGTCGGCTGGCTTCATCGTCAAAAGTCGCGGCGGCAGCCCGGAAGACATCCTGGCGATGATCTTCGGTGTGTGCTTCTTCGGTGCCTTCGTGCAGATCGTCCTGAGCCGCTTCATCGGCAAGCTCAAGCGCATCGTCACCCCACTGGTGACCGGCATCGTGATTACCCTGATCGGCGTCAGCCTGATCAAGGTCGGCATCACCGACCTCGGTGGCGGCTTCAATGCCCCGGACTTCGGCGCCCCCGGCAACCTGGCCCTGGGCGGCCTGGTGCTGGCAACCATCATCCTGCTCAACCGCTCGCAGCAGCCCTGGGTACGCCTGTCGTCGATCATCATCGGCTTGGTCGTGGGCAGCGTCGCCGCCTGGTTCAGCGGCAAGCTGGCACCACACGCCCTGCCCGACCTGCCCGACCTGCCGCTGATCAGCGTGCCGACGCCCTTCCACTTCGGCTTCGCCTTCGACTGGACTGCATTCCTGCCGGTGGCGTTGATCTACCTGATCAGCACGATCGAAACGGTCGGCGACCTCACTGCCAACTGCATGCTGTCGCGCCGCCCCCTGGATGGCCCGGAGTACGTGCAGCGCCTCAAGGGCGGAGTACTCGGCGATGGCGTCAGCTGCCTGCTGGCCGCCACCTTCAGCGCCTTCCCCAACACCACCTTCGCGCAGAACAACGGCGTGATTCAGCTGACCGGCGTCGCCAGCCGTCATGTCGGGCTGTATATCGGAGCGCTGTTGTTCATCCTCGGCCTGTTCCCGCTGATCGGCGCCGTGCTACAGCAGATTCCCAAGCCGGTGCTCGGTGGCGCCACCCTGGTGATGTTCGGCAGCGTGGCGGCGGCGGGTATTCGCATCCTCTCGCAGGCCGAGCTGGATCGCCGCAGCCTGCTGATCATCGCCGCCTCGCTGGGCATCGGCCTGGGCGTGGCCGCGCAACCCACCCTGCTGCACCACATGCCCAAGCTGGTGCAGAACCTGTTCGACTCGGCGATTACCTGTGGTGGCCTGACCGCCATCCTGCTCAGCCTGCTGCTGCCCCAGGAGCGCAGCGCCGAGGCCGCGACAACGGCGCTCGACAGTAGCCACTGATGCCGCATAAGCGGCCCGGTGGGAATCGGGCCGTTCGACTACTGCTTGACGATGCCGCCCTTGGTGCCGGCGTCGGTATCCATCCAGAAGCTTTCCCCGTCGGGATTGTCCTGCACCGTGTAGGTGATCATGCCCTGCTGGAAATGCAGGGCACCGCCGGCATGCTTGCTCGGCACCTCCTTGCCGTTGACCGTGACCTTGCCATCAGTGCCGATCACGATGGTCGCCACCGTCGCGCCCGAATCGCTCTTGGCGATCAGATGGCGGCCTGGCGCGCCGGCAGAACTCGGCGCGGCAACCTCAGGCGCAGCAAAACCGGCCTTGGCGTTCTCCTCTTTGCTCTTGTTGATGTCGCAGCCCTGCATCTCGGAAACCTGGGTACAGCCAGAACGCTCCAGCTTCTTGCGGTACTGCTCGTTGATCGCGTGCGCTTGGCTGGACGCAACGGCCAGGACAATGGCTAACGGCACAAGCTTGGTTTTCATGTTGAACGCTCCATCGTGTTGATCTGCCGGGGCAGTAAAGACGGTTGCTGCTGCAGACACCAGCTCCATGCATGAACCAAGAGCGCGGTCGCGGCCACAGCCAATGCAGAAACAAGGGCGGCCGAGCGTAATGTCAGCCCATACGGCATTTCGTGATCATCTGGTCAGGAAATTGCAGGAGCTTCGGGGTCCTCCCGCCACTGCCGAGCGCCTCATGACCCTGTACATCCCCTCGCACAACCCCTCTCCGGACAAAGCGCCTGGCCGTATCCGCCAGCACAACGAGGAAGTGATTCTGGCCGCGGCCGGTGAAGAGTTCGCTCGCCACGGCTTCAAGGGCACCAGCATGCAAGCCATCGCCGACAAGGCCGGGCTGCCCAAGGCCAACCTGCACTACTACTTCAACAACAAACTGGGCCTGTACCTGGCAGTGCTGGCCAACATCATCGAGCTGTGGGACAGCACCTTCAACCAGCTGACGGTGGACGACGACCCCGCCGAGGCCATCACCCGCTATATCCGCGCCAAGATCGAGTTCTCCCGCTGCAACCCACACGCTTCGCGGATCTTCGCCATGGAAGTGATCAGTGGCGGGCCCTGCCTGAGCCAGCATTTCAACCAGGATTACCGCACCTGGTTCCACGGCCGCGCTGCGGTATTCCAGGCCTGGATCGACGCCGGCAAGCTGGAGCCGGTCGACCCGCTGCACCTGATCTTCCTGATCTGGAGCAGCACCCAGCACTACGCCGATTTCGGCTCGCAGATCTGCCGGGTGATGGGCAAGACGCGCCTGACCCGCCAGGACTTCAACGAGGCCGGCGACACCCTGGTACACATCATTCTCAAGGGCTGCGGATTATCCACAAAGCCTGTGGATAACTTCGTGGATAAAGCCTGAGCAAATAGCGCAACAGCCCCTGCCATGGGGGCTGCGTACACTTTGCCGATTATTTGGCCAGTCACCTTTTATCGATTTATCTCGTTGTTTTTATTGATTTTTATCCAACCGCACCGAGCACTCCCCGAGATGGCGCACTCAGGCCCACCATGCACCACAGGCGGGCAGCGGAAAAGTGGAAAACTCCTGCGCCGAGCGCAAACCCAGGCCCCATGGGCGCGGCGCAGAGTGCTCGGCGAAAGTTCCTGACTAATTGGCCAACAACTTGCTTATGCAATGCATCCTCACCTGATTCAGGGCTTTTCATGTCCAGCAGTAACACTCCTCCGCGCCTGGAGCTACGCGCCATCACCAAGCGCTACCCCGGCACCCTGGCCAACGACCGCATCGACCTGCGCATCGACGCCGGCGAGATCCACGCCCTGCTCGGCGAGAACGGCGCCGGCAAGAGCACCCTGATGAAGATCATCTACGGTGTGACCGCACCGGATTCGGGCACGGTGCTCTGGCAGGGCCAGACCGTGCAGGTGCGTGACCCCGCACAAGCGCGCGCACTGGGCATCGGCATGGTGTTCCAGCACTTCTCGTTGTTCGAGACCCTCACCGTGGCGGAAAACATCGCCCTGGCCCTGGGCGCCGAGGCTGGTACGCCGAAGCAGCTGGAAGGACGCATCCGCGAGGTATCGCAACGCTACGGCATGGGCCTGGACCCACAACGCCTGGTGCACAGCCTGTCGATCGGCGAACGCCAACGCGTGGAAATCGTCCGTTGCCTGATGCAGGACATCCAGCTGCTGATCCTCGACGAGCCCACCTCGGTGCTCACCCCGCAGGAAGTCGACGAGCTGTTCGTCACCCTGCGCGCGCTGGCCGCCGAGGGCTGCAGCATTCTGTTCATCAGCCACAAGCTCGGCGAAGTGCGCGCCCTGTGCCACAACGCCACGGTATTGCGCGGCGGCCGCGTGTCCGGTGACTGTGTGCCGGCCGAGTGCAGCGACCTGGAGCTGGCACGCCTTATGGTCGGCGACGCCGAAGGCCTGGAGGCCAGCTACCCGAAGGTCGGCGGCGGCCTGCCGCGCCTGCGCGTGGACGACCTCAGCTGGCGCAACGCCGATCCGTTTGGCACCTCGCTCAGCCAGCTGCGCCTGGAAGTGCGCAGCGGCGAGATCGTCGGCATCGCCGGGGTTGCCGGCAACGGCCAGGACGAGCTGCTCGCCCTGCTCTCCGGCGAAGCCCGCCTGCCACGCGGCGAGCGCGAACGCATCAGCCTCGACCAGCAACCGATTGCCCACCTGCACCCGGACGCCCGCCGCCGCCTGGGCCTGGCCTTCGTGCCCGCCGAGCGCCTCGGCCACGGCGCGGTGCCGGACATGAGCCTGGCCGACAACGCCCTGCTGTCGTCCTTTCATCAGGGCCTGGTCGGCGCCGGCCTGGTCAAGCGCGGCAAGGTGCTGGCGCTGGCCGAGGAGATCGTGCGGCGTTTCGCAGTAAAGACCCCGGACGTGCACACCCCGGCGCGCAGCCTGTCCGGCGGCAACCTGCAGAAGTTCATCCTCGGCCGCGAGGTGATGCAGCAGCCCAAGCTGCTGGTCGCCGCGCACCCGACCTGGGGCGTCGACGTCGGCGCCGCCGCCACCATCCACCGTGAGCTGATCGCCCTGCGCGACGCCGGTGCGGCGATCCTGGTGATTTCCGAAGACCTCGACGAACTGTTCCAGATCAGCGACCGCATCGGCGCTCTGTGCAGTGGGCGCCTGTCGCCGCTCAAGGCCACCGCCGAGACCAACGTCACCGAAGTCGGCGGCTGGATGGCCGGCCAGTTCGACAACCCTGCTGCAGCCTGAAGAGAATCCCATGTTGCTGACCCTCGAACCCCGCCTGCAGCAGTCGCGTCGCCACCTGCTGCTGTCGCCCCTGCTCGCCGGCCTGCTCACCCTGCTGTGCGGTGGCATCCTGTTCGCCGCCCTCGGCCATGATCCGCTGGCAACCTTCCACGTCCTGCTGATCGAGCCGGTGCAGGACCTCTACGGCATCTCCGAACTGCTGATCAAGGCCATCCCCATCCTGCTCTGCGCCCTGGGTCTGGCGGTGGCCTACCAGGCGCGTATCTGGAACATCGGCGCCGAAGGCCAGCTGTTGATCGGCGCCCTGGCCGGCAGCGCCCTGGCCGTGAACATCATCGACTGGAACTCGGCCCTGGCCCTGCCGGCGGTGATCCTCACCGGCGTCCTGGCCGGCGCCTTGTGGGCGGCGCTGGCGGCCTGGCTGCGTACGCACTTCAACGCCAACGAAATCCTCACCACCATCATGCTCAACTACATCGCGCTGAACCTGTTGCTGTTCTGCGTGCATGGGCCGCTGAAGGACCCCAACGGCTTCAGCTTCCCCGAGTCGGCCATGTTCGGCGACGCCAGCCGCCTGCCGCTGCTGTTCGAAGACCTGCGCCTGCACGCCGGCTTCTACCTGGTGCTGCTGGCCGCAGTGGTGGTGTGGGTGCTGCTGTCGAAGAGCTTCCTCGGTTTCCAGATCCGCGTGCTCGGCATGGACAGCCGCGCCGCCGGCCTGATGGGCTTTCGCGAGAAGCGGCTGGTGTGGCTGGCCCTGCTTATCAGCGGCGGCCTGGCCGGTCTGGCCGGGGTCTGCGAGGTGACAGGGCCGATCGGCCAGCTGGTGCCGCAGGTGTCGCCGGGCTACGGCTACGCGGCCATTACCGTGGCCTTCCTTGGCCGCCTCAACCCGCTCGGCATCCTCATCGCCGGCCTGCTCATGGCCCTGCTCTACCTGGGCGGCGAGAACGCGCAGATGAGCCTCAACCTGCCGCAATCGCTGACCGAGCTGTTCCAGGGAATGATGCTGTTCTTCCTGCTGGCCTGCGACCTGCTGATCCACTACCGCGTGCGCCTGAACCTGAAAAAGCGCCAGCCCGCTGCATTGCCAGAAGCGGCCAGCGCCTGATGCACACCGTTCTTTTTGTGGGAGCGGCTTCAGCCGCGATTGGGGCCACCTCGGTGCCTGCGAAAGACATCGCGGCTGAAGCCGCTCCCACGTACCACCGAATTGCCCCCCTTTCCCCCTGCCGCCCCGCGCGTGCAGCCTGAGGCTACAACTATGGATCTCGATCTCGTCAGCAACATCCTCTACGCCATGGTGCGCTGCGGCACGCCGCTGCTGCTGGTGGCCCTCGGCGAACTGGTCTGCGAGAAGACCGGCGTACTCAACCTCGGCCAGGAAGGCATGATGCTGTTCGGCGCGGTGATCGGCTTTATCGTCGCCTTCGCCAGCGGCAGCCTGTGGTTCGGCGTGCTGCTGGCCTGCCTGGCCGGTATGCTGCTGGCCTCGCTGTTCGCCCTGGTCGCCCTCGGCTGCCAGGCCAACCAGGTGGCCACCGGCCTGGCCCTGACCATCTTCGGCATCGGCCTGTCGGCCTTCGTCGGCGCCGCCTGGGTCGGCAAGCCGCTGGCCGGCTTCGAGCCGGTGGCCATCCCGCTGCTCAGCGACATTCCCCTGCTCGGCCACATGCTGTTCAACCAGGATGTGCTGGTGTACCTGTCCTTCGCTCTGTTCGCCCTGATCGCCTGGGTCCTGCTGAAAAGCCGCCTGGGCTTGATCATCCAGGCCGTCGGCGAGAACCCCGACGCCGCCAGCGCCATGGGCCTGCCGGTGATGCGCGTACGCACCCTGGCCGTGCTGTTCGGCGGTGCCATGGCCGGCATGGCCGGTGCCTACCTGTCGCTGGCCTACACGCCGATGTGGGCGGAAAACATGAGCGCCGGGCGCGGCTGGATCGCCCTGGCCCTGGTAGTGTTCGCCAGCTGGCGGGTGATGCGCGTACTGCTCGGCGCCTACCTGTTCGGCCTGGCCAGCATCCTCCACCTGGTGGCCCAGGGCATCGGCCTGAGCGTGCCGTCCAACCTGCTGGCCATGCTGCCCTACGTGGCCACCATCGTGGTGCTGGTGATCCTCTCGCGCGACGCGATCAAGACCCGCCTGTATGCCCCGGTATCGCTGGGCCAGCCGTGGCGGGCGGGGCATTGAGAGCCCTCGTGGCCTGAGAGCTAGAAAAGCATCGCGGCTAAAGCCGCTCCCACAAAATCCAAGTCGTGCCTTGTGGGAGCGACTTCAGTCGCGATGAGGCCAGCTCAGAGCCACACCGCATCCCAGAACGGATAGTCGCCAAGCCGCTGCACCAACCCGGCCCGCAACGGATTGGCCACGATGTACCTGGCCACAGCCTGCACATCTTCTTCCCGCCGCACAGCGCCATCATGAAAGCCGCTCTGCCAGATCGTCCCGGATTGGCCCAACTCCAGGCTCAGTTGCCGTGCACTACGCCCCTTCACCCGCTGCATGAGCTGCTCTAACGAACCGCTACGCAGGCTCACCAGCCAATGAAAGTGATCCGGCATGACGACCCAGGCTAGCGACTCCACCAAGCCATCGCACTGGGTTTGGCGCAGCTCAGTGATCAGCAGGCGGGCACAAGTGAAGTCGGTGAAGATTGGCAGGCGATCATGTGTGGTAGCTGTCAGCAGATACAGCTGCTGCGCTGCCGAATAGCGACCGATGCGCAGATTGCCTGAGTGAGGTTTACGGGCTTGGGGCATTCCATTGCTCCAGATAGGTCTGCGCAGTATAGGCCGGCCTCATCGCGGCTAAAGCCGCTCCCACAAAAGCACCAGCTCCCAACCCTGTGGGAGCGACTTCAGTCGCGATAGCAATCCACCGACCACAATCGCCCTGCACCAGTTTCAAGCCAGCCAATTTTTCCGTGCGCCGTCTTTGACCATTTCGACAACTTTATCCAACTCCGCATGCAGCGAAATTCGCGGCACAGCGGATTTCCTCAATCAGTTGTCTTGTTGGTCAATTTTTTGCAATGAGAAGGCAGCCCGACACGGCCACCACACAAGACCACCAGGAGCACACCCCCAGATGCACCAGAAGAAGAGCAAGAACCTGCTGCGCGGCCTGGCCGCCGCCATTGGCTTCAGCACCGTGCTGAGCGCTTCCGCCGCCGACCCGCTGAAAGTCGGCTTCGTCTATGTCGGCCCGATCGGCGACCACGGCTGGACCTACCAGCATGAGCAGGGCCGCCAGGCGCTGATCAAGCAGTTCGGCGACAAGGTGGAAACCAGCTTCGTCGAGAACGTCGCCGAGGGCGCTGACGCCGAGCGCGTTATCCGCAACATGGCCAAGGGGGGCTACGACCTGGTGTTCACCACCTCGTTCGGCTATATGAACCCCACCGCCAAGGTCGCCAAACAGTTCCCGAAAGTGACGTTCGAACACGCCACCGGTTACAAGCAGGACAAGAACCTCGGCACCTACCTGTCGACATCCTATGAAGGTCGCTACGTCGGCGGCTACCTCGCCGCGAAGATGACCAAGAGCAAGAAGATCGGCTACATCGCCTCCTTCCCGATCCCGGAAGTGATCCGCGACATCAACTCCATCCAGCTGGCCCTGGACAAGTACAACCCCGGCACCGAGATCAAGGTGGTGTGGGTCAACTCCTGGTTCGACCCGGGCAAGGAAGCCGACGCCGCCAACGCCCTGATCGACCAGGGCGTGGACGTGGTGTTCCAGCACACCGACAGCCCGGCGCCGATCCAGACCGCCGAGCGCCGTGGCGTGTACGCCGTGGGCTACGCCTCGGACATGGCCCACTTCGGCCCGAAGGCCGTGCTGACCTCCATCGTCAACAACTGGGGCCCGCACTACATCAAGAGCGCCCAGGCGGTCATGGACGGCACCTGGAAACCCCAGGACTACTGGGGCGGCCTGGCTGAAGGCACCATCGAACTGCCGATCAGCGATCTGGTACCGGCTGACGTGAAGGCTGAAGCCGAAACCATCATCGCCAGCATCAAGGATGGCTCCTTCCACCCGTTCACCGGCCCGATCATGGACCAGAGCGGCACGGTCAAGATTGCAGCCGGCGCCACCGCCAGCAACGCCGAACTGGCGGGCATGAACTACTACGTCAAAGGCATCACTGCCGAGTTGCCGAAGTAAGCAACACTTGTAGGAGCGGCTTTAGCCGCGATAAACCAGGCCACTCCGCGTCGGCCCTGATCGCGACTGAAGTCGCTCCCACACAAGCCCACACAGCAAAACCAAGCACCACCAAGCACCACCGCGCCGTCCCTTTCCCCAGAGAAAGAACCGCGCACCAGGGCGCCCCGGCGCCCTTTCCGCTGCCCTGGGTACGAGAAGACTCGCAGCACCTAGACCTTCCAGGAGCAACCATGAACTCACTGCCCATCATCGACATCGCCCCGCTGTACCAGAACGACCCCGCCGCCCGTCAGGCCGTGGCCCGGCAGATCGACGCCGCGTGCCGCGAATGGGGCTTCTACTACATCAAGGGCCACCCGATTTCCCCCTCGCGCATCGCCGAACTGAAAGCCGCCGCCGAGGATTTCTTCGCCCGCGCGGCCGAGGAAAAACTGCGCATCGACATCACCCAGAGCGCCCACCACCGCGGCTACGGCGCCATCGCCACCGAGCAGCTCGACCCGACCCAGCCCAGCGACTTCAAGGAAACCTTCGACATGGGTTTCCACATGGCGGCCGAACACCCCGACGTGTTGGCCGGCAAGCCCCTGCGCGGCCCCAACCGCCACCCTGACATTCCCGGCTGGCAGGCGCTGATGCAGGGCCACTACGAAGACATGCACGCCCTGTCGCTGACGCTGCTGCGCGCCATGGCCGAGGCCCTGGGCATCGAGGAAGACTTCTTCGACCAGCGCTTCGCCGAGCCGATCAGCGTGCTGCGCATGATCCACTACCCGCCCCGGCAGGCCGCCAGCAGCGCCGATCAACCGGGCGCCGGCGCGCACACCGACTATGGCTGCATCACTCTGCTGTACCAGGACAATGCCGGCGGCCTGCAGGTGCAGAACGTCAACGGCGAGTGGATCGACGCGCCGCCGATCGAAGGCACCTACGTGGTCAACATCGGCGACATGATGGCGCGCTGGAGCAACGACCGGTACAAGTCCACGCCGCACCGGGTCATCAGCCCGTTGGGTGTCGACCGCTACTCCATGCCGTTCTTCGCCGAGCCGCATCCGGATACCGAGATCAGCTGCCTGCCCAACTGCTCCAGCGCCGACAGCCCCGCCAAGTACCCGCCGGTATCGTGCAGCGCCTACATGCTCTCGCGCTTCGCCGACACCTATGCTTACCGCAGGGAAGAGGCCAAGGGCTGAGCGTTTGGGGGAGTGCTGGGTGGCAAGCCGCCTTGGACACGACTCACCACCGAGCCGCCCCCAATCGGGGCTCAAGCCACTCCCACAAGGTAGGTCTGGTTTTTTGTGGGAGGGCTGGGCGGCACTCCGCTTCAGCCGCAATGAAGTTCCAAGCAACACCAGACCTGTAGGAGGGGCCTTGGCCGCGACCGGGCCTACACAAAAGCGTCGCGGCCAAAGCAGTTTGCCGCCCAGCCCCTCCTACAAGAGCGCATCGCCGCCCCGCAAGGAGGCCAAGCGACACCCGGCCCTGTTACAACCAAGCCGCGCAGGTAGAATGCGCGCCCCATCAACGCCTGATGACGAGAATTGCCCATGCACCAATGGATCAATGAGCTGCCCAAGGCCGAACTGCACCTGCACCTGGAGGGTTCGCTGGAGCCCGAGCTGCTGTTCGCCCTGGCCGAGCGCAACAAGATCGCCCTGCCCTGGGCCGACGTCGACAGCCTGCGCAGTGCCTACGCCTTCAACAACCTGCAGGAATTCCTCGACCTCTACTACCAGGGCGCCAACGTCCTGCGTACCGAGCAGGATTTCTACGACCTGACCTGGGCCTACCTGCTCAAGTGCAAGGAACAGGGCGTGGTGCACACCGAGCCCTTCTTCGACCCGCAGACACACACCGACCGCGGCATTCCCTTCGAAGTCGTGCTGCGCGGCATCCAGCAGGCGTTGGTCGACGGTGAGAAACAGCTCGGCATCGGCTACGGCCTGATCCTCAGCTTCCTGCGTCACCTGCCGGAAGAAGAGGCGTTCAAGACCCTGGAGCAGGCCATGCCGTTCCGCGACGCCTTCGTTGCCGTCGGCCTGGACAGCTCCGAGATGGGCTTCCCGCCGCGCCTGTTCGAGCGCGTGTTCGCCAAGGCGCGCAGTGAGGGCCTGCTGACCGTGGCCCACGCCGGCGAGGAAGGCCCGCCCGAGTACATCTGGGAAGCCCTCGATCTGCTCAAGATCGAACGCATCGACCACGGTGTACGCGCCATCGAGGACGAGCGCCTGATGCAGCGCATCATCGACGAGCAGATCCCGCTCACCGTCTGCCCGCTGTCCAACACCAAGCTCTGCGTGTTCGACGACATGCGCCAGCACAACATCCTGCAAATGCTCGAGCGCGGCGTGAAGGTCACGGTGAACTCCGACGACCCGGCCTACTTCGGTGGCTATGTCGCCGAGAACTTCATCGCCCTGCACGACAGCCTCGGCATGACCCGCGAACAGGCCCAGCGCCTGGCGCAGAACAGCATGGACGCCCGCCTGGTGCGCTAGAGCCTGAACCAAAGGCTCGCGAGCTAGCGGTATGCAAGGCAAAAGCAGACGAAGAAGCGCAGTTTACAAAGAGTAAATGAGCATCAGAGCCTGCTTTTAACGCAGCAGACCCGACGCACAGCAGCCTTTGAACAGGCTCTAAGCACCGCCCCGCTACATGAAGGCGCCAACCTGCGCCATTGTGTGGCATCCGCAGCGCCTTGACCGGCGCTGCCAGCCCCCGCCCCGGAAGGATTGACCGACGCCGCTACCCAGCGGCACCGGCCGTGGCGCGGCTCTCCCGGCAAGCACGGAAAAAAGCCAAGACTTTTGACGATTTCTGTCCATTTCGACAGGAATTGGCAGCGTTCTTGCTCAAGGGAAAAGGCTGACCAATAAGACAGGTTCAGAGAAACCGACCCCGATCCTTTAGGAGCATGTGAATGAAGCGCACCACCACCTCGTTGCTGCTGCTCGGCAGCCTGTTCGCCGCCCAACAAAGCCACGCCGGCGACCTCCTGCAATGGCAGGACAACAGCCTCACCTACCTCAACGGCATCGACTTCACCGTCGACCCACCCAAGCAGCAGACCGTGACCTTCGAGCACGCCAGCGGCTGGAGCTTTGGTGACCTGTTCTTCTTCGTCGACGGCATCAAGTACAACACCGAGGCCACCAACGGCGCCGGCGACGGCCACACCTTCTACGGCGAATTCAGCCCGCGCTTCTCCCTGGGCAAGATGACCGGTTCCGACCTGTCCTTCGGTATCGTCAAGGACGTGCTGATCTCCACCACCTACGAATTCGGCGAAGACGATGTCGAGTCCTACCTGATCGGCCCAGCCGTCGACCTGGCCATCCCGGGCTTCGACTACTTCCAGATCAATACCTACCTGCGCACCACCGACGGCAAGCGCGACGGCGACAACGTCTGGCAGATCACTCCGGTGTGGAGCTACACCATCCCGGTCGGCAACTCCGACCTGGTCATCGACGGCTTCATGGACTGGGTCGTCGACAACGACGACAGCTACCACGCCAACCTGCACTTCAACCCGCAGATCAAGTACGACGTGGCCAAGGCCTTCGGCTTCGGGCAGAAGGTCTACGTGGGCGTGGAATACGACTACTGGAGCGACAAGTACGGTATCGACGACGACAGCTTCCTCGGCGACGAGATCCTCGGTGGCACCGACCAGAGCGCCATCAGCCTGCTGCTCAAGGCTCACTTCTAAGCCTGTACCGGCAGATGCCAGACGCTCTGGCCCGCGCATCTGCCTTCTCGCCGCGCTGCTTCTCCTTCGGCGCGGCGGGCCTCTTCCCGCCTGCTGCGACAGGTTTCGTTCGATGCTATCGTGAGGCCCCGCCTTACTCGCGCAGCATGGAACCGCGATGACCAACCGCAAGCTCGGCATCCGTCTGAAGAACACCGAAAAGATTCTCCTCGCCGCCGAACAGGTCTTCGCCGAACGCGGCTTCGCCGGCACCGCCATGCAGGACATCGCCCAACTGGTCGAACTGCCCAAATCCAACCTGCACTACTACTTCAAGACCAAGGAAGAGCTGTACCGCGCCGTGCTGTTCAACCTGCTCGACGTGTGGAAGCAGGACGCCCTGTGCTTCGAACTCTACGACGACCCGCGCGTGGTGCTCACCACCTACATCCGCGCCAAGATGAACCACTCGCGCACGCGCCCTCACGGCTCCAAGGTGTGGGCCAGCGAAGTGATGCAGAACGCCCCGATCCTCGGCGAAAAACTGCGCGAAGCCCTCTACGACTGGGCCAAGCTCAAGGAAGCCAAGATCCGCGAATGGGTCGACAGCAAACGCATCCTGCCTGTGGCGCCCGACTACCTGCTGTACCTGATCTGGGCCTCGACTCAGCACTACGCTGACTTCAACTACCAGATCGCCCTGCTCAACGATGACCAGGCGCTGTCGGATCTGCAGTTCGAACATGCGGTGCAGACGGTGACGGGGGTGGTGCTGAGGGGGATTGGGTTGGATGCGTAAGGGAGCGGATGGCTATATATGGATATAAAACATGCCTAGATTCGGACATTGCACCCAGTATCAAACACAATGCCTAGACCTAGGCATGTCGTATAAACACTAGTTAGGAGAAGCTGTGGAATATCAGCGCGCCAGACTCCAGTATCAGTACAACAAGCTCCGTCCGATTCGAGAAGGAATATCCCCACAGTTCGGTGGAAATACTGAGTTTGAGCTCTTCTCCTTCTTTGAAATTTGCTACCACCTAAAAGACTGGATCAAAGAAAGTCCAGAATATTCATCATTCAACGATGTTGAAGTATTTATAAATTCTAGCCCCGCTCTAAGGGTCTGCGCCGACATATGCAATACGCTAAAACATGGCAAGCTGCGCAAACATAGAAGCAATTCGGAGCTAGGGGTATTTAAATTAAAATCAACAAGCACAATCCTCCCCTACCCAGGCGGTGCAATAGAGAGCCTTGACGAGGCCAAAATAGAGACAGAGCGTGGAGAAGAGTGTTGCTTTGCATTGGCCGAAGAATGCATGGCCGAGTGGCGTCGCTATTTTCATGAAAGCGGAGCTTAGTGCATGCATCTCCTAACAATACGCTCAACTGTCGCTCACTTCGTTCGCTGGACGTCCAAAAGCTACGCTTTTGGCCGCCCGTTAGCTTAACCGTTAGGTAACCATGGACAGACCTAAGCCGCCCGCCACTCAAGACTCCGCGAAGGTAATAGCCTTTGCCATAGTTGATGAATCTGTTACCTATACAGGCAGAATTTCCACATACGTAGATGGAAACCTTATAGGGCCGGTACCAAAACTCTCTATATGCCAGAACCCAGGAGAGGATGACTATCTCCTTTTCTATTGCAATGAGCAGTGGGAGGTCCTTGCCGCTGGTGGCGGAGACTCAATTGAACAGGTTAAGAACACAGCAGAAAAAGCATATTCCGGCATTTCTAGTAGGTGGCGATGGTTCACCTAACTACTGGTTCAAGCCGTTCGCTTCGCTCACTCGGGACCGGCTAAAGCCGGCCCCTTAACCAAACGTTATACGAACAAGGGCTGAACCTTGGATAAATTTCAAGCCATACGATTCTACGGACTCTGTCTTAATTTTTGGCAGCTTACTCTTAACGCTTCATCCGAATTGATTAAAGCTGGAAATTTTAGCTCCATGTCTTACGAAGGCTGGCACTGGCCAAGCGATGAAGAGTTCGAAGAACATACAAAATGGTCGGACTCCAATATAGCCGAACCAGTTCTCTTTAATTTTTACCATGGCATTGAGCTAAGCCTAAAATCCCTAATATTGGCCAAAGGTAATGAAATCGAAAAAAATCACAAACTTACCGAATTGCTGCAAGCAGTAAGTGAACTTTACCAATCCGAAGAGCTACTTTGCTTTTACGGAAAATATATTCATCTAGATAAATCTCCTTTAGTAATCCAAGAATTCTGCAAAGCATCTGACATCACTATGGACTTTTACTTCCAAAGTCTAAAATACCCTGTAAGTACAAAGGGTGAAGATTTTGATCTCTCACTTCTTAGAGCACGCGAGCACCATGGCATAGCATTTTTTCAAGAGCTATACAACGATATAAAGTCCGCTAGAAAGTTGCTTAACAAAATAGTCAGTACAGAATGTAACGATGTCGTATAACAATGCGCTCAAATCGTTCGCTTCGCTCACTGGGACGGGCTAAAGCCCGCCCCTTAGCTTAATCGTTATGCCGATGAGGCCGAGAGATGAGTGAGTTACTCCCAGAATACAAAGATCTTGCTGACTTTCTTAAAGAGTTTAACGATGAAAGTGATCGCGGAGCAGTATTAACGGCAGGCTCATATCTAGATGAAAGGCTGGGAGAAATAATTTCGGCATTTCTAATAGAAAGCCGCGATGCAGCAGAGCTAATAGATGGCTTTAATGCTCCTCTTGGCACATTCTCTTCCAGAATTAAAGCAGCATTCGCAATGGGCCTTATTCAGAAAAATGAGTATGAAGAATTAAATATAATAAGAAAAATAAGGAATGAGTTTGGCCATAGCTGGAAAGGCGTTAGCTTCGAATCCCAAAACATAAAAGATCTATGCAAAAATTTACCTTGGTTGGGCCCAGCAGAATTAGAGTCCTCATCAAACGAGAGAGTAAGGTTTAACTTCGCCGTAGCAATATTGCTCATAGACTTTATGTGGCGAGTACGTCTTGTTCAACAAGAGCGGCGCACCCTAAAGAAATGGTCAAATGCCGCAAGATCATAAAATGAAGGAGTTGCGGCATAAAAAGTCATCCCAGCCTACCCGCTAATGCGGGCGGCTGAATTCCAACGTTATGCCTCGTGCGCCCCACTAAGTAAGAGTCTAAATTGGAAATAGATAAATCTGTCAAATGTGCAATCGGCGAGAGCCTTATTTTAGCTGAGCTTCTTAAGCGCGGCCATGAAGCATATATTGCACATGGCCCAACACAAAAAGGTTGGGATATTGTAGTAATTTCCGGCCAGAGCATTCAAAGAGTTCAAGTTAAAACCATTGGATGGCCTGAGAAAGACCAACGAACTGTCACAGTAAGCAACAGCTTAAAATTTGACTTTCTAGTTGTCGTTCTTTTAAATCTTAAACAGCCACATAGTCGATATTTGGTTTGCACCAAACAAGAAATTGAAAATCTGCTTTCAGCAGAAAACCCAGACCGAACAAATAAGTCTAGGTCATGGTACATACCTCAAGACTTGAACGGCAGTGAGCAAATAATTTCGTTAGAAAATGCTTGGTCTAAAATAACCTAGGCATAACAATTGGTTCAAATCGCTCGCTCCGCTCACTGGGACCGGCTAAAGCCGGCCCCTTAACCAAACGTTAGGTATAGACATGGAACTCAAGTCAGATTTATTAAACACCCTTCAGGGTGAAGATGACCTTGGCGTTGTCATACGATCCCATATAATTGTTGAGCAATATTTAAATAAAATTATTGAATCAAAACTGGAAAGTATCGCGCATTACAAGAAGATAAAATTAGATTATCACGACACGATTAAGCTAGCTATTTCTCTAGGGCTTGACTCTCGCCTTGAAAAACCTTTGAACGCTCTAGGTACATTGCGAAATGATTTTGCTCACAATCTTCGGCCAGTAATCTCAGCGCAAGATGTAAATAATTTATACGCATGCCTTGGCGAGAACGATAAGAAAGTTCTGCAAGTTTCTCTTGACAAAACTCGCAAGCAGCTTCCCGAATCAGGGATATCTAAATATCAAGGGTTGGAGCCAAAGGATAAATACATCCTGATTGCGATAGTGTTATGCGGAGCATTGGAGTTGGTTTGCAAGAAAATACCTAACTAGTGGTTCAAATCGTTCGCTGCGCTCACTGGGACGGGCTAAAGCCCGCCCCTTAACCAAACGTTAGGCAAAACATGCGTACTCTCATAATCATTATCAGCCTCCTGCTCTCACAAGCCTCTCTAGCATGCTACGCACCAAGGAGCGGGCAAGAATTTGACGACCTAATAAAGCTTGAAAAGCTTTCTGGCTTAAACAAGTACAGAGTCACAGTCCCGCGAAAGCTGGAAGATTTAGATGATCCAATAATAATTCTCGCATATACCGAGAGTAACGCTAAAGGCATCTCCACTTCCGAACCGTACGAAACGCTTAAACCCAGCTTCACATCTGAGGCGGCTAGCGCAGAATTCACAGTAGAAAAGAAGGGAAATGGAAAGCCCTATATCGCCGTCCGCTGGTCGCCGAAAGAGTGCTGCCCTTGCGGCATACATGCACACACCGAATACATTGATATTGAGTAATGCCTTGTTACTTCATGTGCGAAGTGCCTAACAATGCGCTCAACTGTCGCTCACTTCGTTCGCTGGACGTCCAAAAGCTGCGCTTTTGTCCGCCCGTTAGCTTAATCGTTAGAGCAATCAAGCCATGAGAGTGTCAGCCCTAAGCCTCGCAGCATTTTTAATACTTAGCGCTCTCGTATCATATTTTCTTGAAGCAAGCTTTGCAGTTGCTCCAGGAGTTGTGGCTGTCGCATACCTAATCGGGCAAATGCTAAGTTCCGGATCGACGCATTTTGCCGAGTGCTGCATCAATGTAGCCATCCTGGCTTCAGTGTTAGCAGCACTTTTCATTGCAAGTCACTTCTTTCCAATCATCAATGAAGTGGGGCTTTACAATGTGCAAAAGCTCTAACAATTGGTTCAAAGCCGTTCGCTTCGCTCACTCGGGACCGGCTAAAGCCGGCCCCTTAACCAAACGTTAGCTGTCAACAGAGGACACCACATTGGAGAGCTTTTCCGAATTAATTTCTGCTCTTGCCAACCTGGCCTGGCCCGCATTAGTCGCCATATTTTCATTCAAGTTTTTTGAGCCTCTTAAAGGGCTCATTGACTCCTTCCGCGGCCGAAAACTCACGATAAAAGTTGGCGACAACGAGTTAAGCGTTGAAGAGGCGTCAGAGCAGCAAAGAATAATTACCGCAGATATTCAATCAAAGCTTGCAGAGCTAGAGAGGAGCTTAGCGTCTGGGCAGACAGTAACACTGTCAGAACCCCCTCCCTCAACAATCACACGTAGACGTATCCTCTGGGTGGATGACAACCCTAAGAACAACAGCTTTCTTGTTGCCACTCTTCAAGAGCGCGGACACGAAGTAGATATAGCGCTAACGACAACTGATGGAATTTCACAGTTCAGAAATCGCACATATGATGCAGTTATTTCTGACATGGGAAGACCCGAAAACGACAGAGCCGGCATCGATTTAGCAGAGAAAATAAGAACATATAACTCCGACGTCCCCGTTTATATCTACTGCGGAAGCTGGGCCTCAAAAAACATGCGCCAAGAGGCTCTTTCAGCAGGAGTCACTGAAATAACATCATCCGGAACAACGCTTTTGAGCCTACTGCCACTAGAGAGCACCAGCTAACAAATGATTCAAATCGTTCGCTGCGCTCACTGGGACGGGCTAAAGCCCGCCCCTTAACCAAACGTTATGTTCCTCTTCCACCCAAAGCATGGAGCAAAAATGAGCCTGAAACCTTCAAATGTAAGACGGAAGAAAAAAGACAAAAACTCAACTCAAATATTTGAGGAGATAAAAAAGGCGCTAGAGAATCCGAAATACAAATATCGCACATTGAAAGGTGTGTCCAACGAGGCGCATGTAAGCATTGAGGCTGTAGAGAAGGCAGTTCGAGAGCACTCGGATGAAATAGTATTTCTTTTCAGAAAGGGACAGAACGGCGAGGCTCTATTAACAACACGCACGCACTATAAGAAAAAAGCCTCATTAAAAGAAAAATTTATGGGGGCAGTGATAAATCGTGTCTACTGAAACCCTGATTTTTGGTATTTCTCTAGTAAAAATACTTTACGTTCTCGCGGGCACATTTGGCGGATTCTTTCCATTCTTCTACGACCTGCTAACTCGTCAAAAAATGCCGCCACAGCTAAAAATAGAACTAAATCTTGAATTTTTCCTTGTAAAGTCACTTTTAACTCCATTTCTAGCTTTAGTCGTTACGATATTTGCCGTGGCCTTTAACAGCATCAATGATTGGCTGGCTGCTTTGTACCTAGGAGCAAGCTTGCCTGTACTGTTAGAAAAAGTAATTGGCGCAAGTGCAAACACAGCAGAAAATCTAGCAAATGGGCAGTAGCGCCATGAACATAACAAATGGTTCAAGTCGTTCGCTTCGCTCACTCGGGACCGGCTAAAGCCGGCCCCTTAACCAAACGTTAGAGTCACAAGGAGGTTTACGTGCCACCCATAGGAAAAATCCTATCATTCGATATTTTTCCATTTCTATGTCGACTAGTGGCCTGTGCACTTCTTGCAATGGCACTCACGAATATAGGGTTCCCTCCTACAGAGAACATAGGAACCACTGCATTAACCCTTCTTGTTTTCTCAATATTTTTCCTGCTACTCCCAATCGCCAAGAAAATTTCAATTGGTAAACTAATTTCTTTTGAAAAAGAAGTTGAGAAAATTGCTGGCGAGGTAAAAGAATTTAAATCTGAAACCAGAGAATTTCTTGGTGTTTATAGCAGCATGCTAAACACCATTTCAAACACAGTACAACAAACGGTAAACGTACATTACCCGAACCCAGAAGAAGCACGCCAAGCCAAAGAAGACCTAGAAGCGGCAATCGAAAAACCTGATGAGCCAGGAACAATAGAAGACGATGTTTCGGCATTTATTGCTCAAGCAGGTGGCGATTACAACTTCGCATTAGCAAAACTAAGAATGGAGCTAGAGCAAAATCTCCGGAATATTCTTGGAAAAAGAACTATCACGCCAGACCCATCAAAAATGGTGGAGAAATTTCTATCTGCAAGGCAGCTATTTAGGGAGCTAACCGTTAGCTACCCAAAGTACAGTCATATGCGAAGTTCGTTTGATTACATTCTAAAAATTTGCAACGCTGCCATTCATGCGCAACAGGTTTCAGAACCTCATGCACATGAAGCAATTTACATGGGGCTCCAAATTATTGAGGAGCTCAAAAAGGACGCGGAGTTGTAACTCTAACAATGCGCTCAAAGCGCTCACTCCGTTCGCTGGGACCGGCGAAGCCGGCCCCTTAGCTTAATCGTTATGTGCTAGAGGGGTAACTCCATGAAGCAAAAAGTGATTTTGGCTTTAGCAACCGCTCTTGGAGCATGCATATGTATTGCAATCGGAGTTGGAATTTCCTCTTACGCTTTTTTTGCATTGGAATTTAACGATCGCCTCAAATACGAAGCAGCATACTTAAAAGGTTTCACTAAAATTCAGCGCGCAATAAAAGAGCGCGACTATGATAAAGCTGAAAAACTCGCAGACTCATTGATTGACGCTCACACGCATACACTTTCAGAATTCGATTATTTGGCGACCTCATACCTAATCACAGACATTAACCCTGTAATCTGTGATGTGATTTCCCTTAGAGAGGAATTTCCCACTAAGAGGGGAGTAGATAGCGAAAAGGCATCTATTTGACACAAAGAAATTGATTCGTATCTTGAGAAGGATGACTGGGGGTGCTAGCACATAACAATTGGTTCAAACCGTTCGCTTCGCTCACTGGGACGGGCTAAAGCCCGCCCCTTAACCAAACGTTATAGGAAAAACTCAAATGCAGTGCTTCGAACACAAAGGAACTGACGCCGTAGGCATTTGCAAGTCCTGCAATAAGGCCGTTTGCATGGAATGCACTATTTCATTCACCAAAGGAATAGCCTGCTCTCCTGAGTGCGAGCAGGATGCCAAAGAAATAATTGAAATGAACGAGCGCGGAAAGCGAATCTACGGCATAGGACAATATAAAACCAACAAACTAGCAAGCGGCGTAATGGTTTGGCTTCTGCTTTCCGCAGTAATGGTATCAGCAGCAATTTATTTTTATATAGCAAAGGGCAAAATTGACCCTGTTCTTTGCGGGATGTCAGTCGTCTTTATAACAATAACTGTAATCGTCTACCGTGCCGCCAAAAGAGCTGGAATCAACTGCTGAGTTATTTCCCTATAACAATTGGTTCAAGTCGCTCGCTTCGCTCACTCGGGACCGGCTAAAGCCGGCCCCCTTAACCAAACGAAGCAGCGCTCTAGTGGATGCGGCTTCAGCCGCGATAAGCAGGGCACTCCGAGTCGCACCCAATCGCGGCTAAAGCCGCTCCCACAAAAAAGCTGGAGCCGCAGCTCTGCCGGTTTACTCCCGCGCTACACCACCTCCCGATAGGGATTACGCGGGTCCTGCGTCCAGTTCATGTACGGCTTATCGGTGGGCTGCTCAACCATGGTGATGCAGCCTTCCACCGGGCAGGTGATCTGGCACAGGTTGCAGCCCACGCACTCCTCGTCCTTGACCTCATACAGGCGCCCGCCTTCGGCCTTGGCCAGGCTTTCGATGGCCTGGTGCGAGGTGTCCTCGCAGGCGATGAAGCAGCGGCCGCAGCCGATGCAGGCGTCCTGGTCGATCTTGGCGATGACCTGGTAGTTCATGTTCAGGTACTTCCAGTCGGTGGTGTTGGCCACCGCCTTGCCGGCGAAGTCGCTGATGCGCGCATAGCCCTTCTCGTCCATCCAGCGGCTGAGGCCGTCCGCCATCTCCTCGACAATGCGGAAGCCATGCAGCATGGCCGCCGTGCACACCTGCACCGAACCGCAGCCGAGGGCGATGAATTCGGCGGCGTCGCGCCAGCTGCCGATACCGCCGATCCCGGAGATCGGCAAACCGTGGGTGGTCGGATCACGGGCGATCTCGGCGACCATGTTCAGGGCGATGGGTTTGACTGCCGAGCCGCAGTAGCCGCCGTGGGTGCTGCGTCCGCCAACGATGGGCCGGGCGACCATGGCGTCGAGGTCGAGCGAGGTGATCGAGTTGATGGTGTTGATCAGCGACACCGCGTCGGCGCCGCCGGCCAGGGCGGCGCGGGCCGGCATGCGCACGTCGGTGATGTTGGGGGTGAGTTTGACGATCACCGGCAGGCGGCAGTAGGTCTTGCACCAGCGGGTGACCATCTCCACGTACTGAGGCACCTGGCCCACGGCCGCGCCCATGCCGCGCTCGGGCATGCCGTGCGGGCAGCCGAAGTTGAGCTCAATGGCGTCGGCGCCGGTGGCTTCGACCAGCGGCAGGATGAATTTCCACGACTCCTCTTCGCACGGCACCATCAGCGAGACGATCAGCGCGCGGTCGGGCCAGCTCTTCTTCACCTGCTCGATTTCGCGCAGGTTGATCTCCAGGCTGCGGTCGGTGATCAGCTCGATGTTGTTGAAGCCCAGCACCTCGCGGTTCTTGCCGTAGTGCGCCGAGTAGCGCGAGGAGACGTTGACCGCCGCCGGGTCCTCGCCGAGGGTTTTCCACACCACCCCGCCCCAGCCCGCCTCGAAGGCGCGCTCGACGTTGTAGGACTTGTCGGTAGGCGGCGCGGAGGCCAGCCAGAAGGGGTTGGGCGCCTTGATGCCGGCGAAATCGATCGACAGGTCAGCCATCACGCCACCTCCGCTTGAGTCATTTGGTCCTGGTGAATGGCCTGGGCGGCCAGCTTGCCGTGCTGCACGGCCTGTACGGTGAGGTCTTGGCCCGGCTGCACGCAGTCGCCGCCGGCGTATACGCCGGGCAGGCTGGTGCGGAACGCGGCGTCGACCCAGATGCGCTCGCCGTCGCGGCGCAGTTCGCTGGCCGTGGCGTCGCTCAACGCCGCCGGATCGAAGGCCTGACCGATGGCCTTGAAGATGCCGCTGGCGGGCAGTTCAAACTGCTCGCCGCTGTCCTGCAGGCGGCCCTCGACCAGCTCGGTGCGGGCGAAGCGCATGCCGCGCACGCGGCCCTGCGCGTCGAGCAGCACCTGCTGCGGACGCGCCCAGGTCAGCAGGCGTACGCCATTGGCCTTGGCGATTTCCTGCTCGTGGCCGGTGGCGCCCATTTCGGCGAAGCCACGGCGGTAGACCAGGGTCACCTCCTCGGCGCCGAGGCGCTTCATCTGCACGGCCATGTCGATGGCGGTGTTGCCGGCGCCGAGCACCAGGCACTGGCGCGCCAGCGGTAAGCTGGCGTAGTCGTCGCTCTGCCGCAGCGCCTTGATCCACTGGGTGGCGGCGGCCAGGCCGGGGGCATCCTCGCCGGTCAGGCCGAGCTGGCGGCTGGCACCCAGGCCGAGGCCGAGGAACACCGCATCGTATTCGCGGTACAACGCACCGAGGTCGAGGTTGTCGCCCAGGCGCTGGCCGGTGCGCAGCTCGATGCCGCCGATGCCGAGGAGGAACTCCACCTCGCGCTGGGCGAAGTCGTCCGGCAGCTTGTACTGGGCGATGCCGTACTGGTTCAGGCCGCCAGCCTTGGCCTCGGCCTCGAACAGCACCACGTCGTGGCCGAGCATGGCCAGGCGATGGGCGCAGGACAGCCCGGCCGGGCCGGCGCCGACCACGGCGATGCGCCGGCCGCTGGACTCGGCGCGCTGGAACGGGTGCTCGCTGAAGTCGCTGTTGTCCAGGGCATAGCGCTGCAGCTGGCCGATCAGCACCGGCGCGCATTCCTGGGCGTTGTTACGCACGCAGGCCTGCTGGCAGAGGATCTCGGTGGGGCATACGCGGGCGCAGCTGCCGCCGAGGATATTGGCTTCGAGAATGGTCTGCGCGGCGCCGCGCACGTTGTCCTGGGCGATGTTGCGGATGAACGAGGGGATGTTGATCTCGCTGGGACAGGCGGTGACACACGGCGCGTCGTAGCAGTACAGGCAGCGCTCGCTTTCGAGCTGCGCCTGGCGTGCGTTGAGCGGCGGCGTGAGGTCGCCGAACTGGCTGGCCAGCTCGGCATGGGTGGCCGAGGGCCGGGGTAGATGGTCGAGGTCGATCACGGTGCTTGCCTCTGGTGCTGTTGTTATCGGTGCGCCGCGGCGAGGCGGCGGGCAAGGCAGCTAGGAAATGAACGACGGCTGCGCTCTGCGGCGCAGTCCGCAAAGGTACGGCTTAGCGGGCGACCGGCAGCGGCTGCTGCTGTTCGGCGCGGCGTTGCAGGGCCTGATAGGCGCTCGGCCAGGCGGGGCGCGGCAGGTAACGGCCGGCGCCGCGCACGGCGCGCAGGTCGCCGTCGCACCAGACCAGGCGGCCCTGGCTGATGGTGTGACGCGGTACGCCGAGCACCTGGCGACCCTCGAAGATGTTGAAGTCGACGTTCTGGTGGTGAGTGCTGGCGGAGATGGTGCGCGTGCCCTGCGGGTCCCACAGCACCAGGTCGGCATCGGCGCCAACGCGCACCGCACCCTTGCGCGGGTAGAGGTTGAACAGCTTGGCGGTGTTGGTGCTGGTGATGGCGACGAACTCGTGCATCGACAGCTTGCCGCTGTTGACCCCGGCGTCCCACAGCACGGCCATGCGGTCTTCGATGCCGGCGGTGCCGTTGGGGATCTTGCTGAAGTCGTCGCGCCCGGCCGCTTTCTGCTCGGCGCAGAAGCAGCAGTGGTCGGTGGCAGTGGTCTGCAGGTCGCCGCTTTGCAGGCCCTGCCACAGCGCGCGCTGGTGGTGGGCCGGGCGGAATGGCGGGCTCATCACATGGCCGGCGGCGAACTGCCAATCGGCGCTCTGGTACACGCCATCGTCGAGCAGCAGGTGGCCGGGCAGCACTTCGCCGTACACCGGCTGACCGTTGCGCCGCGCCAGGCGGATCTGCTCCACCGCGTCCTCGGTGGACACATGCACCAGGTACAGCGGTACGCCGAGGGTGCCGGCGATGCTGATGGCGCGGCTGGCGGCCTCGCCCTCGACCTGCGCCGGGCGCGACAGCGGATGCGCCTCGGGGCCGGTGATGCCCATGCCCAGCAGCTTGCGTTGCAGGTGGTCGACCAGCTCGCCGTTTTCGGCGTGCACGGTGGGCATCGCACCGAGTTCCAGGCAGCGCTCGAAGCTGGCCACCAGGGTGTCATCGGCAGCCATGATGGCGTTCTTGTAGGCCATGAAGTGTTTGAAGCTGTTGATGCCGTGCTCGCGCACCAGCACGCCCATCTCCTCGCTAACCTGCTCGCTCCACCAGGTCACGGCAACGTGGAAGCCATAGTCGGCGGCGGATTTCTCGGCCCAGCCGCGCCACTGCTGGAACGCTTCCAGCAGCGATTGCTGTGGGTTGGGGATGACGAAGTCGATGATCGAAGTGGTGCCGCCAGCCAGGCCGGCCGCCGTGCCGCTGAAGAAGTCCTCGCTGGCCACGGTGCCCATGAAGGGCAGCTCCATGTGCGTATGCGGATCGATGCCGCCCGGCATCACCAGCAGGTCACCGGCCTCCAGCACCTCGGCGCCGGCCGGCAGCTCGAGGTTTTCACCGATGGCCAGGATGCGGCCGTCACCGCACAGCACATCGGACCGGTAACTTTCTTCGTGGGTCACCACCGTGCCCCCGCGGATCAGTAGCGTCATCTCGCAGTCCTCAATGAGCGGCGCGAATCAAACCTGTCGCGCAAGACAGGATCAAAAGCTATCCGCACAAATCGATTCACGCAAGACAGGTACAAACCATCCTACAAACAACATAACTATATGTTTTTATTAACTTTTATTCTTAAATCACCAAAATGGTGAGACCCCTGCACCAGTTTGACCCAGCTGTCAGCTTTTCCTTGAAACACTGAAAGTCCAGCCAAAACAGGCAGTTGCCCGAAAGCGCCGGGAACGCTGGGCGGGCAAAAAATATTTTCACGCACCAGTTTGAAACCTGACGCGAAGGACAGCATTGCCAGAATGGCCGGGGATGGTGTTGCATGGCTGCCAGGCCGCTAGCCGCAAGAGCCCGTATTGCCTGGACATGGCGGGCATTTCCGACCGATCGGACAGTATTTTTCGAATTTCGGCACGCTTATTGACTGTGGCCTCAGCCGTCAGCGTGAAGGCTCTGCCGCACGCATAAGAACAGCGATATGACGACACTGGAGAGGCCCCATGCACAGCAGAACCGAGGTCACGGCCCAAGACGGGCTCTACGAAATGAACGCCGGCGCGGAGGTGCTCGACAGCCCGCGCTACAACGAGGACATCGCCCCGACCAAGGTGGCCGAGCGCAGCTGGCGCAGCGTGCACATCGCCGCGCTGTGGGTGGGCATGGCCATCTGCGTGCCGACCTACACCCTGGGCGGCGTGCTCACCGCCTACTTCGGCCTGTCGGTTGGCGAAGCGTTGCTGACCATCCTGCTGGCCAACATCGTGGTGCTGATCCCGCTGACCCTCAACGCCTTCCCCGGCACCAAGTACGGCATCCCCTTCCCGGTGGTGCTGCGCTCCTCGTTCGGCATCCTCGGCTCCAACGTGCCGTGCCTGGTGCGTGCGGTAGTGGCCTGCGGCTGGTTCGGCATCCAGACCATGTTCGGCGGCCTGGCCATTCACCTGTTCCTCGGCTCGATCTTCCCCGAGTGGAAGGCCCTCGGCGGCGTCGGCGAGGTGATCGGCTTCTTCGCATTCTGGGCCCTCAACCTGTGGGTGGTGATCCGCGGCGCCGAGTCGATCAAGTGGCTGGAAACCCTGTCCGCCCCGCTGCTGCTGGCCGTCGGCGTCGGCCTGCTGGCCTGGGCCATGCCGCACGTGTCGCTGAGCGAGTTGCTGGCGCAGCCGCCGAAGCGCCCCGAGGGTGACGGCGTGGCCAGCTACTTCTTCGCCGGCCTCACCGCCATGGTCGGCTTCTGGGCCACCCTGTCGCTGAACATTCCCGACTTCAGCCGCTATGCGCGCAGCCAGAAGGACCAGATCATCGGCCAGGTCGTCGGCCTGCCGGTGACCATGTTCCTGTTCGCCGCGCTCGGCGTGGTGATGACCGCCGCCTCCGCCTCGCTGGTCGGTGAAACCGTGGCCGACCCGGTCAGCCTGATCGGCCATATCGACAGCCCGGTCTGGGTCGCCATCGCCATGGCGCTGATCATCATCGCCACCCTGTCGACCAACACCGCAGCCAACATCGTGTCGCCGACCAACGACTTCCAGAACATCGCGCCGAAGCTGATCAACCGTACCAAGGCGGTGCTGCTCACCGGCCTGGTCGGCCTGCTGCTGATGGGCCATGAACTGCTGAAGAAGGCCGGTCTGATCACCTCCGACGTGAGCCTGGAAAGCCTCTACTCCAACTGGCTGCTGGGCTACTCCAGCCTGCTCGGACCGATTGCCGGGATCATGGTGGTCGACTACTTCCTGGTGCGCCGGCAGAAGCTCGACCTGCCTTCGCTGTACCTCGACGGCGGCGCCTACCCGGCGGTCAACTGGGCCGGCTTCATCGCCCTCGGCGTGCCGGTGGCGCTGACCGTGCTGGCCATGGCCACCGGCCTGCTCAGCTGGTTCTACAGCTACGGCTGGTTCACCGGCTCGCTGCTCGGTGGCGTCCTCTACTACCTCTGTGCCGGCCTCAAGCTGGGCAGCCTGAGCGGCGCCAGCAAAGCCGCCGCCTGATCCACCCCTGCCGGCGCCGCTCGGCGCCGGCTTCTCGGAGAGCGACCATGAACACACTCGACAGCGTGCTGGGCAGCCCTGCCCGGCATATCGACAGCGCACGCCTGTGGCAATCGCTGATGGACCTGGCCCAGCTCGGCGCCACCGCCAAGGGCGGCGTGTGCCGCCTGGCCCTGACCGACCTCGACAGCCAGGCCCGCGACCTGTTCGTGCGCTGGTGCGAAGCCGCCGGCTGCACGGTCAGCGTCGACGCCATCGGCAACATCTTCGCCCGCCGCGCCGGGCGCAATCCGGCGCTGGCCCCGGTGATGACCGGCAGCCACATCGACACCCAACCCACCGGCGGCAAGTTCGACGGCTGCTTCGGCGTGATGGCCGGCCTGGAAGTGCTGCGCACCCTCAACGACCTCGATGTGCAGACCGAAGCGCCGCTGGAAGTGGTGGTGTGGACCAACGAGGAAGGCTCGCGCTTCGCCCCGTGCATGATGGGCTCCGGCGTGTTCGCCGAGAAATTCAGCCTGGCCGAGACCCTGGCCATTCGCGATGCCGACGGCACCACGGTCGGCGAGGCGCTGCAGGCCATCGGCTACGCCGGATCGCGCGAGCCCAGCGGCCATGCCGTAGGCGCCTACTACGAGGCGCATATCGAGCAGGGGCCGATCCTCGAAGACCAGGCCAAGACCATCGGCGTGGTGCTCGGCGCACTGGGGCAGAAATGGTTCGACCTGCACCTGTGCGGCGTCGAGGCCCATGCTGGCCCCACGCCGATGCACCTGCGCAAGGACGCCCTGGTTGGCGCCGCGGAAATCGTCAGCGCGCTCAACCGCATCGCTCACAGCCACCAGCCGCACGCCTGCGGTACGGTCGGCTGCCTCAACCTGCGCCCCGGCTCGCGCAACGTGATTCCCGGCGAAGTGTGGATGACCCTGGACATGCGCCACCTCGACCCGGCCCAACTGGACGACATGGTCGGCGAGATCCGCCAGGTCATCGAGGCCAGCTGCGCGCGCCACGGCCTGAGCTACGAGCTGACGCCTACCGCCGACTTCCCGCCGCTGTACTTCAACGGCGAATGCGTCGAGGCGGTGCGCCAATCGGCCGCCGAGGTCGGCCTGTCGCACATGGACATCGTCAGCGGCGCCGGCCACGACGCCATCTTCCTCGCCGAGCTGGCGCCAGCCGGGATGATCTTCGTGCCCTGCGAAGGCGGCATCAGCCACAACGAGATCGAGAACGCCGACCCCGAGCACCTTGGCGCCGGCTGCGAAGTGCTGCTGCGCGCCATGCTGCGCAGCGCCGGCTGAACGCTGCTCAACCGCGCGGGTTGAAGGCCAGCACGTCCGCCTCGATCACCTGCTGTTCCAGGATCAGCGGCTCCACCAGGGGCCGGCTGGCCAGGAAGTGCGGGGTTTGCATATGGGCATCCAGCGCGGCTTCGTCGGTGTACACCTCGTACAGCCAGACCAGATCCGCCTCGTGGCGGTCGCGCAGCACATCGAAGGCCAGGCAGCCCGGTTCGTCGCGCACCGAGGCGGCGGCGTTGACGCGCATGGCGTCCATGAAGGCGTCGAGGCTGCCGGGACGCAGGCGGGTCTTGAGCAGGATGCTGTACATGATCTCTCCTTTTGTACGAATATCGACTTTATTTTGTATACAAAATTGGAGAGTCATGATGCCCAACCGCCCCGGAAGACTCAACGGCCTGCGCCATGTGGCGATCCTCGTGCCCAACCTGGAGGCGTGCGAGCGCTTCTATGTCGACGTGCTGGGCATGCAGGTGCTCAACCGCGCCAACGAGGACCTGGTGTACCTGACCTGCGGCAACGACAACCTGTCACTGGGCCGCGCCTTTGCGCCGAGCAGCGGCGTGCAGGTGGTCGACCACTATGGTTTCGTGGTCGACAGCCTCGACGAGCTGCACGCCTGGTATGCCTATTTCAAGGAATGCGGGGTGACCCTGCTCGACCGCCCGTTCGCCCATGGCGACGGCGCCCACAGCTTCCACCTGCTGGACCCGGCGGGGAACAAGATCCAGCCGATCTATCACCCGGCGATTTCCGGGCAGCGCTTCAGCGCACCGCAGGGCGTTTGACGCCAGCTTGCCTGGCGTATGGGAGCTGGCCACTACAGGCCAGCTCGGTAACGGCGATCACTGGCGCAGGCGATAGCCGGTCTTGAAGATCCAGCTGACCACCGCCACGCAGGCCAGCAGGAAGCCGAAGATCATCCCCAGGCTCAGGCCGAGGCTAACGTCGGCCACGCCGAAGAAGGCCCAGCGGAACGCACTGATCAGGTACACCACCGGGTTGAACAGGGTCAGCTTCTGCCACAGCTCCGGCAGCATGCTGATCGAGTAGAAGCTGCCGCCGAGGAAGGCCAGCGGGGTGACGATCAGCGCAGGCACCACCTGCAGCTTCTCCCAGCCATCGGCCCACACGCCGATGATGAAGCCGAACAGGCAGAAGGTGATGGCGGTGAGGATCAGCAGCGCCAGCGCCCAGACCGGGTGGGCCACCTCGAAGTCGACGAACAGCCGCGAGGTGAGGAAGATGATCAGGCCGAGGATCACCGACTTGGTCGCCGCCGCGCCGACGTAGCCGACCAGGATCTCGAAGAACGACACCGGCGCCGACAGCAACTCGTAGATGGTGCCCGAGTACTTGGGCATGTAGATGCCGAACGAGGCGTTGCCGATGCTCTCGGTGAGCAGCGCCAGCATGATCAGGCCCGGCACGATGAAGGCGCCGTAGCTGACGCCGTGCACCTCGGTCATGCTCGAACCGATGGCCGAGCCGAACACCACGAAGTACAGCGAGGTGGAGATCACCGGGGTGGCGATGCTCTGCAGCAGGGTGCGCCAGGTGCGGTGCAGCTCGAACAGATAGATGGACTTGATGGCTTGCAGGTTCATGCGCGTTCCTTCTCGTGCACCAGGCTGACGAAGATGTCTTCCAGCGAGCTCTCGCTGGACTGCAGGTCCTTGAAGTCGATGCCGTGCTGGGCCAGCTCCTTGAGCAGCTCGGCGATGCCGGTGTGCTCGCGCTGGGCGTCGAAGGTGAACACCAGCGCATGACCCTCGTCGACCAGTTCCAGGCCGTAGCTCTCCAGCTCGGCCGGCACGCAGGCCAGCGGCTGCTTGAGCTGCAGCAGGAGCTGCTTCTTGCCGAGGCGATGCATCAGGGTCTGCTTGTCTTCCACCAGCAGAATCTCGCCCTTGCGGATCACGCCGATGCGGTCGGCCATCTCCTCGGCTTCTTCGATGTAGTGGGTGGTGAGGATGATGGTCACGCCACGCTCGCGCAGCTGGCGCACCATGTTCCACATGTCGCGGCGCAGCTCGACGTCGACCCCGGCAGTGGGCTCGTCGAGAAACAGGATCTGCGGCTCGTGGGAAAGCGCCTTGGCGATCATCACCCTGCGCTTCATGCCGCCGGACAGTTCGAAGATCTTGGCCTCGCGCTTGTCCCACAGCGACAGATCCTTGAGCAGGCGTTCCAGATAGGCATCGTCCGGCTTCTTGCCGAACAGTCCACGGCTGAAGCGCACCGTGGCCCACACGGTTTCGAACACGTCGTTGACCAGCTCCTGCGGCACCAGGCCGATGGCCGAGCGCGCCGCGCGGTAGGCGGACTTGATGTCATGCCCGGCCACGCGCACCTTGCCCTCGCCCGGATTGACGATGCCGCAGATGATGCTGATCAGGGTGGTCTTGCCGGCGCCATTGGGCCCGAGCAAGGCGAATATCTCGCCCTGGCGAATGTCCAGGTTGATGTTCTGCAGGGCCGGATGGCCGGACTTGTAGGTTTTGCTCAGATTCTCGACCGCGATTACCGAGTGCACGGCTGCTCCTTGGTCTGACGGAAAACGCCGATTGTAGAGCAGGAAGCGCCGGCTCCGCTCGCAAGGCTGACGCTTTGGTCAGGCGGTTCTTAACAAGATCGGAGCCCTGCAACGGCCTCTGTAGCCCTGGGGCTAGCTTGTGGGAGCGGCTTCAGCCGCGATGCTCTGCAGCCAGCCGCTTCCACATGAGAGGGGATGCCGCGCCTACCCGGCTTCCGCCAGCGCCTTGAGGCTGGCCAGGCCCTTGTCGAAGTCGCCGCCCACCATCTTGTCCATGTTGAAGATCAGGCCCATGGCCTTGCCCATGAAGCCGTTGCGCCCGCTCATGCTCCAGCTCACCCGGGTGCCGCCGGCTTCGGGCTGGAAGCGGAACTCGGCGATGTTGCTGGCCTGAAACGGCTCGATGAACTCCAACTGGATAGCCACCCGCTCGGCCGGCACGCTGTCGATGATGGTCGCGCTGCCCTTGCCCACTTCCTTGTTGCCGGCCCAGCGCTGGGTGGCACCGACGCCCTGCTCGGCGCCCGCGTAGGCGACCTGCATGGCCGGGTCGCGCTTGGCCCAGGGCGACCACTGTGGCCACTGACGGAAGTCGTTGACCTTGGCGAACACCCCCTCGGCTGGGGCCTGGATCAGTGTCGAGCGTTCGACGCGAAACTCGTCCGGCCGGGTAGCGATGAAAACCGCCAGACCGGCGACCAGTAGCACCAGGATCATCAGAATGGTCATGCTTTTCCTTCCTTGCATTGTGGTTGTCTCCAATGGAGCGTCCGGAGCCTAAACCTCGCCCGCAAAGCTTCTTAGTTGCCTAGGTCGCGGCCAAGGCGGATAGCCGCCCCGCACCCAGCAGGTACTGACGCCGAACACCGTGGGAACGGCGGGGCGGCCATCCGCTTTAGCCGCGATGCTCTTCCGTCGATCTCATCGCGGCTAAAGCCGCTCCCACAGAGCCCACTCCGTCAGGGTTGCAACTCGAACAGCGCCTGGCCGCTCTCCGGGTCGAATGGCGCGGAGAAGTGGTCATGGACGATGCGCCACCGCCCACCGATGCGCCGGTAGCCCTGGGTCACGCGCATCCAGCAGTTGTGCGTAATGCCTTCGGTATCGGTGCCGCCGCAATGGCAGAGGAAGTGGCCGAAACCCACGTCGCCCTCGCCCCACTGCTGCAACTGGTGCACCTCGAACGTCATGGGGCCGCCACACATCTCCAGGCAGCTCTTCCAGTGCGCCTTGTAGACTTCGCGCCCCTTGAACTGCAGTTGCAGGATGGCATCGAAGGCGACCAGGTCGTCGGCATAGTGGTCGAGGATGGCGTCGACATCGCGGGCGCGGTTGGCCGCCTCCCAGCTGTCGACCAGGGCTTTCAGTTCGCTGTTTGCGCTGTTCATGGATGCTCTCCTAGCGCTCAGGCGCAGCAATCGTGCTTGGCTGCCGGCGCGTTTTCGTACTGGTCGTGCAGGCGCGTCCAGTTCATGCCCTTGCCCTGCAGGTTGGCCATGCCGCCCCAGCCCTCGCCACGCCCGAAAGGTGTGAGGTCGAGGTAGTGGTAGGCGTTCATCAGCATGTCCAGGCCACGGGCGTAGGTGGAATAGGTGTGGAATACGCGCGCGCCGTCGCGCAGGAACACGCTGGCACCGGGCAGCTCGCCCTTGACCATGTCCAGCCGCCCCATGCGCTTGAGCTCGGCCTCATCCTGGTAGTTGTACTCGACCGGTGCCTGGCTGGCGTCGATGGTCACGTGGAAGTCGTAGTTGAAGCGACTGCCGAACGAGGAGTACCAGGGCAGGTTCCAGCCCATGCGCCGCTTGAACGCCTCCAGCTCCGCCAGTGGCGCGTTGGAAACCAGAACCAGGCTGGTGTCGCGGGCGTGCAGATGGGCCAGGTGACCAATGTTGTCGGCGAGGAACGAGCAACCGGGGCAGCCCGCGCCTTTGTCGCGGTGGTACATGAAGTGGTAGACGATCAGCTGGCTGCGGCCGGCGAACAGTTCGGCCAGGCCGACCTCGCCCTCGGGGCCGGTGAAGCGGTAGTCCGCCTCGACTTCCACCATCGGCAAGGCGCGGCGCTGGGCGTTGAGCGCATCGCGCTGGCGGGTCAGGGCCTTCTCCTGCTCCAGCAGCTGCAGACGGGCGGCCAGCCACTGCTCGCGGCTGGCGACTTGCGGGTAATCAGGCTTCATCGCTGTTTCTCCTTGTGGCGGCGCGGCGGCAGCCGAGCCACAGGCCGAGACCGCCGGCACCGGCGACGCTGGCGCCGCCCAGGGCCAGGGCGGCCAGACAGAATGGGCACATGACCTCAGCCCTCCAGTTGCAGCTCGCGCACCGGCCGCACTTCAACGCTGCCGACCCGTGCGGCGGGAATGCCGCCGGCGATCTGCAGCGCCTCGTTGAGGTCACGTGCCTCGATCAGATAGAAGCCCGCCAGCTGCTCCTTGGTTTCGGCGAAGGGGCCGTCGGTGATGCTCAGCTTGCCGCCGCGCACGCGCACCGTGGTGGCCGTGGCGACCGGTTCCAGCGGCTCGGCGGCGAGCATGCGGCCGCTCTGCTGCACACTCAGGAAGTAGTCGTAGCACTCGCCGTCGTGCGGGCTGTCCGGCGAGTTGTGCAGGGCGTTTTCGTCGCTGTAGATCAGGCACAGGTATTTCATCGGTGGCTCTCCCTGGCAGCGTGACGGGCTGCCTTACCCAGTGGTCGAACGGCGTCTCGGCGAATCGACAACGCCGCGAAAAAAATTTCAGGCGAGCGGCAACTCGGCCAGGCGGCGTTCGAGGAACTGCCGATCCATGCCCTGCTGGCTCAGTTCCAGCGCACGCTGGTAGGCGCCGCGCGCCTGGCTCCAGCGCCCCAGGCGGCGGTTGAGGTCGGCACGGGCGGCGTGCGCCAGGTGGTAGTCGGCCAGTTCACCGCGCTCGAGTATGGCCTCCACCTGGCGCAGCCCGGCCTCGGCGCCATCACGCATGGCCAGAGCCACGGCGCGGTTGAGCTCGATCACCGGCGACGGGTTGCTGGCCAGCAGCACCTCGTACAGGCCGACGATCTGCGCCCAGTCGGTGGCCTCGACGCTCGCCGCCTCGGCATGCACGGCAGCGATGGCCGCCTGCAGGCTGTAGGGGCCGATCTCGCCGGAGGCGAAAGCGGCCTGCACCTGCGCCTCGCCTTCGGCGATCAGCGTGCGGTCCCACAAGGAACGATCCTGCTCTTCCAGCAGGATCGGCATGCCCTCGGCGTCGCTGCGCGCGGCGCGGCGCGACTCGTGCAGCAGCATCAGCGCCAGCAGCCCGCGCACCTCGGCCTCGGGCAACAGCTCACAGAGCAGGCGGCCGAGGCGGATGGCTTCGGCGCTCAGGTGCTGGCGGGTCAGTGCATCGCCACTGCTGGCGAAATAGCCTTCGTTGAACACCAGGTAGACCACCCGCAGCACCGATTCCAGGCGCTCGGGCAGCTCGCGGCGACCCGGCACCTCGTAGGGGATGCGCGCATCACGGATCTTGTTCTTGGCCCGCACGATGCGCTGGGCGATGGTCGAGGGCGTGGCCAGGAAGGCGCTGGCGATCGCCTCGGTGGTGAGGTCGCAGACTTCGCGCAGGGTCAGCGCCACCTGAGCATCGGACGCCAGCGCCGGGTGGCAGCAGGTGAAGACCAGGCGCAGGCGGTCGTCTTCCAGGTGTTCGCCATCCCAGGCCTCCTCGCCGGCAAACTCGGCGTTTTCGTCCAGCGCCTGGAAACGCGCCTGGCGACGCAACTGGTCGATGGCCTTGAAGCGCCCGGCGGACACCAGCCAGGCCCGCGGGTTGGCCGGCACGCCCTGCTCCGGCCACTGTTCCAGGGCGGCACGAAAAGCCTCGTGCAGGGCCTCCTCGGCCAGGTCGAAATCGCCCAGCAGGCGAATCAGGGTGGCCAGCACCCGCCGCGATTCCTCGCGGTAAAGGCGCGCCAGGTGCAGTTCCAATTGCTTTGCGGACAGGTCCATCGGTGTTCTCGTGCGAGCTCGGGCGGGCGACAGACTACTGTAGCTCAGCCAAGCCTACCCAAGCCGTGAACCAAGATGGCCGAGACTGACGGGCGGTTCCCAGCCCCGCCCGACGCCTGTTCAGAGCGGCTTGAAGTCCTGCTCGCCCTGCTGCAGAAACAGCGCGAACAGCTCGGCGTGGCTGGCCACATTGAGCTTGTGATAGAGGTTGCGTCGATGCACTTTCACCGTTTCCGGGGAGATTCCCAGGCGCTGGGCGATGGCCTTGCTCGAAAAGCCCTGCAGGATCAACCGCGCGGTCTCGCTCTCGCGCTCCGACAACCCCGCCGTAAAGTGCTCCACGCGCGCTGCCAGCAGCCCCTCCGCTGCCGGCGCCTCGATACCCTGCAGTTGCAGATGCCGGCGCATCGCTGCCAGTACCCAGTCACGTACGCACAGCAGTGCCCCGCACTGCTCCGCCGACCAGGGGCTGTGACTGCCCAGCGACAGGCCCAGCACCGCACCCTGGTGGTTGAGCATGAACTGCACTTCCTCGCAGCCCACGACGCGCTGGAAATAGCTCAGGTAGTACTCGCTCTGGCGAAACTGGTCCGGCGCCAGTGTTTCCAGCCAGTGCACACCGTCGGCGATACCGGCGCAGGCCGCCTGGTGGAAAGGGTCGAGCAGGTACATGCCGGCGCCGTAGTCGTTGAGCTCATCGCCCTCGTCACGTCCGCTGAAGTCGAAGTCGGCCAGCAGCAGAGGCGCCCGCTCGCGCTGCATCAGTACCACCAGGGCATTGTCGACCGGCAACAGCAGACGCAGGGTGTCTACCAGGCCGCGCCAGAAAGCGTCCGTGCCGATCGCCGCGAAGACCCCGGCCAGACGCTGGTGGATCGGCAACTCCTTCAACAACGCATCCACGCACTACCCCTTTCGAGTAACCCTTGATGGGAATTGGTAGGCGCAACAGGGCGCCCTAGTCTGACCCTACCCGGACGACAGCCGTCCCGTCGCAGGAGAGCCCCATCATGCTTCGCCGCCCCGCCTTGCTCAACCTCGCCCTGGTCACCAGCCTGCATGCCGGCCTGGCCAGCGCCGCCGATGCCCCCAGCGTGCACGTGTACAACTGGTACGACTACATCGGCCCGACCACCCTCAAGGACTTCCAGCGCGACACCGGCATCCTGCCGGTCTACGACACCTTCGACAGTGGCGAAGTCCTGGAAGCCAAGATGCTCACCGGGCACAGCGGCTACGACGTGGTGGTGGCCAGCAACTTCATCCTGCCCGGGCTGATCAAGGCCGGCGCGATCCAGAAGCTCGATCGCAGTCAGTTGCCCAACCTCAAGCACCTCAGCCCGCTGCTGCTGGAGAAGCTACGCGCCAATGACCCCGACAACCTCTACGCCGTGCCTTACCTGTGGGGAACCGATGGCCTCGGCTACAACGTCGACAAGGTCAAGGCCGCCCTCGGTGAAGACGCACCGGTGAATTCCTGGGACCTGCTGTTCAAGGAAGAAAACCTCGCCAAGCTCAGCCAATGCGGTGTCGCCATGCTCGACGCCCCCGCCGAGATCATGCCGATTGCCCTGCACTACCTCGGCCTGCCGCCCAACAGCAGCAACCCAGATGACTACAAGAAGGCCCAGGCGCTGATGCTCAAGCTGCGCCCCTATATCACCTACTTCGACTCGTCGAAGATCCAGAGCGATCTGAGCAACGGCGATGTCTGCCTGGCCATCGCCTGGTCTGGCACGGTGCACAGCGCGAAGCAGGCCGCCGACGAAGCCGGCAAGGGTGTCCACGTGGAATACAGCATCCCGATCGAAGGCGCCCCGTTGTGGGTCGACAACCTGGTGATGGTCAAGGACAGCCAGCACCCGGCGCAGGGCCTGAGTTTCATCAACTACCTGCTGCGCCCCGAAGTGGTCGCCACCGCTACCGATTGGGTCCTGACGGCCAATGCCAACCAGGACGCCACCGCCCTGCTTGCCGCCGCAGTCCGCGACAACCCGGGGATCTACCCCAGCGATGAGCAGATCGCCAAGCTGTTCATCCTGCAGCCGCAAAGCCATGCCATCGAGCGCGTCCGCACGCGTGCGTGGAGCGCCATCAAAAGCGGCCAATAAGGCCCCTGCCATGCGTGCGCAGTGTCCATTGGGCCTGCGCCTTAAGCCCCAACTGCCAGAGAGTTTGTGTATGAAACCACGTGCCCGCGACCTGGGAATCACCTTCGGCCAGCTGCAACCCGGCCCGCTCAACGCCATCACCGACGTACCCGGCGTGCGCGTCGGTCACGCCACCGTGCAGGGCACGGCAGCCAGCGGCAAGCACATCAACACCGGCGTCACCCTGATCGAGCCGCGCGCCGGTGCGGCCAGCCAGCAACCCTGCTTCGCCGGCGTGCATGTACTCAACGGTAACGGCGATGCCACGGGCCTGGAGTGGGTCCGCGAAGCCGGCCTGCTGGCCAGCCCGATCGCCTTCACCAACACCCACAGCATCGGCACCGTGCGCGATGCGCTGATCGCCCTGGAGCGTGCAGCGGCGGGTGACGACGAGCGCCTGTACTGGAGCATGCCGGTGGTGATGGAGACCTTCGATGGCCTGCTCAACGACATCAATGGCTTTCACGTCAACGCCGAGCATGTCGCCGCCGCGCAACAAGCGGCTCGCGGCGGTGCAGTGGCGGAAGGTGCGGTCGGTGGCGGCACCGGCATGATCTGCCACGAGTTCAAGGGCGGCAGCGGCACCGCCTCGCGCCGCCTGCATGCGGACCAGGGCGGCTGGACGGTGGGGGCCATCGTCCAGGCCAATCATGGCAAGCGGCGCGAGCTGCGGGTCGACGGCTATCCGGTGGGACGTTATCTGAAACAGGGCGCATCGCCCTTTGCCGCGGCAGCATTGCCGCATCCCGGCATGGGTTCGATCGTGGTCTGCCTGGCCACCGATGCCCCGCTGCTGCCGCATCAGTGCACCCGCCTGGCACAGCGCGCCAGCATCGGCATCGCCCGCACCGGCGGGGGGACCGAGGACAGCAGCGGCGACATCTTCATCGCCTTCGCCACCGGCAACGATGCCCTGCGCCCGGCAGACTATGCGCGCAAGGGTGAGTTCACCAGCACGCTGCAGATGGTCAACAACGATCACCTCAGCGAGCTGTTCCTGGCCGCCGCCGAAGCGGTGGAGGAAGCCATCGTCAATGCACTGCTGGCGGCCAGCGACACCCAGGGCAACGGCCACGAGGTACCGGCGCTGAGCGGCGCGGCGCTGCTTGACGCACTGCGCCAGGCCGGCTGGCCCGGCGCACGCTGAGCCCATGGACCGCGCTCAGACCGTCCCGGCCGGTGGCGCGGCCCGTTCAGTGCACCTCGGCCAGGTCGTCGTGCAACAGGCCGAGGATGTGGCGCTTCATGCGGATGAACTCGGGCTCCATGACCACATCGAGGTTGCGCGGGCGTTCGATGGGGACGTCCAGCACTTCCTTGATCCGCCCGGGCCGCGCGCCCATCACGTAGATGCGGTCGGCCAGCAGGATGGCCTCGTCGATGTCGTGGGTGACGAACACCACGGTCTTCTTGCTGTGGCCCCAGACCTGCAACAACAGTTGCTGCATCTGCAGGCGGGTCTGACTGTCCAGCGCGCCGAACGGCTCGTCCATCAGCAGGATCTGCGGGTCGTTGGCCAGCGCCCGGGCGATGGCCACGCGCTGCATCATGCCGCCGGAAAGCTGCTTGGGATAATGCTCGGCGAACTTGGCCAGGCCCACTTCACCCAGGTAGAAGTCGACGATGGAACGGATCTCGTTGGCCGGCAGCTTGCGCCGCTTGAGACCGAATTCGATGTTCTGCCGCACCGTCAGCCAGGGGAACAGGGTGTAGCTCTGGAACACCATGCCACGGTCGGCGCCCGGCCCTTCGACCTTCTGCCCACCGACATGGATGGCGCCGTCGCTGGGTTCGGCCAGGCCGGCGGTGAGGTACAGCAGGCTCGACTTGCCGCAGCCGGACGGGCCGACAATCACGGCGAACTGCTGGTCCGGAACCTCGAAGGAGACGTTGTCCAGCGCGGTGAAGGTCTTACCGTCGGGCGACTGATAGCGCAGGCTGACGTTCTCGACCTTGAGCCGCGCCGCGGCACTGGTGGGCGATTCCTGCACCGGCAGAAGATGGGGTTTGCTGGCTACTGCGCCCATGCGGCAATCCTCAGTCGAAGCAGACGGAACAGCTGGTCGGTCACCAGACCGAGCAAGCCGATGATGGCGATGGCCAGGAAGATCACGTCGACCTGGAAGCCGCGCATGGCCTTGAGGCTGATGTAACCGAGGCCACTCGATGCAGCGACCAGCTCGGCCACCACCAGGTAGGTCCAGGCCCAGCCCATGGTCACGCGCAGGGTATCCAGCACGCCGGGCAGCGAGGCCGGGCCGAGTACGTGCAAGATCACGTCGCGGCGGCTGGCGCCGAGGGTGTAGCTGGCGTTGATCAGGTCCTTGGACACGCCCTTGGAGACGTCGGCGATCATCACCAGCTGCTGGAAGAACACGCCGAAGATGATCACCGCCACGCGCTGCTCCAGGCCGATGCCGATCCACAGGATGAACAGCGGCACGAAGGAGGTCACCGGCAGGTAGCGGATGAAGTTGACCAGCGGCTCGATGAAGGCCTGGACGATGCGGAAGCTGCCCATCAGCAGGCCCAGCGGCACGGCGATCAGCGACGAGACGATGAAACCGATCAGCACCACCTCGATGCTGGCCCACACGTGCTTGCCCAGGGTGCCGTCACCGGCCAGGCGCACGGCGGCGCTCAGTACGTCGCCGGGAGTCGGCAGGAACATCGACGGCACCACGCCGCCGTAGGAGAGGCCGGCCCACAGGCCGATCACCAACAACCAGCAGAGAGTGCTGGCGCCCAGAATGAGTCGGCCGGGCAGCTCGACCTTCGGGGTCAGGCAGCGTTGCAGCCAGAATTTTTGCGTGGCCATGAGACCTCCACATCGACAGCGGGAATATCCGCCGCACACCTCGAAGGGTGCGGCGGCGCGGGTACTTCATGACTTCTCGAACCAGGCAAACGCCGAACAACTCATTTACCGTCGCTCCCGCATAGGCGGGAGCCCAGGTGCCACGGAGCATCTGGATTCCCGCCTACGCGGCGGTCCGACGATTCGGAATGACGGTTGCTCCGTGCTTCCCTAACAACCGGGGGCCGGGCCGAAGAGTCAGTAGCCGATCACTCGGGCGTCACGAAACGGGTATCCACCAGGTCTTCGTACTTGGCGTCGTAGGTCTTGCCCTGCAGGCTGGTCCAGGTGTCGTTGGCCAGGCTGATGATCTCGGCGATATCACCCTGCTTGCCGGCGGTACCGAGCAGCTTCTCGCTCATGGCCTGGTCGTAGAACTTCACGCCCTGCGCCGCCTCGGCCAGGTCCTTGGGGTCGGAGAGGTAACCGCCAACACCCTTGGCCATGAGGGCGTAGGCTTCCTGCGGATGCTCCTTGGTGTACTGCACGGCCTTGTACAGGCCGCTGACCAGCGCCTTCACATCTTCCGGCTGCTGCTCGATCACGTCGCAGCTCAGCGCCACCACGTCGACGATCACGCCGGGGGTTTCGCTGGAGTCGATCAGCACCTTGCCCTGGCCCTTCTGGCGCACCATCGACAGGTGCGGTTCCCAGGTCACGGCCGCCGGAATGCGCCCGGCGATGAAGGCGGTGGCCGCGTCGTCGGCGGTCATGTTCTGCACGTCGAGGTCGCTCATGCTCATACCCTTTTGCTTGAGCAGGTAGCTCAGCCAGAACTGCGACACCGAGCCCTCGTTGACCGCCACCGACTGGCCCTTGAGCTGCTCCAGGCTGGTCACGTCGTTGCCGACCAGCACACCGTCACCGCCATGGGACTCGTCCAGCGCAGCCACGGCCTTGAAGCAGAAGTCCTTGGAGCGGTACTTGAGGATTTCGTCGATGGTCGAGGCCGAGCCGGACAGCTTGCCCGAGGCCTGGGCGGCCATGTACATGGCCGATTCCTCGATCACGCTGAAGTCGACATCCAGGCCCTGTTCCTTGAAGTAGCCCAGGTCGCGGGCCAGGTACAGGGTGCCGTAGCCGACCCAGGTGGTGTGACCGATGGACAGCGTGCCGGCCTGGGCCGTGGCGGCCATGCCGGCGGCCAGAGCGGTACATGCGAAAGAGCGGGCGATGCGTTGACGCAAGGTCTTGTTCATGGAGCACTCCCTTAGCCTGTTGGCTGTAGTTATTGAAATCTCGGGGCAGTACGGCCGAATCCGGCCCAAGCAACTCCTGCACACCGCTGCGAGCAGCGGCGCATCTTGTCGTGCGACCCTCTGCGGGGCCTGGCTAGATGCCCTCCCGGTCACGGGAGGGCGGTCGTGGCTTACATCAGGTTCAGGTCGCGGCCGGTGCGGTCCACGGCGCGGCGGGTCTTGTCCACCAGCTCCTCCAGCTCGGCACGGGTGGCCACCAGCGCCGGCGCCATGATCATGCGGCCCAGGGTGGAGCGGATGATCAGGCCCTCGTCGAAGCCCACGGTGCGGCAGTGCCAGGCGATGTCGTTCTCGTTGGCGAAGCGCTTGCGGCTGACCTTGTCCTCGGCGAACTGCAGCGCGGCGACCAGGCCGGCGCCCTGCACGTCACCGATCAGCGGGTGATCCTGGAAGGTCTCGCGCAGCAGCTGCTGCAGGTACGGACCGGTATCGTTCTTCACCTGGGTGACGATGCCCTCGTCGCGCAGCGCGGTGAGGTTGGCGATGGCCACGGCGGCGGCGACCGGGTGGCCGGCATAGGTCAGGCCGTGGGCGAACACGCCGCCTTCCTGCACCAGCGCGTCGGCGATGCGCTTGCCCAGCACCAGGCCGCCCATGGGGATGTAGCCACTGGTCAGGCCCTTGGCGATGGTCAGGGTGTCCGGCTGGAAACCGAAGTGCTGGTGGGCGAACCACTCGCCGGTGCGGCCGAAGCCACCGATCACTTCGTCGGCGCACAGCAGCACGTCGTACTGGCGGCAGATGCGCTGCACTTCGGCCCAGTAGCTGGCCGGCGGGAAGATCATGCCACCAGCGCCCTGGAACGGCTCGGCGACGAAGGCGGCGACGTTCTCGGCGCCCAGTTCGAGAATCTTGTCTTCCAGCTCACGGGCGGCCTTGAGGCCGAAGGCCTCTTCGCTCAGGTCGCCGCCTTCGGCGAAGTAGTAGGGCTCACCGATATGGGCGAAGTCCGGCAGCATGCCGCCCATCTCGTGCATGAAGCCCATGCCGCCGAGCGCGGTGCTGCCCAGGGTGGAGCCGTGGTAGCCGTTCCAGCGCCCGATCATGATCTTCTTCTGCGGCTTGCCGACCACCTGCCAGTAGCGGCGCACGCTGCGGATCAGCACCTCGTTGGCCTCGGAGCCGGAGTTGGTGTAGATGGCGTGGCTGTAGTGGTCCGGCAGCAGGCTGAACAGCAGTTCAGACAGCTCGATCACCCGCGGGTGGGTGGTGTGGAAGAACAGGTTGTAATAGGGCAGCTCTTCCAACTGACGGCTGGCGGCGGCGTTGAGGTCGGCGCGACCGTAGCCGAGGGCGGTGCACCACAGGCCGGACATGCCGTCCAGGTAACGCTTGCCCTCGGTGTCCCACAGGTTCAGGCCCTGGCCCTTGGCGATCACCAGGGCGCCCTTCTCGTTGAGCGCCTTCTGGTCGAGGAAGGCGTGGATGTGGTGGGCTGCGTCCAGAGCCTGGTATTCGCGGGTGGAACGAGCGGAATTGTTGGGGAGAGTCATGACAGCGGCCTCGCCTGTTTAGCTGTGAGCAAATGGCCGGGGCGCGAGCCCCGGCGGGATTTCATTGACGGTTCAATACGTTTTCGAGCGGTTCCGGGGTGAACAGCGGCTTGCGCATCACCAGCTTGATCCACAGCACCGCGATCAGCGACACCAGGCCCAGTACGACGCCCGCGCTGGTGAAGATCGCCTCGGTCATTTCCGGAGTCGGCGAGGCGTAGTAGATGGACACCAGCATGCCGCCGATGCCGAACAGTTGTGGCAACGGATAGAACGGCGTGCGGAACGGGCGCGGCAGATCCGGATAGCGGCGACGCAGGGCGATCACATCCAGATGGCAGACGATGTAGGCCAGCAGCCAGGCAATCGCTGCGGCGATCAGCAGCATGTTGACGGTGCCCGGGTCATCGCCCATGAACAGGATCGGCAGGCCGGTGATGGCGGCGACGAACAGCACGGCCACCCACGGAGTGTTGAAGCCACGGCTGAGCCATTGGAACTGGGGGAAGGCCTGACCGTTCTTGGCCATGCCGTAGAGCATGCGCGGAATGGCCGCCAGCGAGGTGTTGAGGGTGCTGCAGGTGGCAGTGAGCGCGGCGATCACCAGCACATGCCTGCCGGTTTCGCCGAACAGCGCGGTGGCATACAGGTAGTGCGGCAGCGCGGCGCTGGCCAGTTCTTCCTGCGGCACGTAGTAGAGGGCGCCGATGGCGTACAGGGCGATGGTGACGAAGATCATCGAGATGCCCAGGATCATCGCCCAGGGAATGTTGCGCTCGGGACGACGCGACTCCTCGACCAGCGGGCAGACGAACTCGGCGCCGACGAAGCCCCAGATGGCCAGCGCCACCAGAGTCAGCACGCTGGCGCCCATCGGGTTCCAGACCTGCGGCAGACCACTGCTCAGGGCCGGCTCGCTACCGCTGCCCGTAATGGCCGACAGGCCCAGGGCCAGCAGGACGATGACCATCACCGTGGCCAGGGCGGTCTGCAGGCGGGCGAAGATATCGATGCCGAGCAGGTTGAGCAGGGTGAACACCAGCAGCACGCCGAAAGCCACGCTCATGTGCGGAAACACCCCGGGATAGACCTCGCTGATGATCTGGTCGAGCAGCAGCAGTTCAGCCGACAGGGCGAACATCGCCACCACCACGTAGCCGGAGAAGGTCGAGACGATGGCCGCGAAATGCCCCAGGGCCACTTCGGTGTAGCTGCTCAGGCTGCCGGCCCGCGGAATCATCAGCGACAGCTCGGAGAAGGAGAACGCATAGGTCAGCGCCAGCAGGAACGCCAGGCCCAGTGGCAGCAGGAATGCCGGACCGGCAATGCCGGCGCCTTGCAGCATCAGCACCATCACGCCTTGCGAAACGACCAGGCCGATGGAAACCGACAGCAATGCGCCCAGGCCCAGGGTCTTGCTCAGCTTGCCGGTGGCAGCACCCTGGCCGGCAGGCAACGAGCCCAGGGTGATATCGGGGTCAATCATGTGGAGTTCTCCTGCGATCTTGTTGTTGTGCATGGAGTGAACAAAGCACGCGGACGGCGGCGCTCGGTCAGGGACGCAGCTGGAACCAGGTGGTCTTCAGTTGGGTGTACTTGTCGAAGGAGTGCAGCGACAGGTCGCGGCCGAAGCCGGACTGCTTGCCGCCGCCGAAGGGCACGCTGACATCCAGCGCGTCGACGGTGTTGACCGACACGGTGCCGGCCTTGAGTCGGCGCGCCACGCGATGGGCACGGTTGAGGTCGTCGCTCCACACCGAGGCGGCCAGGCCGTAGATGCTGTCGTTGGCCAGGCGCACCGCCTCGTCCTCGCTGTCGAAGGGCAGCACCGCCAGCACCGGGCCGAACACTTCGTCGCGGGCCAGGCGCATGTCGGGCCGCACGCCGGTGAAGATGGTCGGCTCGATGAAGTTGCTGGAGCCGTTGAAGCTCAGCTGGCGACCGCCGCAGGCCAGGGTCGCGCCCTCGGCCTGGGCACCGCGAATGAACTCCATGACCCGCGCCGCCTGACGCTCGTCGACGATGGCGCCGGCAGCGTTGGCCGGGTTCAGCGGGTCGCCCGGCAGCCAGGCCTGGGCCTTGGCGATCAGGCGCTCGACGAATTGGTCATGAATCTCGCGCTGCACCAGCAGACGCGAGTTGGCCGAGCACACCTCGCCCTGGTTGAAGAAGATGCCGAACGCCGCCTTCTCCGCCGCCAGGTCGAGATCCTGGCAGTCGGCGAACACCAGGTTGGCGCTCTTGCCGCCGCACTCCAGCCAGACCTGCTTGAGGTTGGACTGCGCGGCGTAGGCCATGAAGTACTTGCCCACCTCGGTGGAGCCGGTAAAGGCCAGGCAGTCGACATCCATATGCAGGCCAAGGGCCTTGCCGGCGTCTTCGCCCAGGCCCGGCACCACGTTGAATACTCCCGCCGGGATGCCTGCCTCAAGGGCCAGCTCGGCCAGGCGCAAGGCGGAAAACGGCGACTGTTCGGCCGGCTTGAGCACCACCGAGTTGCCGGCGGCCAGGGCCGGGGCCAGTTTCCAGGCGGCCATGTCCAGCGGGAAGTTCCACGGCACCACCGCGGCGACCACGCCCAGCGCCTCGCGGGTGATGGTGGCCAGCACGTTGGGCGCGCTCGGCGCCACTTCGTCATACAGTTTGTCGAGGCTTTCGGCGTACCAGCGGAACACGCCGGCGGCGCCCGGTACGTCGATGTTCCAGGCATCCATCACCGGCTTGCCCATGTTCAGCGAGTCGAGCAGCGCCAGCTCGTCGCGATTGGCCAGGATCAGCTCGGCCAGCTTGAGCAGCACGGCCTTGCGCTCGCTCGGCGCGCACTGCGACCAGCTGCCGGCCTCGAAGGATTCACGGGCGGCGCGCACGGCCAGGTCGACCTCGGCGGCGCCGCAGGCGCTGACATTGGCCAGCAGCTCGCCGGTGGCGGGATTGCGCGAGGCGAAGGTGGCCCCCGACGCGGCTGCTACCGGACGACCATTGATGATTGCGCGATCGATGAAGCGCTGTTCGGCGGCACGCTTTTGCCAGTCGCTGAGTTCGTACACCACCATCCCCTTTCTCGCGGTTGAATTGCTGTTGCGAGTCGATGGTGGCCGAAGCGGCTGCATAGGAAAAATATTAAAAATGTCATCGGGACATACGAAAAAGCTGGCTTGTAGCGCACCACCCCGGTGCCGCCTGCCGGATTGTTGTGCAAGCGCAGCGCATTACTCGGGCCATTGCGCCGCCGGCGGCACTTGCCGGCGAAACGGCCACCACGCCAGCGACGCGGCACGGGACTACTGACGCCCCAGAACGGGGCGCAGGCGACAAGCGCGCACCGGGCGGCGCCGCTACGGATGGCGCGTCACAGGAAAAATATCGTCGCTGGCCAGCAAATTGCTCACTCGCCAGCCCAGCCGCCACAGCCCGAACGGGTTAAGGTGGATGGCACAACAAGATCGACCGAGGTTTGTCGTGGCTTCCTACACCCTGCGCCAGCTCAAGTACTTCGTCACCACAGTGGAATGCGGCAGCGTCGCCGAGGCGTCGCGCAAGCTGTACATCGCCCAGCCGTCGATTTCCACGGCGATCAAGGGCCTGGAAGAGAGCTTCGGCGTGCAGCTGTTCATCCGTCACCATGCCCAGGGGGTATCGCTCACGCCCAGTGGCGCACGCTTCTACCGCAAGGCCCAGGAGCTGCTGCGCATGGCCAAGGAGTTCGAGCAGAACGCCCTGGCCGACAACGATGTGGTGGCCGGGCAGATCGACATCGGCTGCTTCGAGACCGTCGCACCGCTGTACCTGCCACGCCTGATCGCCGGTTTCCGCGAGCGCTACCCGGGCGTGGAAATCCGCCTGCACGACGGCGAGCAACAGGAGCTGGTGCAAGGCCTGACCGGTGGACGCTTCGACCTGGCGATCTTCTACGAACACGACCTCGACGGCACCATAGAGACCGAGCCGCTGATGCCGGCGCAACCGCCCTACGCCCTGCTGCCGGCAGATCATCGCTTCGCCAACCAGGCCCAGGTATCGCTGCGCGACCTGGCGCTGGAACCGATGATCCTGCTCGACGTGCAACCCAGTCGCACCTACTTCGTCAGCCTGTTCGAGGAGCTGGGCCTGACGCCCAACATCGTCTTCGGCTCGCCCTCCATCGAAATGGTACGCGGCATGGTCGGCCAGGGCTTCGGCTTCTCGGTGCTGGTCACCCGCCCGCACTCGCAGTACACCTACGACGGCAAGCAGGTGGTATGCGTGGACATTACCGAAGAAGTCACCGGCTCCGCCCTGGTCGCCGGCTGGCTGAAGCGCGCCCAGCTGACCAAGCCGGCGCAGCTGTTCGTCGAGTACTGCAAGGAGCAGCTGGCGCCTGCCGCAACGCAATAGCGCTCAGAACCTGTTCAAGGTCTGCTGCGCGACGCCCATGCGTCGTTAAAAGCGGGCTCTCAGCCAATGACAGGGGAAATGAAAACGCCAGCAGGTGGATTGCCCGGCCCTGCTGGCGCCATTACATGCAGGTCAGTTACCCGTACCTGCCTTCAACTGCTCTTCGATCTTGGTGAGGTTGAAGGAGCCTGGCGTCTGGCTGGGCGGATAGTCCTTCATGGTCTGCAGGAAATGCGCCGCCAGCCCCTGGATCGGTACGATGATGAAGGCATGATCCAGGAACCAGTCGTTGTAGGTGTTGGCATTGTGCTGCGCCTTCTCGAACGGGTCGCGGCGCAGGTTGAACAACAACGGCACACGCAGCTCGGTGAAGGGCTCGCGCCACACCTCAAACGCCTGACCACGGTTTTCCAGGAACACCACCTTCCAGTCGTTGTAACGCGCGGCCACTACCTGGCCATCGTCATTGACGTACCAGAACTCCTTGCGCGGATCCTCACCCTTGCCTTCCAGGTAGGCTGTCTGGTCGTAGCCGTCGATGTAGTTGCGGTACTTGCGCCCGTTCAACTCCACACCCTTGAGCAGCTTGTCCTTGATGTCCGGAGCGCCGGCAATACTGGCGAAGGTCGGCAGCCAGTCCTCGTGGCTGACGATGCCATTGAGGGTCTTGCCTGCCGGGAACTTGCCGGGCCAACGAATGAAAGCCGGCACCCGGTAGGCGCCTTCCCAGTTGGAGTTCTTCTCGCTGCGGAACGGGGTGGTGGCAGCATCCGGCCAGGTGTTGTAGTGCGGACCATTGTCGGTCGAGTACATCACCACGGTGTTTTCGGCGATACCGAGATCATCCAGGGTCTTGAGCAGTTCGCCGACCATCCGGTCGTGCTCGACCATGCCATCGTGGTACTCGTCGCCGCTGGGGCCGGAAATGCCCTTGTTGGCTTCCTTCACATGAGTGCGGAAGTGCATGCGGGTGGCGTTCCACCAGACGAAGAACGGCTTGTCCGCTTCTTTCTGCTTCTTGATGAAGTTGATGGCTGCGGCAACGGTTTCCTCGTCGATGGTCTCCATGCGCTTCTTGGTCAGCGGGCCGGTGTCCTCGATCTTGCCGTCGGCGGTGGCATGCAGCACCCCGCGCGGGCCGAACTGCTCGCGGAAGGTCTTGCCGTTGGGCAGTTTCATGTCCCCTGGATAGTCGCGATTCTCCGGCTCCTCCTCGGCATTGAGGTGGTAGAGGTTGCCGAGAAACTCGTCGAAACCATGCTGAGTCGGCAGGTGCTCGTCGCGGTCACCCTGGTGGTTCTTGCCGAACTGACCGGTGGCGTAGCCCTGGCTCTTGAGCACGGTAGCCATGGTCACATCGGTCTTCTGCCAGCCCTCCTTGGCGCCCGGCAGGCCGACCTTGGTCATGCCGGTGCGCACCGGCACATTGCCGCCAATGAAGGCCGCGCGGCCGGCGGTGCAGCTCTGCTGGCCGTAGTAATCGGTGAAGGACAGCCCTTCGTTGGCGATACGGTCGATATTGGGCGTCTCGTAGCCCATCATGCCGCGGTTGTTGTGGCTGATATTCCAGGTGCCGATGTCGTCGCCCCAGATCACCAGAATATTGGGTTTATCCGCCGCTACTGCGGTCGTTGCCACAAGCGCGGCAGCAACCAGCGTGAGTTGTTTGAATAGTCGCATCACGCCATCTCCCTGATAGTGCACTCGAATACTGAGAGCAGTTTGAGCCTAGACGCGAATGCACCAAGCGCCAGGCCATCCAGAAGCGCTAGCCAGAGGGCTACAATTATTCATGCAGCTTATCGGCGGCATTCCCCCTGGCGGACAGGGCACTCACGCCCACCACAGATTCCACCCACCACTCAGAAGCTCACGGCCAGCCCCACCGAGGTGCCGTAGACATTGCTGCCCCACATGTAGCGCATCACCAGGCGGGTGCGGCTGATGATCACGTCATAGGCACTGGAGTCCAGTTCCAGGCCGGCACCGACAGTGAACAGCCGATCGAAGCCGAGCACGCCGCGCTGGTCGCCCAGGTATTCGGAATAGGAGTGCTCCAGCACATAACGCAGCGGCCGCTTCAACGCGACGATACCGGTCGGCGCCCGCCAGCGGGCCCACAGGTTGGTGGCCTCGGCATTGACCGAGCCATCGATCCCGCGGTCGCCGCCGATGTTGTGCAGCTCGATGTTGCTGTAGCGCAGTTCCAGATCGACCTCGTAATCGGGGCGTACCCGCTCCCAGTCGAGCATCAGCGAACCACCGAGGCCGCCGACCTTCATGTGGCCATCGTCGAGGAACTCGATGTCACGGTCGAAGCGCTGGTTGACGAAGACCCGGGCCAGGTTGATGTCGCTGCTCATGTAGCCCAGCGAGAAGTTCGCGATGGGCCGCAGCACCCACTCGTCGTTGAGGGCGAAGTCCCAGCCGATGCCGCCGGTGGCCGACACCGTGGTCCACTTCAGCGGCACGCGCCGCGACTCCTGGCCATTGCTGAGGACGAAGCGCGGGTCATAGCGGCTGTAGGCGGCCGAGCCCTCCAGGTAGAGCGGAAAATCATCGCCCATGGTGGCGCCGCCGCCGAACTGGACCATGGTCAGGTCCGGGTTGTCGCTCTGCGCATCGTTGAAGCTCAGCGAACTGGACGCCAGGTCCGGCACCACCGAGAAGGACATCAGGGCCAGCACACCGTTGACCTTGTCCTCCAGATCGACCTCGGTGAGCCGCAACGGCTCGGCCTGAACCTCCAGCGCCAACAACAAGCCCAGCCAGACAACTTTTCTACGCATGCCGATATCCCTTGCGAGCACTCTTCGGCCAACCCGGCCGGGCCTCCCCCATGGACTACAGGCGCTTACTGCAGAATAGCGGAGCGTCCCGCAGGCCTCTGCCGCTAGGCGCGCGGCAAGACGAACGGCGACAATGGCGGCCATCGCGTGCTCCCGGCACGCCATACAAGGGCGCCGTCAGTCACCTGACACCCCTCGGACACGACCAAGGCTTACTATTCAACAGGTCCAGAAGGAGGGGCATTCCATGCTCAATGTTGCGACAGCCAACCTGCTGACCCAGTACAAGCGCTGGGCCGATCGGCTGTTCTTCGACAGCCTGGCCACCCTGCCGCCCGAGGAACTCACCCGTGAGCGCCCCGGCCCGATCAGCAGCATCATCGACACCCTGAACCACATGTATGTGGTGGATCGCATCTGGCAGGCGCACCTGCAGGGCCGGGAGCACGGCTTTCGCTCACGCCAGGAAGTGCCCTATCCGGTTCTGCAACAGCTGTGGCCGGCGCAACAAGAGGTCGACGACTGGTTCGTGGCCTGGAGTGCGCAGCAAACGGAGGCGTCACTCGCCACGACCATCGACTTCAGCTTTGTCTCCGGCAACCCCGGCAGCATGAGCGCCGGCGCCATGCTGCTGCATGTGATCAATCACATGAGCTATCACCGCGGCTGGCTGGTGCAGATGTACTTCCAGATTCCCGCCATGCCACCGATGACCGACCTCTCGATCTATGCCACCGAAGTCGCCAACGGCTAATCCCGCGCGCCCATGGCTTCGATGATCCGGCTGCGCAGCCAGCTCTCGGCCGGATCGGCGTCGCTGCCCTCGCCCCAGACCATGCACAGGTCGGAGGTGACGATGGGAAAGGGCGGATCATCGGCGCGCAAGCCGGTGCCCTCGATCAGCGCCGCCGCCGCGTAGTCCGGCACCGCCGCCAGCAACTCGGTGCCGGGCAGTATCGAGCGCAGTCCGCTGAACTGCGGCACCGCCAGCACCACGCGACGTGACCTGCCAACCCGCGCCAGGTCGTTGTCGATATTGCCGCTCAGGTCGCCGGAGAACGACACCAGCGCGTGGGGCCGCGCGCAGTAGTCGTCCAGGGTCAGCGGGCCGGGGCGATCGTCGCCGCGCAGTATCTTGACCCTCATCTCGCGCAGCTTGCGGCGCTTGGCGTTGGCCGGTAGCTCGGTGGTGTAGCTGATGCCCACGGAAATCTCGCCCGAGACCAGCATCGGCGTGATCAGCAGGAAGTGCACGCGGCGCACCACGATCACCACATTCGGCGCTTCCTCGCGCAGCTGTTTGAGCAGCGGCGGAAACAGGCCGAACTCGGCGTCGTCGGACAGGCCGATGCGGAAGGTGCCATGGTCGAGGCTCGGGCTGAATTCGCGGGCGCGGCTGACGGCGCAGGAGATGGTGTCCATGGCCGGCTGCAGCTCCTTGAGAATCACCAGGGCCCGCGCGGTGGGCTCCAGGCAGCGGCCGTTACGCACCAGCAGCGGGTCGTTGAACAGCTCGCGCAGGCGCGCCAGGGCAGCACTGACGGCCGGTTGGCCGAGGAACAGCTTTTCCGCCGCGCGGGTCAGGTTGCGTTCGAACATCAGGGTTTCGAAGACCACCAGCAGGTTCATGTCGACGCGGCGTAATTCGTTGCGATTCATTCCAGAGCCCTTCTGCTTCGCCCGAGCCTCCATTTAAGCAGCACCTACTCCAATGCCGCCTGCCAAATCGCTCGGCTGCGGGGCACGGCGCGCGCGCATGCCAGGTAATTGTCCCTGCGCACGGGCTGTCCGCAGCATCATTTCGACGAAGAGCAGCTATCAATCGGATTGAGTTTTCCGGCCACGGGTCAGCCAGGAGCATCTGTCCCCAGGGCCCATCAGCCCGATCAGAGAGGACGGCTCACATGAACAACAACCCCCTCCACCGCAACGCCTGCATCCTGTTGCTCGCTGCCGGCCTCGCCGGTTGCGCCAGTCACGAGGCGACCAGGCTCAGCTGGGAGCGCCCTGCGGCCACGTCCCAGCAGAGCCATTGGGCCTATCTGGACTGCGTCAGCAGCAAGGTTTCCTCGGGCCCCACCTATCTCACCTTCAGCGAGCGCAGCGGCGAGTTGCTGGTCGGCAGTGCCGATCCGCAACAGGCCAGCGGTCGCGTGCAGGTCGAGGAACGCGCTGAGGGCATGCACTTCAGCCTCTACCAGACCAACGCCTGGCAGGACCGCGGCGGACTGGTCAACGCGGCGCAGCTCTGCGCCAACAGCTAAGCGGCACCCTCACCCGCTCGCTCAGACGACGGGCTCAAACATGATTTCGGGAGAACCACCATGCAACAGCACATTGTGATCATCGGCGCAGGCTTTGCCGGCCTCTGGAGCGCCCTCAGCGCCGCCCGCCTGCTGGACCAGCACGGCCGCCACGACATAGCCATCACGCTAATGGCGCCCCAGGCCGAGCTACGCATCCGCCCGCGGTTCTACGAGCCGCAGGTGCACAGCATGTACGCCGAGCTGGATGCCTTGCTGGATGTCGTCGGCGTGCGTTTCGTCCAGGGTGTGGCGACGCAGATCGACGAACAGGAAAACACCGTCGGCTACACCGATGCCTCCGGTCTTGCGCAGACGCTGGCCTTCGACCGCCTGATCCTTGCCGCCGGTAGCCAGCTGAACCGCCCGGCCGTTCCGGGGCTGCAGGCCTATGCCTTCGACGTCGACCAGATCGAGTCGGCAACCCGCCTGGAGCGACACCTGCACTCGCTGCACAGGCTGCCCGAGAGCGCGGCTCGCAACACCGTGGTGGTGGCAGGCGGCGGCTTCACCGGCATCGAAACGGCGACCGAGATGCCAGCCCGCCTGCGCGCCATCCTCGGCGACAATGCCAAGGTCCGCGTGGTCATCGTCGACCGCGGCCCACAGATCGCCGCCGTGATGGGCGACGAGATTCGCCGACCGATCATCGAGGCCTCCGAGCAGCTGGGCGTCGAGTGGATAGTCGGCACCGGTGTCGCCTCGGTCGATGCCGGCGGGGTGAACCTTTCCGACGGTGCCCGTATCGATGCGCAGACGGTGATCTGGACTGCCGGCTTCCGCGCCAGCGCGCTGACCGAACAACTGACCAGCGCGCGCGATGCCCAGGGGCGACTGCATGTCGACGAGAACCTGAAAGTCTTCGGCCAGACCAACGTCTACGCCGCGGGTGACGTCGCCTACGCCGCCACGGACGAGCTGGGCAATTTCGCCGCCATGTCCTGCCAGCACGCCATTTCCCTCGGCCGCCATGCCGGCAACAACGTCGCCGCCGACCTGCTCGGCGTTGCGCCCAAGCCCTACAGCCAGCCCAAGTACGTGACCTGCCTCGACCTCGGAGCCTGGGGTGCGGTGTACACCGAAGGCTGGGACCGCCAGCTCAAGCTGGTCCGCGAGGAGGCCAAGACCCTGAAGTCGCAGATCAACAGCGTGTGGATCTACCCGCCGGCAGCGGACCGCGCCACCGCCCTGGCAGCGGCGGACCCGCTGATTCCGGTGGCCTGAGTGGCAACGCCTGGGGAGCAGGCCGGCGCCATGGCCAGTCTCCTTGGCAACCCCGAGCGGGCCTTGCAGTGCGCCCACCTGCTGCTGGCCGGTGGGCTGGCCGGACTGCTGCTCGGGGTACTGCTGGCCTACGGTCTGGACAGCTACCTGACGCTGCCGGTGCTACTGGCTGCGCACCTGCTGACCATACTCGGCCCGACCGCCATCAAGCTCGGCTACGTGCTGCGCCTGCAGGTACTCAGCCGACGCTAGCCGGCAGCGCAGAAGCTCACCGGCTAACAAGCTCGCGACCCGCCCCGCTCTTGCGCTGGCGGGTCGTTCTCCTTCCCGGCTATCGAGGCGCTTGCCCGGTTGCAGCGGTGGACAGCCTGCAGACGAAACAGTAGCGTCCGGCCTGTCGTGCCGGACGCACCAGTACCGGCTCATGGAGAGCACATGCCGCAATCCCTGCTTCTGCCAATGGCTGCCCATGTGGCACTCGCCACGCTGCTCTACGCACTGCTCACCGTCGCCCGGGCACCCAAAATCTGGGGCATCGGCCAACGGGCGGATGGCTCCAATCCCTGGGCCGCCATCGAACCGCGCATCAGTGCCAACCTGTCCAACCAGTTCGAGTGGCCGCTGTTCTTTTATGCAGCCTGCCTGCTGCTGATCCAGGGCCAGGTGCAGAATCCCGCGGCGCTCGTGCTGGCCTGGGTCTTCATCGGCGGACGCCTGATCCACAGCGGCGTGCAGATCTTCACCCACAACATCCGCCTGCGCGGGCTGGTGTTCACCATCAATTTCCTGGCCACGCTCGGGCTGTGGGGTGTGCTGCTGCAGGCACATACCGGGTAACGCTGCGCCCCCGCTACGGCAAGAGCGGCGGCAACCCTGGGCAGGCCTGCCGCGCTGGCCGTGGCACCGCTGGATTCCCGCCTGCGCGGGAATGATGGGGTTGAAGGAGTAGCGCAGCGTCATCTCAGCGACTCCTTGGTCGTCGTACAGGCAGCAGGCGTGGTGGACTGAAGGTGTGGAACAAAGTCGTCCCACCCACTCCGTCATTCCCGCGCAGGCAGGAATCCAGGCAGGCAGCTCCTGCACCGACCTGAGCCCGTGAGGTAAACCAGAATCGCTGCGACCAGACTTGCCTTAACAACGGCGCCCTGGGCAGCAGCGCAACCCGCACTTCACCCGCCAGCCACTAAACTCGTGCTCAAGGGAACAACAAGGTCCAGGAAGGACACGCAATGCTCAGGCAACCCGCCGTCTATATCCTCGCCAGTCAGCGCAATGGCACCCTCTACATCGGCGTCACTTCCGACCTAGCCAAACGCATCTGGGAGCACCGTAACGACTGTATCGAGGGCTTCACGCGACGCTATGGCGTGCACCAGCTGGTTCACTATGAAATGCACGAGAGCATGCTGGCCGCCATCGCGCGGGAAAAGCAGCTGAAGAAGTGGCGGCGCGAGTGGAAGTTGAGATTGATCGAAGCGGGGAATCCCCAGTGGCGGGATTTGTGGGTGGATATAGTCGGGTAGATCTTGGAAGCAGGGGCTTGGCGCATCTGAATTGCGCCCCTGCGGGTCTGGTGCTGGCAGCACTGGATTCCCGCCTGCGCGGGAATGACGGAGTGGGCGGTAAACACGGTGCTGCATCCCCTACCTCGTCATTCCCGCGCAGGCGGGAATCCAGGCAGGCGATGCAAATGTAGATTTGGTCCCCCAGATACGCTAGCGAACGTACTCGCATCAACCAGAGGCACCCCACAGGCAACAGCACTGCCACTGCGCCGAAGGGGACCGATCCAGGCACAGGACAGTGCGACTCCAGTCCGCCGCCGGCTCACCCAAAGCTGCCGCCTACCGCCCTGCCGACACCTGCAGCCAGTCGCACAGCCGCGCCAACATGGCATCGCACTGGGCGAGCTGATCGAGGCTGACGAACTCGTCCGGCTTGTGCCCCTGGTCCATGCTGCCAGGGCCGCAGATCACGGTGGCGATGCCGGCTTCGTCGAACAGGCCGCCCTCGGTACCGAAGGCCACCGTCGAAAAATCCCGCGAGCCACTGAGCAGCGCCAGCAGCTCGGCGGCTTCGCTGCGGGCGTCGGTGAACAGGCCGGGGTAGGCGCTCAGCGGAGTGAAGCGGATCGCCGTGTCGGCCTGCACCGCGCGCATGCGTGGCAGCAGTTCGCGCTCGGCGTAGCCCTGCAGTTCAGCCGCCACCTGTTGCGGGTCGTCCGCCGGCAAGGCGCGCACCTCGAAGTCGAACCGGCATTCGGCCGGCACGATGTTGAGTGCGCGGCCGCCCTGGATCACCCCGGTCTGCACGGTGGAGTACGGCGGATCGAAACGGGCGTCGTGACGCTCCGGTGCGGCCAGCCGGGCACCTATCTCACCCAGCTTGCCGATCAGCCGCGCCGCGTATTCGATGGCGTTGACCCCCTGCGGCGCATAGGCCGAATGGCAGGCCGCGCCGTGTACCTCGCAGCGCATCGCCAGCTTGCCCTTGTGGCCGAGCACCGGGCGCATCTCGGTCGGCTCGCCGATGATGCAGATGGCCGGGCGCTCCGGACTGGCACGCAATTGCTCGACCAGACTGCGCACGCCCAGGCAGCCGACTTCCTCGTCGTAGGAGATGGCGATGTGCAGCGGCAGGCGCAAGGGTTGCTCGACAAAGCGCGGCACGGCGGCCAGCACGCAGGCGATGTAGCCCTTCATGTCCGCGGTGCCACGGCCGTACAGCTTGCCGTCGCGCTCGCTCAGGCTGAACGGCGGCACGCTCCAGGCCTGGCCATCGGCCGGCACCACGTCGCTGTGGCCGGACAGCATCACGCCGCCCGGCCCCGCCGGGCCGAGGCGCGCGTGCAGATTGGCCTTGCTTCGCTCGCTATTGAAGATCAGCTCGCTGGCGATACCGAAAGCGCCCAGGTAGTCGCGCACGAACTCGATCAGTGCCAGGTTCGATTCGCGGCTGGTGGTGTCGAAGGCGATCAGGTCGGCGAGGATGGCGCGGCTATCAGGCATTGCAGGGTTTCCTCGGATAAGTGGGAGCGGCTTCAGCCGCGATTAGGATCATCGCGGCGAAAGCCGCTCCCACGAGTTCATTCATCGCCCGGCACGCCATAACTCGGCGCGGCGGTCGGGTCGAGGGCTCGGGTGATGTAGTCCTGCATCTGCGGCTGGTAGGCCTGCCACAGCCCGGCCAGCTCGCCGATGGGGTCCTCGTCGGCCCAGTCGACGCGCAGGTCGATGATCGGCCAGACCAGCTCGCCCACCACCTTGAGCGCCGCCGAATGCACCGGCCCGGCTTCGCCACCGGCGACCATCGCCGCCTGCATGGCAGCCAGCAGACGCTCGGCCAGGCAACCGCCGGCCGTCTCGAAGGCCGCCACCATGGCGTCGATCACCGTCGGCGCGGACAACAGGTTGCCAGCTGCCACGCATTGCTCGCCGGCCCTGGCGTGATGCACACCAAGCGCCTCGCTGCCGGTGAACAGGGCCGTGGCGCCGTGGCTGTCGAGCACGCTGACCTGGCGGAAGCGGCCATGGCCGTTGCTGCCCAGGGCCTTGTCCAGTGCGGCGCCGGGCGCGAGCCCGGCCTCCAGCAGGTCGAGGATCTGCGGCCCGAGCGCCGGCAGGGTGATGTTCTGCGTCGACACAGCGCCAACGCCGGCCCGCAGCCAGGGGCAGCGGGCGCCGACGGCGATGCTGGAGGAACTGATGGCGATGCCCAGCTGCCCGGTCTCGGCACAGCGGCCGACGATGGAAAAGGTCATACGCGCTCCTTACTGGTTCCAGTCATCGGGGATCACCGCGATCACGTCGATCTCCATCAGCCATTGCGGCTGGCCGAGGGCCGACACCACCAGCCCGGTGGAGATCGGGAACACGCCCTTGAGCCATTTGCCGACCTCGCGGTAGACCGGCTCACGGTAGCGCGGATCGATCAGGTAGGTGGTGGTCTTGACGATGTGCGACAGGTCGCTGCCCGCCTCTTCGAGCAGCTGCTTGACGTTCTTCATGGCCTGCTCGGCCTGGGCAGCCGGGTCACCGAGGCCGACCAGGTTGCCGTTGAAGTCGGTGCCGACCTGGCCGCGCACGTACACGGTGTTGCCGGCGCGCACGGCCTGGCACAGGTCATTGTCCAGGGACTGGTTGGGATAGGTGTCCTTGGTGTTGAACATGCGGATGCGGGTGTGGGTAGGCATCAACGTACTCCTGGAAGACTGACTTTCTGGGCCGGCTCGACGGCCTCGGCCTGGCGCTGCGACGCGTCACGGTATTCGGCATATTTGCGCTGGGTGGCGATGTGGTCGGCGACGTGCTTGGCGTCGTGCCATACCCCCCAGATAAAGGTGGAGCCCCGGCGCGACAGCCACGGCAGGCCGACGAAGTACACCCCGGGCTCGCTGGACACGCCGCGCTGGTGCTGCGGCTTGCCCTGTGCGTCGAAGGCGTCGACCTGCAGCCAGCTGAAGTCCACGGCATAGCCGGTAGCCCAGATGATCGAGCGGATGCCGGCTGCGGCCAGGTCCAATTCGAGAATCGGCTGGCGAATGCACTCGGCATCCTCGTACACCCGGCGCGCCTCCGGCTCTTCCGGCAGATCCAGACCATTGCGGGCGATATAGGCATCGGCGGCATCAAGCAGCGACAGGTAGTTCTCGTCGCCACGGGCCAGGTTATCGGCCAGATCGTTCTGGAAGCTGACGCCACCGTTGTGGAAGGCCTTGGTCAGCCCCACCAGGGTGATGCCTTCGCCGGCCAGGCGGCGGAAGTCGATGGTCTCGCCGCCACGTGCCCCGCTGACGGCGATGGTCACGTGCTCCTTGCCCGGCTGGGCGGCTTCCATGTCCCACAGGCCGAGCACTCCCAACCACCAGCAGAAGTCGCGGTTGCGGTAGCTGCGCGGCGGACGGTCATGCGCCCCCACGGAGAGGTAGACCTGGCGGCCCGAGCGGTTCAGCTCGTCGGCGATCTGCACCCCGGAAGAACCGGCACCGACCACCAGCACGCCACCTTCGGGCAGCTGCTGCGGGTTGAAATAGGCGGCGGAGTGGATCTGGTACAGAGCTCCGTCCTGCGGCGCGATGGCCGGGATGACCGGGCGCTGGAACGGGCCGGTCGCCGACACCACGCGGTTGGCCTGGATCACGCCGACGGAAGTCTCCACGGTGAAGCCCGGACGATCACTGTTGCGGGTGACCTTCCTGACCTCGACCCCGGTGCGGATCGGCGCGTTGAACTGCTTGGCGTAAGCCTCGAAGTAGTTCGCCACCATATCTTTCGGGGCGAACGCATCCGGATCGAGGTCGAATTCCATGCCGGGGAAGCGGTCATGCCAGGCCGGGCCGTTGGCAACCAGCGAATCCCAGCGCCCGCTGCGCCAGGCTTCGGCGATGCGGTTCTTCTCCAGCACCAGGTGCGGCACGCCGAGCTTGCTCAGGTGCTCGCTCATGGCGACGCCGGCCTGGCCAGCGCCGATTACCAGCGTATCAATCTCGGTAGGGACAACCTTGCTGCCCATGCGCTGCTGCAAGGCGGCTTGATTCAGGTCGGTCATGGCTTGCTTCCTCGGGCTCGAAACATTGCGGTTCTTCTAGTGCGACCATCTAAGGTGTTGGCCGCATTCTGTTCAGCACCGGGGATTAGCGAAATTATGTTTTTTGTAGTTGCTGGCTAGGAAAAAGCTGCACGCGCCCCGGGCATGGGCCGCGCAGCGCGCCCTGCAGCCGGACGACCCGCTGGAACCTCCTGCACGACACGCCTCGGCCAAGAAAGCCCGACCGTTCGTCCGAAGCCGAATCGTGCAAAAGCTGCGCAAAATGGACTCGGAATTCCGATTTCGCCAAATTTTCGGCGCCAAATATCCAATAGCCATTCGGAATAAGCAGAAAGGGCAGCCACTTGGCCGTGCTAGCCATGCGCCATGCCCCCTCCAGGCCGGGCGAGGTGTGGCGAAATCACTGAATTCTGACGCGAAAAAACTGTGAAGTAGCGCTCTACCACGCCAGCCAGGCTCGCCCACACAATCCGCCCCGCCCGGCTTGCACCGGGCTTCCCGACAACCCACCGCTTCGATGTACCAGCCTGGATGCCGTACCAACTCGTGGACGAGATGTGCTTCGACTGAGCGGTTCTCAGCGTACCGAGACCCGTTATGAAAACTGCCCCCGCTTCGCGCACCACCCGCTTGCCACTGCCCCGCCGCATCACCTGCGCCGCACTGATCGCCCTAATCGGGGCCACGCTGGTCGCGCCGGCGGCCGAGGCCGAGTCCGCCCTGTCCCAGCGCCTGCGCGCACTACTCGAGGCGCGCCTGAACGGCTCCGGCGCCAACACTGACACCACCCATCCCACCGCGCCGAGCACTCCGAGCACGCCCGCGCAGCCGACCAGCCCAGGCGACTGGAACCCCGATGCCAACAGCTCGGCCCTGCAACTGGCGAAGCCGCCGTTCACGCTGGACGGCGACAACGCCTACTTCGTGAAGGACGCCGCCTACGGGCCGGACCAGCGCCACCGTTTCGACATCTTCCTGCCCAAGAACAGCTACGACCGCCAGACTCGCCTGCCCCTGGCGATCTTCATCCATGGCGGCGGCTTCTCCTCCGGCGAGAAGGAAAAGGCCTATAGCAGCAGCAACCAGAAGATGATCAAGGCCCTGCTGGCGCAGGGCGTGGCATTCGCCACCATCAACTACCCGCTGATCAGCAAGAAGAACGAGAAAGACGGCCTGCTCAAGTCGCTCAGGGGCTCGCAGCGCGCCCTGCAGTACCTGAAGTACGAGCCGCGCTACAACATCGACCCGAACCGCGTGGTGCTGCTGGGCTCTTCTGCCGGCGCCAGCACCGCGCTATGGCTGGCCTTCCATGACGACATGGCCGACCTCGGCAGCAGCGATCCGGTGGCGCAGCAGTCCACTCGTGTGCAGGGTGTTGCGGCAACCCAGACGCAAGCGACGCTCGACGTGGTCGGCTGGGAACCGGTGTTCGCCGAATACAACTGGTCGGTCGACGACATGGGCAGCGGTGCGCCGAACTTCTACGGCGCCAGCAGCAGCGCCGACCTGTATACGGCCGCGACCGTCGCCTACCGCCAGGAAGTCGACTTCCTCGGCATGATGGACGCCAGCGACCCGGAAATCTGGCTGGCCACCGATGGCGTGCCGGTGAAGGCACCGAGCAGCACCGGCATCCTCTACCACCACCCCTACCATGTACGCACGCTGCGCGACAAAGCCCGCGCCGTGGGCCTCAAGGCCAGCGCCAACGTGCCGGCGCTGAAGCTGGCCGACAGCAACGAGAGCATGACCGACTTCATCCTGCGCAAGCTCAGGTAGCACGCGCGCCCCGCTGCGGCGGGGTCGCCACGCACAATGGTTCGCCGTGGCTAGTGGCTTGTGCGGTTAATTCATGCACTCAAATTCGAGTGTCAGGGTTTGCCAGGTTAGGCGCCGCGACGAGTCGTAGCAGGGCTACGGCGAGGAGTGGCAACGACGCATGGTGAAGCCTGGCGCCGAAGTTGCGTATTTGAATTAGCCAAACAGGCCACTAGCGACGCTTGGTGTTGGAACGCAGCTTGTAACGCTCGCCGGGGTGGATCAGGCGGGCGTAGCTGATCAGATGCTCGTCCGACCAGGTGCGCCGGATCATCGACAGGCACGGCATGCTCGGCTGCATGTCCAGCCAGGCGGCGGTCTGCGCATCGACCAGCACGGCCTCGACCACATGCTCCACGTCGGAGATCGGGCAACTGGCGACCAGCACCTCGTTGGGCGTCTGCCGGCTGAAGTCGGCATCCAGGTAGTGCGGCACCCAGCGCGGATTGACGAAGCGGTCTTCCAGCTGGATCGGCACGCCGTTCTCGCGGTGCACCAGGATGCTGTGGAACACCTCGGCGCCCAGGCGCAGGCCGAGGCGCAGGGCCACTTCGTCGTCGGCGGCAACGGCCTCGCAGCGCAGCACGTCGTTGCTGTAGACATGGCCACGGGCACGCACCTCGGTGGCGATGTTGAGCACGTCGTGCAGCGAGGACTCGGCCTTGCGGTCGGTGACGAAGGTGCCGAGCCCGGCCTGACGCAGCAGGTAGCCCTGCTGCACCAGATGCTGGATGGCCTTGTTGGCGGTCATGCGGCTGACGCCGAAATCACGCGCCAGTTGTTCTTCGGGGGGAATCTGGTGATTGACCGGGTAGGTGCCGTCGTGGATGCGCTCGAGGAGGAAATCCTCGATCGCCTTGTAGCGTGGGGTGTTGCTGGTCACGACAGCTCCTTGGGATGACCCGGTTGCCACGGATGATAGCCGAGCACGACGCCGCACTCCCAGCCTGGGGAGCGCGGCGTCGCCAGCCTCAGCCTACCGACGGCAACAGGCCGGCCGGCAGCAGCGGGGTCAGCACCCGCTCGGCGAGCAGCGCATCGGCCGCAGCGATGTCCGGGGCGAAGAAGCGGTCCTCGACGTAGTACGGCACCTCGGCCCGCAGGATCTCACGGGCCTGTTCCAGCACCGGCGAACTCTTCAGGCCCTCGCGGAAGTCCAGGCCCTGGCAGGCGCCCAGCCATTCCACGGCGAGCACGCCACGGGTGTTGGCGGCCATGTCCCACAGGCGCTTGCCGGCATTGGGCGCCATCGACACGTGGTCTTCCTGATTGGCCGAGGTCGGCAGGCTGTCGACGCTGTGCGGGTGAGCCAGGGCCTTGTTGTCGCTGGCCAGGGCCGCGGCCGTGACCTGGGCGATCATGAAGCCGGAGTTGACGCCACCGTTGGCCACCAGGAACGGCGGCAGCTGCGACATGTGCTTGTCCATCATCAGCGAGATGCGCCGCTCGGACAGCGAGCCGATCTCGGCGATGGCCAGGGCGATGTTGTCGGCGGCCATGGCCACCGGCTCGGCGTGGAAGTTGCCGCCGGAAATCACGTCGCCTTCGGCGGCGAACACCAGCGGGTTGTCCGACACCGCGTTGGCCTCCACCGCCAGCACTTCGGCAGCCTGGCGCAGCTGGGTCAGGCAGGCGCCCATGACCTGCGGCTGGCAGCGCAGGGAGTAGGGGTCCTGCACCTTGTCGCAGGCCTCGTGGGAGCGACCGACTTCGCTGCTGGCGCCGAGCAGGTGACGGTAGGTGGCGGCGGCATCGATCTGGCCTTTCTGCCCACGGGCGGCATGGATACGTGCATCGAAGGGCGCGCGCGAGCCCAGCGCGGCCTCGACCGTCAGACTGCCGCACACGCTGGCGGCGGCGAACAGGTCCTCGGCCTCGAACAACCCGCGCAAGGCGTAGGCGGTGGAGACCTGGGTACCGTTGAGCAGGGCTAGGCCCTCCTTGGCGGCCAGGGTCATCGGCTCCAGGCCGGCAACGGCCAGGGCCTCGCTGGCCGGCAGCCACTGGCCTTTATGGCGCGCCTGGCTCTCGCCCAGCAGTACCAGGGACATGTGCGCCAGCGGCGCCAGGTCGCCGGACGCGCCGACCGAGCCCTTGAGCGGGATATGCGGGTAGACCTCGGCGTTGACCAGGGCGATCAGCGCCTCGATCACCTGGCGGCGGATGCCGGAGAAGCCACGCGCCAGGCTGTTGATCTTCAGCAACATGATCAGGCGCACCATGGCGTCGTCCAGCGGCTCGCCGATGCCGGCGGCGTGCGACAGCACCAGCGAACGCTGCAGCTTTTCCAGGTCGTCGGTGGCGATGCGGGTCGAGGCCAGCAGGCCGAAACCGGTGTTGATTCCGTAGGCGGTGCGGCCCTCGGCGATGATCTGGTTGACGCAGGCGACGCTGGCGTCGATGGCCGGATAGGCCGCGGCGTTCAGGGTCAGGCGCACGGGTGCCTGGTAGGCGGCGCGCAGGTGGGCCAGGGTCAGCTGGCCGGGGTGCAGATTCAGGGCAGTCACTTTCATTCTCCTTTGCCAATCATCGGCAGGTTCAGGCCCTGCTCTTTGGCGCAATCGATGGCGATCTGGTAGCCGGCGTCGGCGTGGCGCATGACGCCGGTGCCCGGGTCGTTGGTCAGCACGCGGGCGATGCGCGCGGCGGCTTCATCGGTGCCATCGCAGACGATGACCATACCGGAATGCTGGGAGAAGCCCATGCCCACGCCGCCGCCATGGTGCAGGGAAACCCAGGTGGCGCCGCTGGCGGTATTGAGCAGGGCGTTGAGCAGCGGCCAGTCGGACACGGCGTCGGAGCCGTCCTGCATGGCTTCGGTCTCGCGGTTGGGGCTGGACACCGAGCCGCTGTCGAGGTGGTCGCGGCCGATGACGATGGGCGCGCTCAGCTCACCGGAGCGAACCATCTCGTTGAAGGCCAGGCCCAGCTTGGCGCGCAGGCCCAGGCCGACCCAGCAGATACGCGCCGGCAGACCCTGGAAGCTGATGCGCTCGCGGGCCATGTCCAGCCAGCGGTGCAGGTGGGCGTCGTCCGGGATCAGTTCCTTGACCTTGGCGTCGGTCTTGTAGATGTCTTCCGGGTTGCCGGACAGCGCCGCCCAGCGGAACGGGCCGACACCGCGGCAGAACAGCGGACGGATGTACGCAGGGACGAAGCCGGGGAAGTCGAAGGCGTTGGCCACGCCCTCTTCCTGGGCCATCTGGCGGATGTTGTTGCCGTAGTCGAAGGTCGGTACGCCCATCTTCTGGAAGTCGAGCATGGCCTGCACGTGCACGGCCATGGACTGCTTGGCGGCCTTGACCACCGCTTGCGGGTCGGTGATGGCGCGGTCCTTGTACTCGGCCCAGGTCCAGCCGATCGGCAGGTAGCCATTGAGCGGGTCGTGGGCGCTGGTCTGGTCGGTGACCATGTCCGGACGCACGCCACGCTTGACCAGCTCCGGCAGGATTTCGGCGGCGTTGCCCAGCAGGGCGATGGAGATGGCCTTGCCTTCGCCGGTGTACTTGGCGATGCGCGCCAGGGCGTCGTCGAGGTCGGTGGCCTGCTCGTCGACGTAGCGGCTGCGCAGGCGGAAATCGATGCTGGTCTGCTGGCATTCGATGTTCAGCGAACAGGCGCCGGCCAGTGTCGCGGCCAGCGGCTGGGCGCCACCCATGCCACCCAGGCCTGCGGTCAGCACCCAGCGGCCCTTGAGGTTGCCGGCGTAGTGCTGGCGACCGGCCTCGACGAAGGTCTCGTAGGTGCCCTGGACGATGCCCTGGCTGCCGATGTAGATCCAGCTGCCGGCGGTCATCTGGCCGTACATGGCCAGGCCCTTGGCATCCAGCTCGTTGAAGTGTTCCCAGCTGGCCCAGTGCGGTACCAGGTTGGAGTTGGCGATCAGCACACGCGGGGCGTTGCTGTGGGTCTTGAACACGCCGACCGGCTTGCCGGACTGCACCAGCAGGGTCTCATCGTCGTTCAGTTCCTTCAGGGTCTCGACGATCTTGTCGTAGCACTCCCAGTTGCGCGCAGCGCGGCCGATGCCGCCGTATACCACCAGTTCCTTGGGGTTCTCGGCCACGTCCGGGTCGAGGTTGTTCATCAGCATGCGCAGCGGCGCTTCGGTCAGCCAGCTCTTGGCATTCAGTTGGGTGCCGCGCGGGGCGCGGATTTCGACGTCACGGAACTTGGTCATGGTCGGGGTCTCCTCGATCGAATCGGTAAAGGCGAGCGGCGCTTACAGCCAGCCCAAGGATTGCGCCAGGTAGGCCAGCGGAATGCTGAGCACCAGGCTGAGCAGGGTGCGCTGCAGCCAGATCAGCAGCAGTTGGCCCAGGCTCAGGGGAATTCGCGTGGCCAGCACGCAGGGAATGGAAGCGGAGAGGAACAGCACGCTGCTCACGGAGACGATGGCGGTGACGAACTTGACCAGCACATCGGCATCCTTCAACAGCATCGCCGGCAGGAACATCTCGGCCAGGCCGGAGGCCAGAGCGCGGGCCACCTCCATCGGCTGCTCCAGGCCGAACAGCGCGGTGATCGGGTAGAACAGCGCGCCGATGGCGTCGAACAGCGGGGTGTACTTGGCCGCCAGCAGGCCGAGCAGGCCCACGGCGAGGATGCTCGGCAGGATCGCCGCGGTCATGCGCAGGCCGTCGCGGAAGGTGTCCAGCAGCGCCAGGTGCAGCGCCGGGGCACTGCCCGCCTGCTGCAGGCCGGTGCGCCAGGCATTGCCCAGGCGGCTCTCGCCGGCCTGTAGCGGCGCCTCCTCACGGGTCTCGGAGGGCAGGCGCGAAAGCGGGTAGATGCGGGCGCTGAGCGCGGTGACGGCGAAGGTCACGGCCATGGCGCTCCAGAAATACAGGTTCCACACCGGCATCAGGCCCAGGGTCTTGGCGATGATCACCATGAACGGCGCCGACACGGTGGAGAAGCCGGTGGCGATGATCGCCGCCTCGCGCAGGCTGTAGTGGCCCTGCTGGTACATGCGGTCGGTTATCAGCAGACCGACCGAATAGCTGCCGACGAAGCTGGCCACGGCATCGATGGCCGACTTGCCCGGGGTGCGCCAGATCGGCCGCATCACCGGCTGCATCAGCACGCCGACCAGTTCCAGCAGGCCATAGCCGATGAGGAACACCAGGGCCAGCGAGCCCAGCGGCACGATCAGCGCCAGGCTGAGCACCAGCTTGTCGAACAGGAAGGGCAGCATGCCCGGCTGGTACAGCGCCTGCGGGCCGAGTTCGAGCAGGTAGGCGACGCCGACCAGCAGGCCGAACCCCTTGAGCACGCTGAACACCAGGTGGGTGGCGCCCTTGCGCCAGCTGCCATCGAGCCAGGGGGCAACGGCGCCGTAGAGCATGAACAGCAGGGCCAGACCGATCACCAGCGGACGGGCATGGGTCTGCAGGGCGCTGGCGGCGTGGTCGATGAGGATGGTCGAGCGGCCGCCGATCTCGAACGGCACGAAGAACAGCACCAGCCCGATCAGGCTGTAGCCGAACAGACGGGCCAGGGCCCGGGTGCGCGAGTGGCCGGCGACCACGGCCAGGGTTTCATCGGTCATGCGGGTTTCCTCGGTACTTGTTGTTGTGCGGGAAATGCCCTTGGGCTTCAGCCGTTCAGGGACAGCAGGTGGATCAGGCGCGCCGCCGCCCTGGCAGTACGGTTGTCGATGTCATGGGTCGGGTTGAGCTCGGCGAAATCCACCAGGCGCAGCTTGCCGCTGCCCTTCAGGCGTTCGAGCAGTGGTTCGAGCAGTGCCAAGGGCACGCCACGCGCGGCCGGAGCGCTGACACCGGGCGCCTCGCAGGCCGGCAGCACGTCGATGTCGATGGTCAGGTACAGCGCATCGCAGTCGGCGAGGAAGGCGTCCAGCTCAGCGGCGATGGCGTCCAGACCGGCCTCGCGCATCTCGCGGTCCTCGCGCACCAGCACGCCCAGTTCAGCGGCGCGGTTGAACAGCGCACGGGTGTTGCTGGCGCGGCTGACGCCCAGGCAGGCGTAGCGGAACGGCCAGCCACGGGCCTGGCACTGCTCGGCGATCTGCGCGAAGGGGGTGCCGGAGGACTGCACATGGGCCGGGTCGCGCAGGTCGAAGTGGGCGTCGAAATTGACGATGCCAATCTTTGGGACGGCCATCCGTGGGGCGGAGCTACCCGAGAAATGCTCGGCCAACCCTGACCAGCTGCCGAACGCCACTTCGTGGCCGCCACCGAGCACCAGCGGCAGGTGACCGGCATCCAGCAGCGCACAGACGCCACGCGCCAGGCGCGCCTGGGCGGCGGCCAGGTCGCCGTCCTCGCAGGTCACGTCACCGGCGTCATAGGCCGGCGCCTCGCGGTGCCAGGCCAGGTTGGCCAGGGCCTTGCGCAGGGCCAGCGGGCCTTGCGCGGCGCC
>NZ_LSOF01000003.1:53013-233632 GCF_001592875.1 Pseudomonas sp. BMS12 | reverse complement strand
CTGGCGTGGCCCCGACTGTTGCCCCGCCACGACAGACCGGCAGCCTGCTGGATCAACCACGGCTGCAGGCGCCGCCAGCGCAGTGGGGTGGCGCGGCCAGCGTGGCGGCGGATGAGCCGCCAGCGTTGCGTGAATGGCTGGTGCTGGCCGCCGACCTGGCCGAAGCCGAGCGCCAGCGCCAGGCGCTGCAGCCATTCGGCCTGCGTATTCTGCGCCGCCAGCAACTGCCCAGCCTGGGCATGGTGCTGAGCGTGTTCCGCCTGCCGGCCGAGGCCGATGCCCAGCAGCTGGAGGGCGAACTGCGCCAGCGTTTTCCCGACTGGCAACAGGAACTCAACCTGCGCTACCGGCCGCTGGCACAGCCGGACGCCGCCGAGTTGCAGCTGCGCACCTGGGGCCAGCGCGCCATGGGGCGTGGCCAGCCGGCAACGAGCGACTGTGGTCGGGGCAAGGTGCTGGCCATGCTCGATGGCCCGGTGAACAGCGAGCTGGCCGAGTTTGCCGATGCCGATTTGCACTACCAGAGTCTGCCGCCGGCACAGTACGTCGCCAGCGGTGTCGATGCCTTGCGCCACGGCACCGCGCTGGCGGCCCTACTGGTCGGCCATGAGCAGGTTGCCGGGCTACTGCCCGGCGCGCGCCTGTATGCCTTCGGTGTGTTCGGCGAGGACGGTGACGCCGGCCTGCATACCCGTACGGACTGGGTCATCCTCGCCCTGGCGCGAGTCGCTGCACTCGAACCGCCGCCGCAAGCGGTCAACCTCAGCTTCGGCGGTTCGCGCAGTCAGCTGCTGGCAATGCTCTTCGAGCGCCTGGGCCGGCGCTTGAACTTCGTCGCCGCCGCCGGTAATGACGGCCGCGCTGGAGTGCGGTACCCGGCCGCCTATCCCGAGGTGCTGGCGGTGGGTGCGGTGGATGCGCGCCTGCGCCGCCTGCGCCAGTCCAACTTCGGTCGCCACCTGGCGCTGGTCGCGCCGGGGCAAGACATCTGGACCCTGGACGGTGCCGGCCAGGGCTTCTACGCCAGCGGCACCTCCTTCGCCGCGCCCTTTGTCAGCGCCGCGCTGGCACTCGTGCCTTCTCCGCAGGCATTGCTGGACCAGGCGCGCGACCTTGGCGAGCTCGGCCGCGACGAACACTACGGCGCCGGCCTGGCGCGTCTGCCCGGCTGTCGCTGAGCCGCGCAGTTCGTGGGCCGCAGGCTTTACTCAAGGCAGCCGAAAATAATTTGAACCGCCACCGGGGGAGTCGACGACAGAGGGGCGTAAGGCAATGACTCACGCCCCACGAGGAGCAACTCCATGAAAGCGTTCAACTCCGGCTTCACCCTCAGCAACCTCGGCCTGGCCCTGCTGCTGGCCAGCGGCGCCGCCCTGGCCGTCGACGACAACCCTGCGGTTACCGCCACCATCAAGGCCGAGCCGAATGCCGGGCAGTCGCACACTCTGCAGGTCAAGCTGGACCAGAAAGGCGAGTGGGCGGTGGTGCCCAGCAGCACGGTGAAGATGCGCTTCAAGTACACCCACCAGTGGAAGATGCAGCCGAACAAGCCCTGGGCACGCATCTATGTGGGCGAGGCGAAGATTCCCAAGAATGGCGAGATGCACTACGACAATTCGCAGATGTTCGACCTGAGCGCCGCCCAGGTGCAGGCCGCCAGCGGTTATCTGAACGTCAACCTGCCGTTCGCCAAGCTGGTCGGCGACGGTATCCCCGGGGCCAATATCGCCACCTACTGCGGCTTCGAGAAACAAAACCGCCTGAAGCAGGGCAAGACCCTCAACCAGGTGCTGCGCCAGGGCTTCAACGTCAAGATCGACAGCCCGCTGCGCATGGCCGGCTTCTACCAGCTGGGCGGCGGCCCGCACACCTCGCGGCCACCGAGCAGCCACCAGTACCACCTGTGGGACGAGAAGAACCCGGTAACCATCCAGTGCCTGGGCAACCCGGCCATCGCCGATCAGGTCGACCCACCCAAGGGGCCGCAGGGTCTGGCTGCCGGTTTCCAGGTCACCGAGGTGCAGCTGGAGGCGCAGCCGGCCAAGAGCAAGGGCGTGTGCCCGCTGGAAGTGAACCTGAAGGCCACCATCAAGGGCGTTGGAGGCGGCCAGATCAAGTACTGGCTGGAAGAGGTTGGCGGTAAAGGCGCGGCGTTGCAGCTGACCAGCAACCTGCCGGGCCAGGTCGGCGAGCAGAGCGTGCGGGTGATCAACCAGAAAGTCGTGCTCAAGCCCGAGAGCAAACCGCAACAGCAGGGTATCGGCGGCTTCCAGGCCAAGCCGCAGCAACAGGAAATCGGTGGCTTCAAGGCCAATACCCCTCAGGGCACCCTGGTCAAGCGCAGCTACCGCTTCCATGTAGTTGCGCCGAACAAGAAGCAGTCCAGCGTGGTGAATGTGGAAGTGCTGTGCACCAGCACCCTCAACGTCGATGTCGGCGGTAACGGCAACAAGCTGCAGATGGATGCGGTCAAGCCGGAGCCGCCCAAGGCTCCGCTGGGCATCAAGGCCAACCAGCCGCAACCGCCCAAGCCGACGCTGAAGTTGCAAGCCCCGCAACCGCAGCCCGAGCCGCCCAAGCCGAGCCTGCAGATCAAGGCCGCCGAACCGCAGCCGCCGCAACCCGCACTGCAGTTGAAGTCAGCGCCCTGAGTTCAGGCCATGCACAAGCCCGCCATCTGGCGGGCTTGTTGTTGGTACGGGTGTACCTGCATTTTTGGTGTCGCCCGCTACGCTGTCAGATGTATCAAGAAATATCGTGCCTGACCGATAGCTGGGAAAGGGTAGCGCCTGGCTGATCGCGAGCCGCACCAGACCAACCTGGATGGCGAGGTAAACATGTTCGGATCTTCATTGCGTAGTGAGCTGTTGCAGTGCCAGTCGCAGCTGTTTGCCAGCGAGCAGATGCTCTCTGCCATCCGCAGGAGCATGGCCCTGATCGAGTTCAGTCCGCAGGGCGAGATACTCGACGCCAACCCGCCATTTCTCACGACCATGGGCTACAGCCTGGAAGAAATCCGCGGGCAGCATCACCGTATGTTCTGCCCGCCGAATCTACTGTCCAGCCCCGAATACGCGCGTTTCTGGCAGCGGCTGGCCGCCGGCGAGAGCTTCAGTGACCGCTTCATGCGCCTGGCCAAGGGCGGGCGCGAGGTCTGGCTGGAAGCCAGCTACCTGCCGGTCCAGGGCGCCGATGGCCGGGTCGCCCGAGTGGTCAAGGTGGCTACCGACATCACCCGGCAGATCGAGGCCGAGCATCAGCACGGCAGCATGCTCAATGCCATCAGCCGTTCCATGGCGGTGATCGAGTTCAGCCCCGAGGGTGACGTGCGCACGGCCAACGACAATTTCCTGCAGACCATGGGCTATCGCCTGGAGGAAATCCGTGGCCAGCATCACCGCATGTTCTGCGATCCGCAGGAGGCGAACAGCGATGGCTATCGACGCTTCTGGCAGCGTCTGAACCAGGGCGAGTTCATCTCCGACCGCTTCAAGCGCATCGCCAAGGATGGCCGGGTGGTCTGGCTGCGGGCCACCTACAACCCCCTGTACGACGCCAACGGTCGGCTCAGTGGCGTGGTCAAGTTCGCCAGCGATATCACCAGCCAGGTCGAGCATCGCGAGGCGGAGTCGGCGGCGGCGCAGCTGGCCTTCGACAGTGCCCGCGAGACCGATGAGAGTGCGATCAAGGGCGCCGGTACGGTGGAGGAAACGGTGCAGGTTGTGCGCGGCATTGCCGACGAGCTGAGCCAGGTGTCCGAGCAGATCAATGCCTTGAACAATCAGTCCGAGCGTATCAGCAGCATCGTCCAGGTGATTCGTGGCATTGCCGAGCAGACCAACCTGCTGGCGCTCAACGCGGCCATTGAGGCGGCGCGTGCCGGCGAGCAGGGGCGGGGCTTCGCCGTGGTGGCCGACGAGGTGCGCAACCTGGCAGCGCGCACCAGCCAGGCGACCCTGGAGATCAACGACGTGGTGCAGCAGAACCAGGATCTGGCCCAGCGCGCGGTGAGCGGCATGGGCGGCAGCCAGGCCAAGGTCGAGGAAGGCGTACGCCTGGCCAACCAGGCTGGCGAGGTGATGCTGGAGATCCGCGACGAGGCACAGCGGGTGGTGGATGCCATCGGCCAGTTCACCCAGGCCTTTCAGGACGACTGATGCGGCGGTGTGCCCAGGCTGCCAGGGTGGGGCTGGTCTGCGGCTCGGCTCTGGTGGGAGCGGCTTCAGCCGCGAAAGATGATTCGCATGGACTTCACATTCGCGGCTAAAGCGGAGTGCCGCCCAACCGCTCCCACGACGACCATGAAAAAGCCCGCCGATTGGCGGGCTTTTTCATTGCGCACGATTAGCGCCCTTGCGGCGCCGGCTGCTGCTGGGTGATGCAGTGGATATTGCCGCCGCCGAGGAGGATCTCGCGGCCCGGCACCATGACCACACGGTGCTCGGGGAACAGGCGCGCGAGAATGGCTTCGGCCTCGGCGTCCATCGGGTCGTCGAACTTCGGCGCGATGATGCCGCCGTTGACGATCAGGAAGTTGACGTAGGAGCCGGCCAGGCGGATCGACGGCTCGCGTTCCTGGGCGCCTTCGGCGATATCGACGCCATCGCACTCTTCCTGGGTGGCATGGATGGCGGCCGGCACCGGAATCTTGTGCACCACCAGTTGCCGGCCCTTGGCATCGCGCGCCGCTTCCAGCACGCGCATGGCGGCCTGGCAGCGCGAGTAGTTGGGGTCGTTCTGATCGTCGGTCCAGGCCAGCAGCACTTCACCAGGGCGCACGTAGCAGCAGAAGTTATCGACGTGGCCGTCGGTTTCATCGTTGTACAGGCCATCCGGCAGCCAGATCACCGTGTCGATGCTCAGCTGCTCGCGCAGCATGGTCTCGATCTGCTCGCGGGACAGGTGCGGGTTGCGGTTCTGGTTAAGTAGGCATTCCTCGGTGGTGATCAGGGTGCCTTCGCCGTCGACATGGATGGCGCCGCCTTCCAGCACGAAACCTTCCGTGCGGTAGCGCTTGCAGCGTTCGACCTGGAGGATCTTGCGTGCCACCTCGTCGTCGCGCAGCCAGGGCCAGTACAGGCCGCCATTGAAGCCACCCCAGGCGTTGAAGGTCCAGTCCACACCGCGGACTTCGCCAGCATTGTTGATGACGAAGGTCGGGCCGGTGTCGCGTACCCAGGCATCGTCGGTGCTGATTTCCAGCAGGCGGATGTTGGGATGGTCGAGGCGCGCCTGGGCGTTTTCGTATTGCCCGGCGGAGACGCCGATGCTGACCGGCTCGAACTCGGCTATGGCTCGCGCCACGGCGGCGAACGCGGCCTGGGCCGGCTTGCCGCCGAGGCGCCAGTTGTCCGGGCGCTCGGGCCAGACCATCCAGGTCTGGCTGTGGGGTTCCCACTCGGCGGGCATGCGGAAGCCGTCGGCGCGCGGGGTGCTGTTCAGGGTGGTCATGTCCTGCTCCTGTAACCCGGATGCACTCCGGGGATGTCGTAACTGGGATGCCCGGATAGCTCCGGGATGCTGCGACGGGCCGCCGCAGCGGTGGATTATTTGCTGGCGAGTCTGCCGTCCAGGGTGTTGATCGGGGTGTACAGCTCCGGCCGACGGTCGCGGAACACGCCCCAGGCGCTGCGCACATGCTCGATCCGGTCGAGGTCGAAACTGTGTACCAGTACACCTTCCTCGGTTTCGTTCAACTCCTCGACCTTGTTGCCGAATGGGTCGGCGATGAAGGAGGAACCGTAGAAGGTGATGTCGTAGCCGTCCTGCTCCTCGCGGCCGATGCGATTGGCGGCGATCAGCGGCGTCAGGTTGGCGCCGGCATGGCCCTGCTGCACGCGCTGCCAGTGCTCGCGCGAGCTGATGCTGGGGTCATGCGGCTCGCTGCCGATGGCGGTCGGGTAGAACAGCAGCTCGGCGCCGAGCAGGGCCATGCTGCGCGCGGCCTCCGGGAACCACTGGTCCCAGCAGATGCCCACGCCGATCCTGGCGTAGCGGGTGTCCCACACCTTGAAGCCAGTGTCGCCCGGATTGAAATAGTACTTCTCGTGGTAGCCGGGGCCGTCCGGGATATGGCTCTTGCGGTACAGGCCGAGGTTGCTGCCGTCGGCATCGAGGATGGCGATGCTGTTGAAGCGGGCACGCCCGGCACGCTCGAAGAAGCTGATCGGCAACACCACCTGCAGTTCCCTGGCGATTTTCTGGAAGTGCAGGATTGCCGGATTTTCCTCCGCCGGAGTGGCCAGTTGCAGGTAGTCGGGGTTGGGCTTCTGGCAGAAATAGGGCGTCTCGAACAGCTCCTGGAGGAGGATGATCTGCGCACCCTTGGCGGCCGCCTGGCGCACCAGTTTCTCGGCGCTGGCGATATTGGCGGCGCTATCCCAGGAACAGGCCATCTGGGTGGCAGCGACGGTCACGATGCGTGACATGAAACACCTCGCAGAAGCATGTGAGAGAGGTTATCTGACACTAGCAGAGCCCCATGGCTGTGCCGTGGGTTACGGTCGGCGGTCAATTTATATCCGATAAAAATCGACTTTAAAAGCACTTATTCAGCTTTTGTGGCAAAAATAGAGCCACGGGTCTGATATTTATCGATAGATGTATGGCGGTGTAAAAGCGCGCTGTGCTCGCGAAACGGGCGATCGCGAGGCTCACCGAAAAGCCGATGGATATCGGCTCAGGTCAGGGGCTGTTCGCGCTTGGGCAGCGCCGGCGGCAGGTACAGGCCCAGGTAGGCGTCGAACACGCGCATGCCTTCCTCGGCCAGGCGCGGAGTGATCTCGCCATGCAGCTGCACCGAGCGGGCGTAGACCCGGTCGCCCAGCTCCATGGCCAGGGCGAACACGTCGACGTCCTCGGGCAGTTGCGGCAGCGGGAAGTGGCGTTCGAACAGCTGCTGCATCAGACGGCCCAGCTCCAGGTCGTGCTGGCGGTCGGCCTGGGTCACCTCGGCCAGGCCGTGCTGGGCCAGGATCAGCTGGCGAGCGGCGCTGTCGGCGGCATAGATGGCCAGCATGCGCTGCTCGACGATGCGCGACAGGTCGTGCCAGTGCTGCAGGCTCTGGTGTTCCACAGGCTGCAGCAGGCAGTCGCGGAAGGCGGCATGGATATCGGCGGTCAGTGCTTCGAGCAGCGCCGGCACGCTGGCGAAGAAGTGGTACACGGAGGAGGGTGGAATGTCGGCTCGCTCGGCTACCGCGTAGATGGTCAGGCCGGCGAAGCCCTGCTCGCGCAGCAGTTCACGGGCGGCGGCGAGGATCAGGGCGATGCGCGTCTGGCTGCTGGCGCGTGGCTTGCGGGGGCTGACGGTGCGGCTCATGCCGGTCTCCTGTCCGGGGGAGGCGCTATTGGACGCCACCCGGACAGGCTGAGGCAAGCCGTGTCATTGACCGGCTTCGACGGGCTGGGCGAGTGCGGCCTGACCGGCGAGGAAATTGCTCCAGACCTCGTCGCGCGCGACCTTGATCTTGTCCGAAAGCGGCGTCAGGGCGAACAGCCGGCTCTTGGCTTCGTCGAGGTTGCGACCCAGCTGGGCGCGCAGTTGCGGCTCGAGGAACTGGTTGGCGTCGGCGTTGGCGTTGGGGTAGAGCACTTCACTGGTGATCAGCGCGGCGACTTCGGGTTGCAGCAGGTAGTCGATGAACCGGTGCGCCAGGTCGGCGCGGCGCGCGCTGGCGGGTATCACCAGGTTGTCGATGAACAGGGTCGAACCTTCTTCCGGCACGACGAACTCCACCGGCTGGCCGGCATCGCTGGCGGCCAGGGCATCGCCGACCCAGGCCACGGCCATGCACAGCTTGCCGTTGTTGAGGTCATCGATATAGCGCTCGCTGTCGACGTAACGCAGGTTGGGGCGCAGGCCCTGGAGTACTTTCGCGGCGCGTTGCACGCGGCCCGGCGAGGTGTTGGCCAGGCTGCGGCCCTGGAAGTTGAGCAGGTTGTAGAGCAGCTCGTCCGGAGCATCCAGCACGCTGATGCCGCAACTGGCCAGCTTGCTGCTCTGCTGGGTGTCGAACAGCAGGCTCCAGCTGTGCGGCAGCGCGCCGCCATAGGCGGCTTCGGCTTGCGGGGTGTTGATCGCCAGGCCCACGGCGCCCCACAGGTAGGGCACGGCGTAGCGGTTCTGCGGGTCGACGGCGGCCAGTTTGCTGAGCATCTGCTTGTCCAGGTGCTTGCGGTTGGGCAGGCGCGCCAGGTCCAGCGGCTGCAGCTTGCCGGCGGCGATCAGTGCGGGCAGTTCGTCATGGGAAGGTACGGCGATATCGATGCTTTCGCCGCTGGCGAGGGCCTTGTCCAGCTCTTCGTCGGTGCTGAAGGTGTGGTACTCCACCTCGATGCCGGTGGCCTTGGTGAAGTCGGTCAGTACCTGGGGCGCGATGTAGTCGTTCCAGTTGTAGACCCGGATGCTGTCGGCGGCGGCTGCCAGCCCAGGGCTGAGGGCTAGTAGCAGGGGAGCAAGAAAGCGAAACATGACGACCTCCTCGAATGCGATGGGCATGGCTGCGCCGGCATGTGGATGCGGGCGGCAGGTTAAGGCTGGCAGTGGCGGATAAAACGACGCCGGCTCAGGGGCCGGCGTCGGGGGTGGTGCTTATACGGTGTGCAGGTACCAGTTGTACTCGAGGTCGGAGATGGTGGTCTCGAACTCTTGCAGCTCGGCTTCCTTGCAGGCGACGAAGATGTCGATGTAGTCCGGGCTGATGTACTTGTTCAGCACTTCGCTGTCGTCCAGCTCGCGCAGGGCATCGCGCAGGTTGTTCGGCAGGCTCTGCTCCAGCTGTTCGTAGGAGTTGCCTTCGATCGGCTCGCCCGGCTCCAGCTGGTTGGTCAAACCATGGTGAATACCGGCGAGAATCGCCGACATCATCAGGTAGGGGTTGGCGTCTGCGCCGGCCACGCGATGCTCGATACGCACGGCGTCCGGGCTGCCGGTGGGCACGCGTACGGCCACGGTGCGGTTGTCGATCCCCCAGCTCGGGGCGTTCGGCACGTAGAACTGTGCGCCGAAGCGGCGGTAGGAGTTGACGTTGGGGCAGAGGAAGGCCATCGATGCGGGCATGGTCTCCAGGACACCGCCGATCGCGTGGCGCAATGCGGCGTTCTCCTGGGGATCATCGCTGGTGAAGATGTTCTTGCCGGTGGTCTTGTCGATCAGCGAGATGTGCACGTGCAGACCGTTGCCCGCCTGGCCCGGGTAGGGCTTGGCCATGAAGGTGGTGTCCATCTCATGGTCGTAGGCGATGTTCTTGATCAGGCGCTTGAGCAGCAGCGCGTAGTCGCAGGCCTTGATCGCGTCATCGGTGTGGTGCAGGTTGACCTCGAACTGCGCCGGGGCACTTTCCTTGACGATGGCATCGGCCGGGATGCCTTGTTCCTTGGCGGCTTCGAGCATGTCCTGCAGGCAGTCGACGTACTCGTCGAGGTCGTCGATCAGGTACACCTGGGTGGAGATCGGGCGCTTGCCCGAGAGCGGCGAGCGCGGCGGCTGCGGACGGCCGTTCACGTTCTCCTGGTCGATCAGGTAGAACTCCAGCTCGAAGGCGGCGCAGATGCGCAGGTTCATCTCGTCGAACTTGGTCACGATCTGGCGCAGCACTTCGCGCGGGTCGGCGAAGAACGGCTTGCCGTCGAGTTCGTGCATGGTCATTAGCAGCTGCGCGGTGGGGCGCTTCTGCCAGGGCTCGTTGCACAGGGTATTGGGGATGGGGAAGCAGATGCGGTCGGCATCGCCGATGTCCAGGCCGAGGCCGGTGCTTTCGACGGTGGAGCCGTTGATGTCGAGGGCGAAAAGCGAGGCCGGCAGGTTGATGCCTTTCTCGTACACTTTATGCAGGCTGTTACGTTCGATGCGCTTGCCGCGCACAACCCCGTTCATATCTGCAATTAGTAGGTCAACGAACTGGACCTCAGGGTGTTCCTTAAGGAACGCGTTCGCTTCGTTGAGCTGAACGGCACGCGGGGGTACCGACATGATGCAACACCTTTATTGTTAAAAATTTCAATCATTCATTCGTACAGCTGTGAGTCAATCTCAAACACCCTGTACTGTCAATAGCCTACCATTTTGCCCTGAATTGGGGCGAGAAGGCCATTTTTGGGGCGTTACAGGGTTTTTAGACTGCCTGGTCAGCCTTGTGCGGCGTGGTGCTCAGTGGTGTGTGTTCAATTTTTTACAGGGCTATTGTGTAAAAAATTGAACAAGGCTAATCTCGGCCTCAACCACATAACAGCAATAAAACAGGTGTTCCATGTCGCGCCTGCCGTTGATCGGCGTTACCGCCTGCACCAAGCAGGTGGGTCTGCACCCCAACCACATCGTCGGCGACAAATACGTCCGTGCGGTGGCGGTGGGCGCTGGCGGCCTACCGCTGGTGATTCCCGCCCTGGGCGAACTGATCGATCAGCCGACTCTGCTGAACAGTCTCGACGGCCTGCTGTTCACCGGCTCGCCGTCCAATGTCGAACCCCATCATTATAGTGGCCCCGCCAGCACGCCGGGCACTGTCCACGATAGCGCACGCGACGCCACTACCCTGCCGCTGATTCGCCAGGCCATAGATGCCGGTATTCCGGTGCTGGGTATCTGTCGCGGCTTCCAGGAAATCAACGTGGCCTTCGGCGGCAGCCTGCACCAGCGCGTGCAGGAAGTGGCCGGCATGCTGGACCACCGCGAGCCGGTCGATGAGCCGGTCGATGTGCAATATGCTCCCCGCCACCCGGTGCAGATTCAGCCCGGTGGCATTCTCGCCGGCCTCGGCTTGCCGAGCGAGATTCAAGTCAATTCCATTCATGGCCAGGGCGTTCAGCGTCTGGCGCCGGGCCTTCGCGTAGAAGCACTGGCGCCTGACGGGTTGATTGAAGCCTTCTCCGTCGAAGGTGCGCCAAGTTTTGCCCTTGGGGTGCAATGGCACCCGGAGTGGCAGGTGCAGTCCAACCCGAATTATCTCGCCATCTTCCAGGCCTTTGGTGAGGCATGCAGGAAGAAGGCGGGGCAACGCTGAGTAGGTGAGGCAACCGGCAGGCGGAACCCCAAGGTTTCGCTAGGCTTTAACCGGTCCGCAGAAGCCGCTCTACAACCCTGAGGTCTTTATGACTAGCAAGCTCGACCAGCTCACCAGCTGGCTGAAAGAACGCAAAATCACCGAAGTTGAATGTTTGATCAGCGATCTTACCGGCATCGCCCGTGGCAAGATTTCGCCGACCAACAAGTTTCTCGACGAGAAGGGCATGCGCCTCCCCGAGAGTGTGCTGCTGCAGACCGTCACCGGCGACTACGTCGAGGACGACATTTATTACGAGCTGCTCGACGAGGCGGACATCGACATGTTCTGCCGCCCGGACGAGAACGCCGTGTTTCTCGTGCCCTGGGCCATCGAGCCCACCGCGATGGTGATCCACGACACCTTCGACAAGCAGGGCAACCCGATCGAGCTGTCGCCGCGCAACATTCTCAAGAATGTGCTCAAGCTCTACGCCGACAAGGGCTGGAAGCCGATCGTCGCGCCGGAGATGGAGTTCTACCTGACCAAGCGCAACAGCGACCCGGACTTCCCGCTGGAGGCGCCGATGGGCCGCTCCGGCCGCCCGGAAGTCGGTCGCCAGTCGTTCTCCATCGACGCGGCCAACGAATTCGACCCGCTGTTCGAAGACGTCTACGACTGGTGCGAGCTGCAGGACCTGGACCTGGACACCCTGATCCACGAAGACGGCCCGGCGCAGATGGAAATCAACTTCCGTCACGGCGACGCCCTGCACCTGGCCGACCAGATCACCGTGTTCAAACGCACCATGCGCGAGGCCGCGCTCAAGCATGACGTGGCGGCGACCTTCATGGCCAAGCCGATCACCGATCAGCCGGGCAGCGCCATGCACATCCACCAGAGCGTGGTCGACATCAAGACCGGCAAGAACCTGTTCTCCAATGCCGACGGCACCATGAGCGAACTGTTCCTGCATCACATCGGTGGCCTGCAGAAGTACATCCCCGAGGTGCTGCCGCTGTTCGCGCCGAACGTCAACTCGTTCCGCCGCTTCCTGCCCGATACCTCGGCGCCGGTGAACGTCGAGTGGGGCGAGGAGAACCGCACCGTCGGCCTGCGCGTACCGGAAGCCGGGCCGCAGAACCGCCGCGTGGAAAACCGCCTGGCCGGCGCCGACGCCAACCCCTACCTGGTGCTGGCCGCCTCGCTGCTGTGCGGCTACATCGGCATGGTCGACGGCATCAAGCCGAGCGCGCCGGTGAAGGGCCGTGGCTACGAGCGCCGCAACCTGCGTCTGCCGGTGACCATCGAGAGCGCGCTGGAGCGCATGGAAGCCTGCAAGGACGCCGAGAAGTACCTGGGCGAGAAGTTCGTGCGCGGCTATGTCGCGGTCAAGCGCGCCGAGCACGAGAACTACAAGCGGGTGATCAGCTCCTGGGAGCGTGAATTCCTGCTGTTGTCGGTGTAACCGGAACGGGCGCGGTTCGCCGCGCCCGTTGCCACTGATTTCAACGGGCTGCCGCCGGCGGCCCGCGTAATAAAGGTGTTGTTATGAACAGTTCAGTGACCAACCCGAAAACCCGTGAGTGGCAGGCCATGAGCCGTGAGCACCATCTCGCGCCGTTCAGCGATTACCAGCAGCTGCACGAGAAGGGTCCGCGCATCATCACCAAGGCGGACGGTGTCTATCTGTGGGACAGCGAAGGCAACAAGATCCTCGATGGCATGGCCGGCCTGTGGTGCGTGGCCGTCGGCTACGGCCGCGAGGAACTGGTGCAGGCCGCCGCGGCGCAGATGCGCGAGCTGCCGTTCTACAACACCTTCTTCCAGACCGCCCACCCACCGGCGCTGGAGTTCGCCAAGGCCATCGCCGACGTGGCGCCGGCCGGCATGAATCATGTGTTCTTCACTGGCTCTGGCTCGGAAGGCAACGACACCATGCTGCGTATGGTTCGCCACTACTGGGCGAGCAAGGGCCAGCCGAGCAAGAAGGTGATCATCTCCCGGCACAACGGCTACCACGGCTCCACCGTGGCCGGCGCCAGCCTGGGCGGCATGAAGTACATGCATGAGCAGGGCGACCTGCCGATTCCGGGCATCGTGCATATCCCGCAGCCGTACTGGTTCGGCGAGGGCGGTGACATGACCCCGGACGAGTTCGGCCTGTGGGCGGCCGATCAGCTGGAGCAGAAGATTCTCGAAGTGGGCGAAGACAACGTCGCCGCCTTCATCGCCGAGCCTATCCAGGGCGCCGGCGGGGTGATCGTACCGCCAGAGACCTACTGGCCGCGCATCCGCGAGATCCTCGCCAAGTACGACATCCTGTTCGTGGCCGATGAAGTGATTTGCGGCTTCGGCCGTACCGGCGAGTGGTTCGCCAGCGAGTACTACGGCAACAAGCCGGACCTGATCACCATCGCCAAGGGCATGACCAGCGGCTACGTGCCCATGGGCGGCCTGATCGTCAGCGACAAGGTGTTCGACGTGATCAACGCCGCCGGCGACTTCAACCACGGCTTCACCTACTCCGGGCACCCGGTGGCAGCCGCCGTAGGGCTGGAAAACCTGCGCATCCTGCGCGACGAGAAAATCATCGAGCGGGTAAAGGCGGAAACGGCACCGTATTTGCAGCAACGCCTGCGTGAGCTGGCGGATCATCCGCTGGTGGGCGAAGTCCGCGGTGTGGGCATGCTCGGCGCCATCGAACTGGCGAAGGACAAGCAGACCCGCGAACGTTTTCCGAGCGAGCAGGGCGTCGGCATGATCTGCCGAAACCACTGCTTCGAAAACGGACTGATCATGCGCGCCGTGGGCGACACCATGATCATCGCGCCGCCGCTGGTGATCACCAAGGACGAGATCGATGAACTCGTGGAAAAGGCGCGCAAGTGCCTCGATCTGACCGCTCGCGCGGTGCTGGTGTAAGGCTTGAGCCCCGGCTCGGACCTTGCCAGACTGCATGAGCGTTGGCCAGGCTCACCGGAGGGTGCGTTGCCCAGGCGACGCAGCCCCGGATACTTCAAACGACAAATGGAGCTAACCCGCATGATCAAGACCTTCGGTAAAACACTGCTTGCCATGACTCTGGCAGGCGCCGTGGCCGGCATGGCGCAGGCAGACAGTAAGGTACTGCACGTTTACAACTGGTCGGACTATATCGCTCCGGACACCATCGATAAGTTCACCAAGGAAACCGGCATCAAGGTCGTCTACGACGTCTTCGACTCCAACGAAACGCTCGAAGCCAAGCTCCTGGCGGGTAAGTCCGGCTACGACATCGTCGTACCGTCGAACAACTTCCTGGCCAAGCAGATCAAGGCCGGCGTCTACCAGCCGCTGGACCGCTCCAAGCTGCCGAACTGGAAGAACCTCAACCCCGACCTGCTGAAGACCCTGGAAGTCAGCGACCCGGGCAACCAGTATTCCTTCCCCTACCTGTGGGGCTCCATCGGCATCGGCTTCAACCCGGAAAAGGTCAAGGCCGTGCTGGGCGAGAACGCCCCGGTGGATTCCTGGGACCTGCTGTTCAAGCCGGAAAACATCGAGAAGCTGAAGTCCTGTGGCGTTTCCTTCCTCGATTCGCCGACCGAGATTCTGCCGATCGCTCTGCAATACCTGGGCTACAGCCCGCTGAGCGAGAACCCGAAAGAGCTGAAGGAAGCCGAGGCGCTGTTCCTCAAGATTCGTCCGCACATCACCTACTTCCACAGCTCCAAGTACATCTCCGACCTGGCCAACGGCAACCTCTGCGTGGCTGTCGGCTACTCGGGTGACGTGTACCAGGCCAAGTCCCGTGCCGAAGAGGCTGCGGCGGGTGTGACGGTGTCCTACAACATTCCGAAGGAAGGTGCCGGTACCTTCTTCGACATGATCGCCATGCCGAAGGATGCCGAGAATGTCGACGCGGCGTACGCCTTCATGGACTACCTGATGAAGCCGGAAGTCGTGGCTGAAATCGTCAACTATGTGCAGTTCCCCAGCGGCAACTCGGCGGCTACCCCGCTGGTTGACGAGGCGATCCGCAACGACCCGGGCATCTACCCGAGCGAAGCGACCATGGCCAAGCTCTATGCCTTCCCGGATCTGCCGGCCAAGGTGCAGCGCGCCATGACCCGCACCTGGACCGCTATCAAGTCCGGTAAATAACGACAGCGACACCCTCCGGCGGGTGCTCCCGCCGGAGACCCGCCAGGAGGCTTCCATGGCCCTTCGACTACCGTTACACACGAGCCCCACACAGCTCCGTGGGCGTGCGGCTGGGCGAAAGGTGCAAGTGTCAGGGAATGGCAGCGAACTCATCACCACCCCTGGCCGCATGTGCGGCCTGCAAGATCAACAATAAAGAGGACTGACGTGTGCGAATTTCCTTCCGCAAAACCCTGATCACCGCTGCAGTCGTGATGGGCATGGCAGGGGCCGTCCAGGCCGCGCCGACCGTGCATATCTACAACTGGAGTGACTACATCGGCGAAACCACCCTCGAGGACTTCGAAAAGGCTACCGGCATCAAACCGAGCTACGACGTCTTCGACTCCAACGAAACCCTGGAAGGCAAACTGCTGGCGGGCCGTACCGGCTACGACATCGTGGTGCCGTCCAACCATTTCCTCGGCAAGCAGATCAAGGCGGGTGCGTTCCAGAAGCTCGACCGCTCGCTGCTGCCGAACTGGAAGAATCTTGACCCGGCGCTGATGAAGCAGCTGGAAACCAACGACCCGGGCAACCTGTACGCCGTCCCCTATCTGTGGGGCACCAACGGCATCGGCTACAACGTCGAGAAGGTCAAGGCCGCGCTGGGTATCGACGAGGTCGACTCCTGGGCCGTGCTGTTCGAGCCGGAGAACCTGAAGAAGCTGAGCAGCTGCGGTGTCGCCCTGCTGGACTCGCCGGATGAAGTGTTCCCTTCCGTGCTCAACTACCTGGGCCTCGACCCGCGCAGCACCAATCCCGAGGACTACAAGAAGGCCGAGGCCAAGCTGCTGGAGCTGCGCCCCTACGTGACCTACTTCCACTCCTCCAAGTACATCGGCGACCTGGCCAACGGTGACATCTGCGTCGCGTTCGGTTACTCCGGTGACGTGTTCCAGGCCGCTGCGCGTGCCGAAGAGGCTGGCAAGGGCATCGAGATCGCCTACAGCATTCCCAAGGAAGGCGCCAACCTGTGGTTCGACATGATGGCCATCCCGGCCGACGCGCCGAACGTCAAGGAAGCCCATGCCTATATCAACTACCTGCTGGACCCGGCGGTGATCGCACCTGTCAGCGACTACGTGGGTTACGCCAACCCCAACCCGGCCGCCGACAAGCTGATGGATCAGGAAGTGCGTAACGACCCGGCGATCTACCCAAGCGCCGAAGTCATGAGCAAACTCTACATCTCGACCGAGTTGCCGCCGAAGATCATGCGTCAGATGACCCGCAGCTGGTCGAAGATCAAGTCGGGCAAGTAAGCACCAACTGAAATACACCGTACGGCGGGTCGGGCCTGCCGTACGGGCCCGCTGCGCCAGGCGCAGCAAAATATGTTCGGGTCCGTGACCCAATTTTTCCCGGGAGTTTTGGAAATGGCAGTCGCCTCCAGCGCCTACAAGAAAGCCCTAGAGGGCAGCCAGCAACCCAAAGAGGTGTTGGTCAAGATCGATCGCGTGACGAAGAAGTTCGACGAAACCATCGCCGTCGACGACGTCTCGCTGACCATCAACAAGGGTGAGATCTTCGCCCTGCTCGGCGGCTCCGGCTCCGGCAAGTCGACCCTGCTGCGCATGCTCGCTGGCTTCGAGCGGCCAACCGAGGGACGCATCCTGCTCGACGGTGAGGACATCACCGACATGCCGCCCTACGAGCGGCCGATCAACATGATGTTCCAGTCCTACGCCCTGTTCCCGCACATGACCGTGGCGCAGAACATCGCTTTCGGCCTGCAGCAGGACAAGCTGCCCAAGGCCGAGATCGATGAGCGTGTGGCCGAGATGCTCAAGCTGGTGCACATGACCCAGTACGCCAAGCGCAAGCCGCACCAGCTCTCCGGCGGCCAGCGTCAGCGCGTGGCCCTGGCCCGCTCGCTGGCCAAGCGTCCCAAGCTGCTGCTGCTCGACGAACCCATGGGTGCACTGGACAAGAAGCTGCGTTCGCAGATGCAGCTGGAGCTGGTCGAGATCATCGAGCGCGTCGGCGTGACCTGCGTGATGGTGACTCACGATCAGGAAGAGGCCATGACCATGGCCCAGCGCATCTCCATCATGCACCTCGGCTGGATCGCCCAGACCGGTAGCCCGGTGGACATCTACGAGACGCCGGCCAGCCGCCTGGTCTGCGAATTCATCGGCAACGTCAACCTGTTCGACGGTGAAATCACCACCGACGAAACCGACCACGCCATCATCAGTTGCCCGCAGCTGGACAAGCCGATCTACATCGGTCACGGCGTCACCACTCGCGCCGAAGACAAGCGTGTTTCCTACGCCCTGCGCCCGGAAAAACTGCTGATGGCCACCGAGCTGCCGGCCGATCACGAGCACCCGGAGCACAACTGGTGCAACGGCACCGTGCACGACATCGCCTACCTCGGCGGTCACTCGGTGTACTACGTCAAGCTGACCTCCGGGCAGATCGTGCAGTGCTTCATCGCCAACGCCGAACGTCGCGGCAAGCGTCCGACCTGGGATGACGCCGTGGTGGTGTACTGGGAAGACGACAGCGGCGTGGTACTGCAATCATGAAAATCGGCAAACTGAAACGCTACCTGCCCACCGGGCGGCATGCCGTTATCGGGGTGCCGTTCTTCTGGCTGTTCCTGTTCTTCATGCTGCCGTTCTTCATCGTCCTGAAGATCAGCTTCGCCGAAGCAGACGTGGCCATCCCGCCCTATACCGAAATCTACAGCTGGGTGGAAAACCAGCTGTCGATCGTGCTTAACCTGGGCAACTACATCTTCCTCTCCGAAGACGAGTTGTACCTGGCGGCCTACCTGGGCTCGCTGAAGATGGCCTTCATCAGCACCGCCCTGTGCCTGCTGATCGGCTTCCCGATGGCCTACGCCATCGCCCGCGCCAGCAAGGAAGCGCAGACCGTGCTGCTGCTGCTGATCATGATGCCGACCTGGACCGCGATCCTGATCCGCGTCTACGCCTGGATGGGCATCCTCAGCAACAACGGCCTGCTCAACAGTTTCCTGCAGACCATCGGTTTGATCGACTCGCCGCTGCAGATCCTCAACACCAACCTGGCGGTGTACATCGGCATCGTCTACTCGTACCTGCCGTTCATGATCCTGCCGCTCTATGCCAACCTGGTGAAGCACGATCACAGCCTACTGGAAGCGGCTTCGGATCTGGGTTCGAGCAACTTCAACAACTTCTGGAAGATCACCGTGCCGCTGTCGAAGAACGGCATCATCGCCGGCTGCATGCTGGTGTTCATTCCGGCGGTGGGCGAGTTCGTCATCCCCGAACTGCTCGGCGGCCCGGAGACCCTGATGATCGGCAAGGTGCTGTGGCAGGAGTTCTTCAACAACCGCGACTGGCCGGTGGCATCCGCCCTGGCGGTGATCATGCTGCTCATCCTCATGGGCCCGATCATCTGGTTCAACCGTAACCAAGCCAAAGAGATGGAGGGCCGCGCATGAAACGCCTGAGTTTCTCCAATGTGATGTTGTGGGTCGGCCTGACCTTCATCTACCTGCCCATGCTGATCATGGTCATCTACTCGTTCAACGCCTCCAAGCTGGTCACCGTCTGGGGCGGCTGGTCGGTCAAGTGGTACGCCGGCCTGCTCGACAACAGCCAGCTGATGGGCTCGGTGATGCGCTCGCTGGAAATTGCCCTGTACACGGCAATCGCCGCCGTGGCGCTGGGCACCATGGCCGCCTTCGTGCTGACCCGGGTCACCCGCTTCAAGGGTCGCACCCTGTTCGGTGGCCTGGTCACTGCGCCGCTGGTCATGCCCGAGGTGATCACCGGTCTGTCCCTGCTGCTACTGTTCGTGGCCATGGCCCAGCTGATTGGCTGGCCGCAGGAGCGCGGCCTGGTGACCATCTGGATTGCCCACACCACCTTCTGCTCGGCCTACGTGGCGGTGGTGGTGTCGGCGCGCCTGCGCGAGCTGGACCTGTCCATCGAGGAAGCGGCCATGGACCTGGGCGCCAAGCCGTGGAAGGTGTTCTTCCTGATCACCATCCCGATGATCGCGCCGTCCCTGTTGGCCGGCGGCATGATGTCCTTCGCCCTGTCGTTGGACGACCTGGTACTGGCCAGCTTCGTGTCCGGCCCCGGCTCGACCACTCTGCCGATGGAAGTGTTCTCCGCCGTGCGTCTGGGCGTGAAGCCGGAGATCAACGCGATCGCCAGCCTGATCATCCTGACCGTGTCGATCTTCACCTTCTTCGCCTGGTACTTCGCCCGTCAGGCCGAAGAGCGTCGCAAGCGCGCCATCCAGCAAGCCATGGAGTCGATGGCCGAAGAGGCCGCCAGCTCCAACTGGAAGCCCGCTCAGGCTGCCTGAGCCCGCTGCTGAAACGCCAAAGGCCACCTTCGGGTGGCCTTTGGCGTTCGTGGGTTGCGGGCCGCTCTAACCTGGTCTGTACCCTTAACTCCTACTCAAGCAGTGTGAACTCACGCTGCACCTTGAAGTAGATCTCGCGTTCGGTGAGGTCTCTCTTGTCTATATCCGATTCATAGTCTTTTACCAGTCGCAGCCCCCACATCAGCTGCCATTCCGGGCGCGGTGAGAAGATTTGCGTGTACTCCAGGGTCTGGCTGGTTTCGCGGGCCAGTTCGTCGCCGCGCCAGCGGTCGTTATCGCGCTTGGTCAGGTCGTTGAGCCAGAGCAGTCGGTGGGTCAGGCCGTTGGGGGCGTGATAGAGCGCGGTGAGGGAAAAGAACTGTTCCTTGTAGAGTCGCTCGCCATGGGTATCAAAGTGGCGCAGGGTGAAGTCCGCCATCAGGTCCAGGGCGCCGGTGGTGTAGTGCAGCTTGGGCTTGATCTCGCGCATCTTCCCCAACACCAGGTTGTCGGGGTCGGCGATGGAGCCCCAGCGGCCATCCAGGTGCAGGGTCCAGGGCGCGTAGGGCGATGTCTGGAAAAACCACTGCCAGTAGTGCTCGTCGAAACGCGGGGCGTTGTCACCGGCCGACAGGTCGCTCTGGTCAATGCGGTTGACGGCGCGGTTGCGCTGCTGCCAGCCCAGCCGGGCGATGGTCTGATAGCTGCCGCGGAACTCGCCCCACAGGCCGACGGTTGTCTCCAGTGGCTGGTTGTCCGAGTGCGAGCGCATATGCCCGCCAATCAGGTAAGTGCGGATGCGCGACTGGCTTTCATCGTCCTCTTTGGCCTGGAAGTACCACTTGCGACCGTAGGCCAGGTTGAGTGCGCGGAAGTCTACGCGGCGGACAAAGCCCAGGTCGGCACGGAAGTCCGGCGATACATCGTAGTAGCGCGCCCAGTAGAGGGACTCCGGCCCGTCGTGGTTGTAGCGCAGCTGCAGGTTGTAGCCGCGCAGGGTGTCGTCGAAATCGGTACGCCTGACGTAGGGCGTGGTGGCGCAGTCGCCCAGCTCGCATTCCGGCTCGGGGGCAGCCTCGGTACAGCCGGCGCTGTTGCAGAGGTCTTCGGCAAAACGCTGCGGGTACTGCGTATCCGACACCATCAGCTGCCCGCGCACCTTGTCGTCGATACCGAGATTGCCGGTGCCGTTCAGGCTGAATACCGCGTTGTGGTAGTCGTCGGCGCTGCGCAGGGTGCTCAGCACGCCCAGGCTGTGTTTGTCGGATTGACGTTCGTAGTTGAACGCCGCGGAGCGGCTGTTATCGACCAGGCTGACGACATCCGAGCCGAGGTTGTCGGGCATATAGATCTGCGTTTGCCGGTCAACGGCGGCCAGCAGCCCACTGGTGGCAGTCGGGCTGCTCCACAGGTGGGCCAGGCCCACATCCGGCTGCACGATATTGCGCGTATAGACCACCTCGTTGAGGGTGCGGAAGTATTCGCGGGCATCTACAAACAGCTCGCGCTTTTCCGGTTCGTAGGGGTCAAAGGGGTCATTGATGCTGTCGCGGGCGATGTCCGACTCCACGTCCGCGTAGTTGGGGTTTACCGTCATCAGGAACTGACGGTCGGCGGCGATGCGGTAGTTCAGGTAGGCACCGGCGGCGTGCAGCGGCTGCTCGTCTACCTGCGCAAAGCGTGCGCCGATATCGCGCTCTTCATCGCGGTTATACACATAGTGGGGCGTCACGGTCAGGCGCTGGTTGCTGCTGGCAGGGGCGGCGGTCTTTACCGGTTCCCCGGCCAGCACCAACTGGACGGCACCGGCCAGCGTGCGCTCGACCTGGCGCGGATGGTGGCGCTTGAACAGTAGCAATAACTCCTGGGGTTGCGCCTGCGAGCTCGGCAGCAGGCGCAACTGCTCACGCGGGATCGCCATTTCTACCCGGAAGCCCGTTTCGTCAATCTGTGCGGCGGCTTCCCATTGGGCGTCCCAGTCGTACAGATAGCGATCACTGATGCTGTCCTGCAGCACGTCGGATTGACTGCCGTGCGGGTTCACCCTGAACTCGTACTTGCGCAAACCCTGCCCGGCCGGGTCTAGAACCAACGCGACGTAATCGTCCTCCTTCAGGCCATCGCGCTCACGCACGGCGGAGCGCAGCTTGTCGATCTCCGGGTCTGATGCGTCAAAGGAGACGTAGAGGTGGGTGTCGGTCAACCCGACCCGTACACGGGTGGCCACGCCTGCTTCGCGCAGCCGCACCGGGAACACTTCGTACTCGATGGGGATGTCGCCGAGGGTGTGCCAGAAAGCATCTGAAAGGTCGCCGTCAATGAGCGGCGCGTCGAGCCGGACATAGATCAATTGCCGGGGAATCTGTGGGGTGTCCATCGCTGCGCTGTCGGCTGACGCTGCCTCGGTGGCTTCCGCGTCCTGATCGCCCAGAATTTCCTGGGCGCCGGTGTGCTGGTCAGTCCATAGCAGCGCCACTAACAGCCACAGGGGCAATCCCTTGCACCGGCCCAAGGCAACCTCCCTTCTTGCTCTTGCCGCATCAGTCGGATCCGCATCTGCGTGTCTTCCAGAGCATAGCAAAGCGCGATTTCACGACTGCGGGGGCCTTGTGAGCGGTTACTGGGCGATGCCGCGGGCGGTCAGAAGTCGCTCCTTTCAGCGTCCAGCAGACAAAAACGCCGCGACTCCTGTGCGAAATCGCGGCGCTGTTCCCGAGTGGCCCGTGTTGCGGCCTGGGCCGGGCTCGTTACGTGGTTTTAATCCGCCGGTTGCAGGCTCAGGGTCGAGCGCGTATTGGCCCGCACATCCTCTTCGCTCAGGTGCATTGGCACGTACTGCCCTTGGATATAGGCCTCGGCCTGATCCGCGTAGTGCTCGTCGAAGGGCACGCCGCTCTGACCGACCGGGTTGATGCCCAGGCCTTTGCTGGCGTCGGCCAGGTCGATCAGGCGGCGTGTCGAGGGGCCGTAGACCACCGACCAGGGCGCCGGGCCGACGCGGTGTGAGAGGTTGTTCGGCACTTCATGGCCGCCGGGGGCAGCGAACGGGCCGACGTTGAACAGCAGGTCGAGCGGCTTCTGTGCGCCCAGTGGGTGCTGGTGGGTGAGGGTATGGCCTTTGCCCCATTGCCACTGGTTGCTGTCGTTGCCGAAGGTCTGTTGCAGATGCGCAACGCTGTGGCGCCAGGCCGCGGCGACCGTGTCGCGGCGGCTTTCCACTACGGCGGTACCGCGCTTGTCCCACCAGGCAGAGTCGGCGTCGGCAGTCAGGCGTGGCAGTGCGACGTCGAGCACGCGGGTCTGCAGCAGGCTGTCGAAGAAGGCGTCGCCCAGCTCGTCACGCATGGCCTGGTTGGCCAGCTCATAGGTGAGCTGGTTGAACAGGGTGGCGGCGATGGAGTCCAGCGGGTGGCTGCCATCCCACTTGGCCAGTTGCTCGACCAGGGCGCGCTCATCGTCGCTCTCTGCAGCGTGGCGCAGGTCGTCGAGGATCGGCGCCAGCAGGCGCGGGCCGTAACCGGTGCCGTCGTCCAGCTGCAGGGCCTGGCTGTTGTGGGTGTCCCATTTCACGCCCGGCTCAGCCAGGCGCTCATTCAGGCGCGCGCCGCGGTCGGCCAGGTTGTAGTAGCCGGGAATGCTCACGCCGGTTGGCGACTGCGGCTGGTAGTTGGCCGAGATGATGTAGCCGCGCGCCGGGTTTTCTTCCTGTGGATTGGCGCTGAAGGGTAGGAAGCCGGGTTTGTCTGCTTCGCCATTGGCGCCGTCGAGGATGAAGCTCGGGTTCACCCCGGCCGGGCGCCGCGGCAGCTTGGCGGCGGCCCACCAGCCGATGTCGCCGCTGGCGTTGGCGTAGATCACGTTGAGGCCGGGGGCCTCGATCTTCTCCACGGCGGCGCGGGCCTTGCCCAGGCTGTCGGCGCGGCCCAGCTGATAGAAAGCATCGAGGATGGGGTTCTCGGTTTCCAGGAAGGCCCACCACATGGCAATCGGCGTCTTGCCGGTATTGGCGCCGAGGGCGTCGTTGACGATGGGGCCGTGGGGCGAGCGACGCAGGGTCAGTTTGATCGGCTCGCCACCTTTGACCTGGATGGTCTCCTCGCGGCTCTGCAGCTCGACCCACTGGCCGTCGACCCACACCTGATCGGGGTTGTCCGGATTGACCTTCTCGGCGATCAGGTCGAGGTCGTCGTTCTGGAACATGGTCAGGCTCCAGGCGAACTGCGTGTTGTGGCCGAGCGAGGCATAGGGGTTGAGCGCCTGGTGGTGGCCATACAGCTCGAAGCCGGGGTAGCTCAGGTGCGCCTCGTACCACACCGCCGGCACGGCGAAGCGGATATGCGGGTCGCCGGCCAGCAGCGGCTTGCCGCTGGCGGTGCGGCTGCCGGAGATGGCCCAGGCATTGCTGCCTTCGAACTGCGGCAGGCCGGCATCCACCAGCGCCTGCTGGCTCAGTGCCGCCAGCGTGTTGAGGCCGCGCCAGTCGTCTGCACCGAGGCGCTGGGCCACGGCGCCCTCGGGGTGCCAGGCGAGGTCGAAGACCTTGAGGTAGTCGCCGCCGAGCTGGTCGCGCACATAGGTCAGCACCGGCTCGGTGCGGAAGGCTGCGGCGAAGCTGTAGGCCATATAGCCGGCCACCGACACGGTGTCCTCGACGGTGAAGGGCCGTTTGGCGATGCCCAGCAGGTCGAATTCGACCGGCGCCGGACGGCTGGCCTGGTACTGGTTGATACCGTCCAGGTAGGCCTGCAGCGCCTTGACGGCCGGGCTGTTGCGGTCGAGGGTCTTGGTGTAGCGGTCGGCGTGTTCGCGAATGCCCAGGGTGCGGAACAGACGGTCGGTGTCGACCAGCTTGGCGCCCAGCACTTCGGCCAGCTCGCCGCGCGCCAGGCGCCGCAGCATCTCCATCTGGAACAGACGATCCTGGGCGTGAACGAAGCCCAGGGCGCGGTACATATCGATCTCGTTCTGCGCCTGGATATGCGGCACGCCGCGTTCGTCGTAGTGCACTTCGACTGGTGCCTGCAGCCCGGCCAGGGGCATATCGCCGTCGCGCAATGGGTTCTTGCTGTGGGCGTACCAGGTGGCGCCGGCGGCGACGGCGGCCACCGCGATGGCCAGGACAGTCAGGCTGCGTTTCATGAAGCACTCCTTGTTGTTATGCGGCCATTCTGAGCAGTGCTTCGGTCGCCGGCATTGACCGTTGGTTATGTGGCTGGAATTCTTCGGTCAATCGAGGAGTATTCATGAGCCTGTCTGCCAATAGCGCCCCACTTAGCCAGTCTGCCACCTTGCGGCGTCTGCTGTACGAGGGGCTGGGCGAGCTCGGCCACGAGCCGGCGGCGATCTACCGCGGCGCCAACCAGCATCGACGGCTGGTGCCGCCGCCCAGCGAGGGGCGCCTGAGCCACGACGAGGCGCCGCTGTTCTGGCTGGCGGCCGATGCCCTGACTGGTGATGCCGATATCGGCCTGCACCTGGGCGAGGTGATGAAGCCGCGCCTGCTCGATGTGGTCGGCTATCTGCTGCTGGCCAGCCGCGATCTGGAGCAGGCGCTGCGCAGCTTCCTGCGCTTCCAGCACATCCTCGCCGGTGGCTTCGCCGCTCAACTACACATCGACGGCGAGCGCGCCTGCCTGGTGCTGGACATCAACTACCGTGGCTTCGGCCCGCTGCGCCAGCAGATGGAGTGCCTGACGCTGCTGTTCACCAAGCTGCTGCGCCTGATCAGCGACGATGAGTTCCGCCTGCTGGCCGTGGACTTCCGTCACGCCAAACCGCGCAAGCTCACCGAGCATCGGCGGCTGTTCGGCCTGCAACCCAGTTTCTCCTGCGCCCACGATGCGCTGTGGTTTCCCGTCAGCCTGCTCAAACGGCCCTCGCGCAATGCCAACCCCGAGCTGCACCGGCTGCTCTGGCAGCATGCCGAGGCGCAGCTGGCGGCGCTGGTGGAGAACGATCTGCTCAATCGTCTGCGTTACTTGCTGAACGTACGGCTGGGCCAGGCCGATTGCTCGTTGCGCGCCTGCGCCGCCGAGCTGGGCCTGGAGCCGGCTGCCCTGCAGCGTGGGCTGGCGGCCCAGGGCAGCAACCTGCGCCAGGTGCGCGAGGCGGTGCAGCAAGTGAAGGCGCAAGAGTTGCTGCAGGCCGGCGAGTCGATCCGCGAGGTGGCGCGCGCCTGCGGCTTCGCCGAGCTGTCGCCGTTCTACCGGGCGTTCAAGCGCTGGTATGGCATCGCCCCGGATGCCTATCGGGGGCGGTTGGCAGAAACAGAAAGGGCCCATTAGGGCCCTTGGATTGTCGCCGGCGTACGTTTACTGAACGGGCCTGTCGTTCTCCGCATACCGCGGGGAGCGTGGGCCAAGCAGCATGCCGTTGGCCCGACCGCCAGTCAGCAGGCGGGCGCTGGTGATGCCGGCAATCTCATGCCCGCGATCCGTCAGCGAGTTCATCACCTGTTCGACGGCGGCGGTGATCAGCATGCCGATCAGTCCACCGCCATTGTTGTTCTGGTTTTCCGCGCTGCTGGCGCGTGCGGCACCTTCCCAGAGCAGGCGTCCATCACGCAGGTCCACCAGCTTGGCCTTGGCAGTTACCGCGACTTCGCTGGTGATCACCTTATAGCTGGAGCCGTACTCGGTGACTTCCAGATACAGCGCGGAATCGGCGCCGAAGATCTCGCGCAGCTTGGCAGTGGGAATCGCCTGGGCTTCGTCGGCGCTCATCACGCCGTTCTGTTTGAAGGTCTCATCGACCACGGCCACCGGCAGTACGTAGTAACCCGCTTCGGCCAGTGGTAGGGTGACATGCGAGAGCATGCTGTACCCGGCCTTGATGTCCGGCGAGGTGTTGACCGGCGGCATCACCAGGATGGAGGCCGGTTTGCTCTGTTTGAACGCGGTGTAGTCGTAGGGGGGCGGAGGTGTGACGCAGCCGCCCAGCAGGGCCAGCAGCAGGCCAAGGCCGAGGATTTTCAGTGTGCTTGTCATGCTCATCCCTTACTTCTTGGCGTTGTTCAGCAGCAGATCCATATAGGGCGCCGATTCCGGAAACAGCGCCTTCTCGGTCTCGAATTCCTGGTGTACCTGATCGGCCTTGCCCAGTTCGGCATAGAGCATGCCGAGGTGAGCATGGAAGCCTGGGGGCAGTGGACGGTCCTTGGCGCGGGCCTCCTGCAGGCTGGCCTCCAGCGCGGCAACCTGCTCCTGCGGGCTGCTGTTGTCACCCTGGAAATGGGCGTAGACCTGATCCTGATAGGCGTTCCAGTGATAGAGCGATTGCGGCTGGCTGACACAACCGCCGAGCAGGCCGAGGCTGGCTACGGCGATGATGCGAGATGCGTTGTTCATTGCGCGGCTTCCTTACTGCTGCGGGCGCCAGGCGCCATTGTCGAGGCTTTCGGTCAGGCGATTGACCGCCTCGCGGATGGCCAGGTCGAGCACCTTGCCGTTGAGGGTCGAGTCGTAGCTGGCAGTGCCGCCGAAGCCGATCACTTCGCGGTTGGACAGGCTGTACTCGCCGGCACCCTGGGTCGAATAAACCACTTCCGACGTGCGCACATTGACGATGTTGAGGTTGACCTTGGCGTAGGCGACCTGGGTCTTGCCGCGGCCGAGAATGCCGAACAGCTGGTGGTCACCCACCTCCTTGCGGCCGAACTCGGTCACGTCACCGGTCACCACGAAGTCGGCACCACGCAGCTGCTGGGCCTTCTGCGAGATGCTGCTCTCCTGGCGGATCTCCTCCATGTTGTCGCGATCCAGCACGCTGAAACGGTTGGACTGCTGCAGGTGGGTGATGAGAATGGTTTTGGCCTGGCCGCCGAGACGGTCGACGCCGTCGGAGAACAGACCGCGCATGTAGCTGGAGCGGTTGTCGAACTTGCCAATGGAGATGGGCTGGCGGGTGCCCTGGTAGGTGCTCTGGTAGCTCTGTACCTTGGAGACTTCCAGGGTGCGGGAGCTCTCGGTGGCGCAACCGACCAGCAGGCCGGACACGAGCAGACCGCTCGCGACTAGGGCGTTTCTCATGATGTTCCTCGGAACTAGGGGCGATCAGTAAGCGGCTTGGCCAGAGGGCGTGCCGTTTGCGGGTGCCTGGAGCAGGCGAGAGGGTGGCGTGGTGCCGGTGGTGCTTCCATGACCTTGAATCTCCAAATCACACCCGTGCCAGGTGCGATAACGCTTGAAGGCTGGCGGGCCGCCAGCGGGTAGAGGCGCGAGTCTACAAATAACCGTGGTTAATGGCCAGTAGCCATGTTGGCTTACTCGTTGCTGCTGATGGGCTGGTAATAGGCATCCCACAGCCGGTTGCGAAACTTGTAGCTTGGATCGAGGCGCTGCTTGAGGGCGAAGAACTCTGGCGCGCGTGGGTAGGCGGCGAGGAATTGCTCGCGGCTGGCGTGAATCTGGTAGGGCAGGTAGTAGCGCCCGCCACTGGCCAGTGCGGCGTCGATCAGGTCGCGGGTCCAGGCGGCGGCGCGCTGGCGTTCTTCCGCTGAGGCGCCCTGGCGGTAGTAGAGCACCAGGGCGAAGACTTCTTCCGGCGCCCAGGCCAGCAGGGTGCCGGGGTCGGCCTTGGCATGGCGGATCGAGATGTTGATCAGGTTGGCCTGATGCTGGCGGGTCAGGCGTGCCAGTTCGGCAACGAAGCGTTCCAGCTGCGCCGGCGGCATGAAGTATTCCTGCAGCACGTAGCTGAAGTCGGGCCCGGAGATCGGTTGCAGCTCGCGTACATCGAGGCTGGCCTCGTGGTTGCGCCACTGCACCTGCTGGCCGCGGTACAGCAAGGGGTCGAGCGCCGCTTCGCGCAGCATGCGGCCGGTGCGCGACGCGCTGGTCAGTTTGATGCCGGCGCGTTGCAGCGGGTATTTGCGGTCGGCGGGTACCAGGCGTTCGCTCAGGGTCAGTGGCGCATGGGTGCGGCGGTAGGAAACGGCACGCACGCGGTCGAAGGAGTCCGGGTAGAGGATGCCGTTGTGCATCAGGACATCCGCCTGGCCCTGCACTTCGCGCTGGAACCAGGCACGGTATTCGCTCAGCGGCATGACCTGCGATTCGCGGGCGATGCGGCTGTTTTCCACCAGGCCCAGGGTCGCCTCGACTATCACGCCGAGGCCGCCGTAGCCGCCGATGGCGCCATAGAAGAGTTCCGGGTTATGGCTGGGGCTGGCCTCCACTAGGCTGCCATCGGCCAGCACCATACGGATGCTGCGCACCGCGCCGACCAGCGGGCCCTCGCCGACATAGCGGCCATGCACGTTGACCGACAGCGAGCCGCCGACGCTGAAGTTGGCGTAGGACTGCATGATCTGCGGCGACAGGTCGTACGGGTCGATGTATTCGAGGATCTCGCGCCAGGTGATGCCGCTCTGCACGCGGATCTCGCGCCGCTCGGCGGAGAATTCCAGCACGTCGTCGAAGTCGCGCATATCCAGCTGCAGTGCGCCGTCCGTGGCAGTCTGCCCGCCCATGCTGTAGCGCCCGCCGCCGATGCTGAGCGGCCCGTCATGGGCTTTGACGGCCGCGACTATCTGCTCCAGGCGAGTTGGCGCCAGCACCTGCTGAACGCGGATGGGGTTGAGGCCGGTGACGTCATTGACGATTTCGTCGGCCCAGGCCGGCATCGCAGCCAGGGCCAGGAGGAAAAGCAGGTAGCGCATGAACTGTCCTTGTTCGTGGCGCGGCGGCTCAGCTCTGGATGGTCGCCGCCGGATTGATCACCCGGCCCAGGCCGAGGTTGCGCAGGGCCAGGTGCAGGGTGCTGTGGATCACCTGCGGGTTGTCGATGGTCATCAGTTGGCCGAGCAGCTCGCGGGCCTTGCCGGAGCTGATCTGGCGCAGCAACCACTTCACCTTGGGCAGGTTGGTGGCGTTCATCGACAGGCTGTCGAAGCCCATGGCCAGCAGCAGTACGGCCATCGCCGGGTCGCCCGCCATCTCGCCGCAGATGCTGACCGGCTTGCCTTCGGCATGGGCGCCGTCGACGATCAGGCGCAGGGCATGCAGCACGGCGGGGTGGAGGAAGTCGTAGAGATCGGCGACCCGCGGGTTGTTGCGATCCACCGCCAGCAGGTACTGGGTCAGGTCATTCGAGCCGACCGAGAGGAAGTCGACCTGACGCGCCATCTCGTGGATCTGGTAGACGGCGGCGGGGATCTCGATCATCACCCCGACCGGAGGCATGGGCACATCGACGCCCTCGTCGCGCACCTCGCCCCAGGCACGGTGGATCAGGTGCAGGGACTCTTCCAGCTCCTGCAGGCCGGAGATCATTGGCAGCAGGATGCGCAGGTTGTTCAGGCCCTCACTGGCCTTGAGCATGGCGCGCACCTGGACCAGGAAGATTTCCGGGTGGTCGAGGGTGACGCGGATACCGCGCCAGCCGAGGAAGGGGTTGTCTTCCTTGATCGGGAAGTAGGGCAGGGCCTTGTCGCCGCCGATATCCAGGGTGCGCATCGTCACCGGCAGCGGATGGAAGGCCTGCAGCTGCTCGCGGTAGGTGGCCAGCTGTTCCTTCTCGCTGGGGAAGCGCTCGCCGTTCATGAACGGCACTTCGGTGCGGTACAGGCCGACGCCTTCGGCGCCGCGTTCCTGGGCGCGCTTTACATCGGCCAGCAGGCCGGTGTTGACCCACAGCGGCATGCGCTGGCCGTCCAGCGTCTCGCAGGGCAGTTCGCGCAGGGCGTCGAGGCCCTGGGCCAGCTGGCGCTCTTCCTCGACCACCTCGGCGTACTGCTTGCGCAGCAGCTCGCTGGGGTTGGTGAAGACTTCGCCGTGGTAGCCGTCGACGATCAGCTGGATGCCGTCGACCTTGGAATAGGGCAGGTCGACCACGCCCATCACCGTGGGAATGCCCATGGCGCGGGCAAGAATCGCCACGTGGGAGTTGCCCGAGCCCTGTACGGAGATCAGGCCGGCCAGCTTGCCTTCCGGCACCTGGCCGAGCATGGCCGGCGACAGTTCCTCGCTGACCAGAATGCTGTTGTCGGGGTACACCAGGCTCTGCTTGCGCTCTTCCTGCAGGTAGGCGAGCAGGCGGCGGCCGAGGTCGCGCACGTCGCTGGCGCGTTCGCGCAGGTAGGCGTCGTCCATCAGTTCGAAACGCGCGACGTGTTCGTTGACCACCTGGCGCAGCGCGCCCTGGGCCCATTGGCCGGTCTTGATGATCTTGCGCACCTCGTTACCGAGGGCATTGTCGTCGAGCATCATCAGATAAACGTCGAACAGCGCCAGCTCTTCCTTGCGCAGCTGGGTGGCGAGCTTGGCGGACAGCTCCTGCATGTCCTCGCGGACCCAGTCCAGGGCCTTGCCGAACAGTTCCAGCTCGGCGGCGATGTCGTCCACCGGCTTGTCTGGCACCACATTGAGGTCGGCCGGTGGCAGCACGACTACGGCGGTGCCCACGGCGGCGCCGGGTGAGCCGGGCACGCCGACGAAGCGTGCCTCCTGAATGCCTTTGCCCTGCTTGCCCAGGCCGCGGATCGAGCCGGTGGCCTCGGCGTGGGCGATGACCCCGGCGAGCTGGGCACTCATGGTGACCAGGAAGGCCTCTTCGCCTTCGTCGAATTGGCGGCGTTCCTTCTGCTGGATGACCAGCACGCCCATCACCCGGCGGTGGTGGATGATGGGGGCGCCGAGGAAGGAGGCGTAGCGCTCCTCGCCGGTTTCCGGGAAGTAGCGGTAGCGCGGGTGTTCGGAGGCGTGTTCGAGGTTGAGCGGCTCTTCGCGGGTGCCGACCAGGCCGACCAGGCCCTCGTTGGGCGCCATGCTGACCTTGCCGATGGAGCGCTTGTTGAGGCCGTCGGTGGCCATCAGCACGAAGCGATTGCTCTCCGGGTCGAGCAGGTAAACCGAGCAGACGTGGCTGCCCATGGCCTCCTTGACCCGTTGCACGATGATCGTCAGCGCCGCCTTGAGGTCCTTGGCGGAGTTTACTTCCTGAACGATCTTGCGCAGCGTGTTGAGCATGCTTGCTTCCGTCAGTCGCGCGCCAACAGGCGCGGGGCGAGTTCCTTGAGGGCGCGACGGTAGACCTCGCGCTTGAAGCTGACCACCTGGTTGAGCGGGTACCAGTAGCTGACCCAGCGCCAGCCGTCGAACTCGGGTTTGCCGGTCACATCCATGCGCACCCGCTCTTCGGCACCGGTCAGGCGCAACAGGAACCACTTCTGTTTCTGGCCGATGCACAGCGGTTGGCTGTGGGTGCGTACCAGGCGTTGCGGCAGACGATAACGCAACCAGCCACGGGTGCAGGCGAGAATCTTCACATCTTGCTGTTCCAGGCCCACTTCTTCGTTGAGTTCGCGGTACAGCGCCTGCTCCGCCGACTCCTGTGGGTTGATGCCGCCCTGGGGAAACTGCCAGGCGTCCTGGTTGATCCGCCGTGCCCACAGCACCTGGCCAACATCATTGGTCAGAATGATGCCGACATTGGGGCGAAAACCATCGGAGTCGATCACGGCAGAACACCTCGAAAACGCATGTTTCGGCATTGTTCCACAAAGCCCGCAGGCGCAGCAAACGCGCGGCCCCGGCCGTGGGCAGGGGCGGTGAAAACCGCTATCCTGACGGCCCTTTCGACCATGCAGCTCAGGTACTCCGACGTGCGTCTCGCCCTCTTCGACCTCGACAACACCCTGCTCGCCGGCGACAGCGACCACAGCTGGGGCGAATTCCTCTGCGAAACGGGCCGCGTCGATGCCGTGGAATACCGCGCGCGCAACGATGCCTTCTATGCCGACTACTGTGCCGGCAGGCTTGATGTGGTGGCCTACCAGAGCTTCACCCAGGCCATTCTCGCGCGCACCGAGGCCGCCGAGCTGGCGCGCTGGCAGGCCGAGTTCATGCGTGAGGTGATCGAGCCGATCATCCTGTCCAAGGGCGAGGCGCTGCTGCAGCAGCATCGTGAGGCCGGCGACAGGCTGGTGATCATCACCGCCACCAACCGCTTCGTTACTGCGCCGATTGCCGCGCGCCTGGGCGTCGAAACTCTGATCGCCACCGAGTGCGGCATGCAGGATGGTCGCTACACCGGTCAGGTCGCTGGGGTACCCTGCTACCAGGAGGGCAAGGTGACGCGCATGAACCAGTGGCTGGCCGAGACCGGCCTGAACCTGGACGGCGCCTACTTCTACAGTGACTCGCGCAACGACCTGCCGCTGTTGCAGGCCGTCGCCCACCCCGTGGCGGTGGACCCGGACGACACCCTGCGCGCCACCGCGCTGGAGCGTGGCTGGCCGGTGCTCAGCCTGCGCGACTGAGCCAGGCGCCGACATGGATGTCAGCCACGCTCCCCTGATCGCCAGCGATGCGCCGGCTGCTTTTCTCGGCTCGTCACTGGCCCGGCAGCTGCTGGCCGGCGGCCTGGACCTGATCCAGCGGGCCCCCGGTGAGGATCGCCAGCGCTGGAAGCGCCATCGCCTCGGCGGTCGCGACTATCAGTTCGCCCAACCGTTGACGCTGACCCCCTATGCCTCCAGCAACCCTTGCTCGGCGCGCTGCCACTTCTGCTCGGAAAACCTGCGCCAGCGCAACGATGCTCAGGCGCCGGCGCGCCTGCGACCTGACGCGCACTATTTCGTCGGCCTGCAGCGCGTTCTCGCCGAATTGCGCGGCCTGCCGCGCGCCTATTCGCTGTCCGGCCTGGAGGCCAGCGACGATCCGGACTGGCTGCTGCAGCTGCTGGAGTGCCTGAACGGCCCGGTCGACCTGGCGGATGTCGAGCAACGCGTGCTCTATTCCAACGGCGCCGGCCTGGCTGGCGCGCGGGGAGATGAGCTGCTGGCGGCGCTGGAGCGCTTCGGGCTGTCTTGGCTGGAGCTGTCGCGCCATCACCACGACGCGAGCGAGAACCAGCGCATCATGCGCTTTCGCCCCGGCCAGACGGTCGCCCACGCAGAGGTCTTCCAGCAGCTGCTGCATGCCGCGTCCGGGCGCTTTCCGGTGAAGTTGGTGTGCCTGCTGCAGCGCGGCGGCATCGACTCGCCGCAGGCGGTTGCCAGCTACCTGGACTGGGCCGGTCGGCTGGGTGTGGACACGGTGATCTTCCGCGAGCTGTCGCGCCTCGATACGGGCTATGTGGCCAATGCCACGGCGCGCTATCTGAGCCAGCAGCGCGTGGCGCTGGAGCCGCTGCTGCAGGCCTGCCTGGCTAGGCGCGAGCTGGGGCTGGATGCGCAGGCGCTGACCGACGGCTACTACTTCTGGAACCTGCAGTTGCGCCATCGCAGTGGCCTGCGAGTGGTGTTCGAGTGTTCGGACTACCGCACCATGCATAAGCGCCATGCCGAAGGGCGGGTGTACAAGCTGGTGTACTTCGCCAATGGCCAGCTCTGCGCAGGCTGGCAACCGGATCGCGACGTGTTGCTGGAGACGCGCCATGGATAGTCGCAGCTGGATGTTGCTGGAGCAGGAAGACCCGGCCTGGCGCCTGCCGGACGACTTGCGTCAGCGCGACCCCATCGCCGCGCGTGACTGTGGCTGGGTGGAGCAGATGCGCCCCTTCATCCGCCAGTTCTCGCGCCCGGGAGAGTTGGTGCTGGATCCGTTCTGCGGCTTCGCCAGCACCCTGCTGGCGGCACACCTCGAAGGGCGCGCCGGCCTCGGCTACGAGATCGACCCGGCACGCGCCGCGCTGTCCCGCGAACGCCTGGCGCAGCATGGCGCCACGGCCCAGCGGGTCGTGGCCGACGACCTGTTGCGCAGCCCGCCGCAAGGCAGCGTCGACCTGTGCCTGACCAGCATTCCCTACTTCGGCAGCCGCTGGGCCTCGGCCGATCCTGCCCAGCTGTATGCCAGTGCGGACTACGCGCGCTACCTGGAGCAGGTCGGCGAGCACTTTCGCCTGATCCGCCGTTTGCTGGCGCCGGGGCGCTACTGCGTGGTGATGGCGGAGAACCTGCAGCTCGACGGGCAGATGCTGCCGCTGGCCTGGGATCTGGGCCGGCTGCTGGCCGGGCAACTGCAGCTGTGCGAGGAGCGCATCCTGCTCTACCGCAAGCCGCCGGAAAAATTGCCACACCTGGCCTGGCGCAGCGACCGCAGCCACGAATACGCGTTGATCCTACGCAATCAGGCCGCGGCCCCGGACCCGCAGCAGGGGCTGGCGGTGTTGCAGGCCATGCAGGCCGCGGGTCTGCGCTTCGCCGTGTTCGGCAGTTTCGCCGCCTGGCTGGCGGATGAGGCGCAGGCCTGGCCGGCGGATATCGACCTGCTGCTGCCCGCCGAGGATGCAGGGGTCAACGCTCTGCTGGCCTGGTTGCAGGGCCAGGGCTTTGCTTTGAGCTGCTGGCAGCAGGCGCTGCGGCTGCCGGTGCGCCTGGCGGATTATCGCGGTCGTTACTACTTCCGCGCCGAGCGCGTGCTGCGCAACGGCGAGCGCCTGCGCCTGGATCTGTGCTTCGAGCTGGATGAGGGCGATGTCGCCGAACGCCTGTTGGATGCGCGGTTGTGCCGAGGCCTGCCGGTGGCCTGATGGCAGGGCTACAGGGGTTTGGCCACCATCAGCCAGAAGATCGCGATAAAGGCGATAAAGGCCGGCCAGCCCAGGGCAAACCAGATACGCATGTAGAGGTGTGCGCGCGCAGGCAGCTCCGTGCCATCGCGTAGCGCCTTGGAAGCCATATTGCGTACGCGGATCTGCAGCCACAGCACCGGCAGCCAGCATAGCCCGGCGAAGACGAACAGCCCGGCGCTCCACAGCAGCCACAGCTGATTCAGCGGCCAGCCGGCAACCCTGGCCAGGGCCAGGCCGCTGAGCGGCTGGAATACAGCGGTGGTGGCGATGAACAGCCAGTCGGCGGTAACCAGGTGGCGGAAGGTCGTGGCGATCACCCGCAGATTGCCGCTGCGCCAGGCGCGCAGGGCATAGTAGGCCGAGCCCAGGCCGGTGCCGAAGAGCAGGGTGGCGGACAGGATATGCAGGGTCTTGAGCAGCAGGTACAGGCTCATGGCCGCTGCTCGATGATCGGGTGCATCATCAGGCCGGCTTGGCCCCCATCAGGGCGAAGATCGCCAGCAGCAGGACAAACACCAGCACCGCATAGGCCAGCACGAAGCGCAGCAGCTTGGTCGGTACCGCGCCATTGCCGACCGCCGTCTGCCAGGCGCCGAGGCGACCATGCAGGAGCAGGCCGAACAGCATCAGTAGGGCGAACAGAATGGCGCTGTACAGCAGCCAGCTGGCACCCAGCGACAGGCCTACCGTGTGCACCAACCACCAGCCGCTGATCGGCAGGCTGACGGCCAGCAGGCCCAGCGCCGGCAGGCTGTACAGGCGAGTGACGCGCAGCTTGCGGGTCAGCACCGTGGCATCGCCGCCGCGATGGGCCTTCCACAGCATGAAAGCGTGGGCCACCAGGCCGGCCAGGAGCAGCACGGCGGGGATCAGGTGGGCGTACTTGAGCAGTTGGTAGTGTTCCATCACGGCACTTCCTTATCCGAGAAACAGCTTGTAGGCCGGGTTGTCGGTTTCGTCCCAATAGGGATAGCCGATGGCGTCCAGGGCCGCCGGAATCTGCTCGCGTTCTTCCGCCGGCACCTGCAGGGCGGCCAGCACGCGGCCGTCGGCAGCGCCGTGGTTGCGGTAGTGGAACATGGTGATGTTCCAGCGCCCGCCCAGGCGGTTGAGGAAGTTGAACAGCGCGCCGGGGCGCTCGGGAAACTCGAAACGCAGCACCACTTCGTCGGCCACGGCGGCGGCGTGGCCGCCCACGGTGTGGCGGATGTGCAGCTTGGCCAGCTCGTTGTCGGTCAGGTCCAGCACCGGGAAGCCCTGCTCGCGCAGGGTGTCCACCAGCGCCTGGCGCGGGTCGTTCTCCGGGTGCGTCTGCACGCCGACGAAGATGTGTGCTTCGCGGTCGGTGTGGTAGCGGTAGTTGAACTCGGTGATCTGGCGTTTGCCGATCGCCTCGCAGAAGGCCTTGAAGCTGCCCGGACGCTCGGGGATGGTCACGGCGATGATCGCCTCGCGCTTCTCGCCCAGTTCGGCGCGCTCGGCCACGTGGCGCAGGCGGTCGAAGTTGACGTTGGCGCCGGAGTCGATGCCGACCAGCACCTGGCCACTGATGCCTTCGCGCTCCACGTACTTCTTGATCCCGGCCACGGACAGCGCGCCGGCCGGTTCGGTGATCGAGCGGGTGTCGTCGTAGATGTCCTTGATCGCCGCGCAGATCTCGTCGGTGCTGACGGTGATGACTTCATCGACGTACTGCTTGCAGATGTCGAAGGTGTGCTGGCCGATCTGTGCCACCGCTACGCCGTCGGCGAACAGGCCCACGGTCGGCAGCACCACGCGCTCGCCGGCGGCCATGGCGGCCTGCAGGCAGTTGGAGTCATCCGGCTCGACGCCAATGACCTTGATCTCCGGGCGCAGATATTTCACGTACGCAGCGATACCGGCGATCAGGCCGCCGCCGCCCACCGGGACGAAGATGGCGTCGAGCTGGCCCGGCTGCTGACGCAGGATCTCCATGGCGGCGGTGCCCTGGCCGGCGATCACCAGCGGGTCGTCGTAGGGGTGGATGTAGGTGTAGCCCTTCTCTTCCACCAGTTTCAGCGAGTGCGCCAGCGCCTCGGGGAAGGCGTCGCCGTGCAGCACCACCTTGCCGCCGCGCGAGCGCACGCCCTGCACCTTGAGCTCCGGGGTGGTGCGCGGCATGACGATGGTCGCCTTCACGCCCAGATGCTTGGCAGCCAGGGCCAGGCCCTGGGCATGGTTGCCGGCCGAGGCGGTGACCACGCCGCGTTCCAGCTCCTCGGGGCTGAGCTGGGCCAGCTTGTTGTAGGCGCCGCGAATCTTGAACGAGTACACCGGCTGCAGATCCTCGCGCTTGAGCAGAATCTGGTTGCCCAGGCGCTCGGTGAGCTGGCGGGCTGGTTGCAGCGGGGTTTCCACCGCGACGTCGTAGACGCGCGAGGTGAGGATCTTCTTGACGTACTGTTCGAGCATCACGGCTTCACTGGCGGGCTTTTCAAGGATTCCGGAGTCTACCCCAGCGCTTCGGCCGGCGGCCACCGACAGACCGCGGGGAAAACCGCATAACAGTAGGACTGTGGCGATAAAACGCAGCCGATCGCGGGGGCGCGGGGCTATAATTCGCCCCTTCCCGTACTCCCCAGGCGCAGAACCCGCGATGACCCAGGATCAGCTCAAGCAGGCCGTGGCCCAGGCCGCCGTCGACCATATTCTTCCCTTCCTCGACAGCAAGAGCGTGATCGGCGTCGGCACCGGCTCCACCGCCAACTGCTTCATCGACGCCCTGGCCCAGCATAAGATGGCCTTCGACGGCGCCGTGGCCAGCTCCGAAGCCACCGCCGCGCGCCTCAAGGGCCATGGCATCCCGGTGTATGACCTCAACGCCGTGGACGGCCTGGAGTTCTACATCGACGGCGCCGACGAGAGCGACGAGCGCCTCAACCTGATCAAGGGCGGCGGTGCCGCGCTGACCCGCGAGAAGATAGTCGCGGCGGTGGCCAAGACCTTCATCTGCATCGCCGACGCCAGCAAGCTGGTGCCGGTGCTTGGCGCCTTCCCGCTGCCGGTGGAAGTGATCCCCATGGCCCGCAGCCACGTGGCGCGCCAGCTGGTCAAACTGGGCGGCGACCCTGTGTACCGCGAGGGAGTGGTCACCGACAACGGCAACATCATCCTCGACGTGCACAACATGAGCATCGTCGACCCGGTGAAGCTGGAAGCGGACATCAATGCCATCGTCGGCGTGGTCACCAACGGCCTGTTCGCCGCGCGCCCGGCCGACCTGCTGCTGCTCGGCACCGCCGAGGGTGTGAAGACGCTGAAGGTCTGATCGCCCTGAAGTGAAAGAACCCGGCCTCGGCCGGGTTTTTTGTGCCTGCAAAGTTATCTGTAAGAGGGGCCTTGGCCGCGACCGGAAGAGTTCTGGGTGGTCTGGGTCGCGGCCAAGGCCCTTCCTACGGTTTGGTGCTGCCTGGGGCTGTCGCGGCTAAAGCCGCTCCCACAAAAGCACGGGATCGACTTTGTGGGAGCGGATTCAGCCGCGATGGTCGGCCCGTACGGAGTTTGGCTGGTCAGGGATGCTTGGCAAACCACTGGTCGATCAGCTCGCGCAAGCGCTCTCCAGAGAAGCTAGCGAAGTGGCCGCCATGCACCGTGCGCACTGGCAGGTGGCGCAGGCGTTCGAGGCTGGCGGCGTAGTCGGCCAGGTTGGAGTGGTAGGCGTCTTCGATCAGCGGGCCGTCGTAGACGATGTCGCCGGAGAACAGGGTCTGCGTGGCCGCTTCCCACAGGCTGATGCCGCCGGGCGAATGGCCGGGGGTGTGCAGCACCTGCAGCACGCGGTCGCCGAGGTCCAGTACGTCACCTTCCTCGATCAGACGGGTGGCCGGCGCGGCCTTCACCCGGTATTCGGCGTAGCACAGCGGGCACTCCGGGTGCGCCTCGAACATCTCGTCGCCGACGAAGGCGGTGGCCAGTGTGTTGTCACCATCTGGTGCGGCAAGGATGGCGGCCTCGGCCGGGTGACAGAGGCGCTCGGCGAACTCGTGGTGGCCGGCGATATGGTCGAAGTGGGTGTGGCTGGCCACGGCCAGCAGCGGCTTGGCGGTCAGCCAGGGCAGTTGCTCGCGCAGGCTGACCAGGCCGGAGCCGGAGTCCACCAGCACATCACGCTCGCGGCCGCTGATATGCCACAGGTTGCAGCGGTAGAAGGGCCGCACGTAGGGCTCATGGATCAGGCGCACACCGTCGTCCAGGCGGCGCACCTCGAACCAGTGGTCTTTGCTGACGATCTTCATTTCGGCTCCTTGCGCAAAGGCCGCCTTGCGGCGGCCTCTGCAGTCTGTACTGGGATGGGCGATCAGGCCAGACGCACGCGTGGCACCAGCACCCAGCGACGCAGCACGGTGTAGCTGGTGGCGGTGATCAGGAATACCGGCAGCGAGGCGCCCCAGGCCAGCGGCGAAACCCAGCCCCAGTAGTAGGCCAGCACGGCGCCCAGGCCATAGGCGGCGAAGGCCGCCGGGTTGAAACCACCCAGATAGCGGTAACTGCCGCCGTCCTCGCTGAGCAGATCGTCGACCGCGTACTGACCGCGCTGGATCAGAAAGAAGTCGGCGATCAGCACGGCGAAGGCCGGGATGAACAGGCTGCCGATGATCAGCAGGAAGCTCTGGAAGTTGTCGAGGATGCCGGGGATCTGCGAGCCGGCCACTGACAGCACGCCGATCACCAGGGCCGGTTTCCAGAACTTGGTCTGCGGACGCATGTTCAGGTACGACAGGCTGGCGCTGTACACGCACATCACGTTGGTGGTCATCACCGAGAGGAACACCACGATGGCCGCCGGCAGACCGAAGCCGAAGCCGGCCAGAAGTACCGCCGGGTCATAGGTCTGCTCCATGCCGCCGAGTACCGAGAAGCCGGAAACGGTGGCGCCCAGGCCCATGGCCAGCAGGGTGGCGACAACGTAGCCGAGCCAGGTTCCGACGGCCGCATCGCCCTGAGTGCGGCAGTTGCGGTTGTAGTCCGCGGCCAGTGGAATCCAGGAGAAGGCGGTGGCGATGACGATGTCGAAGGCGATGCCGGGGGTGATCTCGTTGCGCGGCTCCACCGGCATGCTCAGCAGCTGGCTGAACTCGAACTTGTCGGCCATCACGTAGAACACCGCGCCGGCAAGCAGCAGCATGCCGATGGCAGCCCAGCGCTCGACCCGCTCGATGCCCAGGTGACCGCGCAGGGCGATCAGCAGCACCAGGGTCTCGCAGAGGATGGTGAACAGCGGCAGGTTGCTGTAGCCGGTGACGTGCTCGACCGCGTAGTTCAGGCTCATGCCAGCCAGCAGCGCCTGGATCCAGCTCCAGGCCAGCAGGGTCAGCAGGTTGACCAGCGAGGGCAGTTTGGCACCGTGCACGCCATAACTGCCGCGGGCCAGGACCATGGTGGTCAGGCCGGTGCGCTGGCCCATCAGGCCGACCAATACCAGCGGCAGGATGCCGATGGCCGAGCCGCACAACACGATCAGCATGGCCTGCAGGAAGGGCAGATCCGGCACCAGCAGCATGCCGGTGAGGATGGTGGTGACCACCACGTTGGCGCCCAGCCAGAGGGCGGTGGTACCGCCGAAGCCGAGGCTGCGGTGGCTGGCGTCGGTGGCGGCGAGGCCGTCCTGGCCGAAGTGTTGGCTGAGGTTCTTGAGCATGTGTCGACTCCCCGATGTTTGATTATTGCTTTAGGTAACGCGGCAGTCAGTGGTGCAGGTGCTTGTTGTCGTTATTGCCCTGGCCCGGATGGCATCCGGGCCAGTGTGGGCTGGCTCAAGGGTGGAAGGGTGCTTCCTCACGGACCTCGATGATCAGCGGGCGATCTGCGGGCGCGCTGCGTAGCAGCTCGGCCAGGTGCGCGTGGTCACGCGCCCGTTCCGCCGCGCAGCCATAGCCGCGGGCGATGGCGATCAGGTCCGGGGTGTAGATATCCACGCCGATCGGGGTGATGTCGCGGCGCTCCATGTAGCGCTTGATCTCGCCGTAGCCGCTGTTGTTCCACAGCAATATGACGATGCCGACGCCGGCTTCCACCGCGCTGGCCAGCTCCGGCAGGGTGAACTGGATGCCGCCGTCGCCGATCAGGCATACCACCGGGCGCGTCGGCTCGGCCAGCTTGGCGCCGATGGCGGCCGGCAGGCCGTAACCGAGGGTGCCGTAGCCGGTGGAGGAGTTGAACCAGCGCCGCGCGCCGTCCAGCTCGACCAGGTGGTTGCCGCTGTACACGGTCTGCGTCGAGTCACCGACGAAGCGCGCCTCGGGCAGTACGTCCAGCAGCGTATCGAACAGCTGGCGGTAGTGCGCCCAGCCGGAGAAACCTTCGGCCAGCTGCGCCTGGGCGGCGGCGGTGCGTTGCGCGCCGGGGCTGTTCGGCTCGGCGCTGCGTGGGTTGAGCCCGGCCAGCAGCATGCGCATGGCCAGGCGCGCGTCGCCCTGGATGGCCAGGGTCGGTGCATGGTTGCGGTGCAGTTGCTGTGGGTCGATGTCGATGCGGATCAGCTGGCCGGGGATGCGGAAGTTGCCGTCGAACACCACGTCGTAGTCGGTCTCGCCCAGCTCGGTGCCGATGGCCAGCACCACGTCGGCCTGCAGCGCCAGCTCGCGCACCGGCACCAGCGACTGGTTGCTGCCCAGCAGCAGCGGGTGGCCCGGCGGTAGCAGACCCTTGGCGTTGATGGTCAGCGCGGTCGGCGCGTCCAGCGCGGCGGCCAGGGCGCGCGCCTCGGCCTGGGCTTCGACGCAACCACCACCGAGCAGCAGCAGCGGGCGCTGGGCGCCGCGCAGCAGGCTGGCGGCTTCCTGCAGCAGGGCACGGTCCGGCGCCGGGCGGGCGCAGCGCGGTTTGGCCTGGACGCGCATATGGCTGGCGTCGGCGGTGATGATGTCCAGTGGCAGCTCGATATGCACCGGGCGTGGTCGCTCGCCCTCGAACACGGCGAAGGCGCGGGCCAGTACCGCCGGCAGCTCCTCGACGCTCATCAGGGTGTGGCTGAAGGCGGATACGCCGGCGACCATGGCGCGCTGGTTGGGCAGCTCGTGCAGGTAGCCATTGCCGTGCCCCAGGCGGGCGCGCTCGTTGACGCTGCTGATCACCAGCATGGGTATGGAGTCGGCGTAGGCCTGGCCCATGGCGGTGAGGATATTGGTCATGCCCGGGCCGGTGATGATGAAGCACACGCCGGGTTTGCCGCTGACGCGGGCATAGCCATCGGCCATGAAGCCGGCGCCCTGCTCGTGGCGCGGGGTGATGTGGCGGATGGCACTGCCCGGCAGGCCGCGGTAGAGCTCGACGGTGTGTACGCCGGGGATGCCGAACACGGTGTCGACGCCCCAGGCTTCGAGTTGTTTGACGAGGAATTCGCCGCAAGTGGTCATGCTGAAGTCCTGTGTTGTGCGCCCGGCCCCGTGCGGGGCCGGTGCGGCTTAGCCGACGATCCAGTGCGCCATCAGCGCGATGATCGGCAGGGTGATCAGGGTACGGATGATGAAGATGACGAACAGCTCCAGCAGGTTCAGCGGCAGCTTGGCCTTGAGGATCAGCACGCCGACTTCGGACATGTAGATCAGCTGGGTCAGCGACATGCAGGCCACCACGAAGCGGGTCAGCTCGCTCTCGATGCCCTTGCCCAGCACGGCCGGCAGGAACATGTCGGCGAAGCCCACCAGCATGGCCGGCGCCGCCTTGGCCGCTTCCGGCAGTTGCAGCGCTTCGAGCAGCGGCACCAGCGGGTAGGACAGCCAGTTGAAGATCGGGGTGAACTCGGCGATGGCCAGCGACACGGTGCCGATGGCCATGACCAGCGGCAGCAGGCCGAGCCAGATATCCACCACGTTGTGCACGCCGATGCGCGCCATCTGTGCCGGCGACGGATTGATGTTGGCGCGATTGACGGCCTGGGCCAGGCCCCAGCGCAGTAGCGAGGTGCCGGCCGGTACGTCTTCGCTGATCTGCTTGCCGACGCCGGCGACGTACTCGTCCTTCTTCCACGACAGCGGCGGGATGCGCGGGGTGATGATGGCGGCGGCCAGGCCGGCGACCACCACGGTCAGGTAGAAGGGCACGAACAGGTGGTCGAGCTTCATGAAGCTGGTGATCAGCAGGCTGAAGGCGATCGAGGCGATGGAGAAGTTGGTGGCGATCACCGCCGCTTCACGCGCGCTGTAGAAGCCTTTCTGGTACTGCTGGGCGGTGATCAGCACGCCGACGGTGCCCGAGCCGAGCCAGGAGGCGATGGCGTCGATGGCCGAGCGGCCCGGCAGGCCGAAGATCTTGCGGAACACGTTGCGCACCAGGGTGCCGCAGAACTCCATCAGGCCGTAGTCGGTGAGCAGTGGCAGGACCAGGCCGGCGACCAGGAAGAAGGTGATCAGCACCGGGGCCAGGTCTTTCAGCACCACGCCGCCGGTGTTGGCGCTCCAGATCCACTCGGGGCCGAACTGCCAGAAGGTCATGGCGGCGAACAGCGCGCCGACCACGCGCAGGCCGAGCCAGAACGGGTGCAGGTTGAACAGGTCGTTGAGGGCCGGGCGGCGGGTGACCCAGTGTGGCTTGAGCAGGGTGGCCAGCAAGCCGGCGATGGCGGAGAACAGCAGCAGACCGGTGGCGATGGCCGGCAGATGAGCGCTCAGCGCGGCCTTGAGGGCGTCGGCCATGACGCCGAGGCCGATGGTGACCTTCTCTTCGTAGACGATGGGGGTGAGGAACAGCAGGATCCCCAGCAGCGAGGGGATCAGGAACATCAGAAATTGACGCGCGCTGTAGCTGTGCTCGGGTGCGGGCTGGTCATCCAGCAACGGCATGGATTCTTCGTGGTTCATGGCACACCTTGATTGTTGTTGTCAGTGTGTCCGGGCGCCGGGCGCCCGGTCGTAATAAAAGGCCGGAGTGGCGCCTAGCGGCGCTGCACACCCGGCAGCACGCAGAGCATTTCGTAAAGCAGGTTGGCACCTAGCAGCGAGGTGTTGCCGGTGGTGTCGTAGGGCGGGGAAACCTCGACCAGGTCGCCGCCGATGATGTCCAGGCCCTGGCAGCCGCGGATGATCTCCATCGCCTGGATGGTGGTCAGGCCGCCGATTTCCGGGGTGCCGGTGCCGGGCGCCCAGGCCGGGTCGATGCCGTCGATGTCGAAGGAAAGGTACACCGGGCCGCCGCCGACCTTCTCGCGCACTTCGGCCATCAGCGGTTCCAGCGACTTGTGCCAGCACTCTTCGGCTTGCACGACGCGGAAGCCCTGCTTGCGGCTCCAGTTGAAGTCCTCGGCGGTGTAGCCCTGGGCGCGCAGGCCGATCTGCACCACGCGCTGGCTGTCGAGCAGGCCTTCTTCCTGAGCGCGGCGGAAGGTGGTGCCGTGGGCGATCTTCTCGCCGAACATGTGGTCGTTGACGTCGGCATGGGCGTCGATATGGACCAGGCCGATCTTGCCGTACTTCTTGTGCAGGGCGCGCAGGATCGGCAGGGTGATGGTGTGGTCGCCGCCCAGGGTCAGCGGCTTGATGTCGAGTTCGACGATCTCGTCGTAGGCCTCTTCGATGATGCGCACGGCATCCAGCAGGTTGAAGGTGTTGATCGCCACGTCGCCGATGTCGGCCACGTTGAGCGAGTCGAACGGCGCGGCGCCGGTGGCCATGTTGTACGGGCGGATCATCACCGACTGGGCGCGGATCTCGCGTGGGCCGAAGCGGGTGCCGGAGCGCAGCGAGGTGCCGATGTCGAGCGGCACGCCGACGAAGGCGGCGTCGAGCTGGCGTTTTTCTTCGACGTTTTGGATATGCGGCAGGCGCATCATGGTGGCGATGCCACCGAAACGGGGCATTTCATTGCCGCCCAGGGGCTGGTGCAGGATCTTGTCCATGGGTGGGGCCTCACGGTTGTTGTGCTTGTAATGAACTCGGGACGGTCGAGCGCCCCGAGCGGAGCGTGGGTCGATTCTTCTGCGCCGGGGCGACAAAAAGAATCGCTGTGGCGAAATAATTAGTTCATGAATTTCTAAACTAACCGTCACCGTCTTAGGATGAGCACTCCTACCGACGGACTGCGCCCATGACCCCTGCCTTGCCCGATCTCAAGCTGCTGCGCATCTTCGCCAGCGTGGTGCGCCACCAGGGTTTCGCCGCCGCCCAGCAGGAACTCAACCTGTCCACTTCGGCGATCAGCACTTACATGAGCCAGCTGGAGGCGCAGCTGGGCCTGGTGCTCTGCCACCGCGGTCGCGGCGGCTTCAGCCTGACCAGCAAGGGCGAGCTGTTCCATCAGGAGTGCCTGCGCCTGCTGGCCGAGCTGGAGGGCTTCGAGCGTTACTCGGCGGCGCTCAAGGGTGAGCTGCGTGGCACCCTGAACCTCGGCGTACTGGACTCCACCGTGGGCGATCCGGCGCTGCCGCTGGCCGAGGTCATCGGTGTGTACAGCGAGGAGCATCCGGCCGTGCACCTGCACCTGGCGGTACTGAGCCCTGCCGAGTTGCAGCTGGCGCTGCTGGAGAACCGCCTGGACCTGGCCATTGGCGCCTTCTATACGCGGATGAACGGCCTGACCTATCAGGCCTTGTACCGCGAGCAGCACTGGCTGTACTGCAGTGATCGCCATCCCCTGTTCACCCAGCGCAGGATACCCGCCGAGGTGATTACCCAGCAGCGCATGGTGGGGCGTGGCTACTGGAGCCAGAGCGAGCTGGCCCGGCACGGCTTCAAGCACAGTGCGGCGACCGTGGAGTCGATGGAGGCGCAACTGATCCTGGTGCTCTCGGGCGCCTATATCGGCTATCTGCCCGAGCACTACGCCCAGCCCTGGGCCGAGCAGGGGCGGCTCAAGGTCTTGCTGCCCACCACCTTCGGCTACCAGGCACCGTTCAGCCTGGCGCTGCGTCGCGGGCGCTCGCGCGAGCCGCTGATCCAGAGCTTTCGCGACCTGTTGCGCGGGCAGCTCAATCCGTCCTAGGCGTGCAGGGCCGGCATCAGCGTCTAGGCTTGCTGAACCTTCCCCGTGACAGGAGTTAGACCATGGCCAGCAAGTTCCACCTGAAAACCGGCAAAGACGGCCAGTTCCACTTCAATCTGCTTGCCGGCAACGGCGAGATCATCCTCAGCAGCGAAATGTACAAGGCCAAGGATTCGGCGCTGAACGGCATCGAGTCGGTACGCAAGAATTCCCAGCGCGACGGGGCCTTCGAGGTCAAGCCGGCCGCCAGTGGCAAGTTTCACTTCGTGCTCAAGGCCACCAACGGCCAGGTGGTCGGCCAGAGTCAGATGTATGCGAGCGAGGCCAGTGCCGTGGCCGGCACCGAATCGGTGAAGAGGAACGCGCCGGAGGCGGCGTTGCAGGACGATAGCTGAGTGACTTGCCCGCCTATTCGGCGGGCTTTTTCTCGAAGACGTAGAACAGGTTCGGCTCGCTCACCACATAGAGCCGACCCTGGTCGTCCATGGCCACGCCTTCGGCCTGCGGTACGGTTTTCTCCAGGCCTTGGCGCCCGCCGAGCAGCGACAACGAACTGATCGGCTGGCCATCGGCATTCAGCTCCAGCACCAGATGCGACTCATCGGACAGGGCCAGCAGGTGGCCGCTGCGTTCGTCGTACTGCAGGCTGGACAGGTCACGCACGAACAGTCGGGCATCGCGCTCCGGATCGTTCACCACGTGCACGGCGAAGGGTTTGTCCGGGTCGGTGTGGGGAAAGCCGTGGATCTCGTAGATGCTCAGCGGGTCGCGCTCCTTGGCCACGAACAGGCGCTGCCCCTGGCTGTCATAGGCCAGCCCTTCGAAGCCCTTGTTGCCGTTGAGACCGATGCCCAGCGATAGCTGCTCGGAGTCGGCGGCATCGACATAGGCCGTGTCCTCGCTCAGGTGCACGCGGAACAGTCGCTGCTGGCGCTCATCGGTAATCACATAAATATCGGTACTGATGTACTCGATGGCTTCCGGATCGCCGAAGCCGGTCATGGGGATACGCCGAATGATCTTCCCGTCGAGGGTCAGTTCGATGATTTCCGAGTTCTTGTTGGTCACGGTGAACAGGCTGCGGCGATCCGGATCGAAGGTCAGCGCCGAGACATCATCCTCCAGCCCTTCGATCGGCTGGGCCTGCAGGGTGGCAACATAGTCCGGTAGCCAGACCGAACGTTCGCGCCATTCACTGGTATGACGCCACTCCTGCAACTTGAACCAGCCGCGCTCGAACAGACGCAATTGCTGGGCGGCCACTGCGGCAAGGGACAACAGGAGCAACAGGACTGCCGGCAGCAGAAAACGTGGTCGAGTCAGTCGGCGCATGGTGGGCATCCACGGGGGGAGGGGCCGTATGGAAGCACGGCCGGCTGAACCCAAGCTTAAGCGTCGTGGGGCATTCTGCGTAGCGAGTTATCCACGGCCGGCTCGGGGCTCGTGTTCAGCCCCTGGGCGCGGCGGGCTGATCCCGGTTGAAGACGTAGAACAGATTGGGCTCGCTGACCATATAGATGGTGCCGTCCTCGTCCATGGCCACTCCCTCGGCGCGCGGAATGCGGCTTTCCAGCCCGCTCTGGCCACCGATCAGGCTGATGAAGCTGACCGGCTCGCCCTGGGCGTCTAGCTCCAGCAACAGGTGCGACTGGGCGGAGAGGGCGAGGATGTGCCCGGTGCGCGGGTCTACCGAGAGGGCGGACAGGTTGCGCATGCCCAGGCCGTAGCTGGGCAGTGGCTGCAACTCGGTTTGCAGCAGGCGTTGGCCGTCGCTGCCCAGGCTGAACATGCTTGGCGAGCGTTCCTTGCCGAGCAGCAGGCGCTGCTGGGCCGGGTCCCAGGCCACGCCCTCGAAGCCCTTGTTACCGGCATCCGGAAAGCCCAGGTCGAACGGTTGGCCATCGGCCATGTCCAGTTCGAGCGTTTCCGGGGTCAGGCTGAAGATCGACAGGTTGCGCTGGCGCTCGTCGGCCACGGCGATGTTGCCGTTTTCCAATACCGCCACTCCCTCCGGATTGGAGAAGCCCTTGAGCACGATGCGCCTTAGCACCTCGCCGGTGCGGCTCAGTTCGACCAGCATGGGCAGTTTGCCGGTGACGGTGAACAGGGTGCCGGTCAGCGGGCTGTAGGCCAGGTCGGAGGTCTCGTCGTCTTCCAGTCCGGCCAGCGGCTTGCCCTGCACGCTGGCGCTGTAGCCCGGCAGCCAGATGCTCGCGACGCGGGCGCTGGCGGACATGTCGCGCTCCTTGAGCCAGAGTCGGGCATGGTCATCCCAGTGCCGGTAGTCGACGACGAGGGCCAGGCAGACGACGGCGCTGATCAGTAGCAGAAGGCGGGTATGGCGACGGGAGATGAGTGGCATCCGGGACTGCTCGGAAGATCGAGCCTCTCAGAGTACTCGGGGGCGGTGAAAGTTCTGTGAAAGCGGCGGGATGCCCGCCGCTTTTGCCGTGGCCGGCCTCAGAGTACCTGGCTGGCGAAGCGCGACAGGCCGAGCAGCTCGATCTCCAGGCTCTCGCCGCTGGCCAGCGGGCCGACGCCGGCGGGAGTGCCGGTAGACACCACGTCGCCCGGCTGCAGGCTGAAGTGGGCGGCGATGTGCTGGATCAGCGGCACGATGGGGTTGAGCATGTCGCGGCTGTTACCGTCCTGACGTACCTTCCCGTCGATGCTCAGGCGGATGCTGATGTCGCGCACGTCCTCCACCGCATCGGCGGCGACGAAGGGCGCCAGCACATAGGCACCGTCGAAGCTCTTGGCCAGCTCCCAGGGCAGGCCCTTTTCCTTCAGTTTCGCCTGTACGTCGCGCAGGGTCAGGTCGAGGGACGGCGCATAGCCGGAGATGGCGTCCAGCACTTCTTCTTCGGAGGGCTTCTTCGACAGCGGCTTGCCGATCAACACGGCGATCTCCGCCTCGAAGTGCACGGCGCCGCGATCTTGCGGGATGGCGAAGCCACCGGCCATCGGCACGGTGCAGCTGCCCGGCTTGATGAACAGCAGTGGCTCGGTGGGAATCGGGTTGTTCAGCTCGGCGGCATGCTCGGCGTAGTTGCGCCCGACGCAGACCACCTTGCCCAGCGGGAAGTGGATCGGGGTACCGTCGGTGTACTGGTGCTGGTAGCTCATGCGGGCTCCTGGGTGGCGAAGGAACAGCTGGCGGCCGAGGCCGCCGCGGAGCAGAGGATGGCAGGCGTGGGTGGCGCCGGCCATCCGACGGAAGTCAAAGAGGGAAGATCTTGCCCGGGTTCATGATGCCGTTCGGGTCGAATACGGCCTTGATCGCCTTCATGTAGCCGATCTCGGCCTCCGAGCGGCTGTAGTGCAGGTAGTCGCGCTTGGTCATGCCCACGCCGTGCTCGGCGGAGATGGAGCCGTTGTACTTCTGCACGGTCTCGAACACCCACTGGTTGACGATGGCGCACTTGGCGAAGAACTCGTCTTTGGACAGGTTCTCCGGCTTCAAGATGTTCAGGTGCAGGTTGCCGTCGCCGATATGGCCGAACCACACCACTTCGAAGTCCGGGTAGTTGGCCTCGACGATGCGGTCGATGTCATGCAGGAAGGCCGGCACCTTGCCCACGGTGACCGAGATGTCGTTCTTGTACGGCGTCCAGTGGCTGATGGTCTCGGAGATGTACTCGCGCAGCTTCCACAGGTTCTCCAGCTGCTGCTGGCTCTGGCTCATCACACCATCCAGCACCCAGCCCTGCTCGACGCAGTGCTCGAAGGTCTCCAGCGCCTGGTTGGCGACCTCCTCGGTGGTGGCCTCGAATTCCAGCAGGGCATAGAACGGGCAGTCGGTGTCGAAGGCCGGCGGCACGTCGCCACGGGCCATGATCTTGGCCAGGGCCTTGTCCGAGAAGAACTCGAAGGCGGTCAGGTCCAGCTTGTTCTGGAAGGCGTGCAGCACCGGCATGATCGAGTCGAAGTCGGGGGTGCCGAGCACCATGGCGGTGAGGTTCTTCGGTGCGCGCTCCAGGCGCATGGTGGCCTCGACGACGAAGCCCAGGGTGCCTTCGGCGCCGATGAACAGCTGGCGCATGTCGTAGCCGGTGGCGTTCTTGATCAGGTCGCGGTTCAGCTCCAGCAGCTCGCCGGTGCCGGTGACCACCTTCATGCCGGCCACCCAGTTGCGGGTCATGCCGTAGCGGATCACCTTGATGCCGCCGGCGTTGGTGCCGATGTTGCCGCCCAGCTGGCTGGAGCCCGAGGAGGCGAAGTCCACCGGGTAGTACAGGCCCTTGTCTTCGGCGAACAGCTGCAGCTGCTTGGTCACCACGCCCGGCTGGCACACCACGGTGCGGTCGAATTCGTTGAAATCGAGAATCTGGTTCATGTAGTCGAACGCGACTACGACTTCACCATTGGCCGCCACGGCAGCGGCGGACAGACCGGTGCGGCCGCCCGAAGGCACCAGGGCAACCTTGTGGGCGTTGGCCCAGCGCACGATGGCCTGTACCTGCTCGATGGTCTTGGGGAAGACGATGGCGGACGGTGCCGGGGCGAAATGCTTGGTCCAATCCTTGCCGTAGGCGTTCAGCGAGTCGGCGTCGGTCAGCACCTTGCCGGCCTCCACCAGGGTCTTCAGCTCGTCGATCAGGGCAGGATTGGTCATCTGGGAACTCTCAAACGGTTCATGGTCACCCTGAGTACGCTTCATCGCCCAGGGGTGGCTGTTTCGCGGGGCTCGTATGCTAGCATACGCACCCCGCCAATCGAGCCCCCGAGCCGATCTGCGGGCCCTGGCCGGCATTGTCCGCAGCCGCTTCCCTGACACTTTTTGTGGGACCACAGGTACTCCGATGAGCAAGACCTCTCTCGACAAGAGCAAGATCAAGTTCCTTCTGCTGGAAGGCGTGCACCAGAACGCCGTCGATGTGCTGAAGGCCGCTGGCTACACCAACATCGAGTACCTCAAGGGCGCCCTGTCAGATGAAGAGCTGAAGGAAAAGATCGCCGACGTGCATTTCATCGGCATCCGCTCGCGTACCCAGCTGACCGAAGAGGTCTTCGATTGTGCCAAGCGCCTGGTCGCCGTCGGCTGCTTCTGCATCGGCACCAACCAGGTCGATCTGAATGCCGCCCGCGAGCGCGGTATCGCCGTGTTCAACGCCCCTTACTCCAACACCCGCTCGGTCGCCGAGCTGGTGCTGGCCCAGGCCATCCTGCTGCTGCGCGGCATTCCGGAGAAGAACGCCTCCTGCCACCGCGGTGGCTGGATCAAGTCGGCGGCCAATTCCTTCGAAATCCGCGGCAAGAAGCTGGGTATCGTCGGCTATGGTTCGATCGGCACCCAGCTCTCCGTGCTGGCCGAGGCCCTGGGCATGCAGGTGTTCTTCTACGACCCGCTGACCAAGCTGCCGCTGGGCAACGCCACGCAGATCGCCAGCCTGCACGAGCTGCTGGGCATGGCCGATATCGTCTCCCTGCACGTCCCGGAGCTGGAAAGCACCAAGTGGATGATCGGCGAGAAGGAAATTCGCGCCATGAAGAAGGGCGGCATCCTGATCAACGCCGCTCGCGGCACCGTAGTGGTGCTGGAAGCCCTGGCCGAAGCGATCAAGGACGAGCACCTGATCGGCGCCGCCATCGACGTGTTCCCGGTCGAGCCTAAGTCCAACGACGAAGAGTTCGAGAGCCCGCTGCGTGGCCTGGATCGCGTGATCCTGACCCCGCACATCGGTGGTTCCACCGCAGAGGCGCAGGCCAATATCGGCCTGGAAGTGGCCGAGAAGCTGGTCAAGTACAGCGACAACGGTACCTCGGTGTCGTCCGTGAACTTCCCGGAAGTGGCTCTGCCGGCGCACCCGGGCAAGCACCGTCTGCTGCACATCCACGCCAACATCCCGGGCGTGATGAGCGAGATCAACAAGGTGTTCGCCGACAATGGCATCAACATCTCCGGCCAGTTCCTGCAGACCAACGACAAGGTCGGCTACGTGGTGATCGACGTCGACGCCGAGTATTCCGACCTGGCGCTGGAGAAGCTGCAGCACGTCAACGGCACCATCCGCAGCCGCGTATTGTTCTGATCCGCACGCCGCGATGAAAAAGGGAGGCTTCGGCCTCCCTTTTTTGTGGGCATCAAGTCGGTAACGGCAGCGCCAGGTCGGGGCTAGGTGCGGGTTTTCGCGGCTAGAGACGCTCTTTCCGAGCAGTGTGCTCTGCACCGGCAGGCAGTGCGGGCACAGCCTTGCCTTATTGCACCTGGATGGTGATCTTCTTGGAGATTACCGGTGGGTCCATGGGCACGTGGTACTTGTCGCCGATCAGCAGCTGCAAGGTGTGCGGTCCGGGTGGCAGGGTCAGCTGGGTCTCGGTCTGGCCCTTGCCGAAGTGCAGGATATGCTCGGTTGCCGGCAGCGCCGTATCCAGCAGCGGCATCTCCTCGACATCCACCAGCAGGTGATGGTGCCCGGTGTCGGGGAAATCGACCCCGGCCGGCGCTATGCCCATGCCCTTGAGGCCGAACCTGACGGTGAAGGTCTGCGCGACGGTGGCGCCATCGGCTGGCTCGATGATGTACACCTGGGCGCCTTCCGGGGCGGGTAGTTGCGGTGAGGCGGGTGACTGGGCCTGGGCCAGCAGCGGGCTGGCACACAGCACTACGAAAAGGCCCATATTGGGCAGGAAGTTGGGCATGCTGGAGCTCCTTGAGCGTGTTCCAGCTTTGACCATAGGTGATTCGCTGCGGCTTGCCGGGTCAGTCGTCGTGTCGCTCCAGGCGCGCCAGTTCGGTGGCGGCCTCGCTGAGCTGGGTTTCGTTGAACACCTTGACTCCGGCGCGGCGCAGCAAGGCGGCGGTCACGCCTTCACCGGCGACCAGGGTGCCGCTGAAGCTGCCGTCGTAATTGTGGCTGTTGCCGCAGGACGGGCTGCGCGCCTTGAGCACGGCAACCCGCAGGCCGTGCTGCTGGACCAGTTGCAGGGCGATTTCGGCCCCGGCGACGAAGGCCGTAGTGACATCGTCGCCACTGTCGGTCAGTACCGGGCGTGAGCCGTCCAAGACCTGCGCGCCCTGGCCGCCAGGTATTTCCGCTGGCGGGCGCGGCGTGGGCAGGCCGCCGGCCACTTCCGGGCACAGCGGCACGATGCGGCCTTCGTCCTGCCAGCGCTGCAGCAGATCAAACGGGCCGTGTGCGCCGCCGTCATAGCGCACCCGGTGGCCGAGCAGGCAGCGGCTGACCAGTAGTTTCTCCATGTTCAACTCCTGCGGCGGAACCAGCCGGTCAGCGACAGGCGCTCGCGGCTGGCCGGCAACACTTCATGCGGCAGTTCGGCAGACATGAACAGCACCAGGCTGCCGCCCTGCGGCAGCAGATCCAGCGGCTCATGGTTGTGCGGGTAGATACGCAGAGCTCCGCCCTGGGCTGCCTGCCAATCCTGGTTGAGGTAGAACACTGCCGAGACGCAGCGCCGATCGTCGTCGCGAAAGCGGTCGAGGTGTTTCTGGTAGAAGCTGCCAGGTGGGTACAGGGCGAAGTGGCTCTCGTAGTCCTCCAGGCCCAGGTAGAAGGCCTGATTGAGGGCCTGGCGCAACTCATCCATCGCTGTCAGGTACTGGTCGCTGGCCGGACTCTGGCCGGGTTCGAGCCACTGGATATGGTCGCCGCGCACGCCCTCGCGCACCGCCAGGCCCTGGCCGCGGCCGACCCCGGCTGGGCTCAGTGCGCCTTTCTCGGCACGCGCACGGCACTCTGCGGCCAGTTCGTGGGTCAGAGTATCCGGCAGGAAGTCTTCCTGCCGCGACCAGCCCTGGCTGGCGAGGTCATCGATGATCTGCGGCAGCTGCCGCTGGAGGCGTTGGTTATGCATGGCGGGATTCTATCAGTGCCGGCGGCGGCGCCCTACAATAGCCGCGCCAGACAGGAGTCCCCCATGCGCGCCGTTTTCACCCTGCTATTGCTGCTGTGCAGCTTTCCTAGCTTCGCCGACGATCACGCCAGCCTCTATCAGAGTGCCGGCTGGCCGCAGCAGCGCGCGCATTTCAACGATGCCTTGCAGGCGGCCCAGCAGCGTTATCAGCCCAGCTTGCCGCCGGGGGTGTTCCAGGCCCTGGTGGACAACAGCAATCGTCGCTTCGAGCCCAGGGCCATGGAGCAGCGAGCTCAGGCCGCGTTGCGCATGGAGCTGGCCGACCCGCGTCCGGCGCTGCAGTTCTTCGAGTCGGCGCTGGGCCGCAAGGTGGTGGCCGCCGAGATCCAGGCCACCAGTCGCGAGCAGTTGGCTGCCCACGCGCAGGGACTGCCGGCGAGCCAGGCCGATGCCACGCGCCGCCTGCTGATTCGCCATCTGGCCCAGGCGCTGCCCGCCAGTCAGGCCGGTGCCGAGGTCAGCCTGGCGCTGGCCGGTGTGGCCGCCGACAGCCTGAGTTCGATGGTGCCGGGCCTTTTCGGCGAGGCGCAGACCCAGCTGCTGGTGCAGGGGCAGCGTCAGCGCCTGCTCGGCGAGATCGAGGGACAGATCGATGACACCCTGCTGTATGTCTATCGCGAGCTGTCCGACCCGGAGCTGGAAGAGTTCGTCACCTTCGCCCAGTCCCCCGGCGGTCAGGCCTATTACCAAGCCGCCCTGGTGGCACTGCGCGCCGCGCTGGCCGTGGGGCAGTCGGCACAGGGCCTGGAGCCGGCGCAGCAGGGCATCTGATTAGCGGCTAGCGCAGGCGCTCGCTGAGAAAGGCGAAGTAGCGCTTGCGGATATCCTCATGCTCGTTGGCCAGGTGATGGCGGGCACCGGGGATGCGCAGAATCTGCGGCTGATCGAACTTGGCCTGCAACACCGCCAGGTTGTGCCTCCAGTCCACCGTCATATCGTCCTCGCCTTGCACCACCAGGGGCTGCAGGGCGCTGCGCTGCGCGCGCTCGATGCGAGGAATCCAGCGCGCCAGGGCGCCGACCCAGGCAGTCGGCAGGTTGCGGGGCTGCAAGGGATCGCGGTTTTGCAGGAAGTCGAGGAACGCCGGGTCGCTGGAGTTGGCCGAGAAGCGTCGCGGAATCGCCGACTTGAACGGACTCAGCAGGTGGTAACTGAGTTTCGACAGGCCCCAGGCGCGCGGCCGTACCAGCGGAGCCAGAAGAATGGTGGCGCCGGGCTCGGGGCGCGGCGCGCCGGTCAGCAGGTAATCGAGCAGGATGGCGCCACCGGTGCTTTGCCCGCACAGGTGCCAGGGTTGCGGCAGGTCGAGGCTGGCGGCCTCGTCGAGCAGCCCGTGCAGCGCGCGCTGGTAGCTGGCGAAGTCATCGATGCTGGCGCGTGGCCCGGCGGACAGGCCGTGGCCGGGCAGGTCGAAGGCCAGCGCGGCGAGGTTCAGGCTCAGCGCCCAGTCGATCACATGGCGGTACAGGCCCATGTGGTCGTAGTAACCGTGCAGCAGGATCAGCGTCGCCTGCGGCTCGGGTGGTAGCCAGAGCTGGGCGACCAGGTCGAGGCCGTCGCTGGTGAAGCTGCCCAGGCGGCTGCGCACCGCCGGGTGCTGGGGCAAATCCAGACCGTAATGGCGTTGATAGGCCAGGGCCTCCGCGCTCAAGGCTTGCCCTGCGGCCAAGGGTCGCAGGCTGGCACGCAGACGCTCGGCCTGAAAGGGTTCCGTCGGGGATTTGGGCATGGCGGTCATGGCGTATTCGAGGCAGTGGGCAAGCGCCGATATTCAGCTGTCGGGTGCGGCATGGCAAGCTAGGCGCCCCGATTCGATATTTCCCGCTCATGTCGTCGTCACGCAAGACCCTGCTCGCCAGCCTGCTCGCCATCTTCTGGCTGGGCGCCATGCTGGCCGCGTTCTGGTGGTTCCAGGTGCGCTATATCCGGCCGTTCGAGGCGCGTACGGAGCTGTTCGCGGGTAGCCAGCTACGCCTGCCGGCCGAGCTGGCCGGGCCGGGACCGATTCGCCTAGTGCACTTCTGGGACCCGGGCTGTCCGTGCAATGTCGGCAATCAGCAGCACCTTGGCGAGCTGCTGCAGAACTATGCGCCGCGTGGGGTGAGGTTCTACTCGGTGCAGAAGGCGGGTAGTCAGGGCCGTCTGCCCGACAACCTGCAGGCCTTGCAGCCGCTGGAGGGATTGCTGGGCAGTGAGCAGTTGCCGGCCAGTCCGGCGGTGGCGATCTGGGACCGTGAGGGCAATCTGGCCTATTTCGGGCCTTACAGCGAGGGCGCGCTCTGTACCTCCAGCAACAGCTTCATCGAGCCGATTCTCGAGGCGCTGCAGGCGGGGCGGCAGGTGCATGCGGACAGCAATCTGGCGGTGGGCTGCTTCTGCGACTGGGCAAAGGCGCGGGGCGCGGATTCAGTCGCGCTGCAATAACCAGGTCAGGCGCCCGGGGCGGTATTCCGGTATTTCATCCGGGGCCGCGGCGTTGAAGGCTTCGAGGATGCGCAGCTGCTCGCCTTCGCGCTGGAAGATCCAGGGTGCGCCCTGCTCGCCGAGCTGCAGCCACAGGCTGTCGTTGTCGCCGGCCATCGAGGCACAGTCGCCGGCCAGACACAGAGCATAACGTTCGGCGCCGGGCAGGCCTTCCAGGCTGCCGTCCGGGTGGAACAGCACCAGTCCGCCTTGGCCCTGGCCTTCGCGGATCAGCCATTTGCCACCGAGGTAAGCCTCGTACAGTACCCATTCGAAGCTGCTGCCGATGGGGGCGCCGAGGGCGACGTCATGGCTGGCGCGGCTGAATTGCTGCTGCGGGCCTTGAGCGCCGGCCAGCTGTATCAGCTGGTCATCCTGCAGCTTCAGGTGTTCCTCAAAGCCGCCCTGATAAGCGACGGTCAACTGGCCGGCATCGCCAATATCCAGGCGGCCTTGCGGACTCTCGAAGCCATTGCTGTAGGTCGCCAGGCTGCGTCCGCTATCGAACTGCCATTCCAGCACAGGGCCGTAGGCCAGCAGGGCTTCGCGCAGTGGCCCGCCCTGGCGTGCCTCCTCGACGATCGACTGGTTGATCCAGGTGCCATCGGGGCTGCCGCCCGAGCCCGCACAGCCGGTCAGCAGACCGGCGCACAGGAGCAGGGCGGCGAGGCGGCGCATGGGGCTTAGTCGATGACCAGGATGCCGTCCATTTCCACCAGCGAGCCACGCGGCAGCGCGGCTACGCCAATGGCGGCACGGGCCGGGTAGGGCTGCTCGAAGTAGCGGCCCATGATCTCGTTGACCTTGGCGAAGTGGGACAGGTCGGTGAGGAAGATGTTCAGCTTGACCACGTCCTTGAAGCTGCCGCCGGCGGTGGTGATGACTGCCTTGAGGTTCTCGAACACCTGTACGGTCTGCTCCTCGAAGCCTTGCACCAGCTCCATGGTCTTCGGGTCGAGCGGGATCTGCCCGGACAGGTAGACGGTGTTGCCGGCCTTGATGGCCTGGGAGTAGGTGCCGATGGCTGCTGGTGCGTCGGGCGAGGTGATGACGGTCTTGCTCATGGGGTTTCCTTAGTTGGCGTAGGTTGTTGATGGGGCCGCGGACATGCCAGCAGCTGGCGCTCAGGCCTTGACCCGGGTAATACGGATCACGCCAGCGAGCGCGCGCAGTTTCTTGATCACGCGGGCCAGGTGGACGCGGTCGTGCACGCTGATGACCAGCTGGACCACACTGATGCGGCCATCGCGCTCGTCCATGCCGATCTTCTCGATGTTGCCGTCGGCGGCGTTGACGCTGCTGGCCAGCAGGGCGATCAGGCCGCGCTGGTGTTCCAGTTCGACGCGCAGCTCGACGTTGAATTCGCCGGCGACATCCTTGGCCCAGTTGAGCTGGATGCATTTCTCCGGGTTGTTGCGGATGTCGGCGATGTTCCGGCAGCTCTCCAGATGCACCACCATGCCCTTGCCGGCCGACAGATGGCCGACGATCGGATCGCCGGGGATCGGTGTGCAGCACTTGGCGTAATTCAGCACCAGGCCCTCGGTGCCGCGGATGGCCAGTGGGCCGTCCGGGCTGGGCGCGGCGTCGCCACTCTCGGCCAGCAGACGGCGCGCCACCACGTAGGCCATGCGGTTGCCCAGGCCGATGTCTTCCAGCAGGTCTTCGATCACCTCGTGGCGATACTCGGCCAGCACGGTCTGGATGCGTTCTGCGCCGATTTTTTCCAGATGGCTGTCGAAGCCGGCCAGGGTCTTGTTCAGCAGGCGCTCGCCCAGGCTGATGGACTCCGAGCGGCGTTGCAGCTTGAGGGCGTGGCGAATATGCGTGCGTGCCTTGCCGGTGACCACGAAGTTGAGCCAGGCCGGATTGGAGCGGGCGCCGGGGGCAGTGACGATTTCCACCGTCGAGCCGCTTTCCAGGGCTTGCGACAGCGGCGCCAGGCGGCGGTTGATGCGGCAGGCGATGCAGCTGTTGCCGACGTCGGTATGCACGGCGTAGGCGAAGTCGACCGCGGTGGAGCCTTTGGGAAGCTCCATGATCTTGCCTTTCGGGGTGAAGACGTAGACCTCGTCGGGGAACAGGTCGATCTTCACGCTTTCGATGAACTCCAGCGAGTTGCCGGCGCGCTGCTGCATTTCCAGCACACCCTTGACCCACTGGCGGGCGCGGGCGTGGTTACCCTTGGGCGCTTCGTCGGCATCCGATTTGTACAGCCAGTGTGCGGCAATGCCGTTGTTGGCCATCTCCTCCATCTCGCGGGTGCGGATCTGGATCTCAATGGGGACGCCGTGCATGCCGAACAATGTGGTGTGCAGTGACTGGTAGCCGTTGGCCTTGGGGATGGCGATGTAGTCCTTGAAGCGGCCGGGTAGCGGCTTGTACAGGTTGTGCACGGCGCCGAGCACGCGGTAGCAGGTGTCGACCTTGTCGACCACGATGCGGAAGGCGTAGACGTCCATGATCTCGTTGAACGCCCGGCGCTTGCCGCGCATCTTCTGGTAGATGCTGTACAGGTGCTTCTCGCGCCCGGTCACCTCGCCCTGCAGGCCTTCGCGCTGCAGGCAGGCGAGTATGGACTCCTCGATCTTGGCGACGATTTCCTTGCGGTTGCCGCGGGCGCGGCGCACGGCGGTGCGGATGCGCTCGGAGCGCATCGGGTGCATGGCCTTGAAGCCGAGATCCTCGAACTCCACGCGCATGCTGTGCATGCCCAGCCGGTTGGCGATGGGGGCGTAGATTTCCAGGGTTTCCTTGGCGATGCGCCGGCGCTTCTCGCCGGACAGCACTTCCAGGGTACGCATGTTGTGCAGGCGGTCGGCCAGCTTGACCAGGATCACGCGAATATCGCGGGCCATGGCCATGGCCATCTTCTGGAAGTTCTCGGCCTGGGCCTCGGCCTTGGTTTCGAAGTTCATCTGGGTCAGCTTGCTGACCCCGTCCACCAGTTCCGCGACAGTTTCGCCGAATTGACTGGTGAGCGCTTCTTTGGCGATGCCGGTGTCTTCGATCACGTCATGCAGCATTGCGGCCATCAGGCTCTGATGGTCCATGTGCATGTCGGCGAGGATGCTGGCCACGGCGAGAGGATGGGTGACGTAGGCTTCGCCGCTGCGGCGGCGCTGCCCGTCATGCGCCTGCTCGGCGTAGAAATAGGCGCGGCGAACCAGGTTGACCTGATCCGCGGCCAGGTAGGTCGAGAGCCTGTCGGCGAGTCCGTCTATGCTCGGCAAGATTTCACCTCCTGCCGTGCTGGATGGGGACCCGGTGCCGCGAGACGTCGACCAGGCATAGGCTTACAGAGGCTCGTTGGCCTCTTCCTCGAAGGAGACGAACAGCGGCTCTTCTTCGACCAGGTCTTCCTGGGCGACGAACTCGGAGTCGACCAGGCCGGCGGCGATTTCGCGCAGGGCAACCACGGTCGGCTTGTCGTTTTCCCAGGCTACCTTGGGCTCTTTGCCGCCGGTGGCCAGTTGACGGGAACGCTTGGTGGCCAGCATGACCAGCTCGAAGCGGTTATCGACGTTGTCCAGGCAGTCTTCAACGGTAACGCGGGCCATGGTGTTCCTCGTGGCAAATAGCAGATAAAGCTGGGCCCGGATGGGCGAGCGGACTGGATAGTCTAAAAAATCACCAGCATTAAGGGAAGGCCTTTCGCTGGCGGTCAGACCAGCAGCTCGCCAAGCAGGCCGCTATGGCGTTGCGTTTGCACGCTGGCCTGCAGCTGGTTGGCGCGGAAGATGGCCTTGAGGTCGCTCAGGGCGTGGGCGAAATCGTCGTTGATCACCAGGTAGTCGTACTCGACGTAGTGGCTCATCTCGCTGACTGCCTCGCGCATGCGCCGCTCGATGATCTCGGCGCTGTCCTGGCCGCGGTTGGTCAGACGGTGGCGCAGTGCCTCCTGGGTCGGCGGCAGAATGAAGACCGACTTGGCCTGGGGCATCAGCTTGCGCACCTGTTGCGCGCCCTGCCAGTCGATCTCCAGGATCAGGTCGAAGCCTTCGGCCAGTGTCTGCTCCAGCCACTTCTGCGAGGTGCCGTAGAAATTGTCGAAGACCTGGGCATGCTCGAGGAACTCGCCACGCTCGATCATGGCGGAGAAGGTTTCGTGGCTGACGAAGTGGTAGTTCACGCCATCTTCTTCACCCGGGCGTATGGCGCGGGTGGTGTGCGAGACGGATACGCGAATGCGTGGCTCGCTGTCGATCAGGGCCTTGACCAGGCTGGTCTTGCCGGCGCCGGAGGGGGCGGAAATGATGTAGAGGGTGCCGGTGGTGACGGTCATGGTTGCATCCTGAAAAACGGTTATTCGAAGCCTAGGCGACTTATTCGATGTTCTGTACTTGCTCGCGCATCTGCTCGATCAGCACCTTGAGGTTGACTGCGGCCTGAGTACTGCGCGGGTCGAACGCCTTGGAGCCGAGGGTATTGGCCTCGCGGTTGAGTTCCTGCATGAGGAAGTCCAGGCGCCGACCGGCGGCGCCGCCGGCCTTGAGCACGCGGCGCACTTCGCTGACATGGGTGGTCAGGCGATCCAGCTCTTCGGCAACATCGCTCTTCTGTGCCAGCATGACCAGCTCCTGCTCCAGGCGCTGCGGTTCCAGTTCGGCCTGCATTTCGGCGCAACGGTCGAGGATCTTCTGGCGCTGGTTGGCCAGCATCTCGGGCACCAGCACGCGCAGCGCGGCGACTTCTTCCTGAATGCTGTCCAGGCGCTCGTTCAGCAGCTTGGCCAGTTCCGCGCCTTCGCGAGCACGACCGCTCTTCAGCTCGCTGAGGGCCTGCTCGAACAACTTCAGGGCGGCGCTGTTCAGGGCCTGCGGGTCGGCGGCGTCGGCTACCAGTACGCCCGGCCAGGCCAGGACTTCCAGTGGGTTGAGCGGGGCCGGTTGCTTGATTAGGGCGGCAACCTGCTCGGCCGCGCTGATCAGCTGGCTGGCGCGGACGCTGTCGACCTGCAGGCTCTTGTCGCCATTTTCCTCATTGAAGCGCAGGGTGCACTCCACCTTGCCTCGCGAAAGCCCCTGGCGCAGGGCTTCGCGCACGCTACCTTCGAGATCGCGGAAGGCTTCCGGCAGGCGCAGGTGCGGTTCCAGGTAGCGGTGGTTGACTGAGCGCAGTTCCCAGCTCAGGGTGCCGTTGGCCCCGGCGCCTTCAACGCGGGCGAAGGCGGTCATGCTGTGCACCATGGAGAGAACCTCGTGGACTGACGAATGAGGCGCGAGATTGTAGCGCAGTGCGACCGCCGGCCCAATCCGCGGCGGCGCGGGGCTATAATGCCGGCAGATTCGGGTGTCGGCGATGCCCGAGATTTTCGCTTTCCTACAGGTATCAGCAGATGAAACGTCCCAGCGGCCGTGCTTCCTCCCAGTTGCGTTCAGTGCGCATTACCCGCAACTACACCAAGCATGCCGAGGGTTCGGTGCTGGTCGAGTTTGGCGACACCAAAGTGATTTGCACCGCCAGCGTCGAGTCCGGCGTGCCGCGCTTTCTCAAGGGCCAAGGGCAGGGCTGGTTGACCGCCGAGTACGGCATGCTGCCGCGCGCTACCGGCGAGCGTAATGCTCGTGAGGCCAGCCGTGGCAAGCAGGGTGGTCGCACCCTGGAGATCCAGCGTCTGATCGGTCGCTCGCTGCGTGCCGCGCTGGACATGAGCAAGCTGGGCGAGAACACCATCTATATCGATTGTGATGTGATCCAGGCCGATGGCGGCACCCGTACCGCTTCCATCACTGGCGCCATGGTGGCCGTGGCCGATGCCTTGAAAGTGCTGAAGAAGCGCGGTGCGCTCAAGGGCGAGCCGCTCAAGCAGATGGTCGCCGCAGTGTCGGTAGGCATCTATCAGGGCGAGCCGGTGCTGGACCTGGATTATCTGGAGGACTCGGCGGCCGAGACCGACCTCAACGTGGTGATGACCGACGCCGGTGGCTTCATCGAGGTGCAGGGCACTGCCGAGGGCGCCCCCTTCCAGCCGGAAGAACTGAATGCCATGCTGGCCTTGGCCCAGCAGGGTGTGCGCGAGCTGTTCGAACTGCAGCGCGCCAGCCTGGCGGACTGATCACAACCACCCGCGGAGAGACCCATGGAAGAGCAGAACCTCAGTCCCACCCCGAGTCAGGAAGCCCGTCAGTGGGCGATGTTCTGTCACTTCGCCGCCTTTGCCGGGCTGCTGATTCCCTTCGGTAACCTGCTAGGTCCGTTGATCGTCTGGCAGCTCAAGCGCGATCTCGATCCTTTCGTCGATGATCAGGGCAAGGAGGCGTTGAATTTTCATATCACGGTGTCCATTGCCGCGTTGGTATGCATTCTGTTGGCCGTGGTGGTGATCGGCTTCCTGCTATTGCCGCTGCTGGGTCTGGCTGCGCTGGTGTTGACCATCATTGCCGGGATCAAGGCCAACGAGGGTCAGGCCTATCGCTATCCGCTGTGTTGGCGCTTGATCAAGTGACTTTCGGGCCCCGCATGCGGGGCCTTTTGCTGTGGCCGTGGCGAGATCGGAACATGCGCGCGGCCCCTTTCTACAACCACTCATAAAAGGAAGTCAGAAGTGGCCGGAGCCAGTCTGCTAACTCTGCTCGACGATATTGCCAGCGTGCTGGATGACGTTGCGGCGATGACCAAGGTGGCGGCAAAAAAGACCGCCGGGGTGCTGGGGGACGATCTGGCGTTGAACGCGCAGCAGGTCACCGGTGTTAGGGCCGAGCGTGAGCTGCCGGTGGTCTTTGCAGTGGCCAAGGGCTCGCTGCTCAACAAGCTGATCCTGGTGCCGGCGGCGTTGCTGATCAGCGCTTTTGCGCCCTGGCTGGTAACCCCGCTGCTGATGCTGGGGGGCGCCTTCCTCTGCTTCGAGGGCTTCGAGAAGCTGGCGCACAAGTTCCTCCACAGCCAGGATGAGGAGCAAAAGCACCATGCCGAGCATGTGCAGGCGCTGAGTGATCCGGCGGTGGACATGCAGGCTTTCGAGAGGAACAAGATCAAGGGCGCGGTGCGTACCGACTTCATTCTCTCCGCCGAAATTATTGCCATCGCCTTGGGTGTGGTGGCCGAGCAGGCCTTTCTGCAGCAGGCCATTGTGCTCTCGGGCATCGCCCTGCTGATAACCGTGGGCGTCTATGGGCTGGTGGCGGGCATCGTCAAGCTGGACGACGCCGGGCTCTATCTGAGTCAGCGCGCCAGCGCCGCAGCGCAAAGCCTGGGGTGCGGCCTTCTGTGGCTGGCACCCTGGCTGATGAAGTTGCTGTCGGTGGTCGGTACGGCTGCCATGTTCATGGTCGGTGGGGGCATCCTCACCCACGGTATCCCCGGTGCCCACGAGCTGATTCAGCACTGGGCCGAGATGGCGGCCGGCTTGTCTGGGCTGGGTGGCGTGCTGAGCGCACTGACGCCAACGCTGGTCAATGCGCTGTTTGGTGTGCTGGTCGGTGCGTTGCTGGTACTGCTGGTGAGTGCCGCCGGCAAGGCCTGGGGCGCATTGCGCGCCTGAGGCCTGTGATGGGGCTGCTCAGATACTGAGCAGCCAGTCGTAGTCGACAATCAGCGGTGCGTGCTGGGAGAAGCGTGGTTGACGTGGCAGCTTGGCATTGCGCACCACCCGGCGCATGCCGGGCGTCAACAGCTGGTAGTCGAAGCGCCAGCCGAGATTGAGCATCTCCGCCTGCTCGCTGTCCGGCCACCAGCTGTACTGCTCACCTTCGCGGCTGACTTCGCGCAGGGCGTCGACATAGCCCATGTTGCCGATCACTTCGTCCAGCCAGGCGCGCTCGGGCGCCAGAAAGCCCGGTAGCTGCTGGCAGTCGCGCCAGTTCTTCACGTCCAGCTTCTGATGCGCTACATACAGCGAGCCGCAGTAGATGTACTCGCGCCGCTTGCGCCGCTGCTTGTCCAGGTAGCCGGTGAAGTCGTCGATGAACTTGAACTTGTGGTTCAGGCTCTCGTCGCCGTCCTGGCCCGAAGGCAGCAGCAGAGTGGCAATACTTACCTTGTCGAAATCGGCCTGCAGATAACGTCCGTAACGGTCGGCCATCTCGAAGCCAAGGCCGTGGATCACCGCCTTGGGTTGCAGTCGCGAATAGAGCGCCACGCCACCCTGGGCAGGCACTTCGGCATCGGCCGCATAGAGAAAATAGCCGTCCAGCTGATAGGCCGGATCGTCCAGTTCGAAGGAGGAGACTCTTGTATCTTGCAGGCAGATCACGTCGGCATTCTGGGCCTGCAGCCAGCTGAGCAAGCCTCGCTCGACTGCGGCCTGAATACCATTCACGTTCACACTGATGATCCGCATAAATGGCCCCCAAAAACACGTGCGTGTATGATACCCGAGCTCATTCCCATTAGCTAAATTCATAGCTAAATCCGTGCCGTACGGAGCTTTTCATGCAGGCGTATCAACGCGAATTCATCCGTTTTGCCATCGAACGCGGCGTGCTGCGTTTCGGTGAGTTCACTCTGAAGTCTGGGCGCACCAGTCCCTACTTCTTCAATGCCGGCCTGTTCGACAGCGGCCTGGCCCTGGCGCAGCTTGGGCGTTTCTACGCCTCTGCGCTGGTGGATGCCGGGATCGAATTCGATGTGCTGTTCGGTCCAGCTTACAAAGGTATCCCACTGGCCGCCGCCACCGCCGTGGCCCTGGCCGAGCAGCATGGTCGCGATCTGCCCTGGTGTTTCAACCGCAAGGAGGCCAAGGATCATGGCGAGGGCGGCACCCTGGTTGGCGCGCCGCTGGCCGGGCGGGTGATGATCGTCGACGACGTGATCACCGCCGGTACCGCCATCCGCGAGGTGATGCAGATCATCCAGGCCCAGGGCGCTCAGGCTGCGGGTGTGCTGATTGCATTGAATCGCCAGGAGCGTGGCCAGGGCGAACTGTCGGCGATCCAGGAAGTGGAGCGTGACTACGGTATGCCGGTGGTCAGTATTGTGTCGCTGGAGCAGGTGTTGGACTATCTAGCCGGCGATAGTGAGTTGAAGAAGCATCTGCCGGCGGTGGAGGCATACCGCGCGCAGTACGGCATCTAGTCGACCAACAACAGGATGTGTTCATGCTCAAAACCATCACCTTTGGCCTGACTCTGCTGGGTAGCCTTTGCTGCGTTATGCCCGTGGCTGCTGCGGAATACTATCGCTACCTCAACGACAAGGGCGTGCCTGTCCTGGACCGTCAGGGGGTCCCGCCCGAGTTTATCGAGAAGGGCTATCAGGTGGTGGACGATCAGGGGCGTGTGCTACGTGAAATACCGCCGGCACCTACTCCGGAAGAGCGTGAGCGTATGGCTGCCGAGAAGGCCAGGGCCAGCTCGGATGCGCAGTTGCTGCGCATTTACTCGGAGTCTGCGGATGTTGAGCGGGCCCGCGATCGCAAACTGTCCGAGTTGGATGGGGTGATTGGTGTGGCGCAGAGCAATCTGAATTCGCTGCGTGTTCAGCAGGCCAACCTTCAGGCCAAGGCCGCGGAGTTCGAGCGAGCCAGTCGCAAGGTGCCGGAGCACCTGATCGTGCAGATCGACAATATCAAGGCCGAGCAGGCCAGTCTGGAGAAGGATATCGAGCGCTACCGGCAGAATCGCAAGGAGGCAGAGCTTTCCTTCGAGGCGGATCGTCTACGCCTTATCCAGCTCAGGGGGCGTTGACCCCCTGAGCTCTTCTGCTCAGTGATGACGCTTGCGATTGCTGATCAGGGTGCCGACGCCACTGTCGGTAAAGATCTCCAGCAGCACCGCATTGGGTACTCGACCATCGATGATGTGGGCGCTGGTGACGCCGCCTTGCACGGCTTCCAGGGCGCAGCGGATCTTCGGCAGCATGCCACCGTAGATGGTCCCGTCAGCAATCAGTTCGTCGACCTGTTCGGTGGTCAGGCCGGTTAGAACCTCGCCCTGCTTGTCCATCAGGCCGGCGATATTGGTCAGCAGCATCAGCTTTTCCGCTTTCAGCGCCTCGGCCACCTTGCCGGCCACCAGGTCGGCGTTGATGTTGTACGACTCGCCTGCCGTCCCTACCCCGATCGGGGCGATCACCGGAATGAAATCACCCTTGACCAGCATGTTGAGCAGGTCGGTATTGACGCTGGCAACCTCGCCGACATGACCGATATCGATGATTTCCGGTTGGGTCATTTCCGGGGTCTGGCGGGTGACGGTGAGCTTTCTGGCGCGGATCAGCTCGGCATCCTTACCGGTCAGGCCGATGGCGCTGCCGCCGTGCTGATTGATCAGGTTGACGATGCTCTTGTTGACCTGGCCGCCGAGCACCATTTCCACCACATCCATGGTGGCGGTGTCGGTGACGCGCATGCCGTCGATGAAATGGCTCTCGATCGACAGGCGCTTGAGCAGGTCGCCGATCTGCGGGCCGCCGCCATGCACCACCACTGGATTGATACCGACCGCCTTCATCAGCACGATGTCGCGGGCGAAGCCTTCCTTCAGCTCTTCGCTTTCCATGGCGTTGCCGCCGTACTTGATCACCAGGGTCTTGCCGACAAAGCGACGGATGTAGGGCAGCGCTTCGGACAGAACCTTGGCGACGTTGGTGGCGGCATCACGATTGAGGGTCATGGCGGAACGGACTCCGAGGCAGATCAGAACGGCAGGTTGAGGTCGGGGGCGATGCTGTACAGCTGGGCGCGGAACACTTCCTGGATGCGCTTCAGCTCATCTTCGGTTTCCGCTTCGAAGCGCAGCACCAGCACCGGTGTGGTGTTGGACGCGCGCACCAGGCCCCAGCCCTTCGGGTAGTCAACCCGCACGCCATCGAGCGTGGTCAGGTTGGCTTCGCCCCATACTCCGTCGCGCTGCAGGCGCTCGACCATGCGGAACTTGTTCTCGTCGGTGACGGTGATGTTGATTTCCGGGGTTGAGATGTCCACGGGGAAGGCGGCAAACACCTGCTCGGCATCGCGGCGATCCTGGCTGAGGATTTCCAGCAGGCGCGCGGCGCTGTAGATGCCGTCGTCGAAGCCGAACCAGCGCTCCTTGAAGAAGATGTGCCCGCTCATCTCGCCGGCCAGCAGGGCGCCGTTTTCCTTCATCTTCTTCTTGATCAGCGAGTGGCCGGTCTTCCACATCACTGGGCGGCCACCGTAGCCGCTGATCAGGGCACCAAGGCGGCGGGTGCATTTGACGTCGTAGATGATGTCCGCGCCAGGGTTGCGCGATACCACGTCCTTGGCGAACAGCATCATCAGGCGGTCAGGGAAGACCATGTTGCCTTTGTTGGTCACCACGCCGACGCGGTCGCCATCGCCGTCGAAGGCTAGGCCGAGATCGGCGCCTTCGCTTTTCACGCGGGCGATCAGGTCCTTGAGGTTCTCCGGTTTGCCTGGGTCAGGGTGGTGGTTGGGGAAGTTGCCGTCCACCTCGCAGTACAGCGGGATCACGCTGCAGCCGAGGGCCTCGATCAGACGCGGGGCGATCACGCCGGCCACGCCATTGCCGCAGTCGACTACGACCTTGAGCGGCTTGGCCATGGCGATGTCGTCGCGGATCTGCTTGAAGTAGCGGTCGAGAATGTCGATTTGCTCGACACTGCCGACACCACTGGCCAGATCGTTGTTGTCGATACGTGCCTTGAGTGCCTGGATCTGCTCGTTGGCCTGGGTGTCGCCGGCGATGACGATCTTGAAGCCGTTGTAGTCCGGCGGGTTGTGGCTGCCGGTGAGCATAACGCCAGACTTGCCTTCCAGGACATGGGTGGCGAAGTACAGCACGGGAGTCGGCACCATGCCGATGTCGGTGACCTGGCAGCCGCAGTCCAGCAGACCCTGGATCAGCTGTTGCACCAGTTGCGGACCGGACAGGCGTCCGTCGCGGCCTACGGCCACGTTGGGCTCGCCCTGGGCCAGGCTTTCCGAGCCGATGGCGCGGCCGATCCAGTAGGCGGCCTCGGGCGTCAGGGTGTCGCCGACCACGCCGCGAATGTCATAGGCGCGGAAGATGGTGGCGGGAAGTTTCGGTGGGGTCTGTTGCTGAACGGCGCTATCCATGGAATTTTGCTCCAGTCCCAGGAGATCCTGGTCTTCGTCGAGAATGTCGATATCGAGGATATCGGTGGCCTGGAACAGCGGGTCCGCAAAATGCTCGGGCTGGGCCGCTGTTGCCGGTTTGGCAGTGACGGGGGAACTGCCGACCTCCTGCCTGGAGGCTTCTTGTTTGGGGCGCTGCAAACGCGCCAGGCTCTGCGCCAGGCCGTCGAGGGCGGCGAAGTGCAGGCTGAAGGCTTTGACCGACTTGCCGGCAGAAAGCTCCTGAACCAGTCCAGCCAGTTGCTGCACGTCGCCGCGCAGGCGACCGAGCAGATGATTGCGGGTCAGCATCAGGCCGAGCAGGGCGCCGGCCAGTGCGAGCAGGGCGGCAATGGCCAGAATCACGATGGATGGGGTCGCTGCGCTCAATTCCGGACCGGGCGTGAAGTCCAGCTGCCAATTGGGATTGCCGGTGTCGAAGCGTTTCGCGGCGGTTTCGCTGGCGTTGCCGCGCTGGAGCAGCACCTGTGGTGCGGCGCTTGCAAACTGCTGGCTCAGGCGCAGCTGGCCGATCTGCTCGGGGAGTGCTGGGAGGGCGTCGAGCAGGCGCTGCAGGTCGACCACCAGCAGCAAGGTGCCCTGGGAGCGGTCGCTGCCGGGGCTGCGCAGTGGTGCGGCGCTATAGGCCAGCCAGCGCTCGCCGATCTTGTAGGCCTCCACTGCCGGGTTCTGGCCGTTTTCCAGGCGCCGCAGTATGTCCAGGGCGGCGAAGTTCATCGGCCCGCTGCGGCCGACGTCCAGCACTGCTCGACCCGGGGCATTGATATGCGCATCCACCACGCCCTGCCAGTGTTGCAGGCTGCGCTCGGCGGCGGCGATCTGTTCGCGATCGCCGGTTTGTAGCGCGGCGAGCAATGCGGGGTCGCTTGCGGCGGCCTGGGTATCGGCTTGCAGCTGCAGTTGTGCCTGTTGCAGGGCGCTGGCCTGGCTGCCGCCCCAGGCCTGGATCAATGCTTGCTGTTGCTGCTGGTCATTGCCACGCAGCGTAACGGCCAGGAGCGCACCGGCCAGCAGTATCCCGCCGAGAGCGGCCAGGGCGCCTGGCAGCAGTGCCTGCTGGTCGTTGCCGGCCTTGCTCGCGGAGGGCGTCGAGGGGGCGGATATCGGCTGCTGGTTATCCTTGGTGCTGCGCTTCAACAGTTTCACACGTGTCTCCCTGGGCGATAGGTTCCGTGATTCAGTGGCTGCCGGAGTGGCCGAAGCCACCAGCGCCGCGCTGGCTTTCGTCGAACTGTTCGACCAGCTCGAAGTGCGCCTGCACCACCGGCACCAGCACCAGTTGGGCGATGCGCTCGCCGACGGCGATGGTGAAGGGCGTCTGGCCGCGGTTCCAGCAGGACACCATCAGTTCGCCCTGGTAGTCCGAGTCGATCAGGCCGACCAGGTTCCCCAGCACGATACCGTGCTTATGGCCGAGGCCCGAGCGGGGCAGGATCAGTGCCGCCAGGCCGGGGTCGCCGATGTAGATGGACAGGCCGGTGGGAATCAGCAGTGTCTGCCCGGGCTCCAGTACGCTGTCCTGTTGCAGCATGGCGCGCAGATCGAGGCCGGCGGAGCCAGGCGTGGCGTACTGCGGCAGGGGAAAGTCACTGCCCAGGCGTGGATCGAGAATCTTGGCTTGCAGAGCGTGCATAGGGTGTCCCGTGAAGCGGATTGAGTCAGGCGCGGTTCAGGCGCTCGGCGATGAAGGCCACCAATTGGCGGGCGATCTTGCTCTTGCTGGTCTGGGCGAAGGCGCTCGCCTGCAGCTCGCGGTCGATCACGGTGATGGCGTTCTCTTCGCTGTTGAAGCCGATGGTCGGGTTGGCCACGTCGTTGGCGACGATCAGGTCGAGGTTCTTGTCCTTCAGCTTGCGCGCAGCATAGTCGAGCAGGTGTTCCGTTTCTGCGGCAAAGCCCACGCTGAACGGACGATCTTCGCGCCCGGCAATGGTGGCGAGGATGTCCGGGTTGCGTACCAGCTGCAGCAGCAGGCCGTCACCCGTGGTGGGGTCTTTCTTCATCTTCTGCGGTGCCACCACTTCTGGACGGTAGTCGGCCACGGCGGCCGAGGCGATCAGCAGATCGCAGGGCATGGCTGCCTCGCAGGCGGCGAGCATGTCGCGGGCGCTGACCACGTCAATACGCTGGACCCGATCCGGGGTCGGCAGGTGCACCGGGCCGGTGACCAGGGTCACCCGGGCGCCGGCCTCCACGGCCGCCTCGGCCAGGGCGAAGCCCATCTTGCCGGAGCTGTGGTTGGTGATGTAGCGCACCGGATCGATGTTCTCCTGGGTCGGGCCGGCGGTGATCAGCACGTGCTTGCCGGTCAGGGCCTGCCGCTGGAAGCAGTCGGCGGCGCGCTGGGCCAGCTCTTCGGCTTCCAGCATGCGGCCGGGGCCGACATCGCCGCAGGCCTGGCTGCCGGCCGCCGGGCCGAACAGGTGCAGGCCGCGCTTGGCGAGGATTTCGGCGTTGGTTTGGGTGGCAGGGTCGCGCCACATGGCCTGGTTCATCGCCGGGGCGAGGGCGACCTGGGCGTCGGTGGCCAGCACCAGGGTGCTCAGCAGATCGTCGGCGATGCCCTGGGCCAGGCGCGCCATGATGTCGGCGGTGGCAGGGGCGACCAGGACCAGGTCGGCCCACTTGGCCAGCTCGATATGGCCCATGGCGGCCTCGGCGGCCGGGTCGAGCAGGTCCAGATGTACCGGATGGCCGGACAGTGCCTGCAGGGTCAGCGGGGTGATGAATTCACGACCGCCGCGGGTCATGACCACGCGCACCTCGGCACCCTGGTCGCGCAAGCGGCGAACCAGCTCGGCGCTCTTGTAAGCGGCGATGCCGCCGCCTACGCCCAGGACGATGCGTTTCCGATACAGCCGCTGCATAGGCCTGCCTTTAATAATGTGGTGTGGATTGCAACGCGATGCGGCACCTCCCCAGGCCAGCCACCGCGCCAAAAAAGCCGGGCTAAGATAGCACAGGGCCTGCACTGGAACAGCGGGCCGACGGACAGGGAGGTGTCATGAGCATACGCGACTGGCCTGCGGCGGAACGCCCGCGGGAGAAGCTGTTGGAACAGGGCGCCGCGGCACTGAGCGACGCCGAACTGCTGGCGATTTTCCTGCGCACCGGCGTCGCCGGGCAGAGCGCAGTGGATCTGGCCCGCCACCTGCTCGGTGATTTTGGCAGCCTGCGCGCGCTGTTGGAGGCCGATCTGGAGTCCTTTAGTCAGCGCCTGGGGCTGGGGCCGGCCAAGTTCGCTCAGTTGCAGGCGGTGCTGGAGATGGCGCGCCGTCATCTGGCCGAGCGACTGCGCCGCGATTCCGCCCTAGAAAGCCCGCAGGCGGTACGCGACTATCTCAAGGCTCGCCTGCGCCACGAGCCGCACGAAGTGTTCGGCTGCCTGTTCCTCGATGCCAAGCACCGGGTGATCTGCTTCGAGGCGCTGTTCTTCGGCTCCATCGACGGTGCCAGCGTCTACCCGCGGCAGGTGGTCAAGCGCGCGCTTTTCCACAACGCCGCGGCGGCGATTCTGGTGCATAACCATCCGTCCGGGGTGGCCGAGCCAAGCCAGGCGGATCGCCTGCTCACCGAGCGGATCAAGGAGGCGCTCGGGCTGATCGAGGTGCGCGTGCTCGATCACTTCATCGTCGGCGATGGCGAGCCGCTGTCGATGGCCGAGTTCGGCTGGATGTAGGCGCTCTGTTCAAGGCTGGACAGCGACCTTGGCGAAGTCCTGGCGGCCGAAAGGATTGACCTGATAACCCGTGACGCCTTTGCGCAGCAGGGCAAACGCCGTGGGATGGGCCAGCGGCAACCACAGCGCCTGTTGCTGGATGATGGTCTGTGCCTGCAGATAGAGGGCGCTGCGTTCGGCCTGATCACTGGCTGCTTTGCCCTTGGCGATCAACTGGTCCAGTTTCTCGTCGCAGTAGCGGGCGAAGTTCAGCCCGGACTGCACCGAGGCACAGGCGAATTGCGGGGTGAGAAAGTTGTCCGGGTCGCCGTTATCGCCGGCCCAGCCCATGAACAGCAGATCGTGTTCGCCAGCCTTGGCGCGGCGGATCAATTCGCCCCACTCGATCACCCTGATCTGCGCCTGGATGCCGATATTGGCGAGGTCGGCCTGCAGCAGCTGGGCGCCAAGGGTCGGGTTGGGGTTGAGCAGGCTGCCCGAGGGCCGCGTCCAGATGGTGGTCTTGAAACCGTCCGCCAGGCCTGCTTCGGCCAGCAGCGCCTTGGCCTTGGCCAGATCATGAGCGTAGCCGGGCAGGTCTTTGGCATAGCCCCAGGTGGTGGGTGGATAGGGTCCGCTGGCCGCGGTTGCGCTGCCCTCGAACACTGCCTGCAGATAACTGGTCTTGTCGAAGGCGAGGTTGATCGCCTGGCGCACCTGGGGCTTGTCCAGCGGTGGGTGTTGGCTGTTGAGGGCGACAAAGGCGGTCATGAAGGCGGGCGTCTCGCTGACCTGCAGAGCCGAGTCTTTGCGCGCCGCCTGTACATCCAGCGGTTTGGGCGACAGGGCGATCTGGCACTCGCCGCGCCTGATCTTCTGCAGGCGCACGTTGGCGTCCGGGGTAATGGCGAAGACCAGATCGTCGACGGCGGGCTTGCCGGCGAAGTAATCGGGATTGGCGACGTAGCGGATCACCGCGTCCTTCTGGAAGCGCTTGAGGGCGAAGGGGCCGGTGCCCACTGGCTGGCTGTTGAGCATTTCCGGTGTACCGGCGGCCAGCAGCTTGTCCGCGTATTCGGCCGAGTAGATGGAGGCGAAGCCCATGCTCAGGGTGGCCAGAAAGGTGGCGTCGGGCTGGCGCAGGACGAAGCGCACGCTCATCGGTGTTGGCGCCTCGACACGTTCGATCAGTGCCGGCCACTGCATCGACTGCGCGTGCGGGTAGCCATTGGCGGCCACCTTGTACCAGGGGTGGGCGGGGTCGAGCATGCGCTGGAAGCTGAACAGCACGTCGTCGGCGTTCAGTTCGCGGCTCGGGGTGAACCACTGAGTGTGCTGGAACTTCACTCCGGGCCGCAGCTGAAAGGTCCAGCTGCGGCCGTCCGCGGAGGCCTCCCAGCGTTCGGCCAGGCTGGGCGTCAACTGGCCGCTGGCCGCGTCGTATTCCACCAGGCGGTTCATCAGAACATCGGCTGAGGCATTGGTGGTGGTCAGCGAGTTGTACTGCACCACATCGAAGCCATCCGGGCTGGCTTCGGTACACACGCTGAGGGTGGCGGCCTGGCTCAGTAGCGGAGCGAGCAGCAGGGGCAGGGTGGCTAGGCGCATCGCAGATCCTCCGATAATCAAGAGGCCTACCCTAGACCAAGGTGGCGGCGCGAACAATCAAACCCGGCGACGAGCGGTTGTCCGGCTGATGCGCCGGAGTGGCGCTGTTCCTGGTGCGCGCGGCATTTCTTATCGTGCATCGATCCTTGCTAGGGGGTGGGTGTTCTGGTATAAAGCAGCGCTCTTTTCTAGGGGCCCGGTCATGCGGTAACGCAAAACGCCGGTAAGACCTCCAAGAAACGCGGCGCTGAGCGCCAAATGACTATTGAGTTCAAGCGGCCAACCCATGCCGGGTTGGGCATGTGGTTTAGAGGGCTGAGGCATGTCGAGAGTCTGTCAAGTTACCGGTAAGGGTCCGGTAACCGGGAACAACGTTTCCCACGCAAACAACAAAACCCGTCGTCGTTTCCTGCCGAACCTGCAGCACCATCGCTTCTGGGTCGAGTCCGAGAAGCGCTTCGTGCGTCTGCGCGTTTCCGCCAAGGGCATGCGTATCATCGACAAGCGCGGCATCGACGTAGTTCTGTCCGAACTGCGTGCCCGCGGCGAAAAGGTTTAAGGAGTCAATCATGCGTGAACTGATCCGTTTGGTGTCCAGCGCCGGTACCGGCCACTTCTACACCACCGACAAGAACAAGCGCACCACCCCGGACAAGATCGAGATCAAGAAATTTGATCCGGTTGTTCGCAAGCACGTGATGTACAAGGAAGCCAAGATCAAGTAATTGATCCGGCCCTTGCTCGAAGAAACCCGCCTCGGCGGGTTTTTTCTTGCCTGCAGAAAACATCTGGCAAAAAAAGGCCCGCCAGAGGCGGGCCAACAGGGTGACGCAGGATCAAGGCGGGGTTATGGATCAGTCGGCCTTGGCCTCGAAGATCACATAGACCTTGCGGCATGGCTCCAGGACTTCCCAGGTACCGCTCAGGCCGGCGGGGATGACGAAGCGGTCGCCAGCGCGCACGGTCTTGGCGTTGCCTTCGGCGTCGCGAATCACCGATACGCCCTGGAGAATCTCGCAGTACTCATGCTCGGTGTAGTTGATGGTCCACTGGCCCGCGGCGCCTTCCCAGATGCCGACGTTGAACTGTCCGCAGGGGCTGCCATAGTGGTTGCGTACGCTTTGCTCGGGATCGCCCTTGAGAATCTTCTCGGCGGCGGGGCGATAGTGCTCCGGCGCGCTGCCGGCGGTGGCGAAGTCGACGATCTGGTCGATGTGCATGGCGGTTTCCTGTTGTCGTTAGGCGCGAGTGCGTCGAAGTCTATGTTTGATAAAACGAACATTCAAGGCGCCTCGAGGCGCTCGTGTCAAAAATATTGAAAATACGGTCCGCTCTGGTTTAGTGTTGCCTGCACGAAGGCCGGCAATCGGCCTGGCAGAATAATTGACAGTGCGTGTTGTCTATTTGCCACACGCTTTCACCGAGGATCTCCCGCATGACCACCCTGACCCGTGCCGACTGGGAACAGCGCGCCAAGAGCCTGCAGATCGAAGGCCGCGCCTTCATCCATGGCGAATACACCGAGGCGGTCGCCGCTGACACCTTCGAATGCATCAGCCCGGTCGATGGCCGCCTGCTCGGCCTGGTGGCCAGCTGCGACAGCGCCGACGCCGATCGGGCGGTCAAGGATGCCCGCGCTACCTTCGAGTCCGGCGTGTGGTCGCGCCTGGCGCCGGTCAAGCGCAAGGAGATCATGATCCGCTTCGCCGACCTGATCGACGCTCATGCCGAGGAGCTGGCCCTGCTGGAAACCCTGGACATGGGCAAGCCGATCGGCGACTCGCTGAGCGTAGACGTGCCGGCCGCCTCGCGTGCGATCCGTTGGAGCGGCGAGGCGATCGACAAGATCTACGACGAAGTGGCAGCCACCGCCCATGACGAGCTGGGTCTGGTGACGCGCGAGCCGGTCGGCGTGGTCGCCGCCATCGTGCCGTGGAACTTCCCGCTGCTGATGACCTGCTGGAAGCTCGGTCCGGCGCTGTCCACCGGTAACTCGGTGGTGCTCAAGCCCTCCGAGAAGTCGCCGCTGACCGGTATTCGCATCGCCCAGCTGGCCATCGAGGCCGGTATTCCGGCGGGTGTGTTCAACGTGCTGCCGGGCTTCGGTCACACCGTGGGCAAGGCCCTGGCTCTGCATATGGACGTCGACACCCTGGTGTTCACCGGTTCGACCAAGATCGCCAAGCAGCTGATGGTCTACGCCGGCGAGTCCAACATGAAGCGTGTCTGGTTGGAGGCTGGCGGCAAGAGCCCGAACATCGTGTTCGCCGATGCCCCGGACCTGCAGGCCGCCGCCGAGGGTGCCGCCAGCGCCATCGCCTTTAACCAGGGTGAGGTCTGCACCGCCGGCTCGCGCCTGCTGGTAGAGAACTCGATCAAGGACAAGTTCGTGCCCATGGTGGTCGAGGCAATCAAGGCCTGGAAGCCGGGCAACCCGCTGGATCCGGCCACCAATGTCGGTGCCCTGGTCGATACCACCCAGATGAACAACGTGCTGGCCTACATCCAGGCCGGCCATGACGACGGCGCCAAGTTGGTGGCTGGTGGCAAGCGCGTGCTGGAAGAAACCGGCGGCACCTACGTCGAGCCGACCATCTTCGACGGCGTGACCAATGCCATGCGTATCGCCAGCGAGGAAATCTTCGGCCCGGTCCTGTCGGTGATCGGCTTCGACAGCACCGAGGAAGCCGTGGCCATTGCCAACGACACCATCTACGGCCTGGCCGCTGGTGTCTGGACCAGCAACCTGTCCAAGGCTCATCTGGTCGGCAAGGCGCTGCGCGCCGGCAGCGTGTGGATCAACCAGTACGACATGGGTGACATGACCGCGCCGTTCGGTGGCTTCAAGCAGTCCGGCAACGGTCGTGACAAGTCGCTGCATGCCTTCGACAAGTACACCGAGCTCAAATCCACCTGGATCAAGCTGTAAGTACGCAGGGGGATCTCCCGGTCTTCGGCCATAGGGCGTTGCGTCCTCGCTTTTAATGCTCACGTACTGCAGTACGCTGAGGGGCGCCTGGCCTGGCCTGGCCTGGCCTGGCTTTAGTCCCGAAGCTCTGGATGGGTGGTGAGTTCGGTCGAGGTAAGACTGGATAGCGTTGTAATGAAGGTCCGCCCTTCGGGGCCGGCTCTAGCGAGCCACACCTGCGGCCGGGTTTCCTAGGAAGCCCGGCCGTTTTGCATTCTGTAACTCGGCAGGCCAGCACAGGGAGCAATCATGGCTATGCGTTGGGGTACCTATTTCGCCGTGTGCGCGGCGGTCATCAGTATCGGCCTGGCGCTGGGCGTGACCATGCCGCTGGTGTCGTTACGCCTGGAAAGCTGGGGCTATGGCTCCTTCGCCATTGGCGTGATGGCCGCCACGCCGGCTATCGGTGTATTGCTCGGCGCCTCGCTGGCCGGGCGTCTGGCTGGGCGCTTTGGTACCACCATGCTGATGCAGTTGTGTCTGCTGATCGGTGCGCTGTCCGTCGCTGCGCTGGCCCTGGTGCAGGAGTACGTGGTGTGGCTGGGCTTGCGCCTGTTCATTGGTGTGGCGCTGACCGTGGTGTTTATCCTTGGCGAAAGCTGGATCAACCAGTTGGCGGTCGAGCAGTGGCGCGGCCGTCTGGTGGCGCTTTACGGCACCGGTTACGCGCTGAGCCAGCTTTCCGGGCCGCTGCTGCTCAGTGTGCTGGGCACCGGCAACGATCTGGGCTTCTGGACCGGCACCGGCCTGCTGGTCTTCGGCTCGCTGGTGCTGCTGGGCCGTACGGGCGCGCCCCAGGTCGATGCGCACAGCGCTTCCGGGCGAGGGCTATGGGCTTTTTGCGTGCGTTTGCCGACCATCGCCTGGGCTGTCGTGCTGTTCGCTGCCTTCGAGGCGATGATGCTGACGTTGCTGCCGATCTACGGCTTGCGCGAGGGCTTCACCCAGGAAGTGGCGCTGCTGATGGCCAGCGTGGTGGTGGTGGGTGACGCTGCGCTGCAGCTGCCGATTGGCTGGCTGGCTGACCATATGTCGCGGCGTACTCTGTTCCGTGGCTGCGGCATGGTGTTGCTGCTCTCTAGCCTGGCGGTGCCACTGCTGTTGCACACATCGCTGATCTGGCCGCTATGGGTGTTGTTCGGCGCCAGCGCCGGCGGCCTGTTCACCCTGGCGCTGATTCTGATTGGCGAGCTGTATCGCGACGATGAGCTGGTGCGGGCCAACGCGCATATCTCGCAGCTCTGGGGGCTCGGCTGCCTGATCGGGCCGCTGGCGACCGGCGCGTTGAGCCAGTGGCTGACCGGGCATGCCTTGCCGCTGCTGATGGCTGTCGGCGCCGCTGGCTTTGTCTGGCTCACCTATCGGCACCCGGACATCGCCCCCGCGCCCCAGGCGCAAGGCAGCTAAGCCGGCTCGTTCAGCAGGCGTTGCGCGGTTTCGCCGACCAGGCGCACGGCCTGCTCGATGCCGGCGTCGGGCGGCGCGGCGTAGTTCATGCGCAGGCAGTTGCGGAACTTGCCGGAGGCGGAAAAGATGCTGCCGGTGGCGATCTGTACGCCGTGCGGCTGCAGCTCGCGATTGAGGCGGTGGCTGTCGAAGTGCTCGGGTAACTCCAGCCAGAGCATGAAGCTGCCCTGTGGCTGGCTGATCTTCACCGAGGCCGGGAAGTAGCGGGTCACCCAGTCGATCATCAGGTCGCGGCCACGCTGGTACTGGGCGCGCATGCGCCGCAGGTGCGGCTCGTAGTGGCCGCCGGCGATGAATTCGGCCAGCGCCAGCTGCGGCAGCTGAGCGGTGGAGCCGGTGCCCATGTACTTCATGTGCAGCACCCGTTCGCGATAGCGCCCTGGAGCGATCCAGCCGATGCGCAGGCCCGGCGCCAGGGTCTTGGAAAAGGAGCTGCACAGCAGCACGCGACCATCTTCGTCGAACGACTTGATGGTGCGTGGGCGCGGGTAGCGGTAGGCCAGTTCGCCATACACATCGTCTTCGATGATCGCCACGTCGTAGCGCTGGGCCAGGGTCAGCAGGGCGCGCTTGTTGGCTTCGGGCATGATGTAGCCGAGCGGGTTGTTGCAGGTCGGGGTCAGTTGGATGGCCTTGATCGGCCATTGCTCAAGCGCCAGCTGCAGGGCCTGCAGGTTGATCCCGGTCAGCGGGTCGCTGGGCAGCTCCAGCGCCTTCATGCCGAACCCCTTGAGTGCCTGCATCACGCCGTGAAAGCTGGGCGAGTCCACCGCGACTATGTCGCCCGGCTCGCAGATGGCGCGAATCGCCGCCGACAGCGCCTCGTGGCAGCCGGTGGTGATGACGATTTCATCGGCGCCGATATGGCAACCGGAATCCAGTAGCAGGCGCGAGATCTGTTCGCGCAGGCCGCGGTCGCCATAGATGCTGCCGTAGGTCAGGCCCCGCAGGTCCTGGCGTCGACTGAGGCGCGACAACGAGCGCAGCAGCGGTTTCAGGGTCGGGCTGCTGATGTCCGGGCGGCCGCGGCCGAGCTGGATCATGCGCTCGTCCGGGGCGCTGCCGATCTGCTCCAATACCTGGTCCCACTGGGAGATTTCCACCGGGCGTTGCACGGTACGATTGACTTCGGGCAGGGCGGGCGCGTGGCGGCTGGCGGGTACGAAGTAGCCGGACTTCGGCCTTGGCGTGGCCAGGCCGAGGTCTTCCAGCTGGCGGTAGGCCTGCTGCACGGTGCTCAGGCTGACACCGTGTTCCTGGCTGAGCGCGCGCACCGACGGCAGGCGGTCGCCCGGCCGGTACAGGCCCTGTTCGATGCGGTCACCCAGGATATCGGCGAGATTGCGATAGAGCATGTCGAACTCCGCTTGCCATACAGATGTTGCAGAAAACCAGGATTCAGATGGCCATTCAGGGAATCTGTATGACTCAAAAGGCGGGCTCTTGAATCTGTATCCTTTCTTCGCTGTTCTGCATCATGGCTCTCCATACAGATGGCTGCAAGGAGATCGTCATGGAGCGCTCGTTCGAACGTGATGTGGAGTTGGCCCCGGGCAAGGCAGCGGGCCGGCAGGGTTTGCTTGGTGGATTTTTGCTGCTGCTGGGGCGCTGGAACGCCTTCTCGCGGCGGCTGCATTCGCGCCGGGAGCTGTTACGCCTGAACGACGAACAGCTGCGCGATATCGGCCTGACTCGGGCGCAGGCGCTCGGCGAGGCCGAGCGCCCGTTCTGGACCCTGTGGCGCGATTGAGCGTCAGACCAGGCCGACGGCTTCCTTGAGGCGATACCAGCCCATGCCCAGAGCCAGCAGTGGCGAGCGGAAGTAACGGCCGCCGGGGAAGGTCATGTGCGGCACCTTGTCGAACAGATCGAAGTGCCCGCCTGCCTGTCCGGCGATGGCCTCGGCCAGCAGCTTGCCGGCCAGGTGGGTGGCATTGACGCCGTGGCCGGCGTAGGCCTGGGCGTGGAATACGTTGGGCTTGTCCTTGAGGCGGCCGATCTGCGGCAGGCGGTTGGCACCGATGCCGATCATGCCGCCCCACTGGAAGTCGATGCGCACATCGGCCAGTTCCGGGAAGACTTTCAGCATTTTCGGGCGCATATAGGCGGCGATGTCCGCAGGATCGCGTCCGGAGTAGTGGCAGGCGCCGCCGAACAGCAGGCGGTTGTCGGCCGACAGGCGGTAGTAGTCGAGGGCCACGCGCTGGTCGCACAACGCCATGTTCTGCGGAATAAGCTTCCGTGCGCGCTCCGCACCCAGCGGCTCGGTGGCGATCACGTAGCTGCCGGCCGGCAGCACCTTGCCGCCGAGGTTCGGGTCGAGGCCGTTGAGGTAGGCGTTGCAGGCCAGCACCAGGTTTTTTGCCCGCACCAGGCCCTGGGCCGTGTGGACCTTGATCTCGGCGCCGTGCTCGATGCGGGTGACCGGTGACTTCTCGAACAGCTTGACGCCCAGGCCGATCGCGGCAGCGGCTTCACCCAGTGCCAGATTGAGCGGGTGCAGGTGGCCGGAGCCCATGTCGATCATGCCGCCGCAGTATTGGTCCGAACCGACCACTTCGCGCATCTGTCCCGGCTGCAGCAGGCGCAGCTCATGGCGGTAGCCCAGGCTTTCCAGTTCGGCCTTGTCTTCGGCGAAGCCCTCCAGGTGCGCGGGCTTGTTGGCCAGGTCGCAATAGCCCCAGGTCAGGTCGCAGTCGATCTGGAACTCCTCGACGCGCTGGCGCACCAGCTCCACCGCTTCCAGGCCCATCAACTTGAGCTGGCGCACGCCTTCGCTGCCGATCACATTCTCGAACTGTTCGACGCCATGGCCGACGCCGCGGATCAGCTGGCCACCGTTGCGACCGCTGGCGCCCCAGCCGATCAGGTGGGCTTCCAGCAGCACTACCGAAAGGCCTTTCTTGGCCAGCTCGATGGCCGTGTTGAGCCCGGAGAAGCCGCCGCCGACAATGCACACGTCGGCAACCTGCTCGCCACTCAGGGGCGGCTGCGCCAGCTGACGGTTGACCGAGGCCGCGTAATAGGAGGCGGCGTGTTGGTCACTGTGGACGGGCTGGTTGAGCCGGGCGTTCATGTGCGAAATCCTGATTTAAGTGTTGTTAAAATTTGACGCAGGATAAGCGTGTGTCGCTCGCCTCGCCAAGGGGGGGGCGGGAAAAACTGTTTTCACCGCTCGCCGGCTACACTGCGCGGATTCACTCTCGGGGCCATCGATGGACTGTACCAATCGCAAGATCGACCAGCTGCGCCGGCAGATCCCCGGCTTCGCCTGTGTGCCGGGTTGCCATGATTGTTGCGGTCCGGTCACGGCTTCCTCCGAGGAGCTGGCACGCCTGCCGCACAGGAGTGATGCCGAGCACGATGCGGCGCTGGCCGAGTTCAATTGCGTACACCTCGGCCCGCAGGGCTGCACGGTGTATGACCAGCGCCCGCTGATCTGCCGCCTGTTCGGTACTACCCCCAGCCTGCCGTGCCCGCGCGGGCAAGCACCGGAGACGCCGATCGAACCGCAGGTCGAGCGGCAGATCCATCAACTGATCGCCAGCACTCGCCAGCGCCTGGTGTAGGCGGCGCAGCAACTCCCACGCAAGCGGTGGTGTCGCCGGCTCACTCGGGGATCGGTAGGGTCAGCGACTCCTTGACCTCTTCCATGACGATGTAGGACTTCGACTCGCGCACATGCGGCAGCTTGAGCAGGATGTCGCCGAGCAGCTTGCGGTAGCTGGCCATCTCGTTGATGCGCGCTTTCACCAGATAGTCGAAGTCGCCGCTGACTAGGTGGCATTCGAGTACATGGGGCAGCTTGAGCACGGCGCGGCGGAACTCCTCGAAGGTATCGCCGGATTTGTAGTCCAGGCTGATCTCGACGAATACCAGCAGGCTGGCCTTGAGCTGCTGAGGATTGAGGCGGGCGTGGTAGCCCATGATGATCCCTTCGCGCTCCAGCCGGCGCACGCGCTCGGTGCAAGGGGTGGTCGACAGACCGACTCGCTCGCCCAGCTCGGTGAAGCTGATGCGCCCGTCTTCCTGCAGGATGCGCAGGATATTGCGGTCGATCTTGTCCAGCTCGCGGCGGCTCTGATGTTGGGTGCGCATGGGAAATCTCTCGGTTCGACGGGCTAAACGCCCTGATTCGTCGGCAAATATAGCGAGCTGACCAGCGTAAATCACTGTGACGGTTTGGCGCCGTCCGTCAGTGTGCCTTGGTCTATCATTGGCGGGATAATCCACTGGCTAATTAGCAATAATGCAGCCATATCGTCTGCATGGCTCCTGTTAAATGGCCCTATATCAAGAGCAAACGCCGAAACTCGACATTTATATAGTGAATATCTCTGCTGACGAATTCCTATACTTCACCCATCTCTGGTCAAAATAACAAACGCTCGTGGGCTCGCCCGCAGCGGGGAGGCAAAGATGCGTGTTCTGGTTCTCGGCAGCGGCGTGATCGGCACCGCCAGCGCCTACTATCTGGCTCGCGCCGGCTTCGAAGTGGTCGTGGTCGACCGCCAGAACGGCCCGGCCCTGGAAACCAGTTTCGCCAATGCCGGCCAGGTCTCCCCCGGCTATGCCTCGCCCTGGGCTGCCCCGGGCGTGCCGCTGAAAGCCATCAAGTGGCTGCTGCAGAAGCACGCGCCGCTGGCGATCAAGGCCACCGCCGATGTCGATCAGTACCTGTGGATGGCGCAGATGCTGCGCAACTGCACCGCCGCCCGCTACGCGGTGAACAAGGAGCGCATGGTGCGTCTGTCCGAGTACAGCCGCGACTGCCTCGACGAGCTGCGTGCCGAGACAGGCATCGCCTATGAAGGCCGCCAGCTCGGCACTACCCAGTTGTTCCGCACCCAGGCCCAGGTCGATGCCGCCGCCAAGGACATCGCCGTGCTGGAGGCCTCCGGTGTGCCCTTCGAACTGCTCGATCGCGACGCCATCGCCCGCGTCGAGCCGGCCCTGGCTGGCGTCAAGCACAAGCTGGCCGGTGCCCTGCGCCTGCCCAACGATCAGACCGGCGACTGCCAGATGTTCACCACCAAGCTGGCCGAGATGGCCAAGGCGCTCGGCGTCGAGTTCCGCTTCGGGCAGAACATCCAGCGTCTGGATGCTGCCGGTGATCGCATCAACGGCGTGTGGATCGACGGCAAGCTTGAAAGTGCCGATCGCTACGTGCTGGCCCTCGGCAGCTACAGCCCGCAACTGCTTAAGCCGCTGGGTATCAAGGCTCCCGTCTACCCGCTCAAGGGCTATTCGCTGACCGTACCGATCCGCAACGCGGCGATGGCGCCGAGCTCGACCATTCTCGACGAGACCTACAAGGTCGCCATCACCCGCTTCGACAATCGCATCCGCGTCGGCGGCATGGCCGAGATCGCCGGTTTCGACCTGAGCCTCAACCCGGCCCGGCGTGCCACCCTGGAAATGATCACCGCAGATCTCTACCCCGAGGGTGGCGATCTGCAGCAGGCCGAGTTCTGGACCGGTCTGCGTCCGGCCACCCCGGATGGTACGCCGATCGTCGGTGGCACCAGCTACCGCAACCTGTTCCTCAACACCGGGCACGGTACCCTTGGCTGGACCATGGCCTGCGGCTCCGGCCGCCTGCTCGCCGATCTGATGGCCAAGAAGCGCCCGCAGATCAGCGCCGAAGGCCTGGATATTTCCCGTTACGGCAAGACCAAGGAGACCCACAAGCATGTCCATCCAGCGCCTGCGCACTGAGAAGCGCTTCAGCGAAATCGTCATCCACAACGGCACCATCCACCTGGCCGGTCAGCTGGCTGACGATTACGACGGCGACATCCGTGAGCAGACCCGGCAGACCCTGGCCAATATCGACCGCTTCCTGGCCGAGGCCGGCAGCGACAAGTCGAAGATTCTCTCGGTGACCATCTACCTCAAGGACATGGCCGCCGATTACGCCGGCCTCAACGAGGTGTATGACGCCTGGGTCAGCGAAGGCGCTGCGCCGGTGCGCGCTTGCGTCGAGGCCAAGCTGTACGACCCGCGCGTGCTGGTCGAGATGATGGTCGTCGCCGCGCAACACTGAACATCCCGTTTGCCCGGCCACCCCGCCGGGCTTTTTTTGCCTTGAAAGAAGCTCTCGCTATGCGTCCTGCTCGTGCCCTGATCGACCTCAATGCCCTGCGCCACAACTACCGGCTGGCCCGCGAACTCAGCGGAGCCAAGGCTCTGGCGGTGGTCAAGGCCGATGCCTATGGTCACGGCGCCGTGCGCTGTGCCCAGGCGCTGGAGGCAGAAGCCGACGGCTTCGCCGTGGCCTGCATCGAAGAGGCGCTGGAGCTGCGCTATGCCGGCATCCGCCAGCCGATCCTGCTGCTCGAAGGTTTCTTCGAGGCGGCCGAGCTGAGCCTGATCGACCAGCACCAGCTGTGGTGCGTGGTGCATTCGGCCTGGCAGGTCGAGGCCATCGAGCAGGCTCGGATTGCCCGGCCGCTCAGGGTCTGGCTGAAACTGGACTCGGGCATGCACCGGGTTGGCCTGCATCCGGCCGAGTACCGTGACGCCCAGCAGCGCCTGCTGGCCAGCGGCAAGGTCGACAAACTGGTGCTGATGAGCCATTTCGCCCGCGCCGACGAGCTGGATTGCCCGCGCAGCGCCGAGCAGCTGGCGCTGTTCCAGCAGGCGCGTGGCGACCTGCAGACGGAGATCAGCCTGCGTAACTCGCCGGCCATTCTCGGTTGGCCCGAGATACCGAGCGACTGGGTGCGCCCGGGGATCATGCTGTACGGCGCCACGCCGTTCGAGCAGACGCAGGAGCAGGCCGCGCGGCTCAAGCCGGTGATGACCCTGGAGTCGAAGATCATCAGCGTGCGCGAGCTGCCGGCCGGTGAGCCGGTGGGGTATGGCGCGCGTTTCGTGGCCGAGCGGCCGACCCGCGTCGGCGTGGTCGCCATGGGCTATGCCGACGGCTACCCACGGCATGCGGCTACCGGTACGCCGGTGCTGGTCGATGGCCAACCGACCCGCCTGATCGGCCGGGTATCCATGGATATGCTGACCGTCGACCTCACCGATCTGCCCCGCGCCGGCCTCGGCAGCCGGGTCGAATTGTGGGGGCGCGATGTGCTGGCCAGTGAGGTGGCCTATGGTTGCGGCAGTATTCCGTACCAGCTGTTCTGCAATCTGAAGCGGGTGCCGAGGCTCTATTCCGGGGGCTGACAGTGCGTCTGCAAGGGATTTGCGGACGTTGTGTTGTAAATACTGAACACTGTTGCCATGATACGGCGATCCAACCGTGCCCGTTCCCAAGGAGGATCCCCGCATTGGACGTCGGTGTTCGACTGCAATCTATACGCAAACTCAAAGGCCTTTCCCAGCGTGAACTCGCCAAGCGGGCGGGCGTCACCAACAGCACCATTTCGATGATCGAGAAGAACAGCGTAAGCCCCTCGATCAGTTCGTTGAAAAAGGTGCTCGGCGGCATTCCCATGTCGCTGGTGGAATTCTTCTCCCTCGATATGGAGCAGGATAGCCAGACCCAGGTGGTGTATCGGGCCAACGAACTGACCGACCTTTCCAGCGGTGCCGTGACCATGAAGCTGATTGGCAAGGCGCACCCAAGCCGGGCCATCACCTTCCTCGACGAAACCTATCCGCCTGGCACCGATACTGGTGACGAGATGCTCAATCACGATGGCGAAGAGGCCGGCATGCTGGTCGATGGTCGCCTCGAGCTGACCGTGGGCACCGAGGTGTTCGTGCTCGAACCGGGCGACAGCTACTACTTCGACAGTACCAAGCCGCATCGCTTCCGCAATCCGTTCGACCGTCCGGCGCGCCTTATCAGCGCCACCACGCCGGCCAACTTCTAAGGCGCGGGCATTGGCCATGCCTGCATGGTCAATGCCCCTGCGACAAGTTGGGTTGTTCCGGCCGGCGGGTCTAACCGTTATACTGGCGCCCGCCTGCGAAACCGTGGCCGCGGGCGTGTCTAGCCAATGAGGGTGTACCGTGAATCTGATCAAAAAGATCCTGGCGGCTCAAGCTGCCGTATTGGCCCTGTGGGCTGTGAGCGCTCAGGCTGCGACCAACGAAGAAATCGCCGAGCGCATCAAGCCGGTGGGTGAGGTCTGCATCCAGGGTGAGGAATGCAAAGGCGTCGGTGCCGTTGCCGTAGCTGCTGGTGGTGGCGCGAAGTCGGCTGACGACATCATTGCCGGCCACTGTGGTGCCTGCCATAGCGCCGGTGTGCTGGGTGCGCCGAAGATCGGTGACAGTGCCGAGTGGAAGAAGCGCGCCGACGAGCAGGGTGGCCTCGATGGTCTGCTGGCCAAGGCTATCTCCGGTATCAACGCCATGCCGCCGAAAGGCACCTGCGCCGACTGCTCGGATGACGAGCTGAAGTCCGCTATCCAGAAGATGTCCGGCCTCTGATAGACGCCGACCTGGATTGATTGCAAAGCCGCCCTCGGGCGGCTTTGTCGTTTCTCAGTCGAGGAAACGTACCTGGCCGTCTTCCAGCGAGGCGATACGGGCCAGAGACTCGATCCGGTAGCCCTGGGCGTCGAGCTCGCCACGACCGCGCTGGAAGGACTTCTCGATCACCACACCGATGCCGGCGATGCTCGCGCCAGCCTGGCCGATCAGGTCGATCAGGGCACGGGCGGCATGACCGTTGGCGAGGAAGTCGTCGACCAGCAGGACATGGTCGTCGGCACCCAGGTGCTTGGCGGAGATGGCCAGGGTGCTCTCGGTCTGCTTGGTGAAGGAGAACACCGTCGAGGTGTAGAGATCGTCCTTGAGCGTCAGCGACTGGTACTTGCGGGCGAAGATCACCGGTACGCCGAGTTCCAGGCCGGCCATCACCGCAGGGGCGATGCCCGAAGCCTCGATGGTGACGATCTTGGTGATGCCCTGGTCGCGGAAACGCACGGCGAACTCGTGGCCGATCTGCTGCATCAGGGCGGGGTCGATCTGGTGGTTGAGGAAGGCGTCGACCTTGAGTACCTGGTCGGACAGCACCAGGCCTTGTTCGAGAATTTTCTGCTTCAGTGCTTCCACGCCGTATTCCTCGGGGTTGGTTGCTGGTTGGCGTCAGGATTTTTTCAGCATGGCACGCATGTTGGCCAGTGCATCGTTGCCCCGGGCGGCCTTGACCTCCACGGGGGTGTCTTCCTGGCCTTCCCAGACCAGGTCTTCCGGCGGCAGTTCGTCGAGGAAGCGGCTCGGCGTGCAGTCGATGATCTCACCGTACTGCTTGCGCTTGGCGGCGAAGGTCAGCGCCAGGTTGCGTTTGGCGCGGGTGATGCCGACGTAGGCCAGGCGCCGTTCTTCCTCGATGGTATCGGACTCGATGCTGGAGCGGTGCGGGAGGATCTCCTCCTCGAAACCGATGATGTACACCGAGGGGAACTCCAGGCCCTTGGAGGCGTGCATGGTCATCATCTGCACGCCCTCGGCGCCTTCCTCTTCCTCCTGCTGGCGTTCCAGCATGTCGCGCAGGACCAGCTTGCCGATGGCGTCCTCGATGGTCATGTCACCCTCTTCGTCCTTGTCGAGGGTGTTCTTCAGCGCCTCGACGAGGAACCAGACGTTGCCCATGCGTGCGTCGGCAACCTTGTCGCTGGAGGCGTTCTGTCGCAGCCAGTTTTCGTAGTCGATGTCCATGATCATGCTGCGAATGGCGCCGATCGGGTCGTTGCCGGCACACTGTTCGCGAATCTTGTCCATGTAGCGCTTGAAGCGCGACAGGCGCTCCGTGTAGCGGCTGTCGAGCTGTTCGCCCAGGCCCAGCTCGTCGCTGGCGGCGTACATGCTGACACCCCGCTCGCTGGCGTAGTTGCCGAGCTTCTCCAGCGTGGTCGAGCCGATCTCGCGGCGTGGCACGTTGATCACCCGCAGGTAGGCGTTGTCGTCGTCCGGATTGACCAGCAGGCGGAAGTAGCTCATCAGGTCCTTCACCTCCTGGCGGGCGAAGAAGCTGGTGCCGCCGGACAGGCGATAGGGAATCTGGTGGTGCTGCAGTTTCAGCTCCATCAGCTTGGCCTGGTAGTTGCCCCGGTAGAGGATGGCGAAGTCGCTGTACGGGCGCTCGGTGCGCAGATGCTCGGTGAGGATTTCCAGGGCCACGCGCTCGCACTCGGCATCTTCGTTGCGGGTGCGAATCACGCGGATCTCGTCGCCCGTGCCCATCTCCGACCACAGCTGCTTCTCGAACACGTGCGGGTTGTTGGCGATGAGGATGTTGGCGCATTTCAAGATGCGACTGGTGGAACGGTAGTTCTGCTCCAGCATCACCACCTTCAGCGAGGGGTAGTCCTCTTTCAGCAGCATCAGGTTTTCCGGGCGCGCGCCGCGCCAGGCGTAGATCGACTGATCGTCGTCACCGACCACGGTGAACTGGTTGCGCATGCCCACCAGCAACTTCACCAGCAGGTACTGGCTGGCGTTGGTGTCCTGGTACTCGTCGACCAGCAGGTAGCGGATGCGGTTCTGCCACTTCTCCAGGATGTCCTTGTGCTCCTGGAACAGCTTTACCGGCAGCAGGATGAGGTCGTTGAAATCCACCGCGTTGTACGCCTTGAGCGTGCGCTGATAGTGCAGGTAGACCACTGCGGCGGTCTGCTCCTTGGGATTGCGCGCGCCCGCCAGTGCCTCGTCGGGCAGGATCAGGTCGTTTTTCCAGCTGTCGATGTAGTTCTTGATCTCGTCGGCGCCATCATCGCCGGCGTATTCCTTCTGCATGATGTCGGTCAGCAGGGCCTTGATGTCGCCGTCGTCGAAGATCGAGAAGCCCGGCTTGTAGCCCAGCGCCGCATATTCCTTGCGGATGATGTTCATGCCCAGGTTGTGGAAGGTGGATACGGTCAGACCGCGGGCTTCGGCGCCCTTGAGCAGCGTGCCGACGCGCTCCTTCATCTCCCGCGCGGCCTTGTTGGTGAAGGTCATGGCAACGATGTGGCGGGCCTGAATGCCGCAGTTCTGCACCAGGTGGGCGATCTTGCGCGTGATCACGCTGGTTTTGCCGGAGCCGGCGCCGGCGAGCACCAATAGTGGGCCGCCGACGTAGTTCACGGCCTCTTGCTGCCGAGGATTGAGTCGGGACATGGCAAAGGAATTGATCAGGAAAAAGAGGCGGCATTCTAGCAGCCGGCAGACGCTTGCGGGACGCTGCCCGACCGCTGTACGACACGGGCAGTTCCCAATAAAAAACATAAGGAATGTGTGCTAAGTCACTATTTTAAAAGATCATGTACGATTGTTCCGTATCCCCCCGGTTGCCGCTGCTATGCCTTTCCCGCAGGATGCGCAAAACCTGCACAGGGATGGGGCAGAAAAGAGAACGCCGAGCAACGGTGCGTGCAGACGGGGTGAGTCTGTCTTGTCGACCTTGGGGAATTCATTTGTCCGCGCTTGCTGAACCCATGCGCCTGATCCTGCTGGCCGAAGTGCCGGAGTGGGCGGCTTTGCTGCGTGCACGACTCGCCGCGTTGGGTATTGGCTGGCCGCTGATCACTGCGCCCTCCTGGGAGGCCGCCAGCAGTCTGTTCGACGACGATGTGCCGGGCCTGCTGCTGACCACCCCCGCCTGCCAGCCCGCGCCCGGGCGCTGCCCATTGCCGGTGGTGCTGTTGCTCGACGCAGAGCCCGTTGCCGCACCGGCCGATGCCTATGACTGGCTGGTGCGTGATCAGCTGGGTGAGGATGTACTGCGCCGCTGCCTGCGTTATGCCGGTGAGCGCGCGCGCCTGCAGGGCACGCTGCAGCGCCTGGCCGAGCAGGACACACTGACCGGTATCGCCAATCGCCAGGGCTTTCAAGCGTTGCTGGCCGGACGTCTGGCCGAATATCAGGGGCGCGGCCTGGCGCTCGGCCACCTCGACCTGGACAACTTCAAACACGTCAACGACGCCCTCGGCTATCAGGCCGGCGACCGCCTGATCCTGCAGGTGGTGGGGCGTCTCAAGGCCCAGCTGGAAGCCGGCGACAGTCTGGCCCGCCTGGGCAGCGACGAATTCGCCCTGCTCCTCGACACCCGCCGCGACCCGCAGCGTGCCGAGCGGCTGGCCGAGCGCATCGTCGAGGCGCTGTCCGAGCCGTACTGGCTGGATGGCGAGAGCCTGCTGCTCGGCTGCAGCCTGGGCCTGACCCATGCGCGCGCCGGCGAGGGCGCCGACCCGCTGTTGTGGCACGCGCACATCGCCATGCAGCAGGCCAAGGCGGCCCAGGGCTGCACCTATCACCTGTACGACGAGCGCATCCATGGTGGTGCGCGCAACAAGGCCGACCTGGAAACCGAACTGCGTCGGGCGCTGCGCCGCGACGAACTGGAGCTGCATTATCAGCCGCGGCTGTGCCTGCAGAGCGGGCGCATTCTCGGCCTTGAGGCGCTGGTGCGCTGGCGCCACGGCGAACGCGGCCTGCTCGGCCCGGACGAGTTCGTGCCGCTGGCCGAGGAGAGCGGGCTGATCGTGCCGCTCGGCTACTGGGTGATTTCCCGTGCGCTGCGCGACATGCAGTGGCTGCGTGGCCGTGGCCTGCCGGCGCTGCACATGGCGGTCAACCTGTCCTTCCGCCAGTTTCAGGACAGCCAGCTGCTGTCGACCCTGAATCGCCTGATCGAAGAGCGCGGGGTGGATGCCGAGTGGCTGGAGTTCGAACTGACGGAAACCGCGGTCATGCGCCGCAGCGAGCAGGTGCAGCAGACCATGCAGGCCCTCGGCCGGCTCGGTGTGCGCTTCTCCCTGGACGATTTCGGCACGGGCTTCTCGTCCTTCGTGCACCTGAACAACCTGCCGATCACCCTGCTGAAGATCGACAAGAGTTTCGTCGGCGGCATGGGCGAGCGCGCGGAGAATCGGCAGCTGGTGCGGGCGATGATCAACCTGGCGCACAACCTGCACCTGGAGGTGGTGGCCGAAGGCGTGGAAAGCGCCGAGCAACTGGCCCTGCTGCGCCAGTTCGGCTGCGACCAGGTGCAGGGCTATCTGATCAGCAAGCCGCTGCCGCTGGCCGAGCTGGCGCGCTTCCTGGTGTTCGGCATGCGCCAACCGCTGCTTTCCGGCCTGCCTTCCTGACGAGGCTGCCGTAGGCGCGGGAGCTGTTCGCGAAAGATGGGCGCCCATGGTTGCTCGCGAGCCCATCTCGCTGCCGCGAAAGGTAACTCCGCACTATGACGGGCAGGCCGCCGCCGGCACCGGTTGCGGTCGCAGCAGGCGTGCCATCTTCCACTCGAAGCCCAAGGTCAGGCCGATGGCCGCACAAGCCAGGCCGCCGGCCAGGCCCCACCACACGCCCTGGGCGCCCCAGCCCAGGGTGAAGGCCAGTGCCCACGCCAGCGGCGCGCCAATGCCCCAGTAGCAGGCCAGGCCGACCAGCAGGGTGGTCTTGCCGTCCTTGAGGCCGCGAATGGCGCCCATGGCGATGGTCTGGATGCCGTCGAACAGCTCGAACCAGGCCGCCACCGCCAGCAGGCTGATGGCCAGCGCGACGATCTCGGCGAAGGCCGGGTCGTGGCGATCGAGGAACATTCCCACCACCCACTGTGGCGCCAGCCAGAACAGCAGCGCGAAGGCGAGCATGCACAGGGCGCCCAGGCCTATGCCCAGGCGGCCGGCACGGCGCGCTTCGACCAACCGCCCGGCGCCGTAGTGCTGGCCGATACGGAAGGTGGTGGCATAGGAGATGCCCACCGGCACCATGAAGGCCGCGTACACCGACATGATCGCCACCTGGTGCGCGCCCAGCGCCTGGCTGCCGAGTGCGCCCATGCACAGGGCGGCGAAGGCGAACAGGCCGGACTCCACTGCGTAGGTGCCGCCGATGGGCAGGCCCAGGCGCAGCAGTTCACGCAGATCGTCCAGGCGTGGCTGCAGCAGGCCCTGGCGCAGCGCATAGCCGGCGTAGGCCGGATGGCGCGCCAGGTGCCAGGCCAGCAGCAGGGCCATGACGTTGCTGACCAGCGCGGTGACCAGGCCGATACCGGCCAGGCCCAGTGGCGGCAGGCCGAACCAGCCGTGGATCAGCGCCCAGTTGAGGGCGAAGTTGGCTAGCGCACCGCCGATGCTGATGGCCATCACCGGGCCGGGCCGGCCGATGGCGGCGGTGAAACCGCGCAGGGCCATGAAGGCCAGGTAGCCGGGCAGGGCGAATACCAGGGTGGAGAGGAACTCCTCGGCGCCGCTCACATTGTGCGCGGCCTGGCCGAAGCGCAGCAGCAGCGGACCGAGGTTCCATAGCAGCAGGCCCGCGCCTAGGGCCAGGCCGGCGGCAAGCCACAGGCCACTCTGGGTCAGGCGGCTGACTCCGCCAGGGTCGTCTGCGCCATGGCGAATGGCGACCAGGTTGCCCACCGCCGCCAGCACGCCGACGCAGAAGATGGAGACGAAGGAATAGCTGGCCGCACCCAGGCCGCCGGCTGCCAGTTCGGCCGGGCCGAGCTTGCCCATCATCAGGGTGTCGGTGAACACCATCAGGACATGAGCCAGTTGCGCGGCGATCAGTGGGGTGGCGAGGCGCACCAGGGCGCCGAGCTCGCTGCGTAGGATGTTCGACATGATGAGTCAGGCTCAGGTAGATGGCTTGCCGGAGCGAGCCGCTCTGGCAAAGAATGGCGCAATTCTCCTCGGCACTCGTTGGTGCGCACAAAAGGATAAAAGCGATGCTATGCATGATTAATACTCATGGATTACGGCTATGAGCCGACGTCTGCCGCCTCTCTATGCCCTGCGTGCCTTCGAGGCCGCCGCCCGGCATGCTTCCTTCACCCGCGCGGCGGAGGAACTGGCCATCACCCAAAGCGCGGTGAGCCGGCATATCCGCACCCTGGAGGAACACTTTGCCTGTCGCCTGTTCGAGCGCAGTGGGCGCAACCTGCGTCTGAGCGAAAGTGCACGCCTGCTGCTGCCCGGTGTACGCGACGGTTTCGACGCCCTGGAGCGGGCCTGTACCAGCCTCAGGGCGGACGACGCCACCCTGCGTCTTAAGGCGCCCTCGACCCTGACCATGCGCTGGTTGCTGGCGCGGCTGTCGCGCTTTCGCCTGCTCAACAACGATATCGAGGTGCAGTTGACCAGCGCCTGGATGGATGTGGACAAGGTCGACTTTCATCAGGAGCCCTTCGATTGCGCCGTGTTGCTCAGCAGCGGCGGGAGCTTTCCGGCGGAGTGGGAGAGCGTCGAGCTGTTCGCCGAGTGGCTGATTCCGGTGTGTGCGCCGGAGGAGGCGGCTGCCGGGCCATGGGATCTGCCGCGGCTGCAGAGCGCCGAGTTGCTGCACCCGACACCGGACCGGCGTGATTGGCGGCGCTGGCTGCAGGCCATGGGGCTGGAGGAGAGCGTGGCGCTCAAGGGCGGCCAGGTCTTCGACACCCTGGAGCTGGGTATCGTTGCGGCGGCGCGTGGTTATGGCGTGTCCATCGGCGATCTGGTGATGGTCGCCGAGGACGTCGAGCAGGGTCGCCTCGGTCTACCCTGGCCTTGTGCCGTGGCCAGTGGCGACAGCTACCACCTGGTCTGGCCGCGCGGTCGGCGCGGTGAAGAGCGCATGCGCCGGCTGCGCGATTTCCTGTTGGCCGAGATGGCGCAGATGCATCTGCCAGCGGTCCGGCGCATCGAGGTCTGAGCGCTGGTGCGGTTTTGCCTGCCTTGCGTAAAAAATAATGGACCTAAAAGCCGCGCCGCTGCGGCTTGTTGTCGAAAGATGCGCCGTAAAATGCCGCCTTCAGGCCAGATGCCTGATTCGGATTTTGCTGCGTTCGGCTGGATTTGTTTGACATATTTTACGGCTCGGGCAGACTGTGCTGGCGGTTCCGACTGTTATGCGGCCGTCGCGGGAGGTTCGTTACCTTCCATTTCCAAGCCTCCAGGTGGGGCGCATGCAATGCCGCCGACAGACGGAACCGTGCCAAACAGGTAGCGCGTCGATCTCCTCCGACCCTCCTGCACAGCAACGGCAGGCCAACCTGCCCCAAGGTGACGTATGTCCAACAACAACAGCGCAAAGACCCCCAACGCCAAACGTAAACCCGTCGTACTGATGTCTATGGGCGCCCAGGAGCGCAAGGGCCACGCCTACCAGGTGATGACCCACAAATACATCACGCCGGTAACCGATTTTGCTGGCTGCGTGCCGGTGCTGGTGCCCAGCTGCTGCGGCACCGAAGACCTCGAGCAGTACCTCGACATGGCCGATGGTGTGTACCTGACCGGTGCCGGCTCGAACATCGATCCGGCTCTCTACGGCCAGGAAAACCTTACTCCCGAGAAGACCCAGGACCGCGACCGCGACCTGTTCGACCTGCCGCTGATCAAGGCCGCCATTGCCCGTGGCCTGCCGATCTTTGCCATCTGCCGCGGCATGCAGGAAATCAACGTGGCCCTGGGTGGCGACCTGTACCAGAAGGTCTACACCGAGCCAGGCTTCAACGATCATCGCGAGAACCCCGAAGACTCGGTGGACGTGCAGTACGCGCAGAGCCACAAGGTGCGCCTGCAGCCCGGCAGCTGGCTGGCCAAGCTGCTGCAGAGCGAGGAGATCGGCGTCAACTCGCTGCACGGCCAGGGCATCAAGACCCTGGGCAAGGGCCTGGAACCGCTGGCGCGTGCCGAGGACGGCCTGGTCGAGGCCTTCCATGCGCCGAGCCTGTCACCCTTCCTGTTTGCCGTGCAGTGGCATCCGGAATGGCAGGCAGCACAGAACCCGGACTCGGTGCGCATGTTCGAAGCCTTCGGCGAGGCTTGCCGCCAGCGCGCCTCGCGGCAGCAGCGCAACGTGGCCTGAGTTCATGCCCCATGAAAAAGCCCGGCGATTGCCGGGCTTTTTCGTTTCAGCGCACCACGTGCAGGAAGTGTCTGTGCTTCTCGTACTGGTCGATGATGTCGCCGATTACATCGTCGCGGCTCCAGCCGAGCAGGTCGTAGTCCTGGCCGCCTTCGAGCAGGTGGACCTCGGCACGGTAGTAGTGCTGTTCCTCGCTGGTGTCCTGGCTTTCCAGGAGGGCGAAGCTGGGCAGATTGAAGGCCCGCGGACGCACTTCATAGAGGAAGTCGGTTGCCGTGCCATGGGTCACCACCAGGCGCACGCGACCATCCTCGCCGTTTTCCCGGCGAGCATCCAGGCCGCGCTTGCACAGTTCCTCGGTCACGGCGTCGATGGCATATTGCGCGACGTCGGCGAGAAAGGACTGTGCCTCGGCCTGGCTGGGGAAGGTCACCAGGGTGCGCAATCGCCGTTGCCAGCCGCCCTGCGGGCGCATGCGGTTGGGCGTGTGTGGCAGTGCCTGGAAGCGGATGCTGCGTTTGGTGGCATCCAGCTTCAGTGCCCGCAGCAGGCCCCAGATCGCGGCCAGCAGCACGATGGAGAAGGGCAGCGCGCTGGCGATGGTCGCGGTCTGCAAGGCCTTGAGACCGTCGGCTAGGAGCAGCGAGATCGCGACCACGCCGATCAATACCGACCAGAACAGGCGCTGCCACAGTGGCGTGTGGGTCTTGCCCCCGGAGGCCAGCATGTCCACCACCAGGGCGCCGGAGTCGGCCGAGGTGACGAAGAACACCACCACCATGGCTACGGCGATCAGCGACAGCAGACTGCTCAGCGGGAACTGTTCGAGGAAGGCGAACAGCGCCAGGGAGCTGTCGGCATTCACCGTATCGGCCAGGCTCTGCAGGCCGTCGTTGAGCACCATGTTGATGGCGGTGTCGCCGAACACGGTCATCCACAGCAAGGTGAAGCCGGCCGGTACGAACAGCACGCCGCTGATGAACTCACGGATGGTGCGGCCACGCGAGATACGAGCGATGAACAGGCCGACGAAGGGCGACCAGGACAGCCACCAGCCCCAGTACAGCAGGGTCCAGCCGCCGATCCAGTCGGTGGGCTCATAGGCGTAGAGGTTGAAGGTCTTGCTGACGATTTCCGACAGGTAGCCGCCGCTGTTCTGCACGAAGGTCTTGAGCAGGAACACGGTTGGCCCCAGGGCCAGGACGAACAGCAGCAGGAGTACGGCCAGCGCAAGGTTGAGTTCGGAGAGGATGCGGATGCCCTTGTTCAACCCACTGGCCACCGACAGGGTGGCCAGGGCGCAGATGCTGGCAATCAGGACGATCTGCACCGTGGTGTTCACCGGCAAGCCGAACAGGTGATGGAAGCCGCTGTTGATCTGCAGCACGCCATAACCCAGCGAAGTGGCCACGCCGAACACCGTGCCGAGGATGGCGAAGGTATCCACCGCATGGCCGATAGGGCCATAGATGCGGTCACCGATCAGCGGGTAGAGCGCCGAGCGCAGGGTCAACGGCAGGTTGTGGCGGAAGCAGAAGAACGCCAGGATCAGCGCGACGATCGCATAGATCGCCCAGGCGTGCAGGCCCCAGTGGAAGAAGGTCAGCTTCATCGCCTCGCGGGCGGCTTGCACCGTGCCGGGATCGCCACTGGGCGGTGACGTGAAGTGCATCAGCGGCTCGGCGACGCCGAAAAACATCAGACCGATGCCCATGCCGGCAGAGAACAGCATGGCGAACCAGGTGGTGTTGCGGTATTCGGGCTGGCTGTGGTCCGGGCCGAGCTTGAGGTCACCGTAGCGGCTGACGGCGAGGAAAACGCAACAGATCAGGATAAGGGCTACGGTAAGGACGTAGAACCAACTGGCCTTGTCGATGATCCAGCCTTGCAGCAGGGCGAATTGGCTTTGCGCCTGCTCCGGGAGCAACGTGCTGTAGAGCACCAGAGCGATGATGAGGATGGCCGAGCTGAAAAACACCGGCTTGTTGAGCGAAGACGAAGATGCCTCCATTGAGCTAGCTCTCCTTGTTATCGGATGGGCCGCCAAGGGCGGGAGGCCCGATAGGGTAGCACGTCTTATAGCTTTAATTTCTGAATAGGATGATTCTGATAGCTTTATCGGATGATCTTAGTGATCTGCACTGGGACGATACTGCAGCGCCTCTGCCAGATGATGGCGGCCGATCTGGGCAACGTCCTCGAGATCGGCGAGGGTACGTGCCACCTTGAGCAGGCGATGCGCCGCGCGCAGGGACAAGTGTAGGCGCTCGCTGGCCTGTTCGAGCCAGCGTCGATCTTCTTCCGGCAAAGAGCAGTGTTGCTGCAGGCCCGGCAGGTCGAGAAAGGCGTTGGCGCAGCCCTGGCGCTGCAGCTGCCGCCGGCGTGCCGCAGCTACCCGGGCGGCGGCACTGGCGCTGGTTTCGCCGCCCTCGCCGGTGGTGAGCAGGCTGGTACTTTCGCGGGCGACGGTCAGGTGCAGGTCGATACGATCGAGCAGCGGCCCGGACAGCTTGGCGCGGTAGCGTTGCACCTGGTCCGGGCTGCAGCGGCAGCGCCCGCCAGGGTCGCCCAGGTAGCCGCACGGGCAGGGGTTCATCGCTGCCACCAGTTGGAAGCGGGCAGGGAAGCGTACCTTGTCGCGGGCCCGGGCGATGACGATCTGCCCGCTTTCCAGGGGCTCGCGCAGCACCTCGAGCACCTTGCGGTCGAACTCCGGCAGTTCATCGAGGAACAGCACGCCCTGGTGCGCTAGGGTGATTTCGCCGGGTACCGGGCGACTGCCGCCTCCGACCAGTGCCGGCCCGGAGGCGCTATGGTGCGGGCTGCGAAAGGGTCGTTGTGGCCAGGCCTCCAGTGGAGCCTGGCTGGCGACCGAGTGGATGGCGGCGACTTCCAGGGCTTCTTCTTCGCTGAGCGGCGGCAGCAGGCCCGGCAGGCGGCTGGCCAGCAAGGTCTTGCCGGTGCCGGGCGGGCCGCTGAGTAGCAGGTTGTGGCCGCCGCTGGCGGCGACCAGCAAGGCGCGCTTGGCGGCCAGCTGGCCTTGCACCTCGGCCAGGTCCGGATAGCTCGCGGGTTGGCGCAGCAGGCCGCCGGCCTGGTGTGGCGTCAGTGGGGTGTGGCCGTTGAGGTGGGCGGCCAGCTCCAGCAGGTGACCGACGGCAAGCACCGTCAGGCCGGAAGCCAGGCACGCCTCTTCGGCGTTGGCGCGAGGCACCACCAAGGTGCGCCCGGCGGCTCGCGCTGCCAATGCTGCGGGCAATACGCCCTGCACCGGGCGCACTTCGCCGGACAGCGCCAGTTCGCCCAGGCATTCCAGCTCGCCCAGGCCTTCGAGCGGCACCTGGCCGCTGGCGGCCAGCACGCCCAGGGCGATGGCCAGGTCGAAACGCCCTCCGTCCTTGGGCAGGTCGGCGGGGGCCAGGTTGAGGGTGATACGCCGCGCGGGAAAATCGAAGCCGGAATTCTGTATGGCACTGCGCACGCGGTCCTTGCTTTCCTTGACTGCGGTTTCCGGCAGGCCGACCAGGGCCATGCTCGGCAGGCCGTTGGCCAGGTGTGCCTCGACGGTGACGGCCGGGGCTTCAACGCCGACCTGGGCGCGGCTGTGGACGATGGCCAGGGACATGGATCACTCCTTGATCGCATGCCCGCCGATGGCATTACTCGGCGGGTGGGTTCTGTTGGGCTTCCAGCGCCGCCAGCTTGGCTTCCAGCGCTTCCAGGCGGGCACGGGTGCGAGCCAGGACGGCCATCTGGCTGTCGAACTCGTCGCGGCTGACCAGGTCCAGCTTGCCGAAGGCGCTCTGCAACAGGGCCTTGAACTGGGCTTCCAGTTCGCCGCGAGGCAGCGGACTGTCGCTGCTGAACAGGCGCGAGGCGTGGCCGGCGAGGGTGTCGAGCAAGGCTTTGGGCGGCAGCATGATGGTGGCTTTCTTCCGGTTGCAAACGGCCGGCAGTGTAGCACGGGCCTAGTGCTGTCGCGGTCTCTGGCCTTATGCACAGTTTTTGATCACTCGCGGTGGTGCGAGTGCGTCAATGTGGTGCGAGAGGCTGTGCGCAATTCCACCTTGCCCCAGAGCGTGAGGGCTAACTGCATGAAAAAGTGGCCTTTTGGCATAGCTGGCAAGCTTTCTGCTTATCACCCTGTGACGCGTGCACCGATGCAGTACCGGTGCGCAGGATGAGGCGGGGGAATGCCTCACCGGATGCGGTAGGTTGGTTCCGACCCAGGCGGTCGGCGCGTTACAAAAGCCAGACACTGCGCTTAGACTTGGCCCGGGTTCGTTTTCCTGGGGCAAGTCCACTTAAACGGGAGAGAGTTTCATGAAGCTAGTCACTGCCATCATCAAGCCGTTCAAGCTCGACGACGTACGCGAGTCGCTGTCCGAGATCGGCGTGCAGGGCATCACCGTCACCGAAGTCAAAGGCTTCGGTCGTCAGAAAGGTCACACCGAACTGTATCGCGGCGCCGAGTACGTGGTCGACTTTCTGCCGAAAGTGAAGATCGACGTCGCCATCGCCGACGACCAACTGGACCGCGTAATCGAGGCCATCACCAAGGCTGCCAACACCGGCAAGATCGGTGACGGCAAGATCTTCGTGGTTCCCCTGGAGCAGGCCATCCGTATCCGTACCGGCGAAACCGGCACCGACGCGATCTAAGCCCCGAACCCCCTCAAGCCCCAGGAGAAACAACATGACTCTGCGAAAATTCGCAGGGCTAGGAGCCCTTTTGTCTCTGTTGACCCCCGGTCTGGCCATGGCCGACGAGGCGGTGCTCAACAGCGGCGACACCGCGTGGATGCTCACCGCAACCGCGCTGGTGCTGTTCATGACCATCCCCGGCCTGGCGCTGTTCTACGCCGGCATGGTGCGTTCCAAGAACGTGCTGTCGGTGATGATGCAGTGTTTCGCCATCACCGGCCTTATCAGCATCCTCTGGGTGGTGTACGGCTACAGCATGGCGTTCGACACCACCGGCATGGAGCAGGGGGTGACCAACCTCAACTCCTTCGTCGGCGGCCTGTCCAAGGCCTTCCTCAGCGGTCTGACCGTCGACAGCCTGGTCGGTGCCTTCCCTGAAAGCGTGTTCATCACCTTCCAGATGACGTTCGCCATCATCACCCCGGCGCTGATCGTCGGTGCCTTCGCCGAGCGCATGAAGTTCTCCGCGATGCTGGTGTTCATGGGCGTCTGGTTCACCCTGGTCTACGCCCCAATCTGCCACATGGTCTGGTCCGGTGACGGTGCCTACCTGTGGGATGCCGGCGTACTCGACTTCGCCGGTGGCACCGTGGTGCACATCAACGCCGGTATCGCTGGCCTGGTGGCCTGTCTGGTACTGGGCAAGCGCAAGGGCTACCCGACTGCCGCCATGGCGCCGCACAACCTGGGCTACACCTTGGTCGGTGCCGCCATGCTGTGGATCGGCTGGTTCGGCTTCAACGCCGGTTCCGCCATCGCCGCCAACGGCACTGCCGGCATGGCCATGCTGGTGACCCAGATCGCTACCGCCGCTGCCGCCCTGGGCTGGATGTTCGCCGAGTGGATTACCCACGGTAAGCCGAGCGCCCTGGGCATCGCTTCCGGTGTGGTCGCGGGCCTGGTTGCCATCACCCCGGCCGCCGGTACTGCCGGCCCGATGGGCGCCCTGGTGATCGGTCTGGCCGCTGGCGTGATCTGCTTCTTCTGCGCGACCAGCCTCAAGCGCAAGCTGGGCTACGACGACTCGCTGGACGCCTTCGGCGTGCACGGTATCGGCGGCATCGTCGGCGCCATCCTCACCGGCGTGTTCGCGGCACCGGCCCTGGGTGGCTTCGGCACCGTCGAGGACATCGGCGCTCAGGTGCTGGTGCAGATCGAAGGTGTGGCAGTCACCGTGCTGTACACCGCCATCGTCACCTACGTGATCCTCAAGGTCATCGACCTAGTCATGGGGCTGCGCGTGAGCGACGAGGAAGAAACCGTCGGCCTCGACTTGTCCCTGCACAACGAGCGTGGTTACAACCTGTAAAGCCGCCGATGCGGTGCCCGGGTGGAACCGGGCGCCGCTTCAAGCACCCCAGCCAAGAGGTGAATCATGGACAACACAGCACTGACTGCCTTGCAGTACGGCTTTGATACTTTCTACTTTCTGATGTGCGGCGCCCTGGTGATGTGGATGGCGGCAGGCTTCGCCATGCTCGAATCCGGCCTGGTGCGCGCGAAGAACACCACCGAAATCCTCACCAAGAACATCGCCCTGTATGCGATCGCCAGCATCATGTACATGCTGATCGGCTATCACATCATGTACTCCAGCCCCGAGGGCGGCATCCTGCCGAGCCTGGGTTTCCTGCTGGGCGACGAGAACACTGCCGATGCCATCCTGGGCGGCGGTGACGATGCTCCCTACTACTCGAGCCGTTCCGACTTCTTCTTCCAGGTGGTGTTCGCCGCGACCTGCATGTCGATCGTCTCCGGTGCCGTGGCCGAGCGCATGAAGCTGTGGGCCTTCCTCGCTTTCGCGGTGGTCATGACCGGCTTCATCTACCCGATCCAGGGCTTCTGGAAGTGGGGCTCGGGCTTCCTCAACGAAGCTGGCTTCCTCGACTTCGCCGGTTCCGGCGTGGTGCACATGGCCGGTGCCGCTGCCGCTCTGGCAGGTGTGCTGCTGCTCGGTGCGCGCAAGGGCAAGTACGGTTCCAACGGCCAGATCAACGCCATTCCCGGCGCCAACCTGCCGATGGCTACCCTCGGTACCTTCATCCTGTGGATGGGCTGGTTCGGCTTCAACGGCGGCTCGCAGCTGAAGATGAGCACCATCGATGATGCCAACGCCGTGGCCAACGTCTTCGTCAACACCAACATGTCTGCTGCCGGTGGCCTGATCGCTGCGCTGATCGTGGCGCGCATCCTGTTCGGCAAGGCCGACCTGACCATGGCCCTCAACGGCGCCCTGGCCGGTCTGGTGGCGATCACCGCCGAGCCGCTGACCCCGACCGCACTGCAGGCCACCCTGATCGGTGCCGTGGGCGGCGTGCTGGTGGTGTTCTCCATCCTCGGCCTGGACAAGCTGAAGCTCGACGATCCGGTCGGCGCCATCTCGGTGCATGGCGTGGTGGGTATCTGGGGCCTGCTGGCCGTCTGCCTGACCAACGGCGACTCGACCCTGAGTGCCCAGCTGCTGGGTATCGGTTCGATCTTCGCATTCGTGTTCATCGCCAGCCTGATCGTCTGGTTCGTGATCAAGCTGGTGTTCGGTCTGCGTGTTAGTGAGGAAGAAGAATACGAAGGCGTGGATATCGCCGAATGCGGCATGGAAGCCTACCCGGAATTCACCAGCAAGAAGTGACTCCACGGGTTTTTCACAAGGGCGCCTTCGGGCGCCCTTTGTTTTTTCTGCGGCCGCGCTAGAATGCGCCCCCAACGCATGTTGCAGGTGCCCGCCATGTGGCTACAGCGGCTGATCGAACTGCGCCCGCGGGCGCGCGGATTCCATCTGGTAACTGACGAGATCGTCGCTGCGCTGCCCGAGCTTGCCGACTACCGTGTCGGCCTGCTGCACCTGTGGCTGCAGCACACCTCGGCTTCGTTGACCATCAACGAGAATGCCGATGGTGCGGTGCGCCGCGACTTCGAGCGCTTCTTCAACCGCCTGGTACCCCAGGGGGAAGGCGGTTACGAGCACGACTATGAGGGCCCGGACGATCTGCCGGCGCATTTCAAGTCCAGCCTGCTGGGCTGCCAGCTGAGTCTGCCGATAACTGCAGGGCGCCTGTGTCTCGGCACCTGGCAGGGCGTCTACCTTGGCGAACATCGTGAGCATGGCGGTGGTCGTAGGGTGTTGGCGACCGTGCACGGCGAGCGCCGTTGAGATGTGAATTTTTTCCGGTGACATTTTGCATTGCGTGTCACTGGTCTATAAGTAACCTGCTTTGCGCAAGTCATGAGGTAGAACATGAGCGACGAAGAACTGGAACAGGACGATCTTGAAGGGGCCGACGAGGATGACGGCGAAGAGCTGGAAGCGGCCGACAGCGGCGACGATAGCGAGGACGACGGCAGCGATGCCGTGGAGCCTGGCAGCAAACCGAGCAAGAAGGCCAAGGCGGCCGTAGAGCCGGAAGAACTGCCCAGCATCGAGGCCAAGCAGAAGGATCGCGATGCCCTGGCCAGGGCGATGGAGGAGTTCCTCACCCGCGGTGGCAAGGTTCAGGAGATCGAGCCCAACGTGGTGGCCGACCCGCCCAAGAAACCGGACAGCAAGTACGGCAGCCGCCCCATCTGAGGACGGCCGTCGCGATAAAAAAGCCCGCGCTATTGCGGGCTTTTTTATGGGAGTGCATATCACTGATGCGGGCCGTCGGCGTGGATTTAGCCGCGAATAGGCGCTGAGCGGGTCCCGCGCGAGAGCAACCTACCGAGTCGTGCCCCAGCTTTCCAGTAGCGCCGGCAGTTCGGCCAGGCTGCGGACCTGGGCATCCGGCGCCGGCGCCTCGCCCCAGGCCTTGCCCTGAGGGTTGAACCAGATGGCGCGCAGGCCGCTGGCCTGGGCCCCGGCAATATCGTCACCGGGATGGTCGCCGATATGCACGGCCGCAGCGGCGGGCACCCCGGCCTGTTGCAGGGCGGTGCGGAAGGGATGCGGGTCCGGCTTGCCGACGCCCAGCTCCTCGGCGCAGAGGGCGAAGCGGAAGTAGTCGGCCAGGCCCAGGCGGCGCACGTCGGCGTTGCCGTTGGTGATCACGCCGAGGATGTAGCGGTCGGCCAGTTGCTCCAGGGTGCGGTGCACGTCTGGAAACAGCTCGACCTGGTGACGCGCGGCGAGGAAGACCTGAAAGCCCTGCTCGGCGAGGTCGGCGGACTCATCCTCGGCATAGCCGGCATCGCGCAGGGCATGGAACAGGATGCGTCGGCGCAGCTCGCTCAAACGATGGCGGAGCATGGGCTCGCTGCCCAGCAGACGGGCGCGAATGCTCCACAGGTGTTCGACCGGCACCGGTCCCAGGCGCGGCGCCGTGGCGGCCAGCCAGTCGCGCAGCGCCGCTTCGGCGCCGTGCATCACCGGGGTGACGTCCCACAGGGTGTCGTCGAGGTCGAAGGTGACCAGTTGAATCGTCATCAGGGCTCGCTCTTGCGTTTGGCGCGCGGGTGGGCGCCGTCGTACACCTTGGCCAGGTGCTGGAAGTCCAGGTGGGTGTAGACCTGGGTCGTGGCGATATCGGCGTGGCCGAGCAGCTCCTGCACGGCGCGCAGATCCTGGCTGGACTCCAGCATATGGCTGGCGAAGCTGTGCCTGAGCATGTGTGGATGCAGGTGCTGGCCCAGCTCGCGCACGCCGGCCTGGCGCACTCGCAGCTGGATGGCGCGCGGGCTCAGGCGCTTGCCCTGGCGGCCGACGAACACCGCGCCGTCGGCCGGATTGCTCAGCTGGCGCACGGGCAGCCAGGCCTCGATGGCCTCACGGGCCTTGCGTCCGACCGGCAGCTCGCGGGCCTTGTTGCCCTTGCCGAGCACGCGTACCAGGCCGGCGGTGAGGTCCAGCTCGGCGATGTTCAGACCGACCAGCTCTGACAGGCGCAGGCCGGAGGAATAGAACAGTTCGAGCATGGCCTGGTCGCGCAGGGCGAGGAAGTCGTCCTCCAGTGCGCCATCGAGCAGTTGCGCTGTGCGGTCGGCGTCCAGCGCTCGTGGCAGGCGTCGTTCGCCCTTGGGGGCGGCGAGGCCGGCAGCCGGATCGTGTCGGCACACACCTTCGCGATTCAGATACTGGTAGAGGCCGCGTACCGCCGAGAGCAGGCGCGCCAGCGAGCGGCTGGACTGGCCCTGGGCGTGCAGGCGGGCGATGAAGGCGCGCAGGTTGCGGGTGTCCAGCGCGGGCCAGTCGCCGATGGCGCTCTTCTCGCACAGCGCCAGCACCTTGAGCAGGTCGCGGCGGTAGCCGTCGAGTGTGTGCGGGGAAACCTGGCGCTCGCTGCGCAGGTGTTCGAGGTAGGCGTCGAGATGACCCTGCATGGATGGCTCCAGGTGCGAGGATGCGGGTGGAAGCGAGGACGCGCTTGGCCTCTACTCGCGAAACGATCTGCGCAAAAGCGTCGCGAGCAGCGCTCGCGACCAGGGTATCAGCGTGCCGAGCGCAGGGGTTCGGCGAAGTCCGGCAGGACGCGGGCCAGCACTTCGGCGACGTAGCCGAGGAACAGGGTGCCCAGGCTGCTCTTGTAGTGCTGCGGGTCCGGGCTGCCGATGGCCAGCACGCCGTGCAGGCCCTGGTGGCTGAGGGCGACCACGGCGGCGGAGCCAACCTGGCTGTGTTCGGCCTCGCCGAAGAGAAACTCCAGCTCGTTGGGACGCAGCACGCCGCAGGTGGTCTTGCCGCCGGCCAGCAGGCCGCCGATGGCCTGGTGCGCTTCGGCCGAGCTGACGGTACGGCCGACACCCAGCGGCGTTTCGCTGAACAGGATCAGGCCGACAAAGGGCACCTGGAACTCGTGGCGCAGGCTGTCTTCTACGGCGCCGATGACCTCTTCCAGGCTGGCGGCGTCGAGCAGGTCGAGCACCAGGCGGCGGGTCTTGTCGAACAGGCGGTCGTTGTCGCGGGCTACATCCATCAGCTGCGACAGGCGGTGGCGCATCTCGATGTTGCGCTCGCGCAGCAGTTTCACCTGGCGCTCCACCAGCGACACCGTGGTGCCCGGCTGATGAGGAATGCGCAGCTCGGGAATCAGCTCCTCGTGGTCGACGAAGAATTCCGGGTGCTGGCGCAGGTAGGCGGCAACGGTCTCGGCATCGAGCGGAGTCTGATCCTGGTCACTCATAAGCGGACTTGTCCTTCGTACACGCGAACGGCGGGTCCGGTCATCATAACCGGCTGGCCGGGGCCTGCCCACTCGATGGACAGCTTGCCGCCGGGCAGTTCCAGCTGCAGCGGCGAGTCCATCCAGCCCTGGCGGATGGCGGCCACGGCGGCGGCGCAGGCGCCGGTGCCACAGGCCTGGGTCTCGCCAGCGCCACGCTCCCACACGCGCAGGCGTGCCTGCTTGCGGTCGATGACCTGCAGGAAGCCGACGTTGACCCGCTTGGGGAAGCGCGGATGGTGTTCGAGCTTCGGCCCCAGGCTGTGCACCGGTGCCGTGTCGACGTTATCGACGCGCAGCACGGCGTGCGGGTTGCCCATCGACACCGCGGCCAGCTCATGGCTCTGACCTTCCACCTCGACTGCGTAGCTCAGCGCTTCGGCCTCGGCCTGGAAGGGGATCTGCTCGGGAACCAGGCGCGGCGCGCCCATGTCCACGGTGACCTGGCCGTCCGGACGCAGGTTGAGCTCGATGATGCCGCCCTTGGTCTCGACGCGAATCTGCTTCTTCACGGTCAGGCGCTTGTCCACCACGAAACGGGCGAAACAGCGCGCGCCGTTGCCGCACTGCTCCACTTCCGAACCGTCGGAGTTGAAGATGCGGTAGCGGAAGTCGACGTCCGGGTTGCTCGGCGCTTCGACCAGCAGCAACTGGTCGAAGCCGACGCCGGTATGCCGGTCGCCCCAGGCCTTGGCGTGCTTGGGCTGGATATGTGCGTGCTGGCTGATCAGGTCGAGGACCATGAAGTCATTGCCGAGGCCGTGCATCTTGGTGAAGCGCAATAGCATGATCGCGCCCTCACTCAGGCAGCAGGCTTTCGCCGGCGTAGAGTTCGGCGAGGGTCTCGCGACGCCGCACTTCATGGGCCTGCTCGCCATCCACCAGCACCTCGGCGGCGCGGCCGCGGGTGTTGTAGTTGGAACTCATGACGAAGCCGTAGGCACCGGCCGAACGCACGGCCAGCAGATCGCCCTCGGCCAGCACCAGCTCGCGGCCCTTGGCCAGGAAGTCGCCGGTCTCGCAGATCGGCCCGACCAGGTCATAGTTGCGTGTCTCGCCGTCGCGCGGCTGCACCGGGGTGACGTCCATCCAGGCCTGGTACAGCGCCGGACGGATCAGGTCGTTCATCGCCGCGTCGACGATGGCGAAGTCCTTGTGCGCGGTGTGCTTGAGGTATTCCACACGGGTCAGCAGCACGCCAGCGTTGGCCACGATGGAGCGGCCCGGTTCGAAGACCAGGGCCAGCGTACGACCCTTGAGGCGCTCGCGCACGGCGGCGATGTAGTCACCGGCCAGCGGTGGCTGCTCATCGCGGTACTGCACGCCGAGGCCGCCGCCGAGGTCCAGATGCTTGATCTGAATGCCTTGCGCGGCCAGCTGGTCGACTAGCGCCAGCAGGCGGTCGAGGGCGTCGAGGAAGGGCGGCAGGCTAGTCAGCTGCGAGCCGATATGGCAGTCGACACCGACGATTTCCAGGTTCGCCAGCTCGGCGGCACGGGCATAGACCGCCGGGGCCTGCTCGATGTCGATACCGAACTTGTTCTCTTTCAGACCGGTGGAAATGTACGGGTGGGTGCCCGCGTCCACATCCGGGTTGACCCGCAGCGAGATGGCCGCAGTCTTGCCCAGCTCGGCGGCGACCAGTTGCAGGCGCTCCAGTTCGTCGACGGATTCGACGTTGAAGCAGTGCACGCCGACTTCCAGGGCGCGGCGCATATCGTCGCGGGTCTTGCCGACACCGGAGAAGACGATCTTGGCCGGTTCGCCACCGGCGGCCAGCACGCGCTCCAGCTCGCCCCGGGAGACGATGTCGAAGCCGGCGCCGAGGCGCGCCAGCACGTTCAGCACGCCCAGGTTGGAGTTGGCCTTGACCGCGAAGCAGACCAGGTGCGGCATGCCGGTCAGGGCATCGGCATAGGCCCGGTACTGCGCCTCGATGTGGGCGCGGGAATAGACGTAGGTGGGCGTGCCGAAGCGTTCGGCGATAGCGGACAGGGCCACGCCCTCCGCGAACAGTTGCCCGTCGCGGTTGGTAAAGGCTTGCATGGAACCCCCTTAGAGGAAGACGTCTTTGTCGCGGTCTTGCGTGGTTTTTTCGTCGTCCGGGTGGTACAGCGGGCCTTTCTGGCCACAACCGGCGAGGGCGGCGGTGACTACGACAAGCGCGATGAAGGGCAGCAGCAGGCGCTTCATGGTGGGGTCCTTTGCAAAATCGTGAATGGCCCGGAGTATACCCACCCCCCGGTTGCTTGCCTATGCACGTCCGGCGGGCTCCGCGACCCTCGGGCTGGCGCGCTCGGTCTGCCCGCCGCCCGGGATTGCGGCTAGCATGGGGCAAAAACACGGAGCCCAGATGCAAGCCCCTACTTCTATTGCCAGTTCGGTATCGGTCGCCTATCTGCAAGGGCTGCTGGACTACCTCGATCGCCAGGGCTTCGTCAGTACCGAGCTGCTGGCCAAGGTGCAGCTGCAGCCGGGCATCCTGGCTCAGCGCGACCAGCGCATTGCCGTCAGTACCTATCTGGAGCTGCTCGGCGAAGGTGTACGGGTGACCGGCGACGCCAATCTTGGCCTGCATCTGGGCGAGGCCATGCGGCCCGGTTATTACGGCGTGCTCGGCTACCTGATCATGAGTTGCGCGACCTTGTCCGATGCGCTGCATCGTCAGGCCCGCTACGCCACCCTGGTCGGCAACCTGGGGCGCGTCGATCTCGACGAGGAGCCGCCGCGCGAAGGCCTGGAGCCCCAGGTGGCGCATAGCTGGGAACCGCTGATCCGCCAGCAGCAGCGCCAGCACAGCGAGGAAACCCTGGCCGGCTGGCTGACCTTCGGCCGCTGGATCACCGGCCTGCAGATTCCGCCCACCGAGGTGCGTTTCCAGCATCCGGCGCCGGCCGACACTTCCGAGCACCAGCGCATCTTCGGCTGTCCGGTGCTGTTCGGTCAGGCCGACAATGCCCTGGTGTTCCCCAAGCGCCTGCTGGCCGCACCGCTCGGCCAGGCCGATGCACAATTACGTCAGCTGCTCGATGCCCACGCCGACCGCCTGCTCGGCCAGCTTAACCAGGGCCACAGTGTGCTCGACCGCGCACGCCGCGAGCTGGCTCGTCAGCTGCCAGAGCAGGGCGCCGATCTGGAGCTGCTGGCGCAGAGCCTGCAGCTCAGCGCGCGCACCCTGCAGCGCCGCCTGCGCGAAGGTGGGTTGTCGTTCAGCCAACTGCTCGACGAAACCCGTCAGCAACTGGTGCTGCATTACTTGCGCGACCCCGCGCTGGAGCTGGCGGAGGTCGCCTTCCTGGTCGGTTTCAGCGAGGCCGGCTCGCTGGCGCGCGCCTTTCGCCGCTGGACCGGGCAGAGCCCCGGCGCCTACCGGCAAAGTCTGCTGGATTCCGCCCCCCACACTTGAGCCTTCCTGGTATTTGCTGCACGTCGGCCATGCTGTGTTGAAAACAGGCTCGGAATGCTCATTTACTCTCTGTAAACTCCGCTTCCTCGCCAGTTTTCGCCTTGCCTGGCGCTAGCTCGCTAAATCCCAGAAAGGCCCAGAGGACGTTGCGATGAGTTTGAGCGAAGCCCGTTTCCATGACCTGGTCGATGCCGCCCAGCAAGCTGTGGAAGACATTTTCGATGACAGCGATCTGGACCTCGACCTGGAAAACTCCGCCGGTGTGCTCACCGTGCGCTTTGAGAACGGCACTCAGCTGATCCTCAGCCGCCAGGAGCCGCTGCGTCAGCTGTGGGTGGCGGCGCGCTCGGGCGGCTTCCACTTCGACTACGACGCCGACCAGGGCCTGTGGATCTGCGACACCAGCGAGGAGCCGCTGGGCGAGCTCCTGGGCCGGGTCACCCGGGAGCAGGCTGGTGAAGAGCTCGATTTCGAAGAACTCTGATACGGTCGAGTCGCCCTGCCGCCGCCAGTGTTGCCTGGATGATCAGGACCGGTGTCTGGGCTGCGGGCGCACCCTGGCCGAGATTCTCGAGTGGGGCAAGGCCGACAGTGTGCGCCGCCGGCAGATCTGCCAGGCAGCGCAAGCGCGCCTGCGGTCCATTCCAGGGTTAGGTGACTGAGCGGTCTTGCTTATTGCCTGGCATGTGTTAGGTTCGCTGGAAGCTGACTAACCGTTCAAAACCCCGCCTTCGGGCGGGGTTTTGCTTTATCTGGCCCCAAGGAGAGCATCCGCCACCATGAGCAGCACCCCCGCCATCACCATCACCCGTCTCGACCTGCAGCGCCTGGAGCGCCTGCTCGACAGCCTGGAGGACTTCGGCTCGACCGCCAAGGCTCTGGAAACGGAGTTGGCGCGCGCTCAGGTCGTGGGCCATACCGAGGTGCCGGCCGGGGTGGTGACCATGAATTCGCGGGTGCATTGCCGCGAGGAAGGCAGCGGCAAGGATTACCACCTGACCCTGGTGTTTCCCGAGGACGCCGGTGGCGAGGGGCGGGTGTCGATTCTCGCGCCGGTGGGTTGCGCCCTGCTCGGACTTACCGTGGGCCAGCATATCGACTGGCCGGGGCCGGCCGGCAAGCCGCTGAAGCTGACCCTGCTGGCGGTGGAGTACCAGCCCGAAGCGGCGGGTGCCTATCTGAGCTGAGGGCTCAGTTCCAGAGAAATCGAGGTGACCAGCGTGCCCGTCGCTGACTCGGCGGGGTTTCGCTGGCGCGCCGCAGACGCTCGTCCAGCTCAAGCTTGTGCGCCATGTTCTGGTTGCATTCGATGGTGCGAGCCAGGCCGCCACCGCTGACCTTGCCGTCACCGGCCAGGGCCGGGCCATTGATCAGTGTCAGCAACAGGGCGAGTAGCAGCGCTCGGGCTGCATCCAGTTGCATGGCCTAGACCTTCGCCCGCAAGTTCGCTAGCAAGCTGCGCAGCGCCTGGGGGGCGATGGCGGTGTCGGCTGCAGGCGCGTGGGTGTGGGCCTGCAGCAGGCCGAGTGCCAGCGCCAGGGTCACGCTGGCGAGCATGCCGAGTAGGCCGAGGCCAGGCAGCAGCGAGTCGGGTTTCTGTGTCGGGGTCGAGCGGATCATGTTTGCGGGCCTGCGCCAGGGAAATCTGGCGCCAGATTCGCTCATGGAAATTCGATTGAATAATGCAGCTTGCTCGTAGTAACTATCAGCAGAATTGATTGCTTGCGGCCGGCAGGAACTTCGCGCCCGTCGCCGCATCTGGACTAGAGTGTCTGAACCCACTGCCGGCAAGGAGGCCCGCCATGTCCAGTCTGCCCCTGTACTTCCCTCAGGACTTTTCCCTGGCCCGCGCGCTGACCTGTGCCGAACTGGTGGCCCAGGCCTACGCCCAGTACGCCCAGTGGCAGCAACAGGACCGCCCCCACCGCCCCCAGGACTTCCATTGGCAGGCGCCGCAGATGGCTGGCTGGCGGTTTTCCGCGCCGATCTGGAGCATCCTCAGCGAACTGCACTTTCTCAACGAGTCCGAACCTTTCGGCTTTGCCGCCGCCAACGACCAGGGCGAGACCTACCTGGTGCTGCGTGGCACCGAGTCGGCGCAGGACTGGCTGGATGATCTCGATATCGAGCAGAAAACCTGGCCCTGGGCCGATGGTCAGGGCCAGGTGCATGCGGGTTTTCTCAAGCTGTACGGCTCGCTGCGCGACCTGGCCCTGGCGGCCCTCGACAGCCTGCAGCCGCAGGGATCGTTATGGGTCTGTGGACACAGCCTGGGCTGCGCCCTGAGCAGCATGGCGGTGCTCGACCTGCGCGAGCGCTGGCCGGACCAGGCGCTGCAGCACTACAACTTCGCCAGTCCGCGCCTCGCCGCGCCGGACTTCGCCGTTTCCTACAACGGCCTGGGCGTGCCGACCTTTCGGGTGGTCAACGACAGCGACGTGGTGCCGGAAGTGCCGCCGGGGGTGACCGACACACTGCTCTACCAGCACCTCGGCCTGGCCGTCACCTTCACCGCCAGCTATGCCTCCATTGAGGTCAACCACAGCCTCACGGGCTCCTACCTGTATGCCCTGCAACACCCACAGGCGCCGATGCAGGGTTAATCCCCACCACCGCCGCAGCCACTGCCACAACTGCTGTCGCTGGATGAGGAGGCATCGCCACCGCAGCCGCTGGCGCAACCCGAACCGCAGCCCATATGGCTGGCACAGTAGGCATCGCCATTGCGGTAGCTGCCGGGATGGGCGCCGCAGTCCAGGCGGTAGTGAAAACCATCGGCGATGCCCAGTTCGGCATCCAGGGCGAACAGCAAGGGCAGGCGTGTCGGGGCATCCGGGCGGATGCCCTCACGGATGCAGGCCAGGCGCCAGGCGCGGCGGATGCCTTCGCTGGCGACCTTGGCGCTGGGCATGACATCGCTGGGCGTATGGTGCAGGAAGCGGCCCAGACCCTTGCGGCAGAACTCGCCGTACTGACGGGTGTAGAGGATGAACTCGTGCCAGGCGACGTCCACCGCCTGCGAAGGCATGGCGAGCACGCGCCGCTTGGCCATCTGGCACAGTTGGAAATACTCGCGCAGGCCCTGCAGCACTTTCTCCTGTTGCTGCGGATCGAGTTGCGGGTAGGTCTCCGTCAGCTTCAGGCGCAGGCGCTCGGGGAAGCGATAGGTGGCGATGAAGTGGCGGCGCTGGCGGTCGCGGCTGCGCCGCCACTGCCAGTAGCCGACGCCGATGACGGCGCCGCCGAGCAGGATGCTGACGAAACTCATGGGTTCTCCATCATCAGGCCTTTTGCAGCGCGCCGTTCAGTGCGCCTTCCAGTTCGGCCTTGTAGCGCAGGTAGTGGATGCTCTGCGCATGTCCCTCACCGAGGATGCGCGACAGGTCGAGGTCGGTGATGTAGCAGGGGTAGCGCTCGGCGCCGCGGCGCTGGGCGAGGATATGCCGGGCCACGGCGCTGAACAGTTCGGCGCCGTACTCCAGCTCGGAGAACTCGCGGTGGTTGCAGTACAGGGTGATATGCACCCGGCCTCCATCGGCCGGTTCGACGATGGCCTGCACGTCATAGAAGGCGTGGCTCGCCGGTGCCTGCGGCGGCACGCGGCGCTCCAGCTGGCGGGCGCGCTGCTGGCCGGGTGGGAGTATCTCGTAATAGAGCACTTCCAGCGCCGCCGGCGGCAGCGGGCTGTCCAGCGGCAGCAGGGCGTTGCGCCTGTACAGCAGCGATTGCAGGAAGCGTTGCAGCGGGGTCAGCAGGCTCTGCTCGTCGCGAAACGGCAGGCGCTGGCGCCAGAGGGCGTTGTGTTCGTCCAGCACGCTGAGCTCGGCGCTGTCCTCGTTGACCCGGTAGAACACCTGGATGCAGTCCGGGCGGCCCTGCGGCAGGATCAGCGCCAGGTCTTCCCCTTCCAGGGCATGCCGATCCAGGCGCAGCGGGCTGTATGCCGGCTGCTCCTCGCCCAGGTGCTCGATCAGGCTCGGCAGGTCGCTGAGGGCGGCATGGCTGACCTGGCCCGGCAGCAGTTCCAGCACGTGGAAGTGTTGCTGCACCTGCAGCAGATAGCGGCTGCCGGTGCCGCTGGCCAGGCTGCTCAGGGCATCGCGGAACAGTTCCTCGACACGCTGGGCGATGGCCTGGGCACGGTTGCGGCAGAAACAGCGCACCTGCAGCTTGGGCAGGCGCCCGCTCGGCAGGCTGTTGAGGTAGTCGCGCAGGCAGTCGAGCAGGGCATGCGGGCCGTCGTAGCGACTGACCAGCAGCTCGTTCCAGCTGTTCAGGCTGACCTGGTCGAGGGTCAGCACCAGGTTCTCGCGCACCCCGGAGTAGCCCAGCGAGTCGGTGCGTCCGGTGGTCAGGTGCACGTTGAGCTGGCTGTGGGCCTTGAGCGGGTCGACGCCGACGTTGATCAGCAGCAGCACCTCGGCGGGCTCGGCGGCGTGCAACAGCGCCTCCTCGGCCACTGGCGGCAGCGGCAGCGGGATGGCTTGCTGCAGGCAGCCGAGCAGGCTGGACAGCTCGAACTCGGTCAGGTCGCTGCTGCCCGGGTGCAGCGACAGGCGCGTGCTGGGGTCGATCACGCCGTTGCGGTGGCACCAGGCGAGCAGTTCGATCAGTTGGCGCGCGCGCTTGAGCGGGGCGAAGTCCGGCCACTCCTGACCGTTCAGGCTGCCATGGTAGAGCGCCCACTGGGTTTCGCCATGCGCTTCGGGGCTGGGGCTCTGCACCAGGGTCAGGGTGTCTTCGGCCAGGTCCGGGGCGATGCCCGGGTTGATGAATTCGATCTTGCCGGCCTTGCGCTCGAAGGCGGCGTACAGGCGCCGGCCGAGGATGCCGAGGTCGCGGCTGTTGAGCGGGATGGCGGTTTGCTCGTTGCGGGCGAACTGGGAGAGGAAGCGGTAGCTGTAGGTCAGCTCGTTGACCAGGGCGCGGCGCTCGGCGCTGACCTGGCGCACCTTCCACTGGCTGCGGCTGTCGAGCATGGCCAGCTCGCGCTGGCTCCAGCGCCACTCGCCAGTCAGGCGCTCGAACAGCAGGCGCTGCCAGCTCTTGGCGCGCTGGCGCGGCGGCACGCTGAGCTTCTTGCCGACCTTGAGGTACAGGCAGCGGCGGATCAGCTCCAGGCGCTCCAGCTCGCCGCGCCCGGCCAGGTATTCCTCCAGGCGGCGATACACCACGATGTAGGGGTCCAGCTCGTCGAGGTCCAGGCGGCCTTCGTACACCGCCTGCTTGAAGCGCAGGCTGAGGCACTCCACCTGCGGGTGCTCGCTGGCGTAGACCTCGGTGAGCAGCAGCTTGAGCACCGACTTGTAGGGCGAGTCGATGCCCTTGAACAGCTGCCACATGCCGGCGCCGATGAATTCGCCTGGCGGAATGCGTGCCAGGTGACCGAGGTCGAGCACCTCGTCGGAGCGGACGAAGCGCTTGCTCAGCAGGGCATGGGTATAGGCACGGTAGTTGGCCTCCTCGTACACCGGCACCAGCCACCACAGCGGGGTACGTCCGCCGAGCCAGATGGCGGTGCGGTAGAACTCGTCGAGCAGCAGGTAGTGCTGGGTGGTACCGCAATCGTCCGAGGTCAGTTGCGCCTCGCGATCGCCGGAGGTGAAGCGCGCCGGGTCGATCAGGAAGCAGTGTACTTCGGCGCCCTGGGTGGCCGCCCAGGCCTCCAGGTGGTCGCACTTGCGCTGCAGCTCGGCGACGGCGCTTTCCGGCAGTGCCGGGTCGTGGCAGACCCACAGGTCCATGTCGCTCTGCTCGGCCTGGGCCACGGTGCCCAGGCTGCCCATCAGGAACAGGCCGTGGATCGGTGTCGGTGCCTTGCCGCCGGCGCTGCCGCGGCGGGCCTTGTAGGCGAAGGAACGGGTCAGGCGCTGGGCCTCGGCGAGTATCTCGTCGCTCGGCTCGAAGCCGGCCAGCCCGGCTGGCGTAGCGGCCGAGACATAGCCGGGCAGCAGCGGATGGTTCACATGAAACAGCAGTGGCAGCAGCTTGAGGACCAGCTGCTGGCGGGTCGACAGCGCCTGGGAGGCCCGCCCGAGGCGCCCGCTGTTGACCTTGAGGAAGCGTGCGCGCAACTGCGCCAGGACCTTGCGGTCGATGCCGTCGTCGATGTCGGGGCGGATTTCCTGGATGCGCGTCATGTACAGCTCGGAGCCTGGTTCTGGGCAAGCCTACCAGCGCCGGGGGACGACTGGCAGTAGTGCCAGTGTATCGGCGCCGTTGGGCTTCGGCTGTAGGGTGGCGCTGGAATTCAGGCGGGTTGCGGGCAGAGGATGGTCAGCAGGGCCTGGGCATGTTCGGCGGCATCCAGCCCCAGGCTGGTCAGGTAGCCGCCGTCTGCAGCGGTCACCAGGCCTTTCTCGTGCAGACGGGTGATGGCGCCCTGGGCGCGGGAGGTGGCGTTGTTGTGCACCTTGAGGCCTTCCAGATGGTTGTCCAGGTTGTACAGGGCAAGGATTTCCAGTTCGGCAATCAGATCGGGGGTGTAGGCCATGGGGACTCCGCTTGTTGTTGTAATGGGGCTGTCGTCCAGTGTAGTCCGGCAGTCTCAGTCGACCTCGCTGAGATGCTGCCAGATATCGAGTATCTGTTGATAGCGCCCACTGGCGTGGATGGCGCGCATGCCGCGGTCGAACTGCTCGGCCAGTTCGGCAGCCTGGGGATGGCGGCGGGAGAAGCTGACGAACAGTTGTGGTCGGTGCACCACCATCACCGGTGCGAAGTGCCCGGCCAGTTCCGGGTTTTCGCGAAACAGGGCGCGAGCGGTGTCGCGAAAAGCGATGGTGAAGTCGACCCGTCCGCGCTGCAGCATGCGGAAACCGCTGATGTCGCGACGTACTTCGACGCGCCGCAGCTGTGTGAAGTTGTCGAAGGCCGGGCCGTACTCATAACCCAGCGTCACCGCCACCGAGCTGCCGGCGATCTGTTTCAGGTCGCTCAGGGGCGCGGCTTCCTCCTTGCGGGCCCAGAGCTGAATCTGCCCGCGGAACAACGGCTCCTGCGGTAGCAGGTACTGCTCGGCGATACGCTTGTCCGCGGAGGTGTTGAAGCAGGCGGGTAGGCGACCTGTGCGGGTCAGTTCCATGCAGCGGGCATAGGGGTAGGGGTGTAGCTCGATTTCCGTGCCGCTGGCGGCGAAGGCGGCTCGGATGATGTCCACCGACATGCCCTCGATGCGCCCGTCACGGTAGGCGGTAAAGGGGTACCAGTCGTCCTCGGCGCCGATTTCCAGGGCGCCGGCCGGTGCCAGTACCAGGCACAGCAGGAGGGTGGTCAGTGTCTGCCAGGCGCGCCTGGCTGCACTGCGGGTTGGCACATACATGTTGGCAAGATAGCAGCCGGCTCGCCTGTGCAGTAGATCTGCGTCAATGCCGGTGGTCAGTCCTGCTCGGGCAGTTCGGGCAGCGCGCGCAGGGCCTGCTCGTACCAGGCTGAGTCGAAGGGGCGGTCGGCCTCGAGCATGGCGTCGATCTCATGAGCCAGGACCAGGGCCATCAGTTCGAGGATTTCCTCGCGCGCATAGCCGACCAGGGTCAGCTTGTTGTACACGGCCTGCGCCGCCGGCGGGTTGCCGGTTTCCAGCTGGTTCTCGATGGCCTGGGTCAGGGTCGCTTCGGCGAAGGCTTCGTCGTCATCGGGTAGTTCTTGGTCGCTCATGGCAGTTCCTCGGACAGGGTGGTGCAGTGTGCCACGCCGCCGGTGGGCGAGGGATATTCAGCGGCCTGATAACGCGTGCGTATGCTGTCCGACAGACTATAACTGCATCTCCCCTGCCTGGAGATGCAACATGCTCAAGCTTCATGGATTCGCCGTCAGCAACTACTACAACATGGTGCACCTGGCCCTGCTGGAAAAAGGCCTGACGTTCGAGACGGTCAGCGTCTATGGCTCTCAGGATGAAGCCTTTCTCGCCATCAGCCCGCGCGGCAAGGTGCCGGTTCTGCAGACCGAACACGGTTACATCAGCGAAACCAGTGTGATCCTCGACTACCTCGAAGAGCTGGGTCAGGGGCATCCGCTGCTGCCGGCAGACGCCTATGGGCGGGCCCAGGTGCGCAGCCTGGCCAGGGAGATCGAGCTGTATATCGAGCTACCGGCGCGCAGCTGCTACTCGGAGGCGTTCTTCCGCATGCCGGTGGATGCGGCGATCAAGGACAAGGCGCGGGTCGAGCTGCAAGCCGGTATCGCCACCCTCAAGCGTCATGGCCGCTTCGCCCCCTATGTGGCGGGCGAGCAGCTGAGCCTTGCCGACCTTTACTTCCTCTACAGCATTGACCTTGCCGACGTGGTTGCCCAGCGGGTGCTTGGCTTCGACCTGCTGGCAGACTTCCCCGCCGCCCGTGAGCTCATGCAGCGTCTGCAGCAGAACCCGCATGTGCAGGCTATCGCGGCCGAGAAGGAGGCCGGCATGGCGGCGTTTCTCGCCCACGTCAGCCAGAAGCGCTGAGCCTCAGCCGGCCGCGAAGTCGAGCAGAGCCTGGCCCGTCAGTCGGTAGCTGATCCAGTCGTCCTTGGGGCGGGCGCCGAAGGCTTCGTAGAACTCCATGGCCGGGGTGTTCCAGTCCAGCACGGCCCACTCCATGCGCCCGCAACCCTTGGCCACGGCCAGCTGGGCCAGATGGCGCAGCAGGGCCTTGCCGGCGCCGTGCTTGCGATACTCGGGGGCGACGTAGAGGTCTTCCAGATAGATGCCGTGCTTGCCTAGCCAGGTCGAGTAGCTGAAGAAGTACACGGCAAAGCCGACCGGCACGCCGTCCAGCTCGCAGATCAGGCCATGGGTGGTGCTGTCGGCACCGAACAGGCTGTCGCGAATGCCGGCCACATCGGTCTTGACCTCGTGCTCGGCCTTTTCGTAGATCGCCAGGTCGGTGATGAAGCGCAGGATCAGCGCGGCGTCGTCGGCGCTGGCAGGGCGGATATGCAGGCTCATGAAGTGTCTCTCGAAATATTCAACCGTAGAGGAAGACCAGTGCCACCAGCGGCAGGGCGATCAAGCAGAGGAAGCCGAAGCCGGCGATCCAGCTGCCGCGTGGGCTTTCCGGGTCAATCTGGCGCAGTGGCAGGCGTGGGTAGCGGCCTAGCGTCAGCAGGCGCAACAGCAGCCAGCCGACTGTGTAGAAGAGGTAGCTGAAGATCAGCTCCAGAATGGCCTCGCCGATGAACAGCAGGCCGCGTAGAAACAGCTCAGGCATGGGAAGTCCCTTTCCCCTGTGCGGCGATCAGCGGCTCGCCAGTAGTGCCTTGCCGCGTGCCACGGCGGCGCGTACCTGGTTCGGCGCGGTACCGCCGATATGGTCGCGGGCGTTGACCGAGCCTTCCAGGGTCAGCACGGCGAACACGTCGTCGCCGATCTGGTCACTGAACTGGCGCAGCTCGTCCAGGCTCATTTCGGCCAGGTCCTTGCCGCTGTCGACGCCATATTTCACCGCGTGGCCGACGATCTCGTGGCAATCGCGGAACGGCAGCCCCTTGCGCACCAGGTAGTCGGCCAGGTCGGTGGCGGTGGAGAAACCGCGCAGCGCCGCCTCGCGCATGATGGCCTTCTTCGGCTTGATCGCCGGGACCATGTCGGCGAAGGCGCGCAGGCTGTCGCGCAGGGTGTCGGCGGCGTCGAACAGCGGCTCCTTGTCTTCCTGGTTGTCCTTGTTGTAGGCCAGCGGCTGGCCCTTCATCAGGGTCAGCAGGCCGGTCAGGGCGCCAAATACGCGGCCGGTTTTACCGCGGACCAGTTCCGGTACGTCCGGGTTCTTCTTCTGCGGCATGATCGAGGAGCCGGTGCAGAAGCGGTCCGGCAGGTCGATGAACTGAAACTGCGCGGACGTCCACAGCACCAGCTCTTCGGAGAAGCGCGACAGGTGCATCATCGCCAGCGAAGCGGCGGCGCAGAATTCGATGGCGAAGTCGCGATCCGACACACCGTCCAGCGAGTTGCCGCCAACGGCGTCGAAACCGAGCAGTTCGGCGGTGATCTCGCGGGCAATCGGGTAGGTGGTGCCGGCCAGTGCGGCCGAGCCCAGTGGCATGCGATTGGTGCGCTTACGGCAGTCGACCAGGCGTTCGTAGTCGCGGCTGAGCATCTCGAACCAGGCCAGCAGGTGATGGCCGAAGGTCACCGGTTGGGCAGTCTGCAGGTGGGTGAAGCCAGGCATGATGGTGTCCGCTTCGGCTTCCGCCAGGCCGAGCAGGCCCTGCTGCAGGCGGGTGATTTCGGCCAGGATCAGGTCGATCTCGTCGCGCAGCCACAGGCGGATGTCGGTGGCCACCTGGTCGTTGCGCGAGCGGCCGGTGTGCAACTTCTTGCCGGTGACGCCGATGCGATCGGTCAGGCGCGCCTCGATGTTCATGTGCACGTCTTCCAGATCGACGCGCCAGTCGAACTGGCCGGCTTCGATCTCGCCCTGGATCTGCATGAGGCCGTCGATGATGCTGTCGCGCTCGCTGCCGCTCAGCACGCCGACCTTGGCCAGCATGGTGGCGTGGGCGATGGAGCCCATGATGTCGTGACGGTAGAGGCGCTTGTCGAAGTCGACGGAGGCGGTGAAGCGGGCGACGAAGGCGTCGACTGGCTCGCTGAAGCGGCCGCCCCAGGACTGGTTGGTCTTCTCAAGGCTCATGCTAGAACTCGCGGACAAGGCAGGCGCGGCGCCTGCGGAACGGACAAAGTGTGCCGATAATAACAGCCTTGCCGGGAAAACCGAGGCCATGCCGATCTGCTGGGCTCGTCACAGTTTGCGCGGCGAAGCGGCATTTGGGCGCCCGTTTTAGCCCGGCTGGAGCGCGCTGGCTTGCCGCCCGTCGGGCACACAAGGAAACTGCGCGGATGAAAATCCACTGGTTCAACAAGGGGCGTAGCGTCGCCCCGGACGACGATTTCTTCCTGCCGGAACTGTGCGAGCCCGAGGCGCTGCTCAGCCTGGTGTTGCTGGCCGAGCTGCTGGTGCTGGTGCTGGTGCTGTCCGAGCCCATGTTGCCGGGCTTCAACTGGGTACGCCTGGCGCTGACCTCGTTGTTCGTGCAGTGGATCGTACTGCTCTCCGCGGCGCTGCTGTGTCGTCTGCGCCCACTGTTGGCTCGACTGCGTGCGGCGTTGGCCGGCACCCTGTGCTGCGCCCTGGTGATCGGCCTGACCCTGGGCTGCACGGCGGTAGCCGACTTCTACGACCTGGGTGGTCCGCTACCACGCGACGGCGAGGTCAATCTGTACCTGCGCCACGCGCTGATCAGCCTGATCATGTCGGCGCTGCTGCTGCGCTACTTCTACCTGCAGAGCCAGTGGCGCAGGCAGCAGCAGGCCGAGCTGCGGGCCCGCATCGAATCGCTGCAGGCGCGTATCCGCCCGCACTTTCTGTTCAACAGCCTGAACAGCATCGCCAGCCTGGTGGTGGTCGATCCTTACAAGGCCGAGCAGGCGGTGCTCGACCTGTCCGACCTGTTTCGCGCCAGTCTGGCCAAGCCCGGTAGCCTGGTGCCCTGGGCCGATGAGCTGGAGCTGGCCAAACGATATCTGTCGATCGAACACTATCGGCTCGGCGAACGGCTACAGTTGGATTGGCAGGTGGACGATGTGCCGGCGGATTTACCGATCCCCCAGCTGACCTTGCAGCCGCTGCTGGAGAATGCCCTGATCTATGGCATCCAGCCGCGTATCGAGGGCGGACTGGTGCGGATCGAGGCGAGCTACCGCGACGGGGTGTTCCAGTTGTGTGTGAGCAACCCCTATCAGGAGAACGCTGAGCAGCAGGAATCACGGGGGACGCACCAAGCGCTGGGTAACATCGATGCGCGACTGGCGGCACTTTTCGGCCCCGGCGCCAGTCTCAGCGTGGACCGCCGTGACGGACGTCACTTCACCTGTCTACGCTATCCTTGTTCGAGACTCATGCAGGAAGCCCGAGCGATATGAATGTGCTGATCGTCGATGACGAACCCCTTGCCCGCGAGCGCCTGGCCCGCATGGTCGGCGACCTCGAGGGTTATCGCGTGCTCGAGCCTGCCGCCAGCAATGGTGAAGAGGCCCTGGCACTGATCGACAGCCTCCGGCCGGACGTGGTCCTGCTGGATATCCGCATGCCCGGTATGGACGGCCTGCAGGTGGCTGCCAAGCTGTGCGAGCGCGAGGCGCCGCCGGCGGTGATCTTCTGCACCGCCCATGACGAATTCGCCCTGGAAGCCTTCGACGTCAGCGCCGTCGGCTATCTGGTCAAACCGGTGCGCCCGGAATCCCTCGCTGCAGCGCTGAAGAAGGCCGAACGACCCAACCGCGTGCAACTGGCCGCGCTCACGCGACCGGCAGCCACCGGCAATGGCGCCGGCCCGCGCAGCCATATCAGCGCACGGACCCGCAAGGGGATCGAACTTATCCCGCTGGAGCAGGTGATCTTCTTCATCGCTGATCACAAGTACGTGACCCTGCGCCATGAGGGCGGCGAAGTGTTGCTGGACGAGCCGCTCAAGGCGCTGGAGGACGAGTTCGGCGAACGCTTCGTGCGCATCCACCGCAACGCCCTGGTCGCGCGCGAGCGTATCGAGCGCCTGCAACGCACTCCGCTGGGACACTTCCAGCTCTACCTCAAGGGCCTTGGCGGCGATGCCCTGACCGTCAGCCGTCGTCATGTGGCTGGCGTGCGCAAGTTGATGCACAGCCTCTAGGGCCCTGCGGCGATTGCACCTGCCGGCTCCGGCCGGCCATCCTGTTATCATCTCCGGCAGTTCGTTTTCTGGAATTGCCCATGTCCCGCGAAATCCGCATTGCCACCCGTAAGAGCGCCCTGGCCCTGTGGCAGGCCGAGTACGTCAAAGCCCGCCTGGAGCAGGCGCATCCCGGCCTGGTTGTCAGCCTGGTGCCGATGGTCAGCCGCGGCGACAAGTTGCTCGATGCGCCGCTGGCGAAAATCGGTGGCAAGGGCCTGTTCGTCAAGGAGCTGGAAACCGCCCTGCTGGAGAACGAGGCCGATATCGCCGTGCATTCGATGAAGGATGTGCCGATGGACTTCCCCGAAGGACTCGGCCTGTTCTGCATCTGCGAGCGCGAAGATCCGCGCGACGCCTTCGTCTCCAATACCTACGACAGCCTCGCAGCCTTGCCGGCCGGCAGTGTGGTCGGCACCTCCAGCCTGCGCCGTCAGGCCCAGCTGCTGGCGCGGCGTCCGGACCTGAAGATCCAGTTTCTGCGCGGCAATGTGAACACGCGCCTGGCCAAGCTCGACGCGGGTGATTACGACGCCATTATCCTTGCCGCCGCCGGGCTGATCCGCCTCGGCTTCGGTGAACGCATCCGCGCCTCGATCAGTGTCGACGACAGCCTGCCGGCCGGCGGTCAGGGCGCTGTGGGCATCGAATGCCGCACGGCAGACGCCGAGATTCATGCATTGCTGGCGCCGCTGCACCATGCCGAGACGGCTGCCCGCGTGACTGCCGAGCGCGCGCTGAACAAGCGCCTCAATGGCGGTTGCCAGGTACCCATCGCCTGCTACGCCTTGCTCGAAGGTGAGCAGCTGTGGCTGCGCGGCCTGGTCGGTCAGCCCGACGGTGGCCTGTTGCTGCGGGCTGAAGGGCGTGGCAACGATGCCGAGGCATTGGGTGTGCAGGTGGCCGAGCAACTGCTGGCACAGGGGGCCGAGGCGATTCTTGATGCCGTATATGGCGGGGCCGACCCGGCGTGAGCGGCTGGCGGCTGCTGCTGACTCGCCCGGCCGCCGAGTGTGCAGCACTGGCCGCGACGCTGGCCGAGGCCGGTGTGTTCAGTCGGAGCCTGCCGTTGCTGGAGATCGAAGCGCTGGCAGAAACGGCCGAGCAGCGCGCCACCATTCTCGATCTACCGCGCTACAACGCGGTGATAGTGGTGAGCAAACCGGCGGCTCGTCGGACTCTGGAGCTGCTCGCGCAGCACTGGCCGCAGCCACCGGCGGGGCCGCGCTGGTTCAGCGTCGGTGCCGCTACCGCACAGATTCTCGACCAGTATCTGCAGCCGCACGGCCTGCAGACCCGTTGCCCGCAGGAGGGTGACGACAGCGAGGCACTGCTGGCCCTGCCGCAACTGGCCGAGGCCCTGGCGGTGGTGTCGCCCAGGGCACTGATCCTGCGTGGCGAGGGTGGCCGCGAACTGCTCGCCGAAACCTTGCGTGAGCGAGGCGTGGCTGTGGATTACCTGCAACTCTATCGCCGGGTGCTACCGGCATATGCCGCGAATGCGCTGCCACAACTGGTGCGTGAGGAACGGCTGAACGCCCTGCTGGTCAGTAGCGGGCAGGGCTTGGCCAACCTCTGTGAGCTGGCCGGGGATGCCTGGGCCGAGCTGAGTCGGCTACCCTTGTTGGTACCCAGTGCGCGCGTGGCCGAACTGGCCCGCATGGCGGGGGCGAAGCAGATTATCGATTGTCGCGGCGCCAGTGCTGCGGCTGTTCTGGCGGTGTTGCGCAGTCATGCGGCGCCGGCCCACTGAAACAAAGGAAGGACACGTGAGCGAAACAGCCCCGCAGATCAGCGAGCAGACCCCGCAGACCCAGCTCGATCAGCCGCCACAGGCCGTGGTGCCCAAGGCCAAGGGGCGTGGCCCGGCCTGGCTGGCGTTGCTACTGGCCTTGGCCGCCCTCGGCGCTGGCGGTTGGAGCAGCTGGCAGCTTTATCAACAGCGCGAGCAGGCCCAACAGCAGCTGGCGCAGGTGGCTCAGGCGGCCGACGCCGCCCGCCAGCAGTTGCAGCAAGGCGAGAAGGATGTCGCCAAGCGTCTGGCGGGATTGCCATCGGCAAACGATCTGGCCGAACAACGCGACCTGCTGATGACGCTGCAGGGTGAGCAGCAGCGTCTGGCCCAGAGTCTCTCGGCTGTGCTTGGCAAGAGCCGCGAGGACTGGCGCCTGGCTGAGGCCGAGCACCTGTTGCGCCTGGCCATGCTGCGCCTGACCGCGTTGCAGGACGTGGATAGCGCCATTGCGCTGGTGCAAGGCGCAGACGACATCCTGAGGGCGCAGAACGACCCGCAGGCCTTTGCCGCTCGTGGTGAGCTGATCAAGGTGCTGGAGACGCTGCGTAGCCTGCCGCAGATCGATCGCAGTGGCCTGTTCCTGCAGTTGGCCGCCCTGCGCGGCCAGCTCGATCAACTGCAGATGCTGGCACCCGAGTACATTCTGCCGACGGAGCCGCAAAGTGTTGTCAGCGCCAGCGATGGCAGCCGCTGGGACGGACTCTGGCAGCAGCTGTCGCGCTATGTGCGCATCGACCTGCATGCCGACCAGGACATTCGCCCACAACTGGCCGGGCAAAGCCTGGCGCAAGTGCGCCTGACCCTGGCCCTGGCCCTGGAACAGGCCCAGTGGGGCGCGCTCAATGGCGAGCCCGAGGTCTATCGCCAGGCTCTGGCTGCAGCCAGTGACGTGCTGGATACCTACTTCGACCGTGACAACCAGGCAGTACAGCGCATGCAGGCGCGTCTAGGCGAGCTTTCCGGGCAGTCTGTGGTCGCCGGTATGCCCAAACTGGACGAAGCGCTGCGCAGCCTGCAGGCCTACCTCAAGCAGCGTGAGGCTGCCGAACGCATGCCGGAAGCGGTCGAGGAGGTCGAGCAATGATCCGCGCCGTTCTGGTGTTGCTGCTTGTGGCAGCGGCGGCGACGCTGCTGGGTCTGGCGATCCAGGAGCACAGCGGCTATGTGTTGATCGCCTGGAAGGGCTGGCGCTACGAGTCCAGCCTCTGGGTGTTCCTCCTGCTGGTGGTCCTGGTATGGCTGGCCGTGTGGTTGTTGCGCTGGCTGTGGCGAGGGTTGCGTCTGTCCGGCGGGGTGCTCAATCCCTGGTCACGGCGCAACCATGGCAAGCGGATGCAGGTGGCTGCCGACAAGGGCTTGCTGGACCTACTGGAAGGCCGCTGGGAGCGTGCCGTGCGCCATTTGCAACGCGCTGCAGAAGGCGAGCGCCAACCACTCATGCTCTACCTCGGCGCTGCGCGTGCGGCACACAAGCTTGGTCAACATGAGGAGAGCGAGTCGCTGCTCGAGCGTGCGCTGCAGCGCCAGCCGCAGGCCGAACTGGCCATCGCACTGACCCATGCCGATTTGCAAAAGGGGCGTGGCGATCTGGACGGTGCCCTGAATACTCTGCAGGCCATGCGTGAGCGCCATCCGCAGCATCGCCAGGTATTGCGCCAGCTGTACCAGCTCCACCTGGCTCGTCACGAGTGGTCGGAGCTGCTGCAGTTGCTGCCCGAACTGCGCAAGGCCAAGGTGCTGGAAGGCGACGATCTGGCGGCACTGGAGCGGCAGGTCTGGGCCGAGCGCCTGCAGGTTGCCGGCGAGCAGGGGCTGGATCAGGGCGAAGCGGCACTGCAAGCGCTAACCGCGACCTGGCAGCAGCTGTCCTCGGCGCAGCGCCAGGACCCCGAGCTGCTGCTGGCCTACGCCGGCCAGCTGCGGCGTCTGGGGGCGCCGGAAGAGGCCGAGGCGGCTTTGTACAAGGCCCTCAAGCGTGGGTATGACCGCCGCCTGATGCATCTCTACGGTCAGCTGCGTGGGCGCGATCCGGCGCGACAACTGCAAACCGCCGAGGAGCTGCTCAAGCAGCACCCACAGGATACGGTGCTGCTGCTCAGCCTGGGTCGCCTGTGCCTGGTCAACGGCCTGTGGGGCAAGGCCCGCGAGTATTTCGAGATCAGCCTGGAATTCGAGCGCGGTAGCGAGGCCTGTGCCGAGCTGGCCCGTCTGCTGGCCAGCCAGGGCGAGATCGAGCGCAGCAATGAGCTGTTGCGGGAAGTGCTGGCCCAGCAAGGTCAGCAGCTGCCGGCCTTGCCGCAACCCGCCGCGAACTCCTGAACGGAGCTGCTGCGGCAGTCCGGCCGTGCGGCGCCTTGAAAGGCCGCGCGGCTTTCCTCTACCGTAAGCGCCTTTCTCGCCCCGCAGCGGAGTCATCATGGCGCCGGCCAATCCACGCTTGCTGTTCCTGCTCGCCTTTTTCGGCTGCGTGGCGCTGCTGGGCGGTGCCTTGTATCTGGAGCATGGGGTCGGTCTGAATCCCTGCCCGCTGTGCATCGTCCAGCGCATCTTTGTCATCCTCGTTGGCCTCACCTGTCTGATCGCCGCCATCCACGCACCGCAGCGCACCGGGCGCCGTGCCTATGCCGTGCTGGTGCTGCTGCTTGCCGTCGGCGGTGGAGCCACTGCCGCGCGCCAGGTGTGGCTGCAGGGCGTGCCTGCCGACCAGCTGCAGGCCTGCCTGCCGAGCCTGGAATTCATGATCCAGGCCTTGCCATTGCAGGACATCGTCAGCCTGGTGTTTCGCGGCACTGCAGACTGCGCCGAAGTGACCTGGACACTGTTTGGCCTCAGCCTGCCGGAATGGAGTCTGCTGGCCTTCCTCGGTATCGCGCTGTTCGCTCTGTTTCAGCTGCTGCGCCGGGGCTGATCGGGCCCGGACGTTTTTACCGATCAGCATGACTTGATGCCTGCGCCGAGTGGGCATACTCTGGCCCTACGTTTCGCCAGTAATCCGGCGAGTCGTCCCCCGAGAATTCGCGAGCTGACAATAAAATGTCTCGGGGCTGGCGTATTCAGCATTCACCAGTAGGGAAGTGAGGACATCATGCTCGAGACCTGCCAGAACGCCCAGGAGCGCTGGGGTGGCGTGCACCAGTTGATCGACCGCTGGTTGCAGGAACGTCATGAACTGGTCAGCGCCTTTGCCGCGCTGAATGATGCATCGCAAGCGTCTGCAGCCAACACCGCTGCCGTACAGCGCTTCTGCGAGATTCTGGTCGACTATGTGTCCGCCGGACATTTCGAGGTTTATGAGCAGCTCAATGGCGAGGCCAAGGCCTTTGGCGATCAGCGGGGCCTGGAGCTGGCCAAGCAGATCTACCCGCGCATCGAAGCCATCACCGAAGTGGCGCTGGCGTTCAATGACCGCTGTGATAACGGCGATTGCCGCGATACCACCTCCCTCAGCAGCGAATTGAAACGTCTCGGGCAGATGCTGCACGAACGCTTCGAGCTGGAAGACTGCCTGATCGAAGTGCTGCACAACGCCCATCAGCAAGCGGCCGCGGCGCCGCTCTGATCCCTCGGCATGAGCTCACCCCGGTGGTGGGCTCAGTTCGCCACCTCCAGTAGCTCAACCTCGAATACCAGCGGCGCGTTTGGCGGTATCAGATCGCCGGCACCTTCTTCGCCATAGGCCTGTGCGGCCGGTATCACCACGCGCCAGCGTGCACCCGTCGGCATCTCCTGCAGGGCTGTCTGCCAGCCGGGAATCAGTGCCGCCAGGCGAAACCACTGCGGACCTTCGCTCTGGTCGAACAGGCTGCCGTTGGCCAGTTCGCCACGGTAGGTGACCTTCACCCGGCTGCCGGCGCTTGGTCTGACGCCCTGTCCGCCGCGCAGCTCGCGCACCAGTACACCGCCAGCCAGTTCGCGCACGCCGTAGATGGATTTCTCCTTCGCCAGGAAGCGTGCCTGGGCCTGCTCGGCTTGCGTCTGCCGATGCTCTTGCAGCCGTTCTTCGTGGTCTTGCAGCAGGTGGTCGATGCGTGCCTGTGGCAAGCGCAGCGGTTCGTTGCGATAGGCCTGCTGCAGTCCTTCGAGCAGGGCATCTAGCTGCAGGTCGGGGACCTCTGCGCGCAACCGTTCGCCCAGTCGTGCGCCCAGGCTGTAGGCCAGGTCGTCATTCTGCTGGGCAGCATTGGCCAGCGGTTGGGTCAGGCACAGAAGCAGCAGTGCACGGCGCAGCATTGGGGTTCTCCGGAGTGGATGGCGACGATTCTTTCTGTTGCCGGTGACGGCTAGCGACCGGCGAGTCAGGCGTCTAGTATGGGGGCACCAACGTCCGTTAGGAGGCACGTCATGCCGGCCAACAACAAGAAGTCCGTTACTACCCCTTTGCATCTGCTGCAGCAACTTTCCCACAGCCTGCTTGAGCATCTGGAAAAGGCCTGTACCCAGGCGCTGACAGACGCGGAGCAGATGCTCGCCAAGTTGGAGAAGCAGCGCGGCAAGGCCCAGGAAAAACTGCACGAGGCGCGCGCCAAACTGCAGGATGCGGCCAAGGCCGGCAAAGCCAAGGCGCAGCAGAAGGCCAAGGCCGCTGCCAGCGAGCTGGAAGAGCTGCTCGAAGGCCTGAAAGCACGGCAGACCGAGACCCGTGGTTACATCGCGCAACTCAAGCGCGATGCCCAGGAAAGCCTGAAGCTGGCCCAGGGCGTGGGCAAGGTGCGCGAGGCTGCCGCCAAGGCGCTCGATAGCCGCGCCGCCAGCAAGCCGGCCGCCAAGGCGCCGGCCAAGCCCGCGAGCAAACCGGCCGCCAAACCGGCGGTGAAGAAAGTCGCTGCGGCCAAACCAGTCGCCAAGCCGGCGGCCAAGCCTGCTGCTAAAACGGCCGTGAAGCCCGCTGCCAAGACTGCGGCAAAACCGGCTGCGAAAGTGGCCGCCAAACCTGTCGCCGCCAGGGCTGCCAGTGCGGCCAAACCCGCCGCGAAACCTGCGGCCAAACCTGTAGCCAAGAAGGCGGTAGCAGCTGCCAAACCTGCGGCGAAGCCCGCAGCCAAGGCCCCGGTGAAGCCTGCAGCCAAACCTGCTGCCAAGGCTGCCGCGAAACCGGCAAGCAAACCTGTTGCGGCCAAGGCTCCGGCCAAACCCGCAGTCAAGGCCCCGGCCAAGGCGCCGAGCAAAGTGGCGGCCAAGCCTGTGGCGAAACCTGCTGCCAAGCCGGCGGTGAAAGCGCCAGCCAAACCTGCCGCCAAGCCGGTAGCGGCCAAGCCCGTCGCCAAGCCTGCAGCCAGGAAGCCGGCGGCCAAACCCGCTGCCAAGCCGGCAGTGGCACCTGCGGCAGTGGCCAGCCCGGCGCCAGCGGCTCCCGCTGCGCCAGCTGCCAGCGGCAACGGCAGCACCCCGCCCAGCGCTTAAGGCAAGTCGGCCGCGGCGCGTAGTCGATGCAGCGCGTCGCGGTCTTCGCTCAGCAGCTCCAGCCAGGCGCATTCCTGCGCTCTTGCTGGCGCTGCCCAGTTCTCCGTCAGCCTTTCCAGTCGTCGCAGCAGCTCCTGCTCGGCTTCCAGTTCAGTCACTTTGATGCGCTCGCGCAGGCTCGTCAGCTGCGGATCGTCGGCGGCTGCCGTGCGCCAGCTCTGGCGCAGTTCGCGCAGCGGGCGTACGACGTCGCGCTGCCAGGGTAGGCTGATGGCCTGTAGTTGTTGCAGGCGCGGTTCGCTCGCCGCAGCCCCGCGCCGTTCCAGCCAGAGCGCACAGAGCAGCAGGCATACATCCACCCCTTGCTCCTGCAGGCGCAGGCAGATCGCCTCGACACCGGGGCGGGCGTAGCAGGCGTTGGCGAAACTCCATAGATCAGACGGCATGCGGCGCTCCTGGCGAAGCTGGTAGACTCCGCCGCCATTATGATCCGACTCCAGAACCTCACTCTACAGCGTGGTCCGCAACGCCTGCTCGAAGGCGCCGAGCTGACCCTGCACGCCGGCCAGAAAGCCGGCCTGATCGGTGCCAATGGCGCCGGAAAATCCAGCCTGTTCGCCCTGTTGCGCGGCGAGATCGGTCCCGATTCGGGCGATTGCAGCCTGCCGCCCGACTGGCGCATCGCGCATATGCGTCAGGAGGTCGATACCCTCGAGCGCCTGGCGGTGGACTATGTGCTCGACGGCGATATTCACCTGCGCCAGGTACAGCGCGACTTAGAGGCGGCCGAGGCGGCCCATGACGGCAGCGCCATCGCCCGTCTGCACAGCGAGCTGGACAGCGCCGACGGTTACACGGCCGATTCCCGGGCGCGCAAGCTGCTGGCCGGCCTCGGTTTCAGCAATGAGCAGATGGAGCGCCGTGTCGGTGACTTCTCCGGCGGCTGGCGCATGCGCCTGAACCTGGCCCAGGCGCTGATGTGCCCCTCCGACCTGCTGCTGCTCGACGAACCGACCAACCACCTCGACCTCGATGCCATCCTCTGGCTGGAAGAGTGGCTGAAGAGCTATCCCGGCACGCTGCTGCTGATCTCCCACGACCGCGACTTCCTCGATGCCGTGGTCGACCATGTGGCGCACCTCGAGCAGCAGAAACTGACGCTCTACCGCGGCGGCTATTCGGCCTTCGAGCGCACCCGCGCCGAACGCCTGGCGCAGCAGCAGCAGGCGTACGAGAAGCAGCAGGCGCAGCGCGCGCACATGGAGAAGTACATCGCCCGCTTCAAGGCCCAGGCGACCAAGGCGCGCCAGGCGCAGAGCCGGATCAAGGCGCTGGAACGCCTGGAAGAACTGGCGCCTGCGCATGTCGACTCGCCATTCGACTTCGTCTTCCGCGAGGCCGAGAAGATTTCCAGCCCGCTGCTCGACCTGGCCGATGCGCAGCTGGGCTATGGCGACAAGGCGGTGCTGCAGCAGGTCAAACTGCAGCTGGTGCCGGGCGCGCGTATCGGCTTGCTCGGCCCCAACGGCGCGGGCAAGTCGACTCTGATCAAGACCTTGGCCGGCGAGCTGGCGCCGCTGGCCGGACGCATGGCCCGGGGTGAAAACCTGGCCATCGGCTACTTCGCCCAGCATCAGCTCGACTCGCTGGACGCCAAGGCCAGCCCGCTGCTGCACCTGCAGCGTATCGCTCCTGGCGAGCGCGAGCAGACCTTGCGCGACTTCCTCGGTGGCTTCGATTTTCGTGGCGCCCGTTGCGACGAGGCGGTGCAGAATTTCTCCGGTGGCGAGAAGGCGCGCCTGGCGCTGGCCCTGATTGCCTGGCAGAAGCCCAACCTGCTGCTGCTCGACGAGCCGACCAACCACCTCGACCTGGAAATGCGCCTGGCCCTGACCATGGCGCTGCAGGAGTTTGCCGGGGCGGTGCTGGTGGTGTCGCACGATCGTCATCTGCTGAAAAGCACGACCGACGAGTTCCTGCTGGTCGCCGATGGTCGCATCCAGCCATTCGATGGCGATCTCGACGACTACGCCCGTTGGCTGGTCGACTTCCGTGCTCGCCAGCAGCCACAGGCCGCGGCCGCGCCGGCTGGCGACAAGACCGACAAGCGCGCTCAGCGCCAGGCCGCTGCGGCGCTGCGTCAGCAGCTCGCGCCGCACAAGCGTGAGGCGGAAAAGCTGGAGAAGGAGCTGGGCAAGCTGCACGAGCAGCTGGCCAAGGTCGAGCAGCGCCTCGGCGACAGCGCTGTCTATGAAGCGGCTCGCAAAGACGAGCTGCGTGAGCTGCTGGCCGAGCAGGCCAGTCTGAAAGCGCGTGAAGCTGATCTGGAAGAGCGCTGGATGCTGGCGCTGGAGCAGTTGGAAAACCTCGAACAGCAGCTGGCTCAGGCCGACTGACGGAGCCCGCGCCGCGCTGGGCGCCAGCGCGGCAAGCGGGTAGGCTAGTGCCTCTGTCCGATTCGCTTGAGGTTGCCCACATGGCCCTGCAGACCTGGCTCGCTTTCTTCGTCGCCTGTTGGGTGATCAGCCTTTCTCCCGGCGCCGGCGCCATTGCCTCGATGTCCAGCGGCCTGCGCTATGGCTTCTGGCGCGGCTATTGGAATGCCATCGGCCTGCAGCTGGCGCTGTTGATGCAAATCGCCGTGGTGGCTGCCGGTCTAGGTGCCGTGCTGGCAACCTCGGAGCTGGCCTTCAGCCTGATCAAGTGGTTCGGTGTCGCCTACCTGGTCTACCTCGGCTGGAGGCAGTGGGTCGCCGCACCGGGCGAGATCGCGACCGCCGATGGCGAGCGCCCCTTGGGACGGCCGCTGACCCTGATGCTGCGGGGTTTTCTGGTCAACGCCAGCAACCCCAAGGCAATCATCTTCATCCTCGCGGTGCTGCCGCAGTTCCTCGACCCCCAGGCGCCGCTGCTGGTGCAGTACCTGCTGATGTCGGCGACCATGGTGGCGGTCGACCTGGTGGTGATGGCCGGTTATACCGGCCTGGCTGCGCGGGTGCTGCGGGCATTGCGTTCGCCACGCCAGCAGCGCCTGCTCAACCGCACCTTTGGTGGCCTGTTCGTGGCCGCCGCTGCGCTGCTGGCCATGGTGCGTCGCGCTGCTGCCTGAATGACGACAAGTCCCGGGGCTGTCCTGAACAGACTGTTCGGCGGATTGTTACTGCGTATTTCAGTTTTCTCTTGAGCTGAATCGTTAGGAAGGTAACAATTAATGCCACCCATTCTTGTTTGGGATTGATTGATGTCTGTTATGCGTTCTTCCCTGTCCTGGTTGTTGCTGCCCCTGTTTGCTCTGCTTAGCCTGCCTGCCCTGGCCGAGCCGGAGGGAGCTGCCCAGGCCCTGCACCTGCTCAGCTATGTTGCGGCTGACTATCCGGCCACGGTCGCCTCTGGCGAGGTGATCGACAGCGGCGAATACACCGAGCAGCTGGAGTTTCTCGGTGTGCTGCAGGGGCTGGTTGTGGCCCTGCCGGCCAAGGCTGGCCGCGATGAGCTGGCCAGCGGTGTTGAAGCGCTGCGTGCCGCGGTGCAGCAACGCCAGCCTGGCGAGCAGGTATCCGGCGAGGCGCGTCGCCTGGGAGCGCAGTTGACGCAGCTGTACCAGCTGAGCCTGACCCCGGTGATCACTCCTGACCCTAGCCGTGGCGCCCCGCTGTTTGCCCAGCACTGTGCCATCTGTCATGGCGACACGGGTGCGGGCGATGGCCCGGCGGGTCTGGGGCTGGAGCCGCCACCGGCGAACCTGCGCGACGCTGCACGGCTCGACCAGCTAAGCCTGTATGACCTGTACAACACCCTGGGACTGGGCGTGGAAGGCACCGACATGCCTGCCTTCGCCGACCAGCTGGACGAACGCCAGCGCTGGGATCTGGCCACCTACATCGCCGGCTTCACGGCCGCGCCGAGCAGCACCGGCAGCGGCTTCTCCATGGCCGAGCTGGCCAGCCGCACGCCGGCCGAAGTGGTGGCTGCCGGTGGTGACGGCGCCGCTTTCCGCGCCCAGCGCGCCAAGCCGGTGATGCAGCAGCGTGGCCCGCAGGAGCTGATCGGTTACACCCGAGCAACTCTGGAGCGCAGCCTGCAGGCCTACCGTGCTGGTGACCACGAGCAGGCCTATGACCTGTCCGTGGGTGCTTATCTGGAAGGTTTCGAGCTGGTGGAAAGCGCCCTCGACAACCTCGACGCCAAGCAGCGCAAGACCACCGAGCGGGCCCTGATGGCTTACCGTCAGGCCGTGCAGGACGGTGCCAGTGTCGCCCAGGCCGCTCAGGCGCTGGAGCGGGCCAAGCTCGAACTGGCCAAGTCGGCCGAGTTGCTCGGTGGTGGCGCCATGGACGCCTCACTGACCTTCGTCTCCAGCTTGCTGATCCTGTTGCGTGAGGGGCTGGAAGCCATCCTGGTGCTGGCGGCAATCCTCGCCTTCCTGCGCAACACCGGCCAGCAGCAGGCGGTGCGCAGTGTGCATGCTGGCTGGGGCCTGGCCATTGTGGCCGGCTTCGGCACCTGGGCCCTGGCGGCTTACCTGATCGATGTCAGTGGTGCCCAGCGCGAATTGCTGGAAGGTGCGACGGCGCTGTTCGCCAGCGTCATGGTGCTGTGGCTCGGCGTGTGGATGCACGATCGCCGGCATGCCGCCGCCTGGCAGGACTACATCAAGAGCAGCCTGGTCGGCGGCGGTGGCCGCTTCGGCTTCGCCGTACTGGCCTTCTTCTCGGTCTATCGCGAATTGTTCGAAGTCATTCTGTTCTACGAAACCTTGTGGCTGCAGGCCGGGCCGCAAGGTCACGGCATGGTGATTGCCGGTGCTGGCGCTGCGCTGGTGCTGCTGTTGGGGCTGGCCTGGGTGATCCTGCGTGGCTCTCGCAAGCTACCGCTGGCGACCTTCTTCAGTGCCAACGCCGTGCTGCTCTGCGTGCTCTCGGTGGTCTTCGCCGGTCATGGCGTGGCGGCGCTGCAGGAAGCGGGCGTGCTCGGTACACGACCGGTGGCGTTCTTCGAGTTCGATTGGCTAGGTATCCACCCGGACGCCTACAGCCTCTCGGCACAGACATTGGCGCTGCTGGCCATCACAGTGCTCTATGGGCGCAGCTGGCTAGGTGAGCGCCGCCGCCTGGCGCAGGCCAAGTGAGCGAGCGGGCCATGCGTGTCTGGATCGATGCCGATGCCTGCCCCCGGCTGGCGCGCGACCAGGTGGTGAAGTTCGCCCTCAAGCGCGGCATTGAGGTGGTGCTGGTGGCGGGCCAGGCCGTGGCGCGGCCGAACTTCGCCTGTGTCCGGCTGGTGGTGGTGCCCAGCGGCCTGGATGCCGCCGACGATTACCTGGTCGAGCACGCGGTGCCCGGTGAGTTGGTGATCTGCAGCGATATCCCGTTGGCCGACCGTCTGGTGAAGAAGGGCGTCGCAGCGCTTGATCCGCGCGGGCGCGAGTTCGACGAACGCAACATGGGCGACAAGCTGGCCACACGCAATCTGTTTGCCGACCTGCGCGACCAGGGCCAGATGGGCGGGGGACAGGCCGCCTACGGCGACAAGGATCGCCAGGCCTTCGCCAATGCCCTCGATCGCATTCTCACTCGCCTGATGCGCTGATCCGTAGCGGGCGCATAACGACAGGTCTTCCCCAACCCGCTCCCGACGGGAGAGGGGGTTTACAGCATCAACCGCACAGATAGGTGCCGGTACCCACCGCCACCAGCACACCTTCGTCGTTATGCAGCTCGCTGCGCACCACCGCCACCTTGTTGCCGGAGCGCAGCAGCACCGCCGTGGCGGTGAAGGTCTGGCCGCGGCCGGGGCGCAGGTAGTCGATGCGCAGGTCGATGGTGCCCAGCTTGGACAGGCGCGTCATGCGCTCGGCCTGGCTCAGGTGCTGGTGCTTGTCGACGGCGCCGATCAGGGCCATGGCGCCACCGGCGACATCCAGAATCGATGAGATCACCCCGCCGTGCAGGATGCCTTGGACGAAATTGCCGATCAGCTCGGCCTTCATCGGCAGATCCATCACCACCCGCGCGCCGCTCAGCTCGACGATGCGGATGCCCAGTACCTGATTGAAGGGGATGCGCTGGAAGAAAGCTTCCACGCCCTGGCGCTGCTCTTCGGAGAGCTGGAAAACCGGTTCACTCATGCTGCGCTCCTGCGGCTCGATATGCCGGCCAAACTGACGCAGCCAGGCAGCGCTGAACAGGGGCGCGGCACAGGTGCCGCGCGAAATGGCGGGATTGGCGCAGGCTCAATGCGGCTGTGCCAGCTCCAGCACCCGGTCGACCAGCTTGTTGATACCGGAGGCGGCCTCGGCGATGGATTGCGCGAGCATGTAGGCCGGCGTGGTCACCAGCTTGTGCTTTTCATCCTCGACGATGTCCTCGACCGTGCACTCGACATGCTTGCCGCCCATGGCAACCAGGGCTTCGGCAGCTGGATCGTCTTCCGCTCCCAGGGTGCAGCTGACCCCTTCGCCGAAGATCTTGGTCGCCAGGGCCGGCGAGATGCAGATCAGGCCGATTGGCTTACCCGCCTGGGCGAAGGCCTGGGCGGCAGCCAGTACATCCGGCTGCACGCTGCAGCCAGCACCCTCGACGGCGAAGTTGGAGAGGTTCTTGGCGACGCCGAAGCCGCCCGGCAGGATCAGGGCATCGAACTTGTCGACCTGCAGTTCGCGCACGTCGGCCACGTCGCCGCGGGCGATGCGCGCGGCCTCGGTGAGGACATTGCGGCTCTCCGGCATTTCCTCGCCGGTGAGGTGGTTGATCACGTGCATCTGCGCGATATTCGGTGCGAAGCACTGCACCTGGGCGCCACGCTGGTCCAGACGCAGCAGGGTTATCACGCTCTCGTGAATTTCCGCGCCGTCGTAGACGCCACAGCCGGAGAGGATGACTGCGACTCGTTTCTGCATGCTGTTCTCCATGAGGTAGCAGGGATTTGCCTGCAGTTTTACTCGCCGGCCAGGGCGCCGTCGAGTGTCGCCATATGTCGCCCAGGCTGGCATTGCGCGTCGCGAGCACCGGCCTGAGCAGGTCTAGGCTCAGCATAGGTCAACCTCTGCCGTGCCGAACCATGAATCTGATCCTGCTTGCCGTGCCTTTCTTCTTCCTGCTGATCGCCGCCGAACTGTTGGCGGACCGCCTGCGTGGGGTGCGCAGCTATCGCCTGGCCGATGCCCTCAACAGCCTCAGTGCCGGTGTGTTGTCCCAGGCCAGTGGCCTGCTGAGCAAGGCCATCGCCGTGCTCGGTTATGCCTTCGCCTACGAATACCTGCACCTGCTCGAATTGTCGGACGAGCTCTGGGTCTGGGTGCTGGCCTTCGTCCTCTATGACTTCTGCTACTACTGGAACCACCGCTTCGGTCATGAGCGCAATGTGTTCTGGGCCTCGCACGTGGTGCATCACCAGAGCGAGGAGTACAACCTCTCCACGGCCCTGCGCCAGACCAGCACCGGCTTCCTGCTGAGCTGGATCTTCTACCTGCCGATGGCCGTGCTCGGCGTGCCGCCGCTGGTGTTCGTCAGCGTGGCGGCGCTGAACCTGCTGTACCAGTTCTGGGTGCACACCCGGCATGTGCCCAAGCTGGGCTGGTACGAGTGGTTCTTCGTCACGCCGTCCAATCATCGTGTGCACCATGCGCAGAACCCGGTCTACATGGATCGCAACTACGGCGGCGTGTTCATTCTCTGGGACCGTCTGTTCGGCACTTTTCAGGAGGAGCTGGAGGAAGAACCGGTGGTGTTCGGTGTGACCGTGCCACTGCAGAGCTGGAACCCGCTGTGGGCCAACCTGCAGTTCTACGTGCAGTTGTGGCGTGACGCGGTGCGTGCCGGTTCCTGGTGGGACAAGCTGCGCATCTGGTTCATGCCCACCGGCTGGCGTCCGGCGGATGTCGCGGCGCGCTACCCGATGGTGAAGCAGGACCTGAGCCGCTTCCGCAAGTTCGAGGTGCCTCTGGCGCGCCGGCACAAGGTGTATGCCGCGCTGCAGTTCGCCATCTATGTGCTGGGCGTCAGCGGGTTGCTGGCGGTGGCGGCGGAGCAGCCGCTGGCGGTGCTGTTCGGCGCCTGGCTGTGGGTGGCCTTCGGTCTGTACTGCATCGGCGCCTGGCTGGAGAACCGGACGTTTGCCCGCTGGCTGGAAGTGGCGCGGCTGTTCGCCAACCTGGCCGCCCTGGCCTGGGCGCAGCAGGTCGGCCTGCTGGAGGAGGGCGGCCTGTCCTGGATGCTGCTGGCGGCCTGGAGTCTGGCCAGCCTGCTCTGGCTGTTCTGGCCAGCCTCGCGGGCTGCGCGCGTCGCCTGAGCGCGTGACACGGAACTGCGGCCCGCCGTCGCAGTCTGGGAGTGGCAGTCATTATTTGGTCATAATGGCCGGGTATAACTGTCACACTCGCCCGCTGTGCGGGTTCTGGAGTCCGTCGTGAGCTTTGCCAACCGCCTGTTTCCCGCCACTCGCCTGCGCCGCAACCGTCGTGACGAGTTCTCCCGCCGCCTGGTGCGCGAGAATGTGCTGACCACCAACGATCTGATCCTGCCGGTCTTCGTCCTCGATGGCGAAAACCGCCGCGAAGCCATTCCTTCAATGCCGGGTGTCGAGCGCCTGTCCATCGACCTGCTGCTGCAGGAAGCCGAACGTTGGGTCGAGCTGGGTATTCCGGCTCTGGCGCTGTTCCCGGTGACACCGCTGGAGAAGAAGTCTCTCGACGGGGCCGAGGCCTGGAACCCGGACGGCATCGCTCAGCGCGCCATCCGCGCCCTGCGCAGCAAGTTCCCGGAGCTGGGAGTGATCAGCGATGTGGCTCTGGACCCCTTCACCACCCACGGCCAGGACGGCATCCTCGACGCCGATGGCTACGTGATGAACGACATCACCGTCGATGCCCTGGTCAAACAGGCGCTGTCGCATGCTGAGGCGGGTGCCCAGGTGGTGGCGCCTTCGGACATGATGGATGGGCGCATCCAGGCGATCCGCGAAGCGCTGGAGCTGGCCGATCACGTCAACGTGCGCATTATGGCCTACTCGGCCAAGTACGCCAGCGCCTACTACGGCCCGTTCCGCGATGCGGTGGGCTCCGCTGCCAACCTCGGCAAGGCCAACAAGGCCAGCTACCAGATGGACCCGGCCAATAGCGACGAGGCGCTGCACGAAGTGGCCACCGACCTGGCCGAAGGCGCCGACATGGTCATGGTCAAGCCGGGCATGCCCTACCTGGACATCGTCTGGCGAGTGAAGGACGCCTTCAAGGTGCCAACCTTCGCCTATCAGGTCAGCGGCGAGTACGCCATGCACATGGCGGCCATCCAGAACGGCTGGCTGTCCGAGGCGGTTATTCTCGAGTCGCTGACCGCCTTCAAACGCGCCGGTGCCGATGGCATCCTCACCTATTTCGCCGTGCGTGCGGCTGAACTGATCAACACGGGGCGCTGACGCCCCCAGGAAATCTGCGATGAATACCGAGGGATTGAGCAAGACCGACCTGCAGCAAGCCGCCGAGCAAGCGCTGCCGGTCGACGTGGTGGCCGAGCAAACGCCAGTGGAGCCCGAGCCGGCCCCCGCGCCCGCACCGCCACCACCGGTCCCCGGGCTGGACGACAGCGTCCTGTACATCCATCGCGAGCTGTCCCAGCTGCAGTTCAATATCCGCGTGCTGGAGCAGGCGCTGGACGAGTCCTACCCGCTGCTGGAGCGCCTCAAGTTCCTGCTGATCTTCTCCAGCAACCTCGACGAGTTCTTCGAGATCCGCGTCGCCGGCCTGAAGAAGCAGATCAACTTCGCCCGCGAGCAGGCCGGTGCCGACGGTCTGTTGCCGAGTCAGGTGCTGGCGCGCATTTCCGAGATCGCCCACGAGCAGGTGGGGCGCCAATATGCCCTGCTCAATGACGTGCTGCTGCCGGAGCTGGCCAAGCACCAGGTCAACTTCATCCGCCGCCGTCACTGGACGACCAAGCTGAAGACCTGGGTGCGCCGCTACTTCCGCGACGAGATTGCGCCGATCATCACGCCGATCGGCCTCGATCCGACCCACCCCTTCCCGCTGCTGGTGAACAAGAGCCTGAACTTCATCGTCGAGCTGGAAGGCGTCGACGCCTTCGGTCGCGACTCGGGCCTGGCGATCATCCCGGCGCCGCGCCTGCTGCCGCGCATCATCAGGGTGCCGGAGGAGATTGGTGGGGCAGGGGACAACTACGTGTTCCTTTCTTCGATGATTCACGCCCACGCCGACGATCTGTTCCAGGGCATGAAGGTCAAGGGTTGCTACCAGTTCCGCCTGACCCGTAACGCCGACCTGTCGGTGGATACCGAAGATGTCGAGGACCTGGCCCGCGCCCTGCGCGGTGAGCTGTTCTCCCGTCGCTACGGCGATGCGGTGCGCCTGGAAGTGGCCGATACCTGCCCGAAACACCTGTCGGACAACCTGCTCAAGCAGTTCAACCTGGCCGAGAGCGAGCTGTACCGCGTCAACGGCCCGGTCAACCTGACCCGCCTGTTCAGCATCACCGGGCTGGAGAGTCACCCGGAGCTGCAGTACACGCCATTCACTCCGGTGATCCCCAAGCTGCTGCAGAACGCCGAGAACATCTTCAGTGTGGTCGGCAAGCAGGATGTCCTGCTGCTGCACCCCTTCGAGTCCTTCACCCCGGTGGTCGACCTGCTGCGCCAGGCCGCGAAAGACCCGCACGTGCTGGCGATCAAGCAGACCCTGTACCGCTCCGGGGCCAACTCGGAGATCGTCGATGCACTGGTCGAGGCGGCGCGTAACGGCAAGGAGGTCACTGCGGTGATCGAGCTGCGCGCGCGCTTCGACGAGGAATCCAACCTGCAGCTGGCCAGCCGCCTGCAACAGGCCGGTGCGGTGGTGATCTACGGCGTGGTCGGTTTCAAGACCCACGCCAAGATGATGCTCATCCTGCGTCGCGAGAATGGCGAGCTGCGCCGTTACGCGCATCTCGGCACCGGCAACTACCACGCCGGCAACGCCAAGCTGTACACCGACTACAGCCTGCTCACCGCCGATGTGGCGCTGGGCGAGGACGTGTCCAAGCTGTTCAACCAGCTGATCGGCATGGGCAAGACCCTGCGCATGAAGAAGCTGCTGCACGCGCCCTTCACGCTGAAGAAGACTCTGCTCGACATGATCGCCTTCGAGACCCAGCAGGCCAGCGAAGGCAAGCCGGCGCAGATCATGGCCAAGTTCAACTCGCTGACCGACCCGAAAGTCATTCGTGCGTTGTACAAGGCCAGCCAGGCCGGGGTGAGGATCGATCTGGTGGTGCGCGGCATGTGCTGCCTGCGCCCGGGCATTCCCGGCGTTTCGCACAATATCCAGGTGCGCTCGATCATCGGCCGCTTCCTCGAGCACACGCGGGTGTTCTACTTCCTCAATGGCGGCGAGGAGAAGATCTACCTGTCCAGTGCCGACTGGATGGAGCGCAATCTCGACAAGCGTGTTGAGACCTGCTTTCCGGTGGAAGGGCGCAAGCTGATCCTGCGGGTGAAGAAGGAGCTGGAGTCCTACCTCACCGACAACACCCAGGCCTGGGTGCTGCAGCCCGATGGCCGTTACCTGCGTACCAGCCCGAGCGGCAACGCCAACCCGCGCAGCGCCCAGGCGGGCCTGCTGGAGAAACTCACGGCGCTGCAGGTGCGCTGACTCTCACGCTTGCCAACAAAAAGCCCCGCCAATGCGGGGTTTTTTGTTGGTGATGATGTCACCGTCACCTGTTTTCACCGTAACGCCGTGCTGGTGGGCGTGGCGCGTAACTCGCTGTGGGCTCCTCTCAGCCCTGCGTGGGAGGGGCCTTGGCCTCGACACGCCGCGCGCAGTGATATCGCGGTCATAGCGGAGTGCCGCCCAGTCACGCCGGCAGGGGCGAACTGGTACGGCGGCGCAGATTCTTGTGGGAGTGGCTTCGGCCGCGAATGGATGCGCTCGGACGCGGCTAAGGCGGGACGGCCTGGCACATTCCCGACGGACCCCATAGGCACCAGCACATAGAGGATAAAGCGCCTTTCATCGGCGCTGTCCTCGCTACGCGGGCATGCTCAGCGTACGGTCAGGCTGAAGCCGATGCGCGTCAGCCAGTTGGCTTCCTGCTCGAAGTCGGCCTGGGTCAGCGGGTTGGCTGCCAGCCAGCCTTCGGGGAAGGTCAGGTCGAGGCTCTGCGGGCCCGCGGTGAGCTGCACCTTGGGCGATGCCTGGGTGCCGCGGATGTGGTGGAAGAGAATGGCGAAGCGCAGCAGCACGCACAGGCGCTGCAGCTGCACGCCGTCGGCACCGAAATCGGCGAACTTGTCCTTGGGGATGTTGCGACGGTGACCGCGTACCAGCAGGGCCAGCATCAGCTGATCCTTGCGCGAGAAGCCGGCCAGGTCGGAGTGTTCGATCAGGTAGGCGCCGTGCTTGTGGTACTGGTAGTGGGCGATGTCCAGGCCGATCTCATGCACCCGCGCGGCCCACTGCAGCAGGTCGCGATGCCAGTCCTCGTCCAGCTCCCAGGCCTGGGCTACCTCTTCCAGGGCCTGCAGAGCCTTGCTCTCGACCCGCGCCGCCTGCTGCAGGTCGACGTGGTAGCGCTCCATCAGCGCGCCCAGGGTGCGCTCGCGCACGTCTTCGTGGTGGTGGCGGCCGAGCAGGTCGTAGAGCACGCCTTCGCGCAGGGCGCCTTCGGAGTGATCCATGCGCTGCAGGTCGAGGGCGTCGAAGATGGCTTCGGCGATGGCCAGGCCGGCCGGGAAGATCTGCCGGCGATCCGGCTTGATGCCATCGAAGTCGATTTTTTCCACGTCGCCGAGCTTGAGCAGCTTGCGCTTGAGCCAGGCCAGGCCGTCCGGATTGATCTCGCCATTGCCCAGGCCGCCGGCCTTGATCGCCAGGCCCACGGCACGAATGGTGCCGGAGGCGCCGACCGCTTCCTGCCAGCCCAGGCGCTGCAGGCCCTGCTCGATGGTCATCAGCTCCAGGCGCGCGGCGGTGTAGGCCTGGGCATAGCGTGCCGCGGTGATCTTGCCGTCCTTGAAGTAACGCTGGGTAAAGCTGACGCAGCCCATCTGCAGGCTCTCGCGCAGCAGCGGCTCGAAGCGCTGGCCAACGATGAATTCGGTGCTGCCGCCGCCGATATCGGCGACCAGGCGCTTGCCGGGGGTGTCGGCGATGCTGTGGGATACGCCGAGGTAGATCAGGCGCGCTTCCTCGCGACCGGAGATCACCTCGACCTCATGGCCGAGCAGTTCGTCGGCGCGGCGGATGAACTCGTCGCGGTTGCGCGCTTCGCGCAGGGCATTGGTGCCGACGATGCGCACGGCCCCCTGGGGCAGGCCCTGGATCAATTGGCCGAAACGGCGCAGGCAGTCGAGGCCACGCTGCATGGCTTCCTCGCTGAGCAGGCGCTCGTCGTCCAGACCGGCGGCCAGCTGCACCTTTTCACCCAGCCGTTCGAGGATGCGGATCTCGCCGTGGTCGGCCTTGGCCAGCACCATGTGGAAGCTGTTGGAGCCGAGGTCGATGGCGGCGATCAGCGGGAAACTCTCGACGTGGGCTTGGGGCATGGTGGCGATATCTCGTTCTACATTCCGCGCCATCGTGCCATGACTGGGCGGATGAGCCAACGCATACGGATGTCGCATGCCCGCGAGGCGCGGCCGGGCCGGCGCAAAGGCGTAGCGGCTGCAGATTCGTGCCGCCGTTCTGCGTAACGGCGTCGCCTTCGCCACTCGGGCGATTGAGGCATACCGGTGAGGGTTATTGAGAGGCTCAATCGCCTGCGGCTTTCAGCGCTGGCCGAGGCGGGCTATCATGGCCGCCAGTTTTTCGCTTCCGACCCGGAGACTATTCATGAGCGAGTTCATCACCCACGTCAGCGACACCAGCTTCGAAGACGACGTGATCAAGGCCGAAGGTCCGGTCCTGGTCGATTACTGGGCCGAGTGGTGTGGTCCGTGCAAGATGATCGCGCCGGTACTCGACGAGATCGCCCAGACCTACCAGGGCAAGCTGAAGGTCTGCAAGCTGAACATCGACGAGAACCAGGAAACCCCGCCGAAGTACGGCGTGCGCGGTATCCCGACCCTGATGCTGTTCAAGAACGGCAATGTCGAGGCCACCAAGGTTGGCGCCCTGTCCAAGTCGCAACTGGCCGCTTTCCTCGACGCCAACATCTGAGGCGTCTGCCGTTGTAGATCAAAGCCCCGCACATTGCGGGGCTTTTTCTTGATGCGGGCTAGACTCTGCGCAAGAGCCGGTGTTACATTCGGGCCTGCAACGGGTTCCCCGTTGTCTCCCAAGCCGCCGCCGACGCACTCTTCCCGATAAGATCGAGCGATCCAGTCGCCTTCCTCGCCGCGCGGCCAGCAAAGCCCAGTGCTTTCCTTCCCTCCTCTACATACCTACGTCATTCCTATGAATCTGACCGAACTCAAGCAAAAGCCGATTGCCGAACTGCTGGACATGGCCGACCAGGCTGGTCTGGAAAACATGGCCCGTTCGCGCAAGCAGGACATCATCTTCGCCCTGCTGAAAAAGCACGCGAAAAGCGGCGAAGAGATCTCCGGCGACGGCGTGCTGGAGATTCTCCAGGACGGCTTCGGCTTCCTGCGCTCCGCGGACTCCTCCTACCTGGCCGGCCCGGACGACATCTACGTCTCGCCCAGCCAGATCCGCCGTTTCAACCTGCGTACCGGCGACACCATCATCGGCAAGATCCGCCCGCCGAAAGAAGGCGAGCGTTACTTCGCCCTGCTCAAGGTCGACACCATCAACTTCGACCGCCCGGAAAACGCCAAGAACAAGATCCTGTTCGAGAACCTGACGCCGCTGTTTCCGACCAAGCGCCTGACCATGGAGGCCGGCAACGGCTCCACCGAGGACATCACCGGTCGCGTCATCGACCTCTGTGCGCCGATCGGCAAGGGTCAACGCGGCCTGATCGTCGCCCCGCCGAAAGCGGGCAAGACCATCATGCTGCAGAACATCGCGGCCAACATCACCCGCAACAACCCCGAGTGCTACCTGATCGTCCTGCTGATCGACGAGCGCCCGGAAGAAGTGACCGAGATGCAGCGCACAGTGCGCGGTGAAGTGGTCGCCTCGACCTTCGACGAGCCGCCGACCCGCCACGTGCAGGTTGCGGAGATGGTGATCGAGAAGGCCAAGCGCCTGGTCGAGCACAAGAAGGACGTGGTCATCCTGCTCGACTCCATCACCCGCCTGGCGCGTGCCTACAACACCGTGATCCCGAGCTCCGGCAAGGTGCTGACCGGTGGTGTCGACGCCCATGCCCTGGAGAAGCCCAAGCGCTTCTTCGGCGCCGCTCGTAACATCGAGGAAGGCGGCTCGCTGACCATCATCGCCACCGCGCTGGTGGAAACCGGCTCGAAGATGGACGAGGTGATCTACGAGGAGTTCAAGGGTACCGGCAACATGGAGCTGCCGCTGGATCGCCGCATCGCCGAGAAGCGCGTATTCCCGGCCATCAACATCAATCGCTCGGGCACCCGTCGCGAAGAGCTGTTGACCGGCGAGGAAGAGCTGCAGCGCATGTGGATTCTGCGCAAGCTGCTGCACCCGATGGACGAGATCGCCGCCATCGAGTTCCTGACCGACAAGCTGAAGGACACCAAGACCAACGAAGAATTCTTCCTCTCCATGAAGCGGAAGTAATTCGGGCGTGGCACAAAAAGGCCGGGGAAACCCGGCCTTCGCGTATCTGCGGCCTTCTGAATAACCGAGTTCGGCGCTAAACTTTGCGCCCCGACCTGCGCGCCCCACACGAGGCTTCTGCATGCAGTATCGCGACCTGCGCGACTTTATCCGCGAGCTGGAAAGCCGCGGCGAACTCAAACGCATCCAGACTCCGGTTTCTCCCGTGCTGGAGATGACCGAGGTCTGCGACCGTACCCTGCGCAAGGGTGGCCCGGCGCTGCTGTTCGAGAAGCCCGCCGGGTTCGATATGCCGGTGCTCGGCAACCTGTTCGGCACGCCCAAGCGCGTGGCCTTGGGGATGGGCGCCGAGGATGTCGGCGAGCTGCGCGAGATCGGCAAGCTGCTGGCCTTCCTCAAGGAGCCCGAGCCGCCCAAGGGGCTGAAGGACGCCTGGAGCAAGCTGCCGATCTTCAAGAAGGTCATCAGCATGGCGCCCAAGGTGCTCAAGGACGCGCCCTGCCAGGAGGTGATCGAAGAGGGCGACGACGTCGACCTGAGCAAACTGCCGGTGCAGACCTGCTGGCCGGGCGACGTGGCGCCGCTGATTACCTGGGGCCTGACCATCACCCGCGGGCCGAACAAGGAGCGGCAGAACCTCGGCATCTATCGCCAGCAGGTGATCGGCCGCAACAAGGTGATCATGCGCTGGCTCAGCCACCGCGGCGGTGCCCTGGATTTTCGCGACTGGTGCGACAAGCATCCGGGCCAGCCCTATCCGGTCTGCGTGGCCCTCGGAGCTGACCCGGCGACCATCCTCGGTGCGGTCACCCCGGTGCCGGATACCCTCTCCGAGTATGCCTTCGCCGGCCTCCTGCGCGGTCACCGCACCGAGCTGGTCAAGGCCATCGGCTCTGACCTGCAGGTGCCGGCCAGTGCCGAGATCGTCCTCGAAGGGGTGATCCATCCGGGCGAGACGGCGCCGGAAGGCCCCTATGGCGACCACACCGGCTACTACAACGAGGTCGATACCTTCCCGGTATTTACCGTTGAGCGGATTACCCGCAGAAAGCAGCCGGTCTATCACTCGACCTACACCGGCCGTCCGCCGGATGAGCCGGCGATCCTCGGCGTGGCGCTGAACGAGGTGTTCGTACCGATCCTGCAGAAGCAGTTCCCCGAGATCACCGACTTCTACCTGCCGCCGGAAGGCTGCTCGTACCGCATGGCGGTGGTGACCATGAAGAAGCAGTATCCCGGCCACGCCAAACGGGTGATGCTCGGCGTGTGGAGTTTCCTGCGCCAGTTCATGTACACCAAGTTCGTCATCGTCACCGACGACGACGTCAACGCCCGCGACTGGAACGATGTGATCTGGGCCATCACCACGCGCATGGACCCCAAGCGCGACACGGTGATGATCGACAACACGCCGATCGACTACCTCGATTTCGCCTCGCCGGTTTCCGGCCTCGGCTCGAAGATGGGCCTGGATGCGACCCACAAGTGGCCGGGCGAGACCAGTCGCGAGTGGGGCCGGGTGATCGAGAAGGACCCGGCCGTGGTCGCGCGGGTCGACGCACTGTGGCAAGAGTTGGGCATCGACTGATGAACGCATCATCTGCTGCTGCGCTCGATTGGGCTGTGTTGAAAGGCCGCTCGGGCTGCTCATTTACTCGGTGTAAACTCCGCGCCCTCGCGCCCTTTCGCCTTGCCCATCCTTCGCTCGCGACGCAGCTGAAGGCATTCATGTCATGAAGGTCACCCTGCAACCTTCGGGCGCGGTGCTCGACGTGCATGGCGGTGAGCGCATCCTCGATGCCGCGCGGCGCCTCGGCTACGACTGCCCGCAGAGCTGCCGCAACGGCAACTGCCATATCTGTGCGGCGTTGCTGGTGGAGGGTAAGGTGCGTCAGAACGGCGCCGAGCTGGACCATGGCGAACTGTTCACCTGCCTGGCCGAGCCGCTGCAGGACTGTGTGCTGCACTGGGACGGTGTGCTGGCGCCTGGCGAGCTGCCGGTGCGGACTTTCGCCTGTCAGGTGCTCGAGCTGGTCGACCTCGGCGGCGACGTCTGCTGTGTGCGGCTGCGTGCTCCGGCCGGCAAGGCGCCGCGCTATCACGCTGGGCAGTATCTGATGCTGCAGCGCGACGATGGCGAATGGTCGGCCTTCTCCCTGGCGTCGGCACCGACCAGCGGGCGCGACCTCGAACTGCATATCCTCACTCGTGAAGAAAGCACGCAGCAGCTGCTGGCCCAGCTGCGTCGCACTCGTCTGGCGCGGGTGCAGATGCCGTTCGGCGATACCCACCTGGCCGAATTGCCGCCGGGGCCCCTGGTGCTGCTCGCAGCAGGCACCGGCATGGCGCAGATGCACAGTCTGATTGAACACTGCCGGGCCAGCGGCTTTGTCCACCCGGTGCACCTGTACTGGGGCGTGCGCCAGCCCGAGGATTTCTACCACCTGGACAACTGGGCGGCCTGGGAGAAACAGCCCGGTCTGCATCTGCATCAGGTGGTCAGCGATACCTGTGGCTGGGCCGGGCGCTGCGGCATGCTGCACGAGGCAGTGTGCGAAGACTTCGCCGAACTCAAGGCGCTGCATGTCTATGCCAGTGGCTCGCCGGCGATGGTTTACGGCACCCTGGATGCCCTGGTCGAGGCGGGCATGGGTGCGCATCAGATGCGCGCCGATGTGTTTGCCTACGCGCCACGTGAATAAAAGCGCAGGCACAAAAAAGCCGCCCTCGGGCGGCTTTTTTCATCGGGGCGCCTAGCGCACCTGCACCACCACCTTGCCCACGGCCTTGCGCTGGCCCAGGTAGTCGATGGCCTCGCCACCGCGTGCCAACGGGAAGGTCTGCGACACCAGCGGCTTGAGCTTGCCCTCGGCATGCCAGGCGAACAGCTGCTGGAAGTTGGCGGCGTTGTCCTGCGGCTGGCGCTGGGCGAAGGAGCCCCAGAACACGCCGATCAGTGCGGCGCCCTTGAGCAGCGGCAGGTTGGCCGGCAGCGCCGGGATGCCTCCGCCGGCGGCGAAACCGACTACCAGGAAGCGGCCGTTCCAGGCCATGGAGCGGAACGCTTCTTCGAAGAAGCTGCCGCCGACCGGATCGTAGATCACGTCCACGCCCTGGCCGTTGGTGAGCTTCTTCAGCTCCTCCTTCAGGCTCTGCTCGCTGTAGTTGATCAGGTGATCGGCACCGGCCTTGCGCGCCACTTCCAGCTTCTCCGCGGTACTCGCTGCGGCGATCACGGTGGCGCCCATGGCCTTGCCGATTTCCACGGCGGCCAGGCCGACGCCACCGGAGGCGCCGAGTACCAAGAGGGTTTCGCCCGGCTGCAGGTTGGCGCGCTGCTTGAGCGCGTGCATCGAGGTGCCGTAGGTCATGCCGAAGCCGGCGGCGGTGGTCAGCTCCATGCTGGCGGGCACGGGCAGCACGTTATAGGCGCCTACCGCGACCTCCTCGGCGAAGCCACCCCAGCCGGTGAGGGCCATGACCCGGTCGCCGGGCTTGAGGTGGCTGACCTTCTCGCCGACCGCCTTGACCACGCCGGCAGCCTCGCCGCCCGGCGCGAAGGGGAAGGGCGGCTTGAACTGGTACTTGCCTTCGATGATCAGGGTGTCGGGGAAGTTGACGCCGGCGGCGTGGACCTCGATCAGCACCTCGTTCTTCTTGGGTTCCGGGCTGGGCAGGTCATCCAGTACCAGGCTGGAGGCGGGGCCGAAGGCCTTGCAGAGAAGGGCTTTCATCGCGGTGTTCCTTGGGTTCGGGGACTGTCCGGCAGTGTAGGTGGCGGTGCCGCTCGGTCAACGAGCATGGTTCAGTCTGATGCAGGCCCATAAGCATCGGGCTTGGGCAGGCGGGCCGCTATGGCTATGCTAGGCCGCATCTGCCGTCGAGGAATGCCCCGTGAAGAAAACCATTGCCCTGCTGTTCGCCCTGCTCCTGCCCTGTTTCGCCCAGGCCAGTGGTGGTGGCGAGGAAGAAAGCGCCGAGCCCAAGGTGGCTTATGTCAGCCTGGTTCCTGCCCTGGTCGGCAACTTCGGCGAGGGGCCCAAGCTGAAGTTCTACAAGGCCGATATCGCTCTGCGCGTGACCGGCAGCGAGGCCGAGGAGAAGGTCGAGCATCACGAGCCGCTGATCCGCAATCAGCTGGTGATGCTGTTCTCCCAGCAGACCGAGGCCAGCATGGCCGACGAGAACGCCAAGGAAATCCTGCGCCAGGAGGCACTCAAGCAGGTGCAGACGGTGCTTGAACAGGAAGAGGGCAAGCCGTTGGTCGAAGACCTGCTGTTCAACAACCTGATCATCCAGTGATCAGGCCGGGGCGCGACCGCTGCTCTTGTCGGTCTCGCTCCACACCCGGGTGCAGTTGCGTCCTTCGTGCTTGGCCCGGTACAGGGCCTGGTCGCTGCGCGCAATCAGGCCCGCCGGTGACTCTTCGCCGACCGGCTCGGCCACTGCCAGGCCGATGCTCAGGGTCAGGCGGCCCGCCGGGCAGGCTGGATGGGCGATCCCCAGGCTGGCGACCAGCTCGTGCACGCGTGCCGCGACATGCTCACCACCGTCCAGGCCGGTGTTGGCGAGGATGATGGCGAACTCCTCGCCGCCATAGCGACAGGCCACATCGCCCTCGCGTTGCAGGCTTTCCTGCAGCACACCGGCGACCTGGCGCAGGGCATCGTCGCCGGCCAGGTGACCGAGGCTGTCGTTGAAGGTCTTGAAGTGGTCGATATCCAGCATCAGCAGGGTCAGCGGTGCACCGATACGGCGCAGGCGGCGCCATTCGCTCTGTAGCTGCTGATCGAAGAAACGGCGGTTGTACAGGCCGGTCAGGCCGTCCTGCTGCGACAGGCGCTGCAGGCGGGCCTCGAGCTCCAGGCGCTCGCTGTTGTCGCGGGACACGGCGATCAGGTACTCGCGCTCGCCCAGGCTGACCAGCTGCGTGTTGATCTCGGCCGGTTGGCGACTGCCGTCGCGGCGGCACAGCTCGCGCTGGAATATCCGCGACTGGTTGTCCCGTTGCGCGCTGCGCACCTGTTTTAGCCAGGCATGAAACCCGGGGATGAGTTGTTCGGGGTTGTCGCGCAACAGCTGGGTGAACTGCTCGGCGCGGTAGCCGAGGGCCGAGTAGGTGGCCTGGTTCATGTGCAGCAGTTCGCGGTTGGCGGTATCGAAGATGAACAGGCCATCGTGGCTGGAGTCCGTCAGGTCGATCACCAGCTGCAAGCGCTCACGGCTGTCGCGCAGGCTTTGCTCGATGGCCTCGCGGCGCGTGGCTTCGACCTGCAGGCGCCGGTTGGCCTGCTGCAGGGCGCCTGCGCGTCTGGCGTTTTCCAGGGCCAGGGCCAGGGCGGCGACCAGCAGCATGCCGATGGCCAGGCCGGCGCCCAGTACCACCTGGGGTAGTGGTGTGGAGAGCTGCTGCAGGAGCTTCTCGGTAGGGCTCAGCTGCAGGCTGAAGCTGTCGTTGTTGAGCAGGCTCAGCGGTACTTCGACCGCGCGATCTGGCAGCGTTCCCGGACGCTCGCGGCTGTACAGGCTGTGGCCGTTTTCCAGCAGGCGCAGGCTGAAGTCGTTGCGGTCGAGATGGTTGAGCAGCTCGTCCATCAACGGCTCGACACGAAAGACCCCCTGCAGGAAACCGTCGAACTGCCGCTGGCCCTGTGTGCCTGTCAGGTAGAGTGGTGTGTAGAGTACGAAGCCGCGGCCGCCCTGCACCAGCTGGAAGCTGTTGGACAGGCGCTGCTCGCCGCTGTCCCTGGCCTGCATGGCCAGGGCGTAGTTGGGGTGTTCGGGGGTCAGGCGGAAGTCGCGCGCCGCTTCATTGCCTTGTAGGGGTAGGAGCCAGCGCATCTTCAGGTCGGGGCCGACCCATTGCACCGACTGATAGGCGGGAAAGCCGCGCAGGGTCAGTTCGGCCTCGGTGTTCCAGTCTTCGCGGTAGAGCCGCCCGAGGTTGTTCCACAGGCGGGCGATGCGGCTCAAGCTTTCCACTTCGGTGTGCAGGGTATTTTCCAGCTGCCGCGCCAGGGCGGTGGCCTGGAAGCCTACCCGCTCGTTCAGGCGTTCTTGCTGGCTCTGCTCCAGCTGGCGCCAGAGCATCAGGCTGGCGCCACACAGCACCAGCAGTAGGAGGACCAGCGCCAGGCGCGCCGGCCAGACGGAGTGTGCGCGCATCGGTTGGCTCCCCAGGCTATGCCTTGGTCATAGCACAGCGGATGCCGCGGCTCAACGCATGGCCAGGATTGCCTGCCATTCTTCCTCGCTGACCGGCATCACCGACAGGCGACTGCCGCGTTGCACCAGAGCGAGGCCGGAGAGCGCTGCCGTTGCCTTGAGTCGGGTCAGAGACAGCACCTGGGGGAAGGCTTCGACGAATTCCACGTCGAGGGCGCTCCAGGGATTTTTCTCGCTACTGGCCTTGGGGTCGAAGTAGTGGCTCTGCGGGTCCAGCGCGGTAGGGTCTGGATAGACCGGGCTGGCAATCCGGGCGATGCCGGCGATGCCGGGCTCCGGGCAACTGGAGTGATAGAAGAAGAACAGATCACCCTCGTTCATGCTGCGCAGGAAGTTGCGCGCCTGATAGTTGCGTACGCCATCCCAGCGTGCGCGGCCGAGATGGCGCAGGTGCTTGATGGACAATTCGTCGGGTTCCGACTTCATTAGCCAATAAGGCATGAACTTTGCTCCTGTCAGCCGGTCTTTGCGTCGGGAGTGAAAATCGTTCCCGAAGCTGGCGGCCAGTTGGCGTCAAAAACTGAATGGGTCCTCACTGCTCCGCAGAGAGCAATGGCCCAGGCTAGGCGCCGGCGTACCGGCCAATAACAACACCACTACCGGTCAAGCCACGCAGTGTGCCGAAAGGGGGAGGCAACTCGATGAAACGCAAGCCAGATATATTGTGGGTCCTGGTCATACTGTTCAGCCTGGGTATGGTTACGACAGGTTACACCCAGAGCCTCTGGGACCGTCAGGGCGACCTGCCGGCCAGCCAGAGCGAGCGCTGATCCAGTTCGAAGTCTGCCGCAGGGAGCGCGGCGGCCTCGAGTCTTTCGTCTCATACGTACCAGTCCCTATCCGTCACGACGCCTGTCAGTCGGATATCCCAGCTGGCCAGGGGTAACCTGTCCACCCGCTGGCAGTCATGTGCCACTCCCAAAAGCGTCGGCTTGTGCCAATTTTTGCGCAATTTGCGGTAGGCCAGGCAGCGGTCATAGAAGCCTCCGCCCATGCCGAGGCGCCCGCCATAGGCATCGAATCCCACCAGTGGTAGCAGTATCAGGTCCAGCGTCCAGGCTCCGCGTTGTCGCGCGCGGCGTAGGGCGGGTTCCTCGATGCGGAAGCGATTGCGGATCAGTTTTTCGCCAGGCTCCACCCGCTGAAAGCACATACGGGTGTGTGGCCAGCTCGCGAGTACCGGCAGGTAGGTCGCCTTGCCGCGCTTCTGCGCTTCGCGCAGCAAGGGACGCGGGTCGATCTCGCCGTCGCTGGGTAGGTACAGGGCAATGTGGCGGGCGCGGCGGAACAGCGGATGCTGGGCCAGCTGGCGATAGAGGGCGCAGGCGGCCTGCTGCTGTTGCCGAGGGGATAGATGCCGGCGGGCCTGGCGCAGCTGGCGGCGCAAGGCCGGGCGGGACAGGTCAGAAGCCAGGATCATGGAATTCGGGACTCCCCGGCGGTGCCGCTGTCGGGTTAGCCCTTGAACCCGAAAGTTCAAGGTGGAGATTGCAGGAGGCGTTAAGGCTTTCCGTCAGGCGGACATGCACACCGGCCCCACTGGCAACCCCCGTGGTTGTGCGTATCGGCTCAGGGACATCACCGACTGGCCAACACTCCAGGGAGCTGGCCGGCAGTATACCCCATAAGCCCGTGACGAGGTCAGAGCAGGCCGCCATCCGGATCGGCGGCCAGGGCGCTGTCGACCCGATCCAGCAGGTCGCGTACCCGCTCGCGGGTGTGGTCGGCTTCCTGGTCCAGGCGCTGCTGTTTGTGCAGCAGGTCGTGGGTGATGTTCAGCGCAGCCATCACGGCGATGCGGTCGGCGCCGATGACTTTGCCGCCGGAGCGGATTTCGCGCATCTTGCCATCCAGGTAGCGGGCGGCGCTTTCCAGGTTGGCACGCTCCTCCGCGGGGCAGGCGATGCAGTATTCCTTGTCGAGGATGTGCACGGTTACGGTGTTCGGCTGGGTCATGTGTCCTGCTCCAGGGCTTTCAGGCGCGAAATCATCGCTTCGACCTTGAGCCGGGCCATTTCGTTCTTTTCGATTAGATGGGCGCGTTCCTCGCGCCAGGCCTTCTCACTGGCCAGCAGGGCACGGTTCTGCGACTTGAGCTGCTCGACGCGCTGAACCAGGAGTTCCAGCTTGCGTGAGAGGGCTTGCAGTTCGGCGTCTTCCATTGGCTCCACCAAGGCTTGTGAGTGTCGGCACTATATAGGATTGCGGGGAGGGGGCGACAAGCGGGCCGCGACAACGTGGCGGTGGAAACCGCGGCGCGCAGGCCCTAGGATACGAGGCTTCCATTCTAGAGATTGCGCGGTTCAGCGCCTAGTTGCTATGTCCATTTCGAATTCCCCCTACGCTGCCTTCGCCGCCCTGCTGGCGAGCACCGGCAAACCCGTTTCCCCTGCCGAACTGCACGGCCTGCTGCTGGGCCGCAGCTGTGCCGGTGCCGGCTTCGAGCCCGATGCCTGGTTGAGCGATGCCATCGAACTGCTGGGCGCCGAGCCGGCCGATAACGTGCGCCAGGCTCTGATCGGCCTGCAGGAAATGGTCAAGGGTGAGCTGGGTGGCCAGGATGTCACCGTGGTGCTGTTGCTGCCGGGCGACGATGCGCCGCTGGCCGAGCGGGCCAAGGCCCTGGGTCAATGGTGCCAGGGCTTCCTCGATGGTTTCGGCATGGTGGTCGGCAATGCGCCGCTGAGTGCCGAGTCCATGGAAGTGCTGCAGGATCTTTCCGCCATTGCCCAGGTGCAGAGTGGCCTGGAGGAGTCCGAGGATGGCGAAAGCGATTACATGGAAGTGATGGAATACCTGCGGGTCGCCCCGCTGCTGCTGTTTGCCGAATGCGGCAAGGCCGCCGAACCCGCCCCGAAACCGTCCCTGCATTAAGGACTCGCTCGCCATGGTCAGCATCCCCAAGTCGGAATACGCCCGTCGGCGCAAGGCGCTGATGGAGCAGATGGAGCCCAACAGCATCGCCATCCTGCCGGCGGCGCCGGTGTACATCCGCAACCGCGATGTCGAGCACATCTATCGTCAGGACAGCGATTTTCAGTACCTCAGCGGCTTCCCCGAGCCGGAAGCGGTGCTGGTGCTGATTCCGGGCCGTGCCCATGGCGAATACGTGATGTTCTGCCGCGAGCGTGATCCGGAGCGTGAGCTGTGGGATGGCCTGCGAGCTGGCCAGGACGGCGCGATCAGCACCTACGGTGCGGATGACGCGTTCCCCATCGGCGATATCGACGACATCCTCCCGGGCCTGATCGAGGGGCGCGAGCGGGTCTACTACGGCATCGGCCGCAACCAGGAGTTCGACCACCGCCTGATGGAGTGGATCAACGTGATCCGCTCCAAGGCGCGCCTGGGTGCCACGCCGCCTAATGAGTTCGTCGCCCTCGACCATGTGCTGCACGACATGCGCCTGTACAAATCGGCCAATGAAGTGAAGGTGATGAAGGAGGCGGCCGAGATCAGCTCCCGCGCCCATATCCGCGCCATGCAGGCCAGCCGTGCGGGCCTGGCCGAATATCACCTGGAAGCCGAGCTGGACTACGAGTTCCGCAAGGGGGGGGCGAAGATGCCGGCCTACGGCTCGATCGTCGCCGCCGGTCGTAACGCCTGCATCCTGCACTACCGCGAGAACGATGCACCGCTGAAGGATGGCGATCTGGTGCTGATCGACGCCGGCTGCGAGATCGACTGCTACGCCAGCGACATCACCCGCACCTTCCCGGTCAGCGGCACCTTTTCCCCCGAGCAGAAGGCCATCTACGAGCTGGTGCTCAAGGCCAACGAAGAGGCGTTCAAGCACATTGCGCCGGGCAAGCACTGGAACGAAGCCCACGAGGCCACCGTGCGGGTCATCACCGCCGGCCTGGTCGAGCTCGGCCTGCTCGCAGGCGAGGTCGACGAGCTGATTGCCGCCGAGGCCTACAAGCCCTTCTACATGCACCGTGCCGGCCACTGGCTGGGCATGGACGTGCACGACGTCGGCGAATACAAGGTCGGCGGCGAGTGGCGCGTGCTCGAACCGGGCATGGCGATGACCGTCGAGCCGGGCATCTATATCGCCGTGGATAACCAGGACGTGGCCAAGAAGTGGCGTGGCATCGGCGTGCGCATCGAGGACGACGTGGTGGTGACCAAGACCGGTTGCGAAGTTCTCACCACCGGCGTGCCGAAAACGGTTGCCGAGATCGAGGCGCTGATGGCCGCCGCGCGCGAGCAGGCCGCCTGAAATCATGAGCCGAGTACAGCTGGCCATCGTGGGTGGTGGTCTGGTTGGCGCCAGCCTGGCCCTGGCGCTGCAAGCCGGGGCCAAGGCGCGGGGCTGGAAGATCGTGCTGATCGAGCCCTTCGCTCCCGGTGATGCCTACCAGCCCAGCTACGATGCGCGCTCCAGTGCTTTGTCCTATGGCAGCCGGCAGATATTCGAGCGCCTGGGCCTGTGGCCGGCGCTGGCCGAGCGGGCAGAGGCGATCAGCCAGATCCAGGTGTCCGATCAGGGTCGTTTCGGCGCGACCCGCCTGAGCGCCGCGGACGAAGGCGTGCCGGCGTTGGGCTATGTGTTGGAGAATGCCTGGATGGGCCACTGCCTGTGGCGTGCTCTGGACCCGCAGGTGGTCGAGTGGCGCTGCCCTGCGGAAGTCGTGGGCATGGAGGCTCTTGGCGATGGCTATCGTCTGCAGCTGAACGACGGTGCCAGCCTCGACTGCGACCTGGCCGTGCTGGCCGATGGCGGGCGTTCCGGTCTGCGCGAGCAGCTGGGCATCGCCGTGCGCCACACGCCCTACGAGCAGTGCGCGCTGATCGCCAATATCACCCCGGCCGAGGCCCATGCCGGCCAGGCCTTCGAACGTTTCACCGAGCAGGGGCCGCTGGCCCTGCTGCCGTTGCCGGACAATCGCTGTGCACTGGTCTGGACCCGTCCGCCGGTGGATGCCGAGCGCTTGCAGCAGTTGCCCGAACGCGAGTTTCTCGGTGAGTTGCAACAGGCCTTCGGTTATCGGCTCGGCGCGCTGCGCAAGGTCGGTGCCCGCCACGTCTACCCGCTGGCACTGGTGGAGGCGGCCGAGCAGGTGCGCCCGCACCTGGTCATCCTCGGCAATGCCGCGCACAGCCTGCACCCGGTGGCGGGGCAGGGCTTCAACCTGTCGTTGCGCGATGCCCAGGCGCTGGCCGAGACGCTGCTGGAAAGTCCCGCCGAGCCTGGTGACTTCGCCAGCCTGCAGCGCTATCTGCAACGTCAGCAGCAGGATCAGGCGCTGACTGTCGGCTTCTCCGACCGCGTGACCCGGCTGTTCGGTCGCGGCGAGTCGCTGCTGGTCGCCGGTCGTACCCTCGGCCTGCTCGGTCTCGATCTGTTGCCGCCAGCCAAGCGCTGGTTTGCCCGCCAGGCCATGGGCCTGGGAACTCGTAGTCTGTGAGTCTGCACGATGAGTGAAAAGAAACTGGCGCGCCGCGCCCGCCTGCTGCGCCTGGGGCTGAATCTCTACCCACCGTACATTGGTGCCGGGGTGCGCGTGCAGCAGATCAGCCCGGACTGTCGTCAGGCACGGGTGAAAATGACCCTGCGCTGGTACAACCGCAACTTCGTCGGTACCCAGTTCGGCGGTTCGCTGTACAGCATGGTGGACCCCTTCTACATGCTGTTGCTGATGCCGTTGCTGGGCGACGACTACATCGTCTGGGACAAGGCCGCCAGCATCGACTTCGTTACCCCGGGCAAGGGCCCGGTGTACGCCGACTTCCGCATCGACGATGCCCTGCTGGCGGAGATCCGTCAGCGCACCGCCGCCGGCGACAAGTACCTGCCCGAGTTGCACGTCGAGATCCGCGACGGCGAGGGCACCCTGGTCGCCACCGTGCACAAGACCCTCTACGTTCGCCTCAAGCCGCGTGCCCGTCAGGCCGCCTAAGGACAGCAGATGCAAGCGGACCTGATCATCGTTGGTGCCGGCATGGTCGGCAGCGCCCTGGCGCTGGCCCTGGAACACAGTGGCCTGGAGATTCTGGTGGTCGATGGCGGCTCACTCAGCGTCAAGCCCTTCGCCGCCGATGGCGCCTTCGAACCGCGGGTCAGCGCCCTGTCTGCCGCCAGTCAGCGCATTCTCGAACGCCTCGGCGCCTGGGAAGGCATCGCCGCCCGCCGGACCTCGGCCTATCGCGACATGCGCGTGTGGGACGGCTCCGGTACTGGCAGCGTGCATTTTTCCGCCGCCAGCGTGCATGCCGAAACCCTCGGTCACATCGTCGAGAATCGCGTCGTACAGGACGCCCTGCTCGACCGACTGCACGACAGCCAGCTTGGCCTGCTCGGCAACGCCCGCCTGGAGCAGCTGCGTCGCAGTGGCGATGGCTGGCTGCTGACCCTGGCCGACGGCCGCGAGCTGCGTGCCCCGCTGCTGGTGGCCGCCGATGGCGCCAACTCGGCGGTGCGCCGCCTGGCCGGCTGCGCCACCCGCGAGTGGGATTACCTGCACCACGCCATCGTCACCAGCGTACGCTGTGCGCGGCCGCACCAGGCCACCGCCTGGCAGCGCTTCACCGACGACGGCCCGCTGGCCTTCCTGCCGCTGCAGCGCGGCGGCGACTCGCACTGGTGCTCGATCGTCTGGTCCACCGTGCCGGCCGAGGCCGAGCGCCTGATGGCGCTGGATGATCAGGCGTTTCGTCATGAGCTGGGCAAGGCCTTCGAGTGGCACCTCGGCGAGGTCACCCAGGTCGATCCGCGCGTCTGCATTCCGCTGCGTCAGCGCCATGCCAAGCGCTATGTGGAGAGCGGCCTGGCCCTGATCGGCGACGCTGCGCACAGCATCCATCCGTTGGCCGGGCAGGGCGTCAATCTCGGCTTCCTCGATGCCGCCGTGCTGGCCGAAGTGCTGCTGCACGCCATCGAGCGCGGCGAGCAGCCGAACGACGTGCGCGTGCTCAGCCGCTATGAGCGTCGGCGCATGCCGCACAACCTGGCGATGATGGCGGCCATGGAGGGCTTCGAGCGTCTGTTCCAGGCCGACCCATTGCCGATTCGCCTGCTGCGCAACAGTGGCCTGAACTGGGTCGACGAGCTGCCGGATGCCAAGGCCCTGTTCGTCCGTCGTGCGCTCGGCCTGGTGGGCGACCTGCCGCCGTTGGCGCAGGCCTGACAGGCCAGCAATATCTGGTTACGGCTGGCCTGCGAGTTTCGTTGAGAAGCTAAATAGCATTCACTATTATTCGCCTCTTTCGATACGACTAGAGGCGTCCTCATGCAGTTCCGTTCCGGTCTTCTGGCAACCCTAGCCCTTTCCACCCTGGCGGGCACCGTCCAGGCCGCCGACGAAATCGTGGTCTACTCCGCGCGTATCGACGAGCTGATCAAGCCGGTGTTCGATGCCTACACCGCCAAGACCGGCACGCCGATCAAGTTCATTACCGACAAGGAAGCGCCGCTGCTGGCGCGCCTCAAGGCCGAAGGGGCGAACACCCCGGCCGACCTGCTGATTACCGTGGATGCCGGCAACCTCTGGCAGGCCGAGCAGGAAGGCGTGCTCAAGCCGCTCAAATCTTCCGTGATCGAAGGCAACATTCCCGCGCAGTACCGCTCCAGTACCGGTGCCTGGACCGGCCTGTCGCTGCGTGCGCGCACCATCTTCTATTCCACCGAGCGAGTGCAGCCGAGCGAGTTGTCGACCTACGAGGCCCTGGCCGACAAGAACTGGGAAGGCCGTCTGTGCCTGCGCACTAGCAAGAAGGTCTACAACCAGTCGCTGACCGCTACCCTGATCGAGGCCCATGGCGCGGCCAAGACCGAGGAAATCGTCAAGGGCTGGGTCAACAACCTGGCTACCGACGTGTTCGCCGATGACACCGCCCTGCTGCAGGCCATCGACGCCGGCCAGTGCGATGTGGGCATCACCAATACCTATTACTACGGCCGCCTGCACAAGCAAAACCCGGCGCTCAAGGTGAAGCCGTTCTGGCCGAACCAGGCTGATCGTGGCGTGCACGTCAACCTGTCCGGCGCTGGTGTCACCCTGCACGCGCCGCATGCCGCCGAGGCGCAGCAGCTGCTGGAGTGGATGACCGGGCCGGAGGCGCAAAGCCTGTTCGCCGATGTTAACCAGGAATACCCGGCCAACCCGGCGGTCAAGCCGTCCGCCGAAGTGGCCGCCTGGGGTGAGTTCAAGGCCGATAGCGTTCCTGTCGAGGTGGCCGGCGAGCGTCAGGCGGAAGCGACCATGCTGATGGATCGCGCCGGCTGGAACTAAGCCGCGATTGGCTGCGCGGCGCTCAACCGCGACGCGACACCGTTATACTCGACGCCCCGGCCTGTCCGGGGCGTTTCGTTTTCGCCTGCCAGGAGTCTGCGTGAGCCATCCCGTCCAGCGCCGCTGGTATCCCATCGCCTGTGCCATTGCCGCTCTGGTGCTGTTGCCACTGTCGGTGCTGTTGCTGTCCTGGCACCAGGTCGACAGCGAGATCTGGGCTCATCTGTGGCAGACCCAGATGCCACGCCTGCTGGGCAATACCCTGCTACTGGTCGGCGGTGTCAGCTGTGGTGTGCTGCTGCTCGGCGTCAGCCTGGCCTGGCTCACCAGCCTCTGCGAGTTCCCGGGCCGGCGTTGGCTGGACTGGGCGTTGATGCTGCCGTTCGCCATTCCCGCCTATGTGCTGGCCTTCGTCTTCGTCGGCCTGCTGGACTTCGCCGGACCGTTGCAGAGCCTGGCCCGAGACTGGTTCGGCAGTGGCATCCGCTTCCCTCGGGTGCGCTCCAGCTGCGGGGTGATCGTGGTGCTGGTGCTGGTGTTCTACCCCTATGTCTACCTACTTGCCCGCGGCGCCTTCCTGGCCCAGGGCAAGGGCCTGATGGAGGCGGCGCGGGTACTCGGCCTGTCGCCCTGGCAGGCCTTCTGGCGCGTGGCCCTGCCGATGGCGCGGCCGGCCATCGGCGCCGGCCTGGCCCTGGCGATCATGGAAACCCTGGCCGACTTCGGCGCCGTGTCGGTGTTCAACTTCGATACCTTCACCACCGCCATCTACAAGACCTGGTACAGCTTCTACAGCCTCTCCAGCGCCACCCAGCTGGCCAGCCTGCTGCTGCTCGTCGTGCTGCTGGTGCTGTATGGCGAACGTCGCGCTCGCGGCGCCGCCCGTCCGGCCAACGAGCGGCCGCGGGGTAAACCCCTCTATCACCTGCAGGGTTGGAAGGCCGTGGCGGCCTCAGGCTGGTGTGGCCTGGTGTTCGCCTGTGCCTTCGTCGTGCCCATGCTGCAGCTGCTGGTGTGGTTCTGGCAGCGCGGCCGCTTCGACCTGGACGAGCGTTACGTCGGCCTGATCCTGCATACCCTCTACCTAGGCGGACTGGCGGCGCTGATCACCGTGGCCGTGGCCCTGCTGCTGGCCTTCGCCCGGCGCCAGGCGCCGACCCGGCCGATGCGCACGCTGGTCAGCACCGCCAACCTGGGTTACGCGCTGCCCGGCTCGGTGCTGGCGGTGGCGATCATGCTGGCCTTCAGCTGGCTGGATCGGGAGATGGTCATCCCGCTGTCGAGTTGGCTCAGCGGTGCCGGCAAGCCGCTGCTGCTGGGCAGCCTGTTCGCCCTGCTGCTGGCCTACCTGGTGCGCTTCATGGCGGTGGCCTACGGGCCGCTGGAAAGCAGCCTGGCGCGTATCCGCCCATCCTTGCCGCAGGCTGCGCGCAGCCTCGGCGTGGGTGGGCCGGCGCTGTTCTTTCGCGTCTACCTGCCGTTGCTGGTGCCCGGTGCGCTGTCCGCCGCGCTGCTGGTGTTCGTCGATGTGCTCAAGGAAATGCCGGCCACCCTGCTGATGCGCCCCTTCGGCTGGGACACTCTGTCGGTACGCATCTTCGAGATGACCAGCGAGGGTGAGTGGGCGCGCGCGGCGCTGCCGGCATTGACCCTGGTGCTGGTCGGCCTGCTGCCGGTGATCGGCCTGATCCGCCGCTCCGCCCGCCAGCCCGGACACTGATATCGGTTGTCCCGAAAGTCAGGAAATTCGGGCATGACCAATTGGTCGGAGTGTGGCGTGACCAGTCGCATTAGCGGGGCTACAATGCGCGCCTGCTTACGCAGCCGTCCATGATTCCCGTGCCCATTGCCAACGTCTGGCCGGGCCGGGCCCGCACAAGGAGCTATCCATGGGACAGCGTACACCCCTGTATGAACAGCATCTGGCGCTGGGCGCCAAGATGGTCGATTTCGGCGGCTGGGACATGCCGTTGCACTATGGTTCCCAGGTCGAGGAACACCACCAGGTGCGCCGCGACTGCGGCGTGTTCGACGTCTCCCACATGACTGTGGTGGATATCACCGGCCCGCAAGCCAAGGCCTGGCTGCAGCACCTGCTGGCCAACGATGTGGAACGCCTGAAGACCCCGGGCAAGGCGCTCTACAGCGGCATGCTCAACGAGCGCGGCGGCGTGGTCGACGACCTGATCGTCTACCTCACCGACTGGGGCTACCGCATGGTGGTCAACGCCGCCACGCGCGACAAGGATCTGGCCTGGATGCAGGCGCATACCGCCGGCTTCGAAGTCACCCTGAGCGAGCGCCCGCAGCTGGCCATGCTGGCCATCCAGGGCCCCAACGCCCGGGCCAAGACCGCCGAGCTGGTCAGCCCGGCGCGTGCCTCGCTGATCCACGAACTCAAGGTGTTCCAGGGCCTGCCGGAAGGCGACTGGTTCATCGCCCGCACCGGCTACACCGGTGAAGACGGTCTGGAGATCATGCTGCCGGCTGCCGAGGCTGCCAGCTTCCTCAGCGAGCTGGTCGGCGCCGGTATCGCGCCGATCGGCCTGGGCGCCCGTGACACCCTGCGCCTGGAAGCCGGTATGAACCTGTACGGCCAGGACATGACCGACGACGTGTCCCCGCTGGCCGCCAACATGGCCTGGACCATCGCCTGGGAGCCGGCCGAGCGCGACTTCATCGGCCGCAGCGCCCTGGAGAGCCAACGCGCCGCCGGCGACCAGCCGAAACTGGTCGGCCTGGTGCTGGAAGAGCGTGGTGTGCTGCGCGCCCACCAGGTGGTCCGGGTCGAGGGCATCGGCGAGGGCGAGATCACCAGCGGCAGCTTCTCGCCGACGCTGAACAAGTCCATCGCTCTGGCCCGCGTGCCGGCCGCCACTGGCGATCGCGCCGAGGTGGAGATTCGTGGCAAGTGGTACCCGGTACGGGTGGTGCAGGCCAACTTCGTGCGTAACGGTAAAGCGGTTATCTGATTTGCATGGCGCGGGGCAGAGCCCGCGCCAGCTGCTAAATTTTCCGGGCGGACGTTCCGCCCATTGATTTCGAGGATTATCCCCATGAGCAATATCCCCGCCGATCTGCGTTACGTCGCCAGCCACGAGTGGATCCGCCTGGAAGCCGATGGCTCGGTGACCGTGGGCATTACCGATCATGCGCAGGAAGCGCTGGGCGACGTGGTTTACGTCGAACTGCCGGAAGTCGGCAAGCAACTGGCCAACGGCCAGGAAGCCGGCGTGGTGGAATCGGTGAAAGCTGCTTCCGACATCTACGCTCCCATCGCCGGTGAAGTGCTGGCCGTCAACGAAGCCCTGGCCGACGCGCCGGAGCAGGTCAATGGCGAGCCCTACGAGGCCTGGTTCTTCAAGCTGCAGCCGAGCAACCCGGCCGAGCTGGAAGGCCTGCTCGACGCCGCCGGCTACCAGGCCGTCTGCTCCGCCGATGCCTGAGGCTGATGGCCGCGTCTAGCACGCGGCCTGTCGCCAGCAATCACGAATTTCGCTTGCGAGCCTCGATCCGTCGAGGCTCTGTCATTTTTCGAGAGCCCCACCATGTCCCAGACGCCCCGTCTCGACCAACTGCAACAGCCCGATGCCTTCCTTCGTCGCCACCTCGGCCCCGACGCCCGCGAGGAGCAGGCCATGCTGGCCGCCCTCGGCCTGGCCAGTCGTGAAGAGCTGATCGTGCAGACCGTGCCGCCAGCCATTCGCCTGAACCGCGAGCTGGACCTGCCGGCGGCACTGGACGAGCAGGGCGCCCTGGCCAAGCTGCGCGGCTACGCCGAGCAGAACCAGCTGTGGACCAACCTGATCGGCATGGGCTACCACGGCACCATCACCCCGACCGTGATCCTGCGCAACCTGCTGGAAAACCCGGGCTGGTACACCGCCTACACCCCCTACCAGCCGGAAATCGCCCAGGGCCGCCTGGAGTCGCTGCTGAACTTCCAGCAGCTGACCATCGACCTGACCGGCCTGGACCTGGCCAGTGCCTCGCTGCTCGACGAAGCCACCGCCGCCGGTGAGGCCATGGGCCTGGCCAAGCGTGTGGCCAAGAGCAAGAGCAACCTGTTCTTCGTCGACGAGAACTGCCACCCGCAGACCATCTCCGTGGTGCAGACCCGTGCCGAAGGCTTCGGCTTCGAGGTCAAGGTCGGCGCGCTGGACGAGCTGGCCGGCCTGGAAGTGTTCGGTGCCCTGCTGCAGTACCCGGATACCCACGGTGAAATCCGCGACATCAAGCCGCTGATCGAACAGCTGCATGCACAGAATGCCCTGGCCTGTGTGGCGGCTGACCTGCTCAGCCTGCTGCTGCTGACCCCGCCGGGCGAGCTGGGTGCCGACGTGGTGCTCGGTTCGGCCCAGCGCTTCGGCGTACCGATGGGCTACGGCGGCCCGCACGCGGCCTTCTTCGCCACCCGCGACGCCTTCAAGCGCGCCATGCCGGGTCGCATCATCGGCGTCTCCAAGGACGCCCGAGGCAACACCGCGCTGCGCATGGCCCTGCAGACCCGCGAGCAACACATCCGCCGCGAGAAGGCCAACTCCAACATCTGCACCTCGCAGGTGCTGCTGGCCAACATGGCCAGCTGCTACGCCGTGTACCACGGCCCGCAAGGTCTCAAGCGCATCGCCCAGCGCGTACATCGCCTGACTTGCGTACTGGCCGCCGGCCTGGAGCAGAAAGGTGTGCAGCGCGACAACCAGTTCTTCTTCGACACCCTGACCCTGGATGTCGGCGGCATGCAGACCGCCATCCTCGAGTCGGCCAAGGCCGCGCGCATCAACCTGCGCATCCTCGGCCGCGGCAAGCTCGGTGTGAGCCTGGATGAAACCAGCTCGGCCGAGACCGTCGAGCAGCTGTTCGCCATCTTCCTCGGTGCCGACCACGGCCTGTCCGTGGCCGAGCTGGACGCCGGCGAGGTGCCGGAAGGTATCCCGGCTGCGCTGCAACGTACCTCGGATTATCTGACCCACCCGGTGTTCAACAGCCATCACAGCGAAACCGACATGCTGCGCTACCTCAAGCGCCTGGAGAACAAGGACCTGGCGCTGAACCAGGCCATGATCCCGCTGGGTTCCTGCACCATGAAGCTGAACGCCACCAGCGAGATGATCCCGGTGACCTGGCCGGAGTTCGGCAACCTGCACCCCTTCGCCCCGCGCGAGCAGGCCGCCGGCTACAAGCTAATGATCGACGAGCTGGAAGCCTGGCTGTGCGCCATCACCGGTTTCGACGCCATCTGCATGCAGCCCAACTCCGGTGCCCAGGGCGAATACGCCGGCCTGCTGGCGATCCGCAAGTACCACGAGAGCCGTGGCGAAGGTCACCGCGACATCTGCCTGATCCCGGCCTCGGCCCACGGTACCAACCCGGCCTCGGCGCAGATGGTCACCATGCGCGTGGTGGTGGTCGAGTGCGACGCCGCCGGCAACGTCGACATGGCCGACCTCAAGGCCAAGGCGGCCGAGGCCGGCGACAAGCTGTCCTGCCTGATGATCACCTACCCGTCCACCCATGGCGTGTACGAGGAAGGCATCCGTGAGATCTGCGAGGTCGTGCACAGCTTCGGCGGCCAGGTCTATATGGACGGCGCGAACCTCAACGCCCAGGTCGGCCTGGCGCGTCCGGCCGACATCGGCGCCGACGTGTCGCACATGAACCTGCACAAGACCTTCTGCATCCCGCACGGCGGTGGCGGCCCGGGCATGGGCCCGATCGGTGTGCGCGCACACCTGGCGCCGTTCGTCGCCAACCACCCGGTGGTCGAACTGCAGGGCCCGAACCCGCAGAACACTGCGGTCAGCGCCGCGCCCTGGGGCAGCGCGAGCATCCTGCCGATCAGCTGGATGTACATCGCCATGATGGGCCCGCAACTGGCCGACGCCACCGAGACGGCGATCCTCAACGCCAACTACCTGGCCAGCCAGCTCAAGGACGCCTTCCCGGTGCTCTACAGCGGCCGTAACGACCGCGTTGCCCACGAGTGCATCCTGGATCTGCGTCCGCTCAAGGCCGAGACCGGCATCAGCGAGGAAGACGTGGCCAAGCGCCTGATGGACTACGGCTTCCACGCCCCGACCATGAGCTTCCCGGTACCGGGCACGCTGATGATCGAGCCGACCGAGAGCGAGTCCAAGGAAGAGCTGGATCGCTTCATCGAAGCCATGCTGAGCATCCGTGGCGAGATCGCCAAGGTTGCAGGCGGCGAGTGGCCGGCGGAGAACAACCCGCTGAAGAACGCGCCGCACACCCTGGCCGACGTGATCGGCGTGTGGGAGCGTCCGTACAGCATCGAGGAAGCGGTGAGCCCCACCGCCCATACCCGTGCGCACAAGTACTGGCCGGCGGTGAACCGCGTGGACAACGTCTACGGCGACCGCAACCTGTTCTGCGCCTGCGTGCCGATGGACGACTACCGCGAATAAACCCGCGTCATGACTCAAGCATGCCGCCTCCGGGAGGCATGCGAGTCGGGTCCGAAGAACGCCGCGCTCCTCTTGCAGGGGCGCGGCGTTTTTTATGGCTCTGTCCCCGTGACCTGTTGCCGCTGTAACACCGACCTGGTGGGAGGCCTGTCCTCAGCTGCTCTCGCAGGTGCGTCAGGTACGGAGCCTGGTGGTGCCGCGGGGCAGGCTTTTGTGGGAGCGGCTTTAGCCGCGATGAGACCGACATCAGAGTATCGCGGCTAAAGCTCAGCCCCCCTCAGTCCGGCTGGCTCAGCAGGATGGCCCGGGCCAGCTCGGCATCGCTGGCCTGCAGCCCTGGCTTGGCGTCACGCAGCTGGCGCAAGGCCGACTCCAGATAGGCGCCGCGAATCCTGCCGCCGCTGGCAACAAAGGCGCCGGCGTCCTCCTGGGCGGGCAACAGCAGTTTGTGATCCTTGAAGGTCGAGTAGGTGGACGCCGTGGTGGCGCCCGAGGAAAGGATCTGGCGCAGGGTGTCGTCGGCGCTGGCGGGCAGGCTGAGCAGGCCGGCGAGGACGAGGCAGGTGCTGGGCAAGAAGTTGCGCATGGCGGCGGTCTCCAGTTGTCAGGTCTGTTGCTTGGAGAGCACGGCTGCGGGGCAGGTTCAACCTGAATGACTGTCGGCTCTGCTCCACGAGGCAACGGCCACTGGCACGCCAGTCCGCTCGTCCGGCCGCTCTAGAACGGGCGCTTGATGTCGAGTTGCCAGTACGGTCAGGAAAATTGCCAGTGTTGTAAGCACTGCTAGGCTCATTGATCTAGCGCACCTGTTTGCCCGCTCGGTGGTGGCAGAGTGCTGACTGGCAGAGCGGGCGGACTTGTACCGATCAGGGGGCAGGCGCCAGCTGGAGTCGCCGGAATGGATTTCCTACAAGGAGGCGGCTGTCATGATCGGGCGTACCAATAAACCGTTGAAGATGCGTGTGCTGCTGGTCGATGACGACCTGGGGGCGCCAACCAGTGCCCGCGGGCGGGTGCTGGGTGAGCTGGAAGAGGAGTTTCGCCAGCGCAATACCGAGCTGGTCAAGGCCACGTCCTACGAGGATGGCCTGGCCTCGGTCACTGCCGACGCAGGGCTGCACTGCATCTGTGTCGACTGGACGCTGGGCCGCAACGACGCCGACAGCCATGCCCAGGCGCTTGAACTGCTGCGTACCATCCGCAATCGCAACGAGCGGGTGCCGGTGTTCCTGACGGCCGATCGCAATGCCAAGAAGAGCATCACTGTCGAGGCCATGGGCCTGGCCGACGAATTCATCTGGATGCTGGAAGACACCGCACCCTTCATCGCCGGGCGGGTGGTGGCGGCGATCCAGCGCTATCTGGACCACCTGCTGCCGCCGTTCACCGATGCGCTGATCCGCTACACCATGAAGGACGAGCACTCCTGGGCCGCACCCGGCCACCAGGGCGGCATCGCCTTCACCAAGTCGCCGGTCGGGCGGGTGTTCTTCGACTTCTTCGGCGAGAACCTGTTTCGTGCCGACAGTGGCATCGAGCGTGGCAACCTCGGTTCGGTGCTCGACCACAGCGGCCCGGTGGGCGAGTCCGAGGCATTCGTTTCGCGCATCTTCGGCTCCCACGCCAGTTACTCCGTGCTCAACGGCACCTCGGGTTCCAACCGCGCCATCTTCATGGCCTGCGTCGGCGAGAACCAGTTCGCCCTGTGCGACCGCAACTGCCACAAGTCCATCGAGCAGGGCCTGGTGTTGACCGGCGGCCTGCCCATCTACATGACACCGACCCGTAACCGCTACGGCATCATTGGCCCGTTGCTGCCGGAGCAGTTCGATCCGCAGCGCGTCGAGGCTGCCAGGGCCAGCCACCCGCTGCGGGCTCAGGCCAAAGGCAACAAGCCGGTCTACGCGGTGGTGACCAACTGCACCTACGACGGCATGTGCCTGCACGCCGAGCGGGCCGAAGGCATGCTGGCGCGCAACAGCGACCGGGTGCACTTCGACGAGGCCTGGTACGGCTATGCGCGTTTCAACCCGATGTATGCCGGGCGCTATGCCATGCGGGGTGATCCGGCGCAGCACCCGGCTGACGGCCCGACCGTGTTCGCCACCCATTCCACCCACAAGCTGCTGGCGGCGCTGTCGCAGTCGTCCTTCATCCATATTCGCAATGGTCGCAACCCGGTCGAGCACAGTCGTTTCAACGAGTCTTTCGTAATCCAGGCCAGTACCTCGCCGCTGTACGCCATGTTCGCCTCCAACGAAGTAGGCGCGGCGATGATGGAGGGCAGTAGCGGCTACAGCCTGACCCAGGACAGCATCCGCGAGGCGGTGGATTTCCGTCAGGCCCTGGCGCGTACCCACCGCGAATTCAGCAGCCGTGGCGACTGGTTCTTCCAGCCCTGGAACGCCCCGCAGGTGCGCGACACCATCAGTGGCCAGGTGGTCGACTTCGCCGATGCCGACCCCGCGCAGCTGGCCAGCGACCCGAGCTGCTGGGAGCTGGAGCCGGGGGCCGAGTGGCATGGCTTCGCCGGCCTGGAGAAAGGCTGGTGCATGCTCGACCCGATCAAGGTCGGCATCATGGTGCCGGGCATGGGCGCCGACGGACATCTGCTGGACAGCGGCATTCCAGCGCCGATCCTTGGTGCCTTCCTCTATCGCAACAACATCGTCGCCTCGCGCATCACCGACTTCATGGTGCTGTGCCTGTTCAGCATCGGCGTGACCAAGGGCAAGTGGGGCACGCTGATCAACGTGCTGCTGGCCTTCAAGCGCCACCATGACGCCAACACCCCGCTGAGCCAGGTGCTGCCGGACCTGCCGGCGCAGGCGCCCGAGCGCTATCGCGGCATGGGTCTGCGCGACCTGGCCGACGAGATGTTCGAGTACATGCGCAACAGCCGCATGGATGCCCTGCAGGCCCAGGCCTTTGGCAACCTGCCGACTATCGAGATGACCCCGCGCGCGGCCTTTCAGGCCCTGCAGGCCGGCGACGCCGAGCTGCTGCCACTGGAGCAGGCGGCCAACCGGGTCACCGGGGTGGGCGTGATGCCTTATCCGCCCGGCATTCCCATCGTCATGCCGGGTGAGAATCTCGGTCCGCTGGACGGGCCGTGGATCCAGTACATCAAGGCGCTGCAGGACTGGGGCAACCACTTCCCCGGCTTCGAGAAGGAAGTGGAGGGCGCCGTGCACAAGGACGGCGACTATCACTTCTGGTGCCTGAAATAGCTGCCTAAGAGCCCGTGCGCGGCATGGGCCCTGACTGACAAGGAGTGGTTTTCATGAGCTACACACAATCGCCGTTGCCCCATGAACTGGCCCAGCGCTATCCGGTGCTGATCGCCGTCAGCCGCATCCGTGAAGACAGTATCGTGTTGCGCAGTGCCCGAGCCGTGGAGCAGGTTCTCAACGCTCAGGGCCTGGACGTCGTCATGGTCAGTTCGCTGGAAGATGCCGAAATCGCCTTCCGCGCCGATCCCGCCTACTGCTGCCTGATTCTCGGCTGGGGGCTGTGCGAACAGGATCCCGAGCTGACCCAGCGTGTGCTGCAGCTGGTACGCCGGCGCACCGCGCGCCTGCCGATCATGCTGGGCATGAGCAAGTCCAATCAGAGCCGGGTGCCGCTGGCCCTGCTGGAGCATATTGATGGCTTTATCTGGCAGCCGGAAGACAGCCCCGAGTTCATCGCCGGGCGCATCGAGGCCGCCGCGCGGCGCTACCTGGACAGCATCCTGCCGCCGTTCTTTGGCGCCCTGGTGAACTTCGCCGACACCCACGAATACTCCTGGCATACGCCAGGGCATACCGGCGGCACGGCCTTCATGAAGACCGCAGTAGGGCGCAGCTTCCTCGACTTCTATGGCGAGCAGATGCTGCGCTCCGACCTCAGTGTCTCGGTCGGTCAGCTGGGCTCGCTGAACGACCATTCCGGTCCCATCGCCGAGGCTGAGAAGTATGCGGCGCGGGTGTTCGGCGCCGACTTCACCTTCTTCTCGGTGGGCGGCAGTTCGGCCAGCAACGAGATCGTGCTGCATTCGGCGGTGACCGACGGCGACGCCGTACTGGTCGACCGCAACTGCCACAAGTCGCTCAACTATGCGCTGAACATGTCCGGCGCGGTGCCGCTGTACCTGCGTCCGCGGCGCAATGCCCGCGGCCTGATCGGCCCGGTGCCGCGCAGTGAGATGACGCCGGAGGCGGTGGCGCAGAAGATCGCCGAAAGCCCGCTGGTCAAGGACAAGTCGGCCAAGCCGGTGCTGGCGGTGCTGACCAACTCGACCTACGACGGCCTCTGCTACAGCGTGCAGACCACCACTCGCGAGCTGAGCCGCAGCGTCGACCGCATCCATTACGACGAAGCCTGGTATGCCTACGCGCGCTTCAACCCGCTGTACGAGGGACGCTACGGCATGCACCGCGGCGAGCGGCATGCCGACGACGCCACCGTCACCGTCACCCATTCCACCCACAAGCTGCTGGCGGCGCTGTCGCAGGCGTCGATGATCCACATCCGCTCGGGCAAGGTGCCGGTCAAGCCGGCGCTGTTCAACGAAGCCTTCATGATGCACACCTCGACTTCGCCGCAGTACAGCATCATTGCCTCCACCGATGTGTCGGCGAAGATGATGGACGACGCCGGCGAATACCTCACCGACGAGTCCATCGGCGAGGCCATCGCCTTCCGTCAGGCCATGGTGCGCCTGGGGGATGAGGTGCGCGAGCGCGATCCGCAGGACTGGTGGTTCGGTGTCTGGCAGCCGGACGAAGTGGATGGCGTACCGTTTGCCGAGGTCGACCCGCTGGTGCTGCAACGTGGCGATGCCTGGGTGCTTAGGCCCTCGGCCAGCTGGCATGGCTTCGGCGACCTGGGCGACGACTACTGCATGGTCGATCCGATCAAGGTCACCGTGCTGACCCCGGGGCAGACCCTGGAAGGCGCGATGGAGGCCAACGGCATTCCGGCGACGCTGGTGTCGTCCTTCCTCTCCAGCCGCGGCATCGTGGTGGAGAAGACCGAACCCTACTCCATCCTGCTGCTGTTCAGCCTGGGCGTGACCAAGGGCAAGTGGGGTTCGCTGGTCGCCGGGCTGATGGAGTTCAAGCAGTGCTACGACGACAACGACCCGCTGGAGCAGGTCATGCCGAGCCTGGTCGCCAGCCACCCCGAGCAGTACGCCGGCATGGGCCTCAAGGACCTGGCGCAGGCCATGCACCAGCAGATGCTGGATACCGGCCTGCTGCATAACATGGACCAGGCCTTCACCCTGCTGCCGGACCCGGTGGCCTCGCCGCGCGACACCTACGCGCGACTGGTCAAGGGCGAGATCGAGCAGATCCCGGTGCGCGAGATGCTTGGGCGGACCGTGGCGGTGCAGATCGTGCCTTACCCGCCCGGTATCCCGCTGATGATGCCGGGTGAGAAGGCCGGCGAGGACAAGCGCGCGATCATCGATTACCTGTTGGCCATGGAGCAGTTCGATGGCCAGTTCCCGGGCTTCGAGCATGACAACCACGGTGTCGAGATCGAGCGTGATAACCATGGCCGGCTGACCTACAGGGTGTATGTGGTGAAAGCCTGATGCCCTATTGCCCCGTATCGACCGCAAGGTCGGACGGGGCGTTTGCTGCAGTCAAAAGAGGGAGTCTTCGATGGCTGAATCAAGCAAGAAAATGAGCCTCATGGGGCTCACCACGCTGGTGGCGGTGAACATGATGGGCTCCGGCATCATCATGCTGCCCTCGAGCATGGCGCAGTTGGGAGGGGTGTCGCTGCTGTCGTGGATCATCACGGCCGTGGGCTCCATGGCTATCGCCTACTGCTTCGCGCAGTGCGGTATCTACTGTCCGCGCTCCGGGGGCATGTCGGCCTACAGCGAGGAGGCGCACGGCAAGTCGGCGTTCTTCCTCTGCTCCTTCCTCTACTTCCTGTCGCTGGCCATCGGCAACGTGGCCATCGGCATCTCCGCGGTGGGTTACCTGACGCCCTTCTTCCCCTGGTTGGGCAGTGGGGCTATTCCGCTGTTCGTCGGTACCGTCGGCTTGATCTGGCTGACCACGGTGGCCAACTTCGGCGGCCCGAGCATTACCGGCAAGATCGGCGCCGTCACCGTCTGGGGGGTGATCATCCCGGTGGCTGGGCTCAGCGTAATCGGCTGGTTCTGGTTCAAGTCGGACGTGTTCAGCGCGGCCTGGAACCCCAACAACCTGGCGATCAGCGATGCCATCGGGCAGAGCATCCCGCTGACGCTGTGGGCCTTCCTCGGCATGGAGTCGGCCGCGCAGAACTCCGATGCGGTCGAAGATCCCAAGCGCAACGTACCGCTGGCCTGCCTGTTCGGCACCCTGGGTGCCGCAGTGGTCTATGTGCTGTCGACCACGGTGATCCAGGGCATCGTGCCGAATGCCGAGCTGGCCAACTCCTCGGCGCCGTTCGCCGCGGTCTATGCACAGATGTTCAATCCCTTTATCGGCCAGGTGATCATGGCGCTGGCGGTAATGGCCTGCGTCGGCTCGCTGCTCGGCTGGCAGTTCACCCTGGCGCAGACCGCCAAGAGTGCGGCTGACCAGGGCATGTTCCCGCGTGTCTTCGGCAGGGTAACCGCGCTCAACGCGCCGATCATCGGCATGGTCATCTGCGGTGTACTGCAGACGCTGATGGCCATGTCGACCATTTCGCCAAATGCCAGCGAGCAGTTCGGCAAGCTGGTCAACCTGGCGGCGGTGACCAACCTGATCCCCTACGTGACGGCGCTCTCCGGCCTGCTGGTGATCATGTACAAGGCCAAGGTCGATTCGGCGACAGTCGCCCGCAATGTCGTGGTGCTCATGGTGGCCATGCTCTATTCGTACTACGCCCTGTACGCCTCCGGTAAGGATGCGGTGTTCGGCGGCATGATCGTGATGGCCTTCGGTTATCTGTTCTACGGCTTCATCGCCAAGCGCTTCGTCGACGCGCCCAGCGCCAGCCCGGCCAAACCCTAGGTGCAGCGCAAGGACATCCGCATGAATGGGGAACAGGATATGAAAGTGATTTCGGTTAGATTCGCCAGTCTGCTCTTCGCCTGCCTGGCCGTGCTCCTGCCGGCCTGGGCCAACGCCGATACGTTGGAGCGAGTGCGTGCGAGCAACAGCATCAACTTGGGCTTCATGCCGGACGCCGCGCCGTTCAGCAGCCAGCAGGGGCAGCAGGTCGATGGCTACAGCGTCGAACTCTGCCGCCAGGTGGCCGGCAAGCTGAAGACCGCGCTTGGCCTGAGCGAGCTGCAGGTGCGCTTCCAGCCGGTGAGCTACGGCAAGTGGCTGGACGCGGTGAAGTCGGGGCAGGTCGACCTGTTCTGCACGCCGTCACCGGCGACGGCCAAGCTGCGCCAGGATGTCAGTTTTTCCGTGCCGATCTATACCGGTGGGCTCGGCGTGCTGGTGTCCAGCGAGGCCCCGGCCTCGTTGCTGGCGGTACTCAATGGTGAGGTTGCCCACACCGGGCCGACCTGGCGCGCGACCTATAACCGCGGCCTGGCCAATCACACCTTCGCGGTGGTGAAGGGCGGTGTCAGCGAGGCCTGGGTGCTCGACAAGCTGCGCCTGCTCGGGGTGATTGCCTCCGTGAAATCGGTTGCCACCTATGAAGAGGGCGTGCAACTGGTGGCAGACGGCGAGGCCGATGCCTTCTTCAGCGAACGCATGCTGCTCAAGCAGTATCTGCAGAAGATGCCCGGTGGTGAGCGGTTGACGGTGCTGGAGCGCATCTTCGACTTCGTGCCGGTGAGCCTGGCCATGGCCCGGGGTGACGAAGACCTGCGCCTGCAGGTGGATGTGGCCCTCAGCGAGCTGTATCACTCGGGCGAGCTGGCGCAGATCTACCGCAAGTACCTGGGCGAGCCTGGCGAGATGGCCAGCACGCTGTTCAAGGTCTACCCACTGCCGATGGACCACTAGCGCGGCGCCGCACAACGCCCCGTTCCGGGGGCGTTGTGCATCAGCCGAGCGCGCGGTAGCTCATGTGCCAGCCCAGGCGTAGCGTCTGCCCGTTGTGCAGCAAGCCGGGTCGGCCTTGCCCAGGCGGCCACTGCGGCTGGATGCGGGCTTCGAACTGGTCGAGCGGGACAGCGCCCGAATCGGGTCGCTTGACATTAAAGTTAAGTTAAACGTTAGGGTCTCTCGTGCCCGCCCCGGTAGCCGTGTTCTGTAACGCGGTTTCCGGGGCGAATCACCATGACGCGGAGACCTAACACCATGAAGTTCAGAAACATCGCCGGCATCGCCCTGACCGTGGCGGCTTTTTCCTCCTGGGCCGCCGAGCCGCAGCCGGCGATGGCGACTACCAGCATTGCCGGTCAGGCCGTGCCCGTAGTTGCCGGCGGCCTGTATGACCGCTATCACTCCAATCCGCCGCTCGAGGTCATCGCCGCCGAAGCGCCGGAGATCGACCTGAGCTGGTTCAGGACGTTGCCCAAGACCCGGGTCGACATCGGCTTCGAGTCCTACTCGCCGAATTTCTACTACCGCAACAGCCGGGTCACCGCGGTGTTCACCGCCGACCTGGACAAGCTGCGCTCGCTGATGCCCGCTGCCGTGCTGGAGCAGGTGCAGCCACTGCAGGTCTGGCCGGGGCGCGGCCTGGTGGCGCTGACGGCCTACGCCTATGACTACTGCGACAACGACAGCTACAACGAGATCGCCCTGTCCATCGTCACCAACAAGCCCGGCGATGCCAACCTCGGGCCGCTCAGCCTGGTCGGTCAGTCGTGGTCGAAGGACTTCTGGGGCTATGTGCTCAAGCTGCCGGTCAACACCGAGCTGGCGCGGGTGCGCGGCGTGGTCGGCTACAACCTGCCCAAGTGGCTGACCGACATCCATTACCGGGAAACCGCCGACTCGGTGGTCTTCGAGATCGTCGACAGCCAGACCGGCAAAGTCGATGTCACCCTGCAGACCGCCAAGCTCGATGACCTGTCCAGCGAGCCCGAACTGGCCACCAGCAGCTTCACCAACGTCGACCACCAGGGCGAGCTGACCTATGGCTACGCGGTGTCCCGTCAGCTCAGCCATGCCACCAGCAGCGATGGCGAGGCGGTCAAACTCAGCCTTGGCGACGGCGGCCTGTCGGCCTATATCCGTGAGCTGAAGCTGGGCAAGCTGATCAAGTACGAGTACGTGCCGGAGTTCCAGAGCGCGCTGTACGCGCCGGCGCCGCTGCAGTCCATGCTGGCTGACTGACTGTGAGGTTGCCGTCTTCAGCCAGGTCGGGGCGCCTGGGGCAGAGGACCCGCAGGCAGACTCCGCGCTGAGAGCAGCGGCGTTCAGGATGGTTCACTAGCGGCAGCCAATCCGGGTGCTGAGCCGAAACAAGCTGTGCTCCGGACGGGAACCTCGTCCGGAGCACAGGGGCGCATCAGGCGTGCAGCAGTGCATCGAGCCTGCCCTGGTGATCGAGGCTGGCCAGATCATCGAAACCGCCGACGTGCACCTCGCCGACAAAGATCTGCGGGACGGTCCGGCGCTTGGAGCGCTGCAGCATTTCCGCGAGATGCTGGGGCGATGATTCAACATTGATTTCCACGGGCGTGACGCCCTTGCTCGATAGCAGTCGCTTGGCACTCACGCAGTAAGGGCAGTGCTGGGTGGTGTAGATGATTACTTGGCTCATGGCGGTTGCCCTCCTAGTGTGCCGCCGGCGGGAAGTCGATATCGGTGGTGGCGATGTTGTTCAGGTAGTTGGTCAGGGTCAGCAGCGTGACCTGCGCTACCACCTCGACGATCTTGCTATCGCCCAGACCGGCATCGCGGGCTGCGGCGATCTGCTCGTCACTCAGCTGGCCGCGGCTTTCGGTAATCTGCAGCGCCAGCGCGGCGACCGCGCTGAGGGTACCGCTACGAGCCTGGTTGATGGCCTCATCGCTCAGGCCAGCCTTGGCGCCAAAGAAGGCGTGGGCGGCCAGGCAGTAGTCGCAGCCATTGATTTCCGAGGTGGCGAGGGCGACGACTTCACGCTCGGCGGCGCTCAGCGAGCTTTTCCCCAAAGCTTGGGCGAGGCCCAGGTAACCATTGAGTGCGGCCGGCGAGTGAGCGAGGGTCTTGAATGCGTTGGGGATGAAGCCGAGGCCTTTCTGCACGCCTTCGAGGGCAGCGCGCGAGCCGGCAGGGGCTTGGTCCAGCGAGAGAGCGGTGATACGAGTCATGGTAGTTCTCCAGTAGGGTGATTAACCGGCTTGTCGATCAAGCTTGGAGCTCATACTAGGGAGGCGGGCTTTCCTTTCGGCTTCAGATCGTCGAGCTTATGCAACAGATCGTCTAAATCTGAGCGCGCTATGGACCGACTCTCGACACTGCTCAAACACTTCAACCTGCATGCGTCCACCTTTCACCAGGGCGGCTTCTGCGGCACGACCCGGCTGTATGGGCAGCACAGCGTCGGCCACGCCCATCTGCTGCGCTCGGGTCGCCTGGCCTTCAGGGACAAGCGCGGCCAGCTCAGCGAACTGACCGAGCCCAGCCTGATCCTGGCGATGCGCCCGCAGGAGCATCAGCTGCTGGCCAGCGAAGCCGATGCTGCGGAGCTGGTGTGTGCCACTCTGCAGTTCGATGGCGGCGCCAACAATCCGCTGACCCAGGCCTTGCCGGACTTCATCATCAAGCCGCTGCGCGAATTGCACGGCCTCGACGGCACCCTCGACTGGCTGTTTGAGGAAGCCTTCGGCGACGAGTGTGGGCGCGATGTCATCCTCAATCGCCTGTTCGAGCTGATGGTGATTCAGCTGCTGCGCCACCTCCTCGCCAGCCGCAGCATCGCCTCGGGGATGATGGCCGGGTTGGCCAACGCGCAGCTGTCTCGCGCGCTCGTGGGGATGCACAACGAGCCGCAGCGCAATTGGTCGGTGGCGGAACTGGCGGATCGCTCGGGCATGTCGCGGGCGAGCTTTGCCGCGCACTTTCGCGAGACCGTGGGTATCACCCCTGCGGATTACCTGGCGAACTGGCGCATCAGCCTGACGCAGAAGCGTTTGCGCGAAGGCCGCCCCATCGCCCTGATCGCCGATGAGGTCGGCTACGAAAGTCCGTCTGCGCTGGCCCGCACCTTTCGCCGCAAGGTGGGCGCAAGCCCGAAGGAGTGGCTGCAGCAGAATCCGCCATGAGGCCTGGCCGACAGATTTGCCCGATGCGGCAATAAGTGCGGGCCCGCGCCTCATCACGGCGGCCTACAGGTGCTCCCGGAGAAAGTCGATGAAGGCCATCGTCCGCGCCGAGCGGCGTCGCTCACGGCTGAACACGGCGCTGACCGGCAACGCGGTGGTCTGGTAGTCGTCGAGCAGGCTGCGCACGCTGCCCTGTTCGAAGTCCGCGGCGAACAGCCATTCCGGCGAGAGGGAAATGCCCAGGCCGGCGAGGACCATCTCACGAATGGCCTCGCTGCTGTTGCTGGTGACGTTGCCTTTGATGGTCACATCGAGCGCTTGCGTCCTGCGGCTGAAGTGCCAGCGGTCGTAATGCTCCAGCAAGGTGAAGCCGATGCAGTTGTGGCCTGCCAGTTCGGCGGGCTCGCGGGGCAGGCCGTGGCGCTCCAGATAGGCCGGCGCGGCATAGACCCGCCGTGCGCTGGTGCCCAGGGTCACCGCCACCAGGCCTTCGCTTTTCACCACACCGATGCGGATGGCCAGGTCGATGTTCTCCATGAGCAGGTCTTCGTTGTGATCGCTCAGGCGCAGGTCGATCCGTACATCGGGATGGCGCTGCAGGAAGGCCCCGATCAGCGGCGCTATGCACAACCTGCCGTAGCTGACCGGAGCGGCGATGCGCAGCGGGCCGGCGATCTGTTCCTGGCCGCTGGCGAAGCTGCGCGTGGCGCTTTCGAGCTGGCCGAGAATCTCCTGACAGTGGCTGTAGAAGCGTTGCCCCTGGTCGGTCAGCGCCAGATGTCGGGTGCTGCGGGCGAACACGGCGCCGCCCAGATACTGTTCCAGCGCGCGGACCTGCTTGCTCACTGCCGGCTGCCCCATGTTCAGCTCCCGCGCCACCGCCGAGAACGAGCCACGCTCCACGACGCGCACGAAGATGCGCATGCTGTCGAACAGATCCATCGCCATTAGGCCTCTATGGGGAATAAGTAATATGAAAATTTAGTTTCTTATCGGAATGAAGAAGACGGAGCAACCTGTAAGCGTCCACTCACTCAGAGGTTCCCGTCATGAATCAGACCATGCTTGCCGCTATCGCCGAGTCCGCCCAGGCTCCGCTGGCCGTACACCACATTGCTCGCCCAGTGCCCGCCAAGGGGCAGGTCCTGGTCCGGGTCCACGCCGCCGGGGTCAACCCGCTCGATACCAAGATCGCCACTGGCGCCGGGGCGCACGCCCGGCAAACGCTGCCGGCGGTGCTCGGCCTGGACCTCGCCGGCACGGTCGTCGAACTGGGCGAGGCGGTCGAGGGTTTCACGCCGGGCCAGGAGGTGTTCGGCATGGCCGGCGGGATCGGCGGCGCCCAGGGCAGCATGGCCGAATACATTGCCGTGGATGCCCGGCTGATCGCGGCCAAGCCGCAGGCACTCGGCATGCGTGCGGCGGCCGCCTTGCCGCTGGTATTCATCACCGCCTGGGAAGGCCTGGTGGATCGCGCCAACGTGCGTGCCGGCCAGCGCGTGCTGATTCACGGCGGCGCCGGCGGCGTCGGCCAGGTGGCGGTGCAACTGGCCAAGGCGCGCGGTGCCGAGGTCTACGCTACCGGCTCGGCGGCGAGCCTCGACTTCATTCGTTCGCTGGGGGCCACGGCGATCGACTATCAGGCGCAGAGCGTGGAGTCCTACGTCGAGCAATACACGGCCGGCGAGGGCTTCGACATCGTCTATGACACCGTGGGCGGCAGCACGCTGGATGCGTCGTTCCAGGCCGTGAAGCCTTATACCGGGCACGTCCTGAGCTGCCTCGGCTGGGGCCAGCACAGCCTCGCGCCGCTATCGTTCAAGAGCGCCACCTACTCGGGCGTGTTCACCCTGACGCCCTTGCTCACCGGCCAGGGTCGCGAGCACCACGGGGCCATTCTGCGCGAGGCGGCCGCGCTGGCCGATGCCGGGCAACTGACGATCCGCGTGGATCAGCAGCCCTTTGCCCTGGCAGAGGTCAACGAGGCGTTTCGCCAGGTCGCGGAAGGTCGCGGCCAGGGCAAGACGGTGATCGATCTGGTGTGAGGTCTTGCCCTGCCGGTGCCAGCCGACAAGTGCTCGACTCAAGGCGGCAGGCGGATCATCAAGTTTGTGCAAGAGGACCATGAGATGAACAAGCCACAATCTGAACTGCTCGGTTGGGTGCTGGATGCCCACGGTGGCCTCGACCGTTGGCGTAAATTCAGCCGGGTGGAGGCCAACATCACTAGTGGCGGCGCCTTATGGGGAATGAAGGGCATGAAGCAGGACAGCATGTCGCGGCAGATGACGGTCTGGCTGCATGAGCAGCGCGCTTCGGTAATGCCTTTCGGGGCCCCCAACCAGCGTACGGCTTACTCTCCGGAGCGAATTGCCATCGAGACCGTCGACGGGACGCTGATTGCCGAGCGACTCGACCCGCGAAGCGCCTTTCTGGGGCATGGCGAAACGACGCCCTGGGATCCCCTGCATCGCGCCTACTTCAATGGCTATGCGCTCTGGTCCTACCTGACCATGCCTTTCCTCTTTTCCCTGCCAGGAGTGCGCACCGAAGAGGTCGAGCCCTGGCAGGAAGGGGCAGCGCTCTGGCGTCGCCTGAGAGTGCGCTTCCCCGCAGACATTGCGACCCATTGCCCGGTTCAGGATTTCTACTTTGGCGATGACTTTCTGTTGCGCCGACACGATTACTCCGTCGACGTGAGTGGTGGTATTCCCGCTGCCCAGTACGTGCATGATTACGTCAGCTCCAGCGGGTTGCTGATGCCGAGCAAACGCAGGGCCTACCGGCGAGATTCGAGCGGTCGGGCCATTGAGGAAGAGCTGTTGGTGTCGATTGACATAAGTAACGTCAATTACGTCGGCGCAGGCTTCTAGCGGGCGGAGCGGTGCGCCGCTCCTTGGCCAATCCGACTCGCGCCGCCCTGCCAGTGCTTTTGCTGGACGAGGGCGGCGAGGTGATGCTGCGGCGCAGGATTACTCCGCGCTTTCTGCCACCGGGGTGTCGGGCGTGGGCGCCACAGCCTCTTTCGGCTTCGCTTGTGCACGGCGTGCCTGCGCGCGCTGGCGCTTGGCCTGTTGCTTCGCATGCAGCGCCTGCGCCGCTGTCACCGTGCCCACGGCCTGGCCGTTCAAGTCCAGGCGCGCGGCGTTCTCGGTCATGCTCGACCAGTAGCGGCTGCCTCGGCACCAGGTCGCGAGCCCCTGCTTGAGCTGTTCGCGGGTGACACCGAGCAGCTCCAGATGTTGCTCGGCATCCTGCAGGATGCCCTCTTTGAGCGGCACCTTGGGCGCCGGGTTGACCGGGAACGCCAGGGGGAAATGCTTCTGCAAGCGCCAGATCGCCTCGACTGCAGGGTCCTGCTCACGGGCTTTGTCTTGCCGTGCGGGCGCCGGCTTGCGCGGCTTCTTAGCGTCGGTTTTCGCCTTGCTGTCGGTCTTCACCGGCTGTTTTTCGGCCCGCAGGCGGTCACGCAGTTCAGCTAATTGTTCAAAACCCATCGTTCAGTTCGCCGACTCTTGGTTGATTCGTTGCGGGCGAGTATCCCACGCGCTCGATGAAACCACCTAACCAGGCGTCGGTTCACCGCCATTGCAACCAAGAGTCGGCCTTGGGGGCCGCGCTTACAGCCCCAGTTCCGACAGCCCCGGGTGGTCGTCCGGGCGACGTCCCAGCGGCCAGCGGAACTTGCGCTCCGCCTCGCTGATCGGCAGGTCGTTGATGCAGGCGAAGCGGTGGGCCATCAGGCCGTTGTCGGCGAATTCCCAGTTCTCGTTGCCATACGAGCGGAACCAGTTGCCGGAGTCGTCGTGCCATTCGTAGGCGTAGCGCACGGCGATGCGATTGTCGGTGAAGGCCCACAGCTCCTTGATCAAACGGTACTCGAGTTCCTTGTTCCACTTGCGCCGCAGGAAGGCTTCGGCCTCGGCGCGGCTGCTGGCGAATTCCGCACGGTTGCGCCAGCGGGTGTCGGGGGTATAGGCGAGGGCGACCTTGGCGGCATCGCGGCTGTTCCAGCCGTCTTCCGCCAGGCGCACCTTGAGGATGGCGGTTTCGCGGGTGAAGGGTGGAACCGGTTGGCGAATTTCGGACGACATGGGGATGACTCCTG
>NZ_LSOF01000003.1:0-52913 GCF_001592875.1 Pseudomonas sp. BMS12 | reverse complement strand
CCCACTCCGGAACGTCAGCGGCCCAGGTCGAGGTGGCAGGCGAGTCGTTCCACAGCCCCGGCGCTGCCGACGGCCAATCTGGGATATCTGTGTTGTTCATGTGGTGGCCTCCGCGTCAGAGATCGAGTACCAGGGGTTGCGGGTTGTCGCTGGTCTGCGCCGGTACGGCACAGCAGATCAGTACCTTGTCGGCGTCCGGCAACTGCGCCGGTGGATTGGGGTAGTGCACGGTGCCGCTGACCAGGCGAGCGGCACAGGTACCGCACGAGCCGCCGCGGCAACTGAATTCCGGGCTCAAGCCGCGACTCTCGGCCAGCTCCAGCAGGCTGCCGCTGTCGGGCTTCCAGCGCGCTTCGGTGGCCGAGGCGGAGAAGTACACCGGCACCGGCGCGGTGGCCGCCGGCGGCTGCTCCAGGCTCGGCGGCTGCTCGCCCTGCGAGCGGCGCAGGGCAGAGGGGCCGAAGGCCTCGGCGTGGATGCGCTGGTCGGGGATATTGAGGTCGCGCAGGCCGTCGTACATGGCCTGCAGAAAGCCGCCAGGGCCGCACAGGTAGAAGTCGTAGTCGTCGAGCGGCAAGCGTGCCTTGACCTGGGCGAAGCCGAGGCGGCCGGCCAACTGGTAGTCGCGCTCGAGTTGCGCCTCGTTCTCGGGATTGCTCAGGGCGCGGTGGACATGCAGCCACCCGTTCGCCTGCTGTTGCAGCGCTGTCAGCTCCTCGCGAAAGGGCAGGTCGGCGAGGCTGCGGGCGCTCTGGAACAGGTGAATGTGCCGCTCGCGCTGTTGCTGCAGGTTCTGCGTCACCAACTCGCGGGCCATGGAAATCAGCGGCGTGATGCCGACGCCGGCGCCGATCAGCACCACCGGCCTGGTGGTGTCATCGACCAGGGTGAAGCTGCCCAGCGGCGCGCGTGCGTCCAGCAGATCGCCCACCCGGACGTTCTCGTGCAGGTGGCGCGAGGCCTTGCCCTGCAATTTCACGCTGATGCGGATATGCCCGTCGGACGGCGCGCTGGAAACGCTGTAGGTCCTGACCAGCGCCTCGTCGCCGGCCTGCAGGCGCATTGGCAGATGCTGGCCAGGGGCGAAGGTCACGGCGGCGTTGTCCTGCGGCGCGAGGAACAACGAGCGAATATCGCGGCTCTCCTGCTGCACCCGCGTCACCCGCCACTGCTGCCATTGCCGGCGCTGTTCCTGTGCGCGTACGCGCTCCTCGACCTCTGCCCAGGTGCCGGTGGCCAGGCTGGTGGGGGCGTAGTCATGGAACTGCCAGCGAATGCCCGCGGCGGCGGGGCGCAATACCACCCGCTCGACCTCGACCGTCCACAGCCGTTCGGCACCTTCGAAGGCCTTGATCAACGGGCTGTCGAGCAGCAGCTCGGTGCGCCCGCTGACCTGCAGCAGGTCGCCCGTGGCGAAGTCGACGAACAGCAGGCCGGCGCTCGGGTTGGCCTGCAGGTTGCCCAGGGTGTTGAAGAACAGGTTGCCGGCGTAGTCGGGGATGGTCAGGCGGTTGCCCTCGACCCGGACGAAACCGGCGCGGCCGCCGCGATGGGAGACATCCACCGAGCGGCTGTGGTCGGCATGCGCGACATAGCTGGCGATGAAGAAGGTGTCGGCGGCACGGATCAGCGCGCTGCTGTGCTCGTCCAGGCCGGTGAAGTCCTGGCGTGGCGGTTTGCCGTCGGCCGGCACATTGGCGCGGCTGTAGGCGCGTTCCTGGATGTACTTGGGGCAGTTGCCGTAGGAGTGCTCGACCTCCACCGTGAAGCCGGCGGCCGAGGCCTGCTGGATAACGCCGTTGATGCGGTTGCGCCGGCGCGTGTGCAGTTCGATGCCGAGCATGCCGATGGCGCTGCCCGCCTGCAGGCCCGATGCGGCAGGGTCCTGCGCGTCGGGCTGGGTAGCGAGGAGCAGGTGCTGCGGGTCGGCAGAGGTGACGAAGCCTTCCGGCCCTTCGAGCAGGGTCGCCCAGGGGCGGCCTTCGGCGTCCACCGCGCCGACCACCATGAACGGCAGCTGCTGGTAGAACTCGCGGTGCTGGTCGGGCATGTAGTCGCGGATGACCTTCTGCCCGATCACTTCCATGCGCTCGGTGACGTGCACACTCTCCTGCAGCTGGCGTTCGCCGGCGTGCCAGGGTGACTTGCGGTGCTTGGGCAGATGGTCCATGGCGACGCTCCTCGGAAGTGCTGCCGGATCACCCGGCAGCCTGATCGGTACTCAACCGGCTAGCAGTCCTGCGGCGGTACGTTGCATGGGCACGAAGCCGGGCAGGGCCTCGATGCGTTGCAGCCAGGCCCGCACGTTGGGGTAGGCGTCCAGCGCCACGTTGCCTTCCGGGGCATGGGCGATGTAGCTGTAGTTGGCGACGTCGGCGATGCTCGGTTCGTTGCCGACCAGGAATGGGCTGGCCGCCAGCTCGCTGTCCATCACCTTGAGCAGGGCATGGGCGCGGGTGATGACCTCGTCGGCATTGAAGGCCGCACCGAATACCGTGATCAGTCGGGCAGCTGCTGGGCCATAGGCGACCTGGCCGGCGGCGACCGACAGCCAGCGCTGTACGCGGGCTTCGTGCAGCGGGTCGTTGAGCTGCCAGCTGCCGCTGCCGTAGCGCTTGGCCAGGTAGACCAGGATCGCGTTGGAGTCGCTGAGCAGGGTGCCGTTGTCATCGATCACCGGCACCTGGCCGAAGGCGTTGATGGCCAGGTACTCGGCTTTCTTGTGCGCACCGTTGGCCAGGTCGACGAACACCAGTTCGGTTGGCAGGTTCAGCAGCGAGAGCATCAGCTCGACGCGATGGGCATGGCCGGACAGCGGGTGGCGATAGAGTTTGATGGCGTGGGACATGGTCGTGGCTCCGTAGCGGGTTGGTCAGCGCGGGGGCGGGGTGTTGCGCTGTTGGAGCCATGCTGCGCCCATGCAGGGATCAGCAGAATCCCCGCGATGGGCAATCCATAATTCCGTTTTCCGAAATAGTGCCGGGCCTGGTTCAGCCGGCGAAGGCGGGGTGGGCACGCAGTCGTGGGGTGGCGAAGTCGACGAAGCTGCGCACCCGCGCCTCGGCACGGCGGCCGTGGCGGTAGATCAGTTGCGCCGGCAGGCCGGGGCCGGCGAAGGGCTGCAACACGGGCTCCAGCAGGCCACTATGCAGTTCGGCATGGGCTTCGTAACTCATGCAGCGGATCAGCCCCAGGCCCAGCGTCGCGGCGTGGATGGCAGCGCGCTGGGTGGTACAGGTCAGCACCGGCACGGGCTTGACCTGGCGCGTGCTGCGTTCGCAGCGAAACTGCCAGGCGGCGTCGTAACCCGGTGCCGAGGCGAGTACCGCGCGATGGTTCCTTAGCTCGTCCGGCGTCTGCGGCCGGCCCCATTTGGCCAGGTAGGCGGGGGCTGCGCAGACGATCGGGCTGACCATGCCCAGAGGCTGGGCGAATTCGGACGAATTGGCCAGATGGCCTACCACCAGGGCCACGTCGACCCCTTCCTCCAGCAGCCTGGGCAGGCCATGGCTGGCGCGGGTGGCCAACTGCACGTCAGGGAAGGCGTCGAGGTAGGCGATGGCGATGGGTGTGAGTACCTGGTGGTCCATCAGCAAGGGCAGCGCCAGGGTCAGCTGCCCGCCTGCACAGGTGTGGATGCCCGCCGCCGAACGTTCGGCCTCCTCGGTCTGTTCGAGAATCTGCCGGCAGCTCAGAGCAAACCGCTCACCGGCGGGGCTCAGCGTGACGCCGCGGTGGCCGCGATCGAGCAGGCAGACGTTGAGGCGCGCCTCCAGCGCGTCGACGCTGCGCTGCACGGTCGCCACGGACAGCTCGAGACGGCGCGCGGCGGCGGCCAGGCTGCCGGCCTGCGCCACGGCATCGAACACCTGCATCTGCCGATAGCGGCTCATGCCTCAGCCCACCGCCGTCTGCAAGGCGGGGTCCTGCTGAAAGCGCCGGGTGCAGAAGTCGACGAAAGTACGCACTTTCGCCGGCACGCGCTTGTCGCCCTGATAGAGCACGTGCACGGGCAGCGCCGGCGTTTCATAGGCTTCGAGGATGATCTCCAGCTCGCCCTTGGCCACCAGCTCGGCGACCTGGTACGACAGCACCCGCGTCAGCCCCCAGCCCGTGCGCGCGGCATTGATCGCGGCCTGGTTGGAGCTGACCAGCAGGCGCGGCTGGGGATGCAGGGTCACGGCGCCCTGTGGGCCGTTGAACTGCCAGTCGGTGAGCAGGTGGCTGGCCGACGACATGACGACGGGCGCGCCCATCACCTCCTGCGGCACCTGTGGCCGCCCGGCGCGCTCGAGAAAGGCCGGCGCGGCGCAGATGACCGGGCGAATCGCACCTACCCGGATCGCGTTCAGGCCAGTATCGGGCAGGTTACCGATGCGGATGGCCACGTCCAGACCTTCGTCGACCATGTTCACCAGGCGATCCACCAGCAGCGCATTGATCGACACTTGTGGATGCTCGGCGAGGTACTCGGTGATCAGCGGAATCAGGAACAGCTCGCCGAACATCACCGGAGCCGTCACGCTCAGGTTGCCGCGCACGCGGCCGCTGCTACCGGCCGCCAGTTCATCGGCCTCTTCCAGGTCCTGCAGGATGCGCCGGCAGTCCTCCACATAGCGCCGGCCCGCTTCGGTCAGCCGCAGGCTGCGGGTATTTCTCGCCAGCAGCAGGGTGCCGAGACGGTTTTCCAGCCCGGCGATCACCCGGGTCACGCTCGGCGGCGACATGCCCATCAGCTTGGCCCCGCCGGCAAAGCTTTCCGCCTCCACGATTGCCAGCAGCACCTTCATCTCCTGAAACCTGTCCACCGTTACCGCCATGTCAGAGTGGGTTGGTGGCTACAGCTTAATGTCTGGCGAGGAGGGTGGAATATCGAAAGTGTTTGTGGTCGGGCGCGAGGTTGGTGGCTGATGTCGGCCAATAGCGGTCATCGAGGGTCTACAAAACCAGTGGCGATTCAAACTGGTTCAACACGAAAAGACTCGTCAGGCGACTAGCGTTCCGCCGCGTGCTCGAGCAAGTGCGCAATAAACCGAGTGAGCTTCGGCAGGGGGCGCAGGTCGGGTCGATAAACGATGTGTACGGGGCGGGGTTTGGGTGAATACGCTTGTAGCACTTGAACTAAGGCTCCGCTTGCGAGATCCGGGGCTACCAAGACCTCCGGTTGCAGCAACAACCCCGCGCCTTCGATAGCAGCCATGCGTAGGCCGTTGCCGTCATTGCAAGTGAACGCTGATTCCGTCACCACGTTCGGATCGACGCCACCATCGAGCTTCCAGTGACTACGACGACTCCATAACGTATGAGACAGGCAGTGGTGGGTGCTCAGATCCTGTGGCGTTTCTGGTAGACCATGTTGAGCCAGATAGCCTGGCGACGCACAAATCACCATGCGGTACATAGTCAAAGGCCTTGCAATCAGGTTGGCATCGTCCAGTTCGCCTATGCGGATCGCCAGGTCAAAACCTTCCTCAATCAGGTCGACGTTGCGATTGCTCAATTCTAACTCTACGCGCACAAGCGGATATAACTGCCGGAACGTCGCTGCCAAGGGGGCGATTACGCAGGAGCCAAAGGTAGTCGGAGCACTGATACGCAATGTGCCGGCCGGTGAGGTGCGTAACCGCTCGACCGAGGTTTCGGCGATACGCATGTGTTCGAGCGCACGTTTTGCATCTTCGTAAAAAACGCGACCAGCATCCGTCAGATTCTGACGCCGTGTAGTGCGCTCCAGCAGACGTGCCCCGAGATGTTCTTCAAGCTCGCGCACGTATTTGCCGACCATAACTGCCGATATGTCCAGCTTCGGCGCCGCCTCGGTGAAGTTGCCTGCTTCCACGACCGCAACGAAAGCTTCCATGGCCCGTAGTCTGTCCACATTGCTAACTCATAGTTAGTAGTGATCGAGATTTAAACACATTTATGGGGTTTCGATTTAGGTAAACAATGGCGTCGTTGAAACCTAAACGCGAAGGAGTGTTTATGAAGATCGTGGTGATCGGTGCTAGCGGGGACGTCGGCCGCTCTGTGGCGGATGAGTTTGAGCGCGGCGGCAAACACGAAGTCATTCGTGTCGGTCGTACCCGGTGTGAACATCAAGTCGACATCACCTGCGATGAAAGCGTGACCACGCTATTCGAGCAGCTTGGGCCTGTCGAAGGGATCGTGGTAACTGCAGGCAATGTTGTTTTGGCTTCAGTCGAGAAAATGACAGCGGACGATTTCCATAAAGGCTTGCAGGATAAATTACTCAGTCAGGTGCGAGTCGCCCTGATTGGTCAGCATTACCTGAGCGACGGCGGCTCGATTACGCTGACATCGGGTATCGCTGTTGATGATCCGATTGCCCAGGGCTCCAATGCCGCAGCATCTAATGCAGGGATTGAAGGATTCGTCCGTGCCGCTGCATGCGATTTCCGCCGGGGCATCCGCATCAACGCCGTAAGTCCAACTGTGCTGATTGAATCCATGGAGCGGTTTGGCCCGTTCTTTCCTGGCCACGAAGGCGTGCCCGCGATTAGTGTGGCAATGGCATATCGACGCAGCGTGGAAGGCGTGCATAGTGGCCGGGTGTACCGAGTAGGTCACTAAGACAAGCGCGCATTGCGCCGTGTCGGCTGCGCCTGCCGTACAAGATTTATCCGTGACTTAGGGGTATGTACAAAGGGGGCTAGCACCTAGCTCGATGCCTGACCATCCCCCACCTCCGAGCATCTGCTTCTGGCAGTTTCCTGCCCGATACGCCTGCCAGTGCTGCACTAGGTAAGTCCAGCATTTGCTCATGACTAGAAGTGGTGCCGCCAAATGCAGTTGAAGGTCGGCTCCACGGTTGATCGGTCTTGTGTACTTCGGATCTCGGCAGCCTGCGCGCCACGCAGCAAAAAGGGGCCGCCAACTCAGACGTTGGCGGCCCCTTTTTTGTCGCGCTCAGGTTCAGGTACGCAGGATCTGGTTGATCGCGCTGGGTTTCGGGCGCAGGGCTGAACACCTGCCAGAGCACGAAGATCAGGGCCAGGGCCAGGAAGCTGCCGGCGATGGGGGTGGTGAAGAAGTCGGCGAAGTTGCCGTCCGACAGCATCAGGCCGCGGCGCATCGCGAGAGCGTCGTTTTTTAGCGCGCCGAGTTGCGTGTATGTGGGGAGCGGGTTTGGCCGCGATGCGAGCCTATTGATCGCGGTTAAACCTGCCCCACTAAGCACCGCCAGCAGCAAGCGTCCCTTCAGGGCAGCGTGGTCGAGATCCGTATCTCTCGATCAGCGCTGACCAGGCAGTTGCGCCCCTCCTGCTTGCCGGCATACAGGCGGCCGTCGGCACAACGGTAAAGCTCGTCGGGTGTGCGGCCGTCAAACGGCCATTGGGCCAGGCCGAAGGTGGCGGACAGGGCAATCTGCTGGCCGCGGTAGTCCAGCGGGTTCTGGCTGATCAGCTCGCGCAGCGACTCCACCAGCGGTTTGGCGCTGTCGAGGTCGGTGCTGCGCAGCAACAGGCCGAACTCCTCGCCGCCGAGCCGACCCAGGCTGTCGGTGACGCGCAGGCGCTCCAGCAGCAGTTCGCAGATGTGGCGCAGGGCATGGTCGCCGGCGTCGTGGCCCCAGCGGTCGTTGACGTTCTTGAAATGGTCGATATCCATCAGTACCAGTACCAACGGGCTGTCACTGCGTTTGGCTTCCTGCAGGCCGCGTAGCAGTTCCTGCTTGAAATGGCCACGGCTGGCGGTGCCGGTCAGCGGGTCTGTCTGCGCCTGGTATTCCAGTTGCGAGTAGGTGATGGCGCGACGGGTTTCGTAGAGGTGGACGAAGACCATGATCAGCGCACCGCAGAGAATCGCGTTGCCGGCGTCGATCAGTTCATGGGCGCTCTGCGGCAGCGGGAAGCGCCAGTAGTACAGCAGCAGGGCGCCGCACATGTAAGGCCAGGCCAGTTGGAGGCCGCGGCGCTTGCCCAGCAGCAGGTAGGAGAGCAGGGGGATCAGGTAGGTCCAGACGAAGGCGCTGGCCGAGGCCTCCGGCATCAGGGTGATGTAGACCAGGAAGGCGCAGGTCGGAATCAGGTACAGGTAGATCCACAGTTCCAGGTTCGGCGTGCGGTAGATCCAGCGCGAGGCGCCCAGCAACGCAGCGCAGCCCAGCAGTTCGAGGCTGGCGAACAGGCTATTGCCCGCGCTGAATTGCAGCAGGGAGAAGCCGCCGATGGTCAGCCCGGTAGAGGCGAAGATCAGGCTTACCAGCGAACGCCGGGCACTGTCTTCCAGGCCTGTTTGGCGGCTGTCTCTACCTGGACTGTGGCGGGGCTTGGACATGGATCGTTCCGAACTGGTGGCAGACCTGCTGCCATATCGCTCCCATTAAGTACGGGTTCGATGGTAGTCGACCAGGCAGCCGGGCGGCGTAAAAAAATACGCCCGGCCAAGCGGCGTGCCCGCAGGACTCCCTGGGCAGCCGAGCAAAAGCATCACCTGACGTCCCGTGCGGTGCGTGCGTGAGGCGGGTTGTGCGGATTACAGGATATTCAGCGGGTGGCTGATGATCAGGCTGTTCCCCAGCAGACCAGGGCCCTCGTCGGTGCGGACGCCGGAGTTACACCGTTTCACGTTGAGGCTTTTGGCGCATCGCTTTGTACGGTGTAGGCCCGCTGCTTTCGCGGCCCCACTCCTCGGCGTCGTCACGGCCGGCGGTATGGATGTTGCTGTCGCTGGCGTAGCGGTTTGTCTCGGGTAGGCCGGCGATCTCGCTGGCGGAGAGCTGCGCGCCCGGGAAGGTCTGCGTCAGCGAGCAGGGGCGCGGCAAACCGTGCAGCGATCTCAGTTCGGTTTTCGACAGCTTGGCTGTAGTCGTTGCGCAGACGGACGGTGACCTTGGCGTTATCGTGCTGGACGAAGGGGGGGCGACAGCCGAGTGCTGTCGCCATTTTTCAAGGTTGTACGATAACGCTGGGTTTCAGAGCGGTTCGACCTTGAGGATCACGCCATCCTGGCCGGTTACTCGTACGCTGCTGCCGGCAGGCAGGTCCGGCCCGCTGACCAGCCACAGGCTGTCGCCGGCCTTGATCTTGCCGCGCCCGCCGACGATGGCCTCGTGCAGCACGAAGCTGCGGCCGATCAGCTCGCTGCCGCGGTTGTTCAGCCCGGGTACGTCGGAGAGCTTGCTGGCGCTGCGCTGGCGTTGCCACCAGAACACCGCGGTGAGTACCGAGAGCAGGGCGAAGACCAGGAACTGCCAGGCCCAGGGCAACTCCGGGAACAGGTAGGTGAGCACGCCGACGCCGGCGGCGGCCATGCCGATCCACAGCAGGTAGCCACCGGCGCCGAACACTTCGAGGATCAGCAGAACGGCGGCGAAGGCCAGCCAGTCCCAGAACGACAGGTGCTGCAGGTACTCGATCATGCTTGCTGGCCATCCTTGCCGAAGGTGGCCTTGACGATTTCGCCGATACCGCCGACCGCGCCGATCACCTGGCTGGCCTCCAGCGGCATCAGGATTACCTTACTGTTGTCGGCGCTGGCCAGCTCGCCCAGTGCCTCGATGTACTTCTGCGCGACGAAGTAGTTGACCGCCTGCACGTTACCGGCGGCGATGGCCTCGGAGACCATGCGTGTGGCCTCGGCTTCCGCCTGTGCTGCGCGCTCGCGTGCCTCGGCTTCGAGGAAGGCGGCTTGGCGCTGGCCTTCGGCCTTGAGGATATCGCCCTGCTTCTGCCCTTCGGCGGTGAGGATGGCGGCGGCGCGCAGGCCCTCGGCTTCGAGGATCTGCGCACGCTTGATGCGCTCGGCCTTCATCTGCCCGGACATGGCGGCCATCAGGTCGGCGGGTGGGCTGATGTCCTTGATCTCGATGCGGGTGATCTTGATGCCCCAGGGCGCTGTGGCCTCATCCACGGTGCGCAGCAGGCGCTCGTTGATGGCATCGCGCTGGCCGAGCATGGCGTCCAGCTCCATGGAACCGAGCACGGTGCGGATATTGGTCATCACCAGGTTGCGGATGGCGTGTTCGAGGTTGTTGACCTCGTAGGCCGCCTGCGCCGAGTTGATGATCTGGAAGAAGCAGATGGCGTCGATTTGTACCGTGGCGTTGTCGGCGGTAATGACCTCCTGGGGCGGGATATCCAGCACGTTTTCCATCACGTTGAGCTTGCGCCCGATGCGGTCCATCACCGGCACGATGATGTTGAGGCCCGGCTTGAGGGTGGTGGTGTAGCGGCCGAAACGCTCCACCGTCCACTGGTAGCCCTGCGGCACCACCTTGAAGCCCATGAACACGATGGCCACGGCGAGGCCGACGAAGACGAAGATGAATCCACCTATTTCCATTGCACTAACTCCTGTGGGCGCCTGGCCTGGCCAGGCATCTGTTGTATGTCGTCAGGGGGCCGTGGCCAGGGCAGCGATCAGCGCCGGGTCGCGGTTGTAGATGTCCGGCAGGTAGCGCAGGCCGCCGCCGGCGTCGGCTTCCACCGTCCAGTAGGCGATCAGCAGCGGCGCCGGTTGCGGCAGTCGGTAGGTCTGGGTTTTGCCCGTGGCGATGCGGGCTTGCACGGTGGCCAGGTCATCGGGCGCCAGCAGCCAGGCGAGCAGGTTGTCCACCGCCTCGACACGCACGCAGCCGGAGCTGAAAACCCGTGGCGACTTGTCGAACAGGGCCTGGCTGGGGGTGTCGTGCAGGTACACCGAGAAGGGGTTGTTGAAGCGCAGTGCCACGCGTCCCAGCGGGTTGCGGCTGCCGGACGCCTGGCGCAACAGGATGGCGCCGGGGCGATCCCAGTCGATTTGCTCCGGGTCGAGGCGATTGCCGGCGCGGTCGTACACGCTCATCTCGTGCTGGTCGAGGTAGCCGATATCGGCGCGAATGGCGGGCAGCTTGTCCTCGCGCAGGATGGTCGGCGGCACGGTCCAGGTCGGGTTGAGGGTCAGGCGCTCGATGCGGGCCGCCAGCAGCGGCGTCTCGCGCTCCGGGCGGCCGACCTGGGTGCGGGTACGCCAGGCCTCGGTACCGTCCTCGATGACGCGCAACTCGGCGCCGGCGACATTGATCAGCACCCTGGCCTGCGCCAGGTCGTCGGCCAACCGCCGCAGGCGCTCCAGGTTGGCACGCAGTTGCTCGCGGCGGGTCAGGGCGTCGACGTTCAGTTCACCGAGGCTGGCGGGGCCGAGGATGCCGTCCGGCTTGAGGCCGTGGCGTTCCTGGAAACTCTGCAGGGCGGCCACGGTGGCAGGGTCGAAGCGGCTGTCGGCCTCGGCGGGCAGCTCCGTCAGGTAGCCTTCGGCGGCCAGGCGGCTGCGCAGCAGAGGGACGCGTTCGTCGGCACCATCGGGCTTCAGCAGGCGCCCCGCGGGCAGCGGTTGCCACTGTGCCGGTGGTTGCAGGCGCGCCGCGGCATAGGCCGTGCGCAGCAGGCTGTACTGGGTGAGTTGCGGGCGGGCGGCGGCAAAGGCACCGGCGATATCGGTTTGCGCATTGGCGATGGAGAGTACGGCCAGCCGGGGATCGGCGCGCACGTCCTCGGCGGCATGCCAGACCGCTTCCTGGCGGGTCGGCGGCAGGCGGCCACGGCGCAGGTGCAGCAATGCCTGCAGGTAGCTGTGGCTGGCCTGCAGCTCGGCGCAGTCGTCCTCGGCGTCACTGAGGGGGTAGTCGGCGGGATTGAGGCCGTCGTCGGCCAGTTGCGCCAGCTGCTCACTCAACTGGTGGCGCTGGGCAGGGTCGCGCCAGGCAGGCTGGCCGTTGCGCAACTGATAGAAGTCGCTCAGCAACTGGCGCGTGGAATCGTCTAGGCTGCTTTCTAGAGGCGCGCACAATGGTGCAGGCGGCGCCTGTAGCGGGAGCTGGTCGACCGGCACCTCGATGGCGTGAGCGACCAGCGGTAAGGTGAGCAAGACAATGCTCGGGTAGGATGCACATTTTTTGAACAAAATACTGCTCCAATCCATGGCTCAGTGCGCGCGCGATAGCGGGCGCCACAACACCAACAAGTATAGGTGGGTCGAGGTCGGATTTAGTGACAGGACGTCCGGGGCACATGCTTTTTAGAGGTAGTAATTGCATGTTTGGACGACTGGGCCTGCTCTGTCTGGCAGGAATGTGGCTGTGTGCCGCGCCGCTGATGGCGGCAACTTCGCAGAATGATTCCCTGGTCAAGGACCTCTCCCAGGTGGCTTCGGGCCTCAACCCTCAAGCCCTGAGCGATGCGGTGGCGGCCATGCAGTGCGCGGTCAACCACGGCGCCCAGCCGGCGCGCCGCCTGGCCGTAATCGACTATTCGCAGCCTTCCACCGCGAAGCGTCTGTGGATCTTCGACCTGCAAACCAAGCGCCTGCTGCTGCGCGACTATGTGGCTCATGGGCGCCTGTCCGGCGAGAACTTCGCCAGCCAGTTCTCCAATCGCCTGGGCAGCTTCCAGACCAGCCTGGGCCTGTATCGCACTGCCGAAAGCTACCGTGGCAAACACGGCTATTCCCTGCGCATGGACGGCCTGGAGCCGGGTCTGAATGACCTGGCCCGCGAGCGCGCCATCGTCATCCACGGTGCCAGCTATGTGAACCCCAGCCTGGTGCGCAGCCAGGGCCGCATCGGTCGGAGCCTGGGCTGTCCGGCGGTGCGCCCGGAAGTGGCGCGCATGGTGGTGGACAAGCTCAAGGGCGGGCAATTCCTGCTCGCCTGGCACTCCGACCCACGCTGGTTGAGCCGTTCGGCGCTGCTGGCCTGCAAGTCGCCGCGCCTGGCCCAGACCACTCAGCGCCTGCTCGCCAAGAAGAGTTGAGAGCAGGGGCGGCTGCACCCCCGTCGCTACTTCTGCTCGCTCTGCGGGGTGACCCGCAACACTTCCTCGATGGTGCTCAGGCCGGCGGCAACCTTCTGCGCGCCGGACAGGCGCAGGCTGCGCATGCCGTCCTTGAACGCCGCGCGGCGCAGGGCGATGAGGTCGGTGTCGGCGGTGATCAACGGTTTGATTGCGTCGTTCAGCAGCATGATCTCGTAGACCCCGGCACGGCCGCGGTAGCCGGTGTCGCGGCACTCCAGGCAACCCACGGCACGGTGTGCCTGGGTTGGCAGTGGCGAGCTCCAGGGTTTGGTCAGGCTCTGCCAGTCCGCCTCTTCGAGCTCCACCGGTGCCTTGCAGTGCGGGCACAGGGTGCGCACCAGGCGCTGGGCCATCACGCCCAGCACGGTGGCCCGGAGCAGGTAGTGCGGCACGCCCAGTTCGAGCAGGCGGCTGATGGCACTGGGCGCATCGTTGGTGTGCAGGGTGGACAGTACCAGATGGCCGGTGAGCGCCGCCTGGATGGCCATCTCAGCGGTCTCCAGGTCGCGGATTTCGCCGACCATGATGATGTCCGGGTCCTGGCGCATCAGTGCGCGCACGCCGCTGGCGAAGGTCAGGTCGATGTTGTGCTGCACCTGCATCTGGTTGAAGGCCGGCTCGATCATCTCGATCGGGTCTTCGATGGTGCAGACGTTCACTTCCTCGGTCGCCAGCTGCTTGAGCGTGGTGTACAGGGTGGTGGTCTTGCCGGAGCCGGTCGGGCCGGTGACCAGGATGATGCCGTTGGGCTGGCTGGTCATGCTCTCCCAGCGGCGCAGGTCGTCCGGCGAGAAGCCGAGCTGGTCGAAAGTCTTGAGCAGCACTTCCGGGTCGAAGATACGCATCACCATCTTCTCGCCGAAGGCGGTGGGCAGGGTCGACAGGCGCAGCTCGACCTCGCCGCCGTCCGGGGTCTTGGTCTTGATGCGGCCGTCCTGCGGTTTGCGCTTCTCCGCCACGTTCATGCGGCCGAGGCTTTTCAGGCGGCTGACCACGGCCATGGTCACCTGCGGCGGGAACTGGTAGACGTTGTGCAGTACGCCGTCGATGCGGAAGCGCACGGTGCCGGCCTCGCGGCGCGGCTCGATATGAATGTCGCTGGCGCGTTGCTGGTAGGCGTACTGGAACAGCCAGTCGACGATATTGACGATATGCGCGTCGTTGGCGTCCGGCTCCTGGTCCTGGGCGCCGAGGCTGAGCAGTTGCTCGAAGTTGCCGACGCCGCTGGTCTTCTGGTCCACGGCGGTGGCGCCGCTGACCGAGCGGGCCAGGCGGTAGAACTCGGTGGTGAAGCGCTGCAGGTCGGCCGGGTTGACCACCACGCGCTTGATCGGGCGCTTGAGGACGTGGGTCAGGTTGGCTTCCCAGCCGTGCACGTAGGGCTGTGTGCTGGCGATGGTCACCGCCTCGCTGTCCACCGCCACGGCCAGGATCTTGTGGCGTTGTGCAAAGGCGTAGGACATCAGCGGGGTGACCGCCGCCACGTCGATCTTCAGCGGGTCGATGCGCAGGTAGGGCTGGCCGGACTGGTTGGCCAGCCATACGGTGAGGCCTTCCAGATCGTGTTTCTTGCCCGGGCGCTGCAGGTCGTCCAGTTGCTGCGCGGCGAGGAACTCCAGCGGGTGCATCTGTGCGTTGGCCGAGGCGCGACGCAGCACCATGCACTGTTCCGCGCTTTCCTGGGAGACCCGGCCCTGGGCGACCAGGTCGCGGAGGATGTCGTTGAGATCGAGCCAGCGATCCTGGGTCGGCGAGGCGAGGGTGGACATGGAGCTCCCTTTGTTCTGATGACGGGGTGAGCAGCTTATTTCAGCAGCAGCTTCCAGGGTTTGAGCGTTGCCACAGTATGGGCTTGTGCCACGCGCGCGGCCAACACCTCGGGACTCAGCGGCTGCTGGGCCAGTTCGTGCAGCTTGCACATTTCCCCATACAGGCGGTCGACCTCCGGTACCTCCTCCAGGACCTGTCGCGCCAGGTGCAGCCAGACCTGAATGCGCTCGATGCGTGGCAGCTGCTCGGCGAGGTCCTCCGGCTGCTGCTGGTAGCGCTTGAGCTGCAGGGCGGCACCTTCTTCGGCGAGCAGGTGCGGCAGCCAGTTGCCCAGCACGGCAGCGCCCTGGCGATTGCCGCGGGCATTGCGCTCGACCGTCCAGCTGCGTGCCAGCAACCAGCGCGAGAGGTTCAGCGAGAACAGGCCCCAGCGAATGCCCTGCAGCTCGGCGGCGAACAGCGCCGGTGCGTTCTGCCGCAGATCGTCGTTGTCCTGGCCGGCCAGCAGGCGCGGGCGCCAGTCGTCCAGCAGCGCATCCAGAGCTCCGCGCAGTGCATGGCTGGAGGCGCGCGGTGCGGCCTGGCCGAGGCTGCTGAGCAGGGCGCGCAGTTCCACCAGCTTTTCCAGCCATTGGCTGAGCAGCTTCCAGTGGCCGTTGAAGCGGTATTGTTCGGCCAGGCGCTGGCTGCTGCCGAGCAGGTGCCAGGCCAGGGCGCAGAAGGCATCATCCAGGCTCTGCTCGGCGTGCAGTTGCGGCGCCGGCAGGCTCAGGTTGTAGCTGGCGGCGTCGAACAGACGGTAGCCGCGCTCGGCCTTGCTGATGTCGCAGGGCATCAGCGGCAGGTCGGCGGCCAGTTCGGCGGCCAGCTCCAGCAGGGCCGCGGGCTCGCCCTCGCGCAACTCCAGCTCCAGCTCGCAGATTTCTTCTTCGCCTTCGCCGGCGACCACCTTGCCCAGGTCCAGGGCTGCCTCGATCACGGTCTTGGCCTTGCCGCGGCCCCAGGCGATTTCCGCCTTCTCGCGCACGAAGTCGGTGGTGAACAGTGGCTTGAGCTGCTTCTTGTCCAGCTCGGCCAGGCTGGCCGGCCAGCACTCGTCGGTGAGTTTCTTGGTGTCCAGCTTGGCCTTGCTCAGGTGCCAGTCCCACTCGTTGCGCTCGGACAGCCCGGCCACGCTCTGGCCGCGGCTCTTCAGGGTCTGGATCACCTGCTCGCCGTCGCGGCGCAGGCGCAGCGCCACGCGGGCCTGGGCCAGGTCGCGGTCAAGGGTGTCGAAATACTGGTTGAACAGCTCGTGGGAGGACCAGCCGGACTTGTTGCGCTTCTTCAGCAGCGGGTGTTCGCGCAGGGCGGCGAGGGTCTCGCGACTGGCGCGCAGCTTGATTTCGGTTTCTTTGTTCATGGCGGCGCCTATGATGAAAAGTGTTGCTGTCCGATGTGTCGCATTGGCCGGCGAGCAAAGCCCACCTATAATTGCGGCCTTTTTCCAGCAGGTACTTCCCTAAATGCCAACCAATCCCTTCGTCAGCCTGTTCGGTCGTTCGCCGATCGGCCCCATGCAACAGCACATCGCCAAGGCGCATGAGTGTGCTGCCAATCTGGTGCCGTTCTTCGAGGCAGTGATGGCACAGGACTGGGCAGAAGTTGCTCGGGTACAGCAGGAAATGGTGCGTCTGGAAAAGGAAGCCGACAAGCTCAAGAAGAGCGTACGCCTGAACCTGCCCAAAAGCCTGTTCCTGCCGGTGCCGCGCTCGGACTTGCTCGAGCTGCTCAGTGTACAGGACAAAGTGGCCAATAAAGCCAAGGACATCGCCGGGCTCATGCTCGGTCGCGAAATGGCCATCCCTGCTGGCCTGCAACCGCTGATCCGCGCCTTCGTGCAGCGCACTGTCGACGCCAGCGCCCAGGCGCTGAAGGCGATGAACGAGCTGGACGAACTGCTGGAGACCGGCTTCGGTGGCCGTGAAGCCAAGCTGGTGGAAAACCTGGTGGAGGAACTGGACGGTATCGAGGACGACACCGACCGTTTGCAGATCGAGGTGCGTCGCGCCCTGTTCAAGCTGGAGAAGGAAATGCCTCCGGTGGACGTGATGTTCCTCTACCAGATCATCGACTGGGTCGGCGATGTCGCCGACCGTGCCCAGCGCGTGGGCAACCGTCTGGAACAACTGCTGGCGCGCTAAGCGCCAGTGTCCTTCTGGGATAACAGGTAAAACTATTTATGTCTCTTATTGCGGATTACGGCTTCGTACTCCTGGTACTCGCCTGCCTGTTCGGCTTCTTCATGGCCTGGGGCGTTGGCGCCAACGACGTGGCCAACGCCATGGGTACCTCGGTCGGCTCGCGGGCCCTGACCATCAAGCAGGCGATTTTCATCGCCATGATCTTCGAGTTCTGCGGTGCCTACCTGGCCGGCGGCCAGGTCACCGAGACGATCAAGAACGGCATCGTCGATGCCAGTGTCATCACGCCTGACCTGATGGTGCTGGGCATGCTCTCGGCCCTGCTGGCCGCCGGCACCTGGCTGCTGGTCGCCTCCCTCAAAGGCTGGCCCGTCTCCACCACCCACTCCATCGTCGGCGCGGTGATCGGCTTCGCCGCCGTCGGCGTGTCGTCGGATGCGGTGCATTGGGAAGCCATCGGTCCGATCGTCGCCAGCTGGGTGGTGTCGCCGGTGCTGTCCGGCCTGGTCGCCTTCGGCCTGTTCATGAGCGTGCAGGCGTTGATCATCAACACCGACAGCCCGTTCAAGAACGCCAAGCGCTTCGTGCCGCTGTACATGTTCCTGACCGGTTTCATGGTCTCGATCATGACCCTGTCCAAGGGGCTCAAGCACATCGGTCTGAACCTCTCCGGCCAGGAGAGCATCCTGCTGTCGCTGGGCGTTGGCGCCCTGGTGATGCTCCTCGGGGTCGTCATCCTCAGTCGCATCAAGGTGGATGTCGAGGCTGACAAGGCCTTCCACTTCGCCAGCGTCGAGCGCGTGTTCGCCGTGCTGATGATCTTCACCGCCTGCTCCATGGCCTTCGCCCACGGCGCCAACGACGTGGCCAATGCGGTCGGCCCGCTGGCCGCCATCGTTGGCGTGATCGAGTCCAACGGCGCTGCCGCGATTGCCGCCAAGTCCGCCGTGCCGGGCTGGGTGCTGCTGCTCGGTGCCGTGGGCATCGTCATCGGCCTGGCCACCTACGGCTACAAGGTGATCGCCACCATCGGCAAGGAAATCACCGAGCTGACCCCCAGCCGTGGCTTTGCCGCCGAGCTGGCCACCGCCTCCACCGTGGTTGGCGCCTCGGCCATCGGCCTGCCGGTGTCCACCACCCATACCCTGGTCGGCGCCGTGCTGGGTATCGGTATCGCCCGCGGTATCGGCGCGCTGAACCTGGGCGTGATCGGCTCGATCTTCATGTCCTGGCTCATCACCTTGCCGGTCGGTGCCGGCCTGTCGATCCTGTTCTTTTTCATCCTGCGCGGCGTCTTCCTCTAAAGACCCTGCCCGCGCACGGTTTATTCCACGGCGCCGATGCCCCTATGATGGGGCATCGTCCGTGGAGACCGCCGATGTCGCTTCCCTCCCTCAAAGAGCAACTCGCTGCGCTGATTGCCGCACCTTCGGTGAGCTGTACCCAGCCGCGTTGGGATCAGTCCAACCGTGCCGTGATCGAGCTGCTGGCTACCTGGCTCGGCGACCTCGGCTTCGCCTGCGAAATCCAGGAAGTGGCGCCGGGCAAGGCCAACCTGCTGGCCGTCTACGGTAGCGGGCCGGGCGGCCTGGTGCTGGCCGGGCATAGCGACACCGTGCCCTTCGATGCCGCCCTGTGGCACAGCGACCCGCTCAAACTGACCGAGCAGGGCGACCGCTGGGTGGGCCTCGGCGTATGCGACATGAAGGGTTTCTTCCCGCTGATCATCGAAGCGGTGCGCGGGCTGCTCGACCAGCCGTTCAAGCAGCCGCTGCTGGTGCTGGCCACCTGCGACGAGGAAAGCTCGATGTCCGGCGCCCGTGCTCTGGCCGAGGCTGGCCGGCCGCTGGGGCGGGCCGCGGTGATCGGCGAACCGACCGGCCTCAAGCCGATCCGCCTGCACAAAGGCATCATGATGGAGCGCATCGATATCCTCGGGCAGAGCGGGCACAGTTCCGACCCGACGCTCGGGCACAGCGCCCTGGAGGCCATGCAGGACGTGCTCGGCGAGCTGCGGGCCCTGCGCGCGCAGTGGCAGCGTGAGTTCAGCAATCCTCAGTTCACGGTGCCTACGCCAACGCTGAACCTCGGCTGCATCCATGGCGGCGACAACCCCAATCGCATCTGTGGCCAGTGCGCGCTGGAGTTCGACCTGCGCCCGCTGCCAGGCATGGACCCGGAGCAACTGCGCGCGATCATTCGCGGCAAGCTGCAGCCGTTGGCCGAGCAGCATCAGGTGCGCATCGACTATATGCCGCTGTTCCCCAGCGTGGCGCCCTTCGAGCAGGCCGCCGACAGCGAGCTGGTGCGTCTGGCCGAGCGCCTCAGCGGGCATGCGGCGCAGTCGGTGGCATTTGCCACCGAAGCGCCTTATCTTCAGCAGCTCGGTTGCGAGACCATAGTCCTCGGCCCCGGCGACATCGCCTGCGCTCACCAGCCCGGGGAGTTTCTCGAGCTGGCGCGCATCGACCCGACGGTGCAGCTGTTGCGCCAGCTGATCCAGCACTACTGCCTGTAACCCTGCCGTGCCATGAAGGAGTTCCTGATGTTGCGACGACGCTAGGCCGACCCTTTCTCCCCAGGCGGGAGGCTCACCATCGTTCGTCCTTTGCTCGACAGGCTTGTTCATGCACGACTACGTCAACTGGCTTCGCCACGCTTCGCCCTACATCAACGCCCACCGCGACTGCACCTTCGTGGTCATGCTGCCCGGCGAGGGTGTGGAACACCCGAATTTCGGCAATATCGTCCATGACCTGGTGCTGCTGCACAGCCTCGGCGTGCGCCTGGTGCTGGTGCACGGTTCGCGCCCGCAGATTGAGGCGCGCCTGGCCGAGCGCGGCCTGACGCCGCGTTTCCACCGCGACTTGCGCATCACCGACGGTCCGACCCTGGATTGCGTGATCGACGCGGTCGGCAGCCTGCGCATCGCTATCGAAGCCAGGTTGTCGATGGATATGGCCGCCTCGCCTATGCAGGGGTCGCGTCTGCGCGTCAGCGGTGGCAACTTCGTCACTGCGCGGCCGATCGGCGTGCTCGACGGCATCGATTACCACCACACCGGCGAAGTGCGCCGGGTCGACCGCAAGGGCATCGGTCGCCTGCTCGACGAGCGCAGCATCGTGCTGCTGTCGTCGCTCGGCTATTCGCCCACCGGCGAGATTTTCAACCTGGCTTGCGAGGATGTCGCCACCCGCGCCGCCATCGACCTGCAGGCCGACAAGCTGCTGCTGTTCAGCCCCGAGCGCGGCCTGCTCGACGAGAACGGCAAGCTGGTGCGTGAGCTGCGTCCGCAGCAGGTGCCGGCACACCTGGCGCGGCTCGGCAGCTGCTACCCGGCCGAGCTGCTGGACGCCGCCGCCCAGGCTTGCCGCGGCGGGGTCAAGCGCAGCCATATCGTCAGCTACATGGACAACGGCGCGCTGCTCACCGAGCTGTTCACCCGCGATGGCGGCGGTACCCTGGTCGACCAGGAGCAGTTCGAGTCGCTGCGCGAGGCGACCATCGAGGATGTCGGCGGCCTGATCGAGCTGATCACCCCGCTGGAGGATCAGGGCATTCTGGTGCGGCGTTCGCGCGAGGTGCTGGAGCGCGAGATCGAGCAGTTCAGCATCGTCGAGCGCGACGGTCTGATCATCGCCTGCGCCGCGCTGTACCGCCTGGCCGACTCGGATGCCGGCGAGCTGGCCTGCCTGGCGGTCAACCCCGACTACCGCCACGGCGGGCGTGGCGACGAACTGCTCGAACGCATCGAGGAGCGTGCCCGCGCACTGGGCCTGAAGACGCTGTACGTGCTCACCACCCGCACCGCCCACTGGTTCCGTGAACGCGGCTTCGAGCCCAGCGCCGTGGAGCGCCTGCCGGCCTCGCGCGCCTCGCTGTACAACTACCAGCGCAACTCGAAGATCTTCGAGAAGGCGCTCTAGGCTGGGCGCGCAGGGTCAGCTACGTGGGAGCGACTTCAGTCGCGATGGTGTTGGGTTTATCGCGGCTGAAGCGGAGTGCCGCCCAGCCGCTCCCACAGGGCTGCCTTCTGGGCAGTGAGTAATGAAAAGGGCCGCATCTGCGGCCCTTTTTTATGCGTTCGGTATTCAGGCGCTGCGTCGCTGATGCAGCTTGAACTGCTCGTTGCCGTCATCCCAGCCAGCCTCCCAGGCGGCCGCCTGTACCTCGGCCGGGTATGGCTGCTGGCGCTGCGGCTGGCCGGTGAGGCCGGCCATGTAGCCTTGCTGGTAGGCCTTGTTCAGGCTGTCCAGGCTCCAGTCGTGGTTGTCGGTTTCGGGCGTCATGGCGTTTGCCAATGCGGGTTTCCCCACAGGCTAGCCTGCGCCGGCCGCCGTGGCTGACCGCTGGTCAGGGGCGAACGGTCGAAGTGGCGGTTTTGTGACGGACTGCCGCTGAACGGCGGCTCCGTCACTCAGGTTGTTGATCCTAAACGCCTATGCCAAGAATGCTGGCCTGGTAGGCGGCGACGAAGCTGTCGAAGTCTTCCTGTGGCAGCTGCTCCAGTTCGGCCTGTTCGATCAGCGAGGCGCGGGCCATGGCGGCGAACTGCTCCTGCTCCCCGGTACTCAGCGGCTGGCTGCGGAAGGTTGCGGCATGCAGTTTGCTCTGGCGCAGGGCGAACTCGCGGAAGGTCTCGGCATTGCCGCGCAGGTCGGCCAGCAGGCGGGCCGAGGGCGTCAGTGACGGGTCTTCGACCTTGCGCCGCTGCAGGTGCAGGGCGGTCTGGTAGGCATCGCCGCCATGGGCCTGATCGAGCAGGGCGGCGATGGGTGCGAAGGCATCCAGCAGCTCGCCGGCCCAGGTACGCAGCTCGACCTGCCGGCCGTCGCGTTGCAGGTGCAGGCCCGGGCGACGGCCTTCCTTGACCGTTTTGAGGAAGTTGTCGGTGCAGGCGTGGCACTCGCCACTGGCCAGCAGCGGGCTGGCCTGCAGGGCGCAGAACAGGATGAATGCATCGAGGAAGCGCGCCTGATCGAGGTCGAGCCCCAGTGGCAGGTAGGGGTTGATGTCCAGGCAACGCACTTCCACGTACTGCACGCCACGGCTGCTCAGGGCCTGAATCGGCCGCTCGCCGGAGTAGGTGACGCGTTTCGGGCGAATGCTCGAGTAGTACTCGTTCTCGATCTGGATGATGTTGGTGTTGAGTTGCAACCACTGGCCGTTGGCGTCCTTGGTGCCGATCTCGGCATAGGGGGCGTAGGGCGTGGCAACGGCAGAGCGCAGGCTGTCGATGTAACTGGCCAGGTCGTTGTAGCAGGGCGTCAGGCCGGACTGGGCGCTGCTCTGATAACCCAGGTCGCTCATGCGCAGGCTGGTGGCATACGGCAGATACAGGGTGTCGGCATCGAGCTGTTGCAAGTGGTGCGGGCGGCCGCGCAGGAAGCTGGCGTCCAGCGCCGGCGAGGCGCCGAACAGGTACATCAGCAACCAGCTGTAACGGCGGAAGTTGCGGATCAGCGAGATATAGGCGGCCGACTGGTAATCCTGGGGGCTGCCGGTTTCGCCGTCGAGTTGCTGCAGCAGCGGCCAGAGTGCTTCGGGCAGGCTGAAGTTGTAGTGGATACCGGCGATGCACTGCATGGTCTTGCCGTAACGCAGGGCCAGGCCGCGGCGGTAAACGTACTTCAGGCGGCCGATATTCGAGCTACCGTAGCGGGCGATGGGGATGTCCGCCTCGTCCGGCAGCAGGCCGGGCATCGATGGGCTCCACAGGTATTCGCCGTCCAGCTGGCTGGCGGCGAAGCGGTGGATGCGCTCCAGGTCGGCCAGGGTCGCGGCCGGGTCGGGCTCGGCCGGGGTGATGAACTCCAGCAGGGCCTCGGAATAATCGGTGGTGATCTGCCCGTGGGTCAGGGCCGAGCCCAGTGCGCGCGGGTGCTCGCTCTGTGCCAGGGCGCCATGGGTGTCGACGCGCAGGGTCTCGCGCTCGATACCGTGCAGGCACTGAGTCAGCAGGGGCAGGTGGGCAGTGTCGCCGAGCAAGGCCAGGCGGCGGGAAAGGAGATCGCTCAAGATTCTTGTTCCTTCACTCGACGGTCGCCCCTATATGGGGGTGGGGACGTCGCTCTACAAGTCGAACCAAGGAAGAGGGTGGAAGGCGAGAATGCGCCGACAGGGGAGGTCGGCGCAATCCTCGCAAGCGACGGAATGTTGCGCTATTTGCAGATGAAGGTGGCCTGGGCGCTGGCCACCAGCTTGTCGCCCTGGCTGGCGCGGGCCTCGATCACGTGCACCTTGCGCCCGGCGTTGATGACCTTGGCAATGCACACCACCTCGCCGTCTTCGACGGCGCGGATGTAGTTGATCTTGCATTCCAGGGTCATGCTGCCGGCTTCGCCGCCGAACAGGCTGTGGCTGGCCTGGCCGAGGGCGGTGTCGAGCAGCGAGAACAGCGCGCCACCGTGCATGCGCCCGTGCAGGTTGAGCATCTGCTCCTGCATGGTCATGCGCAGCTCGGCCTCGCCGTTTTCGGCGCGCAGGATGCGGATGCCGAGCAGGCGGCTGAAGTTGCTGTCCTTGCCCACCGGGGACTGGTCGCTCATGGCTTATTTCCTCAGTTGTTTGGCGTTGGCGAACAGCGAGGCCATCGCGGCGTTGGTCGGGGCCGGCTTGTCCTGGCTGGAGTGGCGCTCGCTGCGCGGCTGGTTGCCGCCACGGTTCTGGCCATTGCCGCGCCCGCCGCGCGGGCCATCGACCTTCTCGCCGGGGGTGTCGCTCATGCGCATGGTCAGGCCGACGCGGTTGCGCGGGATGTCCACTTCCATGACCTTGACCTTGACGATATCGCCGGCCTTGACCACTTCGTACGGGTCTTTGACGAACTTCTCCGACAGCGCCGAGATATGCACCAGGCCATCCTGGTGTACGCCGATGTCGACGAAGGCGCCGAAGTTGGTGACGTTGGTCACCACGCCCTCCAGCACCATGCCCGGCTGCAGATCCTTGAGGCTTTCCACGCCGTCCTGGAACTCGGCGGTCTTGAACTCCGGGCGCGGGTCGCGGCCGGGTTTGTCCAGTTCCTTGAGGATGTCGGTGACGGTCGGCAGGCCGAAGCTCTCATCGGTAAAGCGCTTGGGGTCGAGGCTGCGCAGGAAGCTGGAGTCGCCGAGCAGCGAGCGGATGTCGCGGCCAGTGTCCTGGGCGATGCGCTGCACCAGCGGGTAGGTCTCCGGGTGCACGGCGGAGGCGTCCAGCGGGTTTTCGCCGTTCATCACGCGCAGGAAGCCGGCGGCCTGCTCGAAGGTCTTCTCGCCCAGGCGCGGCACCTTCTTCAGGTCGGCGCGGGAGGTGAAGGCGCCATTGGCGTCGCGGAACTGCACGATGTTCTGCGCCAGGGTGCTGTTCAGGCCGGAGATGCGCGCCAGCAAGGCGACCGAGGCGGTGTTCACATCCACGCCGACGGCGTTCACGCAGTCCTCGACCACCGCATCCAGCGAGCGGGCCAGCTTGAGCTGCGACACATCGTGCTGGTACTGGCCGACACCGATGGATTTCGGGTCGATCTTCACCAGTTCGGCCAGCGGGTCCTGCAGGCGGCGGGCAATGGAGACGGCGCCGCGCAGCGACACGTCCATGTCCGGGAATTCCTTGGCGGCCAGCTCGGACGCCGAGTACACCGAGGCGCCGGCCTCGGAGACCATGACCTTGGTCAGCTTCAGGCCGGGTACGGCCTTGATCAGGTCGGCGGCCAGCTTGTCGGTCTCGCGGCTGGCGGTGCCGTTGCCGATGGAGATCAGGTCCACCGCATGCTTGGCGCAGAGCTTGGCGAGGATCGCCAGGGTGCCATCCCAGTCGTTGCGCGGGGCGTGCGGGTACACGGTGGCGGTTTCCAGCACCTTGCCGGTGGCGTCGACCACGGCCACCTTGCAGCCGGTGCGCAGGCCGGGGTCCAGCGCCAGGGTGGCGCGCGGGCCGGCCGGGGCGGCCAGCAGCAGGTCGTGCAGGTTGCGGGCGAACACGTTGATCGCCTCGTCCTCGGCCTTCTCGCGCAGCTCGCCGAGCAGGTCGGTTTCCAGGTGGGTGTAGAGCTTGACCTTCCAGGTCCAGCGCACCACTTCGCCCAACCACTTGTCGGCGGCGCGGCCGCGCTGCTCCACGCCGAAGCGCTCGGCGATCATCAGCTCGCACGGGTGCATGGTGCCCGGGGCTTCTTCGCCGACCTTGAGGCTGGCGCCGAGGATGCCTTCGTTACGCCCGCGGAAGATCGCCAGGGCGCGGTGCGAGGGCACGTTCTTCAGCGGCTCGTCGTGCTCGAAGTAGTCGCTGAACTTGGCGCCTTCGACTTCCTTGCCAGCCACCAGGCGGGCGCTGAGGGTGGCTTCGTTCTTCAGGAAGGAGCGCAGCTTGTCGAGCAGGCTGGCGTCCTCGGCGAAGCCCTCCATGAGGATGTACTTGGCGCCTTCGAGCACGGCCTTGACGTCGGCAAAGCCCTTCTCGGCGTCGACGAAGCGCGCAGCCTCGTTCTCCGGGTTCAGCTCGGGGTTGCCGAACAGCGCGTCGGCCAGCTCGCCGAGGCCGGCTTCCAGAGCGATCTGGCCCTTGGTGCGGCGCTTCTGCTTGTACGGCAAATACAAGTCTTCGAGACGGGTCTTGGTGTCGGCCTCGTTGATTTCGCGGGTCAGTTCGGGGGTCAGCTTGCCCTGCTCCTCGATGCTGGCGAGGATGGAGGCGCGGCGCTCGTCCAGCTCGCGCAGGTAGCGCAGGCGCTCTTCCAGGTTGCGCAGCTGGGTGTCGTCCAGGCTGCCGGTCACTTCCTTGCGGTAGCGGGCGATGAAGGGCACGGTGGAGCCCTCGTCGAGCAGCGCCACAGCGGCGGCGACCTGTTGCGGGAGGACGCCGAGCTCGGCGGCGATACGCTTGTTGATGCTGTCCATGAAAACTACCTGCAGCGAAACGGGAGCCGGCGTGGCCGACGCGAAAGCGCCGCATTATAAACACCGCATTCCGCCGTCGGCGGGAACTCCATCGGGAAAAATCTGCTAACAATGGCTGACACGGTGAGACGCGGCCTTCGGCCATAATGCCGCCACTGTTTAAGGGGAGATTGCATGAGCACTGCCGTTGCGCCGGAAGGCGAAAAGATTCTGATCGTCGATGACGACCCCGGCCTGCGCCGCCTGCTGGAGCGTTTCCTCAGCGAGCAGGGCTACCGTGTGCGCGCCGTGGAGAACGTCGAGCAGATGGACCGCCTGCTGGCTCGCGAGCTGTTCCAGCTGCTGGTGCTGGATCTGATGCTGCCGGGCGAGGACGGCCTGTCCGCCTGCCGTCGCCTGCGTGAGGCGAACAACCAGATGCCAATCATCATGCTCACCGCCAAGGGCGACGAGGCCAGCCGCATCCAGGGCCTGGAGGGCGGCGCCGACGACTACCTGGCCAAACCGTTCAACCCGCGCGAACTGCTGGCGCGGATCAAGGCCGTGCTGCGTCGCCAGGCGCCGGTGGTACCGGGCGCCCCGGCCAGCGAGGACGAAACCGTCAGTTTCGGTGACTACCAGCTGTCCCTGGCCACCCGCGAGCTGCGCAAGGGTGAAGAGCTGCATATGCTCACCACCGGCGAGTTTGCCGTGCTCAAGGCGCTGGTGCAGCACGCCCGCGAGCCACTGACCCGGGACAAGTTGATGAACCTGGCGCGTGGCCGCGAGTGGGACGCCCTGGAGCGCTCCATCGACGTGCAGATCAGTCGCCTGCGCCGCCTGATCGAGCCGGACCCGTCCAAGCCGCGCTATATCCAGACGGTCTGGGGCGTGGGCTATGTCTTCGTGCCGGATGGCAACAAGTAACGATCCACAGGATCTGCCGCGGGCAGGAGCGAGGGGCGCTGCGTCATCTGCTCGCGAGGCATTGTGCACCGCCCGGTTCGCGAGCAGAGCTCGCTCCTACGGAATTTCTAAGCCCTGATGAAAACCCCGCTCTGGTTCCCGCAAAGCTTCTTCGCTCGCACTCTCTGGCTGGTGCTGGTGGTCGTGTTGTTCTCCAAGGCACTGACCCTGGTCTACCTGATGATGAACGAGGACATGCTGGTCGACCGGCAATATAGCCACGGCGCGGCCTTGACCCTGCGCGCCTACTGGGCGGCCGATCCCGAGGATCGCGCGCATATCGCCGAGGCGGCGACCCTGACCCGCGTGCCGCGCGAGCAGGTGCCGGCCACCGAGCAGCACTGGCCCTATTCGGAAATCTTCCAGCGTCAGATGCAGGCCGAGCTGGGCCCGGACACCGAGGTACGGGTGCGCGTGCAGAGCCCACCGGCGCTCTGGGTACATGCCCCGAGCCTGGGCGAGGACTGGCTCAAGGTGCCGCTCTACCCTTACCCGCTGCGCGGGCAGCGGATCTGGAGCGTACTCGGCTGGTTCCTCGGCATCGGCCTGTTGTCCACCGCGGCGGCCTGGATCTTCGTGCGCCAGCTCAGCGCTCCGCTCAAGCGTCTGGTGTTCGCTGCCCGCCAGTTTGGCCAGGGGCGCAGCGTGCGCCTGCCGGTCAGCGATACGCCGAGCGAGATGACCGAGGTATACCGTGCCTTCAACCAGATGGCCGAGGACGTCGAACAGGCCGCCCGTGAGCGCGAGCTGATGCTGGCCGGGGTGTCGCACGACCTGCGCACGCCGCTGACTCGCCTGCGCCTGTCGCTGGAGATGCTCGGCGGCGATGCCGAGATGAGCGAGGACATGGTTCGCGACATCGAGCACATGGACACCATCCTCGATCAGTTCCTCGCCTTCATCCGCGACGGCCGCGACGAACAGCCCGAGCCGACCCTGCTCGACGAGCTGGTGCGCGAAACGGTGGCCCCCTACAACCAGCAGGAAGAGCGGGTGCGGATGTGGCTCGAACAGGTGCCGGCCTTTCCGCTGCGCCGGGTGTCGCTCAAGCGCCTGCTGGTCAATTTGCTCGATAACGCCCTGCGCTACGGCGGGCAGAACGTCGAGGTGGTGACCAATATCGCCGGCGACGAGAGCGCGCCCTACGTGGTGCTCAGCGTGCTTGATCGTGGTCCGGGTATCGCCCCGGAGGAAATGGACGAGATCTTCAATCCCTTCATCCGCGGCGACCGTGCCCGTGGCGGCAAAGGCACCGGGCTGGGTCTGGCCATCGTCAAGCGTATCGCCGCCCTGCACGGCGGCAGCGTGGAACTGCGCAACCGCTCCGGTGGCGGGCTGGAGGCACGTATCTGCCTGCCGTTGGGACTGCTGCTGCCGCGTCACGCCTGCTGAGCCGCGCCTGGCGGCGCTGATCTATGCTGCTCAGGTGATCAGCACGAGGTCAGCATGGTTGCAGAGTCCGACCGACTGCCGAGGTGGAGCTGGTGGCTACCGTTGCCGCTGCTGCACCTGGGAACCTGGATATCCCTGTCGACCCAGTTCGCCAGCGGTGCCGCGCTCTGCTACCTGCCGTTCGCCCTGGGCCTGTGCTGCGTGCTCTGGTGGGGGCCGCGGGTGCTGCCGGCGCTCTATCTCAATGCTGTGCTGAGTGCTCCGCTGTGGGGGCTGGACTGGCGCCTGGCGCCGCTGCACGCACTGCCGGAGACCCTGGCCGTGCTGCTGGCCTGGCTGGCGCTGGGTAATCGGGGCGATGTGGCCCTGCCCAATGTGCGCAACCTCTGGCGTCTGATCCTGCTGGGCATCCTCGGGCCGGCCTTGCTGCTGGCGCTGGGTGTGCAAGGCAGCCTGCTGCTGGCCGGGCAGCAGCGCATCGATGGCCTGGCGCAGGCCCTGCTCAACCTGTGGCTGCTCGACAGTCTGTCCGCCCTGGCCCTGAGCCTGCCGCTGCTGGCCTGGCTGACGCCCTGGCTGCGCCGGCGCAACTGGGCACTGCCGGCCCGGCGCAGCCGAGACGAGCCGCCTATCGCGCTGCAGCTGCCCTGGTGGTTGGTGCTGTCGGTGCTCGTCGTGCTGCCACTGGCCTTCCATCTGCTGCCGCTGCTGTTGCTGTTGCCCGTGGTGGCCGGCGTGCTGGCGGGCCTGGCCCTGTTGCGGGGTTTTGTCGGTGCCTTGCTGGGCGTGGTTTCGACCGTGCTGGCGGCGCTGCTGTTGCCTTTGTACCTGCCGTTTGCCTGGCAGGCCGAGCATGGCGCCGAAACTTATCTGTCCCTCCTGTTGCTGGTGATCGCCGCGCTGCTGATCGGGCGCGCCCTGAGTGATCTGCACGATATCCGCCAGCGCGGCAGCGACCTGCAGAAGGAACTGGCGCTGGCCAACCTGGCGCTGCAGGCCTGTCCCCTGGGGGTGTCGATTTCCGATCTGCGCCAGCCCGGGGTGCCCTTCATCTACTGCAACCCGGCGCTGGAGCGCATCAGCGGTTATACGCGCAAGGAGATCATCGGCGCGTCCAGCCGCCTGCTGATCGAGCAGGACGAATCGCAGAGCGGCCTGTTGCGGGTACGCCATGCCATTCGCAGCGGCGTGGTGCACCAGGAAGTGCTGCGCAACTATCGCAAGAATGGCCAGTGCTTCTGGAACGAGGTGACGGTGGCGCCCTTGCTCGACGAGTACGGCCAGGTCAGCCATGTAGTGGCGCTCAATCACGATGTCAGCGAGCGCGAACGTATCGCCGCCGAACTGGCGCAACGCCGCGAGGAACTGCTGCGCCAGACCCATCTGCTGAGCCAGACCGAGGCGGTGGCCGATATCGGTGGCTGGGTGCTGGATCTGGCGACCCAGCGCATGTACTGGACCGATGGCTGCTTTCGCCTCAATGAGCTGGATCCGGCCGGCGGTGCGCCGGATATGCAGGGCTCGCTGGATCGCTACGATGCCCCCAGCCAGAAGCTGATGAGCGAGGCTCTGGAGCGGGTGCAGGCGAGCGGTGAGCCGTTCGATCTCGAAGTGCGCCTGCTCGGCGCCCGCGGCACGGCGCGCTGGGTGCGCCTGAAGGGTTTCGCCGAGCGCGATGGCGAGCAGGTTGTGCGGTTGTACGGGGCGATCCAGGACATCGGTGAACGCAAGCGCGCCGAGCGCCAGCTGCGCGAGCGTGACGAGTGGTTGCGGCTGTTCTTCGAAGCCCCGTTGATCGGCATGGCCATGATCGGCCCGCAGCGCCAGTGGCTGGAGGTGAACTTCAAGCTGTGTCAGATCCTCGGGCGCAATCGCGAGGAGCTGCTGGCCGGGCATTGGTCGGACATCACCCATGCCGACGACCTGGCTGGCGAGGAGCGGCTGTTCGCCGCCATGCACGCTGGCGAATGCGACGACTATGAGCTGGAGAAGCGCTTTCTGCGCAAGGACGGCAGCGCGGTCCACACCCGCCTGAGCCTGCGTGCGGTGCGCGGCCCGGAGGGACAGCTGGAAGCCTGTCTGAGCTTGGTCGAGGACATCACCGCCCGGCATGAGGCCGAGGCGCGTTACCGCACCCTGGTCGAACACGCCCCCGAGGCCATCCTGCTGTACAGCCCGGATGGCGGCGTGCTCGACGCCAATGCCAATGCCCTGCGTCTGTTCCGTTGCAGCCGGGACGAACTGCTCGGGCGCAAACCCGCCGAGCTCAGCCCGGCGCGCCAGGCGGATGGCTCCGCCTCGGAGGAACTCGGCCGGCGCCAGGTTCAGGCGGCCATCGCCGGCGAAACGCCGGTCTTCGAGTGGTTGCACCGGGACCTGGCCGGCCGCGTGCTGCCCTGCGAAGTGCGCCTGGTGCGCATGCCGGGCGAACCGCTGCTGATCCGCGCCAGCATCACCGATATTTCCGAGCGCCAGCGCTACCAGCGCGAGATCGAACGGCTGGCCTACAGCGACGAGCTGACCGGCCTGCCCAATCGCCGCCTGCTTCAGGACCGCCTGCAGCAGGCCATGGCCCGCGAGCGCCGTGAAGGTACCTTCGGGGCGCTGCTGTTCATCGACCTGGACCACTTCAAGACGGTCAACGACAGCCTCGGCCACCCGGTTGGCGATGCCCTGCTGCGCGAGGTCACCACACGGCTGGGCCGTTGTCTGCGCGCCGAGGACACTCTGGCCAGGCTTGGCGGCGACGAGTTCGTGGTGCTGCTGGAAACCCTGGCGGACCACCAGGCGCTGGCGGCCGAGCTGGCGGCCGAAGTCGGCGAGAAGCTGCTGGACGGCCTGCAGGGCAGCTTTCAGGTGGCCGGTCACGATCTGGCGGTGACGGCCAGCATCGGCATCACCCTGCATCCACTGGCCAATCAGGATGCCGCCGACGCGCTCAAACAGTCGGATACCGCCATGTACCGGGCCAAGAACTCCGGGCGCAATGCCCTGCACTTCTTCGCCGCCGAGATGCAGGCGGTGATCGACCAGCGCCTGCAATTGCAGAGCGAGCTGCGCCAGGCCATCGCCCGCGGCCAGCTGTCGCTGATGTTCCAGCCACAGCTGGTGCTGGACAGCGGACAGGTCGCCGGCGCCGAGGTGTTGCTGCGCTGGAGCCACCCGGAACGTGGCGAGATCCCGCCGAGCCAGTTCATTCCGCTGGCCGAGGAGACCGGGCTGATCCAGGAGATCGGCGACTGGGTGCTGCAGCGTGCCTGCGCCTATCTCGGCGACTGGCAGCGGCGCTGGCCGCAGCTGGTGCTGGCAGTCAACCTCAGCCCGCGCGAACTGCGCCGGGCCGACTGTGCCGAACGTGTGTGCGCCTGCCTGGAGCAGCACGGCCTGCCGGCCTCTGGCCTGGAGCTGGAGATCACCGAGGGCGTGCTGCTGGAGGATGTCGAGCACTGCATCGCCACCATGCACGCGCTCAAGAACCTGGGCGTGCGCTTCGCCATCGACGACTTCGGTACCGGCTATTCCTCGCTGACCTACCTCAAGCGCCTGCCGCTGGATCGGCTGAAGATCGATCGCAGCTTCATCAGCGATCTAGAGGGCGAGGACAGTGGGCGCATGCTGGTGGAAACCATCCTGGTCATCGCCCGCAACCTCGGCCTGGAATGCGTCGCCGAAGGTATCGAGAACGACGCCCAGCTGGAGTGGCTGCGCCAGCACGGCTGCGCCCTGGGCCAGGGCTACCATTTCGGCCGGCCGCTGGGCGAGCGCGAGTTTCTTGAGTGGATGGTGGCGCACGGTTAGTGGCGCACGGCAAATGCGCGTGCGGCTGGCGGCGCAGGGCTGGGGTGACGAGCCTTGTGCCGCGGGACGGCGGGCGTTCAGCCGCGGCCGCGAGTCCTGGTCTGGTGGGGCATGGCGTTCTTTTCCAGGTACTGGATGATGATCCCGGCCACGTCCTTGCCGGTGGTAGTCTCGATGCCTTCCAGGCCGGGCGAGGAGTTCACTTCCATCACCAGTGGACCATGGTTGGAGCGCAGGATGTCCACACCAGCCACCGACAGGCCCATGACCTTGGCCGCGCGAATGGCGGTCATGCGTTCTTCCGGGGTGATCTTGATCAGGCTGGCCTGGCCGCCGCGATGCAGGTTGGAGCGGAACTCGCCGGGCTTGGCCTGGCGCTTCATCGCCGCGATGACCTTGTCGCCGACTACGAAGCAGCGGATATCGGCGCCGCCGGCTTCCTTGATGTACTCCTGCACCATGATGTTCTGCTTCAGGCCCATGAAGGCCTCGATCACCGATTCGGCGGCTTTTTCCGTCTCGCAGAGCACCACGCCGATGCCCTGGGTGCCTTCCAGCACCTTGATCACCAGCGGCGCGCCGTTGACCATCTGAATCAGGTCGGGAATGTCGTCCGGTGAGTGGGCGAAGCCGGTCACCGGCAGGCCGATGCCCTTGCGCGACAGCAGTTGCAGCGAGCGCAGCTTGTCGCGCGAGCGGCTGATGGCCACCGACTCGTTGAGCGGGAACACGCCCTGCATCTCGAACTGGCGCAGCACCGCGCAGCCGTAGAAGGTGACCGAGGCACCGATGCGTGGAATCACCGCGTCGAAGCCTTCCAGCGCCTGGCCGCGATAATGGATCTGCGGTTTGTGGCTGGCGATGTTCATGTAGGCGCGTAGGGTGTCGATCACCTGCATCTCGTGCCCGCGCTGCTGGCCGGCCTCCAGCAGGCGGCGGGTCGAATACAGACGCGGGTTGCGCGACAGAATGGCGATCTTCATTGGGCACCGGAGGGTGAGGTGAGCAGGGGTTTGTCTTGCACGTAGGTCAGCGCCGGGTTGACCACCAGTTGGCCTTCGATCAGCGCCTTGGCGCCGAGCAGCACCCGGTAGCGCATGGTCTTGCGACAGGCCAGGGTGAAGTCCACCGGCCACTGCCGGTCGCCGAGGGATAGCAGCGTGCGGATCACGTAGCGGGTCTGGGCCTGGCCGTTGGAGCTCTTGATGGTCTTCATCGTCACCAGTGGCGCTTCGCAGACATGGCGGCGTTGCACCAGGGTGCCGAAATGAGCGGTGAAACGCACCCAGCGCTCGCCATCGCGCTCGATCAGACTGATGTCGCTGGCATGCAGCGCGGAGGTGCTGGCGCCGGTATCGATCTTCGCCCGCAAGCCGACCATGCCCAGGTCGGGCAGGTTGATCCATTCGCGCAGGCCGATCACCGACAGTTGGTCGAAAGTCTTCAAGGCAGGCTTTCCCGGAAAATTGGAAGGATTCTAGCTGTGCCATGTGACAACGGCATCAGGCAAGATTCAGACCTGTGAAGGAGGAATGCATGAGCAGCAAAGACGACGACAAGGTACGCCTGGACAAGTGGCTGTGGGCCGCGCGCTTCTACAAGACCCGCAACCTGGCCAAGGAGGCCATCGAGGGCGGCAAGGTGCACTGCCGCGGCGAGCGCTGCAAGCCGGGCAAGGAGCCGAAGATCGGTGACCAGTACGTGATCCGCACCGGCTTCGAGGAGCGCACGGTGACAGTGCGCGCGCTGTCCATGGTGCGCCGTGGTGCGCCCGAGGCGCAGCTGCTCTACGAGGAAACGCCCGACAGCATCGCTCGCCGTGAAGAGGTGGCGGCGCTGCGCAAGGCCGGGGCGCTGGGAGTGCAGACCGAGGGGCGGCCGAACAAGAAGCAGCGGCGCCAGTTGCTCGGTCTGCGTGACTGACTCAGCGGCTGCGCAGCACGCCCAGACGACCTACGACCGGCAGCTTCTGCAGCAGTGGCAGCAGCGGCTGGCACAGGCGCTCCAGGCCGTTGGCGATCCAGCTGGCCAGCGGCGTGCAGTAGGCCCAGGCGAAACTGAGCAGGGCGATGAACACGCCGCCAACGGCTACGTCCACCAGCCAGTGGGCGCCGGTGACCAGACGCGGCAGCATGAAGAACAGCACCAGGCCGATGCTCATGGCCAGTTTCCAGCCGCGTGCGAACATGGCCATGAACAGGCCCCAGAGCAGCAGCACCGAGGCATGGTCGCCGGGGAAGCTGCGGCTGGAGCGGTCCTTGAGCTCGAACACTCGCTCCAGACCTGGGAACGACTCACTCAGGCGGATGGCGCCAGGTACCTGCGCTGAGGCGCTGGCGTGCTGCCAACCCATTGCCATGGCGAACTTGGTGAACAGCACGCGCACTACGAGCAGCACGGCAAGCATGGCGAGAAAGTGCAGGAAGGCGGGGCGCAACTCGTGCGCGCGGAACACCCAGCGCGGGTGAATCAGCAGGGTCAGCATCAGTGCCCCGACCAGGATGTCGCACAGGCGGATGCTGGTCAGCGCCCACAGCCAGTCCCACAGCGGGTGCTGGTTGAGCGTGCCGTTGAGGGTCTGGAATACCCAGAGATTGGCGGCGTCCCACAGCGTGCGGGTGGCGGGCATTTGCCAACTGGCGAGCAGCGCCAGCCCCAGCAGGTTGAGGCCGATCAACGCCGGCCATCGCCAGGCAGCTTGGATACGTAGGTCTTTGTCCATAAAATTCACCTCCTTCTTATAGTCCTTTACAAAGGCGCGCTTTATAAGCCTCTGTCATCGACTTGTCATCTCTACCTGATAACTGGCAGCCCAATGCACGATACCGATCACACCCAGCGTTTCCTGTTCGACGACACCGATGTGCGCGGCGAGCTGGCCAGTCTTGGCGAGAGCTACCAGCATGTGCTGGCCAAGCATCCCTATCCGCAGCCGGTGGCGCAGTTGCTGGGTGAGATACTCGCGGCTGCGGCGCTGCTGGTTGGCACCTTGAAGTTCGACGGCCTGCTGATTCTGCAGGTGCGTTCGTCCGGTGCCGTGCCGCTGCTGATGATCGAGTGCTCCAGCGAGCGCGAGGTGCGCGGTATCGCCCGCTACCATGCCGAGCAGATCGCCGCCGACGCCGGTTTGCGCGAGCTGATGCCGGATGGCGTGCTGGCGCTGACCGTCGATCCCAAGCAGGGCCAGCGCTACCAGGGTATCGTCGATCTGGAAGGCGACACCCTGGCCGAGTGCCTGTCGGCCTACTTCGCCACCTCGGAACAACTGGCCACCCGCTTCTGGCTGCATGCCGACGGCCAGCGCGCCCGCGGCCTGCTGCTGCAGCAGCTGCCGGTGGATCGCCTGCCCGATGCCGACGAGCGTGCTGCCAGCTGGGAGCACCTGCTGACCTTGGCCAATACCCTGAGTGCAGAAGAGCTGCTGGGCCTGGACAACGAGACGGTGCTGCACCGCCTCTATCATCAGGAAGCCGTGCGCCTGTTCGAGCCGCAGCCACTGTGCTTCCGCTGCAGCTGCTCGCGGGAGCGTTCGGCCAGGGCGCTGGTCAGCCTGGGCGAGGCCGATGCCAACGTCCTGCTGGGCGAGCACGGTGGCAAGGTGGTGATCGATTGTCAGTTCTGCAACCAGCGTTATGACTTCGATGCCGCCGACGTGACACAGCTATTTGCCGGTGGCGGCAGCGAGGCGCCCTCGGGAACTCGGCATTAGTCCGATAGCCGAACTCTATCAACGGCCATAGCGGACAAGAGGCTGCCAAGGAAAGAGCTTTTCTGGCATACTCCCGCGACTTTTTTATCGCTGTAGTGGTGCCGAGCGCCCACTACACAAGTTTGGAAGACTCGGCCGCGGCCGACGGGGACCCCTCATGACGCAAGCCAATACCGCCGTTTACACCAACATCAGCGCTGCCCAACTGGTCGAAGAGGCTATTCGCCGCGGCGAGGGTGAGCTGGCCGCCAATGGTTCCCTGGTCGTTCGTACCGGTCATCGCACCGGCCGCTCGCCGGTCGACCGCTTCATCGTCCAGGAGCCGAGCACCGAGTCCAAGATCGCCTGGGGCCCGATCAACCGCCCGTTCCCGGCCGAGAAGTTCGATGCCCTGTGGGACCGCGTCGAGGCTTTCAACAACGCCCAGGAGCACTTCGTCTCCTATGTGCATGTCGGTTCCGCCGATGCCCACTACCTGCCGGTCAAGATGACCACCCAGACTGCCTGGCAGAACCTGTTCGGCCGTTGCCTGTTCATCAATCCGGAAACCTACAACCCGAGCGCCAAGGCTGAGTGGCAGATCCTCAACGTCGCCAACTTCGAGTGCGTGCCTGAGCGCGACGGCACCAACTCCGACGGCTGCGTGATCCTCAACTTCGCCGCCAAGAAGGTTCTGATCGCTGGCATGCGCTACGCCGGTGAAATGAAGAAGGCCATGTTCTCCGTACAGAACTTCCTGCTGCCGGAAGCCGACGTGCTGCCGATGCACTGCGCGGCCAACATCGGTGAAGAGGGCGACGTGACCCTGTTCTTCGGCCTGTCCGGCACCGGCAAGACCACCCTGTCCGCCGACGAAAGCCGTTACCTGATCGGTGACGACGAGCACGGCTGGGGCGAGGGCGTGGTGTTCAATATCGAAGGTGGCTGCTACGCCAAGTGCATCGACCTGTCCGAGAAGAACGAGCCGGTGATCTGGAAAGCCATCCAGTTCGGCGCCGTACTGGAAAACGTCGTGCTCGACGAGAATCGCGTACCGAACTACGCCGACGACAGCCTGACCCAGAACAGCCGCGCAGCCTACCCGCTGGAGCTGGTCGAGAAGCGCTCCGAGAAGAACCTCGGCGGCGAGCCGAATGCCGTGATCTTCCTGACCTGCGACCTGACCGGCGTACTGCCGCCGGTGTCGATCCTCAGCGAAGAGCAGGCGGCCTACCACTTCCTGTCCGGCTACACCGCGCTGGTCGGTTCCACCGAGATGGGCAGCGGCGGCGGCATCAAGTCGACCTTCTCCACCTGCTTCGGTGCGCCGTTCTTCCCGCGTCCGGCCGGCGAATACGCCGAGCTGCTGATCAAACGCATCCGTGGCTTCGGCTCCAAGGTCTACCTGGTCAACACCGGCTGGACCGGCGGTGGCTACGGCGTCGGCAAGCGCTTCAACATCCCGACCACCCGTGGCGTGATCGCAGCCATCCAGAGCGGTGCGCTGATCGGTGCTGAAACCGAGCAACTGCCGATCATCAACCTGAGCGTGCCGAAGGCCGTGCCGGGCGTCGAAACCAACCTGCTCAACCCGCGTAACACCTGGGCTGACGGCAACGCCTACGACGAGGCGGCCAAGGGCCTGGCCCAGCAGTTCATCGAGAACTTCAAGAAGTTCGACGTGTCCGACGCCATCCGCAACGCCGGCCCGCAGCTGTAAGCTGCAGGCCAATGAAAAAGCCGCCCGAGGGCGGCTTTTTTGTGCGCTGTCGACAGGCGATCAGGCACGGGTTGCAACGTAGGGCTCCGGCCTGGCCGGATCGGTCTCGGGCCGCTCTGGGCGGCTGGGTGTTTCTGCGATGTTCTGGGCCCGATCGTTGCGCTGTTGCACTTCGCGCAGTTCCGTAGCGGTCTCCAAGGGACTCGGCTGGCTATCGACTTCGCTTTCGCTGGCTACTGCCAGATAGGTCTCGATCTGCCGTTGCTGGGTGTTGGCGCTGTAGATCTGCGTGGCGGTACCACGGCGCTCGGTCTGGCTCAGTTCACGGCTTTCCTGGCGCTCGCTGACTCGGTCGGAAGCCTGGTCCACGGCCTTGTTCACCTGTTCGGGATTGGCCGGGCCGAACTTGTTGACGACCTGCGTCGAGAGGGGCAGATTGCCGTTGTTGCCGGTTATCTGCATCAATGCTCTCCCTGTGGTTGCCTAGTTTCACTGTAATCCAGGGCCGCAGGAGAGCATTAGATTGATTGGCGATAGCCCCGCGTGGCTATGGAAGACAGCCGGGCTGGGTGCGCTGCAGGCAAGGACTGGCGGGCTCTGCCAGTGCGCCGGGATTGAGCAGGCTGGTAAGGATCAGCAGGACTGGAGCGAAGCGTTTCATGGCGGCCTCCCAAATGGTCAATGGAGGACTGCTGGCGGCTTCAGTCGATCACCTCGGCGCCCAGGATCGTCGGATCAGGCAGGGCGGCGGGCATCGGACAGATCTGCAGGTATTTGATGCTCTCGCGTGGAATCAGTAGCAGATCACCGTCCACCTCGATGCTTAGAAAAGGCGACTCCAGCTGTTTGCGCAAGCTGCGGGCAACATCGACAGGGTCTTCACTCTGTTTGGGGAAGCGCAGTGCCAGGCGTTGGCCGTCCTGGAAATACAGGTACAGATTCTTCAGCGGCTTCATGGGGGCTCCTGTGCGGGCGCCCCGTGGGCGTCCCTAGCTGCGGTCGGCCAGTACGCCGATCAGGAAGAAGACTAGTAGCAGCACCGGCGACAGGGTGAAGTTATTGAAGTAACCCAGTCCCTTGGCCAGCCAGGGCGTCAGGAAGACGATGGCCAGGCCGTAGCCGATGGCGCAGACCAGTACGAAGATCAGCGTGCGCAGGACGAAATTGAGGCCGCTGATGGAGCGCTGTACCCAGGCATTGATGCCAGGCCCGAACAACACGAACAGGGTGGCCATGATGGCCAGGGAAATGTCGTACAGGTTGCCGCGGCACCAGCGTGAGAGGGTGGCGATCAGGTCGAGTACGAGATCCATCGGGTGTCCTTGTTGTGATTATGGAGGTGCCGGCAGTTTACCGTCTGTCGGTCGGGCTGCGGTAGGCGCAAGCGCCAGGCCCTCGGCTCGCCAAACGGTCGCCCGGCTCCGTTTGCGAGCGGGGCTTAGGGCAGAAAATGCTGCAGCAGGTCGTTGAGGAACAGCTGGCCTTCGCGGGTGGCGACCAGGCGTGCCGGGTCGCGTACCAGTAGCCCGCGCGTTTCGGCCTCGCGGCGCGCTGCGTCCAGGCTGGCCAGGGGCTGGCCGGTGCGCTGGGTGAACAGCTCGGCGGCGACGCCATCGCTCAGGCGCAGGACGTTCATCAGAAACTCGAAGGGCAACTCCTCGGCATCCAGCATCCGCTCGCCAGCCTGGAAGGCTTTGCCCGGGGCGAGGTAATCCTTGGGCAGGCGGGTCTTCCAGGTGCGCTGGATGCGTCCGCCCGGCGCGCTGAGCTTGGCGTGGGCGCCGGCGCCGATGCCGAGGAAGTCACCGAAGGTCCAGTAGTTGAGGTTGTGGCGTGCCGCGCGCCCCGGCTGGGCGTAGGCGGAAACTTCGTACTGCAGGTAGCCGTGCTCGGCCAGCAGGGCCTGGCCGGCTTCCTGGATATCCCACAGCAGGTCGTCTTCGGGCAGCTGCGGCGGCTGGCTCCAGAACACCGTGTTGGGTTCCATGGTCAGCTGGTACCAGGACAGATGCGTCGGTGCCTGGGCGATGGCGGTGCGCAGGTCGAACAGGGCGTCCTCAATGCTCTGCTCGGGCAGGCCGTGCATCAGGTCCAGATTGAAGTTGTCGAAGCCGGCGGCGCGCGCCATATCGGCGGCGCGGATTGCCTCGTTACCATCGTGGATGCGGCCCAGGGCCTTGAGTTTGGCTTCCTGGAAGCTCTGCACGCCGATGGACAGACGGTTGATGCCCAGGCTGCGGTAGTCGCGGAACTTGGCTTGCTCGAAGGTGCCGGGGTTGGCCTCCAGAGTGATCTCGATATCACTGGCGAACGGCACGCGCTGTTCCACTCCCTGCAGCAGCCGGCCCAGTGCCTTGGCCGAGAACAGGCTGGGCGTGCCGCCGCCGAAGAAGATCGAGGTCAGTGGACGGCCGTGGACGTGACCGAGGTCGGCGTCCAGGTCGGCGAGCAGGGCGTCGACATATTCTTCCTCGGGCAGGCTCGGCCCGGCAGCGTGGGAATTGAAGTCGCAGTACGGGCATTTGCGCACGCACCAGGGGATATGGATATACAGCGCGAGTGGGGGAAGCTGGAAGCTCCACTCCCCGGTCATTGTCTCCGGGGGTGGAGGGGAGGGTTGCTGGCTCACACCAACCCCAGGCGCTGCTTGAGCAGGGCCATGGCGCGGGCGCGATGGCTAAGCTGGTTCTTCTCCGCGGGCGCGAGTTCGGCGCTGGAGCACTGGCGCTCCTCGACCCAGAACAGCGGGTCGTAGCCGAAGCCGTTGGCGCCGCGCGCCTGGCGCAGGATGCGCCCGTGCCAGAGTCCTTCGCAGAGGATCGGCAGCGGGTCGTCGGCGTGGCGCACCAGCGCCAGGGCGCAGACGAACTGGGCACTGCGCTCGGCGTCCGCCACGTCCTTCAGGGCGTCCAGCAGCTTGGCGTTGTTGGCCGCGTCGCCCTGACCGTCGGCGTAGCGCGCCGAGTAGATGCCGGGGGCGCCGCCGAGCACATCCACCGCCAGGCCGGAGTCGTCGGCCAGCGCCGGCAGGCCGGACACGCGGGCTGCGTTGCGCGCCTTGAGGATGGCGTTCTCGACGAAGGACAGGCCAGTCTCTTCCGGCTCCACGCTAGAGAATTCGCCGACCGAGCGTACGCGCACGGCGTCGCCCAGCATGGCCTGGAGTTCCTTGAGCTTGCCGGCGTTGTGGCTGGCCAGCACGAGTTCGGTGAAAGGCATCATTCGTCCGGGAACACTTCCTGGTTGAAGGTGAGGGTGTGCGGGGCGGCGTCGCCGAGTTGTACCTGGATGCTGAAGGTCAGGATCTCGCGCTCGCGCAGAGGGAACTCGGCCAGGTAGTAGACGGCGCCGCTTTCCAGCACCTGCTTGAACTGCAGCTCGCTGGTCTGGCCCAGCAGGTTCTTCAGCGTACCGCTGACCTTGGCCGGTTGGCCCTTGCCGCCCTTGAGTGCGGCGATGTTGAGCACGCCGACCGTCTTGCTGCGGGTCAGCCCCGCAGCCGCGGCGATGTCCGGTTGCAGGAAGCTGGAGTTGAACACGCTGTAGTGCACATCCAGTTCGCCGAAGGTTTCTTTGCGCTCGGCGGCGGCGGGCAGGGCGATGAGCAGGCATAGCAGCAGGGATGCGAAATGGCGCATGGTGATCCTCCGTGGCGTCGGGCGGGTTAGATGGCTACGCGGTGATCGGCCAGGCCGGCCCCGCAGACGCGATAGATACCGATCTCACCCAGTAGATTAGGCCAGATCCGGCTGGCCCAGCCGTGGCGATGCTCGCGGTCGACAGCCAGGCGCTCCTCGATGCGCGCACCCTGCTGGCGGCACAGGCGCTCGAAATCCTCGAAGGTGCAGAAGTGGATGTTCGGCGTGTTGTACCAGGTGTACGGCAGGAAGTCGGAAACCGGCATACGGCCCTTGCTGGAGAGATACCAGCGGCAGCGCCAGTGGCCGAAGTTGGGGAAGGTGATGATGCAGGTCTTGCCGACCCGCAGCATTTCCGCCAATACCTTGTCCGGGTAGCGCAGGGCCTGCAGCGACTGGGTCATGACCACCACGTCGAAGCTGTTGTCGGCAAAGTTGCCCAGGCCTTCGTCGAGGTTCTGCTCGATCACGTTGACCCCGCGCTCGATGCAGGTGGCGATTTTCTCCGGGTCGATCTCCAGGCCATAGCCGCTGACCTGCTTGTGCTGGCGCAGCCAGGCCAGCAGTTCGCCGTCGCCGCAGCCGAGGTCGAGTACCTGGCTGCCGCTCGGAATCCACTCCTGGATGATGTCCAGATCCGCGCGCATGCTCATACCTCGATCCGATTCATGTAGGCGCCGAAACCCTGGAGATAGCGCGGAATCGGCATGAGAAAGGCGTCATGGCCCTGCGGTGCGTCGATCTCCAGGTAGCAGACGTTCTTTTTCGCCGCCAGCAGGGCGTCGACGATCTCTCGCGAGCGTGCCGGCGAAAACCGCCAGTCGGTAGTGAACGACATCAGGCAGAAGTCCGCCTTGACGTTGGCCAGGGTCTTGGCCAGATCGTCACCATGGGCGGCGGCCGGGTCGAAGTAGTCCAGCGCCTTGGTCATCAGCACGTAGGTGTTGGCATCGAAACGCCCTGAGAACTCCTCGCCCTGGTAGCGCAGGTAGCTCTCGACCTGGAACTCGACGCTGTGGAAGTCGTAGTTGAGCTTGTCGGTCTTCAGTTCGCGGCCGAATTTCTCGCCCATGGCGTCGTCCGACAGGTAGGTGATGTGGCCGACCATACGCGCCAGCATCAGGCCGCGCTTGGGAATCACGCCGTGCTCCTGGAAGTGCCCGCCGTGGAATTCCGGGTCGGTGAGGATGGCCTGGCGCGCCACTTCGTTGAAGGCGATGTTCTGCGCAGACAGCTTGGGTGCCGAGGCGATGCACAGGCAGTGGCGGATACGCTCGGGATAGCTGATGGCCCACTGCAGGGCCTGCATGCCGCCGAGGCTGCCGCCGACCACTGCGGCCCATTGCTGGATGCCGAGCAGATCGGCCAGGCGCGCCTGGCTATGTACCCAGTCTTCCACGGTCATCACCGGGAAGTCGGCGCCGTAGGGCTTGCCGCTGGCCGGATTGAGGCTGGACGGGCCGGTGGAGCCGTTGCAGCCGCCGAGGTTGTTGAGGCTGACGACGAAGAACTTGTCGGTGTCGATCGGTTTGCCCGGGCCGATGCAGCTGTCCCACCAGCCCGGCTTGCGGTCTTGCGAGCTGTGATAGCCGGCGGCATGGTGATGGCCGGAGAGGGCGTGGCAGATCAGTACGGCATTGCTAGCGCTGGCATTGAGCGTGCCGTAGGTCTCGTAGACCAGTTGGTAGTCGGCCAGGCTGCGCCCACAGACCAGTGCCAGCGGTTCGCTGAAGCGAGCGCTCTGCGGCGTGACCAGGCCAACGGAATCGGCGGGAAAATCAGTTGGCATCGACCCTGCTCTCGTTCGAGGAAGTGCAGCAGTCTAAAGAGCACGGCCCCCGGCAGCAAGCGCCGGAGGCCGTGGGCAAGTGCCTGAATCTAGGGGCTTTCAGGCCTGGTCCGAGGCACTCTGCGAGCGGATCGCGGTAGGCAGGCTGACGACCTTGCCCTGGCGCTGGATGGGGGCCGGTCGGCGCAGCGCGCGGAGCATCTCGTTGGCCTGGGCCAGCTGGGTTTCCAGCTGTGCGGTGTAGCCGGCCAGTTGCTGGCCACGCTGGCGCGCCTGCTGGGTTTCCTGGGCCAGGGCCTTGAGTCGCAGCATGTGGGTTTCCAGCAACTGCTTGTGCTCCAGGGTGTGCTGCATCAGCGGCATCAGCGCGTCGCTGGCCCACTGCTCGGCGTCGTTGCGCAGGCGCTGGTGCAGGCCGATGACTTCCTGCACCAGGGTGGCGAAGAAGCGCCGGGTCAGGCTGCGCTGCTCGGTGAGCAGGGTCTTCAGGTGCAGGCGGAACTGGTCGGCCTTGTCGCGCAGCTGTTTCAGCTCGCGCTGGTAGCGCTGGCTGTTGAACTGCGGGGCGTCGACGCCGTGCAGCGGGTTTTCCTCGTTGTGCCGACGGTAGATGGCGGCAACCATCTTGTTGGCCATCTCGGCCTCCTGGGCCAGGTTGCCGAGGTCGTGATCGACATTGCGGAAGAACTGCACGATGGCCTGGTTGATGCCCAGGGTGGTCCAGCTGCTGCCCAGGCCCTGGCGCACCTGGGCCAGGTGCTGCTCCAGGCGTTCCGGGCGTACCGCGGCGCGCAGCAGTTCGCCCTGGCGACGCAGCAGGCGCTGGTTGGTCTTCAGGCCGAGCAGGCGCTTGTGATGCTGGCTGTGGTCGTCCTTGGTCTTGGCGGTCAGCTCGAATAGCAACTGGCCGTTGTCGTTCTGGTGGGTGGTCAGCAGGTGCTGCTGCTCGCGCACTTTTTCCAGGCGCAGGCTGAGCACATGCTGGCTGTTGTTGAGCAGGGCCAGCACCTGATTGACCACGCGGTCTTCGAGCAGGCGTTCCTTCTGCGCGACGATGCGCTCGCACAACAGGTTTTCCAGGTTGGCCAGTTGGCTACGGGCGAGCAGCGCCTCGTCGTTGCGCACCTTGGCCAGCAGCGCCTGCTTGGCCGATAGCGGCAGCACGCTGGCGGCGGGGATGCCGAGCTGCTTGGCCGTGGTGCTCTGCACCAGGCCGATGGCCTTCTGCACGAATTCCTCGCCGGCCAGGTCGTCCCACAGGATGTCGATCTTGTTCAACACGGCGAACAGGCTGGCCTGGGTGTCTTCGTCGAGCTGGCGGATGTGCTCTTGCCAGATCGCCATGTCGCTGGCGGTGACGCCGGTATCGGCGGACAGCAGGAAGATGATCGCCTGGGCGCTCGGCAGCATCGACAGGGTCAGCTCCGGCTCGGAGCCGAGGGCGTTCAGGCCGGGGGTGTCGAGAATGCGCAGGCCCTGGCGCAGCAGCGGGTGGTCGAAATTGACCATGGCGTGGCGCCAGGCCGGTACCAGTACCTGGCCGGGTTTGCCGGTCGACTCCAGCATCTCCGGCAGGAAGCCGAGCTGGATCGCCTGCTCCACCGCCATCGGCTTGGTCTTGGCCACCTGGGCGAAGGCCAGGGCCATGCTGCTGGGATCGCTGGGGTCCAGCGGGATGTTCACCCAGTGCCGCGGGATACGCTTGAACTGCGCCACGCTGGCGTCGGTCATGCGCGTTTCGATGGGCAGCAGGCGGATATAGGAACGTTCCGAGCGCGGGTCGAAGAACAACTCGGTGGGGCACATGGTGGTGCGCCCGGCCTGGGACGGCAGCATGCGCTGGCCGTATTCGGAGAAGAACAGGCTGTTGATCAGCTCGGTCTTGCCGCGCGAGAACTCGCCGACGAAGGCCAGGGTGATGTGATCGGTACGCAGCAGGCGCAAGGCGCGCTCCAGGCGCGTGTCCATCGCATCCGAGCCGAGGCGGTTGTGCGCCAGCCAGCTGCGATAGCGGGTGATCTCGCGCATCAGCTCGCGCTTCCAGGCTACGTAGGCATCGACCTGCTGACTGAGACGTTCCATGCTCATCCTGGCGCTCCTCTGGGGTTGCGCATCCTGCGGTAGGCGGGCTGTCGGTGGCGCCGCGAAAATGTGCGGAGCTTCGCCGAAGATGCCCGCATTATGCGGAGGCTGTAGCAGGCGTCAATTGCGCTGGTTCACAACTCCGGCCCGGTGGTTGCTCAGGACGACCGAGCGGTCAGTCCCGGCAGGGCAGGCAACTGGCGCGGCGCCTGGATACGCACTCGCTTCTGTCGGTTCAGTTCGCCGCTCTCCAGACGCACCTGGCTCTTGGCCACGCCGAATGCCTGGCCGAGAAACGCCAGCAGCTGGGCGTTGGCCTTGCCGTCCACCGGCGGCGCGGTGAGGCGGATCTTCAGGCGCTCGCCGTGCAGACCGGCGAACTCGTCCTTGCTCGCCTTGGGTTGCAGATGGCAATCGAGTAGCAGGTCGTCGCCGTCCCAGCGGAACCAACTCACATCAGCAGGCCGAGTACCGCCGGCATGTGGCTCATGGCTGCCAGGTTCTTGACCACCAGCATGTCTATCAGGTTGATCGCGATGAAGGCGAAGATCGGCGAGATATCCAGGCCGCCGAGGCTCGGCAGCAACTTGCGGAAGGGCGCCAGCAGCGGCTCGCAGATCTGATTGACCAGCTGGGCGCCGGGGTTGTAGCTACCCGGTGCGACCCAGGACAGGATCACGCTGATGATCAGGGCGAAGAAGAAGATCTTGAGGAACAGCGAGGTCACCCCGATCACGGCCCATACCAGCAGCTGCAGTGGGTTGCCCAGCGTGCCGTAAGCCAGCAGCAGGGTCAGCCCCATGATCACCAGCTGTACCAGAATGGCCAGCAGCAGCGAGGCCAGGTCGAGGCCGCCGAAGCCAGGGATGATCCGCCGCAGCGGCTTGAGCAGCGATTGGGTGGCCTTGACGGCAAACTGGCTGAGCGGGTTGTAGAAGTCGGCACGTACCAGCTGCAGGACGAAGCGCAGCAGGACGATCAGCAGGTAGAGGCTGCCGAGGGTCTGCAGGACGTAGATGGCGGCGGTGTTCAGTCCGTTCATGAGGGTTCCTTATTGGCCCAGTTGTTCGGCAAGTTCTGCGGAGCGGCTGGCGGCGGCATTCAGCGCCTGTTGCACCAGGGCCTCGAAGCCGCCGGCCTGGAAGCTCTTGATCGCCGCTTCGGTGGTGCCGTTGGGCGAGGTGACCCGGCGCCGCAGCTCGGCGGCATCGACATCGCTCTCGCAGGCCATGCGTGCAGCGCCTAGGGCGGTCTGCAGCGTCAGCTGGGCGGCGGTGGCGCGGGGCAGGCCGAGCTGTTCGCCGGCGGCGGTCATCGCCTCGATCAGCAGGAAGAAATAGGCCGGGCCGCTGCCGGAGACGGCAGTGACCGCATCGATCAGGTGTTCCTCGTCGAGCCACAGGGCCAGGCCCACGGCGCTCAACAGCTGCTCGGCCTGCTGGCGCTGCGCGGCGGACACCTTGGCGTTGGCAAACAGCCCGCTGACGCCCTGGCGCAGCAGCGCCGGGGTGTTGGGCATGCAGCGCACGATGGCGACGTCACCGAGCCAGTTGTTCAGGCTGGCGCAGGTGATGCCGGCGGCGATGGATACGATCAGTTGGTTAGGTTGCAGGCTGGGCGCCAGGGTCTGGCATACACTCTTGAGTACCTGCGGCTTGGTCGCCAGCACCACCAGGTCGGCACCGCTGACGGCGTCGGCGTTGCTCTTGAACAGCTCGATACCGTATTCGCTGGCGACCTTGGCGCGCTGCTCGGCGCCCGGATCGCTGGCGCGGATATGGCTGGCCGGGATGCCCTGCGCCAGTAGGCCGCCGATCAGGCTGGTGGCCATGTTGCCGGCGCCGATGAAGGCGATACGCGGGTGGCTCATTGTTCGCTTCCTTTATTGGTGGTGCCGTAGTCGCGGCTGCCGAACAGCGCCGTGCCGATGCGTACCCAGGTGGCGCCTTCGGCCACGGCGGCCTCCAGATCCTGACTCATGCCCATGGACAGGCAGTCGAGATCCAGGTTCAGCGCGTCGCGCAGGCGGCGCAGCTCGGCGAGTGGTGCGCGTTGGAGCAGTGGGTCGTCGCTCGGTTCGGGGATTGTCATCAATCCACGCAGTTTCAGGTGTGGCAGTTGTGTAACGGTCCGTGCCAGTGCCGGCAGCTCTTGCGGCGTGCAGCCGGATTTGCTGGCCTCGCCGCTGACATTCACTTGCAGGCAGATGTTCAGTGGCGGCAGGTGCGCGGGGCGTTGTTCGGACAGGCGCTGGGCGATCTTCAGGCGGTCTACGGAGTGCACCCAGTCGAAGTGTTCGGCCAGCGCCTTGGTCTTGTTCGATTGAATGGGGCCGATGAAGTGCCAGATCAAGTCCAGGTCGCTCAGTTCGGCCTGTTTGCTCAGGGCTTCCTGCAGGTAGTTTTCACCGAAGTCGCGCTGGCCGCTGGCGAAGGCGTCGCGAATGGCGGCGGCGGGTTTGGTCTTGCTCACGGCGAGCAGGCCGATTGCCGCCGAATCGCGCTGCGAGGCTTGCGCCGCCTCACGGATACGCGCGCGAACCTTTGCAATATTCTCTGCTATCGTGGACATTACTTGCGCTCTATAGCCCGCCCATCAGGGGTCTGCGGCATTCTACCTGCTTGCATGTGATTGGGGAGTCCCATGGATATTACCGAGCTGCTCGCCTTCAGCGCCAAGCAAGGCGCGTCGGACCTGCACCTCTCGGCGGGTCTGCCGCCGATGATTCGAGTCGACGGTGACGTACGGCGGATCAACCTGCCGCCGATGGACCACAAACAGGTCCATGCGCTGATCTACGACATCATGAACGACAAGCAGCGCAAGGATTACGAGGAATTCCTCGAGACCGACTTTTCCTTCGAGGTGCCCGGTGTCGCTCGTTTCCGGGTCAACGCCTTCAACCAGAACCGCGGCGCCGGCGCCGTGTTCCGGACCATTCCATCCAAGGTCCTGAGCATGGAAGACCTGGGCATGGGCGAGGTGTTCAAGAAGATCACCGACGTGCCGCGCGGCCTGGTACTGGTTACCGGCCCGACCGGTTCGGGCAAGTCGACCACCCTGGCGGCCATGCTCGACTACCTGAACAACAACAAGTACCACCACATCCTCACCATCGAAGACCCGATCGAATTCGTTCACGAGTCGAAGAAGTGCCTGGTCAACCAGCGTGAGGTGCACCGCGATACGCACGGCTTCTCCGAGGCTCTGCGTTCGGCCCTGCGTGAAGACCCGGACATCATCCTGGTGGGTGAGATGCGCGATCTGGAGACCATCCGCCTGGCGCTGACAGCCGCGGAAACCGGTCACTTGGTATTCGGCACCCTGCACACCACCTCTGCGGCCAAGACCATCGACCGCGTGGTCGACGTGTTCCCTGCCGAGGAGAAGTCCATGGTTCGCTCCATGCTCTCCGAATCGCTGCAGGCGGTGATTTCGCAGACCCTGCTGAAGAAGGTCGGCGGCGGCCGCGTGGCGGCGCACGAGATCATGATCGGCACCCCGGCGATTCGTAACCTGATCCGCGAGGACAAGGTGGCGCAGATGTATTCGGCCATCCAGACCGGCGGCTCGTTGGGCATGCAGACCCTTGATGCCTGCCTGAAGAACCTGCTGAGCAAAGGTCTGATCGCTCGCGAGAGTGCTCGCGAGAAAGCCAAGACACCGGAAAACTTCTAAAAACAAGGCGGCTCAAGTCGCCACAGCTGAAAGACACGGGCGGGAAAGATGGAATTTGAAAAACTGTTGCGTCTGATGGTGGAGAAGGGTGGTTCCGACCTGTTCATCACCGCCGGCGTACCACCGTCGATGAAGGTCAACGGCAAGATCATGCCGGTGACCAAGAATCCCATGTCGCCGGAGCAGACCCGCGAAACGGTGCACTCGGTGATGAACGAGCAGCAGCGCCGCGAGTTCACCGAGAACCACGAATGCAACTTCGCCATCAGCGCTCGCGGCGTTGGTCGCTTCCGCGTCAGTGCCTTCTACCAGCGCAACCTGGCGGGCATGGTGCTGCGCCGCATCGAGACCAATATCCCGACCCTCGACGATCTCAAGTTGCCCGAGGTGTTGAAGAAGCTGGCGCTGACCAAGCGCGGCATGGTGCTGTTCGTCGGTGCTACCGGTACCGGTAAGTCCACCTCGCTGGCGGCGATGATCGGCTACCGTAATAAGAACACCAGTGGCCACATCATCTCCATCGAAGACCCGATCGAGTACATCCACCAGCACCAGAACTGCATCGTCACCCAGCGCGAAGTCGGCATCGACACCGAGTCCTTCGAGGTGGCGCTGAAGAACACCCTGCGCCAGGCGCCGGACGTGATTCTGATCGGCGAGATCCGCACCCGCGAGACCATGGACTACGCGGTGGCCTTCGCCGAAACCGGTCACCTGGCGCTGGCCACCCTGCACGCCAACAACGCCAACCAGGCGCTGGACCGGATCATCAACTTCTTCCCGCCGGACCGGCACAACCAGGTGTGGATGGATCTGTCGCTCAACCTCAAGGCCATCGTCGCCCAGCAACTGGTGCCGACTCCGGACGGCAAGGGCCGCCGCGCGGTGATCGAGGTGTTGATCAACACCCCGCTGGCCGCCGACCTGATCCGCAAGGGCGAGGTGCACGAGCTCAAGGCGCTGATGAAGCGCTCCACCGAGCTGGGCATGCAGACCTTCGACCAGGCCCTGTACAACCTCTATAGCCAGGGCGAGATCACCTACGAGGACGCCCTGCTCTACGCCGACTCGGCCAACGACCTGCGCCTGCTGATCAAGCTGGGTTCGGAGACCGATGGCGATCACCTGACCAGCATGAGCCAGGGGCTCAGCCTGGAAGTCAGCGAGGAAGATCCGGGGCGACGCTTTCGCTGATCAAGTGCCTATCCCGCAGAGGCGCTTTGCCTGCCGCAGAGACAGCAGCAGAGCGTCGTAGGCCCACTGGCGGCCTGTCGGATGGTTCCATAGCAGCTCGCTAGGGTGGTCACCGATCAGGACTTTTCGGCCGGCTTCATCCTCCACGAGATGACCATACAGCTTGTCGAATTCGCTGTTGTCGCCCAGCAGTGCCTGGGTCGCTGTTTGTCCCAGTGCCAGGATCGCCTTGGGTTGTAGATGGCTCAGCTCGGTTTGCAGGCAGGGGCGGCAGTGTGCGATTTCTTCTCTTGATGGTTTAAGCAGTTGCTGTCGCGCCCGTGCCTTGATTTCCACCAGTGGATTGAAATGTTTGACCGCGTACGTCAGGTAGACCTGGCTGCGATCCAGCCCGACATCCCGTAGCGCCTGGTCCATAAGCCTTCCTGCGGCGCCTCCGAAGGGGCGGGCACCTGGCTGGTCGGCTAACAGGACAAGGCCGCACTGTTCTGCTGATATGGCTGGCTGTTGCCCCGTTCGTCGTGGGCAGCTCTGGCAGCGTTTTTCGCTGCTCTTCGTGCCGATGACGTGACCAGGCATGTGCGTTACGCCGGCGAACTGGCCGTGCGATTGCCCGCCGCAGCGTGCCTGGCTCATGAGCTCGGGAATTGCCGAACCTTCGGGCAGGTTCTTCCAGAAGCGCACTGGCAGACTTCGCTCCAGGCATTCCTTGTTCAGTCGCGCCGGGTTGAATGTGCTTTTGTAGTAGGCAACCCATAGCCCATCGTCCTCTTCCGCTGCGGCGCGGGCGAGCTCTGTCAGCGCGGGTGGACAGGGCAGGGTGAGTGACATCTTCTCGCCGTTCCAATGGGCGGCCCCTTCAGGCGTGACGATCAGCCAGTGGGTCTTGCCCATGCGTGCGGCGAAGTGCTCGACAGCCAGGTGCAGAATATCGTGGGCGGGTTCGTGCCAGGCGATGAAGCACGGCGACTCCGGGCTTTCGGGGAGGCTGCGAAAGCGCAGGAAAGCATGCGTATGATGGATTTCGCGGCGCACAGCCTTGATCCGCCGATGCAGCTGTGAACCATCCGGGTCACCGGCCAGCATCGCGCTTCGCTCACCTCGGCAGACTCGCCAGAGAATTCGGTAGAGAAGCCCCCAACGGTTATCGCCGCGGAAGCATGCTGCGATCTGGAGTAGCTCGAACAGTTGTCGCGGTATCGGGATGGTTGCGGTCATTGATCGGCCTGGCTGAGCATCCGCTGCACAGAACATGTCGAGAGTGGCGCTGACTTCACCGACTTCCCAGGCAATCTGTTGCGGCTCCATGCCAGCCAGCACCAAACGACGGGCCTCGTTGCGCCAGCCAGCGAAGCTGCCATCGAAGAAGGCTGTGTAGATCACCACAATGCCATCTGTGCAGGTGTGTCGCTGAGCTGGCGGCGCAGTGCGGAAGACTCCAGGCTGGCCTGTTGTGGCCGGTAGTCCTGGGTGACGATGAAGGGCTTGGCCTTGTCCACCGCACAGCGCAGGCGGACCAGATCCAGATAGCGAATGCGCCGTTCCCTGCGTAGATCGACCAGACGCCTGGCGCTGAGTACACCAATGCCCGGTACGCGGGCGATCAGCGCTGCATCGGCGCGGTTCAGGTCGAGCGGGAACTGCTCGCGGTTGGCCAGCGCCCAGGCCAGTTTGGGGTCGATGTCCAGCGCCAGGTTGCCGGGCGTCGCGAGCAGCTCGGTGGCCTGAAACCCGTAGCCGCGCATAAGGAAGTCGGCCTGGTACAGGCGGTGTTCGCGCAACAGTGGGGGAGCCTGGAGCGGCACGCTGTCGGGGCTGTGCGGGATAGGACTGAATGCCGAGTAATACACGCGCTTGAGGCGGTACTTGCCATAAAGATTCTGCGCCGTGTCGAGAATGCTACGGTCGTCGGTATCGTCGGCGCCAACGATCATCTGCGTGCTCTGGCCAGCCGGTGCGAATGCCGGGCCGCGTTTCTCCTCGGTTGCTTCATCGACGCCGAGGCGGATCGCGCCCATGGCCTGCCGGATGCTGCCGACGCTCTTCTCCGGCGCCAGGCGAACCAGGCTGCTCTCGCTGGGCAGCTCGATATTGACGCTGAGGCGGTCGGCGTAGCGTCCGGCCAGCGTGATCAATTCGGGTGAGGCATCGGGAATGGTCTTGAGGTGGATGTAGCCGCGAAACTCGTGCTCTTCGCGCAGCAGGCGAGCCACCTGAACCAGCTGCTCCATGGTGTAGTCGGCCGAGCGGATGATGCCCGAGCTGAGGAACAGGCCGCTGATGCAGTTGCGCCGGTAGAAGTCCAGGGTCAGTTTCACCACTTCCTCGGGCGTGAAGCGGGCCCGTGGAACATCGCTGGAGCGGCGATTGACGCAGTACTGGCAGTCATACAGACAGAAGTTGGTCAGCAGGATCTTCAGCAGCGACACGCAACGCCCGTCAGGCGTGAAGCTGTGGCAGATGCCCATGCCGTTGGTGGCGCCCAGGCCGGACTTGCCGCGCGAGTCGCGTTTGGGGGCGCCGCTGCTGGCGCAGGACACGTCGTACTTGGCCGCGTCGGCCAATACGGTTAGTTTGGTGATCAGTTCCATGGGTCATTAATACTGTTTTTATATACAGTATTCCGCGGGCTGCTTTTCGTGCAAGAGCCCATGCCGACCAATCGTCAGTGCCATATTCAACAAGGAGCTTTTATGCAACGACAGGACACCCACAGCAAGGTCATCGGTTATCTGCTCTGGATCTTCGGCTTCCTCGGCGCGCACCGTTTCTACTACGGCAAGCCGGTGACCGGGACCATCTGGTTCTTCACCCTGGGTCTGCTGTTCATAGGCTGGATCATCGACCTGTTCCTGATTCCGGCGATGGATCGCGAGGCGGATCTGCGTTTTACCGCAGGTGATACCGACTACAACGTGGCCTGGATACTGCTGACCTTCCTCGGCGTATTCGGTGTACACCGCATGTACCAGGGCAAGTGGATCACCGGGATCATCTATCTGTTCACCGGCGGGCTGTTCCTGATCGGCGTGCTGTATGACTTCTGGACGTTGAATACCCAGATATCGATCAAGAATGCCTCGCGAGCTTGAGTCCGCGCCATGAAAAAGCCCGCCAATCGGCGGGCTTTTTCATGTTCATGGTGTTGCGCCTCAGCTCTGATAGCTGATGCGCCCGTCCACCAGGGTGTAGCGCACCTGTCCGGGCAGGCAGTGACCGATGAAGGGGCAGTTGTTGCCCCTGGAGCGCCAGGTTTCGCCGGCCAGGGTCTGGCCCTCGGCATCGAACAGCAGCAGGTCGGCCGGTGCGCCGACGGCCAGGCGCCCGGCGGGCAGGCGCAGGGCCCTGGCCGGGCCGCTGGTC
>NZ_LSOF01000029.1:2500-8580 GCF_001592875.1 Pseudomonas sp. BMS12 | reverse complement strand
TGTCGAAGTCGACCTTGGCCGAACCGAAAACTTCGGAGCAGACGCGAGTCAGAGCAGCGGTCAGAGTGGTTTTACCGTGGTCAACGTGACCGATGGTGCCGACGTTGACGTGCGGCTTGTTACGTTCAAACTTTTCCTTAGCCATCTGAACCGCCTCCGAACAAGATAGTGAGAGAATTACCGACCATTAAAACAAAGGCAGATATCTGCATATCTGCCTTTGTTGAAGTGGAGCTCTTGAGCGGATTTGAACCGCTGACCTCACCCTTACCAAGGGTGTGCTCTACCAGCTGAGCTACAAGAGCGAAACACCTTACACAAACAGCAAACTTGGAGCGGGCAGCGGGAATCGAACCCGCATCATCAGCTTGGAAGGCTGAGGTTCTACCACTGAACTATGCCCGCGGAGCTTGCGGCTCACGCTAAATCTGGTGGAGGGGGAAGGATTCGAACCTTCGAAGTCTATGACGTCAGATTTACAGTCTGATCCCTTTGGCCGCTCGGGAACCCCTCCAAAGTGGGCGGCATTCTCGTCTCATGCCACCTGACTGTCAAGCATTTTCCCAATAAAAACTTGGGGTTAGCCGTTTATGACAGCCACTCCACGAAGCCTCCCCCGTAAAGCGGGCGCCATTCTATGCAAACTACTGCGGAGTTGCAACGCTTTCGCACGGCATTATTTGATGCTGAAGATCCTTGAAGTCGACAGCCAGCTGCTGGAGCGCATCATCGGCAAGGCGCCGGCTTTCCGGGGTAATACGCACCCAGAAGCTGCGCTGCGCCCTCGGCAGCTCGCGCAGCAACGGCTCATAACCCGCATCCCGCAGGCGCTGCATCACACTCTCTGCAGAATCACTCCGCGGGAAGATACCAAGTGAAATACCGTTGGCCAGATCACCCTGAGTAATGATGTAGCTATCGATTCTCCGCGCCTGCAGCTCCTTGAGCTGACGCAAGGATGCCTGCCGCGATGCGAGCGGCGCCAGATAGACCCAGTAATCAAGCCCGGCAGCCGCATCGACCGAACGCACCTGGGCCTGAATATCCAGCGCAGTGAAGCGCTGCTCGACCTGTTGCGCTTCTGATGCCTGCTGAAAACTACCGAGAAATAGACAGGACTCGCCAGCCGCGGCGGACTCAGGCACCGCGGACGCCTCCGGGCGCATCCTGGCACGATCCGCAGAACTCAGCAGACGCACGCCCTGCTGGCTCGCCTGGCGCAGTTCCACCGATTCAACCTCTTTCGCGCGAAGTGGCGCTTTCTGTTGATGCCAAACGTAATAGAAGAGATTCAGAACCAGAAATAGCAGGAACAACCAGCGCATGCTCACTCCCCAGGGAAAGGACAGGCCTCGGCAAGCCCGATAAAAACCAGGTCGGAGACCAGATGCGCCTGTGGCAATACTGAGCGGACCAGCGCAGCATCCCCGCCAGTCAGATAGACACTGAACGCATCACCCCAGCGACTTCTCGCCTCATCCAGCTGAGTCAGTACAAACCCTCGCAACATCAGCGCACAACCGCGCTCGACCGCCTCTGCGGTAGTGCGGCCTGGCTCCAGCCCAAGCAGAGCCTGTTGCGCAGCGGCATCGTCATAGCGAATACGACGCGTATGAGTCCCCAATTCGCGACGCATCAACGGCATCCCTGGACAAATGTAGCCACCAAGGTGTTCACCGTTAGCATCCACAAAGTCGGATGTCACAGCCGTGCCCAGATCCAGGACAAGACAGGCCCGCCCCGCCAACTTGTAAGCACCGACAACGGCCAGCCAGCGATCCAGCCCGAGACGCGAATAGTCGCTATAGCCGTTGCGCACTTCACCCAGACATACAGAGGGCCGCGCGCACTCTACCGCCACACCGAAGCCAGACTCAATGCAGCCAATAAGTGCAGAAGTCTCCTCATCGCTCCGAACACTGACCAAGCGGCAAGCACGCAGTGAACCCGTGCCCCGCCCACCTACAGCCGCCAGAAGCTCTTGAGCCGTATCGACGACGCCCCCACAGACAGCCCGCCCATCAGCTCCTAGCAATCGCCACTTGATTAGGCTATTGCCACAATCCAGCTCAAGAATCATCACGCAACCTCAGGCTTAGCTCACCACCACTGAACAGCAGCTCCTGACCCGCTACCTCCAATCTCAGTGCCCCCAAATGATCGACCCCCAAGATACGTCCATCCGTGCGCCGAGGCCCCGCCAACAGGCTAGCCTCCGCGCCTTGCCAGAGATGGGCGGCCTCCCAATCTTCGCGCAAGCCGGCGAAGCCCTCCGCTTCATGACGCGCCAAGTAGTGACGCAAGGCATCACTGAGCGCGACAGCCAGCGCAGTTCGATCGATCAGATACCCACATTGAGCCCGGAGTGAAGTCCAGGCCTGATCGATAGCGACAGAACCCGGCAACATATTCACATTGATGCCAATTCCAATCACCACATGACAGCTGCCTCCCGGCTCACCGGAAAGCTCCAGCAAAATACCAGCGACCTTACACCCATCGACCAGGACGTCATTTGGCCACTTGAGACCGGCGCCGCAGCCGAATAATGCGATTGCCTGCTGCACCGCAAGGCCTACAGTAAGACTGAGCCCATCGAGCGGATAGCCCGCCTCAAGACGCAAACCCAAACTGTAATAAAGGTTCTCACCAAAAGGACTGACCCACTCCCGGTCACGCCGACCTCGACCACTTTCCTGAGACTCGGCAACCACCAGCAGTGGAGCCGAGCTACCCCCAGACAGTCGCCGCAGCACCTCGGCATTGGTCGAATCGACTGAATCGAAAAACACAAGAGTCCAGCCCGCCATGCGCGCATCCGCGTCGATCCGCGCCTGATCTAATAAAGAAAGCGGCGAAGGCAGGCGATAGCCACGACCACGCACGCGGTGAAGGCTCAGCCCCAACTCAGCCTCCAAATGCTGTAAGCGCTTCCAGACTGCGGCACGACTAACCCCCAGCGCATGCCCAAGGGACTCGCCGGAATGGAATTCGCCATCCTGAAGTAACCGCAATACTTCACGCATCAAAACAAGGCCTAGAAGAGGAGGCAGGCATCATAACGATGCGCTACCCGGTTGCCTAGAAACGCACCAACAGGAAAGCCGCGTTCGCTCAGAGATTTCTTGCGCGCAAAGACAAACCCCCGACCAGCGTGAGCGGGTCGGGGGTTTGGGATAGGAGCTTGACGATGACCTACTCTCACATGGGGAAACCCCACACTACCATCGGCGATGCGTCGTTTCACTACTGAGTTCGGGATGGGATCAGGTGGTTCCAACGCTCTATGGTCGTCAAGCAATTCGGTTGGGGACTCGGTGTTTAGTCGTTTCCCCGAATGGGTATGTGATATCGGTATTGCGTGTTCAGCAAACTTTCGGCATTTCTGTCGACTTCACCGTCTAACAGCCAAATTGTTTGGGTGTTATATGGTCAAGCCTCACGGGCAATTAGTATTGGTTAGCTCAACGCCTCACAGCGCTTACACACCCAACCTATCAACGTCGTAGTCTTCGACGGCCCTTTAGGGAGCTCGAGGCTCCAGTGAGATCTCATCTTGAGGCAAGTTTCCCGCTTAGATGCTTTCAGCGGTTATCTTTTCCGAACGTAGCTACCCGGCAATGCCACTGGCGTGACAACCGGAACACCAGAGGTTCGTCCAACCCGGTCCTCTCGTACTAAGGTCAGCCCCTCTCAAATCTCAAACGTCCACGGCAGATAGGGACCGAACTGTCTCACGACGTTCTAAACCCAGCTCGCGTACCACTTTAAATGGCGAACAGCCATACCCTTGGGACCGGCTTCAGCCCCAGGATGTGATGAGCCGACATCGAGGTGCCAAACACCGCCGTCGATATGAACTCTTGGGCGGTATCAGCCTGTTATCCCCGGAGTACCTTTTATCCGTTGAGCGATGGCCCTTCCATACAGAACCACCGGATCACTAAGACCTACTTTCGTACCTGCTCGACGTGTCTGTCTCGCAGTCAAGCGCGCTTTTGCCTTTATACTCTACGACCGATTTCCGACCGGTCTGAGCGCACCTTCGTACTCCTCCGTTACTCTTTGGGAGGAGACCGCCCCAGTCAAACTGCCCACCATACACTGTCCTCGCTCCGGATAACGGAGCAGAGTTAGAACCTCAAGCATGCCAGGGTGGTATTTCAAGGATGGCTCCACGCGAACTGGCGTCCACGCTTCAAAGCCTCCCACCTATCCTACACAAGCAGGCTCAAAGTCCAGTGCAAAGCTACAGTAAAGGTTCACGGGGTCTTTCCGTCTAGCCGCGGATACACTGCATCTTCACAGCGATTTCAATTTCACTGAGTCTCGGGTGGAGACAGCGCCGCCATCGTTACGCCATTCGTGCAGGTCGGAACTTACCCGACAAGGAATTTCGCTACCTTAGGACCGTTATAGTTACGGCCGCCGTTTACCGGGGCTTCGATCAAGAGCTTCGCTTGCGCTAACCCCATCAATTAACCTTCCGGCACCGGGCAGGCGTCACACCCTATACGTCCACTTTCGTGTTTGCAGAGTGCTGTGTTTTTAATAAACAGTCGCAGCGGCCTGGTATCTTCGACCGGCATGAGCTTACGGAGCAAGTCCTTCACCCTCACCGGCGCACCTTCTCCCGAAGTTACGGTGCCATTTTGCCTAGTTCCTTCACCCGAGTTCTCTCAAGCGCCTTGGTATTCTCTACCCAACCACCTGTGTCGGTTTGGGGTACGGTTCCTAGTTACCTGAAGCTTAGAGGCTTTTCCTGGAAGCATGGCATCAACCACTTCGCTTTCTAAAAGAAAGCTCGTCATCAGTTCTCGGCATTAAGATCCCGGATTTGCCTAAGATCTCTGCCTACCACCTTAAACACGGACAACCAACGCCGTGCTGGCCTAGCCTTCTCCGTCCCCCCATCGCAGTAACTAGAAGTGCGGGAATATTAACCCGCTTCCCATCGACTACGCATTTCTGCCTCGCCTTAGGGGCCGACTAACCCTGCGTCGATTAACGTTGCGCAGGAAACCTTGGTCTTTCGGCGTGCGAGTTTTTCACTCGCATTGTCGTTACTCATGTCAGCATTCGCACTTCTGATACCTCCAGCAAGCTTCTCAACTCACCTTCACAGGCTTACAGAACGCTCCTCTACCGCATCACCTAAGTGATACCCGTAGCTTCGGTGTATGGTTTGAGCCCCGTTACATCTTCCGCGCAGGCCGACTCGACTAGTGAGCTATTACGCTTTCTTTAAAGGGTGGCTGCTTCTAAGCCAACCTCCTAGCTGTCTAAGCCTTCCCACATCGTTTCCCACTTAACCATAACTTTGGGACCTTAGCTGACGGTCTGGGTTGTTTCCCTTTTCACGACGGACGTTAGCACCCGCCGTGTGTCTCCCACGCTCGGCACTTCCAGGTATTCGGAGTTTGCATCGGTTTGGTAAGTCGGGATGACCCCCTAGCCGAAACAGTGCTCTACCCCCTGGAGTGATACGTGAGGCGCTACCTAAATAGCTTTCGAGGAGAACCAGCTATCTCCGGGCTTGATTAGCCTTTCACTCCGATCCACAGGTCATCCGCTAACTTTTCAACGGTAGTCGGTTCGGTCCTCCAGTCAGTGTTACCTAACCTTCAACCTGCCCATGGATAGATCGCCCGGTTTCGGGTCTATACCCAGCGACTAAAGCGCCCTATTAAGACTCGCTTTCGCTACGCCTCCCCTATTCGGTTAAGCTCGCCACTGAATATAAGTCGCTGACCCATTATACAAAAGGTACGCAGTCACCCAACAAAGTGGGCTCCCACTGCTTGTACGCATACGGTTTCAGGTTCTATTTCACTCCCCTCTCCGGGGTTCTTTTCGCCTTTCCCTCACGGTACTAGTTCACTATCGGTCAGTCAGTAGTATTTAGCCTTGGAGGATGGTCCCCCCATATTCAGACAAAGTTTCTCGTGCTCCGTCCTACTCGATTTCACTTCTAAGACCTTTTCGCGTACAGGGCTATCACCCACTATGGCCGCACTTTCCAGAGCGTTCCGCTAAAATCAAAGAAGCTTAAGGGCTAGTCCCCGTTCGCTCGCCACTAC
>NZ_LSOF01000028.1 GCF_001592875.1 Pseudomonas sp. BMS12 | reverse complement strand
TGAATCGCCCCGGCTTTCCTAGACACTCTCCAAGCTCTGGAAATAGCGCTTTTCAAACTCCACTGGCGATAGCTGCATAGCGCTGCTGTGCCGGCGCTTGGGGTTATAAAACATCTCGATGTAATCGAACACATCACCGCGGGCTTCTTCGCGGGTGCCGTAGGTTTTCCGTCGGATGCGCTCCCGCTTCAGCAACTGGAAGAAGCTTTCCGCCACCGCGTTGTCGTGGCAGTTACCGCGTCGACTCATGCTGCTGATCAGGTTGTTGGCCTTGAGGAAACTCTGCCAGTCCGTGCTACTGAACTGGCTGCCCTGGTCGGAGTGGATCATCACTTCCTGCTTGGGCTTGCGGCGCCAGACCGCCATCAGCAACGCATCAATGGCCAGGTCGCTGCTCATCCGTGGCTTCATCGACCAGCCAATCACTTGGCGCGAAAACAGATCCAACACCACCGCCAGGTACAACCAGCCCTCATGGGTGCGGATGTAGGTGATGTCGGTGACCCAGACCTTGTTCGGTTCGCTGACGTTGAACTGCCGCTCCAGGCGATTAGGCGAAGCCACCGTCGGCTTGCCTCCGTAATAGCCGGGGCGCCGACGATAACCGGTCTGCGAGCGCAGCTTCTCTAACCTCATCAGGCGGGCCACGCGGTGACGGCCACAGGACTCACCCAGCTCACGCAGGTCGTCATGGATCTTGCGGTAGCCATAGACCCCGCCGCTTTCCAACCAGGCATGTTTGATCAATCCGAGCAGGCGTTGATCTTCCTTGGCGCGTACCGATTTCGGCTCGACCAGCCAGGCGTAGTAACCGCTGGGATGCACCTTGAGGGTCTGGCAGAGACGCCGCACCGGGTACTCCACCGACAGTTTGCTGATGAAGGCGTACTTCAGCCTGACTCCTTGGCAAAGTACGCGGCGGCCTTTTTTAGGATGTCTCGCTCTTCGGTCACCCGCTTGAGTTCCGCGCGCAAGCGACGCAACTCGGCCTGCTGATCATCTACCTGCTGCCGCTGTGCTTGGGGTTTGCTGTAGCGCTTTACCCAGGCGTACAGGCTGTGCACGGATACGCCTAGACGCTCTGCCACATCGGCAACGCGCAAACCGCGCTCGGTAATGTGCTTGACCGCTTCGATCTTGAATTCTTCGGGGTAACGCTGGTTGCTCATGGCACCTCCTGATGGACCTCATTATGAGGCTTGGAGATGTCTACGAAACCAGGGGCGATTCA
>NZ_LSOF01000027.1 GCF_001592875.1 Pseudomonas sp. BMS12 | reverse complement strand
GGCCGAGCCAGCGCGAGGCACCACTGGCGGCCGGTCGTGCGGCAGCGGCTGCACCGGTGGCCGCGGCAGGCTGGCTGGCCTTGGGCGCGTCCATCTGGCGGGTCTGGTGGGTCGGCGCGGAGCCGAAGGACTTGCCGCTGCCCAGACGTTTGGCGCTGGCGTCGAGGCTGAGGGTCAGACCCAGGCACAGGGCCAGGGCAATGCTGAGAAAACGCTGCATGTGGGGTGATCCCGCTGAGGTTGTGATTCGCGCGCCATGCTGCCCCAGTGCCGCAATCCTGGCCAGCCGTAGAATGTTTCCGGATTTATGTGCGCAGCAGCCAGCTCAGGGGCCCGCTGCGCAGGCGTCGGCGCAGCAGCGCGCGCAGGTCGGCCTGGTCCTCGTCGGGGTGGCGCAGCCAGTGGAGGAAGGTGCACAGGTAGGCGCCGCTCAGCAGGCTCTCCTCGGCAATGCGGGTCAGGTGCAGGCTCTGCCGCCGTGCCGCCTCGCGCCACCACTGCACGGTGCGGCTGATACGCAGCAGGCCGCCGACCTGCAGGTGGACATGGCCGGGCTCCAGCTTGTACAGCAGCATCTGCCCGGTTACCGCGCGGTGCGGGGCGAGAGCGGCAAGCCAGGCGATCAGCAGTTCTTCCAGGCGTTTCTCGGCATTCAGTGCCGCCAGATCGGCGTCCTTGGCGCGGCTCAGCAGGGCCTGGTCGGCGCGGTCGAACCAGGCTTCCACCAGATCGTCCTTTTGTCGGTAATGCTTGGCGATGGCAGCCAGATCGCAACCAAGTTCGTCCGCCACCTCGTGCAGGTGCAGGCGCTCCCAGCCGCAGATATCGGCGAGATCGAGGGCTTTGTCGAGGATCAGGGCGGCGGAAGGGCTCGAGCGCGGCATGTGCATACCTCCGCTCGACAGTATGGTCAGCCCAGGCGGCGGGCTGGCAGGAGCTGACGGATGGCCAGCCTGTGGTCCGGCGGCGCGAGCCTGTAGGAGGGGCCTTGGCCGCGACGGGGCGCTTGCGATCTTGCCTGCATCGCGGCTAAAGCCGCTCCCACGAAGAGCAGGAGCTGCTCGGTTTGGCCGCTTGGCGTGCCAATCGGTGGGGTTGGCTGTGCGCTACCCCACCTACCGCTTCAGCTGGTGCCGGCGCCTTTAGCGCCAGTCGTACAGTTCTTTCTCGGCCAGGGCATGCATGGGCGCGACCTGGGCCTGGAAGGCCTGCATCGAGGCCCAGATGCGGCCGTTCAGCTCACTCTGCGCGGCCAGTTCGCCGAGCACCACGGCGGACTGCTGGCGCAGGGCTTCGAGCACTTCGTCGGGGAAGCGCTTGAGCTGGGTACCCTGCAGCTTGAGCTGCTCCAGGGCGCGGGCGTTGTTATAGACGTAGTCGTCCTGCATGTCCTGATTGGCGGCGCGAGCGGCTTCCTCGACTATGGCTTCGAGGTCGTCCGGCAGGCTGTCCAGGGCCTTCTGGTTGATCAGCAGCTCCAGCGCCGCCTGTGGTTCCTGCCAGCCCGGGTAGTAGTAGTACTTGGCCGCCTTGTGCAGGCCGAAGGCCAAGTCGTTGTATGGGCTGACCCAGTCGGTGGCGTCGATGGCGCCGGTCTGCAGGGCGGTGAACACTTCGCCGCCGGGCAGGTTGACGGTGGTGGCGCCGAGCTTGCTCAGCACCTCGCCGCCGAGGCCGGGCATGCGGATCTTCAGGCCCTTGAGGTCGTCCAGCGAGTGGATTTCCTTGTTGTACCAGCCGCCCATCTGCATGCCGGTGTTGCCCACTGCCAGCGGCTTCACGCCGAACGGCGCGTAGGCCTCGGTCCACAGCTTGAGGCCGTCGCCGTGGCTGAGCCAGGCGTTCATCTCGCTGGCGGACAGGCCGAAGGGCACGGCGGTGAAGAACTGCGCGGCCGGAACCTTGCCTTTCCAGTAATAAGCGGCGCCATGACCCAGTTCGGCAGTGCCCTGGGATACCGCGTCGAACACTTCCAGCGCCGGCACCAGCTCACCGGCGGCGTAGACCTTGATCTGCAGGCGCCCGCCGCTCATGGTCGCGACCCGCTCGGCAAAACGGTTGGCCGCGGTACCCAGGCCGGGGTAGTTCTTCGGCCAGGCGGTGACCATCTTCCACTGCAACTGCTGCACCGGGGCGGTGGCAGCCTGCTGGGCGGATTGGTCTTCATCCTTGCAGGCGGCCAGGCCGAGGGCGGCGAGGATGCCGGCGAGCAGCATCAGGGGGCGGCGGATCATGGAGGCTCCTTGTTGTGTTTTTATCGAATCAAATCGGTTCCAGCTTGGCGTAGGCCAGCATCAGCCATTTGCTGCCTTCACTGGCGAAGTTCACCTGCACGCGGGCCTGGGCGCCGCTGCCTTCGAAGTTGAGGATCACGCCTTCGCCGAACAGACTGTGGCGCACGGCCTGGCCGAGGCTGAAGGGGGTTTCCGGCACGGCCGCGCCGCTGAACATCGAGCCACCGCTCATGCTGCGCGCCGGGGTGCTGTAGGGGCGGCTGACGCTGTTGGACAGGCGCACTTCCTGGATCAGCGCCGGCGGGATCTCGCGGACGAAGCGCGACACCTTGTTGTAGGTCTCGTTGCCGTACAGACGGCGGGTCTCGGCGTAGGTCAGCACCAGCTGCTGCATGGCGCGGGTCACGCCGACATAGGCCAGGCGCCGCTCTTCCTCGAGGCGGCCTGGCTCTTCCAGGCTCATCTTGTGCGGGAACAGGCCTTCTTCCATGCCGACCAGGAACACCAGGGGGAACTCCAGGCCCTTGGCGCTGTGCAGGGTCATCAGCTGCACGCTTTCCTCGTGCTCGTCGGCCTGGGTGTCGCCGGCCTCCAGTGAGGCATGGGTGAGGAAGGCCGCCAGCGGCGACAGCTCGTCGTCTTCGTCGTTCTCGAAGTTGCGCGCGGCGCTGACCAGTTCCTCCAGGTTTTCTACCCGCGCCTGGGCCTTTTCGCCCTTCTCGGCCTGGTGCCAGGCGAGCAGGCCGCTCTGCTCGATGACCGTCTGGGTCATCAGGTGCAGCGGCATATCCAGCACTTTCGCGGCGAGGTTTTCGATCAATTCGACGAAGCCGCTGAGGGCCCCTGCGGCGCGACCAGGCAGGGCCTTGCCGGCGATCAGCTGCTGCATCGCTGCCCACATCGACAGGTCGCTGTGGCGGGCGTGCTCGCGGATCGCCTCGACGGTTTTCTCGCCGACGCCACGAGTCGGCACGTTGATCACCCGCTCCAGCGCGGCGTCGTTGTGCCGGCCGTCGAGCAGGCGCAGGTAGGCCACGGCATTCTTGATCTCGGCGCGCTCGAAGAAGCGCTGGCCACCATAGATGCGGTAGGGAATCTTCTCGCGCAGCAGGGCCTCTTCCAGCACTCGCGACTGGGCGTTGGAGCGGTAGAGGATGGCGATTTCGCTGCGCTTGAGGCCGTCCTTGCGCAGGGCTGCCTCGATCGATTCGACCACGTAGCGCGCTTCGTCGTGCTCGTTGAAGGCGGCGTACAGGCTGATCGGTTCGCCATCGCTGCCGTCGGTCCACAATTCCTTGCCCAGGCGCCCGTTATTGTTGGCGATCAGTGCGTTGGCGGCTTTGAGGATGCCGGCAGTGGAGCGGTAGTTCTGCTCCAGGCGGATCATCTGGGTGTCACTGAAGTCGCTGGAGAACTGCTGGATGTTCTCGATCTTGGCGCCGCGCCAGCCGTAGATCGACTGGTCGTCGTCGCCCACCACCATCAGGCTTTCGCCGCCCTTGGCGAGGAAACGCAGCCAGGCGTACTGCACGGCGTTGGTGTCCTGGAACTCGTCGACCAGGATGTGGCGGAAGCGCTTCTGGTAGTGCGCCAGCAGGTCGGGCTTGTCGCGCCACAGGTCGAGGGCGCGCAGCAGCAGCTCGGCGAAGTCGATCACCCCGGTGCGCGCGCAGGCCGCTTCGTAAGCCTCGTAGATTTTCAGCATGGTGGCGAGGAACAGGTCACCGCCGGGCTGGATGTGCTTGGGCCGCAGGCCCTCGTCCTTCTGCCCGTTGATGAACCACTGCGCCTGCTTGGCCGGCCAGCGCTGCTCGTCCAGGCCCAGCTCGCGGATCACCCGCTTGACCAGGCGCTGCTGGTCGTCGGAGTCGAGAATCTGGAAGTTCTCGCTCAGCCCGGCTTCCTGCCAGTGCGCCCGGAGGATGCGGTGGGCCAGGCCGTGGAAGGTGCCGACCCACATGCCACCAGGGCTCTCGCCGAGCATCTGCTCGATGCGCTGGCGCATCTCGGCGGCCGCCTTGTTGGTGAAGGTCACCGACAGGATGCTGTAGGGCGAGGCGCCGAGGAACTGGATGAGGAAGGCGATGCGGTGCACCAGCACGCGGGTCTTGCCGGAGCCGGCACCGGCGAGCACCAGCTGGCGGCCAAGCGGCGCAGCCACGGCCTGGCACTGGGCATCGTTGAGGGAGGCGAGGAGAAGTTCGGGATCATTATGCATCGCGGCATTCTACGGGCCGGGTTGGGGGGCGGCAAACCGTGACCGGATACGGATGAATAGTCAGTGCACACTTGTGCGCCATCCGTCGAGCGATGCCATTAAAAAGCCAGCTTCGGGCTTGGGCGAGCCCTCTAGCTCGGGTATGCTCGGCCGACGTCGGGCACACCATTACAAGAAAACAGCCTATGACCCAGTCTCCTCGGGGGGCTTCCGCCAGCACCATGGCGGATGACTCGCACGCCATTTTTCAGCGCTTCGCCACCGAAATTGCGGTGGAGCGCACCCGTATGCTCTACCAGGGTTCCCAGGTACCGACGCTGTTCATGCTGCTTGGCGCGTTGGCCTGCGCCGGCCTGCTCTGGCAGCCACAGCAGAGCCTGCTGCTGGCCGGCTGGTTGGTGTGGGTGGTGCTGCTGGCGGTGCTGCGTCTGATCCAGATGGCCGCCTTCAAGGCCGCACTGCCTTCGCGCCAGGCCAACCCGCACTGGCGGCGCATGTTCCTGGTCGGTGCCGGCCTGTCGGGCCTGAGCCTGGCTTTCGCGGTGATCTTCCTGGTACCGGCCGACCAGTTCCTGCTGCAGGCGCTGGTCTACGGCCTGATTGCCGGCGCCATCCTCTCTGCCAGCGTGGCCTACGCGGTCAGCCTGCCGGCCTTCCTGGCCTTTTCCCTGCCCTGCCTGCTGCCCTCCATTACCTACCTGCTGCTCGGTGCCGAGTTGCAGCACCAGGGTTGGGGGTTGCTCGGGCTGATTCTGTTGCTGAGCCTGTGGGTGGTGGCCTGGCAGGTCCACCGTCTGGTTCAGCGTGGCCTGTTGCAGCGCTTTCATAATCAGGCGCTGATCGAGGGGCTGGAGCATGCCCGTCAGAGCGCCGAGGGTCTCAATCAGGAGCTGGCCCGTGAGGTGGAACAGCGCCGCCGCGCCGAGCGCGAGCTGCGTCAGGCCCACGACGAGCTGGAAATCCGCGTGGCCCAGCGCACCCTGGAGCTGGACGACGCCAGTCACGCTCTGGGCAAGAGCGAAGCGCGCCTGGCCCTGGCCCTGGAGGCCAGCGAGCTGGGTTTGTGGGACTGGAACCTACAGACCGACGAGGTGCATCACAGCCACCTGGAAAGCATCTTCGGCATCCGCCAGGAGGACGTGAAGGGCGTGCTCACGCACCTCAAGCCACGCCTGCACCCGGACGATCTACCGCTGCTGCGTCGGGCGCTGGTCGAACACCTCAAGGGCCGCAGCGACGGCTATTGCGTGGAGTACCGGGTGCGCCACGCCGATGGCCGCTGGCGCTGGGTCGAGGACCGCGGCCGGGCGGTAGAGCGCAATGAACAGGGCGAGGTGCTGCGCATGCTCGGCACCCGCCGCGACATCACCGAGCGCAAGCGCCAGGACGAGGAACAGCGTCTGGCCGCCACGGTATTCGAGGCCACCGGCGAAGGCATCGTCATCCTCGACGCCGACTACCTGCTGCTGTCGGTCAACCAGGCCTTCAGCGAAGTCACCGGCTACCGCAAGGACGAGGTGCTCGGCCGCAGCGTCGCCACCCTGGTCAGCAGCCGCGAGGCGCGGCGCCAGTACCAGCTGATCCGCGAACAGCTGGAGCTGCATGGCAGCTGGCGCGGCGAACTGCTGGAAGCACGCAAGAATGGTGAGCTGTACCCGCAGTGGCTGCAGCTCAATGCGGTGCGCGACAGCCAGGGCCGGGTCAGTCATATCGTCGGCTTCTTCTCCGACCTGTCGCAGCGCCGGCAGACCGAGGAGCGCCTGCGCTACCTGTCGCAATACGACGAACTCACCGGCCTGGCCAACCGCACGCTGTTCCGCGAGCGCCTGCACGAGGCCGGCGAACGGGTACGCTCGGGTGAGGGCCAGATCGCCTTGCTGCATATCGATCTGGATCGCTTCAACCTGCTCAACGACAGCCTCGGCCATGAAGTGGCCGACCAGTTGCTGCGGCAGATGGCGCGCCGCCTGAGCCAGGCGGTGCCGGAGGCCAACACGGTGGCGCGCCTGGCGGGCGACGAATTCGCCATCCTGCTCGACGCCCACGGCAGTCTCTCGGCGCTGGCGCGCACCGCCAGTCGGCTGCTGAGCAAACTGCGTACGCCGATGGATGTCGGCGGCCACGAACTGGTGGTCAGCGCCTCGGTCGGCATCAGCCTGCTGCCGGACAACGCCCGCGAGATCTCCGCGCTGATCAGCCAGGCCGGCATGGCCATGCAGCACGCCAAGCACCTGGGCGGCAACACCTTCCAGTTCTATACCGACAACCTGCAGGCCTGCACTCTGGAGCGTCTGCAGCTGGAAACCCAGCTGCGTAAGGCCATCGAGGAAGGCCAGCTGGAGGTCTTCTACCAGCCCAAGCTGTGCCTGGCCGACGACAGCCTGAACGCCGCCGAGGCGCTGGTGCGCTGGCGCCACCCGGAGCTGGGGCTGGTGCCGCCCGGCGATTTCATTCCGCTGGCCGAGGAGACCGGGCTGATCGCACCGATCGGCGAGTTCGTCCTGCGCCAGGCCTGCCGCCAGGCGCGCGAATGGCAGCTGACCGGGCTCGCCGATCTGCGCGTGTCGGTCAACCTTTCGGTGCACCAGTTGCGCCAGGGCAGCCTGATCGGCCTGGTGCGTCAGGTGCTCGATGAAACCGAGCTGCCCTCTCATCTACTGGAGCTGGAGCTGACCGAGAGCCAGCTGCTGGACAACGTGGAGAACGTCATCAGCACCTTCCAGCAGCTGCGTGACCTGGGCGTGAAGCTGGCGATCGACGACTTCGGCACCGGCTACTCCTCGCTGAGCTATCTCAAGCGCTTCCCGGTGGACTACGTGAAGATCGACCAGACCTTCGTCCGCGACCTGGCCGCCGGTGGCGAGGATGCGGCGATCACCCGCGCCATCATCGCCATGGCCCACGGTCTGGAGTTGAAGGTGGTGGCCGAGGGCGTAGAGACCCAGGCGCAGATGGACTTCCTCAAGCTGCAACGCTGTGACGAAATCCAGGGCTACCTGATCAGCCCGCCGGTGCCGGCGGCGCAGTTCGCCGAGTTGCTGCGGGCGCAGGTGGAGATGAGCTGAAGCCCGGAGCACAGCGCATTCCGCTACAGCCGGTGGGCCGACCTGGCGTGCGCCCGGGAATCGGCCGCGCCGAGTAGTAACACTCGCCAGGCGCTGTCATACCCGCCTCGCTCGAAATATTCATTTGTAGGGTGCCAGCCGCATATCGGGCTGACGAGCCGGGCTTTGCCTATTAGGCTCGACCTTACGGCACCGATTGCGTGCCGCCCTGCCCGCCATAACAACAATTCAGTCCGCCGCAGCGAAGAACGCCCGAGCCGTGCCAATGCCCTTGGCCTCGCGCCCGGCGTACGGTTTTGTCGCGGCCTCGTGGCGGGTAGTGGGCGAGATTCTTCATTGACCAGGGGCATGCAGGAAGGAACGCAGCAGATGAAACAGCTCAGTCCGATGGATTCGCACTTTTTCTATTTCGAGACCCCCAACCAGCCGATGGTCATCGGCAGCCTCTGGCTGTGCGACCAGAATGCTGCGCCCAATGGCATCGTCCGCCACAAGGAAATCCTCCAGTACATCGGCGATCGTCTCAACACCACGCCGATGTTCCGCCGCCGTCTGGCGCATGCGCCGCTGCGCCTGGACGACCCCTACTGGCTGGAAGACGAAAGCTTCGATCTCGAATACCACGTGCGCCACGTCGGCCTGCCGCAGCCGGGTGACTGGCGGCAGTTGTGCATCTTCACCGCGCGCACCATGTCGCGCACCCTCGACATGGATCGCGCGCCCTGGGAGATCTACATCATCGAGGGCCTGAACAACGTCAAGGGTGTGCCGGAGAACAGCTTCGCCGTGCTGATCCGCTTCCACCACGCCTACGTCGACGGCAAGTCCGCGCTGGAGCTGAGTACTGCGCTGATGGAGGACACCGCGCAGCACGAGTTCGGCAAGCGCAGCAACGTCGAGTATGTCGAGCGCGTTCCCACCGGGCTGGAGATGTGGGCGCGCACGACGCCGCGCCTGCTGGGGCAGTCGCTGCGCAGCCTGAAGGCCGGCCTGACCATCGCACAGAAGAGTGCGCAGCTGGTCGCGCAACTGCGCGGCGACGCCCGCCCCGAGCAGCGCCGCGTGCCGCAGAGCATCTTCAACACGGCGGTGACGCCGCACCGTGCCTATGGCGGGCATGTCTGGCGCCTGCAGGACCTCAAGCGCATCCGCCAATTGCGCAAGGAGGCGTCGCTCAACGACGTCATCATCAGCATCATCGCCGGCGGCATGCGCCGTTACCTGCTCAAGCACGACAAGCTGCCGACCGAGGGCTCGCTGGTGTCCATGTGCCCGGTGTCGCTGCGCGCCGAAGAAACGCGCAAGGAGGGCGGCAATATGATCTCGGCCATGTACATCGCCGTCGGCACCGATATCGATGATCCCCTCACCCGCCTGGAGGCCGTGCACCGCCGTACCCTGCGCGGTATTCCCTTGGCCAAGGACGTGCTCTACGACCTGGGCAACTCCGCTGGCGAGCTGGTCCCGCCCTACATCCGTTCCATGGCCAGCTGGGTGCAGACCAAGGCGCGTTTCTTCAGCAAGGTGCCACTGATCAACACCATCATCACCAATGTGCCGGGCATCCCCGGCATGGTGCCGCGCTACTTCGCCGGTGCGCCGATCCTGTCGATCTTCCCGCTGGTGCCGGTGGCCGACGGCATGGCCATCAGTCACGGCATCACCGGTATCTACGACAACATCAATCTCGGTGTGCTGGCCGACCGCGGCGTGGTGCCGGACATGGACTTCTACATCGGCTGCATCGAGGCCTCCACCGAGCAGTACCTGAGCCTGGCCGCGCAGCAGGAGGCCCGGCTTGCCGAGCAAGGCGCCCAGCAGGCGCTGGCCGCAGCGGTGGAACAGGTCGCCCCGGTGCCGACGCCGGCGCCGGCGCCGCGCCGCGGCCGCAAGAGCGCCAGCGCGCTGAACGAAAAACGCGGATGAACTCCGGGGCTGCGGCCCCGAACCGGAACAGCGGAGGTAGGCGAGATGGTACTGGCACGACTGCAAACCCGGCAGCTGTTGAAGAAGATGGATGCCGCGCAAAACTATGCACAGTGGGCGGAGCAGGCGGCGGCCTACGACCTGGAAACCGGCATGAGCGAATGGAAGAGCGCCGATGCCTGCAAGAGCTATGACTATCGTGCGCTGCGCCAGCGCCTTGACCTGATCCGCGACCTGCGCTTTCGCAAGGACTACCAGCAGCTGCTGTTCACCCTCAACGAGGGCCTGCACGGCAACGTCGGCGGCATGGGCAAGCCGGCGCTGTACAACAAGGCCAAGCTGGGCACCAAGAACCTCATCCACCAGTTCGTGCGTGAGATCAGTGGCGCCCTGCACGATATCGACGAGGTCGACGAGTCGGTCATTTCGCTGCACGAGAAGGAAGACTTCTTCATCCGTGCCGGCCACTGCTTCGGCCGCTCGGCGCTGATGCTCAGCGGCGGTGCGGTGCTCGGCTTCTTCCATGCCGGCGTGGTCAAGGCGCTGTTCGAGCAGGGCCTGCTGCCGGACATCATCTCCGGCTCCAGCGCCGGCTCGATCATCGCCGCCACCGCCTGCAGCCACACCGACGAAGAACTGTCGCAGCGCCTGAGCATCGACAACCTGCACCACGAGGTCGACCAGACCTCATCGATCCGCCCGACCCTGTCGCCCTTCGCCAGCCGCAACCAGCCGATGGACGCCAACAATCTGCGCGACTACCTGGGCAAGATCATTCCCGACCTGACCTTCCAGGAGGCCTACGAGCTGACCGGGCGCAAGCTCAACATCACGGTCACCGGCCTGTCGCCCGCGCAGGCGCCGCGCCTGCTCAACGCCATTACCTCGCCCAACGTGCTGATTCGCTCGGCAGTCATGGCCTCCTGCGCGATCTACGGCATCTACCCGCCGGTGACACTGCTGTGCCGCAACGCCAAGGGCGAGACCGTGCCCTACCTGCCGGACCTGCGCTGGATCGACGGCTCCTTCGTCGATGATCTGCCGGCCAAGCGCCTGAGCCGCCTGTACGGGGTCAACCACTTCATCGCCAGCATGACCAACCCGGCGGCGCTGGCCATCACCCCCGATCCCGACGCCCCCGGCAACCTGCTGCGCCAGACGTTCAATTACCAGCGGCGGATCGTCAAGAACGTCACCACCGAGATGCTCAAGATCAGCCGCGATCACCTGCGCTTCAAGTCGCCGGCGCTGAACATGATCCAGCACCTCAGCTATGGCGTGCTGGCCCAGGACTACACGGCCGACATCAACATCTTCCTGCGCAACCGCTGGGATCACCCGCTGCGCCTGCTGGCGCCGCCCTCGCGCCAGGCCATGCTGCGCCTGATCCGCGAGGGCGAACGCTCCACCTGGGAGCGGATCGAGATGGTGCGCAACTGCACTGCCATCAGCCGTACCCTGGACGAGATCCTGCACCGGCGTGGCTGGGAGCAGTAGGGCGCGTTGCTACCTACGCGGGGCTGCAGCGCAGCAGCAGGGCGTGCTGCAGGTCGAGCTCGGCCGGTAGCGGCAGATAGACGGTGTGGCCGTCGCCGGGGGCGACTTCGGTGGCGCTGCCGTCGGCCTTTTCCAGCGCGCCGAGAATGAAGTCCAGGTTGCCGCGCGGAGTCATCAGCTGCAGAGGGTCGCCGACGGCGAAACGGTTCTTCACCCGCACCTCGGCCAACCCGCCGCGCCGGGCTCCGGTCAGTTCGCCGACGAACTGCGCGCGCTCGCTCAGCGAGTTGCCGCGCAGGTAGTTCTGATACTCGTCGTGTACGTGGCGGCGCAGGAAACCCTCGGTGTAGCCACGGTTGGCCAGTGACTCCAGGTCGTCCATCAGGCTCGGGTCGAACGGGCGGCCGGCCACAGCATCGTCGATGGCACGGCGATAGGCCTGGGCGCAGCGCGCCACGTAGAAATGGCTCTTGGTACGGCCCTCGATCTTCAGCGAGTGCACGCCCATGCGTGTCAGCCGCTCGACATGCTGGATGGCGCGCAGGTCCTTGGAGTTCATGATGTAGGTGCCGTGCTCATCCTCGAAGGCCTCCATCAGCTCGCCGGGACGGCTCTCGTCCTCCAGCAGGAACACCCGCTCGGTCGGTGCGCCCTGACCGAGGGTTGGCTGGCAGCTCTTGACGATGGCACCCAGCGGGTCTTCCTGGCCCTCGTGAGCCTGGTACTGCCAGCGGCAGGCGTTGGTGCAGGTGCCCTGGTTGGGGTCGCGCTTGTTGAGGTAGCCGGACAGCAGGCAGCGCCCGGAATAGGCCATGCACAGCGCGCCGTGAACGAACACCTCCAGCTCCATGCCCGGCACCTGCTGGCGGATCTCCTCGATCTCTTCCAGGCCCAGCTCACGGGACAGAATCACCCGCGTCAGGCCCTGACGGCGCCAGAACTCCACACTGGCCCAGTTCACCGCATTGGCCTGCACCGACAGATGAATGGGCATCTGCGGGAAATGCTCGCGCACCAGCATGATCAGGCCCGAATCGGACATGATCAGCGCATCCGGCCCCATGGCGACCACCGGCTCCAGGTCCTTGAGAAAGGTCTTCAGCTTGGCGTTGTGCGGCGCGATATTGACCACCACATAGAAGCGCTTGCCCAGTGCATGCGCCCCATCGATGCCGATGGCCAGGTTGGCGTGGTCGAACTCGTTGTTGCGCACCCGCAGGCTGTAGCGCGGCTGCCCCGCATACACCGCGTCGGCGCCGTAGGCGAAGGCGTAACGCATGGACTTGAGGGTGCCGGCGGGGCAGAGCAGTTCGGGGGCGTGGAGCGGGGGCATGGCGGCACGAGCATCTGAAAACAGGCGCAGATGGTGCCCGCTAACACGCCGCCGGGTGTTGATCCAGCGCAGCTCTCAGTGCGATGGCGAGCAGATCAACCCGAGCACGCCGAACAGCAGGGCTATTCCCAGCAACAGCTTGGCGAGGAAGAACAACACATCGACTGACCCGCTGACCTGACCACTTCCCGTGACGGCCCCGGCAACGCCAGCGCCGCCGAGCAGGAAGCAGAGAATCGACAGGGCGAGTGCGGCGAGTGCGCCGATGAGGAGTTTGTTCATGGTTTCCATCCTTGGAAGCGTTGGTTGAGGTCAGAGTTCGAAACGGCGGTCAGGGTGCTCGGCGTCGTAGCCCTGCTTGGGGTGTGGTGGCAGGGGATGTTTCTTGGCCAGGTCGGGAAAGCGCAGCTCAGGGTCATCGTTTACTTGATACATCAACGTCTTGTAGAAATCGGAGAGGCTCTTGTCAGGTTTGTAGCCTCGGGTGAACGCTGGTCCTGACTCCGGGTTGAAGACCTGATAAAGCTCCATGAGCCCATTTGTGCTTCCAAGAGCAGCGGCCCGTTGGTAGTAGAAGAGGGCTCGAGGCTGGTTGTCTTTGCTGATTTCGAAGAACTGAGCCGCTTCGATGATTGCCTCTGGCACTTCTTGGGCACCGGCACATTGGAAATATTGTTCGGCCATTACATCGTCCTGTTTCTCGCGAGGCAGCGAGAAAGCGAAGAAGTTGCCAAGTGCAACCTGTGCCTGCGGGCTGCCCAGCTGTGCCGCCTGGAACATATAGGAGCTGGCCATACGGTCATCGCGCAGCATGCCTTTGCCACGCTCGGCAGCTACGGCCCAGTTGTAGTAGCCAAGCGGTACTTTCAGCTCGACCATGCGCTCGTAGAGGTCAAGCATCTTCTGTGTGTTCTTTTCCACCCCTGGTCGCCCTGGCCAGCCGGTGCGATAGAGGCGGGCCAGGTTATGCATCGCCTTCCAGTGATCCTTGGCGATGGCCTGCTCGTACAGTTCGACAACCCGTGGCCAGTCGCGCAGCTCCTTCTCGAGTCCCCTGGCTTCCTGGAACCAGAGTTCGGCCTCGGGATCCAGTGGTGGATTGTGGTCCCTTTCATAGGCACAGGTGAATTTTGGATAGGCCATCGCCGGAACTCCATGTATGGCAACAAGGGAGAAGAAGAGAAAATTAATCAGCTGCAGTCGCATAGGGCGTCTCCACATCCCAGAATCGCGTCAAGTGAGCGATCAGAGGTTGGTTACTCGCTCTGTTCTTCCAGTTCTTGTTCATCACGCGGTTCCAGTTATTGAAGTTCAGCTTGGCGTCACATAGACCATTGGCATCATTGAGAGCCTCTCCCATATGCAGTTTCCAGAGCTCCTCACGAAAATGCCTGGCCAGCTTTGGATTGGGTGAGCACACCCCTAGCTCCGAGTCGGTATGCATGCTGCGCGCATTGATGTTGGCCGAACTGACCAGGCTGAACACGTCGTCCACCACCAGCAGCTTCGAGTGGATGTAGATATCGCGGAAGCGCGCTTGCTGCCCCTGCGACAGAGAGCCGCCGGGTTCGGGAGAACACGCGGTGAGGGTGCCGATGACGACCTTCAGCCCCGGCAGCTCCTCGAGCTCATAAGGTTTCACATCCTCATCTTCTCCCTCTTTGGGCGCAGCCAGCTTAGGGATATCAGCTTTCTGCAGGCCGCCGAGGCGTTCCTCCACTTCCGGGGTGATGCCCTGAGCTTCCAGCTCGGCTATTTCGCTCTCTAGCTGAGGGATGCGTGCTTGCTCACCCGAGCGCCCAGTGGTGTCGGCTTTGATGGCGGCCAGGCGACGACGCTTGCGTATCAGTTTCTCAGCCAGGTCGCGTTGGGCCTGAGGCATCAACTGTTCCTGACCGAGTTCCTGCATCATGCTGTAGGTGGAGCTGGAGTAGAAACTGCCGTTGGGGTTGTTGGTCGCGACAAACAGGTACAGGTCATCTTTGCGTCCGCGCTCCTTGTAGGCGGCTGCCAGGGTGCGCAGTTGCTGTGCAAAGGTCGGATAGCGGAAGTACTGGTTCTCAATGTAGATGTAATTGCGAGCATTGCCGATGGCCTTGCGATAGGCCTCGAGTATCGAGGTCTCATCGTTCTCCTGCGGCTGGGTGCGGATGATTTGTGCGATGTTCGCTCCGCGAGGCTCGAAGGCGTCTGGTTGAGTGCCTTGGCGCTGTTTCTTCAGGCCATCGTTGAACCAGCGCTTGATCCAGAAAGTTTCACGGTCCCAGGCATTGCTGAAGTTGTCATTCAGGTCGTGCAGCACCGGGCCACGGACCATGGTCGAGATGTCCTGCCACGGACCGAATCCGGGGCTGCGTCGCGCCGCTCTGTCATCGAACAGGTGGGCGCTGGTATCCCAGTAGTTGCGATGCATGTTGTGCCCCATGACGAAGCCGACTGCATTGGCATGGTCTTCGTAGTCGATCAGCACCATCTTTTGGTGGTGGCTGGCGAAGAAAGTCAGGGCCAGGATCTGCTTGTAGTTGAGGTCGGGGGCTTCGCCAGACAGTAGGCGCGTGAGCATCTTGAAACGGTCGGATTCCGCAAGAAAAGTGAGACCGCCGAAGATCGGGTAGAGCACGCCTACGGTGTTAAAGTCGCGGGTTCGGAACTCGACGTTCTGCATCCAGCCCTTGTGTACTCGGCGGAACCAGTTGCGTGTGAATTCTTGGTCTTGTGGATCTAGTTTGGGTGCGCCGGAGCCGGACATGCCGCCGTAGCCCGTGGTGGCCTCGGTCACTTCCTTGATGCGCTTGTCGATGGATCGATTCTCGGCCTCGAGTTGCGCGATGCGCCCCTGAGTATCTCGCTCCATCGCAGAGTCGTAGTTTGTCATCTCGCCATGTTGGCGGCGTTGTCGAGAGCTCTCCAAGGTGGTGTAGAGGCGGTCGATGGTGATCTGATTGTGCTGGCGTTGCGTCTGTAACCGAGTGATCTCCTCTGGTTGCTTGGCAGGCTGTCCCGAGGTCATTCCCGAGCCCATGGCCGTTCCGCCGGAGCCCGCCAAGCCGTCACCGATTACTGTGTTTTCCATGATATTGGCTAGCGGGTTTTTCCAGATCAGTACTCGCACGTTGACGCCAAAACGTGCACGGAGATCGAGTAGCTCGCCGATACGATCACTGCCCGGCTTGAAGCGCATGGCCGGGTCGAAGCCCCAGCTGATGATGTCCACACTTTTCTGTGCGGACTGTATGGCGTCATAGACCGCTCCGAACGCCGATTCGCCATTGATCAATGGTGTTACCTCCACGCCAGCGCGCGGTGGATAGAGCGCCTTCTGTGCAAACCAATCCATGGTCAAAGTGCCGCTCTGGTACTGCTTGGGGATCAGCTTGTGGGACTGTGGGCTGTAATCCGATGTCATGATGCGTCCTTGCTTACCGTTACGACTTGGTCTTGCCGCTAGAGGCCCAGGCAGCGAGCCGGTAGTCCTCTGCTGACTGCAGGGGAGCCAGCTGATCGGCCTGGGCGTGATAGTCGCGATAGCCCTGTCGTGCCAGTTGTTCGCTAAGTGTTGGCGGGTTTTCTTCGATTGCTTCGCTGGCCTCTATTTCGAAGCGATGCCCGTTCACCAGTTCGATGGCGTAGAGACAAGTGCCTGGCAGGTGCTTGAAGGTCACTCGACCATCGGGGCCGGTCAGCTCTTCTTGCAGTAGTTGCCCGTCGGCATACAGGCTGTAGGGCTCGTTTTTGTAGCCGGGATGCTCTGGAAGGGGGCTGATCAACAGGCTGAGTGTGTGGATGACATCCGGAGCGGGTTGTGACAGGGCTTGCTTTAGGAGCTTTCCGGCTTTGTCCGTTGCGGCCGGGAGCGGAATGATCGGCAGCATGCTGGTATTGCCGCTGCCCGCCCCTGGCGCGCCCCCCGAGTTCATCTTGATGGTCGCGCCGCTCAGAGTGACGCCGCTAGGGTCAAGCTTGAGGAAACTGCCACCGCCCTTGGCGGTGAGCTCCATGCCGGCGTCGATGACTACCTTGCTGCCGGCGTAATAGTGAATCTCGTTACCCGCCTCGACGAACTGCCCCGTGCCCAGCTTCACATGCTGGGTGGTGGCCACGGTGAGGTGGTCATTGGCGCGGATTTCGGTCTTGCGGTCGGCGTGGGTGGTGCGGTGTTCCTCGGCCTTGAGCTCGGTGTAGCTGTTGGCTTCCACGGTGTCGTGACGCTCGTGGCCGATGCGGATCTTCTGGTCGTGTTCGACGTTCTCGTCCCAGTCCTTTTGGGCGTGGATATAGATCTGCTCCTGGCCCTTGCGGTCTTCGATGCGCAGTTCGTTGTAGCCGCCGCCACCGGGTGAGCTGAGGGTCT
>NZ_LSOF01000026.1 GCF_001592875.1 Pseudomonas sp. BMS12 | reverse complement strand
TGGTCTGCGCTTCGCGATTCGCGAAGGCGGCCGTACCGTTGGTGCTGGCGTGGTTGCCAAAATCGTCGAGTAATCGGTTGATATGGTCTTGTCAGGCCGGCATAATGGTCGGCCTGACTCCGATTTTAGGCCAGTAGCTCAATTGGCAGAGCGGCGGTCTCCAAAACCGCAGGTTGGGGGTTCGATTCCCTCCTGGCCTGCCAGATTCCTGATAAATGTGGATCTGGCACTTCTTTTAACAGGGTTATCTCATGAATGCCAAGGCTGAAGCTAAAGACTCCCGCTTTGATGTGCTGAAGTGGCTGGTAGTGGCTGCTCTAGTCATCGCAGGTGTTGTCGGCAATCAGTATTTCTCGGCTGAGCCTCTCCTGTATCGTGTTCTCGCCTTGCTGGCTCTGGCTGTAGTGGCTGCTTTCGTCGCCCTGCAGACTGGTCGTGGCCAGGCTTTCTTCGCTCTGGCGAAAGAGGCGCGAGTTGAAATTCGTAAGGTTGTTTGGCCGAGCCGCCAGGAAACTACGCAAACCACTTTGATTGTGGTTGCGGTTGTTCTGGTGATGGCGCTGCTCCTGTGGGGGCTGGATAGTCTGCTCGGTTGGCTTGTTTCGTTGATTGTCGGTTAAGGGTGTCCCGTGGCTAAGCGTTGGTACGTCGTGCATGCTTACTCGGGTTACGAGAAGCATGTCATGCGCTCGCTGATCGAGCGCGTCAAGCTAGCTGGCATGGAAGAAGAGTTTGGCGAAATTCTGGTTCCCACCGAAGAAGTGGTGGAAATGCGTAATGGCCAGAAGCGCAAAAGCGAGCGCAAATTCTTCCCCGGTTATGTGCTGGTGCAGATGGAGATGAACGAGGCGACTTGGCACTTGATCAAGGATACGCCGCGCGTCATGGGTTTCATTGGTGGTACTGCCGATAAGCCCGCTCCGATTACCGAGAAAGAGGCTGACGCTATTCTGCGTCGCGTCGCCGATAGCGGTGACAAGCCGAAGCCGAAGACGCTGTTCGAGCCGGGCGAGACCGTTCGTGTTGTCGATGGTCCCTTTGCTGACTTCAATGGTGTCGTCGAGGAAGTTAACTACGAGAAGAGCCGGATCCAGGTCGCGGTGCTCATTTTCGGTCGCTCCACGCCGGTGGAGCTGGAGTTCAGCCAAGTCGAGAAGGCCTAACTGGACAATGCATCCCGTACCCCGCAGCTGCTGGCTGCGGGGTTTTGTCGTCACTGGGATAAATGCGTCATTAACCGGGGAGCCTCATTGAGGCGTTTGACCCGATATTGGAGTAGCTCATGGCTAAGAAGATTCAGGCTTACATCAAGCTGCAAGTAAAGGCCGGTCAGGCCAACCCGTCGCCGCCCGTTGGTCCTGCTCTGGGTCAGCACGGCGTAAACATCATGGAGTTCTGCAAGGCGTTCAACGCCAAGACTCAGGGCATGGAACCTGGTCTGCCGACTCCTGTGATCATCACTGTTTACAGCGACCGCAGCTTTACTTTTGAAACCAAAAGCACCCCGGCTTCGGTGCTGCTGAAGAAGGCTGCCGGCCTGACCAGCGGTTCCGCTCGTCCGAACACCGTCAAAGTTGGCACCGTTACCCGTGCTCAGCTGGAGGAGATCGCCAAGACCAAGCAGGCTGATCTGACCGCCGCTGACCTGGATGCGGCCGTGCGTACCATCGCCGGTTCCGCGCGTAGCATGGGCCTCAACGTGGAGGGTGTGTAAATGGCTAAGCTGACCAAGCGCCAGAAGGCAATTGCCGAGAAAGTTGAAGCCGGCAAGGCTTACACCTTCGAAGACGCCGCCAAACTGCTGGCCGAGCTGTCCACCGTCAAGTTCACCGAGTCGTTCGACGTTTCCGTGAACCTGGGTGTTGACCCGCGTAAATCCGACCAGGTTGTACGTGGCGCCACCGTTCTGCCGAACGGTACTGGCAAGACCGTGCGCGTTGCCGTGTTCACCCAGGGCCCGGGCGTTGAAGCCGCTCTGGCTGCCGGTGCCGACAAGGTAGGTATGGACGATCTGGCTGCCGAAATGAAAGCCGGCGACCTGAACTACGACGTGGTCATCGCTTCCCCGGACGCCATGCGCGTTGTTGGCCAGCTGGGTCAGGTTCTCGGTCCGCGTGGCCTGATGCCGAACCCGAAGGTTGGTACCGTGACTCCGGACGTTGCTACTGCCGTGAAGAACGCCAAGGCCGGTCAGGTACGTTTCCGTACCGACAAGAACGGCATCATCCACACCTCTGTTGGCAAAATCGGCTTCGAGCCGGCTGCGCTGAAGCAGAACGTGGAAGCCCTGCTGAGCGATCTGAAGCGTCTGAAGCCTTCCACTTCGAAAGGCATCTACGTCAAGCGCGTGACCCTGAGCACCACCATGGGTCCGGGTCTGGTCATCGACCAGGCTTCGCTGGAAGCATAAGTGATTTGGCCGGCGGGCTTGCCCGTCGGCCGCAAAAGATTGGGGTCCCTGCCTGGCGGGGGCTGTCCAAGACCGTAGGCGGCGCAAGCCTTAAACCCGGAGAGTGATCTCCACCAGCCTACGCAGATGGTGCTCCCGATTCGTACCGAATCAGACACCAAAACGACGCCGAGCTCCGGCCCGGCGAAACGGTAAAACCAGGAGTAAACCCGTGGCAATTAAACTCGAAGACAAGAAGGCCATCGTCGCTGAAGTCAACGAGGCTGCCAAAGCCGGTCTGTCCGCTGTCGTGGCTGATGCCCGTGGCGTGACTGTCGGCGCAATGACCGGACTCCGTAAAGAGGCCCGTGAAGCTGGCGTGTACGTGCGTGTCGTACGTAACACCCTGCTCAAGCGCGCCGTTGAAGGCACTCAGTTTGACGTGCTCAACGACGTGTTCAAGGGCCCGACCCTGATCGCTTTCTCCAACGAACATCCGGGCGCTGCCGCTCGTATCTTCAAGGAGTTCGCCAAGGGTCAGGACAAGTTCGAGATCAAGGCAGCTGCGTTCGAGGGTCAATACCTCGCAGCAAACCAGATCGACGTGCTGGCAACTCTGCCGACCTACAACGAAGCGATTTCTCAGCTGATGAGCGTGATGCAAGGCGCCACCAGCAAGTTCGTTCGTACTCTGGCGGCTATTCGCGACCAGAAAGAAGGCGCTGCCGCCTAATTCAGGCGCGACGTCCCTTTCAGTTAATTTGTTTAATTTGATGGCCGCGAAGGCTGTCACCCCAATACAGGAATTAGAGTCATGGCTCTGACCAACGAAGACATCATCAACGCCGTTTCCGACATGTCCGTGATGCAGGTTGTTGAACTGATCAAGGCAATGGAAGAGAAGTTCGGTGTTACTGCCGCTGCTGCCACCGTTGCTGCTGCTGGCCCGGCGGCTGCCGCTGCTGAAGAGCAAACCGAGTTCAACATCGTTCTGACCGAAGCCGGTGACAAGAAAGTCAACGTGATCAAGGTTGTTCGTGAACTGACCGGTCTGGGTCTGAAAGAAGCCAAGGCTGTTGTTGACGGCGCTCCTGGCATCGTCAAGGAAGGCGCTTCGAAAGAAGAAGCCGAAGCTGCCAAGAAGGCACTGGAAGAAGCTGGCGCCAAAGTCGAGCTCAAGTAAGCGACGACCTTGCGTCTACAGCCGAGGCGATTCGCTTAAGGCTGATGGCTGGTGGCAAATGCCACCGGCCTTTTTCCGTTATGGGCAGCTGGCCGAAATGCCGTTGCTCATGGCGTGAAAATCCCACTCGAGGGTGGAGCAAACCAAGGGGTTTGCGCGATTTTCTGGCTGCTGCCGTCGGCAGTGGCCAAATAAGCAGGTGACCAAGCTGGGGAACGCTGATGGCTTACTCATACACTGAGAAAAAACGTATCCGCAAGGACTTTAGCAAGTTGCCGGACGTGATGGATGTGCCTTATCTCCTGGCCATCCAGCTGGATTCGTATCGCGAATTCCTGCAGCAAGGAGTGAGCAAGGAGCAGTTCCGCGACGTTGGCCTGCATGCGGCCTTCAAGTCCGTGTTTCCGATCATCAGCTACTCCGGCAATGCCGCTCTGGAGTACGTTGGCTATCGCCTGGGCGAGCCGGCGTTCGACGTCAAAGAGTGCGTGCTGCGTGGCGTGACCTTCGCAGTGCCGCTGCGGGTCAAAGTCCGTCTGATCATTTTCGACAAAGAATCGTCGAACAAAGCGATCAAGGACATCAAAGAGCAAGAAGTGTACATGGGCGAAATTCCGCTCATGACCGAGAACGGTACCTTCATCATCAACGGTACCGAGCGCGTCATCGTTTCCCAGTTGCACCGCTCGCCTGGCGTGTTCTTCGACCACGACCGTGGCAAGACCCACAGCTCCGGCAAGCTGCTGTACTCCGCGCGTATCATTCCTTACCGCGGTTCCTGGCTGGACTTCGAGTTCGATCCGAAGGACTGCGTGTTCGTTCGTATCGACCGTCGCCGCAAGCTGCCGGCATCCGTACTGCTGCGCGCCCTGGGCTACAGCACCGAGGAAGTGCTGGAGGCGTTCTACGCCACCAACGTCTTCCACGTGAAGGGTGAGAACCTCAACCTGGAACTGGTACCGCAGCGTCTGCGTGGCGAGATCGCCGCGTTCGACATCAAGGACGAGAAGGGCAAGGTCATCGTTGAGCAGGGCCGCCGTATCACTGCGCGCCACATCAACCAGATCGACAAGGCTGGCATCAAGGAACTCGAGGTTCCGGTCGACTACCTGCTGGGTCGCACCACTGCCAAGGCCATCGTGCATCCGTCGACTGGCGAGATCGTGGCCGAGTGCAACACCGAGCTGACCACCGAGCTGCTGGCCAAGATCGTCAAGGCTCAGGTCGTGCGCCTCGAGACCCTGTACACCAACGACATCGACTGCGGTCCGTTCATCTCCGACACGCTGAAGATCGACTCCACCGGCAACCAGCTGGAAGCCCTGGTCGAGATCTACCGCATGATGCGTCCTGGCGAGCCGCCAACCAAGGATGCCGCCGAGACCCTGTTCAACAACCTGTTCTTCAGCGCCGAGCGTTACGATCTGTCCGCCGTCGGTCGCATGAAGTTCAACCGCCGCATCGGTCGCAGCGAGATCGAAGGTTCCGGCGTGCTGAGCCGCGAAGATATCGTCGAGGTCCTCAAGACCCTGGTCGACATCCGTAACGGTAAAGGCATCGTCGACGACATCGACCACCTGGGTAACCGCCGCGTGCGTTGCGTCGGTGAAATGGCCGAGAACCAGTTCCGTGTTGGCCTGGTGCGCGTCGAGCGTGCGGTCAAGGAACGTCTGTCCATGGCCGAAAGCGAAGGCCTGATGCCGCAGGACCTGATCAACGCCAAGCCGGTTGCGGCGGCGGTGAAGGAGTTCTTCGGTTCCAGCCAGCTCTCGCAGTTCATGGACCAGAACAACCCGCTCTCCGAGATCACCCACAAGCGCCGCGTCTCCGCACTCGGCCCAGGTGGTCTGACCCGTGAGCGCGCCGGCTTCGAAGTTCGCGACGTACACCCGACCCACTACGGCCGCGTGTGCCCGATCGAGACCCCTGAAGGTCCGAACATCGGTCTGATCAACTCCCTGGCCGCCTACGCCCGCACCAACCAGTACGGCTTCCTGGAAAGCCCGTACCGCGTGGTGAAGGACACTCAGGTTACCGACGAGATCGTGTTCCTGTCCGCCATCGAAGAGGCCGATCACGTGATCGCCCAGGCTTCGGCGACCATGAACGCCAAAGGCCAGCTGGTCGACGAGCTGGTGACCGTGCGTCACCTCAACGAGTTCACCGTCAAGGCGCCGGAAGACGTGACCCTGATGGACGTGTCGCCGAAGCAGGTCGTTTCCGTCGCTGCCTCGCTGATCCCGTTCCTCGAGCACGACGACGCCAACCGTGCACTCATGGGCTCGAACATGCAGCGTCAGGCCGTGCCGACCCTGCGTGCCGACAAGCCGCTGGTGGGTACCGGCATGGAGCGCAACGTCGCCCGTGACTCCGGTGTCTGCGTCGTGGCTCGTCGTGGCGGCGTGATCGACTCCGTCGACGCCAGCCGTGTCGTGGTCCGCGTCAATGACGACGAAGTCGAGACTGGCGAAGCCGGTGTCGACATCTACAACCTGACCAAGTACACCCGCTCCAACCAGAACACCTGCATCAACCAGCGCCCGCTGGTACAGAAAGGTGACAAGGTTGCGCGTGGCGACATCATGGCCGACGGCCCGTCCACCGACATGGGCGAACTGGCTCTTGGCCAGAACATGCGCGTCGCGTTCATGCCGTGGAACGGCTTCAACTTCGAAGACTCCATCTGCCTGTCCGAGCGTGTGGTCCAGGAAGACCGCTTCACCACGATCCACATTCAGGAACTGACCTGTGTGGCCCGTGACACCAAGCTTGGCCCAGAGGAAATCACCGCGGACATCCCGAACGTCGGTGAAGCCGCGCTGAACAAGCTGGACGAGGCCGGTATCGTCTACGTCGGTGCCGAAGTCATGGCTGGCGATATCCTGGTTGGTAAGGTCACTCCGAAAGGCGAGACCCAACTGACTCCGGAAGAGAAACTGCTGCGTGCGATCTTCGGTGAGAAGGCGTCCGACGTGAAGGACACCTCCCTGCGCGTGCCGACCGGCACCAAGGGCACCGTCATCGACGTGCAGGTCTTCACCCGCGACGGCGTGGAGCGCGACAGCCGTGCCCTGGCCATCGAGAAGCAGCAGCTGGACGAGATCCGCAAGGACCTGAACGAAGAGTTCCGCATCGTCGAAGGTGCCACCTTCGAGCGTCTGCGTTCCGCCCTGGTCGGTGCCAAGGCCGAAGGCGGCGCCGGCGTGAAGAAAGGCGCGGTCATCGATGACGCCTTCCTCGACGGTCTCGAGCGTGGTCAGTGGTTCAAGCTGCGTATGGCCGACGATGCTCTGAACGAGCAGCTGGAAAAGGCTCAGGCCTACATCAGCGATCGTCGCCAGATGCTCGACGACAAGTTCGAAGACAAGAAGCGCAAGCTACAACAGGGCGACGACCTGGCTCCGGGCGTACTGAAGATCGTCAAGGTCTACCTGGCCATCAAGCGCCGCATCCAGCCGGGCGACAAGATGGCTGGCCGTCACGGTAACAAGGGTGTGGTCTCGGTGATCATGCCGGTCGAAGACATGCCGCACGATGCCAATGGCACCCCGGTCGACATCGTCCTCAACCCGCTGGGCGTACCGTCGCGTATGAACGTCGGCCAGATTCTCGAAACCCACCTGGGCCTCGCGGCCAAGGGCCTGGGCGAGAAGATCAACCGCATGCTCGAAGAGCAGCGCAAGATCGCCGAGCTGCGCAAGTTCCTGGCCGAGATCTACAACGAGATCGGTGGTCGTCAGGAAAGCCTGGACGAGTTCAGCGATACCGAGATCCTCGACCTGGCGAAGAACCTGAAAGGCGGCGTACCGATGGCTACCGCCGTATTCGACGGTGCCAAGGAAAGCGAGATCAAGGCCATGCTGAAGCTGGCCGATCTGCCGGAAAGCGGCCAGATGCGCCTGTTCGACGGTCGTACCGGTAACCAGTTCGAGCGTCCGACCACCGTCGGCTACATGTACATGCTCAAGCTGAACCACCTGGTCGACGACAAGATGCACGCTCGTTCCACCGGTTCCTACAGCCTGGTTACCCAGCAGCCGCTGGGTGGTAAGGCGCAGTTCGGTGGTCAGCGCTTCGGTGAGATGGAGGTCTGGGCCCTGGAAGCCTATGGCGCCGCCTACACCCTGCAGGAAATGCTGACCGTGAAGTCGGACGACGTGAACGGCCGGACCAAGATGTACAAGAACATCGTGGACGGCGATCACCGCATGGAGGCCGGCATGCCGGAGTCCTTCAACGTGTTGATCAAAGAAATCCGTTCGCTCGGCATCGACATCGAACTGGAAACCGAATAACACGCCTTGCTGCGGCCGCATCGTCGGCCGCAGCAGGTCCGTGAGGAGGAAAGGCCTTGAAAGACTTGCTGAATCTGTTGAAAAACCAGGGTCAGGTGGAAGAGTTCGATGCGATCCGTATCGGTCTGGCTTCGCCTGAAATGATCCGTTCCTGGTCTTTCGGTGAAGTGAAAAAGCCGGAAACCATCAACTACCGTACCTTCAAGCCCGAGCGCGATGGTCTGTTCTGCGCCAAGATCTTTGGCCCGGTCAAGGACTACGAGTGCCTGTGCGGTAAGTACAAGCGCCTCAAGCACCGCGGCGTGATCTGCGAGAAGTGCGGCGTGGAAGTGGCCCTGGCCAAAGTCCGCCGTGAGCGCATGGCGCACATCGAACTGGCTTCGCCGGTCGCCCACATCTGGTTCCTGAAGTCGCTGCCGTCCCGTATCGGCCTGCTGCTGGACATGACCCTGCGTGACATCGAGCGCGTGCTCTATTTCGAGAGCTACGTGGTGATCGACCCGGGCATGACTACCCTGGAAAAGAACCAGCTGCTAAATGACGAGCAATACTTCGAAGCTCTCGAAGAGTTCGGTGACGACTTCGACGCGCGCATGGGCGCCGAAGCCGTACGCGAGCTGCTCAACGCCATCGACCTGGAACACGAGATCGGTCGCCTGCGTGAAGAGATTCCGCAGACCAACTCGGAAACCAAGATCAAGAAGCTGTCCAAGCGCCTGAAGCTGATGGAAGCCTTCAAGGACTCGGGCAACCACCCGGAGTGGATGGTTCTGACCGTTCTGCCGGTACTGCCGCCGGACCTGCGTCCGCTGGTTCCGCTGGATGGCGGCCGCTTCGCGACTTCCGACCTGAACGATCTGTACCGTCGCGTGATCAACCGTAACAACCGTCTGAAGCGCCTGCTCGACCTGTCGGCGCCGGACATCATCGTGCGCAACGAAAAGCGCATGCTGCAGGAAGCGGTCGACGCCCTGCTCGACAACGGCCGTCGCGGTCGCGCCATCACTGGCTCGAACAAGCGTCCGCTGAAGTCGCTGGCCGACATGATCAAAGGTAAGCAAGGTCGCTTCCGTCAGAACCTGCTCGGTAAGCGCGTGGACTACTCCGGTCGTTCTGTAATTACCGTGGGCCCGACCCTGCGCCTGCACCAGTGCGGTCTGCCGAAGAAGATGGCGCTCGAGCTGTTCAAACCGTTCATTTTCGGCAAGCTGGAAATGCGCGGCATGGCGACCACCATCAAGGCCGCCAAGAAGATGGTCGAGCGCGAGCTGCCCGAGGTCTGGGACGTTCTCGCCGAAGTCATCCGCGAACATCCCGTCCTGCTCAACCGCGCTCCGACCCTGCACCGTCTGGGCATCCAGGCGTTCGAGCCGGTTCTGATCGAAGGTAAAGCCATCCAGCTGCACCCGCTGGTCTGCGCCGCGTACAACGCCGACTTCGACGGTGACCAGATGGCCGTGCACGTTCCGCTGACCCTCGAGGCCCAGCTGGAGGCGCGCGCGCTGATGATGTCGACCAACAACGTGCTGTCGCCAGCCAACGGCGAGCCGATCATCGTACCGTCCCAGGACGTGGTTCTGGGTCTGTACTACATGACCCGTGAAGCCGTGAACGCCAAGGGCGAAGGCCGCGTGTTCGCCGACCTGCAGGAAGTCGACCGCGTATTCCGCGCCGGCGAGGCTTCGCTGCACGCTCGCGTCAAGGTTCGTATCAACGAGACCGTGAAGCAGAAAGACGGCAGCCTGGTGAAGAACACCCGCATCGTCGACACCACCGTCGGCCGTGCCCTGCTGTTCCAAATCGTACCGGCCGGCCTGTCCTATGACGTGGTCAACCAGTCGATGAAGAAGAAGGCGATCTCCAAGCTGATCAACCAGTGCTACCGCACTGTGGGTCTGAAGGATACCGTCATCTTCGCCGACCAGCTGATGTACACCGGTTTCGCCTACTCGACCATCTCCGGTGTGTCGATTGGCGTGAACGACTTCGTCATCCCGGATGAGAAGGCGCGCATCATCGACGCCGCCACTGAGGAAGTGAAGGAAATCGAATCGCAGTACGCCTCCGGCCTGGTCACCCAGGGCGAGAAGTACAACAAGGTGATCGACCTGTGGTCCAAGGCCAACGACGAAGTGTCCAAGGCGATGATGGCCAACCTGTCGAAAGAGCCGGTTGTCGATCGCGAAGGCAACACTGTCGAGCAGGAGTCCTTCAACTCCATGTACATGATGGCGGACTCCGGTGCTCGTGGTAGCGCTGCCCAGATCCGTCAGCTGGCCGGTATGCGTGGCCTGATGGCCAAGCCGGACGGCTCCATCATCGAGACGCCGATCACCGCGAACTTCCGTGAAGGTCTGAACGTACTGCAGTACTTCATCTCCACTCACGGTGCTCGTAAGGGTCTGGCGGATACCGCACTGAAGACCGCGAACTCCGGTTACCTGACCCGTCGTCTGGTCGACGTGGCCCAGGACCTGGTCGTGACCGAAGTCGACTGCGGCACCGAGCACGGTCTGCTGATGACTCCGCACATCGAAGGCGGCGACGTGGTCGAGCCGCTGGGTGAGCGCGTACTGGGTCGCGTCATCGCCAAGGACGTACCGAAGCCGGGCAGCGACGAGATCATCGTGCCGGCCGGTACCCTGGTCGACGAGAAGTGGGTCGAGTTCATCGAGCGCAACAGCATCGACGAAGTAGTCGTGCGTTCGCCGATCACCTGCGAAACCCGCTACGGCATCTGCTCCAGCTGCTACGGCCGCGATCTGGCCCGTGGTCATCAGGTCAACATCGGTGAGGCTGTCGGCGTTATCGCTGCCCAGTCGATCGGTGAGCCTGGTACCCAGCTGACCATGCGTACGTTCCACATTGGTGGTGCCGCCAGCCGTACCTCGGCTGCCGACAATGTCCAGGTGAAGAACGGTGGTGCGATCCGTCTGCACAACCTGAAGCACGTCGAGCGTGCCGACGGCAGTCTGGTTGCGGTTTCCCGCTCCGGCGAGCTGGCCGTGGCCGACGAGTTCGGTCGCGAGCGCGAGCGTTACAAGCTGCCGTACGGTGCCGTGATTTCCGTCAAGGAAGGCGACAAGGTCGACGCTGGCGCCATCGTCGCCAAGTGGGACCCGCACACCCACCCGATCGTGACCGAAATGAAGGGTACCGTGACCTTCGTCGGCATGGAGGAGGGCATCACCATCAAGCGTCAGACCGACGAACTGACCGGCCTGACCAACATCGAAGTCCTCGATCCGAAGGATCGTCCGGCTGCTGGCAAGGACATCCGTCCGGCCATCAAGATGGTCGACGCCAATGGCAAGGAACTGCTGCTGCCGGGTACCGACGTACCGGCCCAGTACTTCCTGCCGGCGAACGCCCTGGTTGGTGTGGCCGACGGTGCGCAGATCGGCGTCGGTGACGTTATCGCCCGTATCCCGCAGGAAACCTCGAAGACCCGCGACATCACCGGTGGTCTGCCGCGCGTTGCCGACCTGTTCGAAGCGCGTCGTCCGAAAGAGCCGTCGATCCTGGCGGAAATCAGCGGCACCATCTCCTTCGGCAAGGAGACCAAAGGCAAGCGCCGTCTGGTCATCACGCCGACCGATGGCAGCGATCCGTACGAGGAGCTGATTCCGAAGTGGCGCCACCTGAACGTGTTCGAGGGTGAGCAGGTCAACAAGGGTGAAGTTATCTCCGACGGTCCGAGCAACCCGCACGACATCCTGCGTCTGCTGGGCGTCAGCGCGCTGGCCAAGTACATCGTCAACGAGATCCAGGACGTGTACCGCCTGCAGGGTGTGAAGATCAACGACAAGCACATCGAGACCATCCTGCGCCAGATGCTGCGCAAGGTCGAGGTGAGCGAGTCCGGCGATTCCAGCTTTATCAAGGGCGACCAGATGGAACTGACCCAGGTGCTGGAAGAGAACGAAGTGCTGGCCGGCGAAGACAAGTTCATCGCCAAGTACGAGCGCGTTCTGCTGGGTATCACCAAGGCCTCGCTGTCCACCGAGTCGTTCATCTCCGCGGCTTCCTTCCAGGAAACCACCCGCGTCCTCACCGAGGCAGCGGTCACCGGCAAGCGCGACTACCTGCGCGGCCTGAAGGAGAACGTGGTGGTGGGTCGTCTGATCCCGGCCGGTACCGGTCTGGCCTATCACAGCGAGCGCAAGCGTCGTCGTGATGCCGACAAGCCGCAGCGCGTGAGCGCCAGCGAAGTGGAAGCGGCGCTGACCGAAGCGCTGAACTCCAGCGGCAACTGATCGGATAGGGCCCCGGGCGAGTAATCGCCCGGGGCTTTGTCTTGACTGGGGTTGCGAGTCTCTTTAGACTCATGCACCCCTAAATTTGGCAGGGCGACTAGCTCTGCCATTTTGCTTTAGGGCAATAGCGTCGAAAGACAACAGTGGAGCTTATAGATGGCAACTATCAACCAGCTGGTACGCCAGCCGCGCAAGCGCATTGTCGACAAGAGCGACGTGCCTGCGCTGCAGAACTGCCCGCAGCGTCGTGGCGTGTGCACCCGTGTGTACACCACCACGCCGAAGAAACCGAACTCCGCACTGCGTAAAGTGTGCCGTGTTCGTCTGACCAACGGTTTTGAAGTCACCTCCTACATCGGTGGTGAAGGTCACAACCTGCAAGAGCACAGCGTCGTGCTGATCCGTGGCGGTCGTGTAAAAGACCTTCCGGGTGTGCGCTACCACACTGTTCGCGGCTCGCTGGATACCACCGGCGTTAAAGACCGTAAGCAGGGTCGCTCGAAGTACGGTACCAAGCGTCCGAAGTGATTCGGTGCGTCTAATTTCTATTTATTGAGTCGATAAGAGTAAGGTCGGGCTAACCGCATGGTTATGGTCCCGGGCTAACCTGAAGACCGTTTGAGGGCTTATCATGCCAAGACGTCGTGTAGCAGCTAAGCGTGAGATTCTGGACGATCCGAAATACGGAAGCCAAATCCTCGCTAAATTCATGAACCACGTGATGGAAAGCGGCAAAAAAGCAGTGGCCGAGCGCATCGTTTACGGTGCTCTGGAAACTGTTAAAGCGCGCAAGAACAGCGATCCCCTGGAGATCTTCGAGAAAGCTCTCGACGCCATCGCTCCGCTGGTCGAAGTTAAGTCCCGCCGTGTAGGCGGTGCCACTTACCAGGTCCCGGTCGAAGTTCGTCCTTCCCGTCGTAACGCCCTGGCCATGCGCTGGCTGGTGGACTTCGCCCGCAAGCGTGGCGAGAAGTCCATGGCTCTGCGCTTGGCTGGTGAGCTGCTGGATGCTGCCGAAGGCAAAGGCGCCGCAGTCAAGAAGCGTGAAGACGTGCACCGTATGGCTGAAGCCAACAAAGCGTTCTCGCACTACCGCTTCTAATCACTGCAACACTTCTTTTGCGAGGGCTTTATGGCTCGTACTACAGCAATTAACCGCTACCGGAACATCGGTATCTGTGCCCACGTTGACGCGGGCAAGACCACCACTACCGAGCGGATCCTGTTCTACACAGGTCTCAGCCACAAGATGGGTGAGGTGCACGACGGCGCTGCTACTACCGACTGGATGGTGCAGGAGCAGGAGCGTGGTATCACCATTACTTCTGCTGCGATCACCACTTTCTGGGAAGGTTCGCGCGGCCAGTACGACAAGTACCGCGTAAACGTCATCGACACCCCCGGCCACGTAGACTTCACCATTGAAGTTGAGCGCTCGCTGCGCGTACTGGACGGTGCTGTCGTGGTGTTCTGCGGTACCTCTGGCGTTGAGCCGCAGTCCGAAACCGTATGGCGTCAGGCCAACAAGTACGGTGTTCCGCGTATCGTTTACGTGAACAAGATGGACCGTGCCGGTGCCAACTTCCTGCGCGTTGTCGGTCAGATCAAGAACCGCCTGGGTCACACCCCGGTTCCGATCCAGCTCGCCATCGGTGCAGAGGATAACTTCGAAGGTCAGATCGATCTGATCAAAATGAAGGCTATCTACTGGAACGAAGACGACAAGGGCACCAGCTATCGCGAGGAAGAGATTCCGGCCGAGCTGCTGGACCTGGCCAACGAGTGGCGCAGCAACATGGTTGAGGCTGCTGCCGAGGCCAACGAAGAGCTGATGAACAAGTACCTTGAAGAAGGTGAGCTGTCGGTTGAAGACATCAAGGCCGGTCTGCGCATGCGCACCCTGGCCAGCGAGATCGTTCCGGCTGTCTGCGGTTCTTCCTTCAAGAACAAGGGCGTTCCTCTGGTTCTCGATGCCGTCATCGACTTCCTGCCTGCTCCGACCGAGATTCCGGCGATCAAGGGTATCCACCCTGATCTGGCCGATACTCCTAAGGATGAGATCACCGAAGAGCAGTTCGACGAGCGTCACGCTGACGACAACGAGCCGTTCTCCGCTCTGGCATTCAAGATCGCTACCGACCCGTTCGTCGGTACTCTGACCTTCGTTCGCGTCTACTCGGGCGTTCTGGAGTCTGGCCAGTCGGTCATCAACTCCGTGAAGGGCAAGAAAGAGCGCGTTGGTCGTATGGTGCAGATGCACGCCAACCAGCGTGAAGAGATCAAGGAAGTGCGTGCGGGTGATATCGCGGCTCTGATCGGCATGAAGGACGTCACCACTGGTGAGACTCTGTGCGATCCGGAGAAGCAGATCATCCTCGAGCGTATGGACTTCCCGGAGCCGGTGATTTCGGTAGCTGTTGAGCCGAAAACCAAGGCTGACCAGGAGAAGATGGGTATCGCACTGGGCAAGCTGGCTCAGGAAGACCCGTCGTTCCGCGTCAAGACCGACGAAGAAACCGGCCAGACCATCATCTCCGGTATGGGTGAGCTGCACCTGGACATCCTGGTTGACCGTATGCGTCGCGAATTCAACGTCGAGGCCAACATCGGTAAGCCGCAGGTTTCCTACCGCGAGAAGATCACCAAGAACTGCGAAATCGAAGGCAAGTTCGTTCGCCAGTCCGGTGGTCGTGGTCAGTTCGGTCACTGCTGGATTCGCTTCGCTCCGGCTGACGAAGGTCAGGAAGGCCTGGTGTTCGTCAACGAAGTGGTTGGTGGTGTGGTTCCGAAGGAATACATCCCGGCGATCCAGAAGGGTATCGAAGAGCAGATGAAGAACGGCGTTGTCGCCGGTTATCCGCTGATCGGCCTGAAGGCTACCGTTTTTGACGGTTCCTACCATGACGTCGACTCCAACGAGATGGCGTTCAAGGTGGCTGCCTCCATGGCGACCAAGCAGCTCGCTCAGAAGGGCGGTGGTGTTGTGCTTGAGCCGATCATGAAGGTTGAAGTAGTAACGCCCGAGGACTACATGGGTGACGTGATGGGTGACCTGAACCGTCGTCGTGGTCTGATCCAGGGTATGGAAGACACGGTTTCCGGCAAGGTGATCCGCGCCGAGGTTCCGCTGGGTGAGATGTTCGGTTATGCAACCGACGTCCGTTCCATGTCTCAGGGTCGCGCTAGCTACTCCATGGAATTCTCCAAATACTCCGAAGCTCCGTCGAACATCGTCGAAGCACTGGTTAAAAAACAAGGCTGATTCAGCCCTTTAGGCAAGAGGTTCACTGTCGTGGCTAAAGAAAAGTTCGAACGTAACAAACCGCACGTCAACGTTGGCACCATCGGTCACGTTGACCATGGTAAAACCACTCTGACCGCTGCTCTGACTCGCGTCTGCTCCGAAGTTTTCGGTTCGGCCAAGGTCGACTTCGACA
>NZ_LSOF01000025.1:21267-21615 GCF_001592875.1 Pseudomonas sp. BMS12 | reverse complement strand
GCACCTCCTCCACCGGTACCCAGGAGCACTACTTCACCATCGAACTGGAAGACGCCGTGATCGTCGACGTGCAGTCACGCATGCCGAACTGCCAGGACCCGAACATGTCCCACTTCACCCACCTGGAAGACGTCTACTTCACCTACCGCAAGATCGTCTGGACCCATGAAGTGTCCGGCACTTCCGGTTCCGACGACTGGCGTTCGCCGATCTCCGCCTAAGCCGCGGGGTCACGGGGAAAGGGGCATTTTGCCCCCTGCGTCACGGCAACGCCGTGGCGCTTCCCCGACAATGCCCTGGCTCGCAGGTACGCGAGCTGCCCCATCGGCCAGGACTCCTGGCCGATGC
>NZ_LSOF01000025.1:8485-21257 GCF_001592875.1 Pseudomonas sp. BMS12 | reverse complement strand
ACGGCACTTGTTCAGGCGCTCACCGGAGGTCAGCGAGTTGAAGATCAGCGGCGAGGACTTGTCGAACACCTTGGTGATCATCAGCGGCTTGTGCACACGCTGGCCGGTCGGCTGGCCGGACTGCGGGTCGCGCGGGATGATGACTTGGTGGTTGAAAGCCTGAACCAGGATCTGATCCTCGTGGCCTTCCTGGAAGATGTTGCCGACCGAGTCCTCGGTGAAGGTGCCGGCGGTGATCAGGCCTTGCTTGGTGCCTTCGAGGGACAGATACGCGGGTGTTGGCATGGTGCTCTCCTTGCTTTGAGACGAGGACCGCTAAGGTCCGGGAACCATCAGGAGTACAAGGGCCGTGCCAGGCCAGTATTTACGCGGCTTGCAGCGGAGCCTGGCACTGCACGAGATAAACCCTGTGCGGCTGATCACGAAAGGTTGCGCAACAACTGGCGCAGGGCTGTGCAGAGGCTTGCGCAAAGTGATGCAGGGCCCGCTGAGTGGGCGTTGGCGGGTGGTGCGTCGGTATTTCTGGGAATGGGGTGTGCAAGAAGTGGCGCAGTTGCGGTTATAAGGGCCCAGGATCGCGGCGGTGGACTTTGTTTTGTGGGAGCGGCTTTAGCCGCGATGCTCTTCAGCCGGCCCATCGCGGCTAAAGCCGCTCCCACGAAAGGCAGTTTGTTCCCGCCCTGTTTCAGCTGCTGAACCACGCGTAGGAGGGGCGACACCCCACTAGGCCGCACAGAAGCGTCGCGGCCAAGGCGGAGTGCCGCCCAGCTCTTCCTACCTGTGCTTGTTGCCAACCCGCTTCAGCTGAGCGAGGAGCTGTGCCTGATGAGGGCAGCCGCCCCCGCGATTGCCGTCACCAGTCGATGCGCTTCGGCGCCAGAGGCAGGCTGTTCAGGACGAGCAGCTGATCTCCAGGTGCTTGCCCCATTCCGGTGGGCGTTCGGTGTAGCGCTGCATGCCGGGTTGCTCCTCGAAGGGGCGCGACAGCACGGCGTGCAGTTCGCGCACCGGCGCGTAGTCGCCTTTCTCGGCGGCCTCGATGGCTTGTTGGGCCAGGTAGTTGCGCAGTACGTAAAGCGGATTGACCGCATGCATGCGCGCTTGGCGCTCGTCCTGCGGGCCACCTTCGCGGCTGGCTCGCTCGACGTAGTCATCGCTCCACTGGTCGAAGCCGGCCAGGTCGACGAAGTCTTCGCGTAGCTGTCGCAGAGCCTGTTCGGGAGCCTGGTCGCCGAGGTGGCGGAAGAACAGCGAGTAGTCCACTGCACCGCCCTGCATCAGCTGCAGCAGGCGTTCGACCAGTTCGTCGTCGCCTTCCTCTGCGGTGGACAGGCCCAGGCGGCGGCGCATCAGGTCGAGGTGGTGAGCCTGGTACAGCGGCAGGAACAGGGCGAGCGTTTCGCGCAATTGCTCGACCGCGACGAAGGGAGTCAGCGCCTGGGCCAGGGCGGCCAGGTTCCAGTGGGCGATGGGCACCTGGTTGCTGAAACTGTAGCGGCCGGAGTCGTCCGAGTGGTTGCAGATATGCCTGGCGTCGAAGTCGTCGAGGAAGGCGTAGGGACCGTAGTCGAAGGTGATGCCGAGGATCGACATGTTGTCGCTGTTCATCACCCCGTGACAGAAACCATAGGCCTGCCACTGGGCGATCAGCGCGGCGTTGCGCTCCACCACTTCGCGGAACATGGCCGCCCAGGGGGTCTCGTCCTTCAGGCATTCGGGGAAGTGGCAGGCCAGCACATGCTCGCCGAGGGTTTTCAGCAGTTCGTGCTGATTGGTGTAGTAGAAGTACTCGAAGTGGCCGAAGCGCACATGGCTCTGGGCCAGGCGCAGCACCATGGCGGCGCTTTCCTGCGTTTCGCGCCATACCGGCGTGCTCGAACCGGTGACGCACAGGGCGCGGCTGGTCGGAATGCCCAGGGCGTGCAGGTATTCGCTGGCGAGGAATTCGCGGATCGAGCTGCGCAGCACGGCGCGGCCGTCACCCATGCGCGACCAGGGCGTCTGGCCTGCGCCCTTGAGATGCAGGTCCCAGTGTTCGCCGGCGTCGTTGACCACCTCGCCCAGCAGCAGGCCGCGGCCATCGCCCAGGCGTGGGTTGTAGACGCCGAACTGGTGGCCGGAGTAGACCATGGCGCGCGGCTCGGCATCGCTCCACAGCTTGTGCCCGGCGAAGATCTCGGCGAATACCTCGGTGTCGGCTTCGGATGGGTCCAGGTCGAGCAGTGCCATGGCCGAGGCGCTCGCGACTACCAGGCGCGGCTCGGCGATGGGTTCGGGCAGCACATGGGTGGAGAAGGCGTCACCCAGGCGGGCGAAGCGGTTGTCGAACACGAGGTCGGCGAGGCTTTTCAACGGAGGGCTCCACGGCAATACCCGAGCATTGTGCTGGGTGTTGCCGTGGAGCGTCCAGCCGCGATCACGTGCCGCCGTTGTTCGAGGGCGCGCTGTCGTCGTTCAGCGGTTTGCTGCGGATCAGGTGGTACTCCTCGCCCTGCAGGCTCTTCACGTGCACGTCGAGCTGGCGGAAGGAGATGTCGATGCCGTTCTCGCGGAAGGCGCGGTCGATGAAGCGGTTGATTTCATCGGTGGCCGGATTGCGGTCACCCAGGTCGCGCACATGAATGCGCAGTTCGTGGTTGAGGGTGCTGTCGCCAAACGCGAGGAAGAACACTGCTGGCTCAGGATCGCGCAATACGCGGGCGTTCTCCCGGGCGGCCTGCAGCAGCAGTTTGCGTACCAGCTCCAGGTCGGAGCCGTAACCGACACCGATCTGCAGGGTGACGCGGGTGATGGTGTCGGTCAGCGACCAGTTCACCAGTTGGTCGGTGATGAAGGTCTTGTTGGGGACGATGATTTCCTTGTGGTCGAAATCGGTGATGGTGGTGGCGCGGATGCGGATGCGGCTGACCGTGCCGGACAGGTTGCCGATAGTGACCACATCGCCGATGCGTGCCGGGCGCTCGAACAGGATGATCAGGCCGGAGATGAAGTTGGCGAAGATCTCCTGCAGGCCGAAGCCCAGGCCCACCGAGAGGGCCGCCACCAGCCACTGCAGCTTGTCCCAGCTCAGGCCCAGCGTGGACAGGGTAGCGACGAAGCCGATGCCGGCCAGGACATAGGACAGCAGGGTGGTGGTGGCGTAGGCACTGCCCTGCGCCAGCTTCAGGCGCGACAGTACCAGCACCTCCAGTAGGCCGGGCAGGTTGCGCGCCAGCACGGTGGTGATGGCGACTATGATCAGCGCGCCGAGGATGTCGAGCAGGCTGATGGGCACCATGGTCACGGCGTCGCCGGTACCACTGCTGTATTCGTAGAGGGTGATGTTGTCCAGGTAGGTGAACACGCTGATCAGGTCGGCCCAGACCAGGTACAGGCAGCCGATGAAGCCGGCCAGCAGGGCCAGACGGATCAGGCGCATGGACTGCTGGTTGATCTCTTCGATACCCAGAGTCGGCTCTTCCACGGCGGCCTCGTTGTCGCTGCCTTCCTGGTTCTGGCGCTTGGCCAGGGCGCGCTGGTAGGCCAGGCGCCGCGCCGCCACGCTCAGACCGCGCGCAAACACGGCGTCCAGCAGCAACCAGAGGATCAGCAGGTAGAGGGTGTCGATCAGGCGATCGCTGAGCTTGAGGGCGGTGTAGTAGTAACCGAAGCCCACTGCCGCGATCAGGCAGATGGGCAACAGGGTGAACGTCAGGCCGAGCAGCAGGCGGAAGGGCGAAGTGTTCTCGCGCATCGGCCCGGACAGCAGCAGGCGGCTGAGCAGTACGGCCATCAGGATGTAGCAGGTCAGCACCACGAACACACCGATCACATCATCGGCCAGCATGGCTGGCTGGTGTTCCGCCACGGTGACCACGGCGACCAGGGCCAGCACCACCATGCCCAGGCTGCGCGCCTGCTTGCGCAGGTACTGCACCTGCGGGCGTGGCCAGCGGAAGTGCACTTCGCCGACGCCGCCGGGAGCGAGGATGCGGTAGAGGGTGTAGAACACCATCCAGGCCTGGGCCATCTCCAGCAGGGCGGTGCCCAGGGTCGCGTTCTGGCCGCGCGCGTCCAGCAACAGTGCCAGGCCGCCGAGGGCCAGGAACAGTGCCACCGGCAGTGCCAGCAACAGGTTGATCAGCAGGGCCAGCGGGGTATGCAGCTGGCTGTCGTGCTTGTAGTGGCCGATGTCCTGATGCACTGCGCTGAGCTTGCTGTACAGCCAGCTCCGGCGCCAGAGCAGGGCACCGATCAGCAGCAACAGCGGGGCGAACAGCCAGGGCCGATCGAGCAGGCCGGCGCCGAGCTCTTTGATCGCCGCTCCCCAGGGGATGTTGGCCAGTTGCCGCTGAAGCAGTTCCGGTACCTGTTTCAGCCAGGCGAGATCGAGCGCCTTGTTGCTGGGAATCCAGAACATCTGTTCGTCGAGTGTGGCGCGCAGGGAACCGGCCACCTGTTGCAGCTGTTTCTGGTTCAGCTGCAGGGTGATGGAGGCATTGAGCAGGGCATTCAGGTCGCTACTCATGCGATCGAGCAGCTGGCTGCGGGTGGTCGCCAGCTCCAGCAGGGTGGCGCGCAGCTGCGGGGTGGCCTGCTCGGCCGGTTGGCCGACCAGCAAGCCATCGACATAGGTCTGCAGGTTGCCCAGCTTGTCGCGAGCCTGGTTCAGCTCGAACTGGTACAGGCGGATATCGGCGATTTCATCGGCCAGGTTGCGATCCAGCTGCAGCTTCGGCAACGCCTGCTTTTGCTGATAGAGGATCTTGGCCAGCAGCAGGCTGCCCTTGAGCACTTCGATCTGTTCTTCCAGGGCGTTGGCGGCCTGGTTGACGTTGTCCAGCTTCTGCTTGGTTTCCAGGTTCAGCTTGTTCAGCTCGTTGAGGCGGTCGGTGGCACGTAGCAGGTAGTCGGAAATCTTCAGGTTGGAGGCGCTTTCCCGGGCGACCAGGCTGTCCGGGGTGGCTTTTTCGGCCTCGCGGGAGAGTTCGGCAACCGTCTGCTCCGAGCTGGCCCGGCGCTTTTCATTGATCAGCGCCTGCAGGTCGAGGCTTTCCTGTTCCACGCGCTGAATGCGCTCCTGCATCAGGTCGTGACGGGCATTGCCGAGGTCCTGCAGCAGGCTGTTGCCGGCCAGCTCCTGGCGGCGCAGTTCGGTCTGCGCTTCCAGAGCGGCCAGTTCGGCGCTGAGCTGTTCGCGGCGCTCGGCGCTCAGGGGTTTGTTGGCTTCGCGGCCGTTCTTGAGCTGGTTGCTGATCTGCAGGCTGCGGCTCTGGTTGTTGCTGATCTCGGTCTGGGCCCGTTCCGGACGGGTCTGTGCGGTGATCAGCAGGCTGTTGGCCTCGGCCAGTTGCTGTTGCCAGGTACTCAGTTGGCCGTCGCGCTCCCTGAGCATCTGCTCCAGCTGGCTGACGCTGGAGTTGGCGTAGCGCTTGGCGACTTCTACCGGTGCCGTGGCCTTGAGCTGGGTCAGCTCGCGCTGAGCGTCGGTGATCAGTTTCGGTGCGTCGCGCAGCTGGCGCTTGAGCGACACCAGGCGCTGCTGGCTGTCATCGCGGCTGGCGAGAAAGTTAAGGGTGCTCTCGAGGTGGGCCTTGAGGGCGTTGTGCTCGGCTTCCGGCAGCTTGCGCTCGCTCAGGTTGTCGAGGTTCTGCTGCAGCAGATTGGCCGAGGGCAACTCGGCGGCGGCGAGCGGCTGGGTACTCAGGCAAAGGCCGAGGAGCAGGCTGGCAAACAGGGGGCGCAGTAAGGACATGGTCGCGATTGCGGCTCGTGCTGAAGATTGCGGCTAATGATATGCCAGGCGGACGCCAGGCGTTGGCGCCGATTTGCGTCTAGAGAAACAGGCCAGGCCCTGGCTTGCCCTGGCCTTCGGGGAATCTGACGCCGACCTTGCGTACCTTGTTCCCTTCCATCAGTGCCACGGTCCAGGTCAGACCGTTCCACTCCACCTGGTCGCCGACCACAGGCTCGCCGCCGATCTCGTGGGCGATGAAGCGTCCCAGCGGTTGCTGGCCGTCTTCCTCGCCCAGCTTGAGACCGTAGAGCGTGGTGATGGCGGCCAGTTCGGCGTCGCCTTCCAGCACGAAGTCGCCGAAGAAGCGCAGGTCCAGGCCGCGTTGCGGGGCCTGGCTGAACAGCTTGCCAAGTGCCGGCAGGTCGTGTTCGTGGCCGATCACGCAGAGGATGTCGGCTGCCTCCAGGGTGGTACTGCCGGAGGGGTGCAGCAGTTCTTCACCGCGGAACAGTGCCGCTACGCGGGTGCCTTCGGGCATCTTCAGGGCACGCAGCGGTGCGCCGATGCACCACTTTTCGGCACCCAGGCGATAGATGAACAGCTCCCACTGGCTGGTGGGATGTACCTCCAGGCCGGCGCGATGGATCGGCGCGGGGTCCGGCGGCACCGTCACTTTCAGCAGTTTGGCCGCCCAGGGCAGGCTGGTGCCCTGCAGCAGCAGGGAGACCAGTACGATGAAGAAGGCCACGTTGAAGAACAGCTGGGCATTGGGCAGGCCGGCCATCAGCGGGAACACGGCGAGGATGATCGGCACCGCGCCGCGCAGGCCGACCCAGGCGATGAAGGCCTTCTCTCGGTCGTGGAAGGCACGAAACGGCAGCAGGCCGAGGAAGATCGACAGCGGGCGGGCGAACAGGATCATCCACAACGCCAGGCCCAGGGCCGGCAGGACGATGGGCAGCAGCTCGTGCGGGGTGACCAGCAGACCGAGCACCAGGAACATGCCGATCTGCGCCAGCCAGGCCAGGCCATCGAGCATGTGCAGAATGCCGTGGCGCGAACGGATCGGCCGGTTACCCAGTAACAGACCGCACAGGTAGATGGCGAGAATGCCGCTGCCGCCCACGGCGTTGGTGATGGCGAAGATGATCATCCCGCCACTGACCACCAGCAGCGGGTAGAGGCCGCCGGCCAGGGTCATGCGGTTGACCAGCTGCAGCAGCAGCCAGCCGCCGCCGAGGCCGAACAGCGCGCCGAGGCCGAACTGCTGCAGCAGGTGTACGGCGAAGCTCCAACTGAGCCCGGCTTCGCCCCTGGCCAGCATGTCGATCAGGGTCACGGTGAGGAACACCGCCATCGGGTCGTTGCTGCCGGATTCGATTTCCAGGGTGGCGCTGACCCGTTCGTTGAGGCCGCGCCCGCCGAGCAGGGAGAACACCGCCGCGGCGTCGGTGGAGCCGACGATGGCGCCGATCAGCAGGCCTTCCATCCAGCTCAGCCCGAACAGCCAGGCCGCGGCAACACCGGTCAGCCCGGCGGTGATCAGCACGCCCACCGTGGCCAGCGACAGTGACGGCCAGAGCGCCACGCGGAAGCTGGAGACGCGGGTGCGCATGCCGCCGTCGAGGAGGATCACCGCCAGCGCCAGGTTGCCCACCAGATAGGCGGTGGAATAGTCGTTGAAGAGGATGCCGCCTGGCCCGTCGACGCCAGCGAGCATGCCCACGGCGAGGAAGATCACCAGGATCGGGATGCCGAAGCGCGAGCCGAACGCGCTGACCAGGATGCTCATGCCCACCAGCAGCGCACCGATCAGGAACAGGCTGTTGATGGCGCTGGCGTCCAAGGCGTACTCCGGGCGAGAGGGGGGAGCCTCCGGCTATGCAGAGGTCATGCCGGATTCTAACCTGCGGCATCGCGCTACTGTCAAAACAAAAGCCCCGCGAGTGCGGGGCTTTCCTGCTGGCAAATCAGGTGCTTAGCACCATCAGAACCAGGCGTCCTGCATGCCCAGGCAGGTGTCGTCACGCGCTTCGAGAATGGCCAGCTCGTGGTGGCAGCCCGGCACTTCCCAGGTCAGGAAGTAGCGTGCGGCCTGCAGCTTGCCCTTGTAGAACTCGGCGTCGGCGGCATTGCCCTGCGCCAGGCCTTCTTCGGCGCGAATCGCCTGTTCCAGCCAGCGCCAGCCGATGACCGCGTGGCCGAACACCTTGAGGTACAGCGCCGAGTTGGCCAGGCCCTGGTTGACCTTGCCGGCCATCAGGTCGCCGAGCAGGGCCAGGGTCACGCTGCCGAGGCGGTTGACCAGTTGCTCCAGCGGCTGGCGCAGGGCGTTCAGCGAGGCATGGGCTTCGGCGCGCTGGCAGGTGCCCTGGATCAGGCCCATCAGCTGCTTGAGTGCGGCGCCGCCGTTCATCGAGACCTTGCGGCCCAGCAGGTCGAGCGACTGGATGCCGTGGGTGCCTTCGTGGATCGGGTTGAGGCGGTTGTCGCGGTAGTACTGCTCCACCGGGTACTCGCGGGTGTAGCCGTGGCCGCCGAGAATCTGGATGGCCAGTTCGTTGGCCTTCAGGCAGAACTCCGAGGGCCAGGACTTGACGATCGGCGTCAGCAGGTCGAGCAGCTCCAGCGCGCTCTTGCGCTCCGCCTCGGTGGCCAGGGTCTGGGTGTCGTCGAACAGGCGCGCCGCGTACAGGCCGAGGTCGAAGGCGCCTTCCACATAAGCCTTCTGGGTCAGCAGCATGCGCCGCACGTCGGTGTGTTCGACGATGGATACCTGCGGGCTCTCCGGGTTCTTGCCATCGGGGTGGCGGCCCTGTGGACGGTTGCGCGCATAGTCCAGCGAGTACAGATAGCCGGCGTAGCCGAGCATGATGGCGCCCATGCCGACGCCGATGCGCGCTTCGTTCATCATCTGGAACATGTAGCTCAGGCCGGCGTGCGGCTTGCCGACCAGATAGCCGACGCATTCGCCGTTATCGCCGAAGTTCAGCGCGGTGGAGGTGGTGCCGCGCCAGCCCATCTTGTGGAATAGGCCGGCCAGGGTCACGTCGTTGCGGGCGCCGAGGCTGCCGTCGTCGTTGACATGGAACTTGGGCACGATGAACAGGCTGATGCCTTTCACGCCGGGCGGTGCGTCCGGCAGCTTGGCCAGCACCATGTGCACGATGTTCTCGGAGATCGGCTGGTCGCCGCCGGAGATGAAGATCTTGTTGCCTTTCAGGCGGTAGCTGCCGTCGGCATGCGGTTCGGCCTTGGTGCGGATGTCCGACAGCGAAGAGCCGGCGTGCGGCTCGGTCAGGGCCATGGTGCCGAAGAAGCGGCCGTCGATGATCGGCTGCAGGAAGCGCTGCTTCTGCTCGTCGCTGCCGAATTCTTCGATCAGGTTGGCCACGCCCATGGTCAGCATCGAATAGGAGCTGGTGGCGCAGTTGGCCGACTGGAAGTGGGCAAAGCAGGCCTGCGACAGCAGGTTGGGCAGCTGCATGCCGCCGACCTCGAAGTCGCGGGTGGCGTTGAGGAAGCCGGCCTCGTGGAAGGCGCGCAGCGCCGGCTCGACTTCCGGGATCAGCACCGCGGCGCCGTCTACGTACTGCGGCTCGTGCTCGTCGTTCTTGCGGTTGTGCGGAGCGAACAGCTCTTCGGCAATGCCGCGGGCGGTGTCGATCGCGGCGTCGAAGGTTTCGCGGTTGTGATCGGCGAAGCGCTCGCGCTGGGTCAGGGCTTCGGCATCGAGCACTTCATAGAGCTCGAAGGCCAGGTTGCGGGAGCTGAGCAGGGTCTCGGACATGGGGCGGGCCTCCAGTGGAATGGCGCGAGTCTAGGCCGGTGAATGAAGGCTGCCTAGCAAGATACATAAGCGTGATAAAGCGGTAGAACCTCGTAGGGGACGGGGCTGTCATGCGCCGTGGCGGGCATCCGGGCTACAATCCGCGCCCTCGCGAGGAATTTTTCATGAACTACCGTCACGCCTTCCATGCCGGCAACCATGCCGACGTGCTCAAGCACATCACCCTGAGTCGCATCATCGCGCTGTTGTCGCGCAAGGAGGCGCCGTTCGTCTGCCTGGATAGCCATGCCGGCGTCGGCCTCTACGACCTCAAGGGCGACCAGGCCAGCCGCACCGGCGAATGGCTGGAAGGTATCGCCCGCCTGTGGCAGGCCCCTGATCTGCCCGAGCTGACCGAGGACTACTTCGGCGTGCTGCAGGCGCTCAATCCGGATGGCCAGCTGCGCTACTACCCCGGCTCACCGGAGCTGGCGCGCCAGCTGACGCGCATGCAGGACCGCGTGCTGCTCAACGAGAAGCACCCCGAAGACGGTCAGCTGCTGAAGGACAATATGAAGGGTGACCGCCGCGTGGCCGTGCATCTGGGCGAGGGCTGGCACGTGCCACGCGCCCTGCTGCCGGTGGCGGAAAAGCGTGCGCTGCTGCTGATCGACCCGCCGTTCGAGAAGGCGGACGAACTGGAGCGCTGTGTTGCCGCCTTGGACGAGGCCATCGGCCGCATGCGCCAGACTGTCGTGGTCATCTGGTACCCGATCAAGGACGAACGCCAGCTCAAGCGTTTCTACCAGGGCCTGGAGAAGTCCAGTGCGCCCAAGCTGCTGCGCGCCGAACTGTTCGTGCATGCCCCGGATGATGCCAGCCGCCTGGCCGGTTCCGGCCTGGCCATTGCCAACGCGCCCTGGGGGCTGGAGGAGGAGCTGCGCCAGCTGCTGCCCTGGCTGGCCAGCAAGCTGGCGCAGAGCCAGGGCAACTGGCGCCTGGACTGGCCGGTTGCCGAGTAGCCCTGCAGCGAGTCGTGCCGCGGCCGGCTAGTAGCTGGCCAGGCTCTTGCTGCTTCGGTTGGCGCGCTCAGCGGCGCGGATGATGTCGGCGCCGATCTCGCCCTCGTACTGCTGCCATACCGGGCGCATGGCGCCACGCCAGGCCTCGCGCTCGGCCTCGTTGAGGGCCGTCACCTGGGCCTTGCCGCCCGCCAGCAGCTTCTGGCGATCATTCTGGTTCTGCTGCTCGGCGGCCTGATTCACGGTATAGGTCACCTCGACGATGATGTCTTCCAGCTCCATGCGTATGGCATGGGGAATCGAGTACCAGAACTGGGTATTGCTGACCAGCATGTAGTCGAGCACGCCGTGGTTGCTCTCGGTGAGATAGGGCAGCTGCTCGACATAGTGCTGGCTGTGGATGTTCGACCAGGTGTTCTCGGTACCCTGGATGGTGCCGGCGCGCAGGGCATTGGGAGTTTCCGCGAACGGCAGCTTGACCGCCTTGGCGCCAAGCTGGGCGAACTGGCTCTCGATGACCGGCGAAGGCTGGATGCGGAAGCTCAGCCCGGCGGCGTCGTTCGGGCGAATCAGCGCGCGGTTGGCGGCCAGCTGTTTCATGCCGTTGTGCCAGTAGGCCAGGCCGGTGACATTGTGCTTCTCCATGGCGCTGAGCAGCTGGCGGCCCTTGGCGCCTTTCTGGAAGCGATTGACCGAATCGAGGTCATCGAACAGGAACGGCAGGTCGAATACCTGCAGTTGCTGGGTGTACTGGCTGAACTTGGCCAGCGAGGGCGCCAGCATCTGCACGTCCCCATTCTGCAGCGCCTGCAGCTCGTTGGCATCGCCGTAGAGGCTGGAGTTGGGGTATACCTCAACCTGCACCCGGCCGCCCAGACGCTCGGCGACCAGCTGCTTGAACAGCAGGGCGCCCTGGCCCTTGGGCGTGTCGTCGGCGACCACATGGGAGAATTTGATGGTGAAGCTCTTGTCTTTTTCGGCGGCCTGAACGAAGCCGGCGCAGAGCCCGAGAAGCAGGGTGCAGATAAGGGTTTTCATTGTTATGCCTTTTATTTCCTTGGTCTTCGTCGGCTGGACATGGCGTATTTGACGCTGTGCCGGGCGCAGGTGTCTGCAGGAAGCGGGCGAGCATAGCAAGACTTTGTGACCGAATAGTCAATTCGACTTTCGTCAGTGTGACGAGGTGCATCCTTGCTCTGGCGGGTTGTTCACGGCTCTCAGCTGCGCGAGGTGCGCGGGTCGACGTAGTAGCTCAGTTGCTGGCGCGGGTTCAGGTATTCCAGGGCCTCTGGCGGTAGCTGTGCCGGGCGCAGGCTGCGCGCAATGGTCAGCTGCGGCTCCTGTTCCAGATTGACGATCAGCGCCTCGTTCTTGGGGATTTTCGGCTCGTAGAGGATCAGCGTTGGCTTGAGTGGCAGGCTGGGGTGCATGCCCAGCACCAGTGCGTAGCGCTCGTCCTCCAGCTGCACCAGGCTGCCCGGAGGGTAGATGCCCATGCAACGGATGAAGGCCTTCAGCGCGACCTCGTCGAAGCGCTCGCGCTGCAGCTTGAACATCAGTGCCAGGGCCTCGTGCGGGCTCAGGCCTTCGCCTGGGTTGAGCGGGTTGCACAGGTTGTCGAAGGCGTTGGCGATGCTCACCACCCGACTCAGGCGGCCGATTGCTGCCTCGCGCAGGCCTCTGGGGTAGCCGCTGCCATCGCAGTACTCGTGGTGCTCCTGGATGATGCGCAGCACTTCGTCGTCGAGCATCAGCTGCTGGCCGCGGCGCAGGCCGAAGTCCACATGCAGCTGCAGCAACTGCTGCTCCGGGCGCGTCAGGGGCTCGGCCTTGAGCAGCACCTTGCTCGGCACTTCCAGCTTGCCCATGTCGTGCAGCAATGCGCCCAGGCCCAGGCTGTGGCAGGCCTCGCTGTCATAGCCCAGCTGGCGACCCAGCATTACCGCCAGCACGGTGACGTTGAGCGGGTGCAGGTAGGCGTCGTCGGCGGCCTTGCCGTTGATGCTGTGTAGGGCCGCGCCATCCTCGCCGAGCAGGGCATCGACCAGTTCGCGCACCACTTCGCCGGCCAGTTTCAGAGCATCCTCCGGCTGGTTGCGCAGGGCCTGGTTGAGCGATTTCACCCGCTGGCTGGCCTGGACGAAGGTGCGGTCCACCTCGGCCAGGCGCTTGCGCAGCGCACTCAGCTTGGCGGCGCGGGCCTGGCGGGCCTGTTCGGCGGGGTCCGGTGGCGCCGGCTCCTGCGGCTCGGCGGCGGGTTCGGCC
>NZ_LSOF01000025.1:0-8385 GCF_001592875.1 Pseudomonas sp. BMS12 | reverse complement strand
CGGGCCTGTTCGGCGGGGTCCGGTGGCGCCGGCTCCTGCGGCTCGGCGGCGGGTTCGGCCGGCTGCAGTGGCAGTGGCTCGCAGTCGCTGCGGGCCGGTTCGTAGCGCAGCTGCTTGAGGCCGAGTGCGCGCAGGGCGCGGAGCTGGGCGTCGTCCTTGATGCGGAAATGGCTGAAGGCGAAGTCGTGCTCCCACCAGCTCAGATCCAGGTGAACGTAGAGGCCCACGCAGAGTTGCTCGGGCGAGATGTACAGGGTGGTGGCGGGCATGCAGGGCTCGAACACTGCTGGCTATTTGCTGGCAGTCTAGCGTTTTGCCTCCGGGCTGACAGCTGTGCGGCGTTCAGCGCTCCAGTTCTGCTGCGACCTCCTCGGCCCAGGCCAGCCAGGCCTGCTCGCCGAGAATGCCGCGGCGCAGGGTCAGGTAGGGCAGGCGCAGGGCCTGGCGCCGCTCGGCGCTCAGGGTCTGGTAGTCGCGCTCGATGCTCAGCAGGCTGTCCAGGGTCTTGCGGTGCACGGCGAGGTGGCGGTCCATCTCCGCGCGCAGGTTGTCCAGGCTGGTGTGGGCGCCGCCGAACAGTTTTACCAGCAGTGCGTCGTTGATCTTGTTCGGCTGCACAGGCTCGCCCAGCCAGCGCAGCAGTTCGGTATGGCCGGCCGGAGTGAGGCGATAGATCTTCTTGTCCGGGCGGGTTTCCTGCGCGTGCTCCTCGAATTCCAGCCAGCCGGCTTCATTGAGCTTTTTCAGCTCCAGGTAGACCTGCTGGTGTTTGGCGTTCCAGAAGTAACCGAGGCCCTCCTTGAAGCGTTTGAACAGGTCGTAACCGCTGCCGGGTTCGCTTTCCAGGAGAATGAGGATGGCGTGCTTGAGCGACATGGATGGGCTTCGCGGGGCCTTTAGGCGATGCGCGGCAGTATACGGGCTATGCAAAAAGTTGCATGGTTTTGATGGGCTGCTAGTATGCAAAAAGTTGCATAACAAGAATAACGCAGGAGTCTCCCATGAAACGCACCGGTACCCGCTTCCGTCAGCGTCTGCTCGGCAGCGACTACGACGCCATCATCATCGGCTCCGGCATCGGCGGCCTCACCGCCGCCGCGCTGCTGAGCAAGCTGGGCAAGCGCGTATGCGTGCTGGAACAGCACTACACCGCCGGCGGCTACACCCACAGCTACGAGCGCGAGGGCTATGAATGGGACGTGGGCGTGCACTACATCGGCGAGGTGCACAAGCCCTGGTCGGTGATCCGCCGCGTGTTCGACGTGATCAGCGACGGCAAGATCGAGTGGGCGCCGATGGACGCCCATTACGATCGCATCGTCATCGGCGACAAGACCTACGACTACGTGGCCGGGCGCGAGGAGTTCAAGGCAGAGATCAAGCGTCATTTCCCGGACGAGGCGGTGGCCATCGACCGCTATGTCGAGTTGCTCAGCGAAGTCAGTGCGCGGGTGCCGCGCTTCTTCGCCGGCCAGGCCATGCCACGTGCGTTGGGCATGCTCTACGCCAGGCTGCGGCGGATGTGGTTGCCGGCCTATTTCTTCAAGAGCACCCGCGAAGTGCTGGAGGGCCTGACCAGCAACCAGGAGCTGATCGGCGTGCTCACCGCACAATGGGGCGATTATGGCCTGCCGCCGGCCAAGGCGGCCTTCGTCATGCACGCCATGGTCGCCAAGCACTACATCACCGGCGGCAACTACCCGGTGGGTGGCGCCACCAAGATATCCGAGCACATCATCCCGCTGATCGAGGCGGCCGGCGGCAATGTGTTCACCTACGCCGGGGTGGACAAGATCCTGGTCGAGAATGGTCGCGCGGTCGGTGTGCGCATGCACAAGGACGGCGTGGAGATCCGCGCGCCGCAGATCGTCAGCTGCGCCGGCCTGGTACCCACCTATACCCGCCTGCTGGATGCCCAGGTGGCCAGCGAGCATGGTCTGTTGGCACCGCTCAAGAAGGTCGAACTGTCGGCCGCCAGCCTGTGCCTGTACGCCGGCTTCAAGGGCAGTGCGGCCGAGTTGGGTCTGCCGAAGACCAACTACTGGGTCTACCCGGGCCACGACCATGATCACAACGTCAGCAGTTTCGAGAGCGGGCAGAGTCCGGCGATGCCGCTGATCTACATCAGCTTCCCTTCGGCCAAGGACCCGGCCTGGGATGCCCATTACCCGCACAAGGCGACGGTGGAAATCGTGGCGCCAACCCTGCCGCAGTGGTTCGCTCGCTGGAAGGGCAGCACCTGGGGCAAGCGTGGCGCCGAATACGAGGCGTTCAAGGCCGAGCTCACCGAGCACCTGCTGGAAACCCTCTACCGCCATCAGCCGCAACTGCGTGGCGCGCTGGATTTCTGCGAGCTGGCCACGCCGCTGTCCACCGAATGGTTCCAGTGGAACGAGCAGGGCGAGATCTACGGCATCGACCACACGGTGCAGCGCTTCGACCAGCACTGGATCCACAGCCAGACGCCGATCAAGGGCCTCTATCTGACCGGCGCCGACACCGTCACCGCCGGGGTCGGCGGTGCGCTGATGGCTGGCGTGCTGACTGCTTCGTGCATGTTGGGCTGGCGCGGTTATCAGGTGGCCAGATTGTTGAAGGACTGGAAGCCGGCGCAGGGCGGGGACGCCCGCTCCGAGGTGGCGGGCGCCGAGGGCTAGGCCATTAGATCGACGTTGTTGCCCAGATTGGGCGGATTGCTCGCGGTGCTGGCCGGCGCAGCGAGTTGAGCCAGGCTGGCGGCACTGCTGGCCTGCAGCTCCAGTGTCTTTTTCAACAGCAGAAGCGAGGCCTGGGCAGAAGCTTGCGCCGATGCCTGCGCGGAGACCTGGCTGATGTTCAGTTCCATGACGTTGTCCTCTTCATATGCCCAGCGTCAGTCCGGCAGGCACACACCGGTGCCGCCCAGGCCGCAGTAGCCGCCGGGGTTCTTCGCCAGGTATTGCTGGTGATAGGCCTCGGCGTAATAGACGGGCGGGGCGTCGGCAATTTCGGTGGTGATGGGGCCGAGGCCGGCTTTCTCCAGTTCGGCCTGGAATTGCGCCTGGCTGGCCTGTGCCGCCTGCAGTTGGGCGGCATCCTGGCAGTAGATGGCCGAGCGGTACTGGGTGCCGATGTCGTTGCCCTGGCGCATGCCCTGGGTCGGGTTGTGGGCTTCCCAGAACACCTTGAGCAGTTGCGCGTAGCTGGTCTGCTGCGGGTCGAAGATCACCAGTACCACTTCGGTGTGGCCGGTCAGGCCGGAGCAGACCTCCTCGTAGGTCGGGTTCGGCGTGTGGCCGCCGGCGTAGCCGACCGCCGTGCTCCAGACTCCGGGTTGTTGCCAGAAGCGTCGCTCGGCGCCCCAGAAACAGCCCAGGGCGAATACCGCCTGCTGCAGGCCGGCGGGGAAGGGCGGCTTGAGTGCGTTGCCATTCACATGGTGCTGCGCGGGTACCGGCAGGGCCTCGGCACGGCCGGGCAGGGCCTGTTCGGCGGTAGGCAGTTCGAGCTTGTGGGCGAGAATTTGCGAGCGCAGGACCATGATCGTTTCCCATTACGGTGATGAAGGCGAGGGCTAGCTTACCTCGCTACGGCTTGATTGATAGACGTCGCCGCCCGGTGGAAATTACAACTGCCTTCAGTACCGCTCCGCCAGCGAGTTATGCGCCGCGACAGGGGTAGCGGCGCAGGCGTTCGGTCAACTGGCTGCCGGGAATGGGGCGGTCGAACAGGTAGCCCTGGCCGACGTCGCACTGCTGGCGGCGCAGGAACGCGAGCTGTGCGGCGGTCTCGATGCCTTCGGCAACCACCTTGAGCTTGAGGTTGTGGGCCATGGCGATCACTGCCGAGGTGATCTCCATGTCGTCCTGATTTTCCGGGATGTCCTTGATGAAGCTGCGGTCGATCTTGATCACGTCCATCGGGAATTTCTTCAGGTAGCTCAGCGACGAGTATCCGGTGCCGAAGTCGTCCATCGCCAGGGTCAGGCCCAGGGCCTTGAGCCTTGCCACCTGCTGGCGGGTGTCGTCGTTGCCTTCCAGCAGCAGGCTTTCGGTCAGCTCCACTTCCAGCAGATGGGGTGGTAGCTGCTCCTCGCTGAGGATGGCGGCGATCGAACCGACCAGATCGGGATCGGTGAACTGCTTGGCCGAGAGGTTGATGGCCACCTGAATCTGCCCCAGGCCGAGGGCGGCCAGCTCCAGACTGGCGCGACAGGCCTGGCGTACCACCCACTTGCCGATAGGGATGATCAGGCCGGTTTCTTCGGCCACGCCGATGAACTGGTCGGGATTGATCATGCCTCGCTCCGGGTGCTGCCAGCGCAGCAGGGCCTCCAGGCCGACCAACTGGCCCGTCTTCAGGCACAGTTTGGGCTGGTAGTAGACCTCCAGCTCGTTCTGGGTCAGGGCGCGGCGCAGGTTGTTCTCGACGAACAGCTTGTTGTGGGCCTCGGCGTTGAGCGCCTCGGTGAACAACTGAACCTGGTGTTTGCCGTTGGCCTTGGCCTTGTGCAGGGCCAGGCCGGCATGCTTCATCAGGATGTGCGGGTCGTCGCCATGGGCCGGGGCGCAGGCCAGGCCAACCGAGCCGGTGACGTTGATCAGCTGGTTGTCGACGAACAGCGGCTTGTCCAGGGTCGCGAGCAGATCCTGGGCCAGCTGCAGGCCGGCGACTTCGCCAGCGCCGTCGAGCAGCACGGCGAACTCGTTGCTGGCGAAGCGCGCCAGGGTGGTGTCCTTGTCCAGGCTGTTGCGCAGGCGTCGGGCCAGGCTGGCCAGTAGCTTGTCGCCGGTCTGGTGGCCGAGGCTGTCGTTGATCCGCTTGAAGTTGTCGATGTCCACCAGCAGCAGACTGAACATCCCTTCGTCGCACTTGGCGAAGCGTTCCTCCAGGCAGCGGATGAAATAGGGACGGTTACCCAGGCCGGTGAGGTTGTCGCTGTAGGCCAGACGCTCGATGCGCTGTTGGGCCAGCTTGCTCTGGGTGATGTCTTCGTAGATGCCGATGTAGTGGGTCAGTTCGCCATCGTCGTTGTGTACCTTGGAGATCGACAGCTGGCCCCAGTAGGGTTCCAGATTCTTGCGCCGGCTGCGGAACTCGCCTTGCCAGCTGTTGCGTTCGGCCAGCCCGGCGCGGGCATCGAACAGCAGCTCGCCGAGGTTCTCCAGAGCCGGTAGCTGGGAGATGCGCCGGCCCTGCACCTCCTCGGCGCCGTACTGGGTGATGGCGGTGAAGCTGGGGTTGACGTACTGCACCAGGCCGTCGCGGTCGAACAGCAGGAAGGCGCTGGCGCTCTGCTCTACGGCGCGCTGGAACAGGTACAGGGCGCTGGTGGCGTCGCGCCGCTGCTGGTTGCTCATGACCTGGGCGAACTGGTCGGCCAACTCGCCGGCGAAGGCGATCTCGTCAGCCTGCCAGGTACGTTCGGCGCCGACATGTTCCAGGCACAGCACACCGACTACTTCGCCGCCGAGGCGGATGCTGGCGTCGAGCATGGCGCTGATGCCCAGGGGCTTGAGGTAGCCGCGGGTCAGTTCGTTGGTGCGCGGGTCGCGCTGAGCGTTGTGCGCATCGATGGCGCGGCCGCTGTGCAGGGCGGCCAGGTAGCGCGGAAACAGGCTGGCATCGATAGGCGCCGGCAGCTCATGGCGATCGATGTCGCGGCGGTACATGGCTACCGGTTCCAGGCGTTCGCCGATCAGGTGCCAGATACTGGCGCGGGCCACGTCGTAGGCGTCGCAGGCAGCCTGGGTGATCAGCTCGGCGGCCTCCTTGAGCGGGTCCAGGGCGTTATAGCGGTGACGCGCCAGGCGCACGATCAGGCTCTGCTGGGCGCGCGAGCGGATCAGGTGCTGCAGGTGTTCTTCCTGGGAGTGTTGGTACAGCTCCAGCGAGGTCTGCAGTCGGGTGTTCTGCTCCTCCAGGTCCTGCAGACGCTGTTCGGCCTGGTTCTCGCCGGCCTCGGCGGTCACCAGCAGATAGCCGCGTAGCAGATGGCGTCCGCGTTGCAGGAAGGACTCGCCGACCTCCAGCAGGTGCAGTGCGCCGTTGGGGGTATGCAGGCGGTAGCGTACGGAGTAGTGCTGCACGGCGGCCAGCTGTTGCTGGATGTCGTCATGCAGGCGGTAACGCGCCTCGGGCTCCATCAGGCTGGCATAGGGCGAGTCGAGCAGGGCGCAGAGTTCGCCGGCACTGACACCGAGCTGGCGTTCACAGGCGGGGTCGAGAAACAGCAGGGTCCAGCTGGGTTCATTAATGCGTTCGAAGCGCAGCATTCCCAGGCGCGAGGGCACTGGCAACTGCGTCACAACCTCAGCTGCCGAACGGCTGGCGGCATCGGGATGGCTTTTCATCGAACCACTGGCTTCCAGTATGCTGCCTGAGGCAGGCTAAGAGACTGTCACATCAATCATGTTCGGCAAGGGTGCATCATGCGGCTGGGACTGACAAGAAGACTGAGCGGGTTATTACTGATGCTGAGCTTGGGCGGTACGGCCCCGGCTCAGGCCAGTGAGGCCCAGCTGGGCGGGGAGGAGCAGGCGCGCTATCTGGCTGAGCTCAAGCGCCTGTATCTGACCAATGACGAGCGCAAGGCGCTGCTGGCGCACAGCAATGCCCTGCTCGATACCTACGCCCTGCGTGCCGGCTATCAGGTCGGTAAGGCGCCGGCGCAGCGCAGCGATCTGCGCTATCAGCTGAGTGTCGCCGGCCCCGGCGAACTGCTGCTGCGCCAAGAGACCCGCGCTGAGCAGAGCAAGAGCCTGGCGGTGAGCAATCAGCGCCTGTCCGTGTTTGGCGTCGATCCCTACATCCACTACAACTGCCCGACCAGCGGTATCACCTGCGTGCTCAATAATCCCGGGGATGGCAGTCCGTGGATCACCGTGTTGCGCGATCACCAGGGTGCGGCCGACCTGGCCAAGGCGATCAGCTTCCTGATTCGCAATCTGCAGAAGAACTGAGAGTCGCTGGCTGCTACAAGAGCCCCGCTTCGGCGGGGCTTTTCTATGGCTCTGTTTCCGTGCTTGCCACTGCCAATCTGCTCTAGTGGGAGCGGCTTTAGCCGCGATTAGAGCAACTCAAAAGCATCGCGGCTAAAGCCGCTCCCACAAAGCGTTCGTGCAGATCAACATTTAACGAATACGGATCTTTTTATGTGTCTCGGGGCTTTGTAGGAGGGGCCTTGGCCGCGACGCGCTGTGTTGTCTCTGGGGCGCGGCTAATACCTTTCCTGCGGCTGATGGGCGCGCCCAGGCCATGCAGTGAGTCAGTCGTATGGAGTTACGGGCGCATAAAAAAGCCCCGCCAAGCGGCGGGGCTGAGGGAGAGAGGCGTCGATGCCTCCAAAGCACAACTCGATGGGTTACAGCAGCAGGGTGCGAATATCACCCAGTACGTCGCCCAGACGTTTGGTGAAGCGCGCGGCGGCGGCACCGTTGATCACCCGGTGGTCGTAGGACAGCGACAGCGGCAGCATCAGGCGCGGCTGGAAGGCCTTGCCGTCCCACAGCGGCTGCATGGTCGCCTTGCTGACCCCGAGGATCGCCACTTCCGGGGCGTTGACGATCGGCGTGAAGCCGGTGCCGCCAATGTGGCCGAGGCTGGAGATGGTGAAGCAGGCGCCCTGCATGGCTTCCGGCGAGAGCTTCTTGTTTCGCGCCTTGTCCGCCAGTTCGGCGGCTTCGGCGGCCAGCTGCAGCAGACTTTTCTTGTCGACGTCGCGGATCACCGGCACCAGCAGGCCGTCCGGCGTATCCACGGCGAAGCCGATGTGCACGTAACCCTTGCGGATGATCGCCTTGCCGCTCGGTGCCAGCGAACTGTTGAAGTCCGGCAGTTCCTTGAGCAGATGGGCGCAGGCCTTGAGCAGCAGCGGCAGCACGGTCAGCTTGACGCCAGCCTTCTCGGCCACGGCCTTCTGCGCCACGCGGAAGGCTTCCAGCTCGGTGATGTCGGCGCTGTCGAACTGGGTGACGTGCGGCACGTTGAGCCAGCTGCGGTGCAGGTTGGCGGCGCCGACCTGCATCAGGCGGGTCATTGCCACTTCTTCCACCGGGCCGAACTTGCTGAAATCCACTTCCGGAATCGGCGGGATGCCGGCGCCGCCAGTGGCGCCAGCAGCTGGGGCCGACTTGGCCTGTTGCAGCATGGCTTTGACGTAGGCCTGCACGTCTTCCCTGAGAATGCGGCCTTTCGGGCCGGTGCCGGTCACGGCGGCCAGGTCGACGCCGAACTCGCGGGCGGTCATGCGCACAGCTGGGCCGGCGTGTACCTTGCTGGCGTCACGGGCTGGTGCGGCGACAGCTGCGGCGGCAGCAGACAGTGCGGCGATGGCGCCGACTTCGGCGGCCACTTCCGGCTTGGCGCCCGGCGGCGTGGTGTGCACCGTCGGTGCGGCCGCGGCCG
>NZ_LSOF01000024.1 GCF_001592875.1 Pseudomonas sp. BMS12 | reverse complement strand
AGCCGCCGGGCGCGGCTTCGGCGCCCCAGCAGGCGGCGGCAGCGCCCGCTCCTGCGGGTCCGGTGGCCGCCGGGCAACCGTTGCTGGACGCCAATGGCGCGCAGATCATGGACCCGGTTACCGGCCAGCCGATGCTGGCGCCATACCCGGCGGACAAGCGCGAGCAGTCCACCCGCAACTTCGAGCTGGATCGTTCGATCAGCTACACCAAGCAGCAGCAAGGCCGCCTCAAGCGCCTCTCGGTCGCCGTGGTGCTGGACGACAAGGTCAATATCAACGCCGAAACCGGCGAGGTCACTCGCAGCCCCTGGGGGGCCGAGGATCTGGCCCGTTTCACCCGCCTGGTACAGGACTCCGTGGGTTTCGACGCCAGTCGCGGCGACAGTGTCAGCGTGATCAATGCGCCGTTCTCTGCGGAACTGGGCGATGAGGTCATCGAAACGCCGTTCTATACGCAACCCTGGTTCTGGGACATCGTCAAACAGGTACTGGGCGTGCTGTTCATCCTGGTCCTGGTATTTGGCGTGCTGCGCCCGGTGCTGAACAACATCACCAACCCAGCCCGTGCCTCTGGTGGGGCAGCAGGTGGTGATGGTGACGTCGAACTGGGTGATATGGGCGGCCTGGAAGGCGAGCTGTCCGCTGATCGCGTCAGTCTCGGTGGGCCGCAGAGCATCCTGCTGCCGAGCCCTTCCGAGGGTTATGATGCACAACTGAACGCCATCAAGAGCCTGGTGGCGGAAGATCCGGGTCGCGTGGCCCAGGTAGTCAAAGAGTGGATCAACGCCGATGAGTGACAATCGCACAGCGGTCAAGCTGAACAAGGTCGACAAGGCCGCCATCCTGCTGCTTTCGCTCGGCGAGACAGACGCCGCGCAGGTGCTGCGCCACCTCGGGCCCAAGGAAGTGCAGCGTGTGGGCGTGGCCATGGCCGGCATGCGCAACGTGCAGCGCGAGCAGGTCGAGCAGGTGATGGGCGAGTTCGTCGATATCGTCGGCGACCAGACCAGCCTGGGGGTGGGCTCCGATGCCTACATCCGCAAGATGCTCACCGCGGCTCTTGGCGAAGACAAGGCCGGCAACCTGATCGACCGCATCCTGCTAGGCGGCAGCACCAGCGGCCTGGACAGCCTGAAGTGGATGGAGCCGCGCGCCGTGGCTGATGTGATCCGCTACGAGCACCCGCAGATCCAGGCCATCGTGGTGGCTTACCTTGACCCCGACCAGGCCGGTGAAGTGCTCAGCCATTTCGACCACAAGGTGCGCCTGGACATCATCCTGCGCGTTTCCTCGCTCAACACCGTGCAGCCGGCGGCACTGAAGGAACTCAACCAGATTCTCGAGAAGCAGTTCTCCGGCAGCTCCAACACCACCCGTGCCAACCTGGGCGGCGTGAAACGTGCTGCCGACATCATGAACTTCCTCGACAGCTCGGTGGAAGGTCAGCTGATGGACTCCATCCGCGAGGTGGACGAGGACCTGTCCAGCCAGATCGAAGACCTGATGTTCGTCTTCGACAACCTGGCCGACGTCGACGACCGTGGCATCCAGGCACTGATGCGCGAAGTCTCCTCCGATGTGCTGGTCCTGGCGCTGAAGGGCGCCGACGACGGCATCAAGGAAAAGGTCTTCAAGAACATGTCCAAGCGTGCTGCCGAGCTGCTGCGCGACGACCTGGAAGCCAAGGGCCCGGTGCGTGTCAGCGAAGTGGAAACGGCGCAGAAGGAAATCCTTACCATTGCTCGGCGCATGGCCGAGTCCGGCGAAATCGTCCTCGGCGGTGCCGGTGGCGAGGCGATGATCTAAGAGGCGAGCGAGCATGGTTCCCAAGGAGGCTCCCAGCGAGCTGATCCGCGCCAAGGACATCAGTGGCTTCGACCGCTGGTCGCTGCCCAGCTTCGACCCGCAGGTGGAGTCGCCGCCCGAGCCGGAGCCCGAGCCGGAACCGGCGCCCGAGGAAGAGTTGGCGCAGGTCGAGGAGGTGGCCGTCGAAGACGTCAAACCCTTGACCCTCGACGAGCTCGAGGCAATCCGCCAGGACGCCTATAACGAAGGCTTCGCCACCGGCGAGAAGGACGGTTTTCATGCCGGCCAACTCAAGGCCAAGCAGGAGGCCGAAGTGGCGCTGGCGGCCAAGGTCGCTTCGCTGGAGCAGGTCATGGGCCACCTGCTGGAGCCCATTGCCGAGCAGGATCAGGAGCTGGAGCTGGCGTTGGTCAATCTGGTCAGCCAGGTCACCCGGCAGGTGATCCAGCGCGAGCTGGCCAGTGACTCGAGCCAGATCCGCCATGTGCTGCGTGAGGCGCTCAAGCTGCTGCCGATGGGCGCGAGCAATGTGCGTATCCACGTTAATCCGCAGGATTTCGAGGTCATCAAAGCGCTGCGTGAGCGCCATGAAGAGAGCTGGCGCATCCTCGAAGACGAGTCGCTGCTGCCCGGCGGTTGCCGCGTGGAGAGCGAGAGCAGTCGTATCGATGCCAGCGTCGAAACCCGCATGGCACAGGCGCTGAAGCAGCTGTTCGAGCAGCAGCGGGCACAGGCCACCAATCCGCCTGAGGCCGATATGCAGATCGACCTGGAAGCGCCAGATGCGCCTTGATCGCATCAGTTTCGGCAAGCGCCTGAGCGGTTACGCCGAGGCGGTGCAGCTGCCGGACCAGCCGGTGGTGGAGGGGCGGCTGCTGCGCATGGTCGGCCTGACCCTGGAGGCCGAAGGCCTGCGCGCTGCGCTCGGCAGTCGCTGCCTGGTGATCAATGACGACAGCTACCACCCGGTGCAGGTGGAGGCCGAGGTCATGGGGTTTTCCTCGGGCAAGATCTATCTGATGCCAGCCGGCAGCCTGGCTGGCATCGCCCCCGGCGCTCGCGTGGTGCCGCTACCGGATACCGGTCGTTTGCCGATGGGGATGTCGATGCTCGGGCGCGTACTCGACGGCACCGGCCGCGCCCTGGATGGCAAAGGCGGCATGAAGGCCGAAGACTGGGTGCCGATGGACGGCCCGACCATCAACCCGCTCAACCGTCACCCGATCAGCGAGCCGCTGGATGTTGGTATCCGCTCGATCAACGGCCTGCTCACAGTGGGGCGCGGCCAGCGCCTGGGCCTGTTTGCCGGTACCGGCGTCGGCAAGTCGGTTTTGTTGGGCATGATGACGCGCTTCACCGAGGCCGACATCATCGTGGTCGGGCTGATCGGCGAGCGTGGTCGCGAGGTCAAGGAGTTCATCGACGAGATTCTTGGCGAGGAGGGCATCAAGCGCTCGGTGGTGGTCGCGTCACCGGCCGACGAGGCACCGCTGATGCGTTTGCGCGCGGCCATGTACTGCACGCGCATCGCCGAATATTTCCGCGACAAGGGCAAGAACGTCCTGCTGTTGATGGATTCGCTGACTCGTTTTGCCCAGGCCCAGCGCGAGATCGCCCTGGCCATCGGCGAGCCGCCGGCGACCAAGGGCTATCCGCCCTCGGTGTTCGCCAAGCTGCCCAAGCTGGTGGAGCGTGCCGGCAATGCCGAGGCTGGTGGTGGCTCGATCACCGCGTTCTACACCGTGCTCTCCGAGGGCGATGACCAGCAGGACCCGATCGCCGATGCTGCCCGTGGCGTGCTCGATGGCCACTTCGTGCTGTCGCGGCGGCTGGCCGAGGAGGGGCATTACCCGGCCATCGACATCGAAGCCTCGATCAGCCGCGTCATGCCGCAAGTGGTCAGCCCCGAGCATCTCAAGCAGGCACAAAGGTTCAAGCAGCTGTGGTCGCGCTATCAGCAGAGTCGCGACCTGATCAGCGTGGGCGCCTACGTAGCGGGCGGTGATGCCGATACCGACCTGGCCATCGCCCGGCAACCGAACATGATGCGTTACCTGCGCCAGGGCCTGGGTGACAGCGAGCGGCTGAGCGACAGCGTCAGCCAGCTGGCGCAGGTGTTCAACCCGCCGGCGCAGGGCTGATAGGTGGCCGATAGCCGTGCCGCGCGCCTGGCGCCGGTGATCGAGATGGCCGAGCGCGCCGAGCGCGAGGCCGCCCGCCAGTTGGCGCATTGCCAGGGGCTGCTGGCCAAGGCCGAAGTGCAGCTGGGCGAGCTGGAGCGTTATCGCGGCGATTATCAGCAGCAATGGATCACGGAGGGGCGACAGGGTGTATCCGGGCAATGGCTGATGAACTACCAGCGCTTTCTCAGCCAACTGGAAACCGCCATTGGCCAGCAACTGCAGAGTGTCACCTGGCATCGGCAGAATCTGGAAAAGGCGCGGGCTACCTGGCAGCAACGCTATGCTCGTGTAGAGGGGCTGCGCAAACTGGTCCAGCGCTACCTGGACGAGGCGCGTGCAGTCGAGGATCGGCGCGAACAAAAGCTGCTGGATGAGCTGGCTCAGCGTCCCTCCATGCGCGATCCGCAATGACGGTGGTTGCCGCGACCACTGGTCGATGCTAAATCTTTCTCTGCACAAGAAAAAACAAGGAGTGCCACATGGCTATCACCGCGCTGCCCTCGAGCGACGGACAGGAGCTGACAATCCATATCCAGGGGCGCTTCGATTTCTCGGCGCATCAGGAGTTTCGTGATGCCTATGAGCGGGTGAGTGCCACACCCAAACGCTACGTAGTGGATCTCAAGGGGGCGACCTACCTGGACAGCTCGGCGCTCGGCATGCTCCTGCTGCTGCGTGATCACGCCGGTGGCGACCATGCGCACATCAGTCTGGTCAACTGCAATCCGGATGTGCGCAAGATCCTCTCCATTTCCAACTTCGAACAACTGTTCCAGATCGGCTGATCGCCATGCCCGGCCGCCTGTCCATCCTGATCGCCGAGGACAGTGCGGCCGACCGTCTGCTGCTCTCTACCATCGTCAGTCGCCAGGGCCATCGGGTGCTCACCGCCGATAACGGCCTGGAGGCGGTGCAGCTGTTCGAGCGCGAGCGTCCGCAGCTGGTGCTGATGGATGCCCTGATGCCGGTGATGGACGGTTTCGAGGCGGCCCGGCGGATCAAGACTGCCGCCGGCGAGACGCTGGTACCGATCATTTTCCTCACCTCCCTGACCGAAAGCGAAGCGCTGGTGCGTTGCCTTGAGGTGGGTGACGACTTCCTGGCCAAGCCCTACAACCAGGTCATCCTCGATGCCAAGATCCGCGCCATGGATCGCCTGCGTCGACTGCAGGACACGGTGCGCCGGCAGCGCGACCTGATCGCCAAGCACAACGAACACCTGGTCAACGAGCAGCGTGTGGCCAAGGCGGTGTTCGACAAGGTGGCGCACTCCGGTTGCCTGGGCGCGGCGAACATCCGCTACCTGCAATCGCCTTTCGCCCTGTTCAATGGCGACCTGCTGCTGGCGGCGTTCAAGCCCAGTGGTGGCATGCATGTGCTGTTGGGTGATTTCACCGGCCACGGACTGCCTGCGGCGATTGGCGCCATGCCGCTGGCCGAGGTGTTCTATGGCATGACCGCCAAGGGGTTCTCCATGGCGGAAATCCTTCGCGAGATGAATGCCAAGCTCAAACGCATTCTTCCGGTGGGGGTGTTCTGCTGCGCGGTGCTGCTCAACCTGAGCTTCCAGCGGCGGGTCGTCGAGGTGTGGAACGGCGGTCTGCCGGATGGCCATCTGCTGCGCGCCGGTGGTGTCGAGCGCATTCCGCTGGTATCGCGTCACCTCCCGCTGGGTGTGCTGGAACCGGCGAACTTCAACGAATCATATGAAGTCCACGCTTTGGCACCGGGTGATCGCATCTTCCTGCTCTCCGATGGTGTGCTGGAAACCCGTGATGCCAGCGGTCAGATGTATGGCGAGGAGCGCCTGTTGCAGGTGTTGACTGCCGGACATCCTCCGGCTGCGTTGTTCGATGAGATCAAGCGCTCGCTGGCCGCCTTTCGGGGTGAGGCCCAGGACGATGTCAGCATGATCGAGCTGAGCATGGTCGAGGAGGGCGCGATCCAGCGTCCACCTTTGGCATTCACGGACAGCGGCCAGAGCAGCCCGCTGGACTGGTCGGCCAGTTTCGAGTTTCGTGCCGAAACGCTCAAGCGCTTCAACCCCTTGCCTTTCCTGTTGCAGCTGTTGATGGAAGTACAGGGTCTGCGCGCCCAGGGCGGCGCGCTGTACACGGTGCTGGCGGAGCTTTATTCCAATGCCCTTGAGCATGGCGTGCTGGGTCTGGATTCGCGGCTCAAGGCCGACGCCGATGGGTTTGCCCGCTACTACCGAGAGCGCAGCCAGCGCTTGCAGGCGCTGCAGGACGGGTTCGTGCGCTTCGACCTGGCACTGTGTCCGCTGCCCGATGGCGGTAGCCTGCGTATCGATGTGCAGGACAGCGGCACGGGCTTCGCCGTGGTCGACGTCCTCGATCTGCAACCGGGCGCAGGCTGCCTGAGTGGTCGTGGCCTGCGTCTAGTTCGCCAACTCACTCACCAATGCGAGTGGACGGTGGATGGTCGTGGCATCAGCGTGGAGTTTCGCTGGGCGGCTCAGGCATAATCGGCGCTTCCCGATCACGGAGTGAGCCGGTGTCCGAATCCCATCTCGATCAGAATGTATTGGCCTCCCTGCTGGATGTCATGGGCGCAGAGTATCCCGTGCTGCTGGATACCTTTCTGATCGACTCGGAAGAGCGTCTGCGTTGCCTCCACGAGGCGCTCACTGCCGCCGATGCCCAGGCCCTGCGTCTGGCTGCACACAGCTTCAAGGGCAGCTGCAGCAACATGGGGGCGCCACTGCTGGCCAGGTTGTGCAAGGATCTGGAGGAAGATGCAAGGCGCGAGCGCCTGGATGACGCCCCCGGGCTGGTCGAGCAGATCGAGCGAGAGTTCGCCATCGTGCGCATCCTGCTCAAGTCCGAACGCCAGCGTTATCGCTAAACCTGCTTTTCAAACAATGGGCCGCCGGTCTTCCTGGCAAAGTTGGCCCGTCCCTTGCTCTAGCTTCGGTACGATCCACCCCTGACGGAGAGTACCCATGTCCGTTGCACCCGATTTTCTTCTCCAGTCCGCGCCTGAAGTGCGCCCCAAGGCTGCGCCCGCGAGGGCACCTGCCAACGGGCCTGAGCCCAGTAGGGACAAGGACTCCAGCTTCGCCGAGGTGTATGCCAAGGAGCGCCAGACCAAGGCCGCAGAGCGCAAGGAAGCCAGCGCCAAGGCAGCTCAGGAGGCGACCGAACAGGCCCCTCCGGCCGAGGCACCGGTTGCTGAGGCCGCTGCCGAGCAGACGGAGGTTGCCGATAGCGGCAAATCCTTGCCGGACGATGCGCAGGACGGCGCCGAGGAGGCCATCGATCCTCTGCTGCTGCTCGGGTTGGCCGGTCAGCAGACTGCGGCGGAAAACCCGGACGACGCCGAGGGCGATCCTGCGCTGCTCGGCGAGGAACTGGCCGAAGGCCTTGCGGCAACACCGACCGTTGCCAGTGGCGCACCCGCCACGCTGACCGAGGCCAGCCACGACCCCGAACTGGACATGCTCAACAGCCTGCCAGGCGTGAAGCTGGCTCTGGAGGTCGGCGCGCAGGGCCAGGCCGCGACGCAGCAACTGAGCCCCGGCGCGGTGGCAGCGGAGCGTTCCACTTCACCAGGCTTTGCCAATGCCCTGGCGGCGTTCAGCGGCGACGCGATGCCCACTGAAGAGTCGCCAGGCGAAGGGCTGGACACCGAGTTGCTGAGCGAGGGGCTGGAAGGTCTACCCGAGGCTCGCGAGACTCAGGTCGACGCGCGTGCCGAGGCCTTTGCCAACAAGCTGAGTGCGCTCAGCCAGGCCATTGGCCAGCAGAATGCGGTCAACCAGCGCTTGCCTCTGGTGCCCGGCCCGCCCGTGCAGATGAACCACGCGGGCATGAGCGAGGCGGTGGTCGATCGGGTCATGTGGCTCTCCAGCCAGAGTCTCAAATCGGCCGAAATCCAGCTCGACCCTGCTGAGCTGGGGCGCCTGGAAGTGCGCATCGAGTTGAACAAGGATCAGGCGGCGCAGGTGACTTTCGTCAGCCCCAACGCCAACGTGCGGGACCAGCTGGAAGGTCAGGCCCATCGCTTGCGCGAGATGTTCGCCCAGCAGGGTATGAACCAGCTCGATGTAAATGTCTCCGATCAGTCCGCCCGTGGCTCCCAGGGTGGTGCCGACGAGGGCCGCCGTCAGGGTGGCGGGCGCGGCCTGGCTGACGCGGGCAATGACGAAGTGCTCATCGGCACCAGCGAAATCCGCAGTCCATCGGCGGCGGCACCGCGAGGGTTGGTGGACTACTACGCCTGACCTATTTCCCGCGAGCCATATGACGACGCTCGGTGCAGCAAAACACCGGGCGTCGTCGTTTTCGGGTGACAGGCGGTCGTTGCCTTGGTATATCGGCTGCCTGTGTCGGGTGGCTTGGAAGCGACTATCTTGTTTACAAGGTGGCATAACACTTGCTCGTAAGCCCTTGACGGAAGAAAAAATACTGTTTGGTGACGGATTTCTGGCATGGCAAAGAAACAAGCTCCTAACCCCGCCGCAGCCGATGGCTCAGGCGAGAAGCCGGGCAAGGGCAAGCTCAAGATAATCATCCTGATCGTCGTCGGGCTATTGCTGGCAGTGGGGCTGTCGGTGGGGGCCACGCTGTTCTTCCTCGGCAAGGACAAGGGTGGCGAAGAAACTCCGGCCGCCGAAGAGCATGCCGAGGAGGGCGCCGCACCGGTCAAACAGCCGGCCATCTACGAGAGCATCGCGCCGGCCTTTATCGTCAACTTCAAACAACAGGGGCGGCAGCGCTACATGCAGGTCAGTGTGGCCCTGATGGCCCGCAACCAGGCCGAACTCGATGCGCTCAAGGTGCACATGCCGCTGCTGCGCAATCGCCTGGTGATGCTGTTTTCCGGGCAGGATTTCGACACCCTGATGACCCCGGTCGGCAAGGAACTGTTGCGTCAGCAGGCGACCACTGCCGTGCAGGAGCTGGCGCAGAAAGAAACCGGAAAAACCGTGGTCGAACAGGTACTGTTCACCAATATCGTGCTGCAGTAGGCGGGAGACACCATGGCCGTACAGGACCTGCTGTCACAGGATGAGATCGACGCGCTGCTGCATGGCGTCGACGATGGCCTGGTCGAGACCGAGGACGATGCCGAACCCGGTAGCGTCAAGAGTTATGACCTGACCAGCCAGGATCGCATCGTCCGTGGACGCATGCCGACCCTGGAAATGATCAACGAGCGTTTCGCTCGCTATACCCGTATCAGCATGTTCAACCTGCTGCGACGCTCCGCCGATGTGGCAGTGGGCGGCGTGCAGGTGATGAAGTTTGGCGAGTACGTGCATTCGCTGTACGTGCCGACCAGTCTCAACCTGGTGAAGATGAAGCCGCTGCGCGGCACGGCCTTGTTCATCCTCGACGCCAAGCTGGTGTTCAAGCTGGTGGACAATTTCTTCGGCGGCGACGGCCGCCACGCCAAAATCGAAGGGCGTGAATTCACGCCAACCGAGTTGCGCGTGGTGCGCATGGTCATCGACCAGGCCTTCGTCGATCTCAAGGAAGCCTGGCACGCGGTGATGGATGTCAATTTCGAGTACATCAACTCGGAAGTGAATCCGGCCCTGGCGAACATCGTCAGCCCCAGCGAAGTGGTGGTGGTGTCCACGTTCCATATCGAACTGGACGGCGGTGGCGGCGACCTGCACGTGACCATGCCCTATTCGATGATCGAGCCGATTCGCGAGATGCTCGATGCCGGTTTCCAGTCCGACGTGGACGATCAGGACGAGCGCTGGATCAAGGCCCTGCGCGAAGACATTCTCGACGTCAACGTGCCTCTGGGTGCCACGCTGGCGCGGCGCGAGCTCAAGCTGCGCGACATTCTGCACATGCAGCCCGGCGATGTGATCCCGGTCGAGTTGCCGGAACAAATGATCATGCGCGCCAATGGCGTACCGGCCTTCAAGGTCAAGCTGGGAGCGCACAAGGGCAACCTGGCCCTGCAAGTTCTCGAACCCGTTGAGCGCATGCGCTAAGGCGCCGTGCCCGGGTATTAATACGCTGGTCGGGTCGCAATCCGGCCAGCACCAGATAGACAGCCAGTCGAGGTAGAACGATGGCAGACGAAAACGAAGGCAGCAGCCCAGAAGAGCAGGCATTGGCCGACGAGTGGGCCGCAGCCCTGGCCGAGGCCGGCGACGATGCAGCCGGGCAGGACGACATCGATGCGTTGATGAACCAGGGGGCGCCTGCCGCCCCGTCCGCGCCGCGTATGGAAATGGAAGAATTCGGTGCCGCCCCCAAGCCGGGGAATGGTCCGGTGAGCCTGGATGGTCCGAATCTGGACGTGATTCTCGATATTCCGGTGTCCATCTCCATGGAAGTGGGCAGTACCGAGATTTCCATCCGCAACCTGCTGCAGCTCAATCAAGGTTCGGTGGTCGAGCTGGATCGCCTGGCTGGCGAGCCGCTGGACGTCCTGGTCAACGGCACGCTGATCGCCCATGGCGAAGTGGTGGTGGTCAACGAGAAGTTCGGTATTCGCCTGACGGACGTGATCAGCCCCAGCGAACGCATCAAGAAGCTGCGCTGAGCCATGATGCGATTCTGCAGTGTCCTGCTCCTGGCGCCGCTGACGGCGCTGGCTGCCGAGCCCGCGGCGACGACGCCGATGGCTGGCAGCGATATCGGTGGCCAGCTGGTGCAATTATTGTTCGGCTTGCTGCTGGTGGTCGGCCTGATCTTCGCTCTGGCCTGGCTGCTGCGCCGGATGCAGCAGATCGGCCCGCGTGGCAATCAGGCGATCAAGCTGGTGGCCAGCCAGGCACTGGGCCCGCGTGATCGCCTGCTGCTGGTTCAGGTTGGTGGCGAGCAGATCCTCCTCGGCATCAGCGCCGGCCGGATCACGCCGCTGCATGTGCTCAAGGAGCCTGTATTGCCGCATGAGGGCGAGCCGACCACGCCGGAGTTCGCCCAGCGCCTGATGGAGCTGCTCGGCAAGGACCAGAAGGACCATAAGGACAACACATGAGCGCCTGGCGCATCCTGCTGACCCTGTTGCTGGTCATCGCCGCACCCCTGGCATTCGGCGCCGACAATCCCTTGTCGATCCCTGCCATCACCCTGAGCACCGATGCCGCCGGGCAGCAGGAGTACTCGGTCAGCCTGCAGATCCTGCTGATCATGACGGCGCTGAGTTTCATTCCGGCGTTCGTCATGCTGATGACCAGTTTCACCCGGATCATCATCGTGTTTTCCATCCTGCGTCAGGCGCTGGGCCTGCAGCAGACACCGTCGAACCAGATTCTGATCGGGATGGCGCTGTTCCTGACCATGTTCATCATGGCGCCGGTGTTCGATCAGATTAACCGAGAAGCCCTGCAGCCCTATCTCAACGAGCAGTTGCCGGCGCAGGAAGCGATTGCCAAGGCCGAGGTGCCGATCAAGTCCTTCATGCTGGCGCAGACTCGCGCCTCGGACCTGGAGCTGTTCGTGCGCCTGTCCAAGCGCACCGATATCGCCAGTCCGGAGGCGGCGCCGCTGACCATTCTGATCCCGGCCTTCGTTACCTCCGAGCTGAAGACCGCGTTCCAGATAGGTTTCATGATCTTCATCCCGTTTCTGATCATCGACATGGTGGTGGCCAGTATCCTCATGGCGATGGGCATGATGATGCTGTCGCCGCTGATCATTTCCCTGCCGTTCAAGATCATGTTGTTCGTACTGGTGGACGGCTGGGCGTTGATCATGGGCACCCTGGCCGGCAGTTTCGGCACGATATAGAGGCGCCAAGATGACTCCGGAAGTTGCCGTCGACCTGTTCCGCGAAGCGCTCTGGCTGACTGCCATGATCGTCGGCCTTACCGTGCTACCGAGCCTGCTGGTCGGTTTGCTGGTAGCCATGTTCCAGGCGGCCACGCAGATCAACGAACAGACCCTGAGTTTCATTCCACGCCTGTTGGTGATGCTGCTCACCCTGATCTGGGCCGGGCCTTGGCTGGTGCGCGAGCTGATGGAGTACACCCAGACGCTGGTGCAGAACATTCCGTTGTTGATCGGCTGATGCTGGAACTTACCAACGCACAGATTGGCGGCTGGGTGGGCCAGTTCCTCCTGCCGTTGTTCCGCATCGCCTCCATGTTGATGGTGATGCCGGTGATCGGTACCCAGCTGGTGCCGGCGCGGGTGCGGCTGTACCTGGCCTTGGCCATCTGTCTGGTACTGGCACCGAATCTGCCGCCGATGCCACAGGTAGACTCGATCAGCCTGCAGTCGATGCTGCTGATCGCCGAGCAGGTGCTGATTGGCGTGATGTTCGGTTTCTTGCTGCAGCTGTATTTCCATCTTTTTACCGTGGCCGGGCAGATCATCGCCGTGCAGATGGGTCTGGGCTTCGCCTCCATGGTCGACCCCAGCAATGGTGTGTCGGTGCCGGTGCTGGCGCAGTTCCTATTGATGCTGGTGACCCTGCTGTTTTTGGCCATGAATGGTCACTTGGTGGTGTTCGAGGTGTTGGCCGAGAGTTTCGTGACCTTGCCGGTAGGCGGCGGTTTGCTGGTGGACCACTACTGGGAGCTGGCCGGCAAGCTGAGCTGGGTGATCGCAGCTGGCCTGCTGCTGGCGCTGCCGGTGATCACCGCGCTGCTGATCATCAACCTGGCGTTCGGTGTGATGACCCGTGCCGCGCCGCAGCTGAACATCTTTTCCATCGGTTTTCCGCTGACCCTGGTGCTGGGCCTGGTGATTTTCTGGGTCGGTCTCTCTGACTTTCTCGCGCATTTCCAGACGCTGACCAGCGAGGCCCTGGCCCAGCTGCGTGAGCTGGCGCGCACGCGCTAAGGGGGCTGCACTATGGCTGAGAGCGAAAGCGGCGCCGACAAAAGCGAGGAACCCACTAGTAAGCGCCTGGAAGAGGCGCGCAAGAAAGGGCAGATCGCTCGCTCCAAGGAGCTCAATACCCTGGCGGTAACGTTTGCTGGAGCGGCGGCGTTGCTGATCTTCGGTGCCCAGTTGGGCAATGCGATGCTGGGCCTGATGCACGGCAACTTCTCTCTGCCACGCGAGGTGCTGCAGGACGAGGGGGCCATGGCGCGCCAACTGCTGAGCAGTGGAATGCATGCGCTGATTGCCTTGCAGCCGTTCCTCATTGTGCTGCTCGTTGCCTCCATTATCGGCCCCATCGCGCTCGGTGGCTGGCTGTTCTCCGGGGAGGCGTTGCTACCCAAGTTCAGCCGCATGAACCCGCTGGAAGGGCTCAAGCGCATGTTCTCGGCCAAGGCCCTGGTCGAGCTGCTCAAGGCGCTCGCCAAGTTCGTGCTGATTCTGCTGGTGGCCCTGGCCGTGCTGTCTGCCGACCAGGATGACCTGCTGGCCATCGCCAGCGAACCGGTCGAGTCGGCCATCATGCACAGCATGATGGTGGTCGGGCGCAGCCTGTTGTGGCTGGCCTGCGGCTTGATCCTGATCGCCGCGGTGGATGTGCCGTTCCAGCTCTGGGACACCAAGCAGAAGCTGATGATGACCAAGCAGGAAGTGCGCGACGAGTACAAGGACAGCGAGGGCAAGCCCGAGGTCAAATCGAAGATTCGTCAGTTGCAACGGCAGATGGCCGAACGGCGCATGATGCAGCAGGTGCCTGAGGCTGACGTGGTGATCACCAACCCGACACACTTCGCCGTGGCCCTGAAGTACGACCCGAGCAAAGGTAATGCGCCCATGCTGCTGGCCAAGGGCGGCGATTTCCTGGCGCTGAAGATTCGTGAGATCGCCCAGGAGCATCAGGTGACGTTGCTGGAGTCGCCAGGGCTGGCGCGGGCGGTGTACTACTCCACCGAGGTGGATCAGGAAATTCCCGCCGGCCTCTACCTGGCCGTGGCTCAGGTACTGGCCTACGTCTATCAGCTCAAGCAGTATCGCGCCGGCAAGGGCAAGCGACCTGGGCCGTTGCCGGACCTGCCTATCCCGCCAGATCTACGTCGCGACGAGTAACAGGCGGAGCCCCGCGCTTACAGTTCCCATAGTTGGAATGCTTCTTGCCGTTACCCCTGCACGGCGCCTTTTTGCGTCAAAAGTTTGAATGGGGCGGGGAATTCAAGTGGCAGTAAATCGTGCACAAGTCATCGGCGATGTCCGCAGTAACCTGGCGGGTTTGCGCCACGGCAATCTGGGGATTCCGCTGTTGCTGCTGGTCATGCTCGCCATGGTCATGCTGCCGATCCCGCCGTTCCTGCTCGACGTGCTGTTCACCTTCAGCATTGCCTTGTCCATCGTGGTTCTGCTGGTCGCCATCTACGCCCTGAGGCCTCTGGATTTTGCCGTCTTCCCAACCGTTCTGCTGGCCGCCACGTTGTTGCGTCTGGCGCTGAACGTCGCGTCCACCCGGGTGGTATTGCTCAACGGCCAGGATGGCCACGACGCTGCGGGTAAGGTGATTCAGGCCTTCGGTGAGGTCGTGATCGGCGGCAACTACGTGGTCGGTATCGTGGTGTTCGCGATTCTGATGATCATCAACTTCGTGGTGGTCACCAAGGGCGCCGGGCGTATTTCCGAAGTGTCCGCGCGCTTCACCCTGGATGCCATGCCCGGCAAGCAGATGGCTATCGACGCGGATCTCAATGCCGGTCTGATCGATCAGGCCGAAGCCAAGAAGCGCCGCACCGAGGTAGCCCAGGAGGCGGACTTCTACGGCTCGATGGACGGTGCCTCGAAGTTCGTACGTGGCGACGCCATAGCCGGTTTGCTGATCCTGTTCATTAACCTGATCGGGGGTATCGCCATTGGCGTTGCCCAGCACGACCTGGCCTTTACCGAAGCGGGGCGCATCTACACCTTGCTGACCATCGGTGACGGCCTGGTGGCGCAGATTCCCTCGCTGCTGCTCTCGACCGCCGCCGCCATCATGGTGACCCGTGTTTCCACCTCGGAGGACATGGGGGCTCAGGTGGGTCGGCAGATGTTTGCCTCGCCTCGTGCGCTGGCCGTGGCCGCGGCCATCATGATCGCCATGGGGCTGGTGCCGGGCATGCCGCACTTTTCCTTCATCGGCCTCGGCCTGGTGGCTGCGGGCGCGGCCTACTGGATCGCCAACAAGCAACGCAAGACCAAGGAGGCCGAGGTCAAGGAAGTGCAGCGTCAGCAGGAGCTGCTGCCGGCGCAGAAGGCCCAGGAGGTCAAGGAGCTGGGCTGGGACGACGTCACACCGGTGGACATGGTTGGCCTGGAAGTGGGCTATCGCCTGATCCCGCTGGTGGACCGCAATCAGGGCGGTCAGCTGCTGGCGAGAATCAAGGGGGTACGCAAGAAGCTTTCCCAGGAGATGGGCTTCCTCATGCCCTCGGTGCATATCCGTGACAACCTCGACCTGTTGCCGAACGCCTATCGCCTGACCCTGATGGGGGTCAGCGTGGCCGAAGCCGAGGTGTATCCGGAGCGCGAGCTGGCCATTAACCCTGGCCAGGTCTTCGGCACGCTCAACGGTATCGCCGCCAAAGACCCGGCATTCGGTCTGGAGGCGGTGTGGATCGACCCTAGCCAGCGTGATCAGGCGCAGTCGCTCGGTTACACGGTGGTCGACGCCAGCACCGTGGTCGCCACTCACCTGAACCAGGTACTGCACAAACATGCCCACGAGCTGCTCGGGCATGAGGAGGTCCAGCAGTTGTTGCAGTTGCTGGCCAAGAGCTCACCGAAACTTGCCGAAGAGCTGGTGCCGGGGATGATCTCGCTGTCCATGCTGCTCAAGGTGCTGCAGACCCTGCTGCAGGAGCAGGTGCCGGTGCGCGATATCCGTAGCATTGCCGAAGCCATCTCCAACGTTGCCGGAAAGAGTCAAGATCCCGCCGCGATGGTGGCGGCAGTGCGCGTCGCGCTGTCTCGCGCAATCGTGCAAAGCATTGTGGGACTAGAGGCGGAGCTGCCTGTGATCACTCTGGAGCCCAGGTTGGAACAGTTATTGCTCAATAGCCTGCAGAAGGCCGGTCAGGGCTCCGAGGACGGCATCCTCCTCGAACCTGGCATGGCCGAGAAGCTGCAGCGCTCCCTGGTGGAAGCGGCGCAGCGCCAGGAGATGCTCGGCAAGCCAGTGATCCTGCTGGTGGCTGGTCCGGTTAGAGCGATGCTGTCGCGCTTTGCGCGGCTCGCCGTACCGAACATGCATGTACTGGCCTACCAGGAAATACCGGATAACAAGCAGGTCACGATCGTCGCTACGGTCGGCCAGAACTGAGGGCGCTAAGCCATGCAAGTCAAACGCTTCTTCGCAGCCGATATGCGTACCGCCATGAAACTGGTGCGTGATGAACTGGGCGCCGATGCCTCGATCATCGGCAACCGCCGTGTCGCCGGCGGCGTGGAGCTGACCGCTGCGCTGGATTACCAGCCGGTTGCGCCGGCACGCCAAGCGAATCCGGAGTTGGAAGCGGAGCTGCGCAAGACCCAGGCGAAGATTGCCCATGCCCAGGCCGAGCTGACCACGCGAGCCATTGCCGATGAGCGCAAGGATCGCCAGCTGTTTGCCAACGAATCGCTGATTGCCCCCGAGTTACCCGCTACGGCGGTCAAGGCCCAGCGCCCGGTTGCTGCTCAGCAGCCAGCCACGCCCAGCAGTGCTGCCGTCGACCAGCGTGCATTGGATGCGATGCGCTTCGAGCTGCATGGCCTGCGCGAGTTGATCGAAGTCCAGCTGGGCTCCATTGCCTGGGGGCAGATGCAGAACCGCAAGCCGCAGCAGGCTAACCTGTGGCGCCGCCTGCAGCGCATGGGGTTGCCCGCCGACCTGTCCAAGGCCTTGCTGGATCGCGTTGCCAACGTCGCCGAACCACGGCAGGCCTGGCGCATGTTGCTGGCTCACCTGGCGCACGCGGTGAAGACTCCGAAGGTCGAGCCGCTGGAGGAGGGTGGTGTCATCGCTCTGGTCGGCCCGGCTGGCATGGGCAAAACCACTACGCTGGCCAAGCTGGCTGCGCGCTATGTGCTGAAGTACGGCCCGCAGAGCATCGCTCTGGTCAGCATGGACAGCTTCCGCATCGGCGCCCAGGAGCAGATCAAGACGCTGGGTCGCATCCTCAATGTTTCGGTGACCCAGGTCGACCCGGGTCAGTCGCTGGCCCAGGCCTTGGCTCCGCTGGCGCGCAAGAAGGTCGTACTGATCGACACCGCCGGTTTGCCGGGTAATGATCCGGCCCTGCGCCTACAGCTGGACAGCCTGGCTGGCCGCGGCATCAAGTCGAAGAATTATCTGGTGTTGGCCGCTACCAGCCAGGCGCAGGTCCTCAAGGCGGCCTATCACAGCTACAAGCGCTGCGGCTTGGCCGGCTGCATTCTGAGCAAAGTCGACGAAGCAGCCAGCCTTGGCGAAGTATTGGGGCTGGCTATCAGCCAGCATCTACCGGTAGCCTATCTGGCTGATGGGCCGAAGATTCCGGATGATCTGCAGGTGCCGCGCAGTCATCAGCTGGTGAGCCGTGCTGTGAGCCTGCAGGTTGCGGAAGATCCGAGCGAGGAAGCCATGGCGGACATGTTCGCCGGCCTCTACCACCACCCGGCGCGTCGGGTGGGATAGAACAGGCGATAGCGAGCAAGGCGTTCTAGTGTTAGGAAAGGGTCGGTGTAGTTGCCCGACCAGCCCAGACCGGCAAGACAAGGTAAGAGAAGAACATGGGTAGTATGCATCCCGTACAGGTGATTGCGGTGACTGGCGGCAAGGGCGGCGTTGGCAAGACCAACGTGTCGGTGAATCTGTCCCTGGCGCTGGCCGATCTCGGGCGCCGGGTCATGTTGATGGACGCCGACCTGGGGCTGGCCAACGTCGATGTGCTGCTCGGCCTGACGCCCAAGCGCACCCTGGCCGATGTGATCAATGGTGAGTGCGATATCAAGGACGTCCTGCTGCAAGGTCCCGGCGGCATCCGCATCGTGCCCGCCGCCTCCGGCACCCAGAGCATGGTGCAGCTGTCGCCAGTACAGCATGCCGGCCTGATCCAGGCCTTCAGCGATATCAGCGACAACCTCGACGTACTGGTGATCGATACGGCAGCCGGTATCGGCGACGGCGTGGTCAGTTTCGTGCGCGCGGCCCAGGAGGTGCTGGTGGTGGTCTGTGACGAGCCGACCTCGATCACCGACGCCTATGCGCTGATCAAACTGCTCAATCGCGATTACGGTATGAACCGCTTTCGTGTGCTGGCCAACATGGCTCACAGTCCCCAGGAGGGGCGCAATCTCTTTGCTAAGCTGACCAAGGTGACTGACCGTTTCCTCGATGTGGCTTTGCAGTACGTAGGCGCTGTTCCCTACGACGAGTCCGTTCGCAAGGCCGTGCAGAAGCAGCGCGCGGTGTATGAAGCCTTCCCGCGCTCGAAATGCGCACTGGCGTTCAAGGCGATTGCCCAGAAAGTCGACACTTGGCCGCTTCCGGCCAATCCGCGCGGCCATCTGGAGTTCTTCGTCGAGCGTCTGGTGCAGCAACCGATCGCGGGTACGGCGGTATGACAGCAGCCAGTGGACTTCGCATGTATAACAAGGCGCAGGCGCAGGATTCGCAGCACCAGTTGATCGAGCGCTATGCGCCCCTGGTCAAGCGCATTGCCTATCACCTGCTGGCCCGGCTGCCGGCCAGCGTGCAGGTCGATGATCTGATTCAGGCGGGCATGATCGGCCTGCTGGAGGCGTCAAAAAAATACGACGGCGGCAAGGGCGCGAGTTTCGAGACCTATGCCGGCATCCGCATCCGTGGCGCCATGCTCGATGAGGTGCGCAAGGGTGATTGGGCCCCTCGTTCCGTACACCGCAATACCCGCATGGTCAGCGACGCCATCCGAATTATTGAGGCGCGAACAGGAAGAGACGCTAAAGATCAAGAAGTTGCGGCCGAACTCCAATTGAGTCTCGAGGATTACTACGGCATTCTTGGCGACACTCTGGGCAGCCGTCTGTTCAGCTTCGACGACCTTGTGCAGGACGGCGAGCATGGCGGGTTGCATGAGGATGCCAGCAGCCACGGTGGGCCCCTGCATGGTCTGGAGGATGAACGCTTCCAGGCGGCCTTGGCCGATGCCATCGCCAACCTGCCGGAGCGCGAGCGTCTGGTCCTGGCGCTTTATTACGATGAAGAACTGAACTTGAAGGAAATCGGCGAGGTACTGGGGGTCAGTGAATCCCGGGTCAGCCAGCTGCATAGCCAGTGCGCCGCACGTTTGCGGGCCAGGCTGAGCGAGTGGCGAGCCAGCTGAGCATTGCCGGTTTCACGATTTGCGGCGCCTGTGGATGCACGGGCGTTTAGGACTGTACGGAGGTCGACTTGGACAAGAACATGAAAATCCTCATCGTTGACGATTTTTCGACGATGCGACGGATCATCAAGAACCTCCTGCGCGATCTGGGGTTCACCAACACGGCCGAAGCTGATGACGGCGTCACTGCGTTGCCGATGCTGCAGAGTGGCAGCTTCGATTTCCTGGTGACCGACTGGAACATGCCCGGTATGACCGGTATCGACCTGTTGCGTGCGGTGCGTGCGGATGATCGCCTGAAGACTCTGCCGGTACTGATGGTGACCGCCGAAGCCAAGCGCGACCAGATCATCGAAGCGGCCCAGGCCGGTGTAAACGGTTATGTGGTCAAGCCGTTCACGGCCCAGGTGCTGAAGGAGAAGATCGAAAAGATCTTCGAACGAGTTAACGGCTGATGTTCGCCGCGAGGGCGCTATGGCAAACGATGATTCTTCACTGGGCGAACTCGAGTCGACCCTGAAAGTCCATGCCACCCAACTCGTCGAGAGCCTGGAAAAGGGACGTTTCGGCGAGGCGGTGCAGTTGATCCATGAGCTGAACAAGGCTCGTGACCATGGCCTGTACCAGGAGGTCGGCAAGCTCACCCGCGAGTTGCACAATGCAATAGTCAATTTCCAGATCGATCCGCGCATGCCGGAAGCCAAGGAAATCTCGCAAATTACCGACGCCACCGAGCGTCTGTCCTACGTCGTACAGATGACCGAGAAAGCGGCCAATCGCACCATGGACCTGGTCGAGCAGAGCGCGCCGCTGGTCAACGATCTGGGCGATGAAGCCAAGAACCTCTCCACCGATTGGGGCAAGTTCATGCGCCGGGAGATGGGCGCAGACGCTTTTCGCGACCTGGCCAAACGTATCGAGCTGTTCCTCGCCCGTAGCGAGCGCGACAGCCAGAAACTGTCCGGGCAGCTCAATGACATTCTGCTGGCGCAGGATTACCAGGACCTCACCGGTCAGGTGATCAAACGCGTCACCCAGTTGGTCACCGAGGTAGAGAGCAACCTGCTCAAACTGGTGCTGATGGCCAGTCACGTTGATCGCTTCGCCGGCATCGAGCATGACCATCAGGCCTTGCGTGCCGAGCAAGAACAACAAAAAGAGCCTTCCAAGGGTGAAGGTCCGCAGATTCATGCCGATAAGCGTGAAGACGTCGCGTCCAGTCAGGATGATGTCGACGACCTGCTGTCCAGCCTTGGATTTTAGGGCTCTAACAGAGCCTTTGGAGCGCACCGATGAGCTTCGACGCCGATGAAGAAATCCTCCAGGACTTCCTGGTAGAGGCCGGCGAAATTCTAGAGCAGCTATCCGAACAACTGGTCGAGCTGGAAAGCCGGCCGGACGACATGGATCTGCTCAATGCAATTTTCCGCGGTTTCCATACCGTCAAGGGTGGCGCCGGATTCCTCCAGCTGAACGAGCTGGTGGAGTGCTGCCACATTGCGGAGAACGTCTTCGACATCCTGCGCAAAGGTGAGCGTCGCGTTACTTCCGAATTGATGGACGTGGTGCTGCAGGCACTCGATGCGGTCAACGAAATGTTTGGCAAGGTTCGCGAGCGTGCTGAGCCGACACCGGCCTCGCCCGAACTGCTGGCCGCACTGGCGCGCCTGGCCGAGCCGGAAAGTGCCGATGAGCAAGCCAGCGAAGCCGAGCCAGAACCAGAGCAAGAACCTGTTGCCGAGCCGGCCGCTGGTGATGACATCACCGACAGCGAGTTCGAACAGCTGCTCGATGCCATAGGCGAGCAGCCGGCAGCCGAGCCTACTCCTGCAGCTGCGGCGGGTGATGAAATCACCGATGACGAGTTCGAGGCGCTGCTCGACCAGTTGCATGGCAAGGGCAAATTCGTCGAGCCAGCAGCTCCTGCGGCTCCTGCTGAGGCACCGGCACCTGCGGTATCTGCCGCTGGTGGCGGCGATGAGATCACCGACGACGAATTCGAGGCATTGCTCGACCAGTTGCACGGCAAGGGCAAGTTCGCCGAGCCGGTCGCTGCCGAGCCTGTCGCATCGCCTCCCGCAGTGTCCGCCGCTGGCGGCGACCAGATCACCGATGACGAATTCGAGTCGCTGCTCGATGAGTTGCATGGCAAGGGCAAGTTCGTCGCGCCTGCCCAGGACTCAGTAGCGGCTCCAGCGCCTGCAGCCAAACCCGCTGCTGCGCCGAGCAAGAAAGTCGAACCGGCCAAACCTGCTGCCGCCAAACCGGCAGCCAAGGCCGAGCCCGTCAAGCCGGCGGCAACGCCAGCCGCCGCAGCTGCAGCTCCCGCCGCTGCCAGCGAGGCGGAGACCACCGTACGGGTCGATACTGCGCGCCTGGACGAGATCATGAACATGGTCGGCGAGCTGGTGCTGGTGCGTAACCGTCTGGTGCGCCTGGGTCTGAACAGTGGCGACGAGGCCATGGCCAAGGCCGTGTCCAACCTCGATGTGGTCACCGCCGATCTGCAGACGTCGGTGATGAAAACCCGCATGCAGCCGATCAAGAAGGTCTTCGGCCGCTTCCCGCGTCTGGTTCGCGATCTGGCGCGAAACCTGAAGAAGGAAATCAACCTGGAGTTGATCGGCGAAGAGACCGATCTCGACAAGAACCTGGTCGAGGCTCTGGCCGACCCGCTGGTGCACTTGGTGCGCAATGCAGTCGATCATGGCATCGAAGGTCCGGACGAGCGCGAGGCGGCGGGCAAGGCCCGTGGCGGGCGCGTGGTGCTGTCGGCCGAGCAGGAGGGCGATCACATCCTGTTGTCGATCTCCGACGACGGCAAGGGCATGGATCCGGAGGTCCTGCGCAGCAAGGCGGTGGAGAAGGGGCTGCTGGACAAGGACGCGGCTGACCGCTTGAGCGAGAGTGATTGCTACAACCTGATCTTCGCTCCCGGGTTCTCAACCAAGACCGAGATTTCCGATGTGTCTGGTCGTGGTGTCGGCATGGATGTGGTGAAAACCAAGATTTCCCAGCTCAACGGCATCATCAACGTGCACTCGGTCAAGGGTCAGGGTTCGAAGATCATCATCAAGGTCCCGCTGACCCTGGCAATCATGCCAACCCTGATGGTGATGCTCGGCACGCAGGCTTTCGCCTTCCCGCTGGTCAACGTCAACGAGATTTTCCACCTCGACCTGTCGCGAACCAACGTGGTGGATGGCCAGGAAGTGGTTATCGTGCGCGACAAGGCGCTGCCGCTGTTCTACCTCAAGCGCTGGCTGGTCAATGGCGCCTCGAACGAGGAACAGCGCGAAGGTCACGTGGTGATCCTCACCGTCGGCAGCCAGCGCATCGGCTTCGTGGTCGATCAACTGGTGGGCCAGGAAGAGGTGGTGATCAAACCGCTCGGCAAGATGCTGCAGGGCACGCCCGGGATGTCCGGCGCGACCATTACCGGCGACGGCCGCATCGCCCTCATTCTCGACGTACCGAGTATGCTCAAGCGCTACGCACGTCGTCTCTGATTGAATCAGGCCGGTAAACCGGCCGCTCTGGAGTGTTTATGGCAGTCAAAGTCCTGGTGGTGGATGACTCCGGCTTCTTCCGCCGCCGGGTCTCGGAAATCCTTTCCGCCGACCCCGAAATCAAGGTGGTCGGTACCGCCACCAACGGTCGCGAGGCCATCGATCAGGCTCTGGCGCTGAAGCCAGACGTGATCACCATGGACTATGAGATGCCGATGATGGATGGCATCACCGCTGTGCGAAACATCATGCAGCGTTGTCCGACTCCGGTGCTGATGTTCTCCTCGCTAACCCACGAAGGTGCCCGCGTGACGCTCGACGCGCTGGATGCCGGTGCGGTCGACTACCTGCCGAAAAACTTCGAGGACATCTCGCGCAACCCGGAGAAGGTCAAGGCCATGCTCTGCGAGAAGGTGCATACCATTGCGCGCAGCAACCGCCGTTTCAGTACCTTCAGTCCACCTGCAGCACCAACGGCTGCCGCACCGGCGCCTCGCTCGGCTGCCCCGGCACCCGCTACGCGGCCTGCAGCAGCTCCCGCGGCGCCGGCAGCTGGTAGTGCAGCCCCAAAACGTAAGGCCTACCGGCTGGTCGCCATCGGTACTTCTACCGGTGGGCCGGTGGCGCTGCAGCGGGTTCTGACTCAGCTGCCGGCCAATTTCCCGGCGCCTATCGTGCTGATCCAGCATATGCCGGCGGCTTTCACCAAGGCATTTGCCGAGCGCCTGGACAAGCTGTGCCGGATCTCCGTCAAGGAGGCCGAGGATGGTGATCTGTTGCGTCCGGGTCTGGCCCTGTTGGCGCCTGGTGGCAAGCAGATGATGGTCGATCCGCGTGGCGCAGTGCGCATCCTGCCCGGCGACGAGCGTTTGAACTACAAACCCTGCGTCGATATCACCTTCGGTTCGGCAGCCAAATCGTTCAACGACAAGGTGTTGGCGGTGGTGCTCACCGGCATGGGCGCCGACGGTCGCGAGGGCGCACGCCTGCTCAAGCAGGGCGGTGCCCAGGTGTGGGCCCAGGATGAGGCCAGCTGCGTGATCTATGGCATGCCGATGGCGGTGGTGAAGGCCAATCTGGCCGATGCGGTGTATAGCCTGGACGATATCGGCCGCCATCTGGCCGAGGTCTGCGTCTAATGGATGTACTCAGCCTCATTGGTGTCATCCTGGCTTTCGTCGCCATCATTGGCGGCAACTACCTGGAAGGCGGCCATGCAGGTGCTTTGCTAAATGGTCCGGCGGCGTTGATCGTGATCGGCGGCACCTTGGGCGCCGCGTTTCTCCAGGCGCCGATGAATGTCTTCAAGCGTTCGTTGGTGATTCTGCGCTGGATCGTTTTTCCCCCGCATATCGACCTGGCTGGCGGTATCAATCGGGTCGTCGGCTGGAGCATGACCGCGCGCAAGGAGGGACTGCTCGGCCTGGAGCCGGTGGCCGATGCCGAGCCCGATCCCTACGCGCGCAAAGGCCTGCAGCTGCTGGTCGACGGCGCGGAGCCGGAAGCTATCCGCAGTATCCTCGAGGTCGATCTTTACACCCAGGAAGCGCGCGATATCCAGGCGGCCAAGGTGTACGAGAGCATGGGCGGCTATGCGCCGACCATCGGTATCATCGGTGCAGTAATGGGCCTAATTCATGTGATGGGCAACCTGGCCGACCCGAGCAAGCTCGGTAGCGGCATTGCCGTCGCCTTCGTCGCCACCATCTATGGCGTGGCCTTCGCCAACCTGCTGCTGTTGCCCGTGGGCAACAAGCTCAAGGCCATTGCCGCGCGCCAGTCGCGTTACCGAGAGATGCTCTTGGAAGGCATTCTCTCCATCGCGGAGGGTGAGAACCCGCGCTCCATCGAGCTGAAGCTGCAAGGCTTCATGGATTGATGCCATGGCCCGGCGGCGCAATCACGAAGAGCATGAAAATCACGAACGCTGGCTGGTGTCCTACGCGGACTTCATCACCCTGCTGTTCGCCTTCTTCGTGGTGATGTATTCGATCTCCTCGATCAACGAGGGCAAGTACAAGGTGCTGTCGGAGAGCCTGGTGGGGGTTTTCAGCGAGCCGGAGCGGGCGATCAAACCGATTCCGATTGGTGACGAGAAGCCGCGCACCACCGAGCCGGATCGCTCGATGATCGAGGACAACCCCAACAGCAGCACCAGTGCCGAACCGAGCGATCCGCTAGAGGAGATTGCCTCGAGTATGCGTGATGCCTTCGGCGATCTGATTGCTTCCGAGCAGCTCACGGTGCGTGGGAACGAGTTGTGGGTGGAGATAGAGCTGAATTCGAGCCTGCTGTTTCCCAGTGGCGATGCGATACCCAACGAGACCGCCTTTATCCTGATCGAGAAGGTCGCCAGGATTCTCGCGCCCTACGAGAATCCCGTGCACGTCGAAGGCTTCACCGACAACCTGCCGATCAACACGGCGCAGTTCCCCAGCAACTGGGAGCTGTCTGCCGCGCGCGCGGCGAGCATCGTGCGCATGCTGGCGCTGGACGGGGTCAGCGAAGGGCGCCTGGCGGCGGTCGGCTATGGTGAGTTTCAACCGGTGGCGGACAACGCGACGGCAGAGGGCAGGGCGCGCAATCGGCGTGTAGTGCTGGTGATCTCGCGCAATCTGGATGTGCGTCGTAGCATCAGTGGTGTGGGTGCCAGCAACGCCAAGCCGGATGCCGCACTGCAGCGGGCTGGCACGCAACCTGCACCGGCTGCTTCGGTAGCGGCGCCTGTGACAGGTCCCGCCAATAATCCGACGCCTTCGCCATGAGGCGCCACCCAGTTCTCGGTTGGGCAGCGGCCAGGCCGGGGGGACGAGAAAGATGAAAGTCTGGGCAGTAGCCAATCAGAAAGGTGGGGTCGGCAAGACCACCACGTCCATCGCCCTGGCAGGCCTGCTGGCCGATGCCGGCAAGCGCGTGGTGATAGTCGACCTCGATCCGCATGGGTCGATGACCAGCTATTTCGGTCATGATCCAGATACCCTGGAGCACAGCAACTTCGATCTGTTTCTGCATCAGGGCACTGTGCCGAGCGGCTTGCCGGCCAGCCTGCTGCGGCCCACCAGCCACGAAAATATTGCCCTGCTGCCATCCAGTACGGCCCTGGCCACACTGGAGCGCCAGTCGCCAGGGCAGAGCGGCCTGGGGCTGGTTATCGCCAAGAGTCTGGCGCAGCTGTGGGACAAGTTCGATCACGCCATTATCGACAGTCCGCCCCTTCTGGGCGTTCTCATGGTCAATGCCCTGGCTGCCAGCCAACAGCTGGTGATCCCGGTGCAGACCGAGTTTCTCGCGGTCAAGGGCCTGGAGCGCATGGTCAGCACGCTGAGCATGATCAATCGCTCGCGCAAGCAGGCCTTGCCCTACGTCATAGTGCCGACTCTGTTCGACCGGCGTACCCAGGCCTCCTTGAGCACCCTGCGGGTCCTGCGCAACAGCTATCCCGATCATCTCTGGCAGGCTTATGTCCCGGTGGATACGCGCTTGCGCGATGCCAGTCGGGCCGGACTCACGCCATCCCAGTTCGACGCGAACAGTCGCGGCGTGATTGCCTACCGTGCGCTGCTCAAACACCTGCTAGCGGCCCAGCCGGCCTCTCAGGTAGCCTGACAGGCCGGCTATGCTGAACAGATTGGTTCAAGTCGGCGCGTATGCTTGCCGATAGGCTTTACAGACCTCTTTCGTGGATCGCCCTATGAGTCGCACTGCCGTTCCCACCACTCGCTCTCAGCTGGCCCTGCAGTCCTATCTGGATGCCCTGCTGCAGGAGGCGGCTGCCGAGCTGGAGCTGAGCGATGGCCTCGATGAGTTCGAGGCTGCGGTACTGGAAGAGCAGATTCGCGATGCCCGCCGCGAGGAGCCGCGCCCAGTGCTGGTCAAGCCTTTGGCAGTGGCCGAGCCCGCGCCCCGGGTGTTGCCGACCATCGAGTTGCGTCTGCCGGACGTGCCGTTGGAGGTCAAGGTCGAGCCAGTTAAGGAAGTCGTCGAACCGCCACAGGTTGTGGTGCAGTCAGTTATTGAGCCAGCCGCAGCCGTAAGTCTGGAAGGGCGCCCGGACTGGGCGGAAGAGCCGTTCGAGTGCCTGCTGTTCGATGTGGCCGGTCTGACCCTGGCGGTGCCATTGGTGTGTCTGGGCACCATCTACCCGCTGGCGGATACCGAATTGACGCCGCTGTTCGGTCAGCCGGACTGGTTCCTCGGTATCCTGCCTTGCCAGGCGGGCAATCTGAAGGTTCTGGATACCGCACGCTGGGTCATGCCCGAGCGCTATCGCGAGGATTTCCGCGAAGGCCTGCAGTACGTGATCTCTGTCGAGGGTTTCGAGTGGGGGCTGGCCGTACATCAGGTGAGTCGCTCGATTCGCCTGGATCCGAGCGAGATCAAGTGGCGCAGCCAGCGCTCGCAGCGGCCCTGGCTGGCCGGCACGGTGATCGAACACATGTGTGCGTTGCTGGATGTCTCGGCCCTGGCCGGGATGATTGCCAGTGGCGCCACCCGCAACGGAGCCGCCCGTCCGCACTGATGCCGGCAGGCGCTCTATAGTTAACGACAAGCGGGCAAACCCGCGAACGCCGCCAGAGGCGGCAATCAGACCGAGGCTAGGGACATGAAGAAATCGTCAGCGCAAGGTTCCGAAGATCCAATTCTGCAGTGGGTGACCTTTCGCCTGGATAACGAGACCTACGGCATCAACGTGATGCAGGTGCAGGAAGTCCTGCGCTACACCGAGATCGCCCCGGTTCCGGGGGCTCCGGCCTATGTGCTGGGCATCATCAACCTACGTGGCAATGTGGTTACGGTCATCGATACCCGCCAGCGTTTCGGCCTGTCGCCGGCACCGGTGACCGACAACACCCGTATCGTCATCATCGAGGCGGACAAGCAGGTGGTCGGCATCCTGGTCGACAGTGTTGCCGAGGTCGTCTATCTGCGTCAGTCCGAGGTGGAGACCGCGCCCAATGTGGGTAACGATGAGTCCGCCAAGTTCATTCAGGGTGTATGCAACAAGAACGGCGAGCTGCTGATCCTGGTCGAGCTGGACAAGATGATGACCGAGGAAGAGTGGTCCGAGCTGGAGAGCATCTGACCCATGCTTGAGATCGCGGTGGCCGTGCTGGGCCTGTTCTGCGTGGTGCTCGCAGTCGCTTGCTATCAGTTATCACTGAAGTTGCGTCAGCAGGCCGAGCTGCAGAAGGAGCGCGACGCCATGCGCGATCAACGCCTCAAGGAGCTGGGCAAGCGTCTGGACGCTTATCTGACCGGCAGTATCCGTATGGGCGAAGAGCTACATGAGCTGCGCCGGGTGGTCGCTCCGCTACCGGACAAGCTCACCCAGATCGAACAGCGTGACCCCACCAGCCTGTCCTTTACGCAGGCGGCGCGGCTGGTCGGAATGGGGGCTAGTGCTGATGACCTGACTCAGTCCTGCGGGCTGAGCCAGGCCGAGGCCGAGCTGGTCAGTCGCTTGCACAAGGCGCAGAAACAGCACTCCTGATCCTATTGCGACGGGGTGTGGCGCTTGCGCCAGATTTCCTCGCCGCGGGCGAAAGCCGTATCGCGTGGTTCTCCCAGTGCGCGCAGGGCCAGCGCCATGGTGCTCAGAACGGCCAGGCGGCCATAGTCATCATCCACATCACCACGCCAGAAGGCCTGCAGATGCTCCGGCTCCAGGCTTTCGGGCTTGACGTGGCGCTGGGCGGATAGCGCCGGCCACTCCTCATCCCAGTTGCTGCCACCCTCGCTGCCGTACAAATGGCAGGCACCATCGGGGTTGACCTCGATTTCCCCACCTTCGCCCTTGATCACCACCACGTGATCGCCCAGCAGTTGGCTCGCCTCGCGATGCACGGCCTGGTAGCCGGGGTGGAAGATGCTTTGTAAGCCGACCTTTGCCCCTAGCGGGTTGAGGATGCGCGCCAGGGAGTGGATGGGAGAGCGCAGGCCCAGGGTGTTGCGCAGGTCGATCATGCGCTGCAACTGCGGCGCCCAGGCGCCGAGCGGGGTAAAGGCCAGGTTGTGCTCGTCGAGGGCGCTGCCGACCTGTTGCCAGTCCCGGCACAGCGGAATCTCCAACAACGTCAGCAGTTGCTCGCTGTACAGGCGGCCTGCGGTGTGTGCGCCACCACCGTGAATCAGGATGCGTAGCCCGCTGTTGGCCAGGGCCTTGATGGCAAGGAGGAACCAGGGTAGATGGCGCTTCTTGCCGGCGTAGGTTGGCCAGTCGATATCCGCGGCAATGGCCGGCGCTTGCAAGCGTGCGCGTATCGCTTCGGTGAAGCCGGCGAGCTCTTCCGCGCTCTCTTCCTTGTGCCTTAGCAGCATGAGGAAGGCACCCAACTGGGTATCCTCGACCTTGCCGTCCAGCAGCATGCCCATGGCTTCGCGAGCCTCTTCCCGCGTCATGTTGCGGGCGCCGCGCTTGCCCTTGCCGAGGATGCGTACGAACTGGGCAAAGGGGTGTTCCGGTGGTGCGACAAGATTCATGGCGAGTTTTCAGAGACAGTTCGTGGGTTTCGGCAGGCCGGCGAGCTTGGCAGCAAGCTTCGCAGGAGTTCCTTTGAACAGGCGGTTCAGGTGCAGGCTGTTACCCACGTCCGGGCCGAGCTTCAGGGATACGTATTTGATCAGTGGCCGGGTGGCTGGCGAGAGCTGGAATTCGGCGTAGAAATCGCGCAACAGGTTGATGACCTGCCAATGTTCGGGCGTCAGTTGCAGCTCCTCGCGGGCAGCAAGGGCATCGGCAACGGTGCTCGACCAGTCGTTTAGTTCGACCAGATAGCCATCCTTGTCCAGGGCAATTTCTTTGCCTTCGACCAGTAGTGCATTCATAGCCAGCTGTTGACCTTGGCGTACAGGCCGCAGAGCTCGACGAATGCCGGATAGTCGATGGCCTGGGCACGGGCTGGCACGGTCATGGCGCGCGCCTGCAGGTCTTCTGCCAGGGCATACAGGGCGATAGTTGCCGGCATCAGCTCTAGTGCCTGAAGTTGGGCTGTGCCGGGCTGCAGAGCGTAGACCGCGTCGCCGGTCAGTAGCAGACCATCATGCGGACCGAGTAGGCGCAAGCAACTGCTCAGGCGGCTGTCGCTGAAGGGGGAGTGGGAAAGCAAATGCAGCGTGGCCATCAGATCGTTACCAGCAGGTCGTAGCGGTCGATAAGCAGGCCGACGGCGGAATCGTCCAGACGCTCCACCGGCAGGCCGAGTTGCGCATTTGCCAGACCGCGCTCGCTCAGGCTGCGGGTACATACATAGAGCGACTCGATGCCGAACAGGGGCAGCGCTTGCAGATTGGCGGTGAGGTCCTTTTGCTGCAGGGCGGAAGACTGCTGGCCGGTAGCCAACTGGAACACGCCATCATCGAGAAACAGTAGGCCCAGTGGCAGGTCGTAGGCGCCGCCGGCCAGGGCAATGTCCAGCGCTTCGCGGGCGGCAGGCCCTGCCCAGGGCGCCTGACGGGAAATGATCAGCATCGACTTGCTCATCACTGGCCTCCGAAGCAGATCAGGCGGTCGGCTATCTGCGCCGCTTCATGCAGTTGGCCCAGACCGGACAGTTCCCAGGGGGCATCCAGGTTGGCTGCCGGCTTGTTGTAGCGCCGGGCTTCCTCGGCATTCAGCACACCGCGCCGCAGGGCTGCAGCAATGCACACCACGGCGTCGAGTTGATGATCCTGGACAAAGGTCCGCCACTCGCCAGGCAGGTCGAGTTCATCCTGAGGGCTTACTACATTGCTGGCAGCGCTATGTACGCCATCCTGATAGAAAAACAGACGGGTTATCTCGTGTCCGCCCGCCAATGCCGCCTGGGCGAAGCGCAGGGCACGGCGAGAAGCGGGGGCATGGCCTGGGGCGAACAGGGCGATGGCGAATCTCATGGGGAATCCGAGTGTCGGCAATGGCGCAATGATAAACGCAGATGCCGGCTCAGACACGAAAAAGCCCGCCGAAGCGGGCTCTGTCGAAGTGCGTGACTATCAGTCGTCGCCCATGATGCCGAAGATTTGCAGCAGGCTGACGAACAGGTTGTAGATCGATACGTAGAGGCTGATGGTCGCCATCACGTAGTTGCGCTCACCGCCGTGAATGATGGCGCTGGTCTGGAACAGGATGCACGCCGAAGAGAACAGTACGAAGCCTGCGCTGATAGCGAGCTGCAGACCACTGATCTCGAAGAACATACCGGCGATCATGGCGCCCAGCAGCACGAAGAAACCAGCGGTGATGAAACCTGCCAGGAAGCTCATGTCCTTGCGGGTGGTCAGCACGTAGGCGGATAGGCCGAAGAACACCAACGCTGTCATGGCGAAGGCGGAACTGATGATGTCGCCGCCGTTGGGCATGCCCATGTAGATGTTCAGAATCGGGCCCAGGGTGTAGCCCATGAAGCCCGTCAGAGCGAAGGTAGTGACCAGGCCCCACGCAGAGTTACGCAGCTTGACGGTAGCGAAGAACAGCCCGTAGAAGCCGACCAGAGTAATGATGAAGCCGGGGTGCGGCAGGCCCAGCTGGGCGCTGAAGAAGGCACAGACGGCGCTGAACACCAGGGTCATTGCCAGCAGGCTGTAGGTGTTGCGCAGGACCTTGCTGACTTCCAGCTGGTCCGCCTGCGCGTGGGCTAGGGCGTAGTCTTGCTCGTGCATGGTGAAACTCCTGATTGACGAGATGAGGGTCCGTAAGGCAGTTGACCGGATCATAACAGAGCCACTACGCCTGCCAACGCCGAGAGTTTGACAGTGTGTTGCGTTCCGGTAGTATGGCGACCCGCGAATGCGGAGGTGTGGCCGAGTGGTTTAAGGCAACGGTCTTGAAAACCGTCGATGGGAAACTATCCGTGAGTTCGAATCTCACCGCCTCCGCCATATTTTGCGCCTCAGGGTCGCCGCCAAGTACGTTTTTCTGGCGTTTGCTTTCTGACGAATCTGCGCCAAGCTAGGTTCGTTGACTGCAATTGCGGCAGTTTGGTTCAGCGAGGTGTCGCTTGATTAAGGTGCTGGTGGTCGACGACCACGATCTGGTTCGTACAGGCATTACCCGCATGCTGGCCGATATCGATGGCCTGCAGGTGATCGGGCAAGCCGATTCCGGCGAAGAAGCCCTCCTCAAAGTGCGTGAGCTCAAGCCGGACGTCGTGTTGATGGACGTCAAGATGCCTGGCATCGGCGGTCTTGAGGCTACTCGCAAGCTGCTGCGCAGCCATCCCGACCTGAAAGTCGTCGCAGTTACCGCCTGTGATGATGACCTGTTCCCGACTCGTCTGTTGCAAGCGGGTGCGGCTGGTTACCTGACCAAGGGTGCCGCACTCGAGGAGATGGTCCAGGCCATTCGCATGGCCTTTGCCGGTCAGCGCTATCTCAGCCCGCAGATCGCTCAACAGTTGGCGCTCAAGTCTTTCCAGCCAAACAACGGTGGCTCGCCATTCGACCTGCTGTCCGAGCGGGAAATTCAGATCGCGCTGATGATCGCCAACTGCCAGAAGGTTCAGGTCATCTCCGACAAGCTTTGCCTGTCGCCGAAAACCGTCAACACCTACCGCTACCGCATCTACGAAAAGCTCGCGATCACCAGTGATGTGGAACTTGCCCTGCTGGCAGTTCGCCACGGCATGGTCGACGCTATCAGCTAAGCGTTGCCCGGGGGCTGGCGTTAGACTGTAGCCCCGCCTGAAACCGACGCGACATAGATGAGCCTCTCCGAATCACAACCTGTCTTTGACTCCGGCGCCTTCCTCTCTACCTGCAGTGGTCGGCCCGGCGTCTATCGGATGTTCGATGAGGCGGGCAAGCTGCTGTATGTGGGCAAGGCTTCCAACCTGAAGAAGCGCCTGGCCAGCTATTTTCGCAAGACCGGCTTGGCTCCGAAGACCGCTGCGCTGGTGGCGCGCATCGCTCAGGTCGAAACCACCATAGTTGCCAATGAGACCGAAGCGCTGCTGCTGGAGCAGACGCTGATCAAAGAGTGGCGGCCGCCTTACAACATCCTGCTGCGTGACGATAAATCCTATCCGTATGTGCTGCTCTCAAGCGGCGACTTTCCACGGCTGGGCATTCACCGCGGTGCGAAGAAGGAGAAGGGGCGCTACTTCGGGCCTTATCCCAGTGCGGGGGCTATTCGCGAAAGCCTGGCCTTGCTGCAGAAGACCTTCCTGGTGCGTCAGTGCGAGGACAGCTACTTCAAGAACCGCACGCGACCCTGCCTGCAATACCAGATCAAACGTTGCAAGGGGCCTTGCGTCGGCCTGGTGGAGCCGGCCGAGTACGCGGAAGACGTGCGCCACTCGGTGATGTTCCTTGAGGGGCGTAGCAATGCACTGGCCGATGAGCTTTCCGCTGCGATGGAAAAGGCAGCCATGAGCCTGGAGTTCGAGCGGGCCGCCGAGTTGCGCGACCAGGTTGCACTGCTGCGCCGGGTACAGGACCAGCAGAGCATGGAAGGCGGCAACGGCGATGTCGATGTGGTGGCTGCCATCGTCAATCCGGGTGGCGCGTGCGTGCATCTGATCAGCGTGCGTGGCGGGCGGGTACTGGGTAGCAAGAATTTCTTCCCGCAAGTCGGGATCGAGGAGGAGGGCGGCGCCGTTCTGGCGGCTTTTCTGGCGCAGTACTACCTGTCCAATCACGAGCGCGAGTTGCCGGTCGAGCTGATCGTCAATCAGGCGCACGAGGACCTGCCGACTGTCGCCGCGGCTATTGCCGAATTGCGTGGTCGCGAGATTGCCATCAGCCACCGGGTGCGTGGCACGCGTGCGCGCTGGCAGCAGTTGGCCGTGACCAATGCGGAGCAGGCCCTGGGCGCGCGCCTGGCCAATCGGCAGCATGTGGCGGCGCGGTTCGATGCATTGACCGAAGCCCTGGACCTGGCCGAAACGCCGCAGCGCCTGGAGTGCTACGACATCAGCCACTCCAGTGGCGAGGCGACCGTGGCTTCCTGTGTGGTGTTCGGTCCCGAGGGTCCGCTGAAGTCCGATTACCGGCGTTTCAATATCGAAGGCATTACCGCGGGCGACGACTATGCAGCCATGCATCAGGCGCTGACCCGGCGATTTGGTCGGCTCAAGGAGGGCGAGGGCAAACTGCCGGACATCCTGCTGGTGGATGGCGGCAAGGGTCAGTTGGCCATGGCGCGCGAGGTATTGCAGGAATTGGCGGTGCCCGACCTGATCCTGCTTGGCGTGGCCAAGGGGGTAACGCGCAAGCCCGGCCTGGAGACGCTTTACCTCAACGATGCCGAGCATGAGTTCACGCTGCCGGCAGACTCGCCGGCGCTGCACCTTATTCAGCAAATTCGCGACGAGGCGCACCGCTTTGCAATCACCGGGCATCGGGCGCGACGTGGCAAGGCGCGGCGCACCTCCAGCCTGGAAGAGGTCGCGGGTGTCGGGCCCAAGCGCCGGCGCGACCTGCTCAAGCACTTCGGCGGCTTGCAGGAGCTCAATCGGGCCAGTGTCGAAGAAATCGCCAAGGCGCCCGGCATCAGCAAAAAGCTCGCGGAGTCGATTTATGCGGCTCTGCACAGCGAGTAGAATGCCGGCTCACCTTGCTGGCCAGTAGTCCTGATGAACATCCCAAACCTGCTCACCGTTCTGCGTGTTGCCCTGATTCCCGTCTTCATACTGTTCTTCTACCTGCCGCTGTCCTGGAGCTACTGGGCGGCCAGTGGCGTGTTTGCCTTGGCGGCAGTCACCGACTGGTTTGACGGCTATCTGGCGCGGCGCTGGGAGCAGAGCACGCCGTTTGGTGCGTTCCTCGACCCGGTGGCAGACAAGTTGATGGTGGCCGTTGCCCTGGTCTTGCTGGTAGAGGAGCATGCCAACCTCTGGCTGACCTTGCCGGCGGTGATCATCATTGGGCGCGAGATCGTGGTCTCGGCCCTGCGTGAGTGGATGGCCGAGCTGGGTGCCAGGGCGCAGGTGGCCGTCTCCAATCTCGGCAAGTGGAAGACCGCCGCGCAGATGCTGGCGCTGGTCATCCTGCTGGGCAATCCGCCGCAGCTGACCTTGTGGGTTGGCATCGGCTACGTGCTGCTTCTGGTGTCTGCGGCGCTGACGCTGTGGTCCATGCTGCAGTACCTGATGGCCGCCTGGCCGCACCTCAGCATCGACGCCGAGAAGAAATAAAGTATTTTTGAATCAAGGGGTTGACGCGGCGCTCTCAGTCGATAGAATGGCGCCCGTCACCAAGACGACGCGGGAATAGCTCAGTTGGTAGAGCACGACCTTGCCAAGGTCGGGGTCGCGAGTTCGAGTCTCGTTTCCCGCTCCAGTTTTACACGAGTCGCCAAGGCGGCTCGTTTGGTTTAAGGCTGAGTTGCAGAGTGGTTATGCACCGGATTGCAAATCCGTGAACGCCGGTTCGATTCCGACCTCAGCCTCCAATAAAAAGCCCTGTAAATTGATGATTTACAGGGCTTTTTTATTGCCGTTGAAAAACGGCAATAACTTGCCGGGGCTTGGGTCGGCGTATATAGTCCAGCCCCTCAGCACAGCGCTACTGCCCGAATGGCGAAATCGGTAGACGCAGGAGACTTAAAATCTCTCGCTCGCAAGGGCGTGCCGGTTCGAGTCCGGCTTCGGGCACCATTTGACTGTTTCTAGCTGTCTCTACAAGTCTACGAAACCCAGCAAAACCGGCACTTTCAGCCGGTTTTGTTGTTTATGGCTGTCTCGCCTTGTCTCTATACATATTCCTATTTTAGGAATACGTTTAGGGATACGGTGGTTCGGTGAGGTTTTCGTATTCCTATGGCGCGCACAGTTGTTCCCCTGACAGACCCTAAGTGCGAGGCCGCTAAGCCTCGGGCGAAGGAGTACAAGCTGTTCGACGGCCAGGGGCTCTACCTGGCGGTGAAGCCATCGGGCGCCAAGGTCTGGCGCCTCAAGTTTACCCGGCCTGATGGGCGGGCGGGGCTGGCCACCTTCGGCAATTATCCCGCTCTTGGCCTCAAGGCTGCCCGTGCCAGGCGGGCCACCGCTCTGGAGCTGCTGGCGGCAGGGGTGGATCCCATCGAGCATGAGCAGCGGCAGCGCGAAGCAGCCCATGTTGCCGCGGGGAACACCTTCAAGGCTATCGCCATGCAGTGGCATGCAGCCAGCGCTCGCAAGTGGACGGCCGATCACGCTGCCAAGGTGCTGCGCCGCATGGAGCTGTACCTGTTTCCACCTCTCGGGCATCGCCCTGTGGATTCGCTGAAGGTCCGTGACCTGATGGCCCCACTCAAGGCGGCCGAGCAGCGCGACACCCTTGAGCTGGCCGGCCGCCTGCGCCAGTACACCACCGGGGTGATGCGTTATGCCGTGCAGCATGGGTATATCGAAACCAACCCGGCCAGCGACCTGGTAGGCGCCACTGCCACACGCAAGGCCCAGCATCGGCCGGCGCTGCCTCTTGGGCGGCTACCCGAGCTTCTGCAGCGCATTGAGGCGTACAAGGGGCGCACCCTGACCCGGCTGGCGGTGGAGCTGACGCTGCATGTGTTCATCCGCTCCAGCGAACTGCGCTTCGCCCGCTGGGGTGAGGTTGATATGCCGCGCAGCCTCTGGACGATCCCGGCCGAGCGCGATGCCATCGAGGGTGTGAAGCACTCCGAGCGTGGCGCCAAGATGCGAACCCCGCACCTGGTGCCCCTGAGCCGGCAGGCGCTGGGGCTGCTGGGCCAGGTGCATATCCTTTCCAGTCGGTTCGACCTGGTGTTCCCCGGCGACCACTACCACCACAAGCCGATGAGCGAGAACACGGTAAACGCTGCCCTGCGGCGCATGGGCTACGACACCAAGGCCGAGGTATGCGGACACGGCTTCCGGGCGATGGCCTGTTCTGCCCTGGTGGAGTCGGGATTGTGGACGCGGGATGCGGTAGAGAGGCAGATGAGCCACCAAGAGCGGAACACGGTACGGGCTGCCTACATCCACAAGGCCGAGCATCTGGAAGAGCGCCGGCTGATGGTGCAGTGGTGGGCTGACTACCTCGATGCCAACAGGGAGAAGCACGTCACTCCCTACGACTTTGCCAGCCGAGGTGAAGGGGCAGGCAAGGTGGTTCCGGTCAACTTCGGTAGGGTTGTTTGAGGCGAGGCAGTGGCAGTGGGAATAGCGCTTCGCGCTATACCGTTCGTCTGGCTTAGCGGCAGGTTTCCGGCAGGTTTCCGGCAGGATTCGGCAGGTGGTTTTAGCCCTTGTTTTCTTTTCTGAAGAAACTGAATAGATAGATATCCCTGTACTAATCAATACAGGGGTGTCCGCAATGTCTGAACCATCCATCACGCTGATTCGTATGCCCGAGCTGGTCGCAATGACTGGCTTGCAGCGAACCACCATTTACAAACGTCTTAAGGAAGATCCGACCTTTCCTCGCCCTGTTCCGCTAAGTGACAGTGGCGCGCGTGGTGCGGCGGTCGCTTGGGTTTTGGCCGAAGTGCAGAGCTGGCTCAAGGCTCGTATAGCGGCCCGTGGGAGGGCCGCAGCATGAACTCCACCTGGGCGCAGCACCTTCAAGAGCCATATCGCGACCCGTCGGGGCTCGGCTTTGCCGTCTGCCCACAAAAACGCGAAGGATTTCCACTGCGGCGGCAGCTCACCATTGTCGCCGTGTGTTGGAACTTCGCTGAAGACAGGGCCTTGTTCATCAACGGCGCCGGGTTGGTGGTTCCGTCATGGCATAACCGGGACGCGCTGGCGGCCTTGCTGCGCCGCAGGACGGTGCGGCAGGAGTTCGGGCGCGTGATCGGTGATGGGCAGTTCTCTATCAAGTCGGCTGAGCTAAATGCGCTGCAAAACACTGGGCGCATCAAGCCCTGGATAGTGCACTGGCTTGCTGAGCAGGTCGCTTGGTTGGATGACGCCGATGCTTGGGCCGCATACGTCGAGGCCGACCAAGAGGCCGAGCGGCGTGCATTTGCGCAGAGCTTTGAGGCTGCTGCTGATCTGCGGGCTCGGGGGCTAAATGTGGCCGAGGTCGGTGACAGTCGCTATGAGCTGGCCTTGCGTAATCGGCTTGATGAGAGCCGTGCAGAGTTGGAGTCGGCGCGGGCTGAGGCGCTGGCTGCCGATGCTCGGATTTCCGCCTGGCTCCGCGGGGTCGCGAGTGAGCCGCCGTTGCTGGCGATGATGCAAGCCGCTGTCTGAACTATCCGCGCCAGAAACGAGAACGCCCCCGGTGGCAGCCGAGGGCGTTGGAGGTGAATCGCTGTGCACGCTCAATCTATGCCAGGCTTCTCTGCTGGGCAAGGGTGCTTTGCATTCTTTCTTGCCCATTCATCCGCTCCGCGCTATCGTCTGTTCGTCGCTGTAAATCCAGCGACCGGGTTTGGCGACCCGATCAGTAACAGGCGCACAGGCGCCCATATCTCCATTGCAGGCGCTTTTTTTGTGCCCGCAGTGCCGTGTTATGGCGGCCGTGCGTGGGAGGCCTTCGGGTCTGCCGGGATCCTGTTACCCCGGTTCGCCAACCCGCGCACGGCTGCCACCCATAATCGTTTGGCGACGGTTCGTGGCAGCTCCTCACCAGTAACAGGAGCACCACCAATGAAACACCTGCACGCCCTCAGTCCGTCCAGGCTTCGCGCCGCTGCCCACCGCCGCATGGCCTTTGCTGCCCTGCGCGCCGACTCCTCTGCTGCTGTTCGTCTTTCACGCTACCAGCACCACATGGCCCGGGCTCGCGCCCTGGAAGGGCAAGGGGGTGTGAAATGAAGCGAGAGTACTTCGATACCCCCGAGCAGCTGTTTGTGGTTCGTTCGGATGCTCAACACGGTGTGCCTGTGGATGCGATTAATGCTGCCTGCTTGCGAGCTGAAGCGGTATTGCTGCTGCTGTCTGGCCAATTCTCTGGACAGGCTGAGTACGGCCGCTTTGCAGATCACGTCATCTTCAATGCGCTTTGGGATGTGCAAGGCACCTTGGAGCAAGTCAGGACGCTGGTCAGCTTTGCTGCGGGCACCACTACGCCCAAGGCAGAAGGTGAAGACCAATGACGCCCGCTCAGGATGCCCTATGGGATGCCGTTCACCAGCTATGGGCCGCCAATGATGTACTCGACCGGTGTGGGGTTCTATTCCGGGCGATTCAGCTGCTGGAGGGTGAAGAGGCGATAGCTCTGGCGCGTCTGGGGCAGTCGATTGCTGAGGAGTGGGCCGGTGACTTGGAGGATCATTGCAAGCAGCTGGCGGGCTCGCTCTGCCCGGATCCTCAATACCTTGCTGAACAAGGCGGGGGCGATGGCCAGGACCAGGGCTAAAACGAAGGGCCGCAAGGATTCAGGAACCTTCGCGGCTCTGCCTCATGTGGTCATGGATTCGGCTGACTTTAGGGCTCTATCCGGTGGTGCTTTGAAGGTTCTGTTGGGCCTGCTGCGGCAGTACAGGGGCACCAATAACGGAGATCTAAGCGCCACCTTTACCCAAGCCAAAGGCTGGGGTGTAGGGAGCAAGAGCACCTTGATTAATGCACTGGATGAGCTGCAGGCGAGTGGCCTGGTCATCAAGACCCGTGAGGGTAGGTTCATGAAGCCAGGTGGGTGCTGTGCTTTGTACGCGGTTGCCTGGAAGCCGATTGACGAATGCGAAGGGAAGCTGGAGGTGGAAGCCACTGCTACTCCGCCGCGCAAGTTCACTCTTGAGCTAGCAAATAACCGAGTACAGAAACTGTACCCACACGGTACAGAAACTGTACCGAAGGAGGTTGCTTAGACCATGAATAAGAGCTCTATCGGTACAGAAACTGTACGCACGGGATCGGATCACCCGGTACAGAAACTGTACTCCTTCTTAGATATACCAGGGCGGAGCCGAATTGTTCTGGTGTCGCCTTGGTTGTCCGCCTGCTTGCCGGATTGCAGGGCGGTCCAGGCCGGGAGGGGTGGGGTGAAAGTTCAAAAAGCCCCCTTTATTGGAAACCTCGCCCCCTCTCATTCACGGATTAATTCCCCTTTAACGGAATTGGTTAAGTCATGGTGTTAACTACATGTGAACTAAGTGGCCGCGTCAGTGAAGTTGCCTCTGTTCTGAGGGGCGCCGCAATTGAGCGCGGCTTGCGTATTACTCCTGATGGGCGAGTTGCTGAGGCCGATGCGGCTTGGCTTCTTTGCCTTCAGCCGAACACGTTGAAGGACCTCCGCAACAGCACTAAGGGCCCCGCCTTTTACTACAGGGGGGCCGGTGAAGGGTCGAAGGTTAGCTATCGAATTGATGATCTAGCCGCCTGGCTAGAGCAGGGGAGGGTTGAGTTATGAGCACTGCAGCAGACTTCGCCAAAGTTGCCGCAAAGCAAGCCGAAGAAATGATTGCATCACTGCCGGTGGAAGAGCAGCGGCTCTTAGCTGCCTCAGCGGCCAATGGTTGTCGGCTGAGCGTCAGCTTTGTGGTACAGCCGGGGAGCAGCTTGCCAGGTGTCATCCAGCTTTCTGCGGTAGATGATTACGGCTCGCACCATGTGGTACTGAGCCTGCGGGTGAACGTAGCTCAACGTCATTGAAAGAAGGGGAAACGCTCTACATCCGGTTTCGCCGTGTTTTCAAAATGGCCCTGTCTGAACAACAGAAAGGGCCTCCCTATGAAACGCTTCAAACTCTCCGCGCCACTGATCCTGGGTGTTATCGCCCTGGTCGTGGCCATCCCGCTGGTTATTGGCGTTGTGCTGCCGATGACCACGCAAACCATCGCCGCAGGTGTGCTCACCGGCGCGATCGTCGTGACCATGGCGGCGCTGTGCGTAGAGACTGACTCGTCTCCGCGCCGAATGGCGCATGCACAGTTCGGCCGTGCCGGTGAGGATATTGATATCGCCCGTGAATATCGTGAGGTGCAGAGCTCCCTGCAAACGGTTGGGGCCGACCTCAAGTACTACGCTGAGCAGGCCAAGAAAGATCAACACGAGCTCGGCGCCAGGCTGGCCGCTGTGGAGCAGCGTGTTGTAGCGATGGACGGCAGTTTTGCGATGTACGATCAGTCCAACCAGGCCGGTCTGGGGGCTTTGGCGCTGCAGGCTATCGAGCAAACTGCGGCAGTTCCATTCGCCTCACTACAGGAATGGAATGCCGGTACCTGCAGAATCAAGCTTCAGGCGGCCCTTCGTGCGGCTCTTACCAATGACGGTATGGGCAGCAGTGGCGATACATCGGTGCCGCGTCAGCCTGAGCAGCGCGGATTTGTCAGTGAGGTAAATCGGCCCCTGCGTCTGCTGGCTGCATTGCCGCATCGGCCGACCTCTCGGGACTCTGTCGAGTTTGTTCAGCTGAATAGCAGCGGTGAGGCGGCTGAGCAAGAGCGTGAAGGCGACGAGAAGGCTGAGATCGATGTAGAAGGCACTCTTGAAACCGCCAATATCGCCACCGTTGCGGCGCATACCACCTCCTCGAGGCAGGTGCTCAGTGATCACCCTGCGCTGCAGGCTGTCGTTGACCTTATGGTGCGTAACAAGCTGCTGAGCCGTCTGGAGCATCAGTTGATCAATGGCCCCGGCGGATTGGGGAAAATTGACGGCTTGCTGAACCAGGCCGCCACGTTCATACCGACTATAGGTACGACCCCAGCGGACATAATCGGCGAGGCGCTGACTCGCCAGTCTGAGGCTGGCTATCAACCCAGTCTGGTCATCATGAACCCCATGGACTGGTTTCGCTTGCAGATCACTCGCAAGAATGAAACCGACGAAGAGTACGTCTTCGGCTCTCCGACTATGCCTCTGGATCCGGCACTCTGGAATACGCGCATCGTGACTACGCCCAGCGTTGCCGAAGGTGAGGCAATGACCATCGATACCAGCTTTACCACGGTGCTGGACCGCGAGTCGCCAAGCATCCTTCTGAGCAACAGTCACAAGGACTATTTCACCCGAAACCTGTTGCTGATCCTGGGTGAGCTGCGCGCGGGCCTTGAGGTGCTGGATACGTTCGCCATCTACAAGATGAGTCTGATCCCCTCGTCCTGACAACGCTGACCGGCAGCGTCGCGATAGCGAGAGAGCCGGTAGGGGATTACTCGGCTAGTGCCCCTTCATGAAAAACCCCGAGAGCCCGCGCGATTACCTCTATTGTCGGTGGCGGGCACTTCAACCCAATAGCTAGCGCTGCTGGCCGTTTATCAAGGGGAATTCCATGCCCGCAAAAAGCCTCGGAACCTTGACGCTCGACTTGATTGCCAAGATTGGCGGCTTTACTGGCCCGCTCGATAAGGCTGAGCGTGAATCACGCCGGAAGATGGCCGAAATCAAGAAGTCGGCAGAGGCAGCCGGTAAAGGCCTTGCAGCCCTGGCTGCAGGCGCTGCTGCTGGTCTGACTGCTGTCACCATCAATGCAGCCAACACCGCTCAAGAAATTGCCCGCATGGCCGCGGTCTCGAACGCAGGAACCACGGAGTTTCAGAAGTTCGCAGCAGGTGCTGAGTCGGTCGGGATCAGCCAGGAAAGGCTCGCCGATATCCTCAAGGACGTTAACGATCGCGTGGGTGATTTCATCACTACTGGCGGCGGTCCGATGAAGGACTTCTTCGAGAATGTCGCCCCGCTGGTGGGCGTGACGGCGGATGAGTTCAAGAATCTCTCCGGACCTCAAGCGCTCGGGCTATTTGTGGATACGCTGCAGAAAGCCGGCGCAAACCAGCAGGAAGTGACATTCTTCATGGAGGCCATGGCCAGCGATTCAACGGCTTTGACGCCGCTGCTTCTGGATCAAGGGAAGGCCATGAAGGAGCTTGGCACCCAGGCAGAGGAATTGGGGCTGATCCTCTCTGAGGAAACCATCAAGGCCGGGCAGGAGTTCAAAAAGGAGCTCGGCCTGCTCGGACAGGTAGCCGAGGGACTTGGCAATCAGGTCGCAGCAGAGCTGCTGCCAGACCTGGCTGAGCTAACCAAAACACTTAAGGATCCAGAGACAGTACAAGCTGCGGCGGCGATGGCCAAAGGGGTCGCATCCTCGTTTAACACGATCATCAAAGGCGCCCGCGAGACTGTGAAATTCATCCAGTGGGCCTCGGAGACTGCAGCGGCTTTCATGAATGGAATCGCGGCTGATGACCTGGTTCGCCTGAATGACGAACTGGAGCGGCTGCAGGCAATGAGAGCAGGCGGAGCCTTGGATAAGTTGGTTTTTTTTGGCCGGGATGGAATCGTTGAGTACTACGACGAGCAGGAGCTGGATCAGGAAATAGGAAAAATACAGGCGGCGATCAAGAGTGCGATGGAGGCGCCCGGGAAAGTTACCCTTCCGCCAGAGCCGAAAACTGATGGCAAGGGTTTGGGGCTTGGCCTCGGTTTGCCGACGACCAGAGAAATCGAGAAAGCGGCGATTGCCGTCACCGGTACCACCGATGCCATTCAGGCACAGATTGCTGCTCTTCAGGATCAAGCTGCAACGATAGGCCTAACCAGGGAGCAGCTTGTTCTGCTCCGCCTTGAGCAGGAAGGGGCCAGCGTTGCGCAGATTGAGGCTGCCGAAGCAGCGCTGGCAACTATTACCGGCTACGAGGCGGCGCAGGATGAGCTGAGAGAGCGGGCGGATCTGCTCGAGCAAATTGGCGAGATTGAGCGCTCTACATGGAGTGATAGCAGTCGGGCGCTGGACGAATATCAGAAGAAGGTTGAGACGCTGCGTGAAGCGCTGCTAGGTGGTGATATCTCGCAGGGCCGCTATGACATGGCAGTCGCCGCGCTGGACGTGCAGCTGGAAGATGCTGCGGCGGCAACTGTGGAGGCTACCGAAGAAATCAGCGCCGCCTGGGAGGGGGCTGCACAGAACATCCAAGGCACGCTGGCTGACTTCCTGTTTGATCCTTTCGAAGATGGTCTGGATGGTATGGCCGATGCCTTGCTGAAGACCATCAGGCGAATGGCGGCAGATGCTGCGGCGGCGCAGATCACTGAGCTGTTGTTCGGCTCGGCAGTAGGGGCAAAAGGCGCCGGTGGATCGGCAGGAAGCGCCGGTCTTCTCGTAGAGGCCGGGTCGTGGCTGGCAGGGTTGGCGAGCTTTGACGGCGGCGGCAGCACGGGCAAGGGTGCCAGATCGGGTGGGCTGGATGGCAAAGGAGGCTTTCTGGCAATGATGCACCCCGACGAAACGGTGCTGGACCATGTTGCTCTTAGGCGAGAGCCGATGATCGACTATCCAGGTCTTCAAGGTGCCGCAGTTGCGCCGGCCAACAACATCACCATCAACTACAGTGGCTCTGCGGATCCGCGGGAAGCACGCAAGGCAACTGCAGAGATCGCTCGCGGAGTTTCGCGGGTGGTTTCTGGCTCAGGGAGATATAGCTGATGGGTGAATTGATCATCTTCCCTGGGCGCGCTGCGCGTACATGGAGCGAATTTCAGCCCTATCTTGAGGATGCAATGCGGGGAGCTGGAATCACGGCCGGTGCTCGACCAACTATCAGAAGGGAGGCGCGCGAGCTGTTCGATAAGGTCTTTGCGGAGGCGCCTAAGATATCAATCGCGTTGGAAGGTCTTGGGCTTAATCCTGACGAGGTGGAAGACCTTCAGAAGCGCGTAGGAAGTGGAATCCGGGAGTTTAAAGATTTCATGGTGCAGCGGGCTTTTGTGGCTTGGGCCTCTGCGATTTTGCTTCTGCTGGAGAAACATCAGGCCTTCCAGCGCTGATGGGTGCGAATTTCTGAAGTTCCTTTAACGCCTCGCTACGCCGTCTATCGATGTAATCGGCCAGGTCTTGGAGGTGAACCCCCTTGGCGCTCTTCTGTGACTGCTCGATGCGGACTATAGGCAAGTCGATCTCGCCGGCGTGCACCTTCCGCTGTAGCTTCTCTGGCGTTAGGTGCGTGAAGTAGTCCGAACAGACCTGGCTTAGAGGAATGATGGCGGCTCCTGAGTATTGGGCCAGTAGGATAAAGGCGGTTTTCATCGATCCCCTCGCAGGTAAATCCTGATTTAGGAATATGTTTAGGAATACTGGCTCAAGATTTTAAGCTGCAGAGTGAGTATTTACATGGCCTGCAGCTGCATAGTTCTAGTCCGGCTTCGGGCACCATCTTCCGCATTCTTCTCCCTCAGCTCCCTGTATCGGCTCTGGCTATAATCGGCCGTCCATTACAAGGAGTGCGTATGCCCATCGACAAGGCTTATCTGCCGCATCTGGCTGCGGTGGCGTGGTTCGTGATCTGTTGGTTGGGGTACACCCGTTATGCCACCTGGAAGGCCCGTGATACGGCGTGCCTGGCCAGTGTGATGCATCTTTACCGTGAAGACTGGATGCGCCGGCTGTTGCTGCGCGACAACCGTATCGCCGATGCCAGTGTGATCGGCAATCTTGAGCGCAATGCCTCGTTCTTCGCCTCCAGCACCTTGATCATCCTCGCGGGCGTATTGACGGTGCTGGGCTCCTCGGACCGTGCCGTGTCATTGCTGCAGGATCTGCCGTTGGTGCAGGCGGTCAGCCGCGAATTGTCTGAGCTGAAGCTGATCTGCCTGGCGATGGTGTTCATCTACGCCTTCTTCACCTTCAGCTGGTGCATGCGCCAATACAACTTCGCGGCAGTGTTGGTGGGCTCGGCGCCGTTGATCGGTGAGCGCGATGTGTCCGAACTGCAGCGCAAGGCGTTTGCCACGCGGGCGGCGCGTGTGGTGTCGATGGCGGCCAACCAGTTCAACCTGGGGCTGCGGGCCTACTACTTTGGCCTCGCGACACTCGGTTGGTTTATCAATCCCTGGTTCTTCATGCTGCTGACGGCCGGCGTGGTCGCGGTGTTGTATCACCGCGAGTTCCATTCCGACGTGCTGAAAGTGATGGTCTATACCCAAACTGCGGCCGAGCCGGCCAAGGAGAAAAGCGAATGACTCTGCCTTTGTGGTGCCTGTTTTTCAGTGCGGTGCTGATTTTCCTGGCCAAGGTGCCGGTGGCCAAGGCCATGGCCGAGGAGGGCGGCGGACGTTACGACAATCATCATCCGCGTGCGCAGCAGGCGCGTCTGACCGGGTTCGGTGCTCGCGCCGTGGCGGCGCACCAGAACAGTTTCGAGGCGTTTTCGCTGTTTGCGGCCGGTGTGCTGGTGGCCCACGTGACGCAGACGCAAGGGGCGCTGATCGATGTGCTGGCTGTGCTGTTCGTGATCGCCCGGGTGCTCTATCTCGTGCTGTATTGGGCCGATCTGGCCTGGCAGCGTAGCTTGGTGTGGGTGATTGGGCTGGTTTGCAGTCTGTTGCTGATGCTTAGCCCTGTGTTGGGCTGAAACGAAGAAAGGCCCGCTTGTGCGGGCCTCGGTCTGCTATCACTCGCCGTCGACGGCTTCTTTGGCTTTGCTGCCTGCCTCTTCCATGGCATCGGCTGCGTTTTCGGCGGCATTTTCGATCTTCTCGCCTGCAGTCGGCTCACGGCCCAGCGCTTCGTTGGTTTTTTGCTCAAGCGCCTCGCCGGTATCTCGGGCGGCCTCACCGAGGGACTCCATGGCCTCGGAGGCGTTCTCCTTGGCCGACTCCATCTTGTCTTCCGGGGTTTCCTCACAGGCGGCGAGTGTCAGCATGGCGGCCAGCAGCGCGGCATAGGTAAAGGGCTTGCGCATGGTCGATTCTCCTTTCGGTGGCTTTAGCATCGAGGGCTATCCTCAAGACTCCAGATAGGAGGGCGCTGGAGTGGCCAAAGTTCCGCCCGATCCGGTCAGTGCACCGGCATGAGCAGGGAGTGGCGCTGTCTGCCGGGCACGCTGAGCGGGTATGATGCGCGCCTTTTGCAATATCGCCCCGGGAATAGCAGTCATGAGCGATAACCCTGTTCTAGAGCGCGCCCAGCGCTTTCTGATGGCGCTGCGGCACTGCCAGGTGCTGGGCCTGAGCGTGCACGAGGCTACGCCGCAGGGCCTGACCCTGCGCCTGCCTTACAGCACGCAGATTATCGGCAACCCGGAAACCGGTGTGATCCATGGCGGCGCCATCACCACCCTGATGGATACCACCTGCGGCATCTCCACCGTGTGCGTGCTGCCGGAATTCGAGATCTGCCCGACCCTGGATCTGCGTATCGACTACATGCGCCCGGCCCAGCCCCATAAGGACGTATTCGGTTTCGCCGAGTGCTTCCGGGTAACCGAGAACGTCATCTTCACCCGTGGCTACGCCTATCAGGACGACCCCGCAGAGCCCATCGCTCATGTGGTGGGGGCCTTCATGCGCATGGGCAAAGGCGCGCAGGGCGACAGCGGGCTCAAAAGCACTATCCAGGGAGGTGCCTGATGACCGCACTCAATCTCAATGACCTGGTACGTGAAGCCCACGAGAAGGACAACTACGACACGCTGCTCAGCCTGATCCCCTACGCCAAGCTGATCGGTATCGAATGCCTGCGCCTCGGCGACGACATGGTGTTCCGCCTGCCGGCGAGCAAGGAAAACATCGGCAACCCGATTCTGCCGGCACTGCACGGCGGGGTGATCGCCGGTTTCATGGAGCATTCGGCGATGCTCCACCTGCTGATGTTCATGGGCATTCCACATTTGCCGAAAATCATCGACTTCTCGATAGATTACCTGCGCGCCGGTCATTATCGTGACACCTACGCCCAGTGCCAGGTTTGGCGCCAGGGGCGCCGTGTGGCCAATGTGGCCATCACGGCCTGGCAGACCAGCCAGACCGAACCCATTGCCACGGCTCGCGCCCACTTCAAGGTCGACGAGCCCTGAGCGGGATGCGGGAAGAATAATCACTAAGGAATTTTAATGGATGCGTTGCTGATCCTCGGCGGCCTGCTGTTGATCCTGGCCGGCCTGGTCTGGCTGGTGATGCTGGCCTTTTCCACCAGCCTGCTGTGGGGCTGGGGCAGTCTGCTTCCACCGATAACCCTGATCTATGTGCTGCGCCACTGGCGTACTGCTCGCAAGGCGCTGGTGGTATCGGCCTTGGGCTGCATTCCGCTTGTAGTGGGGCTGGTGCTGATGGCCAGCCAGGACGCCGCCCGCCTGGAGGCGATTCTCAGCCTGCGCTGGCTCAAGGATGCGCCCAAGGCTCCTGCCGAGCTGGACATTCGCCTGAATGGCGAGCTGAACGGCCAGCCCTTCTCACCGCAATACGCCGAGCTGATCGACGACGTGCTGACGCTGCGCGAGGGTGAGGACTTCTTTGCCCGACGCGAAGTGAAAATTCGCCTGCCGCATGGCAGCAAGGGCGCGGTCATGCTGGATGTGCTGCCGGCGGATCGCGGTGCGCTGCCGGAAGTCGAGATCAGCTGGCTGCTGCCCGAACAGGACCTGCCCGAGGCTCGTCGCCTGGACAAGGGTTACACCTTGCACCTGGATCTGCAGGTTCTGCCACCGAACAAGTTGCAGGGCGATTTCCATCTGGTCATGCCGCCATCCTTCAAGACCAGCCTGAGCGGGCGTCTCGAGCTGTTCTCCGACCGGCTGCGTTATCGCGATGGGCGTGTCGACACCCGCTTCGATTCCCGCGAAACCCTGGCCAGTGTGGTCGAGGACTACCTGCAGCGACGCTTCTCCACGCGCCTGGTACAGCTCGCCGAGTTGCCGGAGATGACCTTCCCGGCGCAGCGCCTGGCGCTGGATATCGAGGCTCGTATCAATGGTGAGTTGCAGCGCGTGCCGGTGGTGCTGGAGAAGGATGCTGCAGGCTGGCGAGTGGCGGGAGACCGTTACCCGGCGCTGCACCTGTCTGCTCGTACCGAGCCGCAAGTCGCCAGCTCGCAGCCCGCGGTGGCGACCCCGGTTGCTCCGGAAGTCACGCGTCCGACCCTGGATCGTCGTCTGCGCTTCTCCTTGCCGCGTCTGCAGCGCAACCCAAGCCAGTACCGCAACCTGCTGATGCGTGTCAGTCGCGCGAGTGGCGGCACAGTGGAGGGGCGTTTCGTCGGCATCGACAGCGATGACAGCATTCGCCTGAGCCAGCAGATGGGTGGCGGAGCGGGACAGGCCAGCTTCAGCTTCAAGCCCGAGGAAATCGGCCGCATCGAGCTGCTTGAACCCTGACATGACCAGGCGCGGGTTGGCGGTGGCAGTGCCGTCAATCCCCCCAAGCCCTTGAAATATTTCCTGAAGTCCCCATCTGCAGGACATCCGCCGCGATTGCGGCCTGTCCTGCATGTGGAGTTTGATGACCATGAGTGTGGAAACTCAAAAAGAAACCCTGGGCTTCCAGACCGAAGTGAAGCAGCTGCTTCACCTCATGATCCATTCGCTGTATTCGAACAAGGAAATCTTCCTGCGTGAGCTGATTTCCAACGCTTCGGATGCGGCCGACAAGCTGCGTTTCGAAGCGCTGGCCAAGCCCGAGCTGCTCGAAGGTGGCGCCGAGCTGAAGATCCGCCTGAGCTTCGACAAGGACGCCAAGACCGTCACCCTCGAAGACAACGGCATCGGCATGAGCCGCGAGGAAGTGATCGCGCACCTGGGCACCATCGCCAAATCCGGCACCGCCGACTTCATGAAGAACCTGACCGGCGACCAGAAGAAGGATTCGCACCTGATCGGTCAGTTCGGCGTTGGCTTCTATTCGGCGTTCATCGTCGCCGATCAGGTTGAGGTGTTCACCCGTCGCGCCGGCGCTGCCGCCAGCGAAGGCGTGCACTGGTCGTCGAAAGGCGAGGGCGAGTTCGAAGTCGCCACCATCGACAAGGCCGAGCGTGGCACCCGCATCGTTCTGCACCTCAAGGCCGATCAGGAAGAGTTCGCCGACGGTTGGCGCCTGCGCAATATCGTCAAGAAATACTCCGACCATATCGCTCTGCCGATCGAGCTGCCGAAGGAGTTCCATGGCGAAGAGAAGGACAAGCCGGCCGAGGTCGAGTGGGAAACCGTCAACCGCGCCAGCGCCCTGTGGACTCGTCCGCGTACCGAGGTCAAGGATGAGGAGTACCAGGAGTTCTACAAGCACGTCGCCCATGACTTCGAGAACCCGCTGAGCTGGAGCCACAACAAGGTCGAAGGCAAGCTGGAGTACACCTCGTTGCTCTACGTGCCGGGCCGTGCGCCGTTCGACCTGTACCAGCGCGAAGCGCCCAAGGGCCTCAAGCTCTATGTACAGCGCGTGTTCATCATGGATCAGGCCGACCAGTTCCTGCCGCTGTACCTGCGTTTCATCAAGGGTGTGGTGGACTCCAACGACCTGTCGCTGAACGTTTCCCGCGAAATCCTGCAGACCGGCCCGGTGGTCGAGTCGATGAAGTCGGCGCTGACCAAGCGCGTACTGGACATGCTGGAGAAGCTGGCGAAGAACGAGCCCGAGCAGTACAAGGCCTTCTGGAAGGCCTTCGGTCAGGTCCTCAAAGAGGGCCCGGCGGAAGACTTCGCCAACAAGGAGAAGATTGCCGGCCTGCTGCGCTTTGCCTCCACCAGCGAGGAGTCCGGCGAGCAGTCGGTTTCCCTGGCCGACTACCTGGGGCGCATCAAGGAAGGTCAGGACAAGATCTACTTCCTCACCGGCGAAACCCACGCGCAGATCAAGAACAGCCCGCACCTGGAAGTGTTCCGCAAGAAGGGTATCGAGGTGCTGCTGCTGACCGACCGCATCGATGAGTGGCTGATGAGCTACCTGACCGAGTTCGACGGCAAGCAGTTGATCGACGTGGCCCGTGGCGACCTGGACCTGGGCAAGCTGGACTCGGAAGAGGACAAGAAGGCCCAGGAAGAAGTGGCCAAGGCCAAGGAAGGGCTGGTCGAGCGCCTCAAGGGCGCGCTGGCCGAGCAGGTGGCCGAGGTTCGCGTATCGCACCGCCTCACCGATTCGCCGGCGATCCTGGCCATCGGCGAGCAGGACCTGGGTCTGCAGATGCGCCAGATTCTCGAGGCCAGCGGCCAGAAGGTGCCTGACTCCAAGCCGATCTTCGAGATCAACCCGCAGCACCCGCTGATCGAGAAGCTGGACGGCGAGCCGGACGAAGATCGCTTTGCCGACCTCTCGCACATCCTCTTCGACCAGGCCGCTCTGGCCGCCGGCGACAGCCTGAAGGACCCGGCCGCCTATGTGCAGCGCCTGAACAAGCTGCTGGTCGAGCTTTCCGCCTGATCGGCATCGCCTGTTGAATGAGCCCGCTTCGGCGGGCTTTTTCATGCGCGGGCAATTCAGGGCGATACACCGGGTGAGCGTGCCGACCAGCCAATCCCATCCCAGGCCAAACGCTCCTGCCAACCCATGATCGCTAATGGGCTTGGCATACGCGATGGAATTAGTGCTGGAGCTTGCCGGGTGGTGGCTATTTAATGGCCATATGCATGGGCTTTATCTGACCTGTGCTTGCCTGTTCTACTAGCCGCGTCCTTCAGTAGTTGCCATTCGCATGTCGTACCTGACCAGTCTCTTTCTCCTCGATGCCGACCCCAGCCTGTTGCTGTTCGGCAGCTACAACCCCTGGCTGGTGCTGCTGTCGCTGGCTATTGCCATGTTCACCTCGGGAATGGCCCTGCAGGTGGCTGGCATGGCGCGGCTCAGCCGCAATTCGGTGCACCGGCAAACGGCACTGTTGACCGGCTCGCTGGCTCTGGGTGGCGGTGTCTGGGCAATGCACTTCATCGGCATGCTGGCCTTCCAGTTGTGCACGCCGGTGGATTACGCGCCGGGGCTGACCCTGCTGTCGCTGCTGCCGAGCCTGGGCGCTTCCTGGGTGGCGCTGCAGTTGCTGGCGCGCCGTCAGATCACTCGCTGGCAATTGATCGGCAGCGGCGTGCTGGTCGGGGCTGGCATTGGTGCCATGCATTACAGCGGCATGGCGGCGATGCGTATGGCGCCTCTGCTGCGCTATGACCCCTGGATTTTTGCCCTGTCGATTCTGGTGGCGGTGGGGCTGGCGATTCTCGCGCTATGGGTGCGCTTCGGTCTGCGCGGACGCCTGTCGGCAGGCAAGGCGATCATGGCCAGCGGCGTGGTCATGGGCCTGGCCATCAGTGGCATGCACTACACCGGCATGGCTGCTGCGCGTTTCGTCGGTACGGCTGACGCGGCGGGCGAGACCGCCACGCAGAGTACCTTTCTGGCGCTGGCAGTGGCGCTGATCACCGTCTCGCTGACCATTTTCGTCGCAGGCATCAACGGTCTGCTGCGCTACCGCCAGTTGTTCCATCAGGTGCGCAGTGACGAGGTGCGCCTGCGCGCCATCCTGGAAACGGCGGTGGATGGCATCGTCATCATCAATGAGCGCGGCATTATAGAAGGGCTCAACGCTGCGGCCGAACGGCTTTACGGTTATTCCCGCAGCGAGTTGGTCGGGCGCAATATCGACCTGACCGTCCCTGAGAGTTATCGCCAGGGGCGGACAGGCTATATGGCCAACCTGCTGCGCCAGGGTGAGAGCGACATCATCGGCGGCAGTCGCGAGGTGGAAGCACTGCGCAAGGATGGCACCCTGGTGCCGGTGCGCCTGGCCATCGGCCTGGCGCGTTTGCCCGAACGCACGCTGTATGTCGGCTTCATCACCGACATCAGCGAGCGCAAGGCGATGGAGCAGGCCCTGCATGAGCGCGAGCAGCAGTACCGCTCGTTGATCGGCAATATCCCCGGCGTGGCCTTTCGCTGTTTGCTGGACGACGACTGGACCATGCTGTTCATCAGCGACGCGGTGGAGAAGCTCACCGGCTGGAGCGCCGAGGACTACATGGCCCGGCGCAAGTCGATCAGCGAGCTGTATCACCCCGAGGACTTCCAGCGCGTTGCCGATCTGGTGCTGGCCGCTATCGCGCGCCAGGAAAGCTACACCGTGGAATACCGCCTGTACGATCGCCAGGGCGTCGAGCACTGGATCTGGGAGAGTGGCAGCGCGGTGCTCGACGAACAGGGCCGACCCAAGTGGATCGACGGCGTACTGCTGGATGTCACCGAGAGCAAGCTGCGCAATGCCGAGTTCGAGGGCACGGTGACGGCCATCAACCGTGCGCTGGCGGTCGCCGAGTTCGATCTGCAGGGCCAATTGATCACCGCCAACCAGAACTTCCTCGACCTGATGGGATACCAACTGGAGGAGGTTCAGGGTAAGCACCATGGCCACTTCTGTACCCCGGAATATGTCGACAGTCCGGCCTACAGGGCGCTATGGGCGGGGCTCGCGCGCGGCGAACTGGAAAGCGGCGAGTACCTGCGCCTGGCCAAGGGTGGGCGCGAAGTATGGATCCAGGCCTCCTACAACCCGATCTTCGATGCCGACGGCAAGCCGTTCAAGGTGATCAAGTTCGCCACCGACCTCAGCCAGCGCCGCGAGATGGAAGAGGCCCTGCGCGACGCCAAGGAGCGTGCCGAGCAGGCCGCGGCTGCCAAGACCACCTTCCTGGCCAACATGAGCCACGAGATTCGCACGCCGATGAACGCCATCATCGGCTTTACCGAACTGCTGCTGGGTACCCAGCTGGATAACCTGCAGCGCCGCCACCTGGGCACCGTGCGCCAGGCCGCACGTTCGCTGCTGGGCCTGCTCAACGACATCCTCGACACCGCCAAGCTGGAGCGCGGCGCGGTGGAACTGGAAAACCTGGACTTTTCCCTGCCCGAGCTGTGCCAGCAGATCTGCGATTCCTTCGGCCTGAGCGCCGAGGCCAAGGGTCTGACCCTGAGCCTGGACTACCAGGCCAGCCTGAGCGCGCATTTCAGGGGGGACCCGCTGCGTATCCAGCAGGTGTTGAGCAACCTGGTCGGCAACGCGGTGAAATTCACCGAGCGCGGCTGGGTGCGCCTGGAGGTGCAGGGCATTGCCGGTGGCGTGCGCTTCGCCGTGCGCGACAGCGGCATCGGCATCGCCGCGGATCGCCTGCAGCACATCTTCGATCCCTTCGCTCAGGCCGATGCCTCCATGAGCCGGCGCTTCGGCGGTACCGGCCTGGGCACCACCATCGCTCGCCAGCTGACCGAGCTGATGGGCGGGCAGATCCGCGTGGAAAGTCGGCTGGGCGAGGGCAGTCTGTTCCTCGTCGAGCTGCCGCTGGCCGCGGGTCAGGCGCCGCACAGCAAACCGCTGGCTGCCGATCTGAAACTACCGCCACTGCGCATCCTGGCGGCGGATGATGTGCCGCAGAACCTCGAACTGCTGAGCCTAAGCCTTGGTCAGCTGGGGCATCAGGTCACCACCGCACGCGATGGCGAAGAGGCTCTGGCGGCCTTCCTTGGCGGCCACTTCGACCTGCTGCTGCTGGATGTGCAGATGCCACGTATGGATGGCCTCGAAGCGACCCGGCGCATCCGCATCCACGAGCAGGTCAATGGCCTGGCGCCGGTGCCGATCATCGCCCTGACCGCCAGCGTGCTGGAGGAGGATCGTCGTGCGGCGCGCCAGGCCGGTATGGACGGTTTTGCCTCCAAACCGCTGGAGCTGGACAAGCTGCTCGGCGAAATGGCGGCGGTTATCGGCTTGGCCCCGGTGCCGCAGGAACAATCGGCCACTAAGGCCGCAGAGCTTGCCGATCAGCCCATCGACTGGCTGCGCGGTATCCAGCTGTGGGGCAGCCAGGAGGCCATGGCCATCGCCATTCGCCGCTTCCTCGATGAGCATGCTGGCAGCTGCGCCGCTATCGAGCGCCTGCTGCAGGCCGGTGAACAGACGCAGGCCATCGAATGGGTGCACCGTCTGCGCGGTGCTGCGGCCAACCTGGCGCTGCTGCGTGCCAGCCGCTTGGCCGGACAGCTGGAGCACGCGCTCAAGGGCGCCGTGCCGGCCTCGGTAGATGAGCTGCTGGCGGCATTGGCTGCCGCTCTGGCCGAGTTGCCGAGTGAGCTGCCGGAACCCGTCGCTGTGGAGACTGGCGCGAATGCCGATACATTGAGCGAGGCGCAGCTGCTGGCATTGATCGAGCAGGCGCGCAGCGCGCTGCGCCACGGCGAACTGGCCGAACAGGCCCTGCAGCAGCTGATCGCCGCGTTGCCGGGCCTGGCCCAGCAGGCGCGTGCGCAGGCCCTGGATGGGGCCATCAACGATTTCGACTTCGAGCGCGCCGATGCGCTGCTGGCCGAGCTGCTCGGTTGGCTGGAACAGCAGGACGGAGACCGACCATGAACGATGCCCGCCCCAAGTTGCTGCTGGTGGACGATGAGCCCACCAACCTGCAGGTGCTACGGCAGATCCTGCAGGACGACTACCGCCTGCTGTTTGCCAAGGACGGCACCAAGGCCCTGGAGCTGGCATTGCAGGAGCAGCCGGCACTGATCCTGCTGGACGTGATGATGCCGGGCATGACCGGCCACGAAGCGTGCGCCCGGCTCAAGGCGGAGCCAGCCACGGCAGGCATTCCGGTGATCTTCGTCACCGCCCTGGCCGATGTCGAGGATGAGGCGCGCGGCTTCGAGCTGGGCGCGGTGGACTACATCACCAAGCCGGTCAGCCCAGCCATCGTCCGCGCCAGGGTGCGTACCCACCTGTCGCTGGTAAGGGTCGATGAGTTGCGCCAGACCCGCCTGCAGATCGTCCAGCGTCTCGGCCTGGCGGCGGAGTACAAGGATAACGAAACCGGCCTGCATGTGATCCGCATGAGTCATTACGCCTATCTGCTGGCCAAGGCCGCCGGTTTCGATGAGGTGGCGGCCGATGACCTGCTCAATGCCGCGCCCATGCACGACGTGGGCAAGATCGGTATTCCCGATGCCATCCTGCAGAAGAACGGCAAGCTGGACGAGGCGGAGTGGCAGGTGATGCGCCAGCACGCACAGATCGGTGCCGACATCATCGGCGAGCATCCCTCCGGCCTGTTGCAGATGGCGCGCACCGTCGCTCTCAGCCACCACGAGAAATGGGACGGCAGCGGCTACCCCAACGGTTTGGCTGGCGAGGAGATACCACTGGTAGGGCGCATCGTCGCCATCGCCGATGTGTTCGATGCGCTGACCAGCGTGCGTCCCTACAAGCCGGCCTGGCCTGTGGCCGAAGCCGTCGACCTCCTGCGCCGGGAAAGCGGCCGGCACTTCGATCCGGAGCTGGTCGAACTGTTTCTCAGCCAGCTGCCCGCTGTACTCGAAGTCAAGGAACGCTGGGCCGAGGCCGAGTAATTCTGCGCCGCTCGCTGGGCCTGGCTGTCGGCCGTTGGCACAATGGCCGCCTTGTCTATGGAGGCGCTGCATGAGTCTGCCAACCTGGGAACTGTTGTCCTATATCGTCACGGTGGTGGCGCTGCCGTTCGCCATCGGCGTGTTCCTGTTCGAGCAGCGCAAGGAGCGGGCGAACGAGGAAGAGGCCATCTGGCAGCAGATTTCCGACGCCTACATCGACTTCCTCGAAGTGGTGCTGGCCAACCCCGACCTGCGCCTGCGTAGCCAGGCCGCCACACCGGACCTCAGCGACGAGCAGCGCGAACGCATGTGGGTGATCTTCGACATGCTGATTTCGCTGTTCGAGCGCGCCTATCTGCTGGCCTACACCGACGGCATGGACGCCAGGCAACAGCGCCGCTGGCATTCCTGGGAGGACTACATGCGCGAGTGGAGTCGCCGCGAGGACTTCCGCGAGCGCCTGCCGCACCTGCTACGCGGTGAGGACCCGGACTTCGCTGCCTATATCCGCCGCCTGGCGGACGAAGAAGCCATCACCGCGCAGGACTGATTGGCCGATCGCTAAAAACCACCAGCATTGTTGGCCTGGTATGCGCGCGTGGGGCGCGACATTTCGTAATGTTTGCTGACCACGCACGGCCGCAGCGGACGGTGTCGCGCCAGGAGCCCCGCTGGCATTCGTCGGCAGCCTGCTAGGCTTGCCCGGATTGTCTTTCGATCGAGGAGTCGCGACATGAGCAAGCCCCTTCTCCCGCTGCTGTTCGCCGGCTTGGCCAGCCTTGCCGAGGCCGGTGTGGTGGTCAAGGCGGTGCCCTACGAGATCGATGGCGAGGCCTACGAGGGACTGCTGATCTATGACGACAAGGTCAGTGGGCCGCGCCCCGGCCTGCTGATGGTGCCCAACTGGCTGGGTGTCAATGAAGCCTCGGCGAAGAAGGCGGCACGCGCTGCTGGCGACCAGTACGTGGTGTTCATGGCCGACCTGTACGGCAAGGCCATACGCCCGAGCAATCCGGATGAAGCCAAGGTCGCGGCCAATTTCCTGCGTAGCGACCGGGCGTTGATGCGTCTGCGCACCCAGGCTGCACTGGCGGTGCTCAAGCGTCAGCCAGAGATAGACCCTGAGCAGTTGGCCGCCATCGGTTTCTGCTTCGGTGGCGGGGCCATTCTCGAACTGGCCCGAGACGGAGCTCCGCTCAAGGCGTTCGTTTCCTTCCATGGCAACCTGGACACTCCCCACCCCGAGGACGCACGACAGATCAAGGCGCCGGTACTGGTACTGCATGGTGCCGAGGACCCTGCGGTGCCCCAGGCCCAGGTGGACGGTTTCATCGCCGAGATGAAGGCAGCCAAGGTGGACTGGCAATTGGTCAGCTATGGCGGTGCGGTGCATTCCTTTACCAACCCGCTGGCCAATGTGCCGGGGCGCAACGAGTACCACCCGGTGGTGGCGGCGCGGGCATTCAAGGCGATGAATGACCTGCTCGACGAGGTTTTCGCGCCCTGAGCGATCCGGCTTAAGCGCTGCGGTTATTAGCTCATCGGCGTCAGACCCCATTGGTTCCTAGCCCACCCGGACTGGCTGCCTATGCTCAAAGCATGAGCGAGGCACTTCCCTGGGAGGTCCACGATGCGCGTCGGTCTGTTTTTGCTGCTGTTCATGGTTCTGCCCTCGGTCGAGGCCCGCGAGGCTCCGTTGCAGGTCGAGGGCGCCGTTACCATCAATGCGCTACAGGCGCGTCAGTTGTATGAGCACGGGGTGCTGTTCATCGATGTGCGGGCGCCACGCGAATGGCGCTGGGGGCATGTGCATGGTGCTCTGCACATGGAGCTGGGCGGACGCTTCGCCGATCTCCAGGAAGCCAGCTGGCCGCGCAGCATGCCGATGGTGCTGTACTGCGACAGCGAGGTCTGCCCGGAGGGCGCCGAGGCGGCGCGCCGCGCAGTGAGCTGGGGTTATCAGCAGGTCTACTACTTCCGCACCGGCTACTTCGCCTGGCAGTTGCTGGACTTCCCTCTGGGCAAGGGCGAGGAGGGTGAGATGTACGCCTTTATTCTCGGGGCGCAGCCAACAGCGGCGGGCCTGCCTGTTCCGGAGTGACGTCGCGTTCCTCGTCGAAACCCTCCGGGCGCTTGCCCTTGAGATACCAGGCGAACGCGATGATTTCGGCAATGGTGCGGTACAGCGGTTCGGGTATCGCGTCGCCCAGTTCCAGGCGCGCCAGCAGGCGCACCAGTTCGGCATTCTCGTAGATCGGCACTTCGTATTCGCGGGCGATGGCCAGGATGGCCTCGGCCAGTTCGTCGTCGCCCTTGGCGGTCAGATTGGGAGCGCTGGCGCCGTCGTAGGAGAGGGCGATGGCTTGGCGTGGCGGTTTGTGCTTCATGCGGTTTCGTCCACCCAGCGTTGCTCCAGATGCGTCTTCGGCCCCTGCGGTGGCATGCCCTGGCGGCAGCTCAGCTCACCCACTTCGAGGCCGGCGCTGAGCAGGCGTTGGCGCAGGTTGTCCAGCTCGGCATCGACCAGCAGAGCGGTGTCAGCGCGCTCGGCCCACAGCTGGCTGGACAGACTGCCGCGCAGCAGCTGCGCCTGCACCTGCAGCGGGCCCAGCGGGTCCAGGTCGAAGGCCAGTTCGATACGCCAGAGCGTTTCCTTCTGTTCCTGCTTGCCAGCCTGGCCGGAATCCTCACGCTGCAGCTTGATCTGCAGTGGCACCACGTCCTGCTGGTTGCGCATCGGTACTTCCAGCTGCCAGGTGGTCAGCAGGTTGCCTTCGGGCGTGACCTGCGACTGCGCCAGGCTCGACAGCTGGTGGGTCTGCAGGCGCGATACCGCTGCCGCCGCCAGCTTGAGCAGGATTTCCAGATCGGCTTCCTGGTCCATCGACTGCAGCAGTCGCGAGGGCAGGGGGAAGCTCATGGCCTGCTGGCGCAGATTCGGCTGGCCCAGCGCCCCCAGAGCATTGCGCACAAAGGCGGGCAGGGCCTGGGCCAGCGCGCTGCCAGCACTGGCGGCGGGTAACGGAGCGGCGCCGGGCAGGTTGGGCAGCAGCTGGTTGATCAGGCGCAGCAGGTTGGCCTTGAGGTCCTGGGGCAGTTGCTGGGCCTGGCCACCGAGCAATTTGGCTTCGAGGAACACGCCGCTCTGCTGCAGGGCCTTGGCCAGTCCGTCCGGGGTGCTCAGCTGCTTGCTGTCCGGCAGCATGCCGAGCAGCTTGTCGATGCTGGCGCGCAGGTCATCCGGTACATCGGTCTGGCTGGCTAGCCCTTGCAGGCCTTTGAACAGGCCTTCCAGCGAGCCCTGGCGACTCTGCTGGGCGGCCAGTTGCTGGCTCAGCACCAGCTGATCCAGGCGCCCGCTCAAGGGCAGGAAGTTGAGCGCCTGGCTGCCTTGCACCTGGGCCGTGAGCAGGCTGCCGATTGGCAGTGGCAGGGCGGTCTCGATATTCAGTTTGCTCCCCGCCAGCGGTGTGTTGAGCAGGTTGACCACGGCCCGGTAAAGCGCCTGCTGGCCCTTGAGCTGGGCAATCTGCTCACGGGCCTCGACCTTGCCCTGCAGCAGGGTGCCGACTGGGAACTGTTCCAGATCCAGCTTGCTCAGCAGGCGCGTATCGCCACCTTGCAGGGCGACGGCCAAGCGGGTTTCCGAGAGGGCGGTGACGGCTAGTGTGCTGCCTTGGGCCAGCTGGCGTGGGCTGCTGGCCTCCAGCGTGGTCTGCTGGCCGTTGCCGAGGGTCAGCTTGAGCAGCAGCTGGAAGCTCTGGGCGACTGCCTTGGCTTCCAGTACCTCGGCCTTGGCGCTTTCCCCGGCGGCGAGCATGCCCTCCAGCGGCTGTAGCAGTTTTACCGCCAGGTCGGCAGCACTGGCCTGGACAGGACGACTGACGGGCGGCGTCGCGGGGAGCGGGCGGGGGCTGCTGATTTCTGCCATTGGCGGGTTACACCCTGTCGAAAAGCCGGCTTCGGAGGGGGAAGCCCGGCATGTATAATGCCGCCCCGTTCGGGCTGGCTGTACAGTCAACTTGCCCCAGTATAGCGGCCAGCCCCCCTCTGACTTGAACCCCTCCGGGACACCATGCAGTGATCAGTCCACGCCTCCAAGCCGTTGCCCTCGCCTGCGAGCGGGACTGGCGTCTGCTGTTCGAGCATCTGGACCTGGACCTAGCCGGCGGCACCCTGTTGCAGGTCGCCGGGCCCAATGGCAGTGGCAAGACCAGCCTGTTGCGCCTGCTCGCCGGGCTGATGCAGCCGACCGCCGGTGAGGTGCTGCTGAACGGCAAGCCATTGGCGCACCAGCATGGCGAGCTGGGGAGCAGCCTGTTGTGGATTGGCCACGCCGCCGGCATCAAGGGGCTGCTGACCGCCGAGGAGAACCTGGCCTGGCTCTGTGCGCTGCATCAGCCGGCTGATCGCGATGCCATCTGGCGTGCCCTGGAGAAGGTCGGTCTGCGCGGTTTCGAGGATGTGCCTTGCCATACCCTGTCCGCCGGCCAGCAGCGCCGCGTGGCCCTGGCTCGCCTGCATTTGGATGCGCCGCCGCTGTGGATTCTAGACGAGCCTTTCACGGCCCTGGACAAGCAGGGCGTGGCCGAGCTGGAGGCGCACCTGGCCGGGCATTGCGAGCAGGGCGGGCTGGTCGTGCTGACCACTCACCACACGCTCAGCGAAAAGCCGTCCGGCTACATCGAATTGGATCTGGGGCGCCGCGCATGAGCAACGTCTTCTTCCTCCTGCTGAGTCGAGAGGCGCGCTTGCTGTGCCGGCGCCCGGCCGAACTGGCCAACCCGCTGGTGTTCTTCGCCATCGTCATCGCCCTGTTCCCGTTGGCGGTCGGCCCGGAGACCAATCTGTTACAGACCCTTTCTCCCGGTCTGGTCTGGGTGGCGGCGCTGTTGGCCGTGCTGCTCTCGCTGGACGGGCTTTTCCGCAGTGATTTCGAAGATGGCTCGCTGGAGCAGTGGGTCCTTTCGTCGCACCCCCTGCCTCTTCTGGTGCTGGCCAAGGTGCTGGCACACTGGCTGTTTTCCGGCCTGGCGCTGGTCTTGCTGTCGCCCCTGCTAGCGCTGATGCTCGGCCTGCCGGGGCGCTGCCTGCCGGTGCTGCTGCTGTCGCTGCTGCTGGGCACGCCGATCCTGAGCCTGCTCGGTGCGGTCGGCGCGGCGCTGACGGTCGGTCTCAAGCGCGGCGGGCTGCTGCTGGCGCTGCTGATTCTGCCGCTGTACATCCCGGTGCTGATTCTCGGCACCGGAGCGTTACAGGCGGCCCTGCAAGGATTGCCCGCGGCCGGCCACCTGTTGTGGCTGGCCAGCCTGACCGCCTTGGCGGTCACCCTGACACCCTTTGCGATTGGCGCCGGCCTGAAGATCAGCGTCGGCGAGTAAGAGAAGAGTCGAACGGATGAAGTGGACGTGGTTTCACCAATGGGGCTCACCCAAGTGGTTCTATGAGCGCAGCGGCCGCTGGCTGCCCTGGCTGGCCGCCGCCGCCGTCGTGCTGCTGGTTGTCGGCATCGTCTGGGGGCTGGCCTTCGCACCGCCGGAGAAGTACCAGGGCAACAGCTACCGGATCATCTATATCCACGTCCCGGCGGCCTTTCTCGCCCAGTCCTGTTACCTGCTGATGGCGGTGGCCGGCCTGGTCGGCCTGGTGTGGAAGATGAAGCTGGCCGATGTCGCCTTGCAGCAGGCCGCACCCATCGGTGCCTGGTTGTGCTTTATCGCCCTGGTCACCGGCTCCATCTGGGGCAAACCGACCTGGGGTACCTACTGGGTATGGGACGCGCGCCTGACCTCGATGCTGATCCTGCTGTTCCTGTATTTCGGCGTCATCGCCCTGGGCAACGCCATCAGCAACCGCGACAGCGCCGCCAAGGCCTGCGCCGTGCTGGCGCTGGTCGGCGCGGTGAACATCCCGATCATCCAGAAATCGGTGGAGTGGTGGAACACCCTGCACCAGCCGGCCACCTTCAAGGTCACCGGCAAGGCCAGCATGAACGTCGAGATGTGGCTGCCGCTGCTGCTCTGCGTGCTCGGCTTCTACTGCTTCCTCGGTGCCGTACTGCTCTATCGCATGCGTACCGAAGTGCTCAAGCGCGAGGCCCGCAGCAGCTGGGTGCGCGCCGAGGTGGCACGCCTGGTGGAGGGCAGGGCATGAGCTTCGCCTCCTTCAGTGATTTTCTCGCCATGGGTCACCATGGCGCCTACGTGTGGTCGGCCTACGGCATCAGTCTGGCGGTCATGGCCTTGAACGTGGTGCTGCCGATCCTGGCGCGCCGGCGTTATCTGCAAGACGAGGCGCGTCGTCTGCGCCGGGAGAAACAACAGTGAACGCGGTCCGCAAGAAACGTCTGTATATCGTCCTGGCCATTCTGGTCGGGGTTTCCGTGGCCGTCGGCCTGGCCCTGTCGGCACTGCAGGAGAACATCAACCTGTTCTACACCCCGACCCAGATCGCCAACGGCGAGGCGCCGAAAGACACCCGTATCCGTGCTGGCGGCATGGTCGCCAAGGGTTCGGTGAAACGTTCGGGCGACTCGCTGGACGTCGAATTCGTGGTTACCGACTTCGCCAAGAATGTGACCATCCGCTATCGCGGCATTCTGCCGGACCTGTTCCGCGAGGAGCAGGGCATCGTCGCGCTCGGCAAGCTGAATGCCGACGGCGTGCTGATCGCCGATGAGGTACTGGCCAAGCACGACGAGAATTACATGCCTCCGGAAGTGACCAAGGCCCTGAAAGAAAGCGGCAAGCTGCCGGCGAAGGAGGGCTGACCATGGACGCCGCGCTGATGATTCCCGAGCTGGGCCATGTCGCCCTGATTCTCGCCCTGTGCCTGGCGCTGGTGCAGGCGACGCTGCCACTGGTTGGCGCCTGGCTTGGCGACCGCCAGTGGATGGGCCTGGCCCAGCCGGCGGCCTGGGGGCAGTTCGCCATGTTGGCGTTCGCTTTCGCCTGCCTGACCTGGGCCTTCATGACCGACGACTTCAGCGTGGCCTACGTGGCCAACAACTCCAACAGTGCCTTGCCCTGGTACTACAAGTTCAGTGCCGTGTGGGGCGCGCACGAGGGTTCGCTGCTGCTGTGGGCGCTGATTCTCGGCGGCTGGACCTTCGCCGTGGCGATCTTCTCGCGCCAGCTGCCGGAACAGATGCTAGCCCGCGTGCTGGCGGTGATGGGCATGATCAGCGTCGGCTTCCTGTTGTTCCTGATCATCACCTCCAATCCCTTCGAGCGCCTGCTGGCCAACACGCCAGCCAACGGTCGCGACCTCAACCCGCTGCTGCAGGACTTCGGTCTGATCGTGCATCCGCCGATGCTGTACATGGGTTATGTCGGCTTCTCCGTGGCCTTCGCCTTCGCCATTGCCGCCTTGCTTGGCGGCAAGCTGGACGCTGCCTGGGCGCGCTGGTCGCGGCCCTGGACCATGGTCGCCTGGTCCTTCCTCGGCATCGGCATCGCGCTGGGCTCCTGGTGGGCCTACTACGAGCTGGGCTGGGGCGGCTGGTGGTTCTGGGACCCGGTGGAGAACGCCTCTTTCATGCCCTGGCTGGTCGGCACCGCGCTGATCCACTCGCTGGCCGTGACCGAGAAACGCGGAGTGTTCAAGAGCTGGACCGTATTGCTGGCGATTGCCGCGTTTTCCCTGAGCCTGCTCGGTACTTTCCTGGTGCGCTCCGGCGTGCTGACCTCGGTGCATGCCTTCGCCAACGACCCGGCGCGCGGTGTGTTCATCCTGGTGTTCCTGCTGATCGTGGTGGGCGGTTCGTTGACGCTGTTCGCCGTGCGGGCGCCGGTGGTGAAGAGCCAGGTCGGCTTCGCCCTGTGGTCGCGCGAGACCCTGCTGCTGGCCAACAACCTGGTACTGGTGGTGGCCGCCTCGATGATCCTGCTCGGCACCCTCTATCCGCTGGTGCTGGATGCCCTGAGCGGCGCCAAGCTGTCGGTCGGCCCACCGTACTTCAATGCCCTGTTCGTACCACTCATGGGCCTGCTGATGGTGGTGATGGCGGTGGGTGTGCTGGTGCGCTGGAAGGACACCCCGGTGCAGTGGTTGCTGGGCATGCTGACTCCGGTATTGCTGGGTAGCGTGGCGTTGGCGGTGGTTGCCACGCTGATCTTTGGCGACTTCCACTGGAGCGTGCTGGCGGTGTTCCTGCTGGCGGCCTGGGTGCTGCTGGCCGGCGTGCGCGATCTGCTCGACAAGTGCCGCCACAAGGGCCTGCTCAAGGGTGTCAGCGGTCTGTCCAGCAGCTACTGGGGCATGCAGCTGGCGCACCTGGGCATTGCCGTGTGCGCCATCGGCGTGGTGCTGGTCAGCCATGGTAGCGCCGAGCGCGACCTGCGCCTGGCACCGGGTGAGTCGCTGGAGCTGGGGGGCTATGTGTTCGTCTTCGAGGGTGCCAAGCACTTCGAGGGGCCGAACTTCACCTCGGACAAGGGCACCGTGCGCGTGCTGGAGGACGGCGAGGAAGTCGCCGTGCTGCATCCGGAGAAGCGCCTGTACACCGTGCAGCAGATGCCGATGACCGAGGCCGGCATCGATGCCGGCTTCACCCGCGACCTCTACGTGGCGCTGGGCGAGCCGCTGGAAGACGGCGCCTGGGCCGTGCGCGTGCACATCAAGCCGTACGTACGCTGGATCTGGCTGGGCGGCCTGATGATGGGCCTCGGTGGCCTGCTGGCGGCTTTCGACCCGCGTTATCGGGTCAAGGTACGTACCCGCGTGCGTGATGTTCTCGGCCTGAAGGAAGCGACTGCATGAAGCGTCTGATTCTGCTGCTGCCATTGGCGCTGTTTCTTGGCATGGCGGTGTTTCTCTATCGCGGCCTGTTTCTCGACCCCACCGAGCTGCCCTCGGCGCTGATCGACAAGCCGTTGCCGGCATTCAACCTGCCGGACCTGAAGGAACCGCAGCGTCAGCTGACCCAGGCCGACTTCAAGGGCCCGGCGCTGATCAACGTCTGGGCCACCTGGTGCCCGACCTGCAAGGCCGAGCACCAGATGCTCAACAATCTGGCCAAGGCCGGCGTGACCATCTACGGGGTCAACTACAAGGACGATGCCGAGGCCGCGCGCAAGTGGCTCAAGGATTACCTCGATCCCTATCGACTGACCCTGAGTGATGCCCAGGGCAGCCTGGGCCTGGACCTGGGCGTCTACGGCGCGCCCGAGACCTTCCTGGTCGACGCTCAGGGCATCATCCGCCACAAGTACGTGGGGGCGATCGACGAGCGTGTCTGGCGTCAGGAGTTGGCGCCGCGTTACCAGGCGCTGCTGGAGGAGAAGCCGTGAAGCGCCTGCTGATCGCCTGCCTGCTGGGCCTCTCCCTGGTCGGCGTGGCCCGCGCCGCCATCGACACCTACGAGTTCAGGGACGAGGTCGAGCGCGAGCGCTTTCGCAGCCTCACCGAGGAACTGCGTTGCCCCAAGTGCCAGAACCAGAACATCGCCGACTCCAATGCGCCGATCGCCACCGACCTGCGCCGCGAGATCTTCCGCATGCTGGAAGAGGGCCGCAGCGACAAGGAGGTCGTCGATTTTCTGGTCATGCGCTACGGCGATTTCGTGATGTACAAACCGCCGCTGGACAGCCGCACCTGGCTGCTCTGGTACGGCCCCTTCGGCCTGCTCGGCCTGGGTGCCATCGTGCTCTGCGTGCTGGTGCTGCGGCGGCGCAAGGTGGAAAACGCGCCTGCCAACGCCGCGCTGTCCAGCGCTGAAAGCGCGCGCCTGGCCGCGCTGCTGAAAGACAATTCCCGGGATACCCAAGACTGATGATCGAATTTTGGCTCGCCGTCGGCCTGTTGCTGCTGGTCGGCACGGCTTTTCTGCTGGTTCCCGTGCTGCGTGGCCGTCGTGCCCAGGCCGAGGAAGACCGCACCGCCCTCAACGTCGCCCTGTATCAGGAGCGCCTGGCCGAACTGCAGGGCCAGCGCGACGCCGGCACGCTGACTGTCGAACAGTTCGATGCCGGTCAGGCCGAGGCCGCGCGCGAGTTGCTGGCCGATACCGAGGGTGCCGGCAATGGCCGTGGCCAGCGCCTGGGCAAGGCGCTGCCGCTGCTGATCGCCCTGGCCATTCCCGGCCTGGCCTTCGGCCTGTACTGGCACTGGGGCGCCAGCCAGGAGATCGCCGCGCTGGGCGAACGGCCGAGCATGGAGCAGATGACCGCGCGCCTGCAGCAGGCAGTGACGGACAACCCGGACTCCGCCGAGGCCTGGTATTTCCTCGGGCGCATCCAGATGGGCAATGGCCGTCCCGCCGAGGCGGCCAAGGCCTACGAGCAGGCCGCCCGTCTGGCTGACCGGGCGCCGGAGCTGCTCGGTCAGTGGGCCCAGGCGTTGTATTTCGCCAATGACAAGCAGTGGAATGAGCAGATGCAGGCGCTGACCGACGAAGCGCTACAGGCCGACCCCAACGAGACCACCAGTCTGGGCCTGCTCGGCATTGCCGCGTTCGAGGAACAGCGTTTCGGCGATGCCGTGGGGTTCTGGCAGCGCCTGCTGGCGCAGATGCCGGAAGACGATCCGGCGCGCGCGTCCATTCAGATAGGTATCGAGCGGGCCCGCGAGCAGCAACAGGCGGCCGGTGAGCCTGTGCAGAAGCCCGTGGAACTGGTGAACAAGGCAATGGCGGTGATCAAGGTCAGCGTCGACCTGGCCCCCGAGCTCAAGGCCAAGGTCGAGCCGGGCGATGCGGTATTCGTCTTCGCCCGTGCCGCTTCCGGGCCGCCCATGCCGTTGGCGGTCAAGCGCCTGACGGTGGCCGATCTGCCGGCTACCGTGGAGCTAAGCGACAAGGACGCGATGATGGAGCAGCTCAAGCTGTCCAGCTTCGCTCAGGTGCAACTGGCGGCGCGTATCTCGCGCAGCGGTGTGGCGACCCAGGGCGAGTGGATCGGCCGCGGCCAGCCGATTGCCAGTAGCACCCGCGAGCCGCAACACCTGCTGATCGACAGCCCGGAGGTGGCGCAATGATGCGCGCCGCACTGCCGCTGGCGGCGCTGTTGGTGCTCGCCGGTTGCTCCGTACAGCCCCAGATGCCGGGCAAGAGCGAACCGGTACGTCAGCAGAGCCACCCACGCTACGCGCCGCCGCCTGGCGGCAACGCCTACTGGGACCCGAGCCTGGGCGTGTATGTGCTGCAGGGCAGCAGCAAGGTTTACTACCGGGAGCGTGTCTACTACCGCTGGAACCGCGGCTGGAGCTGGTCCAGCTCGGCCCAGGGCCCCTGGCAACCGACCGACAGCAGCGGCGTGCCGGCGGGGCTCGGTCGCACCTACTCCGACTGACTCTCCAGCGCCGCCAGCGCAGCCTGTAGGTTGCGCCTTGCCGGGGCTTCCCACAGCTTGGCCAGCGATGCCTGGTGGTAGAGCGCAGGCATAGCCAGCAACTGCTTCAGCAGCTTGGCCCGGCCTGCACGAAACAGCGCTTCCGGCACCCAGGCGTATTCGGCGCGCACAGCGGCCTCGTACTGGGCATAGTCGTTCGGTTTGCTGGCGAGAATGGCCAGGTCGATATCCACCACCAGCGCCGCATCGTCACCTTCCGGCGCCTGCTGGTGGCAGGTGGCAAGGATCAGCTCGCGCAGGGCGGCCTCGTGCTTGCCCAGTTCCGCGTCATCGAGCCACTGGCAGGCGCGCTGCGCGCTCGCTGCCTCATTGTCCTGGCGGTGGGTGTCGTAGACCAGGTCGTGGGTCCAGAGCGCCAGCTCCACCAGCGCCGGGTTGTCGGCCAGGTGTTGCCAGCGGTCGAAGTGATCCAGGCAGGCCTGAATATGCCGCGTGCTGTGGTAGTGCCGCCCGGGGGTCGCATAGGCGCTTTGCAACTCGGCAAAGCTGCCGGCAGGCGCCTCGCTACCCAGTTGTTGCCAGAGTCCCTGCCAGCGCTGCGGGTCAAGCATCTTCGGGCTCCCGGCGCGAATACAGCGGATTGCCACAGCGGTCGCAGAAGGCGGCATTGGTCTCGTGTTCGCCCTTGTTGCAGCTCGGGCAGGGGCGGCGCAGGCGGCTGTTGTCGCGCATGGCGTTGGCCAGCTCGGCGCCGAAGATGCCGGTGGGCACGGCGATCACCGAGTAGCCGGTGATCATCACCAGCGAGGCCAAGGCCTGGCCCAGCGGGGTTTTCGGCACGACATCGCCAAAACCCACGGTGGTCAGGGTGACGATGGCCCAGTAGATGCCTTTGGGGATGCTGGTGAAGCCGTTCTGCGGTCCTTCGATCACATACATCAGCGCGCCGAACACCGTCACCAGGGTGGCGATGCAGACGAAGAACACGGTGATCTTCTGCTGGCTGCCACGCAGTGCGGTGAGCAGAAAGTTGGCCTGCTTCATGTACGGACTCAGCTTGAGTACGCGGAATACGCGGATCAGGCGCAGGGCACGGACGATCAGCAGGTACTGGGCATCACCGTAGAACAGGCCGATGAAGGCCGGCAGGATGGCCAGCAGGTCGATCAGGCCGAAGAAGCTGAAGGCATAGCGCACCGGTTTGGGTGAGCAGTACAGGCGCACCAGATATTCGGCGGCGAACAGCGCGGTGAAGATCCATTCCAGCGCCACCAGCACAGTGCCGTAATCGCGGTGGATATCGCCGATGCTGTCGAGCATCACGACCACCAGACTGGCCAGGATGCAGACCAGCAGCCAGCGATCGAAACGCTGCCCGGCCGGGGTGTCGGTGTGGAAGATGATGAGGTAGAGGCGCTCGCGCCAGCTCTGGGGTTGATCCATGTGGTCTGTTCCTTGTGCTTGAAGCGGCCCGGGGCGCGGAGTGATGCAAGCCTAGGGAATGCGGCGTGGCCCTGACAAGGGCTCGCAATTGGCGTAGCAGGCGCGAACTGAGCGGTACCAGCCCGCAGGCGAGGGTAAGGCTACGAAGCCAGTTTGCAAACGGGACGCAATGTGCCCGCCGTTGTTGGGTCAGCCTTGCGGGACAGAGGGCAGGCTTACCGTCCTGGTTGATGGGGCGTCTCCCGTGTCTGGCTGGCATTGCAAGCGCATTCAGGGCCCTGAGCTGGTATGGTTCATGCCGGCAACCTTGCCCCCATTTTCACGCCATCTATTGATACTAGGGTTCGTTGATGCGGCCTGAAAACTTCCGATCCGTAAACAGCCAAGAACTGGATTTTGAGCGAATCAAAATTCTCTTCAATAACGTGAAGTTTGGCTATTTGGGCGTGGCCACATCATTGGGCTTGTTGTACTTCGTAGCGCAACGGTATGCCGGCCTTGAGATCGCACTAGCCTGGCTGCTGGCTGTCTGTACAGCCAACATCCCCCGCATCGTAGTGTCCGTTTTATTCGAGTTGCGCATGCGCGCAGGCGCTATCTCCCCGGCGAATATCCGGCCATGGGAACGCTTCATGACGCTGGCTGGAACCGTCGCCTATGTGGGGTTCGCTTCGGTCATCTTCCTGCCCTATGGCAACGAGACGCCCGTTGCCATTGCCCTGTGCGCCTTCGCCTTCATGATCATGGCCGCAGGCGGGGTGTTGGTATTAAGCACATCTCTTGCCCAGATCATCGTGTATCTGACGCTGGTGATGCTGGCCATTATCAGTCGCTTTTTTCTGCTGGATGATGCGTTATTCGCTTTAGTGGCGCTGTTTCTTCTGGTCGGTTACTTGCACTTGCTCAGGTTGCTGGTGGTGCAGAGCAGGATTCTCATAGAAAACATTTCGTTGAAAATTGAAAATCGACAGTTTGCCTTGAAAGATCCGCTGACCAAGTTGGCCAATAGAAGAGCGTTGTATGCCTATCTGGAAAAACTGATTCCCGCAGCTCAGCGCAACGGCGAGCCATTCAGTGTGATCATTTTGGATGTCGATCACTTCAAGCATTACAACGATTCAAAGGGTCATAGTGCGGGGGATGAACTGCTTATCAACCTCGCCGCTGTGCTGCTGGAGTGCTGTCGTGAGGAGGACCTGGTCGTACGTTATGGCGGCGAAGAGTTTCTTCTGGTCTTGCCGCATACCCCCATCGAGGGAGCCAGGGCCATTGCCGAGCGCATCCGGCAAACCGTTAAGGCCAGATTGGTTGCCACTATCAGCGCGGGGCTTGCCGAGTATTGCGAGGGCGTTGAGTTTGAAAGCCTGGTGGGCAGAGCTGATAAGGCGCTCTACGTCGCGAAGAATAACGGGCGCGATCAGTGTGTGGTCCATGAGTGAAAGAGGGGGAGATTTCCTCTTCGGCGGTTCGACTGAGCAGAACGCCGTCAAAGGCCACGTTGACGGAGAAGTGTCCTGAGGACGATTACTTTCGCCCGGTAGATGGCGCACAAGCCTCTGCCGCACTTCGCCAGCTCCTGGTGCCTGCTTCAACCAGCCAGCAGGCGAGGATGAAGGGCATGGTCAGCGGTGCTAGGCCGAGGGCGGCGAAGCCTGGCTGCAGCGCCAGGCTCAGTACGATTCCGGCCAGCGGCGCCCAGGGCTGGCGATGGCTCTGGGCGAGGGCGATGGCGGCCAGTACCGGGCTGTAGCCGTGCAGGCCGGCGAGAGCGGCTAGCGACGGTTGCTGCGCCAGCAAGGCCAGGCCAGCGGGCAGCGCAGCGGCGGCCAGTGCCCAGGCGGCACAACGGTGATTGCACAGGCTCAAACCGATCAGCAGGCACAGGCCTGCCAGCGGATGGTCGAGGAAAATCACCTGGCCCAGGCCACGCAGGGTCGCTTCGGCGAAAGCCGGCCAGAGGCCGCTGGCTAAAGACGGCGCCGGGCCCTCGGCTGCCGGAGCCAGCCCGAGCGATGCTCCCAGCCAGGGCAGGAGCCAGCCGAACAGGACAAAGGGCAGGGTGTAGGCGGGCAGCCACTCGCGCTCGCGCGAAGCGCGCAGCCAGCGTGCCAGCAGCAGGCTAGAGAGCCCGGCGCTGCCGAGGATCAGCAGGGGCAGCAAGGGCGTCCAGGCCAGCTTGAGGCTCAACAGCAGGCCGAGCAGCGCGCCGTTGTAGCCGTACAGTCCGGCGTCTATATCGGCCTGTGAATAACCTCGACGCTGGGCCACCAGGGTGCCGGCGAGGGCGCCGAGCAGGGCATCACCCAGCCGGTCGGGAGCACCAATCAGCAGCGCCAGCAGCACCGCCAGGCCGAAGCCTGGTCGTTGCTGCAGGAAGATCTGCGCGAAGCCGCAGAGCAGGGCGCGGAAGCCGGCAAACGGTGGCATGGCATCATCCGAGCTGCTCGATGCGCAGCATGTTGGTGCTGCCGGGCTGGCCCAGCGGCACGCCGGCGGTGATCACCAGGGTATCGCCCGAACTGGCCATGCCTTGCTCGCGGGCAACTTCCAGGGCGGTACCGGTGACCTGCTCGGCCTCCTGCAGGCGCTCCTTGACCACCGAGTACACGCCCCAGGCCATGCTCAGGCGGCGCGCCACGCGCAGGCTGGGGGTGAGGCTGAGGATCGGCGCCTTGGGCCGCTCGCGCGAGGCGCGCAACGTACTGGCGCCGGATTCGCTGTAGTTGACCAGCGCGGCGACCGGCAGGATGGCGCTGATGCGGCGGATGGCGCAGCTGATCGCATCGCTGACGGTGGCCTCGGCCTGGGGCCGATTGACGTCGAGCTGGGACTGGAAGTCCGGGCCGTTCTCCACCTGGCGGATGATCTTGCTCATCATCTGCACGGTCTCCAGCGGGTAGTCGCCGGAGGCGGTCTCGGCGGAGAGCATTACCGCGTCGGCACCCTCGGCCACGGCGTTGGCCACGTCGGTGACTTCGGCGCGGGTCGGAGCCGGGGAGAAACGCATGGATTCGAGCATCTGCGTGGCCACCACCACCGGACGACCCAGGCGGCGGCAGGTGCGCACGATGTCGCGCTGGATGCGTGGCACGTTCTCTGCCGGCACTTCCACGCCGAGGTCGCCGCGCGCCACCATGATGGCGTCGCACAGACGGGCGATCTCTTCCAGATGCTGCACTGCCGAGGGCTTCTCGATCTTGGCCAGCAGGGCGGCCTTGTCGCCGACCAGGGCGCGGGCCTCGACGATGTCCTCGGGACGCTGGACGAACGACAGCGCCACCCAGTCCACGCCCAGTTCCAGGCCGAAGCTCAGGTCGCGGCGATCCTTGGCGGTCAGCGGCGACAGCTGCAGCACCGCCTCCGGCACGTTGACGCCCTTGCGATCGGACAGCTCGCCGCCGACCAGCACCTCGGTGTCGATGGCATCGGCTGCGCAGGCGATCACCCGCAGGCGCAGGCGGCCGTCGTCGAGCAGCAGGTTCATACCCGGCTCCAGAGCCTCGATGATCTCCGGGTGCGGCAGGTTGACCCGCGCGGTGTCGCCGGGCGTGGGGTCCAGGTCCAGACGCAGGCGCTGGCCGCGTTCGAGCTGCACCTTGCCGTCGGCGAAGCGGCCAACGCGCAGCTTCGGCCCCTGCAGGTCCATCAGCACGCCCAGGGGCGTGCCCATCTGGCGTTCGACTTCGCGGACCCAGCCGTGGCGCATGGCGTGGTCGCTGTGCTCGCCATGGCTGAAGTTGAGGCGGAACAGGTTGACCCCGGATTCGACCAGGGCGCGGATGTCGTCCACGCCCCCAATGGCCGGACCGAGGGTGGCGAGGATCTTCACTTTCTTGTCGGCGTACATCATTCACTGCTCCCGAGGATGAGAATGGCGCGGAAATCGTTGACGTTGGTGCGGGTCGGGCCGGTCATTACCAGCTCGTCGAGGGCGGCGAAGTAGCCGTAGCCGTTGTTGTTGGCCAACTCGGCCTCGGCATCCAGTTGCTGCAGGCCGGCGCGGGCGTAGCTGTAGGGCGTCATGATGGCGCCGGCGTTGTCTTCCGAGCCGTCGATGCCGTCGGTGTCGCCGGCCAGGGCGTAGACGCCGGGCAGGCCGCGCAGGTTGTTGGTCAGGCTGAGCAGGAACTCGGCGTTGCGTCCGCCACGGCCGTTGCCGCGCACGGTGACGGTGGTCTCGCCGCCGGAGAGGATCACGCAGGGCGGCTGAATCGGCTGGCCATGCAGCACCACCTGGCGGGCGATGCCGGCATGCACCTTGGCCACTTCGCGCGATTCGCCTTCCAGGTCACCGAGGATCAGCGGGGTGAAGCCGGCTTCGCGGGCGCGCTTGGCCGCGGCGTCCAGCGACTGCTGCGGCGTGGCAATCAGCTGGAAGTGGCTGCGCGCCAGGCAGGGGTCGCCCGGCTTGACCGTTTCCGAGCGCGGGTCCTGCAACCAGGCGCGCACGTTGGCGGGGATGTCGATGCTGTAACGGGCGAGAATCGCCAGGGCTTCGACTGAAGTGGTTGGGTCGCCCACGGTCGGGCCGGAGGCGATCACCGTGGCTTCGTCGCCGGGCACGTCGGAAATCGCGTAGGTGTACACGCTGGCCGGCCAGCAGGCCTTGGCCAGGCGTCCGCCCTTGATTGCCGAAAGGTGCTTGCGCACGCAGTTCATCTCGCCGATGGTCGCGCCGGACTTGAGCAGCGCCTTGTTGATCGCCTGCTTGTCGGCCAGCGAGATGCCCTCGGCCGGCAGCGCCAGCAGGGACGAGCCGCCACCGGAGAGCAGGAAGATGACGCGGTCGTCTTCGCTGAGGTTGCTGACCAGCTCCAGCACGCGGCGGGCCACGCGTTCGCCGGCATCGTCCGGCACCGGGTGGGCGGCCTCGACCACTTCGATCCTGCTGCACTCGGCGCCGTGTTCGTAGCGGGTCACCACCAGGCCGCTGACCTCGCCCTGCCATTCGCGTTCGATCACTGCGGCCATGGCCGCGGCGGCCTTGCCCGCGCCGATGACCACGACCTTGCCGCTGCGGTCGGCGGGCAGGTAGTCGGCCAGCACCTGGTCGGGGTGGGCGGCGGCGATGGCCGTGGCGAACAAATCGCGTAGCAGGCGTTGCGGATCGAGAGTCATGGCACTGTTCTCTTGTTCTGGTGACGCTGGATCGATTCCAGTCCGCAGGCGCCGCAGCGCAGCGCCTGTGGAGTGGAATCGACCAACCTGGCCCTTGGGCCGTGACTCCGCAGGCCAGGAAGGTCGATAGGGGGTTGGGGAGCGAGCTCCCCATCCTTCAGCCAGAGGCCGAAGGGGTGTTCTTACTCACCGCGGATATTGAAGTTGGCCATGTGCTCCAGGCCCTTGATCAGCGCGGAGTGGTCCCAGTTGCTGCCGCCGATGGCCGCGCAGGTGCTGAACACCTGTTGCGCGTTGGCGGTGTTGGGCAGGTTCAGGCCCAGCTCCTTGGCGCCGGACAGGGCCAGGTTGAGGTCCTTCTGGTGCAGGCTGATGCGGAAGCCCGGATCGAAGGTGCCCTTGATCATGCGCTCGCCGTGCACGTCGAGGATCTTCGAGCCGGCGAAACCACCGGACAGCGCTTCGCGCACCTTGGCCGGGTCGGCGCCGTTCTTGGCGGCGAACAGCAGGGCTTCGGCGACCGCCTGGATGTTCAGGGCGACGATGATCTGGTTGGCCACCTTGGCGGTCTGGCCATCGCCATTGCCGCCGACGCGGGTGATGTTCTTGCCCATGGCCTGGAACAGCGGCAGGGCGCGTTCGAAGGCATTCGGGCAGCCGCCGACCATGATGCTCAGGGTCGCGCCCTTGGCGCCCACTTCACCGCCGGAAACCGGGGCGTCCAGGTAGGCGGCGCCGGTGGCCTTGATCTTCTCGGCGAAGACCTTGGTCGCGGTCGGCGAGATGGAGCTCATGTCGATCACCACCTTGCCAGCGCCAACACCTGCCGCTACGCCATCGGCGCGGAACAGCACGTCTTCGACCTGCGGGGTGTCCGGCACCATGACGATGATGAACTCGGCTTCCTGCGCCACTTCGCGCGGGTTGGCCAGGCCGATGCCGTTGTCGCCGAGCAGCTCGGCCGGGGCTTTTTCGAAGTGCTCGGAGAAGAACAGGGTGTGGCCTGCGTTCTGCAGGTTCTGCGCCATGGGTTTGCCCATGATGCCGGTACCGATAAATCCGATCTTGGCCATGTGAAAGTCCTCTTGTTAGATGGCGTTATGGGTTTTCAGCCAGCCGAGGCCGGCGGCAGTGGTGGTCTTGGGCTTGTATTCGCAGCCGACCCAGCCCTGGTAGCCGATGCGGTCCAGGTGCTCGAACAGGAAGTGGTAGTTGATCTCGCCGGTGCCCGGCTCGTTGCGGCCGGGGTTGTCGGCCAGCTGCACGTGGTTGATCACGGCCAGGTTGCCTTCCACGGTGCGGGCCAGGTCACCTTCCATGATCTGCATATGGTAGATGTCGTACTGCAGGTAGAGGTTGGCGCTGCCCACGGCCTCGCGGATTTCCAGGGCCTGCTGCGTGGTGGTCAGGTAGAAACCCGGGATGTCGCGGGTGTTGATCATCTCCATGACCAGGCGAATGCCGGCGGCCTCGAGCTTGCCAGCGGCGTACTTGAGGTTGTCGATGAAGGTCTGCAGCACGCTGGCGCAGTCATGGCCCTGGGGGCGAATACCGGCCAGGCAGTTGATCTGCTTGTTGCCCAGCACCTGGGCGTAGGCAATTGCCTTGTCGACGCCGGCGCGGAATTCCTCGACGCGGCTCGGATCGCAGGCGATACCGCGCTCGCCCTTCGCCCAATCGCCTGCAGGGAGGTTGAACAGCACCTGCTCGAGCTGGTTGGCGTCCAGCTGGGCCTTGATCTGCTCGGCCGGGTAGTCGTAGGGGAACAGGTATTCGACACCGCTGAAGCCGGCTTCGGCGGCGGCGGCGAAACGGTCCATGAAGTCCACTTCGGTGAACAGCATGGACAGGTTGGCGGCAAAACGGGGCATGTCTTGGCTCCTTGGTTGGCTCCCTCTCCCAGTGGGAGAGGGTTGAGGTGAGGGTGCTTGGTGTTCTTCGGGCAATCCCTCACCCCCGGCCCCTCTCCCGGTGGGAGAGGGGAGTCTTAGTCCAGCAGCGAGATGGCGGTCGGTGCGTCGACGCCACGTGCGGCCAGTTCCTCGAACTCGTTGATGGCGTTGATCTCGGTACCCATGGAGATGTTGGTGACGCGCTCCAGAATCACCTCGACCACCACCGGCACACGATGCTCGGCCATCAGGCGCTTGGCTTCGGCGAAGGCGTTCTGCAGCTCGTTGGGGTCGAACACGCGAATCGCCTTGCAACCCAGGCCCTCGACCACGGCGACGTGGTCGACGCCGTAGCCATTGATCTCCGGTGCGTTGATGTTCTCGAACGCCAGCTGCACGCAGTAATCCATGTCGAAACCGCGCTGCGCCTGGCGAATCAGGCCCAGGTAGGAGTTGTTCACCAGCACGTGGATGTAGGGCAGGTGGAACTGCGCGCCCACGGCCAGCTCTTCGATCATGAACTGGAAGTCGTAATCGCCGGACAGCGCCACCACCTGGCGGTGCGGGTCGGCCTTGACCACACCGAGGGCCGCCGGAATGGTCCAGCCCAGCGGGCCGGCCTGGCCGCAGTTGATCCAGTGGCGCGGCTTGTAGACGTGCAGGAACTGCGCGCCGGCGATCTGCGACAGACCAATGGTGCTGACGTAGCAGGTGTCCTTGCCGAAGGCCTCGTTCATCTCCTCGTACACGCGCTGCGGCTTGGCCGGCACGTTGTCGAAGTGGGTCTTGCGCTGCAGCGTGCGCTTGCGCTCGCGGCAGGACTCGACCCAGGCGCTGCGGTCCTTGAGCTTGCCGGCGGCTTTCCACTCGCGGGCCACTTCGAGGAAGGCGTCCAGGGCGCTGCCGGCGTCGGAAACGATGCCCAGGTCCGGGTTGAACACGCGGCCGATCTGGGTCGGTTCGATGTCGACGTGAATGAACTTGCGACCTTCGGTGTAGACCTCGACCGAGCCGGTATGGCGGTTGGCCCAGCGGTTGCCGATACCGAACACCAGGTCGGAGGCGAGCAGGGTGGCGTTGCCGTAACGGTGCGAGGTCTGCAGGCCGACCATGCCGACCATCAGCTTGTGATCATCCGGAATCGCACCCCAGCCCATCAGGGTCGGCACTACCGGGACGCCGGTCAGCTCGGCGAACTCCACCAACTTGTCCGCCGCGTCGGCGTTGAAGATGCCTCCACCGGCGACCAGCAACGGGCGCTCGGCCTCGTTGAGCATGGCGATGGCTTTCTCCGCCTGTACGCGGTTGGCGGCCGGCTTGGCCAGCGGCAGTGGCTCGTAGGAGTCGATGTCGAATTCGATCTCGGCCATCTGCACGTCGAACGGCAGGTCGATCAGCACCGGGCCGGGACGGCCGCTGCGCATTTCATAGAAGGCTTTCTGGAAGGCACGTGGCACCTGGCCCGGCTCCATGACGGTGGTGGCCCACTTGGTCACCGGGGCGACGATGCTGGTGATATCGACGGCCTGGAAGTCTTCCTTGTGCATGCGCGCACGCGGCGCCTGGCCGGTGATGCAGAGGATCGGGATGGAGTCGGCGCTGGCCGAATAGAGGCCGGTGACCATGTCGGTACCGGCCGGGCCGGAAGTGCCGATGCACACACCGATGTTGCCCGGGTTGGTGCGGGTGTAACCCTCGGCCATGTGCGAGGCGCCTTCCACGTGGCGCGCCAGGACGTGATCGATACCGCCGACTTTTTTCAACGCCGCGTAGAACGGGTTGATCGCGGCGCCGGGGATGCCGAAGGCCGTGTCGACGCCTTCGCGGCGCAGCACCAGTACGGCTGCTTCGATTGCTCTCATTCTGGCCATTTATTGTTCCTCGATAGCATTGGAATTGTATACAAAGTGCCTGCGACGGATTCTATTCACGGCCTTCGTCAGGGGTCAAGGGCTGGGTTGTATACAAGGCAAGTTGTTTTGAAACGGGCGTTTCAAATGATTTTTGCGGGGGCTATGGATAAAGAATTATCCAAACTGTATACATAAATTAGTTTTTATTGTGTGTAATCGGTGGCGCAGCCTTGCGCTGACGTCGCCTCGACATGAGGAGCTTCCACCATGCCCGTACTCAAACTGGAAACCGCGCTGGGTATTTCCAGCCACGCCTTTGCCATCGCCCGCGAGTTGCGCACCGCACCGCTTACCGTTGCGGTGCTGGATGCCGGCGGACACCTGATCAGCCTGCAGCGTGAGGATGGCGCCAGCATGCTTCGCCCGCAGATTGCCATCGGCAAGGCCTGGGGAGCGATTGCGCTGGGCAAGGGCTCGCGCCAGATCGCTGCGGACGCGCAGCAGCGCCCGGCGTTCATTGGCGCTGCCAACAACCTGGCGGGCGGTAACCTGGTGCCAGCCCCGGGTGGGGTCTTGATCCGTGATCAGACGGGCGAGTTGATCGGTGCGATTGGCATCAGTGGCGATGCTTCGGATATCGACGAACAGTGTGCGGTGAGTGCGCTGGAGGCCATGCGCCTGCAGGCCGATCCGGGGGTGTGAGGCAATTAACCTGCGCTAGCTGCCGAGAGGCTGCACTTCGCAGCCCTTGAGCACCAGGCGGATGATGGTTTCCGCCGCCGCCTCATAGTCGGCCTCGCTGAGGCTGGTCTTGCCGGTGACCACGGAGATCTGCCAGTCGAAGTCGGCGTAGGTCTGGGTCGCCGCCCAGATGCTGAACAGCAGGTGGCTGGCGTCGATGCGTGCCATCAGGCCGCGCTCGATCCACTGTTCGATGCAGCTGATGATGTAGCGCGCCTGGCCATTGAGCTGTTCGGTGCGTTCGGCGGAGAGATGTGGCGCGCCGTGCATGATCTCGCTGGCGAACACCTTGGAGGCGTAGGGCAGGTCGCGGGAGATGGCGATCTTGGTGCGGATGTAGTCGCGCAGCACCTGTTCGGGGTGGCCATCCTGGTTGAACGGCGCGGAGGCCTGTAGCAGGCGCTCGATCACGCTTTCGAGCACCTCGCGGTAGAGGTTCTCTTTCGACTTGAAGTAGTAGTAGACGTTGGGCTTGGGCAGGCCGGCCTTGTCGGCGATGTCGCTGGTCTTGGTGGCGGCGAAGCCCTTGTCGGCGAACTCCTGGCTCGCGGCCTGCAGGATGAGCGCTCTGTTGCGCGCGCGGATGCTGCTCACATCGTCTCCTTGAATGGCTCGCCTGCAGCCTGGAAGGGCCGGCCGGCGAGGGGTTGGCATGGTAGCACCGGGCTTGCGCGAGCCTCAAGCAAGGCGCCAGGTGAATTGACTGTATACAAAATATTTAACTTCTGTTTCCATTCGTTATCCGTCCATGTCGCTGGAGTCCCGTCCGGCGCGTGCTGCGGCAGGCTGTGCCATGCAAGACAACCACTTGCTCGACCCTTTCGGCCGGCGCATCACCTATCTGCGCCTGTCGGTCACCGATCGCTGTGACTTCCGCTGTACCTACTGTATGAGCGAAGACATGGTCTTCGCCCCGCGCGCGCAGATTCTCACCCTGGAAGAGCTGTACGCCGTTGCCGACGCCTTTATCGGCCTGGGCGTGACGCGCATACGCATCACCGGTGGCGAGCCGCTGGTGCGCAAGAACCTCGGCAGCCTGCTGCGTCGTCTCGGCGGGCGCAGTGAGCTGGAAGACCTGGCCATCACCAGCAATGGCTCGCAACTGGGGCAGATGGCCGGCGAGCTGCGCGAGGCCGGTGTCACGCGCCTCAATATCAGTCTCGACTCGCTGCGACGTGAACGCTTCGCCGCCTTCACCCGGCGCGATCGCCTGGACCAGGTGCTGGCCGGCATCGAGGCGGCGCGGGCGGCCGGCTTCCGGCGCATCAAGCTCAATGCGGTGGTGCAGAAGGGCCGCAACGACGACGAGGTGGAAGACTTGGTCGCCTTCGCCGTCGAGCGCGGGCTGGATATCAGCTTCATCGAGGAGATGCCGCTGGGCAGCGTCACCAGTCACGAGCGCAAGCACACCCTGTGCACCTCGGACGAAGTGCGCGAGCGTATCGAGCGGCGTTTCCAGTTGCTGCCCAGCAGCCACCGTACAGGCGGACCGTCGCGCTACTGGCAGGTGCTCGGCAGCGATACCCGCGTTGGCTTCATCTCGCCGCACAGCCGCAACTTCTGTGGCGACTGCAACCGGGTGCGGGTTACCGCCGAGGGCAAGTTGGTGCTGTGCCTGGGCAACGAGGGGGCGCTGGATCTCAAGGCGCTGCTGCGCCGCCATCCCGGTGATTCCGAACGTCTGCGCGCGGCGCTGATCGAGGCGTTGCGACTGAAGCCGGAGCGCCACCATTTCGAGGCGGATCAGCAAGTCCAGGTAGTCCGCTTCATGAGCATGACCGGCGGCTGACCGACGCCCTCGGAGCCGCTCTGGCGGCGTTGCGTCATCTCGCCGTACTGGTCGTACTGTCTTCGATGACGCGCCTTGCCATAGCAGCCCCGATGACGCCGGTCCCGCATTTCCATTGTTGAAATTTATTCGCCCAAAGGGCCCAAGGAACACGTACATGCCCAAGACATTACTGGTAAAGAACGCCGACCTGCTGGTGACCATGGACGGCGAGCGTCGCGAGATCAAAGGCGGCGGGCTGTATATCGAGGACAACCTGATCAAGCAGGTCGGCCCCTCTGCCGAGCTGCCGCAGACTGCCGACGAGGTGCTGGACATGACCGGCAAGGTGGTCATCCCCGGCCTGGTCAATACTCATCACCACATGTACCAGAGCCTCACGCGCGTGGTGCCGGCGGCGCAGGACGGCGAGCTGTTCAACTGGCTGACCAACCTCTACCCGATCTGGGCGCGGCTGACCCCGGAGATGATCGAGGTGTCGACCCAGACCGCCATGGCCGAGCTGATTCTCTCCGGCTGCACCACCTCCAGCGACCACCTGTACATCTATCCGAACGGCTGCAAGCTCGACGACAGCATCCACGCCGCCGCGGAGATCGGCATGCGCTTCCACGCCGCGCGCGGCAGCATGAGCGTCGGCCGCAGCCAGGGCGGCCTGCCGCCGGATTCGGTGGTGGAGAAGGAGGGCGACATCCTCAAGGAGTCGCAACGGCTGATCGAGGATTACCACGACGCCAGCCACGGCTCGATGCTGCGCGTGGTGGTGGCGCCGTGCTCGCCGTTTTCGGTGAGTCGCGATCTGATGCGTGAGGCGGCGGTGCTGGCGCGCCAGTACGGTGTGTCGCTGCACACCCACCTGGCCGAGAACGTCAACGACATTGGCTACAGTCGCGAGAAGTTCGGCATGACCCCGGCCGAGTACGCCGAGGACCTCGGCTGGGTCGGCCACGACGTGTGGCACGCCCACTGCGTACAGCTCGACCAGCACGGCATCGAGCTGTTTGCCCGCACCGGTACCGGCGTGGCGCATTGCCCGTGCTCGAACATGCGCCTGGCCTCGGGCATCGCGCCGATCCGCAAGATGCGCGACCACGGTGTGCCGGTCGGCCTGGGGGTCGACGGTTCGGCGTCCAACGACGGCGCCAGCATGATCGGCGAGGTACGCCAGGCCCTGCTGTTGCAGCGCGTCGGCTTCGGCCCGGACGCCATGACCGCCCGCGAGGCGCTGGAAATCGCCACCCTGGGCGGTGCCAAGGTGCTCAACCGTAACGACATCGGTGCGTTGGCGCCGGGCATGGCGGCGGATTTCGTGGCCTTCGACCTCGGCCATGTGGCCTACGCCGGTGCCCATCACGACCCGCTGGCGGCACTGGTGTTCTGCACCCCGACCCAGGTAGATACCAGCGTGATCAACGGCCGCCCGGTGGTACGCGACGGGCGCATCGTGACCGTCGATCTACCGCGCGTGCTGGAGCGCCACAATCGCCTGGCACGCCAGCTGGTCAGCGGCGAATAACCCTGCACCTTGCCTGCGCGAGCTCATGGCTCGCGTGGGCGAGGTGCGTCCACCCGAAAGCAGAACAAGGAGAAGGTGATGAAGCCTCGGGTATTCGGTTGGCTGTCCGCCAGCCTGTTGTGCGCCAACGGCGCACTGGCGCAGACCTACGTGGTCGGCGTCGAAGAGCAATCCTTCCAGCCGCATTACTGGCAGGACGAGCAGGGCGAGTACCGCGGCTTTGCCCGCGAAGTGCTCGATCTGTTTGCCCGCGATGCCGGCCTGGATCTCCGCTACCAGGCGCTACCGGTCAGCCAGCTGACGCAGCACCTGCGCAACGGCAGCGTCGACTTCAAGTATCCGGACAGCCCGCAGTGGGGGCAGGCGCTGAAGCAGGGCGCTGATATCGTCTACAGCCAGCCCGTGGTGGCCTATGTGGATGGCGTGTTGGTGCCGCCAGGGGCGCTGGGGCAGGGCGTCGAACGCCTGCAGCGTCTGGCGCTGGTCGATGGCTGGACGCCGCATGACTACCAGGCGCGCATCACGGCCGGGCAGACTCAATTGCTGCGCAGCGCCGACCTGCGCCAGATGGTGCGCCAGGCCCTGCGCCGCGAGGCAGACGGCGCCTACTACAACGTGGTGGTGGCCACCTACTACCTGGACAACCTGCGTGCCCGCCCAGGTGCGCTGGTGTTCGACCCGGCGCTGCCGCACAGCAAGGGTGCCTTTCATCTTTCCAGCCTGCGTTACCCGCAGCTGATCGAGCGTTTCGATCGCTTCCTGCAGACACATGCCGGCGAGGTCGCGGCGCTCAAGCAGCGCTATGGCGTGGAAGCCAATCTGGATTCCGAGTACCTCGGCCTTGAGCAATGGAAGGTGGATTTCCTTGAGCGCCAGAAGAAAAAGCGCCAACCCTGACCAGCGAACGGTCGTTCGATAAAAAATGTATACATTACTGTATCGAAATATTGTTTGATCTGTTTACAGGGTGTATAACGCGGAAAAGCTGATCGATTGATCAGCCTTTGATGACATAACGCATGGGTGTCCGTGAGCACCCAAGTAAGCCCACGACCTAGAACAACAACAGGCAGGCTTTACCCATGAGTTCATCCATCTCGCCCGTAGCTCTCTGCAACCTGCGCACCCAGTCAGGTTTTGCCCCGTTCCAAGGCATCGTCTATGCCGCCGTTGCGCCGAACCGGTGCGTCGCGCGGGCATACCCAAGCGCGCACCCACGCGCCTGAGCCACACCTGGACCCATTTACCTGTCAGCAATCCTCTCGCCGTGGAGGGAGGGGCGTGGACGGGCAACCTGCAACCTCAAAACAACAGGAAAACCCTATGCAACTCCGTTATCTGCCCCACACCCTGGCGCTCACCGCCACCTGCCTGGCCGCCGCCCCGGCATCGGCCGACGATCTGCTGTACTGGCAGAGCAACAGCCTGACCTACCTCTATGGGCAGAGCTACAAGATCAACCCGAACATCCAGCAGACCCTGACCTTCGAGCACGCGGATGGCTGGAAGTACGGCGACAACTTCTTCTTCCTCGACAAGATCTTCTACAACGGTGAAGACGACGACCTGGTGGGCAGCAACACCTACTACGGCGAGTTCCAGCCGCGTCTGTCGCTGGGCAAGATCTTCGACCAGAAGATCCAGTTCGGCCCGGTGACCGATGTGCTGCTGGCCATGACCTACGAGTTCGGCGAGGGCGATGTCGAGTCCTACCTGATCGGTCCGGGTTTCGACCTGGCCATTCCCGGCTTCGACTTCTTCCAGGTCAACTTCTACAACCGCACCACCGATGGCGACCGCGCCGGCGACGATGTCTGGCAGATCACCCCGGCGTGGAGCTACACCATCCCGGTCGGCGATTCCGACGTGGTCATCGACGGCTTCATGGACTGGGTGGTGGACAACGACGAGAACCGTCGCGGTACCTACCACGCCAACCTGCACTTCAACCCGCAGATCAAATACGACCTGGGCAAGGCCATGGGTTGGGGTGCCAAGCAGCTGTACGTCGGTATCGAGTACGACTACTGGAAGGACAAGTACGGTATCGACGACGACAGCTTCCTGGGTGACCAGATTCTCGGCGGTACCGACCAGAACACCTTCAGCTGGATCGCCAAAGTGTTCTTCTAAGCATCGAAGTGGGGCCGCACGCATCCATCTGGATGCGTGTGGTATGAAATATGTATACAGAGATCATCTGATAGTGCGCCAGAACGTGTTGCAAGACGCGCCAGAACAACAACTGCGAGCAACTCAATATGACTTCTTCTGTTTCTTCTTCCTCATCACCACGTCCCGAGGATGAAAACCTCGGCGTTGGGGCCAATCTGGCTTACGGGCTCCAGCATGTATTGACCATGTATGGCGGCATCGTCGCCGTGCCCCTGATCGTTGGCCAGGCCGCGGGCCTGGCACCGGCCGATATCGGCCTGCTGATTGCCGCCTCGCTGTTCGCCGGCGGCCTTGCCACCCTGTTGCAAACGCTCGGCGTGCCGTTCTTCGGCTGCCAGCTGCCCCTGGTGCAGGGGGTGTCCTTCGCCGGTGTGGCGACCATGATCGCCATCATCGGCAGTGACGGTGCCGGCGGTTTGCCCACCGTGTTCGGCGCGGTGATCGCCGCCTCGCTGATCGGCTTGCTGATCACGCCGGTGTTCTCGCGTATCACCAAGTTCTTCCCGCCGCTGGTGACCGGCATCGTCATCACCACCATCGGCCTGACTCTGATGCCGGTCGCCGCGCGCTGGGCCATGGGCGGCAACAGTCAGGCGGCGGACTTCGGCAGCGTGGCCAATATCGGCCTGGCCGCGTTTACCCTGATAACCGTGCTGCTGCTGAGCAAGCTGGGCAGTGCCAGCATCTCGCGTCTGTCGATCCTGCTGGCGATGATCATCGGCACCCTGGTCGCCATGGCGTTTGGCATGGCCGACTTCTCCCAGGTACTCGAAGGCACGCTGGTGGCGCTGCCGCAACCGCTGCACTTCGGCCCGCCGCAGTTCCAGGTCGCCGCCATCCTGTCGATGTTGATCGTGATTATCGTCACCCTGGTGGAAACCTCGGCAGACATCCTCGCCGTCGGCGAAATCATCGGCACCCGGGTCGACTCCAAGCGTCTGGGCAATGGTCTGCGCGCCGACATGATCTCCAGCAGCCTGGCGCCGTTGTTCGGCTCCTTCACCCAGAGCGCCTTCGCGCAGAACGTCGGCCTGGTCGCGGTGACCGGCGTGAAGAGCCGCTACGTGGTGGCCACCGCCGGCCTGATCCTGGTCACCCTCGGCCTGCTGCCGGTGATGGGGCGGCTGATCGCCGCCGTACCGACGGCCGTGCTGGGCGGCGCCGGCGTGGTGCTGTTCGGCACCGTCGCGGCCAGCGGCATCCGTACCCTGGCCCAGGTGGATTATCGCAACAACATGAACCTGATCATCGTCGCCACCTCGATCGGCTTCGGCATGATCCCCATCGCCGCACCGGGCTTCTATCACCACTTCCCGGCCTGGTTCGAAACCATCTTCCACTCGGGCATCAGCTCGGCGGCGATCATGGCCATCCTGCTCAACCTGTTGTTCAACCATCTCAAGGCTGGCAACTCCGACCAGCAGTCGGTATTCGTCGCCGCCAGCGAGCGTACGCTGCGCTACCAGGACATCGCCGCGCTCAACGATGGCGACCACTTCCGCGACGGCAAGCTGTTCGACTGCAACGACAACGAGGTGCCGATCATCGAAGCTGGCGAGGAGGCGGGCGAGCAGGCCGCAAGGTCGCTGAAGCGGCAGGCCGAACATATGCACTGAGCACTGGCTAGGCATGGATGAGCCGAGTGCTCGTCAGGCAGAGGGGCGGCGCACAAGCGCCGCTTTCTTTTGCCCAGTGATAACGTCTTTGTCCCGCCTGAGCCGCATTGGAGAGGAAAATTCCCGAACAAGTCGCTACAAGTAAAGGAGCGCGACTCCTCGTCAGCTACCCAGCTAAGAAGTAGAGGCTCCTCCGATGAAGATCAAAACCAAGCTCCTGGTCAGTTTCGTGGTCGCAACCCTGGTGCCGGTGCTGATAGTGGCGCTATTGACCATACGGAACGTGACGGAGCAGGCCAGGACCCATTTTCGCGACTCCAGCAGTCTGGACGTGAAGCTGGTGGACAATACCTTCGTCACCTTCTTCAACTCCGTGGGCCACACCGTTTCTGCCATGGCGGACTATCCCGCGCTCAGGGATACCCAGGGCGGTGAGCTGTCGACCTACTTTGGTGATGCGCAGAAGCCCAGTCAGGTTGCGACGGCCCATGGTGGCCGGGAGAAACAGATCTTCGATTACTTCTCCAGTATCGGCGAGAACAACCCGACCCTCGGCTACGTCTACATGTCCGATACCGCGGGTGCCTATGTGGAGTGGCCGGGCACCGGTGACTACGGTGACTGGGACCCGCGCAAACGTCCTTGGTACAGCATCGGCAAGGAGGCCAACTTCACCCTGGCTCGCCGCGACGGCTACTACTGGGAGCCGGATGATGCGGTCTATGTCTCGGTGCTCAAGGGCTTCAAGGATCAGGCCGGCAGCTTCGCCGGGGTGGTTGCCGTGGACGTATCGCTCAAGGCCCTCACCGACATGACCCAGAAGATCCGCTTCGGCGAGACCGGCTTCTTCATGCTGGTGGAGAGCAGCGGCACATTGCTGGTCGACGGGCATCATCCGCAGAACAATTTCAAGAAGCTCAGTGAGCTCAAGGACGACTATTTCACCACCATCGGCAAGACCGAGATCGGCGTTATCGAGGTGAGCATCGACGGCGTCGATTACCTGGCCAATGTGTACACCTCGCCTGAGCTGGGCTGGAAGTTCATTGGTTTCATGCAGACCGATGAGATCTTCGCCAGCGCCCATGAGCTGACCTGGCTGACCCTGGGTGTTTCCGCGGTGCTGGTACTGCTGTTCGCGCTGGCCGGGGTGGTCATCGCCAACCGCATCGTGACGCCGATCAATCTGGTCAAGGAGGGGTTGCGCACCATTGCCCAGGGCGAAGGCGATCTGACCCGGCGTCTGTCGCTGCTCAGCAAGGATGAAACGGGTGAGTTGGCCGACTGGTTCAACCAGTTCATCGAGTCGACCCAGTCCATGATCCGGGTGATCAAGGAAAACGCCATCAGCATGCACGAGGTGTCCGACCAGACCAATGAACGCACCACGGCGATGTCCGCCGGCCTGCAGCAACAGCTGAGTGCGGTTGAGCAGATCGTCACGGCGGTAACCGAGATGTCCTCTGCCGCCAACGAGGTGGCACAGACCTGCGTGAGAACGGCGGAGGCGTCCAAGCAGGGCCTGGAGGCGACCAGCAATGGCAAGGACGTGATTGCCCGCAGTACTGCCGGAGTCAACGCCTTGGGCGGCAGTATCGAGAACGCCAGCAAGGTGATTCAGGAGCTGGAGCGCGAGACAGTCAATATCAACAATATTCTCTCGACCATCCAGCAGATTGCCGAGCAGACCAACCTGCTGGCGCTCAACGCCGCCATCGAGGCCGCCCGCGCCGGCGAACAGGGGCGAGGGTTCGCGGTGGTGGCCGACGAGGTCCGCAACCTGGCCAAGCGCACCCAGGACTCAACCGGGGAGATCAACAACATCCTCAACCTGCTGGTCAGCCGTATCAGCGAAGTCACCTCGACCATGGATAGCAGCCTGTCCGAATCCGCCAAGGCCATCGAGTTGGCTGGCGAGGTCATGGGCGCCTTCGAGAACATCGAGGGTGCGATGCAGATGATCCGCGACATGACCATGCAGATTGCCGCGGCTACCGAAGAGCAGCATCTGGTGACGGAGGACATCAATCAGAACATCGTTGCCATCAACGACGCGGTCAATCGGGTTTCCGGCCAGGCCATGGAAGTGGAGCAGTATTCCCGGGAGCAGAAGGAGGTCAGCAGCGCGCTCAAGCAACTGGTGGTGCGCTTCCGCACCGAGTGAAAGCCCGCCATTTGTCGGCCATGAGTCGCCCATCAGTGGGGGGCGATTCGGCTGGGCCGGCAGATTCTACGGGCTACTCATGCTGGAGAATGTTGATGAGCTTGCCGAGCGGGTCCCTGACATAGAAGCGGCGCACGCCCCAAGGCTCGCTGACGGGGCCGTACTCCAGCGAAATCCCGCTGTGCTGAACGCGGCGCAGCGCCTCGTCAAGATCGTCCACCTCGATGGACAGATCAGGCACCGGGGTGTCGGAGCCACCCTGGCTGGCGATGCTGACCTGGACCGTCATCTTGGCCGAGCCGGCATAGGTGCGAATCCAGCCATGATCCATCGCCAGCTCGAGGCCAAGGATGTCCCTGTAGAACTCGTCGACCATGGACGGCTCTGGCGCGGGAAGGTTGGCGATGATTCTCTTGACCTGCATGTGACCTCCAGAAGTTCTGGTTGCGGGCTCCGGTGGCTGGCCAGGTAAGGCGGCCTGATTGGCCTGCTCGGGCGGTCCACCCCGTGAATGCTTCCTAGCGACTCAACTCATACGCACACATGTTTACGGTCGCCGCCAGGTTCAGCGACTCGATGGCGCCACTGCCGGCAATGGTGAACGGCGTGGCGTCCAGGCTGGTCAGCAGCTCGCGAGGCACGCCCCGCGCTTCGTTGCCGAACAGGTAGCAGTCGCAGGCCCTGAAGCCGGCCGACTGCACCGGCTCGCCCTGCATGTCCAGGCAGGCGATGCGCGCGAAGCGCGCGGGCAGGGCGTCCAGCGGCACCTCCAGTTCCAGCGGGGCATGGAAAATGGCGCCCATGCTGGAGCGCACGACCTTGGGGTTGTACGGGTCGACGCTGCCGGGGCTGAGCAGGCAGCGGAAACCACCGAACCAGGCCAGAGTACGCAGGATGGTGCCGAGGTTGCCCGGGTCCTGGATCTCGTGCAGGTAGATGGCGCGCTCGCCGGCGGCACTCGGTGCGGCGCTCTCCGGCATGGGTACCACGGCGACTATGCCCTGCGGGGTCTTGGTGTCGGCGATCTGCGCCATCTGCCGGTCGCTGATCACCTGGGTCTTGAACGGGCTCTGCCAGTGCTCGTAGGCGGCGGTCACGTACAGCTGGCTGCGTTGCAGCAGCGGATTGTGCAGGGCCGCCTTCTGCAGCTCCAGAATCAGGTGTTCGCCTTCCACCAGGAAGTGCCCGAACTCGGCCCGGTACTTCTTCTGCTGCAGCTTCTTGATGTCGTCGAGCTTCATCAGTGGCGCTGCCCGGCCAGGATCGACTTGGCCACGGCCTCGGCGACCTTGATGCCGTCCACGCCCGCCGAGAGGATGCCACCCGCATAACCGGCGCCTTCGCCGGCCGGGTACAGGCCGCGCAGGTTGAGGCTCTGGTAGCTTTCGTTGTCGCGGGTGATGCGGACCGGCGAGCTGGTGCGGGTTTCGATGCCGGTGAGCACGGCGTCATCGCGATCGAAGCCGCGGATCTGCTTACCGAAGGCCGGCAGGGCCTCGCGGATGGCCTCGATGGCGTATTCCGGCAGTGAGGGCGCCAGGTCACCCAGGCGCACGCCGGGCTTGTAGGAAGGCTCCACCTCGCCGAACTCGCTCGATGGCACGCCGCGAATGAAGTCGCCGACCAGTTGTGCCGGCGCGCAGTAGTCCTTGCCGCCCAGCTCGTAGGCGCGCGACTCCAGGCGCTCCTGGAACTCGACGCCGGCCAGCGGGCCGCCGGGGAAGTCCTGCTCCGGGTTGATGCCCACGACTATGCCGGAGTTGGCGTTGCGCTCGTTGCGCGAGTATTGGCTCATGCCGTTGGTGACTACGCGTTCCGGTTCGGAGGTAGCAGCCACCACGGTGCCGCCAGGGCACATGCAGAAGCTGTAGACGGCGCGGCCGTTCTTGGCGTGATGCACCAGCTTGTAGTCGGCGGCGCCGAGTTCTGGATGGCCGGCGTACTTGCCCAGACGGGCCTGGTCGATCATGCCTTGCGGGTGTTCGATGCGAAAACCCACGGCAAAGGGCTTGGCCTCGATGAACACGCCCTGGCGGTGCAGCATGCGGAAGGTATCGCGCGAGCTGTGCCCCAGCGCCAGCACCACATGGCGGCTGTGCAGGGTTTCGCCACTGGCCAGCACCACGCCTTCCAGCTGACCTTCATTGATCACGAGGTCGGTGACCTTGCTCTCGAAGCGCACCTCGCCGCCGAGGGCGATGATCTCCTCGCGCATGGCGGCGACCACGCCGGTGAGGCGGAAGGTGCCGATATGCGGCTTGCTCACGTACATGATCTCGTCCGGCGCGCCGGCACGGACGAACTCGTGCATCACCTTGCGCGCGTAGAACTTGGGGTCCTTGATCTGGCTGTAGAGCTTGCCGTCGGAGAACAGGCCGGCACCGCCTTCGCCGAACTGTACGTTGGACTCCGGGGTCAGCACCTTCTTGCGCCACAGGGCCCAGGTGTCCTTGGTGCGGCGGCGTACATCCTTGCCGCGCTCCAGGACGATGGGCTTGAAACCCATCTGCGCCAGCAGCAGCGCGGCGAACAGGCCGCAGGGGCCGAAGCCCACCACCAGCGGGCGCTCGCTCAGGTCGGCGGGCGCCTGGCCGACGGGGTAGTAGGCCGTGTCCGGCGCGGGGCGTATGTGCTGGTCATCGGCAAAGCGCGCCAGAATCGCCGCCTCGTCGCGGGCCTCCAGGTCGATGATGTAGATGAACAGGATGACGCTGTTCTTCTTGCGCGCGTCGTAGCTGCGCTTGAATACGTTGAAGTTCAGCAGGTCGGCGTCGTTGATACCTAGGCGTCGGACGATGGCCTGGCGCAGTTCATCGGCGGAGTGATCGAGGGGCAGAGACAGTTCGTTGATGCGAATCATGGCGGTAATCCTGGCCGGTGACTCCGGCAAAGGAAGCAACAGAGGGGAGGTAAGGGGCGAATTGTAGCTGCTGCCACGCGACCCTGTCAGGCCGCCGAGGCCGCTGGATTTAGCCTGCGCGGCACTCTCGGCTTATACTTGCCGCCACTTTGTGGCCTCTGCCCCTGGCATTGTCGCGCCCCTTTCCCTGATTTTCCGTGCCTGGCTCCCTTATGAAACGCTCCAAAAGCAGCGCCCGCTGGCTGAACGAACACGTCAACGACCCCTACGTCAAACAGGCCCAGAAGGATGGCTTGCGCTCGCGCTCCAGCTACAAGCTGATCGAGCTGAACGAGAAGGACAAGCTGATCCGCCCTGGCATGCTGATCATGGACCTGGGCTCGGCGCCTGGTGGCTGGTCGCAGGTGGCCGGCAAATTGCTGGGTGATAAAGGGCGCGTTATCGCCACCGACATTCTGCCGATGGACCCGCTGGACAACGTCGACTTCATCCAGGGCGACTTCACCGACGACGCCGTGTTCCAGCAGATTCTCGACAAGCTCGATGGCCGGCAGCCCGACCTGATCGTCTCCGATATCGCCCCCAACCTCAGCGGCGTAGCCGTCGCCGACCAGGCCTCCTCGATGTACCTGGTCGAGCTCACCCTCGACATGGTCCGCAAAGTGCTCAAGCCGGGTGGCAACTATGTGGTCAAGGTCTTCCAGGGCGAGGGTTCTGACGAGTTTCTGAGGGACGTTCGCACCTCATTCGAGAAGGTGGTAGTGCGCAAGCCCGCTGCTTCGCGGCCGCGCTCGAATGAGGTTTATCTGATGGCGAAAGGTTTCAAGGGCTAAGGCCTTGTTGTGTTAGCGCTGGGGCCTCGGCCCGTTCGGCGACCGTACTCAAGCAATCGGTAGCCGCTCGGGATCGGTGGGCGGCAAGCGAGCGGAGGACGACATGCAGCGATTCACCGGCGGTTGCCTGTGTGGCAGCCTGCGTATCGAAGCATCTGGGCGACCGTATCGGGTCGGCCTCTGTCACTGTCTCGACTGCCGCAAGCATCACGGCGCACTTTTCCACGCTTCGGCGATCTTCCCCCAGGCGGCAGTGACTGTGGTCGGCGAGACGCGCGACTACGCCGGGCGATTCTTCTGCCCGCACTGCGGCTCATCGGTTTTCTCGCGTACTGCAGACGAGGTCGAAGTGAGCCTCGGCGCGCTGGATGCGCCAGACCAACTGTTACCCACCTACGAGCTCTGGACCGTCCGGCGCGAATCCTGGCTGCCCGCGTTTCCGCTGGCTAAGCATTACTCGGGCGATCGGGACGCCACGGAACGGTTCGAGGAATAGAGGAAAAAGAACCCGCCAATTGGCGGGTCGGGAATGCCCCCGGGCGTGTGCAACCGGTTGTTCGAGGCCTGTTGTGTGGGCGCCCGGGAGGTGGGGGAAGGGCAGCCCGAGGGATGCTCTTATGCAGCAAGGCGCTGCGGCGAGGGCGTGGCTTAAGCGGATTGCCGCCCGGCCTGTGCCGCAGACGCTAGTGATAAAAAGGCCTGCCTTGCGGCAGGCACGAAGCGATGGGCCGCCAGGGAGGCAGTACGGCCCGTCGTGGTAGATCAGTCGATGCGTGCGCCCTGGGCGATCCAGGCGCCGATCAGATCGCGTTCTTCCTGGGTCATCTGCGTCATGTTGCCCAGCGGCATGATCTGCGAAGCAACCGCTTGCGCCTGGATGCGCGCGGCGTTGGCCTGCATCTCCTGCGCGGTATCGAACATCACGCCGGCAGGTGCTGCGCTGAACATCGGGCTGCTCGGCTTGGCCGAGTGGCAAACGGTGCAGCGTTCGTGGATCACGCTGACCACTTTGTCCAGTTTCGGTGCACCTGCTGCTTCGGCGGCAGCCGGCTTGCTCGCGGGCACCTCTTCCACCTTGTTCAGTTGCGGGGCGTCCTTGGGCGCGCCAATCGCCTCGGCCTGCGGTGTCGGCGCGACATTGGCTAGCGGGGCGGTGCTTGCCTTGTAGTTCGGCGCGGTGACGAAGGCCAGGCAGATCATGCCCAGGGCGCCTGCCGGGAGGGTCCAGGCGAACTTGTGGCTGTCGTGGCGGGTGTTGAAGTAGTGACGGATCAGCACGGCCACGATGGCGATGCCGGCCAGGATTTGCCAGTTGTACGGGCTGCCGTAGGTGCTCGGGAAGTGGTTGCTGATCATGATGAACAGCACCGGCAGGGTGAAGTAGTTGTTGTGGCGCGAGCGCAGCAGGCCCTTGGCCGGCAGCAGCGGGTCGGGCGTCGTGTTGTTCTCGATGGCCTTCACCAGCGCGCGCTGGGCCGGCATGATGATGCGGAACACGTTGCCGACCATGATGGTGCCGATCAGTGCGCCGACGTGGATGTAGGCGCCACGGCCGCTGAAGATCTGGCTGAAGCCCCAGGCCGCACCGATCACCAGCACGAACAGCACCAGGCCGAGCAGGGCGGGTTTCTTGCCCAGCGGCGAGTCGCACAGCAGGTCGTAGACGATCCAGCCGGCCAGCAGGGAGCCGGCGCCGATGGCGATGGCTGCAGCCGGAGCCAGCTCCACGCCAGGCTTGATCAGGTACAGGCTGGGGTTGAGGTAGTACACCACCATCAGCAGGGCGACGCCCGACATCCAGGTGAAGTAGGCCTCCCATTTGAACCAGTGCAGGTTCTCCGGCATTTTCGGCGGGGCCAGTTTGTATTTTTCCAGGTGGTAGATGCCGCCACCGTGGATGGCCCAGAGATCACCCGACAACCCTTCGCGCGGGTTGCTGCGGTTGAGGTTGTTCTCCAGCCAGACGAAATAGAAGGATGCGCCGATCCAGGCGATGCCGGTGATCATGTGCAGCCAGCGGATGCCCAGGTTCAGCCATTCGGTCAGATGTGCTTCCACAATCGTTACCTCTTTCCCGCCGAGCGTCACGCCGCCCGGCCGGGCTTCTCTTATTAGTGGTGGGGGTCGAGGAGGAGCTGCTCGTCCTCGGTGAAGTAATGCTCATCGCAGTTGTTGCCTGAACCACTGCGATCAACCACCAGGAAGTCATCCCGCTTTTCGATCGTCAGCACCGGATGGTGCCAGACGCCGCGATGGTAATTAATGCCCTGCCTGCCGTTGCTGCGGAAGGCGCGGACCAACTCCGATTCAGGTGCATCGCCAAGTGGCGCGACCACGATCAGAAAGGGGTTGCCGAGCAGCGGCACGAAGGCCTGGCTGCCCTGCGGATGGCGCTCCAGCATGCGCACCGTCAGCGGCATCTGCAGGGCCTCGGCACTGAAGATGCTGATGATCGCCTTGTCCTCAGGCTGGGCGGTCTCAACCGTGGCCAGCTTGTGGTAACGGCGGGTGGAGCCGTTGTTGATCATGAAGAACTCGCTGCCCTCGGTTTCGATGACATCACCGAAGGGGGCGAAAGCTTCTTTGCTCAAAGGCTCGATGATCAGTTTGCGCATGTGGGTCTACTTGTTCGTGGATTGTTTCCCCTCTCCCGGCGGGAGAGGGGACGTCTTACTTGGCCAGCTTGCCGAACAGGCGCAGGCGGCTGACGCCACCGTCCGGGAACACGTTCAGGCGCACGTGGGTGATCGGGCCGAGCTTGGCGATCTGCTCGGCAAACTCGTGCTCGGCGTGCATCGACAGCTTCTGGCTCGGCAGCAGCTCGCGCCAGAACAGGCTCTGGGTTTCGATCTGGCTGTCGGTGCCGCCCTTGACGTAGGCGCCCTGGATCGAGCAGCTGTCCGGGTAGTTGCCCTTGAAGTGCAGGGTATCGACCACGATACGCTCGATCTCGCCAGGGTGGCCGAGGGCGACGATCACCCAGTCGTTGCCCGGCGTGCGGCGGCGGGCGGTTTCCCAGCCGTCACCCATGTTCACGCCGCGGCCCGGGTTGAGGATGTTGCTCATGCGCCCGAAGTGCTCGTCGGAGCAGGCCAGGGCGCGGCCACCGTTGAGGGCGGCGGCGAGGTCGATCTGCTCGTTGTCGCCGATGCTGGACCAGTCGCGGAACGGCACGCCGTACACGCGCAGGCGGGCCACGCCACCGTCCGGGTAGATATTGAAGCGCAGGTGGGTGAAGGCCTGGCTGTTGTTGATCTCGTGGTAGTGGTGGCTGTTGCCCTGCAGTTCCACTGCGCCGAGTACTTCGCTCCACTCGGTGCTGTCGCTCGGGTCGCCTTCGGCGACGAAGCAGCCTTCCAGGGAAGCCGACGGCGGGAAGTTGCCGGTGAAGTGGCTGGTATCGATGTCCACACCCTTGATCGAGCCCGGTACGCCCAGCTTGATCACGGCGCTGTCGTAGCCTTCGAAGCGCTTGCGGCGCGATTCCCAGCCGTCCATCCACTTGCCGTTGTCGTCGAACACGCCTTCCTTCCATACGGCCGGGGTCGGTTGGAACAGGCGGTTGACGTCGGCGAACCAGTCATCGGTAACCGAGATGGCTTTGGTGCCCAGGCGGGCGTCGGCCAGGTTGACGTATTTCTCGAAGGGTACGGCGTAGGTTTTCATTGGGCTCTTCTCGTACGGGGGAGGTGGCGGGCCGGCTGTGCTCAGAGTGCTTGCAGCCGGAACAGCGCGATCTTGTTGATCTCGGCCAGGGCGGTGGCGAATTCCTGCTCCGGGGAGTTGTGGATACGCTCCTCGAAGGCCGCCAGGATCTGGTGCCGGTTGCTGCCTTTAACCGCCTTGATGAAGGGAAAGCCGAACTTGGCCTTGTAGGCATCGTTGAGTTCGGTGAAACGGGCGAATTCCTCGGCTGTGCACGCGTGGATGCCCGCACCGCTCTGCTCGGAAGTCGAGGAAGCGGTGAGCTCGCCGCGGATGGCTGCCTTGCCGGCCAGGTCCGGGTGAGCGTTGATCAGTGCCAGCTGCTGGTCGCGGCTGGCACTGAGCAGGATGTCGGCCATGCGCTGGTGCAGGCCGTCGATGTCGTCGACCTGGGCATCGGTGCCAAGGTCATAGGCTTTCTCGGCGACCCAGGGCGAGTGCTCGTAGATTTCCGCGAAGGCGGCGACAAATGCGTCGCGGTCCAGGCTGGACGGGGTCAGGGTCTGGAAGCGGCTCATTGCGCGGCTCCTTGTGCTTGGAAGGGGTGAGTGGCGTGCCAGTGGCGGGCGATGTCGACACGGCGGGCGAACCAGACCTTGTCGTGGCTCTTCACGTAGTCGATGAAGCGCGCCAGGGCGGCGATGCGTGCCGGCCGGCCGAGCAGGCGGCAGTGCATGCCGATCGAGAGCATCTTCGGTGCGCCGGCTTCGCCCTCTGCGTACAGGGTGTCGAAGGCATCCTGCAGGTAATTGAAGAAGTCGTCGCCGCAGTTGAAGCCCTGCACCTGGGTGAAGCGCATGTCGTTGGTGTCCAGGGTGTAAGGGATCACCAGGTGCGGCTTCTCGGCGCTGCTGGCCGGGTCCCAGTAGGGCAGGTCATCGTCGTAGGTGTCGCTGTCGTAGAGGAAGCCGCCTTCCTCGCGCACCAGGCGCCGGGTATTCGGGCCGGTACGGCCGGTGTACCAGCCCAGTGGGCGCTCGCCGGTCAGTTCGGTGAGGATGCGGATGGCTTCGAGCATGTGCTCGCGTTCCTGCGCCTCGTCCATGTACTGATAGTCGATCCAGCGGTAGCCGTGGCTGCAAATCTCGTGGCCGGCTTCGACCATGGCACGGATCACGTCCGGATGGCGCTGTGCGGCCATGGCCACGGCGAAGATGGTCAGTGGGATGTCGTGGCGCTGGAACAGCTTGAGCAGGCGCCAGACGCCAGCGCGGCTACCGTATTCGTAGAGCGACTCCATGCTCAGGTTGCGCACGCCCTGCAGCGGCTGGGCGGCGACCATTTCCGAGAGGAAGGCTTCGGATTCCTTGTCGCCATGTAGCACGCAGCGCTCGCCGCCTTCCTCGTAATTGAGCACGAAGGAAATGGCGATGCGGGCATCATTCGGCCAGTGCGGATGGGGAGGGGTGTCGCCGTAGCCGATCAGGTCACGAGGATAGTCAGCGCTCACGTGAGTGTTCCTTCATCGAGTGGATGCCGTCGCGGAAGATTATCCGGATAAAGCGGCTTGGCTAATTGTATACAAAAACAATGGCGGTCTGTAAATCGCTATTTCTCTAATTGTCCCGCAGCCTTGCCTTGGTTCTGCTGCACCAGCCTGGTACAGCGCGGCTCCATGCAGAGGTTAGGTGCGCAGATATGGTGCGTAAAAATTGTGTACAAAAACTCTTATCTGCTGTTCTATATTGCTCGCATCAGGCCGTCGCCGCCGATACTGGCCCGGCCCCAATAACCATTTAGCAGAGGAGGTGAGGCGCCGCTGGCGCCCTGAACGCGATGGGACGACTGACAACACACGTACTCGATGCTGCCCATGGCAGCCCTGGCCGCGATATCGCTATCGAGTTGTACCGGGTCGAGGCTGGCGGGCTGGAGTTGGTGGCGCGAGCCCGAACCAACGACGACGGGCGCTGCGACGCGCCGCTGCTGCAGGGCGATGACTATCGCAGTGGTGTCTATCAGCTGCACTTCCATGCTGGCGACTACTACCGCGCGCGCGGCGTGGTCATGGCCGAACCGGCCTTCCTGGACGTGGTGGTGCTGCGCTTTGGCATCGACCAGAGCCAGGAGCACTACCACGTGCCGCTGCTGATTTCGCCCTACAGCTACTCGACCTATCGTGGTAGCTAGCCGGCATCGTTCTGCAGCTTCGTATCAGGCCCGCCTTGCGCGGGCCTTTTTCATGGCTCTGTGGAGCTGCGCTGGCTTGGCGTTGGCTGCGTAGGAGAGGCTGGGCTGGGTGGCATTCCGCGGCACTCCGCCTTGGCCGCGACACAGGGTGCGCGGAATAGCTCCGGGCCCCCCAATCGCGGCTGAAGCCGCTCCCACGAAAGCAGTTTGCCTTTACTCTGCTTCGGTCGCTGAGCCATGCGCAGGAAGAGCTGGGCGGCACTCGGCCTTGGCCGCGATACAGGCCGTACAGAAGCCTCGTGGCCAAGGCCCTCCGACGTGTGCTCACTGCCAACTCGCTTCGGTCGAGCGGGGCGCGCCTTTCAAAGACAGTTGCTCCCACTCAGGAAGCAGGCAGCCCTCCGGATTGCATTCGGGCGACTGTCGATTCTGTAGTAGCGCTCAGCGCGATAGCAGAGAGGCGGTGCCGGCGACGCCGAACAGACCAGCGCTGGTGCGGTTGAACCACACCTGGCCGCGCCCGGAGCGCAGGTAGCGCCCCAGGGCTTGGGCGCTGCAGCCATAGAACAGCTTGCAGAACAGGTCGAGCAGGGCCCAAGTGGCGATCATCACCAGCAGTTGGCCCAGCAGTGGCCGTTCGGCGCTGAGAAACTGCGGCAGGAAGGCGGCGAAAAACAGGATGTCCTTTGGATTGCTGGCGCCCAGGCCGAAGGCCTTCCAGAACAGGGCGCGGAAGCCCGGATTGACCGGCTGCTCGCTGAGGGTCACCGGCTGCGCGGCGCGCCGTGAGTCCTGCCAGCTCTGCCAGGCCAGGTAGAACAGGTACAGCGCGCCGACCAGCTTGAGCAGGCTGAACAATTGCTCGGAGGCGAGGAGCAGGGCGCCCAGGCCGAGCGCCGAGGCGCAGATCAGGCAGATCGAGGCCGACACACCGCCGAGAAAGGCCGGCAACGAGCGGCGCACACCGTAGTTGAGGCTGTTGCTGACCATCAGCAGCGACAGCGGCCCGGGGATCAGAATCACGATCAGGGCGGCGCTGGCGTACAGCAGCCAGGTGTCGAGGTTCATGCAGGTACTCCGAATGTGCGAAAGCCCCGGCGCAGTACGCCGGGGCTCGGTGGGTTCAGCCAGACCTCAGAGGAAGGCGAACTTGGCGATGAAGATAATGCATAGCACGTAGAGGCTGACAGAAACCTTGTCGCGCTGGCCGGTCAGCAGCTTGAGCGTGGCATAGGTGAGGAAGCCCAGGGCGATGCCGTTGGCGATGGAGAAGGTCAGCGGCATCATCACCACGGTGACGATGGCTGGAATGGTGTCGGTGTGGTCCTTCCAGTCGATGTGGGCCATGCCGCTCATCATCAGCATCGCCACATAGATCAGGGCGCCGGCGGTGGCGTAGGCGGGGATCATGCCGGCCAGCGGGGCGAAGAACATCGCCGCGAGGAACAGCAGGCCGACCACGATGGCAGTGAGGCCGGTACGGCCACCGGCGGCGACGCCCGAGGCACTTTCGACGTAGCTGGTTACCGGCGGGCAGCCGACCATGGCACCGATCACGCTGGAGGTACTGTCGGCCTTCAGGGCGCGGGACAGGTTCTGGATCTTGCCGTCTTCATCCACCAGGTTGGCGCGGTGGGCGACGCCCATCAGTGTGCCGGCGGTGTCGAACATGTTGACGAAGAGGAAGGCCAGGATGACGCTGATCATGCCGACATTGAGGGCGCCGGCAATGTCCATGGCGAGGAAGGTTGGCGCCAGGCTCGGCGGCATGGAGACCAGGCCGTTGTACTCGACCAGGCCGAGCATCCAGCCGGCAGCGGTGACCGCCAGCATGCTGAAGAGAATGGCGCCGAATACGTTGCGGTGGCTGAGCACGGCGATCAGCAGGAAGCAGACGGCGGCCAGGATCGCCGACGGCTCGCCGAAGGAGCCCATGGTCAGCAGGGTGGCCGGGCTATCGACGACGATGCCTGCCGTCTTCAGGCCGATCAGGCCGAGGAACAGGCCGACCCCGGCACCCATGGCGAAGCGCAGGCTCATGGGGATGCTGTTGAGCAGCCATTCGCGAATCTTCGACAGGCTCATGATCATGAACAGGATGCCGGAGAGGAAGACGGCACCTAGTGCGATCTGCCAGCTGTAGCCCATCTCGCCGACCACGGTGTAGGTGAAGAAGGCATTCAGGCCCATGCCGGGTGCCAGGCCGACCGGCCAGTTGGCGTACAGGCCCATCAGGAAGCAGCCCAGCGCCGCGCCGAGGCAGGTGGCGACGAAGGCCGCGCCGTGGTCGACGCCGGCGGTAGCCATGATGTTCGGGTTGACGAAGATGATGTAGGCCATGGTGACGAAAGTCGTCAGGCCGGCGATCAGCTCGGTCTTGATGGTGGTGCGATGTTCGCTGAGCTTGAACAGCCTCTCGAGCAGCCCGCGTCCCGATGAATATTCCGCCAGCGGTTGTTGTTCTTGTTGCTTCGCGCTTTCCACAGCTGGTACCTCTCGTTGTTTGTTGTTGGTCGCTCGCCTGGCTGGTTACCTGTGTTCCTTGCGCTGGCGTCGACTTGAGGTGCGTTGCCTCACGGGGCTGTGCCTTTTTCTGACTTTTAGGTCAGGAAGTGTGCAGTTGGATTATCTTTTTGTGTACAAAAAAGTCAATTAATGTTTTCTCTGAAATCTGCAAAACAACCTCGCAAAGACTTCTATGCAGCTCGCGAGACTTTGTGGGTAGGCTGGAAGCCGCATGGGCGCTGGGGTGCGTGGCTGTGGCGAAAGTTTTGTGTACAATGCCGGCAATCGAGCGATCTGCGCGATGAGACACTGGTCAACAACCCTGTCTTCGGCGTAGTGTCGCGCCAGCGAGATTCCTTATTTCTCTCACGTGAGCCACATGAACGAAGCAGTGCAATCTCTGAGCAAGACTCCGCGTGCCGCCAAGGCCGTGCGCGCCGGTACCCAGGACGAGGTCGTCTATGCGCACATCTTCGAGGCAATCCTCGAACAGCGCCTGGCGCCCGGCACCAAGCTGAGCGAGGAAGCCCTCGGCGAAATTTTCGGTGTCAGTCGCACCATTATCCGTCGTGCCCTGTCGCGCCTGGCCCATGAGGGCGTGGTATCGCTGCGCCCGAACCGGGGCGCGGTGGTCGCCAGTCCCGGTGCCGACGAGGCGCGGCAGATCTTCTATGCCCGCCGCATGATCGAACGCGCCATTACCGAGCTGGCCTGCTTGCATGCCACCCCGGCACAGATCGCTGGTTTGCGGCAGATGGTGCAGGACGAGCGCGCCTGCTTCGCCCAGGGTGACCGCGCCAAGGGCATCCGCCTGTCCGGCGAATTCCACCTCAAGCTGGCCGAAGCTGGAGGCAACCAGACTCTGGTTGGCTTCCTGCGCAGCCTGGTGTCGCAGACGTCGCTGATCATCGCGCTGTACGAGAGCAGCAACCGCACCCATTGCTCGGACGACGAGCACGACCAGGTGATCGACGCCATCGAGGCGCGCGACGTCGAGCGCGCCGTGGGGCTGATGATGCGCCACATGGACAGCGTCGACGCCAAGCTCAACCTGGAAGACGACAACGCTACCGACGACCTGCATGCAGTGTTCTCGCACCTGCTGCAAGGCAAGAAGAAGGCGCCTCGCGCTTCGCGCAGCGCCTGATCAGCGTCGTAACAAAAAGGCCCCGCAATGCGGGGCCTTTTTGTTTGTGCTGTTTGTGGCAGGGCAATCAGCATCCACTGATGCCATACCCGACACTCAAGCTCGTAGGAGGGGCCTTGGCCGCGACGCTTCTGTGCTGCCTGAGTCGCGGCCAAGGCCCCTCCTGCATCTGCTCGCTGCTGACCGGCTCCCGCTCAGCAAGATCAATCGCGCTGGTGCACCGAGCGTCCGGCGGCGAAGGTTTCGCGGATGACACGATCGTCGCCGAGGATGGTCAGCGCGAACAGCCGCTCCTCCAGGCTGCGCGCCTGCTGCATGCGGTAGCTCAACAGCGGAGTGGCGTTGTAGTCGATTACCACGAAGTCGGCATCTTTACCCGCTTCGAAGTTGCCGATGTGCTGGTCCAGGTACAGGGCGCGGGCGCTGCCCAGGGTGGCCAGGTACAGCGATTTGAAAGGGTCGAGCTTGTTGCCCTGCAGTTGCATGATCTTGTAGGCCTCGTTCAGCGACTGCAGCTGGCTGAAGCTGGTGCCGGCGCCGACATCGGTGCCCAGGCCTACGCGCACGCCATGCCGCTCCAGCTTCTGCAGATCGAACAGGCCGCTGCCGAGGAACAGGTTGGACGTCGGGCAGAAGGCCACCGCCGAGCCGGTTTCGCCGAGGCGCGCACATTCCTCGTCGCACAGGTGCACGCCGTGGGCGAACACCGCGCGCGGGCCGATCAGGCCATGGTGGTCGTAGACATCCAGATAGCCCTTGCGTGCCGGGAACAGCTCCTTGACCCACTCGATCTCCTTGCGGTTCTCGGACAGGTGGGTGTGCATGTACAGATCCGGGTATTCGGCGAACAACTTGCCCGCCAGCTCCAGCTGCTCGGGCGTGCTGGTCGGGGCAAAGCGCGGGGTGACGGCATAGTGCAGGCGACCCTTGCCGTGCCAGCGTTCGATCAGCTCCTTGCTCTCGGCGTAGCCCGACTCCGCAGTGTCGGTCAGGTAATCCGGGGCGTTGCGATCCATCAGCACCTTGCCGGCAATCATGCGCAAATCGAGTGCCTGGGCCGCCTCGAAGAAGGCATCCACCGAGGCCTTGTGCACGCTGCCGAACACCAGCGCGGTGGTGGTGCCGTTGCGCAGCAGTTCCTTGAGGAAGATGCCGGCCACGTCGGCCGCATGCGCCTTGTCGGCGAACTGGCGCTCGGTGGGGAAGGTGTAGGTGTTCAGCCAGTCCAGCAGCTGCTCGCCGTAGGAGGCGATCATGCCGGTCTGCGGGTAATGGATGTGGGTGTCGATGAAGCCGGGGGTGATCAGTGCGTCGCGGTATTCGCCTACCTCCACGCCCTGCAGGCGCGGCAGCAGGGCCTCGGCGGCGCCAACCTCGACCACGCGACCATCCTCGACCAGCAGGATGCCGTCGGCGAAATACTGGTAGGACGCCTCGACGCCCACCTCAGTGGGGTCGGCAAGGCTGTGCAGGATTGCGGCGCGGTAGGCTTTCAGGTTCTGCGTCATGTCGTTTCCGTGGTTCTGTGGCCTTCACGGCGGCCGTGCGACAGCCGGACACGCGCACGCATCCGGCCTTGGATTATGGGTTCAGGACTTGGCGCGGCGCGAATCCGGCAGCAGGCGGCTGACGGTCGAGGCGCCCTTGCGAGTGTCCTGGCCGAAATGGGCGTTGTACTGGGCGATGACCTCGCCGGCGATGGAGATGGCGATCTCCGTCGGCAGCTTGCCTTTGACCTCCGGTAGGCCCATCGGGCAGCGCATGCGCTGTAGCAGCTCGGCGGCGAAGCCGCGCTCGCGCAGGCGGTGCTCGAACTTGACACGCTTGGTCTTCGAGCCGATCAGGCCGTAGTAGGCGAAGTCGCCGCGTTCGAGGATGGCCTGGGTCAGCTCCAGGTCGAGCTGGTGGTTGTGGGTCATGACGATGAAGTAGCTGCCGGGCGGCATGTTCTCCACTTCATCGACCACCTCCTCGCTGAGCACCTTCTCGACGCCCGGCGGGATGTGCTCGGGAAACTCGCTGTCGCGCGAGTCGATCCAGCGCACCTTCAGCGGCAGGCTGGCGAGCAGGGGGATCAGGGCGCGGCCGACATGGCCGGCGCCGAACAGGGCGACATGCGCCTGCGGCTGGCCCATGGGCTCGAACAGCAGCACGGTGGCGCCGCCGCAGCACTGGCCGAGGCTGGCGCCGAGGCTGAAACGCTCCAGGCGGGTGTCCTGAGTGCGCGAGGCGAGCATTTCGCGAGCCAGTTCCATGGCCTTGAACTCCAGGTGCCCGCCACCGATGGTCTCGAAGATGCGTTCCGCGGTGACCACCATCTTCGAGCCGGAGTTGCGGGGCGTCGAGCCCTGTTCCTCGATGATGGTGACCAGCACGCAGGCTTCTCCCTGCTGCTGCAGTTCGGCGAGGGCGCTGATCCAGCTCATTTGCTCAGCCTCCAGGTCGGCGAGGTCTGTCCTGGGCGCGGCAGGCGCCAGTTGCTCAGCGACGGTTCCAGCAACGGCACCGGCCGCTGCTCTTGGGGTTTGTTTGTGGTGTGTTTTGTCATTGTTCTACACCTGATCGAGGTCGCGCGTGGCCCGGATCGCTTCCGGGCCACGCTTGACGTTAGGCCGGCTCTACCGCAACGGCGCTGGCACTCTTGGCGGTCTGCTTCAGCTTGCGCATCTGTTCCACGCCCCACAGCACGCGTTCCGGGGTGGCCGGGGCGTCGATCTGCGGTTGTACGCGGTAGTCGGCCAGGCTGGCGACGGCGTCCTTGAGGGCGCACCAGGCGGCGATGCCGAGCATGAACGGCGGCTCGCCCACGGCCTTGGAGTGGAACACGGTCTGCTCCGGGTTCTTGCGGTTTTCCACCAGTTTGACCCGCAGATCGATGGGCATGTCGGCGATTGCCGGGATCTTGTAGCTGGCCGGGCCGTTGGTCATCAGCTTGCCCTTGGCGTTCCACACCAGTTCCTCGGTGGTCAGCCAGCCCATGCCCTGCACGTAGGCGCCTTCGACCTGGCCGATGTCTATGGCCGGGTTCAGCGAGTCACCCACGTCGTGCAGGATGTCGGTGCGCAACATGCGGTATTCGCCGGTCAGGGTATCGACCAGCACTTCCGCGCAGGCCACGCCGAAGGCGTAGTAGTAGAAGGGGCGGCCGGCGGCCTTGCTGCGGTCGTAGAAGATCTTCGGCGTGCGGTAGAAACCGGTGCTGGAGAGCGACACCTGGCCGAAATAGGCTTTCTGGATGGTTTCCTCGAACGACAGGAAGTGATCGCGCACGCGCACCTGGCCATTGCGGAACTCCACGTCCTCTTCCGTCACGCGGTATTCCTTGACCAGGAACTCGACCAGGCGCTGCTTGATGGTCTCGGCCGCGTTCTTGGCCGCCATGCCATTGAGGTCTGTGCCGCTGGAGGCGGCGGTCGGCGAGGTGTTGGGCACCTTGTCGGTGTTGGTGGCAGTGATCTGGATGCGCGAGATATCGACCTGGAACACCTCGGCTACCACCTGGGCGACCTTGGTGTTGAGGCCCTGGCCCATCTCGGTACCGCCGTGGTTGAGGTGGATCGAACCGTCGGTATAGACGTGGATCAGCGCGCCAGCCTGGTTGAGGAAGCTGGCGGTGAAGCTGATGCCGAACTTCACCGGGGTCAGCGCCAGGCCCTTCTTCAGCACGGGGCTGCTGGCGTTGAAGGCACGGATTTCCTCGCGGCGCTTGGTGTACTCGCAGCTTTCCTCCAGCTCGGCGGTCATCTCGTGAATGACGTTGTGCTCGACGGTCTGGTGGTAGTGGGTGACGTTGCGTTCGGTCTTGCCGTAGTAGTTGTGCTTGCGCACCTCCAGCGGGTCCTTGCCGAGGTGGCGGGCGACCGCATCCATCACTTCCTCGATGGCGACCATGCCCTGCGGGCCGCCGAAGCCGCGGTAGGCGGTGTTCGACGCGGTGTTGGTCTTGCAGCGATGGCCGTTGATGGTGGCGTTGCCGAGGAAGTAGGCGTTGTCCGAATGGAACATGGCGCGGTCGACGATGGAGCCGGACAGGTCCGGGGAATAGCCGCAGTTGCCGGCCAGGTCCATCTCGATGCCGCTGAGCAGGCCGTCGTCATCGAAGCCCACTTCGTACTCGACGTAGAAGGGGTGGCGCTTGCCGGTCATGGTCATGTCTTCCATGCGCGGCAGGCGCATCTTGGTCGGGCGCTTGGTCAGCTGGGCGATCACCGCGCAGAGGCAGGCCGGGCCGGCCGCCTGGGTTTCCTTGCCGCCGAAGCCACCGCCCATGCGGCGCATGTCGATCACCACCTTGTGCATGGGCACGCCGAGCACTTCGGCGACCAGTTTCTGCACTTCGGTGGGGTTCTGCGTGGAGGTGAACACCAGCATGCCGCCGTCTTCGGTGGGCATTACCGAGGAAATCTGCGTTTCCAGGTAGAAGTGCTCCTGGCCGCCGATGTGCAAGCTGCCCTTGATCCGGTGCTTGGCGCGATCTAGCGCCGCGCTGGAGTCGCCGATCTTGTGCTGGTGGCTGTCCAGCACGAAATGCTTCTTGCGCAGAGCATCGACCACGTCGAGCACCGGCTCCAGGTCCTCGTACTCGATGATGGCGGCCATGGCCGCCTTGCGCGCGGTCTCCAGGCTGTCGGCGGCAACCGCCAGAACGACCTGACCGATGTATTCGACCTTGCCGTCGGCCAGCAGCGGGTCACCGGGGGCCACGGCGCCGATATCCAGCTGGCCGGGCACATCCTGGGCGGTGATAGCGATGGCTACGCCGGGGAAGGCATAGCAGGGGGTGACGTCCAGCCTGGTGATGCGCGCGTGGGCACGCTCGCTCATGCGGGCGTAGACGTGCAGCTGATTGGGGAATTCCAGACGGTCGTCGATGTACACCGCTTCGCCGCTGACGTGCTTGTCGGCGCTCTCGTGCTTGACGTTGCGGCCGACGCCGGTGGTGATACCGGCGCGGAACAGTTCGGCCAGCTCTGCCTGGGACTTGCTGACGTGATGGTTAGACATAGGCGGTCACCCGGGTTTTCACTTCAGGGGAGTACAGTTCGAGGAAGCAGCGGCGCAGCAGGTTCTGCGCGGCCAGCAGGCGGTATTCCTGGCTGGCGCGGAAGTCGCTGAGCGGGGTGAAATCCTCGGCCAGGGCCTCGCAGGCCTGCTCAATGCTGCCCGGATACCAGGCGGCGCCGGTCAGGGCCTGCTCGCAGGCGCTGGCTCGCTTGGGAATTGCCGCCATGCCGCCGAAGGCAATGCGCGCTTCGCGCACCGTGCCGTCGACCAGGGTCAGGTTGATCGCCGCGCATACCGCAGAAATGTCGTCGTCCAGGCGCTTGGAGACCTTGTAGGCGCGGAACTCCTGATTTGTCTTGGCGCGCGGGACTAGGATCTTCTCGATGAACTCACCGTCCTGGCGGGCGGTGACCTTGTAATCGAGGAAGTAGTCTTCCAGTGGCAGGGTGCGGCTCTGGCTGCCCTTGCGCAGGACGATCTGCGCACCCAGCGCGATCAGCAGGGGCGGGGCGTCACCGATCGGCGAGGCGTTGGCGATATTGCCACCCAGGGTGCCCTGGTTGCGGATCTGCAGCGAGGCGAAGCGGTGCAGCAGCTCGCCGAAGTCCGGGTATTCGTTACTCAGTACCGCGTAGCAGTCGGACAGCGGGGCGGCCGCGCCGATCTCAATATGGCTGGCGCTGACCTCGATGCGCTTCATCTCGGCGATGTGGCCGACGTAGATCATCACCGGCAGCTCGCGGTGAAACTGGGTGACTTCCAGTGCCAGGTCGGTGCCGCCGGCCAGCAGGCGCGCCTGCGGGTTGGCGCTGTACAGCTCGGCCAGGTCGGCGGCGGTCAGCGGTAGCAGGCAGCGCTTGTCGCCGCTGTTCAGCTCCGCGGTCTCGCGTGGGGCGATGGCCTTGAGTTTGGCCACGGTATCGGCCTCGGCGGCGTCGAACTGGTCTGGCTGACGGTTGCAGCAGGCCTGCTCGGCGGCATCGATGATCGGCCGGTAGCCGGTGCAGCGGCACAGGTTGCCGGCCAGGGCCTCCATGGTCTGCGCCTTGTCGTAGCCGTCGGAGCCTTTCTGCAGGGCGAACAGGCTCATGACGAAGCCGGGAGTACAGAAACCACATTGCGAGCCGTGGCAGTCGACCATCGCCTGTTGCACCTGGTGCAGCTTGCCCTGGTGGCGCAGGTCCTCCACGGTGATCAGCTGCTTGCCGTGCAGGGCCGCGACGAAGGTCAGGCAGGAATTGAGCGTGCGGTAGCGGATGCGCTCGCGCCCCGGCTCGCCGGCGAGCTCGCCGACCACCACGGTGCAGGCGCCGCAGTCACCGGAACCACAGCCCTCTTTGGTGCCAGGCTTGCCCGCATGCTCGCGCAGGTAGTCGAGAACGGTGACATTGGGGTCGAGTTGCTGCTCGCTGCGCAACTCGCCGTTGATTAGGAACTGGATCAAGTACGACCTCCAGGCTTTGTATTTGTTGTGGCGAAGGGCTGGTTTTGGTCAAGTTAAGTTTTTCTGACTTTCAGGTCAACTAATTCTGACTTCAAAGTCAGATAAATTCTTGCAAGCCTCTAGCAAAGGCTCCTTCGCCGCTCAGATTGGCCTGTCAAAAGCCTGTGTTACACTCGTCGGCGCCCGGTTTCCGGTCCTTTTATCCCCTTTCAGAAGCAGGAGCAGCATGAGCTTCCAGGCCATGGAGCGCCCCAGTGGGCGGCTCGCCATTCGCGTCGGTACCCGCCTGTCCGCGAGCGAGGCTCTGGCATGCGCCTGAAGTGCATCAAGCTGGCAGGCTTCAAGTCCTTCGTCGACCCGACCACCGTCAGTTTTCCTAGCAATATGGCTGCCGTTGTCGGCCCAAACGGCTGCGGCAAGTCGAATATCATCGACGCCGTTCGCTGGGTGATGGGCGAGAGTTCGGCGAAGAACCTCCGTGGCGAGTCGATGACCGACGTCATCTTCAATGGCTCCAACACGCGCAAACCGGTGACTCAGGCCAGCATCGAGCTGATCTTCGACAACAGCGACAACACGCTGGTGGGCGAATACGCGGCGTTTGCCGAGATTTCCATCCGCCGCCGGGTCACCCGCGACGGGCAGAACACCTACTTCCTCAACGGCACCAAGTGCCGCCGCCGCGACATCACCGACATCTTCCTCGGCACCGGTTTGGGGCCGCGCAGCTACTCGATCATCGAACAGGGCATGATCTCCAAGCTGATCGAGGCCAAGCCGGAGGATCTGCGCAACTTCATCGAGGAAGCCGCCGGCATCTCCAAGTACAAGGAGCGCCGCCGCGAGACCGAGAGCCGCATCCGTCGCACCCACGAGAACCTGGCACGCCTGACCGACCTGCGCGAAGAGCTGGAGCGCCAGCTTGAGCGCCTGCATCGCCAGGCTCAGGCTGCCGAGAAATACCAGGAATACAAGGCAGAAGAGCGGCAGCTCAAGGCACAGCTGGCGGCGCTCAAATGGCAGACCCTGAACGAACAGGTCGGCGTCCGCGAGCAGGTGATCGGCGATCAGGAAGTGGCCTTCGAGGCCCTGGTGGCCGAGCAGCGCAGCGCCGACGCCAGCATCGAACGCTTGCGCGACGGCCACCACGAGCTGTCCGAACGCTTCAATCAGGTGCAGGCACGCTTCTATTCGGTGGGCGGCGATATCGCCCGCGTCGAACAGAGCATCCAGCACGGCCAGCAGCGCCTGCGCCAATTGCAGGACGATCTCAACGAGGCCGAGCGCGCCCGCCAGGAAACCGAATCGCACCTGGGGCACGACCGCACCCTGCTGGCCACGCTCGGCGAAGAGCTGGCCATGCTCGAACCCGAGCAGGAACTGACCAGCGCTGCTGCCGAGGAGTCCGCTGCCACGCTGGAGGAAGCCGAGGGCACCATGCACGGCTGGCAGGAACAGTGGGAGAGCTTCAACCAGCGCAGCGCCGAGCCGCGCCGCCAGGCCGAGGTGCAGCAGTCGCGCATCGCCCAGCTGGAACAGAGCCTGGAGCGCCTGGCCGAGCGCCAGCGCCGCCTGGCCGACGAATTGACCCAACTGTCCGCTGATCCCGAAGATGCGGCCATCCTCGAACTTTCCGAGCAACTGGCCGCCAGCGAGCTGCAACTGGAAGAGCTGCAGGCCGCCGAGGAAGGTCAGGCCGAGCACCTGGAACAGTTGCGAGGCGAGTTGCAGCAGGCAACCCAGGCGCAGCAACAGGCTCAGGGCGAATTGCAGCGCCTGAATGGCCGCCTCGCCTCGCTGGAAGCCTTGCAGCAGGCCGCGCTGAACCCTGGCAAGGGCGCGGCCGAATGGCTGCGCGAGCAGCAGCTGAGCAACCGCCCGCGCCTGGCCGAGGGCCTGCGCGTGGAGAGCGGTTGGGAGCTGGCGGTAGAGACGGTGCTGGGCACCGATCTGCAGGCGGTGCTGCTGGATGATTTCAATGGTCTCGATCTGGCTGGTTTCGATCAGGGCGAATTGCGCCTGGTCAGCCCGCAGCGCGGCGGTGCTCGTATTGCTGGCAGCCTGCTGGACAAGGTCGAGGCGGCCTTCGACCTGGCGCCCTGGCTCGGTCTAGTACGTCCGGTGGAAACCCTCGACGATGCCTTGGCCCAGCGCCTGCAACTGGGCGAGGGTGAGTCGCTGATCAGCCGTGACGGTTACTGGGTCGGGCGCAACTTCCTGCGCGTGCGCCGCGCCAGCGAGGCCGAGAGCGGCGTGCTGGCCCGCGGTCAGGAGCTCGAACGGCTGCAGGCCGAACGCGAGGAGCGGGAAGCGGCGCTGGCCGATCTGGACGAACGCCTGCAGCGCTTGCAGGCCAGCCAGCGTCAGCAGGAAGAGACCCGTGAGCAGCAGCGCCGTCTGGTGCAGGACGAAGCCCGTCGCCAGGGCGAGCTGAAGGCGCAGCTGTCGGCCGGCCAGGCCAAGGCCGAGCAACTGGCCCTGCGCCGTCGCCGCCTGGACGCCGAGCTGAACGAGGCCGCCGAGCAGCGCGAGCTGGAGCAGGAGCAGCTGGGCGAGTCGCGGCTGATTCTGCAGGACGCCTTGGACACAATGGCCGTCGACACCGAACAACGCGAGCAACTGCTGGCCAGCCGCGACCAACTGCGCGAGCGCCTCGACCGGGTGCGCCAGGAGGCCCGTCAGCACAAGGACCATGCTCATCAACTTGCTGTACGTCTGGGCTCGATCAAGGCCCAGCACGAGTCGACCCGCCAGGCGCTGGAGCGCCTGGAACTGCAGTTCGAGCGCGCCATCGAGCGCCGCGAGCAGCTCAATCTGAATCTGGAGGAGGGCGCTGCGCCGCTGGAAGAGCTGCGCATGAAGCTCGAGGAACTGCTGGAGCGGCGCATGGGCGTGGAGGACGAGCTCAAGCTCGCCCGCCTGGCCCTGGAGGACGCCGACCGCGAGCTGCGCGACGCCGAGAAGCGCCGCAGCCAGGCCGAGCAGCAGGCGCAACTGCTGCGCGGCCAGCTGGAGCAGCAGCGCATGGACTGGCAGGGCCTCAGCGTGCAGCGCAAGGCCCTGCAGGAGCAGCTGCAGGAAGAGGGCTACGACCTGCATGGCGTGCTCGCCACCTTGCCGGGCGAGGCCAGTGAACAGGCCTGGAGCGAGGAGCTGGAGCGCCTCGCCGCGCGTATCGCCCGCCTGGGGCCGATCAACCTGGCGGCCATTGACGAGTACCAGCAGCAGTCCGAGCGCAAGCGCTACTTGGATGCCCAGGACGCCGACCTGGTCGAGGCGCTGGAGACCCTGGAAAACGTCATCCGCAAGATCGACAAGGAAACCCGCAACCGCTTCAAGGAAACCTTCGATCAGATCAACGCCGGCCTGCAGGCGCTGTTTCCTAAAGTTTTCGGCGGTGGTCACGCCTACCTGGAACTTACCGGCGAGGATCTACTCGATACCGGGGTGGCGATCATGGCGCGTCCGCCGGGCAAGAAGAACAGCACCATCCACTTGCTGTCCGGTGGCGAGAAGGCACTGACCGCATTGGCCCTGGTGTTTGCCATCTTCAAACTCAACCCGGCGCCGTTCTGCATGCTCGACGAAGTCGATGCGCCGCTGGACGACGCCAACGTCGGCCGCTATGCGCGCCTGGTCAAGGAGATGTCGGCAACCGTGCAGTTCATCTACATCACCCACAACAAGATCGCCATGGAAATGGCCGATCAATTGATGGGGGTGACCATGCACGAGCCGGGTTGCTCGCGTTTGGTGGCGGTGGATGTCGAGGAGGCCATGTCGCTGGTCGATGCCTGATTCGGAGGCATTAAACATGGCGAAATGCCTTGCGGCGGTGCACATTTACCGTTCGTCGTGCTAGCTTAAGCCTCACTTTTGTTACACACGAAAAACAGCTGTAGAAACATACAGTTATTTGCGTTTTTACGGGGCGGGAAGCCCTTGATTCCATTACAAATTAATCGTTCAGGGGCTTGGGAGTTTCATGGAGCTGCGCTATTGGCTGATCGTCATTGGTGTGATCGTTATCGTCGGCATTCTGTTTGATGGCTGGCGCCGCATGCGCGGTGGCAGTGGCAAACTGAAATTCAAACTCGACCACAGCTTCAGCAACTTGCCGGACGACGATTCCGACCCCGATCTGCTCGGCCCTGCGCGGGTCGTCGATCGCAAGCGTGATCCCGAATTCAAAGAAGAAGACATGCCCTCCATGAGCGCCAGCGAGCTCAATCGCCGGCGCAATATCGAACCGCAGCAGGGCGACCTCAACCTGGATGCCGACGAGCCGGTGCCGACGCTGTTGACCCCGGTCGAGGAAGAGGACGAGCAACCTGTCGCCAGGCCCAAAGATTTGCCGCCGGTCGAGGAAGTGCTGGTGATCAACGTGATCGCCCGTGCCGAAGACGGCTTCAAGGGCCCGGCACTGCTGCAGAACATTCTGGAAAGCGGTCTGCGTTTCGGCGAGATGGACATCTTCCACCGCCACGAGAGCATGGCCGGCAATGGCGAAGTGCTGTTCTCCATGGCCAACGGCGTCAAGCCGGGCACCTTTGACCTGGATGATTTCGACCTGTTCTACACCCCGGCGGTGAGCTTCTTCCTCGGTCTTCCAGGGCCGCGTCATCCCAAGCAGGCGTTCGACCTGATGATCGCCGCTGCGCGCAAGCTGGCGCATGAGCTCAATGGTGAGCTGAAGGACGACCAGCGCAGCGTGATGACCGCACAGACCATCGAGCACTACCGTCAGCGTATCGTCGAGTTCGAGCGCAAGAAGCAGCTCGCCGGCAAGCGCTGACCGTTCCCCCCCCCATGCAATCCCAAGAGCAGCCTAGGCTGCTCTTGTCGTTTTTCAGGACCCACGCCCCATGACCGATGTCGCCCAACGCATTGCCGAGCTCCGCGCCGAGCTGGATGAGCACAATTACCGTTACTACGTGCTGGACGAGCCGAGCGTGCCGGATGCCGAGTACGACCGTCTGTTCCGCGAGCTGCAGGCGCTGGAGGCTGAACACCCCGAGCTGATCACGCCGGAGTCGCCAACCCAGCGCGTGGGCGGCGAGGCCCTGGGCGCGTTTGGCGAAGTACGCCACGAAGTGCCCATGCTCAGCCTGGGCAACGCTTTCGAGGAAGACGATCTGCTGGCCTTCGATCGCAGCGTGCAGAGCGGCCTGGGGCTATCTGCGGGGGATCTTTTCGGTGGCGGCGCCGAGGTGGAATACAGCTGCGAGCCCAAGCTCGACGGCCTGGCAGTCAGCCTGCTGTATCGCGAAGGTGTGCTGGTGCGCGGCGCAACTCGCGGCGACGGTAGTACCGGCGAGGACATCAGCGCCAACGTGCGCACCATCCGCAACGTGCCGCTGAAGTTGCAGGGCGAGGGCTGGCCGGCGGTGCTGGAGGTGCGCGGCGAGGTGTACATGCCCAAGGCCGGTTTCGACGAGCTCAATGCCCGGCAGGCCGAGAGCGGTGGCAAGACCTTCGCCAACCCGCGCAACGCCGCCGCCGGCAGCCTGCGCCAGCTGGACCCGAAGATCACCGCCAGCCGGCCGCTGGAGTTCTGCTGCTATGGTGTCGGTCAGGTCAGCGGCGAGCTGCCGGCAACGCAAGTGGCTATGCTGGAACAGCTCAAGGCTTGGGGTGTACCGATCAGTCGTGAGCTGAAGCTGGCCAAGGGTGTGCAGGCTTGCCTGGACTACTACCGCGATATTGGCGAGCGGCGTATGGCGCTGGCGTATGACATCGACGGCGTGGTGTTCAAGGTCAACAACATCGAAGACCAGCAGCAGCTGGGCTTTCGTGCGCGCACCCCGCACTGGGCCATTGCCCACAAGTTTCCCGCCCAGGAAGAGCTCACCGAGCTGCTCGACGTCGAATTCCAGGTCGGGCGTACCGGTGCGGTAACCCCGGTGGCGCGGCTGAAACCGGTCAAGGTGGCTGGCGTCACCGTGGCCAACGCCACGCTGCACAATATGGACGAGGTCCAACGACTCGGTCTGATGATCGGCGATACGGTGATCATCCGCCGCGCCGGGGATGTGATCCCGCAGGTGATGCAGGTGGTCGCCGAGCGCCGTCCGGCCGATGCGCGTGCGGTGCAGATCCCGGAGCAGTGCCCGGTCTGCGGCTCGGCCGTGGAGCGCACCCAGCTGATCAAGCGCAGCAAGGGCAAGGAGAGCATCAGCGAAGGCTCGGTCTATCGCTGCATCGGCCGCCTGAGCTGCCAGGCCCAGCTCAAGCAGGCGATCATTCACTTCGTCTCGCGTCGCGCCCTGGATATCGAGGGCCTTGGTGACAAGATCGTCGAGCAACTGGTCGACACCGGTCTGGTCGCCTCGCCAGCCGACCTCTATACCCTGACCTACGAACAGGTGGTGGTGCTGGAAGGCTTCGCCGATCTGTCCACGCGCAACCTGCTGGCCGCCATTGCCGACAGCAAGCGACCGACACTGGCGCGCTTCATCTATGCCCTGGGCATTCCCGATGTTGGCGAGGAAACCGCCAAGCTGCTGGCCCGCGCCCTGGGCTCGCTAGCGCGCATCCGCCAGGCGCTGCCGGAGGTGCTGACCTACCTGCCGGATGTTGGCCTGGAGGTCGCGTTCGAGATCCACAACTTCTTCGGCGACAGTCACAACCTTAAGGTCATCGACGAGTTGCTGGCGCGCGGTGTCGAGTTGCAGGAAGAGGGAGAACTCAACCCCGAGTTCTCCGCCTGTGCGACCCTGCCGGGCTTTATCGACAAGCTCAACATCCCCTTCATCGCCATCACTGGCGCAGAGAAACTGGCTGCCAGGTTCGGCACCCTGCAGGGTGTGATCGAGGCCGACTGGTTGGATCTGCGCCAGGTCGAGCGCCTCAATGAAAAGGCCGCCAAGTCACTGCGTGAGTTCTTCGACCTGCCGGCCAATGCCGAGCGCGCTGCGAAAATCGAGGCGCAGCTGCGCGACTTCGGTATGCACTGGGAGAGCGAGAAGAAGGTGGTCGAAGGCTTGCCGCTGGCCGGGCAGACCTGGGTGCTGACCGGCACCTTGGAGACCATGAGCCGGGATGTAGGCAAGGAGCGCCTGGAAAGCCTGGGCGCCAAGGTCGCGGGCTCGGTATCGGCCAAAACCCACTGCGTGGTGGCCGGGCCGGGCGCCGGTTCGAAACTGGCCAAGGCCAGTGAGCTGGGTATCAGGGTGTTGGACGAGGAACAATTCCTCGCCGCGCTGGCCAGCTACGGCATCGAGCCCTAGCTGGCCAATTGCGACAACTCAGTTCAGGCCGTCGACCAGAGCCTTGGCTGGCACCAGTTTGACCACCTTCTTCGCGGCGATCTGAATGGCTTTGCCGGTCGACGGGTTGCGGCCGGTGCGCGCCGGGCGCTCGCTGACCTTGAGCTTGCCGACGCCTGGCAGGCTGATCTCGCCATCGTTTTCCAGTGCATCGGCGATGATCTCGCCGAGCTGATCGAGCAGGGCGCGCACGCTGGTTTTCTGCAGGTCGCAGGCTTCGGCGAGGTCGGAAATCAGTTGGTCCTTGGTAATGGCCATGGGGGCTCCAGTGGTGTGGTTTGCCGGGCACGCTACCATAAAGCCCCGCCTTCTTCTGCCGCTATGTTAAGAGCTCAGCCGGTGAATTGATCCAGGACCGGCGAGCAGCTGTCAGCCATGTTCCAGTGAGCTGTGGGTGTCGATGTCAGGGACACCCCTGTTTTCAGTGACTATGCTGATGGCACAACAATAGCGTTCTATTGCGCGGGAGAAGCCAACATGCTGCGCTTATTTGCCGACCTCGGTTTTCGCTGGAAGATTGCCCTGCCGATTCTGCTGCTGGCCCTGCTACTGGTGCTGATGGGAGGGTTGGGCATGCAGGGCATCAACCAGGTCGCCGACTCCAGCACGCGCCTGACCAATCGCTATCTGCCGGCTATCAGCGTGCTGTTGAATGCTGACCGCGACCTCTATCAGGCCTTCGTTGCCGAGCGCAGCCTGCTCGACGAGGCCGCAGGTGAGCATGCCGAGGCGCTGCGTGCCTCGCACGCCGAGAACCTGCAACAGGCCTACGACCGCGTGCACAAATATGCCGACATGCAGCCAAGTGCCGAGGCGCTGGCCCTGGTGGCCAGCTTCGACAGCGGCTTCGCGCGCTGGAAGGCCACTTCGAGCAAGGTTCTGGAACTGTCCGACAGCGATCCCGATGCGGCCTCCGTGCTGAGTTATGGCGATAGCGAAACGCAGTTCGAGGCGATGCGCGACTCGATCGACAAGCTCGGCGAGATGGAAGACAACGAGGCCAATGCCGAAGGTCTCAAGGCAATCGCCTTGGGCGAGGAGCTCAGCTGGCAACAGGGCGCCATCATCGTCGTCGGCCTGTTCATCTGTGCCGTTCTGGTGCTGGGCTTCCCGGTGCTGGTCACTCGTCCGCTGCAGAACCTGCTGAACCGCATCGAGCAGATCGCCGAGGGGGACGGCGACCTGCGCGTGCGCCTGGAAGTGCTTTCGCGTGATGAGCTGGGCAAGCTCAGCGATGCCTTCAACCGCTTTCTCGACAAGTTGCAGCCACTGATCAAGGAAGTCGGTCGGGTTACCGGCGAAGTGGCCGAGTCGGCGCAAAGCCTGGCAGGCATGGCCGCGGCCAATGACCGGCTGATCAGCAGTGAGCACGCCGCCGTGGATCAGGTCAGTACTGCCGCTACCGAAATGAGCGTGGCCGTGCACGAGGTGGCGCGCAATGCGCAGAATGCCGCGGATGCCGCGCGCAGTGCCGAAGAACAGTCCCGCGAGGGCGCGCAGGTAGTAGGCGCCACCATCCACGCGATCCGCCAGTTGGCTCATGAGGTTGAGAGCGCTTCCGACACCATCCAGACCCTGGAGCAGGAGACCGCCAATATCGGGGCCGTTCTCGCTGTGATCAAAGGTATTGCGGAGCAAACCAACCTGCTGGCGCTAAATGCCGCCATCGAGGCCGCCCGGGCCGGAGAGCAGGGCAGGGGCTTCGCAGTGGTCGCTGATGAGGTGCGCGCTCTGGCTGCTCGCACTCAGGACTCGACCAAAGACATCCAGGAAATGATCGAGCGCCTACAGTCCGGCGTGCAGAATGCCGTCAAGGCCATGCACTCGGGCAGCGTCAAGGCGCGCGACAGCGTCGAACGGGCTGCTGGTGTGGATGGTGCACTGTCCGCCACCGGCGACTCGGTGGCTCGGATCAACGACATGGCCGCCCAGATCGCCACGGCCTGCGAACAGCAGAGCAGCGTGACCGAGGAAATTGCCCGCAACATCAGCGATATTCGCGATCTGTCCAACGAAGCTGCCGCGACCTCGGAGCAAAGCACCCAGGCCAGTGCACGGCTTTCCGACCTGTCCCACGGCCTGGCCCAGCTGGTCGGGCGCTTCCGGGTGTAGGGGCGCTCGGTGCCTGTGTGCGTCAATCGTGAGAGCTAAGTGCTTGAAGCGGTTGTAACTTTGCTCCCAACCAGTACAATGGCGCGGCCCGTCGCTCGACGGGCTTCGTTATGGTGGCCCCATCGGTCCCCCCGCAACGATTACCCGTTAACCTGGTCAGGTCCGGAAGGAAGCAGCCACAGCGGGAACATTGTGTGCCGGGGTGTGGCTGATGGGGCCGCCTCCATTTATGCAGCAGAAAAATCTTCGATATCACCCACAGCGGCCGATTAGTCCTTGCTGTGCGTTGACTATTTTTCCTAAATCCGTATCTCTCGCAGCCAAGCCGTATGGGCTGAGTCTGTGTGCATCTAACGATTAAGCTAACGGGCGGCCAAAAGCGTAGCTTTTGGACGTCCAGCGAACGAAGTGAGCGGCAGTTGAGCGCATTGTTAGATACCACCAGCTAAGTTGTTAAGAATTCTGTCTCGATTGCGTTGTAATGATGCTTGGTTCTTTTCAAAGTAGTTAGGTGCTTTGGGCCAGGCTGCGACAGTTGCCGCCTCATTAGTATTGAGCTGCGAAAGACTTTTTCCAAAGAGTTTATGTGCTGCATGGTTTAGGCCGTAAGATTTGTTTCCGACATATATTCGCGAGCAATAAATGGAAACTAGCTCTTGCTCTGATAGATGTACTTTTAATAGGAAAGATGTGGTTACACCAACTAAATGCCACTGTAAATTGCCGTGGGGCTTGAATGGTGGCTCAGATTGACTGATGAGTATTCTTGCTACTTGCCAATTGAGGCCGTTTGGCTCTGAGGCAATTACCATTCTGGTGATTAACGGCGCTGGGGCTCGCTCTTCTATGCTTCCCGTCTCGGCAAGATTTTTGACGTGCTCTATACGCGGAATAATCCAAAAAATGTCAAATATAAGCACTGCGATTACTGGTAGAGCCAGTGCAGCGATTGTAGTGTGGATGAGCAGGCGCCAAAGAAGCTTCATGTGGTTTCTAACGTTTGGTTAAGGGGCGTCTGCAAACGTAGCTTGCAGACGTCCAGAGTGAGCGAAGCGAACGAGCTTGAACCAATTGTTAGAGTGCTGATTGGTTTGCGTGGAGTTCATTAGGCTCTCTGTACTTTCAAAGTTTTAATCTAATGGCGTTAAGCTCGTCTTCGTTGGGAAGAATGCTTGATGATCTTTCCATTGGGAGCTTGCGCTGAGTGATTTCATACCAGACTTCATCTTCTTCGCACTCCACTCCAAGATGAAGAAGCTCCATGATGCCAACGTATTCAAAGCTAACGCGTGAGCCTGCACTGTTTTTATAGTTGTGCTGTGCAGAGACTCCTCGCTCTTTGGCTAGGTCAAGTGCCTCGGTGGCGCAGATGGCGTTAATGACAATTATGCGTTCTTCGCAGGTGCGCATGACATTGGATTGCCCATTGCAATCAATAACTCGGTACTGAAATAGAAGCTTTGCTGCGTATCGAAGCGCTTCCCTGCTGTCGGTCATGGATTTGCACTCTAACGTTTGGTTAAGGGGCCGGCTTTAGCCGGTCCCGAGTGAGCGAAGCGAGCGGCTTGAGCCAGTTGTTAGGGGATTGGTCGTTTAACTTCAAGGTTGTTGTCCCCAGTTAGCCTGTCATGAAAGCGAATTAAATAAGGCTTGGTGAACTCGCCTGGTGAGTTTTCCTGCGCTTCTATGAGGGACCAGGTATCACCGTTTGGATCCACTAAAATCCAACTATGCCTGCCATCGCTTTTGATGCTCACGCTTGGCTTTTTTAAATACGAACGTAGCATCCATAAAATTCTGTATTTATCATGTATTTCATCCTCCTCAGCTGTAGGTTCTTTGGCCGAGGCAGCAATCTTGGCTTCCCGCTCTTTTTTCCATAGGGGAACAGCTCCCTTCAGTAAATTTTCATAAAATCCTGCCCAATCGCTTGTTTCGGGCCACTGCTCAATGTATTTACTTTGGTCGGCATCCGAAAGAGATGTGAACCAAGAGGTCCATTTGTTGGCGTATTCTTCTCCCCACGCCATTCTCCATCCAATACTTCCCCATGGAATGTTGGGGAACTCTACCCATAAAGGCGTGAGTTGATTGGACACGATGTATTTCCCCTAACGTTTGGCTAAGGGGCGGCCGCGAGCGTAGCTTGCGGACGTCCAAGTGAGCGGAGCGAACGACTTGAGACAAT